>NZ_SUMF01000015.1 GCF_005048205.1 Chitiniphilus eburneus
CTGGTCTACAACCTACGCTTCCCCGGACAATACTTCGACGCCGAAACCGGGCGGTACTACAACTACTTCCGCGACTATGACCCGCGGATCGGGCGGTACATCCAGAGCGACCCGATCGGGCTGGCGGGGGGGATTAATACTTATGGGTATGTGGGAGGAGGGCCGCTTTCATATGTAGATCCATATGGCAAGAACGCAGCGCTGGCAGTAGTTGCGCCTGCGTTGCTGGTTGGAACGGCATGTTTATTGGCCCAGGGTTGTGCAGATGTTGTAAAAAGTGCTTTGCAGTCCGCAATTAGTGGCGGACGCAATGAGATAGATCCAATTGCTGAATATGGGAATGGCAATGGCGCAGCTCCCGATCCGTGTGCGATATTGCCTGCATTGTGCAAGGACGGCTCGGGTGATCCATTGCAAGGTTGTGAGGAGAAGTGGCATGAGGGATCTTATGGCTCATCTCGGCAATCACTTGTAGATCATTTCAAACGGCATGGAAAAGAAGTGAATGCCTCTACTCCAGAACAATATTTGAGAAAAGCTGAGGAATTTTCTAGAAACTTAAGAGGAGCCCAAACAAGGAATATTAATGGCCCTACGGAGGGAGTTGTGCGACACATGAAAAATGGAAGATATGTCGATATTGCAAGAGATGGGCGGATTATCTCTTATGGGCTGAGATAAAGGGCTGTGATGATTGATTTTTCGGTGAAAAATGGAAGTAAAAGAACGGGCGGCCTTGTTATGGAAATATTGGTCGATGGCTCATCGTCAGAATTAGCGGGGTCGTCCATTTTTATAGAAGAAGAAGCGTTTGGATTTCTTGAGGGTGTTTTAGCAAAATCTTGGCCTTCATATACTAAATATGGTCATTGGGGTAGGACTACTGTCCCAATGGATGTTTGGCTTGGAATCGTTGACGAGTGGGATGCTTTATCCGTGAAACTCATGAAAATGGAAAGCCACGATGAGAACGTTGGGCTCTCCTTTTTGTTTGATGAAACAAAAATAGATTTTGAAGAAAATTTCATTTGTTATAGAAGTGGAATTGCGAAAATGATTAGAGAAATAAAAGTTTGGAGTGAAGAGGTGGCGTGCAGTTTTGATTGTGTGACGGTAGTTGGAATATAAAGAAAAATGGATTGGCAAACAAAACCGTCACGGTTCTAAACCAACCGTGGCGGCTACAGCTACGACCTGAACGGCAACCGCACCGAAAAACGCACCGGTTCCGCCGTCACCACCCACACCCACGACCCCAACAGCAACCGCCTGCTGAACGTGACCGGGCTACTCAACAACGGTTACAGCCACGATGCTGCAGGCCACCTGATCGGTGAAACCGGCTGGACGCATCGCTACAACGATGTCGGGCGGATGGTGCAATCCAGCCAAGGCAGTACCAGTGTCACTTATCAGTACAACGCGTTGGGGCAACGGGTAAAGAAAGCCGCTGCCAACACCACCCTGTTCGCCTACGACGACCAAGGCCAACTACTCGGCGAATACGGTGCCACTGGGCAGGCGACCCAGGAAACTGTCTGGCTGGACAACATCCCAGTGGCCGCACTGCTTGGCCCGACGGCACCCAAGCTGTACTACGTATGGGCGGATCATCTAGGGACGCCGCGACAGCTATCCGACCCCCAAGCTGACAACAAGGTTGTGTGGGAATGGGCGATTGCAGAGGCATTCGGCAACAGCCAAGCGAACAGCGACCCGGATGGGGATGGGCAGCAAGTCACCTATAACCTGCGCTTCCCGGGGCAGTACGCTGATGTGGAGACAGGGCGGTACTACAACTACTTCCGGGACTATGACCCGCGAATCGGGCGGTACATCCAGAGCGATCCGATCGGGTTGGCGGGGGGGATTAATTCTTACGCATATGGGTTAAACAATTCTCTAAAATATGTCGATCCATTGGGGTTAATGGGGGTTGATTATTCTCAGGCAGAGCTTGCAAAAATAACAGCGCATTTGACGAATGTCGCTCGCTTGCAAGGCGAGAATTTTTTTACCTCCCCCGTTTTTTCTGTCGAACGAGATATGCTAAAAAGACTATATGCAGGAATGGGTTCATCTTTTGATGTTGGCTTCTTCTTGCATGAATCTCTTGAGGCAGATATTTGTAAAAAGAAATTCGCAGGAAAAAATCCGGCCACAATGACCGAGGGTGAAATAAACTATATTTTACGGCAAGCCCATGAAGAAACTCTAAAAAAACAACAAAATCGTAGTAGCGATTTGTATCATCCAAACGTCATTCAGAAGAACAGGAAATATTTCTAGGAATAACATGAGCTTGGTTCATATGTATTTAAATAAATTGCATGAGAGCAAAGAAATTGTTTGCTACGAAGTTGTAACGGCTGATGCGACGGGCTCGTTAGAGTGGAGTAAAGAGGCGGAATTGACTATATTCAAAAATGAAAAACGATATGAATTTGAATTGCTTAATGCGTGGAAAAATGAAAATTTCATTCCCCCTCAATTGTATTTGTTGCCCGAGAGCGATTTGGATGCATTGCTGGAGGGCGAGTATTCGGAATTCCGATGGGGGGCTTGGTCAAGTAGAATAAACCGCTGGGCGAGTTTCATGATGCATAATCAGGAATATCCACAGGTGGCTCCCAGTAAAAATTGGATAAATAGAATGGCGGATTGATCGGTAGGGGAGGAAATTCCTTTGGGTTGGAATTAGGCTGGTTTTATTTTTATGTCCCGAAGGGAGCAATTTTCAAGGGGCTAATTTTGCTGAGGCGGATATTGAAGGAGGCGAATTTGGTAGATGCAGAGTTTTGGTATGTAGAGAGAATTTCTATCCGGCAAAACCCTCGCCTCAGCGGGGTTTTGCTTTCGCATCAGCTAAACCATCAATGTCGCCAATACGGATCAGCCTGGTAATAGCTATACACATCCGCTGCCCAAGTCAGGTCCATCCTGGTGGAGGACGGCATGATGGGGCGTACTATAAAATATCTACTATAACAAGTGGTGTAGTAAAAGTAGTGGATCCAGCCACTTATGTGGCAAATTCCAGAGAAAAAGCGAGAATTGTCCCTTATGAGTAACCGGCTCAAATTGGCTTTGTGTGACATAAAAGGTATTGTTTATAACCTGTCCTTGCCCGCAGAGGCTCAAAATCATGCCCTAGGGGAGGGGATTCCCTTTACGGAGGAGATGGCTCTTGAATATGAGCGGTGCCGAGAGTACTGGGAGGACTTATTTGCTGACGGTATGTTAAGCAAGGAGGAGCTTGAATCTCTCCAGTGTTTGGATGGGAAAATCGAAAAAATAAGTGGCGAGCAATATGAAAGAATTTGGCTTTTTGATGAGTTGGACTGTCCGGAATGGAATGAGATTAGAAAATTCGCATATCAGATGCTTCAAAGACATGGTTGGGAGGAAGGAGGGGCATCTGGAAGGATTTATGTAATTGGTGGTAACAAATAGGGTCGACAGTACTTCGACGCCAAGACCGGGCATGGGCAGATCAATAGTGGATGTCGCAGCCTGGGAGAATATCTGAATTTGAACTGCCAGCTCCTAGGGGAGGAACGCAGACAGTAAGATTTAGGGATGATGCTGGCAGTCATAACTTCGGACAGGGCAATCCACAAAATAGAGGGCCTCATTTCAATGATCCCCTCGGCCAACATTATGACTACTAGTTATGAATGCTAATATTTTTTATGCATACAGCCAAGATTTAAGTGTTGAAAACGATGTTTTCAATATCACTTGGAGGCCGAAAGAAGGGGGGCGAGTTTCCGGGCTGGGCTTCATTGTGAAATTTCATCCGGCCGATCAATCATTGATTGAGTCAATTGAACAAGGCTTCTTTGCAATACAAAAAACGGGAGGGGTTGAATTCTGGCTTGTGTTGCAAAATTCAGCATGGCAAAACAAAAGTCGTATAGTAATGCACTATGGATTGTGGAAAGCTCTGTCATTTCGCGGCTTCAGATTTTCTGGTAAATCAGGTTCCTGGGAGTGCTCAAAAGAAAATGAAGGGAAAATAAAATTCTTCGGGGCAATAAAAATATCAATCAAAGATATTTCTTACATTGCAGGAGCCATGATCGCAGAGGCTGATAGTTGTATCTTGGCCGTTCCTTTGGGTGCTGATATTAAAGAAATTTTAAAAAATGGCTGGGAATCGAGGATTATTTCTGACGAAGTTGTTGCAGGGAAAATCATAAAAAAGGGAGGGGTTATAATAAACAGGGTCGGGGAGTTTGATGACAAAGAAAAAGGAGTTGTTGTCATCGGCGGCGAGAAAGCAATTACAGAAATTTACCTATCGATAAAAAAGCCAGATTAATGAGCAAAACCGTCACGATCCTAAACCAACCGTGGCGGCTACAGCTACGACCTGAACGGCAACCGCACCAAAAAACGCACCGGCCCGCTATCACCTCGATCCTTGGTCTGAGACGAATACAGGGGCTTAGGAGATTTCTCCAGAGGGTAAAGATCCTAAGAAATTGCAATAAGAAATTATCAGAGGATCATACAAAAGATGGCTTGGTGACAGAAGCCAATTGCCATTTTGGAATAAATTTTGATCGACTTTTTTGCCGAGCCAAAGCTTATTTTCGATATGGTGTGTGTCGAAATATCAAAAACCCCGTTCGAGTTGTTTCGCCCACTTATGCTCCGATAAAGAAATATGGAACATTGTATGTTCAATGATAAATATTCAAAAATTAGCAAGGTAGTGGCAATCGCTACTTGTGCGATGCTCGCTTTTTTTCTTGGGTACTATCATTGCGGGGCTAATGAATCAATACGGCCTGGTGTCTTTTTAACACTTGTTTTTGTGTTGTTCATGGGTTTGTATTCAATTTCAAAGTTGAAAAAAGCGCTTTTCCTAAGAATTTCTATTTCAATTTTATGGGTGACTTTTTACTGTTTGATCTATTTGAATTTTGGCGCTTTGGGGTGGGTATATTTTGTTTACGAAAATGGATTGTATGACAATTTCTTTAATGCCTATATGTGGGGGGGTAAATGGAGGTTTTTGATTTTTCAATTCGTTTGAGTGGACAAAAAAGAACAAACCCCGCAAAACGGGGTTTGTTCTTTTTTGGCAGCCGGGATGTTCAATCAATGCCGCCAATACGGATCAGCCTGATAGTAGCTATGCACATCCGCCGCCCAGGTCAGGTCGGCCATGCTGGGCCAGTGATCCTTATCAAAGCCCGGGGCGGCTTTCAGGCGTTCTTCGCTCACGTCGAGTACGAAGCGCTTGCGGTCGGTATCCAGCACCAGCGCCTGCCAGGGGATGGCGAACAACTTGTTGCCCAGGCCCAGGAAGCCGCCGAACGAGAGCACGGCGTAGGCGATGCGGCCGCGTTGTACGTCGAGCATGATGCCCTTGATTTCGCCCAGGTCGTCGCCGGCGCTGTTGACCACGTTGCTGCCTTCCAGCGAGTCGGCCAGCATCAGGTAGGGGCCCGGGCCGTCGGCGCGGTCGAAGGCTTCGGTGCTGCCGACGATGCGGGCGCCGCCCACTTCCGCTGCGGTGCGCGAGGTTTGGCCGTTGCCGGCGGGGTTGCTGATGGTCATGGTTGCACTCCTTTCGGATGGTTGGTTGCCGCCCGGTTCGGGCGACGTGGGCCGGGTGTGCCGGTCTGGGTGGGTTGTGGCGTGGCTGAAGCCTGCGGGAGCGTCCGCGCCCGTCTTGAAATCGTTTCGTCTAGTGCCGGGCGTTACCGCATGCCTGGTAGTGCGCTTTCAGCGCGGCCCAGGCGATCTGGTGCGCGCGTTGTTCGTCGCGGTTGCCGCGCTCACAAGCGTTGAGGAAGGCGTCGCGATATGCCTGCCGCACGGATTCGGGCAGGTGATCGCTCACACGGTCGGGCATGGCGTCGGGGCGGTAAGGCATGGCGACTACTCCTGTTGGGACAACGATCGAGTCGAACCGCTTGGCTGCATGGTCAGATGTGGATGATGTCGCCGGCCCAGGGATTCACCCGCCAATCCAGGTCGATGTAGCGCTCTGGTGCGGTGGCGCGACGATCCCGGCGGAACTGGGCAATGGCGCGGCGGTGGATCAGTTCCAGCTCGCGGTCGTTTTCCTTGCGTTCTTCGAGGCCGTAACGGGCCACGATGTCACCCGAGCGCTGATCGTAGATGGCCACGTGGCCACGCTTACGATGGTGCCCGCCCCAGGCCGAGAGGTAACCGGCGGTGGGTTCGTCGTCGAAGGTGAAGGTGCAGTACAGCATTGGTTTCTCCTGGCGGCCCATTGCAGTGCGGGCTTGTGATGTTGGAGAAATGATGCGTGATGGCCATGGCGCGCGGCATCGGCGGTCGGCGGAAGGGGAGGTCGGCAGGTTCCTACAGCGTGGGCGTTGCAAGGCGCAGGGAGAAGGAAAAAAGGAAGGGGAAAGGGGGAAGGGGGAAGGGGGAAGGGCAACAACGTAAGGCCTGAACCCCACATCCTGAAATACAGAGGACACGGAGAGCACGGCGTTTCGCAGAGGAAATCGGAGACAAGGGGATGCGCCGGGGAGGCGCATCGGCCTCACCCTTCGCTTTCGCTCCCGCCTTCCAGTGGCAACTCCACAAGGAATGTTGCGCCACCGCCGGGAATGCTCTGGACGAAGATGTCGCCGCCGTGGGCTTCGACGATCTGCTTGCTGATGTATAGCCCCAGGCCCAGGCCGCTGGCGCCGCCGCTGGCCTGTTCGAACTGTTGGAAGATGCGTTGCTGGTGTTCCTGCGGGATGCCGGGGCCGTGGTCGCGCACGGCGATGCGGGCGCCGCTGCCATGGCGGGTGACGGTGATTTCCAGCGGTGTGCCGGGCGCGTAGCGCATGGCGTTGGTCACCAGGTTGGTCAGTACCTGTTCCAGGCGGAACTGGTCCCAGCGGCCGACGATGTGGCGCGCGATGGTCAGGTGCAGGTCGTTGCCGGTGGCGGCAAGTTGTTCGGAGAACTGGCCCACGGTGTCGTCCACCATCTCGCCCAGGTCGAATTCGGTGGGGCGCAGGTACAGCTTGCCGGTGCGGATGCGGCTGATATCCAGCATGTCGTCGATCTGCCGCACCAGCGTTTCGACCAGCCGGCTTTCGCGCGTCACCATCTTGGCGAATTTCTCGCCGCTGAAGGCGCTGTTATCGCCGTGCTTGAGGTGGCGTTCGCGCATCTGCGCGTGCAGTTTCAACACGTTGAGCGGTGTTTTCAGCTCGTGTGCGGCGGCGGAGAGGAAGTCGTCGCGGTTGCGGATCGCCAGCTGCAGTTCGGCCTGGGTCTTTTGCAGTTCGGCCATCAGCATTTCCTGCTCCAGTTGCGCTTCCTGTAGCGCGCGCAATTGGCGCGACAATGTGCGTTTCTGCCGGTACAGGTCGACGAAGACGTTCACCTTGCTGCGTACGGCATGCACGTCCAGCGGCTTGTGCAGGAAATCGACCGCGCCGGTTTCATAGCCCTTGAAGGCGTAGTTCAGCTCCTGGCTGCCCGCGCTGACGAAGACGATGGGGATATGCTTGGTGCGCTCGGTGCCGCGCATGAACTCGGCCAGTTCGAAGCCGTCCATGCCGGGCATCTGCACGTCGAGGATGGCCAGGGCGAAGTCGTGCGTCAGCAGCAGCTCCAGTGCTTGCGTGCCGGAGTCGGCCTTGTGGGTTTCCAGGTCGGCGCGACCGATCAGCGCTTCCAGCGCCGCCAGGTTTTCCGGCAGGTCGTCCACCAGCAGCAGACGAACTTTGTCGTCGTTCATCGTGACTCCTTTGTGCGCAATGCGCGCAGCATCAGCGCCAGGGATGCCAGCGGCAACACCGTGGCTTGATCTCCCACTGCCCGCAATCCCGCCAGCGGCATCGTGGCGATCCGGGCTTCGTCCGGGTCCTGGATCAGTACGGTGCCGCCCAGGCGTGCCACGTGGGCCAGGCCGGCGGCGCCGTCTTCGTTGGCCCCGGTCAGCAGCATGGCGGCCAGCGTGGGGCCGTAGGCTGCGGCGGCGGTTTCGAACAGGATGTCGATTGCCGGGCGCGAGTAGTGCACCGGGGCTTCCACGCTCAGCGAAAAGGTGCGGTCGCGCTCGATCAACAGGTGGTAGCCGGGCGGTGCGAAGTAGATGGTGCCTGGTTCCACCGGCTCTTTTTCGTCTGCTTCCTTGACCTCCAGGTCCACCCGCGGGCCGAAGACTTCGGGCAGCAGGCTGGGCTGGTTTTCCGGCAGGTGAACCACCACCACCACCGGGATCGGGCAGTCGGCGGGCAGCGCCGGCAGCACGTGCATCAGCGCGTCGATGCCGCCGGCGGAGGCGCCGATGACCAGGGCTTGCAGGCGATGTGGGTCGAGGCGGGGTCTCATCGTTTGCGAAAGATCCGTTCATGGCGGGCGAAGGATTCGAACTGGTCCGATACGGCGGAGAACTGCACTGTCTCCTTGCTGCCCAGGCCGAGGAAGCCGCGATGACACAGCGATTCGCGGAACAGCGCGAAGGCGCGGTCCTGTAGTTCGCGGTTGAAGTAGATCAGTACGTTGCGACATGAGACGAACTGCGTTTCCGAGAACACGCTGTCGGTGGCCAGGCTGTGATCGGCAAAGGTCACCTGTCGCCGCAGCGCGCGGTCGAAGATGGCCGAGCCGTAGGCGGCGGTGTAGTAGTCGGAGAAGGCGCGCTTGCCGCCGGCCGCCAGGTAGTTGGCGGTGAACAGTTTGAGATGTTCGATGGGAAAGATGCCGTCCTCGGCGCGTTGCAGGCTGTGCGGGTTGATGTCGGTGGCGTAGATCAGGGTGCGTTCCAGCAGCCCTTCCTCGTGCAGCAGGATGGCCAGCGAATAGACCTCTTCACCGGTGCTGCAACCGGCGATCCAGATTTTCAGCGACGGGTAGGTGGAGAGGATGGGCACCACCTTGTCGCGGATCGCCAGAAAATAGGCGGGATCGCGGAACATTTCGCTCACCGGCACGGTGAGGAACTGCAACAGGTTGAGGAAGTGCTGCGGCGAATGCAGGATGCGATCCTGCAACGCAGAGACCGTAGTGCACTCCATTTGCGCCAGCGCATGCGCCACGCGCCGCTTCAGCGACGCCGGCGAATAGTTGCGGAAGTCGTAGTTGTACTTGAGGTAGATGCCTTCAATCAGCAGGCGCAGCTCGATGTCGAAATCGCTGTCGGGATAGGCAATGGGCAGATTCATGGCCGCCCCGGCTTGGAGATCCACACCCGTACCAGCGACACCAGTGCATCCAGGTCGATGGGTTTGGCGAGGTAGTCGTTGGCGCCGGCTTCGATGCAGCGTTCCTGGTCATCGCGCATTGCCTTGGCGGTGACGGCGATGATGGGCAGGTCCTTGAAGCGCTCCTGGCGGCGGATTTCGCCCATGGCCTGGTAGCCATCCATCTCCGGCATCATGATGTCCATCAGCACCAGGTCGATGTCGCTGCGTTCGTCCAGCCGTGATAGCGCCTCGACGCCATTGCGGGCCACCGCCACGTGCGCGCCCTTCATTTCCAGCGCGCTGGTCAGGGCGAAGATGTTGCGCACGTCGTCGTCCACCACCAGGATGGTGCTGCCTTCGAACGCCCGGTCGCGGTTGCGCGCGGCTTTCAGCATCTTCTGGCGCTCCGGCGGCAGGTCGGTTTCCACCTGGTGCAGGAACAGCGTCACTTCGTCGAGCAGCCGTTCCGGTGAGCGCGCGCCCTTGATGATGATGGAGTGCGAGTAGCGACGCAGCGCGGCTTCTTCGTCGCGCGACAGTGTGCGGCCGGTGTAGACGATCACTGGCGGGAACGAATACAGGTGATCGCTCGCCATCCGTTCCAGCAGCTCCGCGCCGTGCATGTCCGGCAGCGTCAGATCGATCACCATGCAATCGAACACGCGGTCGCGCAGCAATTGCAGTGCTTCTTCGGCACTGGCTACGCCGGTGATCTCCACATCCTTTTCGGCGATCAGGCGTTCGATGCTTTCCCGCTGCATCGGGTCGTCCTCCACCAGCAGTACGTGCTTGATCTTCTGCGCCAGCCGGCTTTCCAGCCGTTCGAACACGCCTTGCAACTGTTCGTGCTCCGCTGGTTTGAGCAGGTAGCCCACCGCGCCCATGTAGAGCGCGGCGTCGCTGCGGTCCACGCTGGAGACGATGTGCGTCGGGATATGGCGGGTGCGGGGGTCTTCCTTCAGCGTTTCCAGCACCGTCATGCCGGATTGGTCCGGCAATTTGAGATCGAGCAGGATGGCGTCGGGCACGTATTGCCGCGCCAGGGCCACGCCCTCGGCGGCGGTGGTGGCGATCAGGCAGGCGAAGTGTCGCTCGTGCGCCAGTTGGTAGAGGATGCCGGCGAAGCGTTCGTCGTCTTCGATCACCAGCATCACGCGACCCTGCGCGGGCAGCGCGGCACGGTCGTCCGGCAGGCGCGCGGCATCGGCGGGGTGCTCGATGGCGGGGGCTGCAACCGAGAGGGCCGGCGTGGGTGCGTGGGCGACTGGCCGGGCCACGGGAGCTGGTGTCGGCGGCAGCGGCGCGGGCGCCGCGTCGGGGGTGTCCTGCTGCGGCATGGTGCGCGGCAGGATCAGGGTGAAGGTGCTGCCGACGGCCGGCGAACTGTTGACCTCAAGCCGCCCGCCCAGCAACCGCGCCAGATCGCGCGAGATCGACAGCCCCAGGCCGGTGCCGCCGTATTTGCGGTTGGTGGTGCCGTCGGCCTGGCGGAACGCTTCGAAGATCACGTCCTGCTGTTCCGGCGCAATGCCGATGCCGCTGTCCTCGACAGCGAAGGCGATGGCGTCGCCATGCGGGGCGATATGCAGCCGCACGCGGCCTTCGTGGGTGAACTTGAAGGCGTTGGACAGCAGGTTCTTCAGGATCTGTTCCAGCCGGCGCGCGTCGGTATCGATGGTTTCGCCCAGCGCGGGATCGATCTCGCAATCGAACGCCACGCCCTTGTCGGCGGCCAGGGTTTCGAAGTTGCCGTGCATGCTCTGGCAGATGCGCTTGAGCGGTACCGGCTCGGCATAGACATCAAGCATGCCGGCTTCCACCTTGGACAGGTCGAGGATGTCGTTGATCAGGTTGAGCAGATCGCTGCCGGCGGCGTGGATCATGTTGGCGAAGCGCACCTGTTCGTCGGACAGGTTGCCGGCCGGGTTGTCGCCCAGCAGCTTGGCGAAGATCAGCGCACTGTTCAGCGGCGTGCGCAGCTCGTGCGACATGTTGGCGAGGAACTCGCTCTTGTACTGGCTGGCACGTTGCAGTTCGCGCGCGCGTTCTTCCAGCAGGTGGTGCGCTTCGTTGAGCGCGCTGTTGCGCTCGTTGAGGAAATCCTTCTGTTGTTGCAGCCGCAGCGATTGTTCCTCCAGTTGCTCGTTGCTGCGTTCCAGCTCCGCCTGCTGGTTCTCCAGCCGCGCCTGGGTTTCGCGCAGTGCGCGCGATTGCTCTTCCAGCTCTTCGTTGGCGGTCTTCAGTTCTTCCTGCTGGGTTTGCAGTTCTTCGTTCAGTTGCTGTGTTTCTTCCAGCGTCAGCCGCAGCCGTTCGCGGAACTGCGCGGAGCGGACGGCGGCGCCGAGCGATTCCATCGCCAGCCGGGTGAATTCCAGCGCGTCGTCGCCGGGTTCGTCGAGAAAGCCGAACTCGGCCACGCCGGTGGCGCCATCTTCATGGACGATGGGCACGATCAGCAGGTGGCGCGGCGGCATGCCGCCCACCGCCGAGGTCACCGGCAGGTAGTCGGCTGGCAGGTTGTCCAGTTTGATTACGCGGCGTTCGGTCAGCGCCTGGCCGGTGAGCCCTTCGCCGGGCCGGATGCTGACGCGCCGCTCCGCGACGTCGGCATCCAGTGCGTAACCGGCCTGCCGGTGGTAGAGCTGGTCTTCTTCGCTCACGTAGAGCGCGGCAACCCGCGCATCCAGGTATTCGGTCAGGAAATTGAGCGCGTTGCGGCACAGTTTTTCCACGCTCTGCTGTCCCAGCAGGCGCAAGGCCAGTTCGGTCTGGCCAGTTTTGGTCCACGCCTGCCGCGTCAGTTGTTCGGTTTGCCGCTGTTGTCGTGCCAGCGCATCGCCATAGACATTGGATAGCCCCAGCAACTGGCGGCGGCCGTTGTAGGCCAGGCCGATGCCAGTGAGCAACATGAAGGCGACGGTGATCGATACCAGGACCGTGATGGTTTCGTTGGCGGCTTGCGAGCGTTCGGTGCGCAGTGCTTCCTCAGTGGAAATCACGGCGGCCATTTCGGCACGCATGGCATCCATCAACTGTTTGCCACGCTCGCTGCCCACCAGCGCCACCACGTTGCCGCTGCTGTCCTTGAGCGCGATGGCGTCATCGACGAAGCCGCGCCAGCGTGTATACAGCCCGCTGACGGCGGCGATGCGTTTGAGATGGTCCGGGTTGTCCATCGTGCGTTCCTTCAGCGCGGTCAGCTCGAAGGGAATGCGCGTGGTGGAGGTCTGGTAAGGCTCCAGGAAATTGCGCTGGCCGGTCAGCAGAAAGCCGCGCATGCCGGTTTCCGCGTCGATCAGCAATTTGGTCATCTCGTGCGATTTGCCGATCACGCGGTTGGATTGGTCCACCGCGCGCATCACCGACACCAGATAGAACAGTAGGGCCACGAACACGGCGGCGCTGGCGAGTGCCACCACCAGCGGTAGCAGCACATTGCGCGTGAGCATCTTGCGGAAGACGTCCGCATCCAGGTTGTCGATGGGTTTGTGGTTCATGGTGTGGGCACGGCGGGCGAGAGCACGCGGTTCAGTTCTTCCAGTGAGTAGGGTTTGCGCAACAGGGTGAAGCGTTGCCGGCCGTCCTCGGACAGGTATGAGGCGTCGAAGCCGCTCATGATCACCACCTGCAACCGCGGTTGCATGGTGAGCGCATGCCGGGCCAGTGCCTCACCATTCAGTTCGGCACGCAACTGTAGATCGGCCAGCAGCAGGTCGATGTCGGGCTCGTTGGCCAGATGCGCCAGCGCATCCGGCACGCCGTTGGCGAGCAAGGCGTCATGGCCGAGGTAGCGCAGCTCCTCGGCGATGCAGTCGAGCATGTCGGGGTTGTCCTCGACGATCAGGACTTTTCGTTTCATCCGGCACCTGGGTACGCGCAACGGACGCACCCGTTGCAACCTGCGGATGATGGCTGCTCCGTAAGCCTTGCACTATCGGTGCATTCTTACGGTTTGTAGGTGTATTCCTACAATTTATCACTACGGTGGTGAGGGGCGGGCGGGGCGCAGGAAATACGCCTGCCGGCAGCGTCGTCAGCGGACGGCGGCACGGTCCAGCACGTCTTCGAGCGCGTCGATGTCGAAGGGCTTGGGCAGCAGTTCCACAGGCACGCCCAGCAGTTCGGCGTCGGCGGACAGATCGTGGCCGGAGGACAGCACCAGGACCAGTTCCGGTTGCAGCCGCGCGGCATCGCGTACCAACTCGATGCCGGAACGGCCGGGCAGGCTGACGTCGGAAAGCAGCACGTCGAAGCGATGGCGATGCAGTTCGGTCAGCGCATCCTCCGCGCTGCCCACCGCCACCGGCAGATGACCGAGGTCGGACAGGTACTCGGCGATCGTCACCCGCAGCATGGCGTTGTCTTCGACGTAAAGGATATTGAGGACCGGCATGGCTTCCGCGTGGGGTGGGGCGCCGGGAAACCCCGGCACAGACAACAATGGGTTGTCAGATTAAGCCACGAGTGTGCAGTGCCGCAATGCGGGTTTTCTGCCGCTGAAGCTGACACTCGTCGGTTCAGGTCAGGAAGCGTTCAAGCAGTGTATTCAAGAACCGCCGCCCGCGAGCCGTGGGGCGCACATGGTCCAGCGTGCGCTCCAGCAGACCATCGGCACAGGCACGCTCGATCTCTGGCAGCACCCGCGTCAGCGGCAAGCCGGTGCGTTCGGTGAACAGCACCAGTGGAAAACCTTCGGTCAGACGTAGCGCGTTGAGCATGAATTCGAACGGCAGTTGCTCGCGCGGGACCACGTCGTCGGTCTGGGCGGCGTTGCCGGCGGCCATGCGCGACAGGTATTCGGCGGGCTGTTTATAACGCGCCTGCCGCGTGATCCGGTCGGGGAAGCTGATCTTGGCGTGGGCGCCGGCGCCGATGCCGAGGTAGTCGCCGAAGGTCCAGTAGTTCAGGTTATGGCGGGCGCGGCGCCCCGGGCGGGCGAAGGCGCTGGTTTCGTAGTGCTCGAAGCCGGCAGTGGCGAGGCGTTGTTCGATGGCTTCCTGCATGTCGGCGGCGAGGTCGTCGTCGGGCAGTGGCGGCGGGTAGCGATAGAACAGGGTGTTGGGTTCCAGCGTCAGGTGATAGGCCGACAGGTGCGTCGGCGCCAGCGCGATGGCGGCATCCAGGTCGGCCAGCGCCTCGTCCAGCGTCTGCTCCGGCAGGGCGTACATCAGGTCGAGATTGAAGTTGTCGAAGTGGCGATGCGCGATCTCCACCGCGCGCAGGGCTTCGTCGCGGCCGTGGATGCGGCCCAGCGCCTTGAGCTTGGCATCGTTCAGGCTCTGGATGCCGATGGAAAGGCGGTTGATCCCGGCCGCGCGGTAGCCGGCGAACTTATCGGCCTCGAAGGTGCCGGGATTGGCTTCCAGTGTGATTTCGGCGTCGGGCAGCAAGCGCACGCGGGCGCGGATGCCGGCAAGCAGGGTGTCGATGGCCTGGGCGGAAAACAGGCTGGGCGTACCACCACCGATGAAGATGGTGGTGACCGGCCGGCCCCAGACCGAGGGCAGACAGGATTCCAGGTCGCGCAGCAGTGCATCGACGTATTCGGTCTCGGGCAGCCCGTTCTTTTGCGCATGCGAGTTGAAGTCGCAGTACGGGCATTTCTTCACGCACCAGGGGATATGGATGTAGAGCGAAAGCGGCGGCAGCGCGGTCAGGCCGCCGCCGTGGAACTGGATGGTGGACATCAGCGCGGATACGGGTTGTGGAGTTGTTCGACCAACTGGTGCAGGACGGTCTTCATCTGCGCTTCGGAGACTTCCATCAGGATGCCGTCTTCGAAGGCGTCCTGCATCGCCTGGACGATTTCATCCAGGTTCTCGTTCATGACCTTCACCTTTTCCACGCAGGACACCACCGATTGGTCGTCGCGGCACCAGACGGCGTAGCGCTTTTCGTCGTTCACAGCCCGGTTTCCTCCAGCTTGGCCACCAGTGCGCGCAGGGCGCGGCCGCGATGCGAGATACGGGCCTTTTCGTCGGCGCTGATCTCGGCCACGGTGCGGCCGAATTCGGGCAGCCAGAACAGCGGGTCGTAGCCGAAACCGCCGTCGCCTTGCGGCGCGTGCAATACTTCGCCCAGGCAGATGCCGTCCGCGATGATGGGCTGCGGATCGTCCACGCGGCGTACCAGCACCAGCGCGGCGTAGTACCAGGCGCGGCGGTCGGTCTGCCCGGCCAGCTCGGCCAGCAGCTTTTCGTTGTTGCGCGCGTCGGACTTGGGTTCGCCGGCATAGCGCGCCGAATACACGCCCGGTGCGCCGCTCAGCGCAGCGACGCAGATGCCGGAATCGTCCGCCAGCGCAGGCAGGCCGGTGGCCGCCGCCGCATGGCGTGCCTTGGCCAGCGCGTTCTCGACGAAGGTGTCGTGCGGCTCGTCCGCCTCGCCTACGCCCAGCTCGCCTTGCGGCACGATCTGGATATCGAGCGTTTCGAACAGTTTGGAGAATTCTCGGAGCTTGCCGGCGTTGTTGCTGGCGAGGACGATCTTGCGGGTCATTGCGGGGTTTCCACGGCTGGGAAGCGGGAGGCGGGAAGAGAGAAGGGTAACGGCAAAGTCAAAAAATCCGCTGTCGCTGGCGCTGCGGATCGGTTTTTACCCTTCCCTTTTCACCCTTCCCCCTTCCCGGCTGTAATCAGTACAGTTTCTTGGTCAGGATCATTGCATCCTGCTCGCGCTTCATCTGGAAGCGGTTGAGCAGGCTGGTGCCGATCAGGACCGGTGCTTCTTCGGTGCCATCGCGCACACCCACCGGCACGTCGTAGACGACAATGGTGCCCACCTTGACCTGCGGCAGCCATAGCAGCCAGGCCTTGACGCTGCCGTTGGCGGTCTGTGCCATGGCGCTCTGGCCCTTGGTGTAGTCGATGCCCATTTCCTTGGCTTGCTTGCTGTTCATCGACAGGTGGGTGGCGCCGGTATCGACCACGCCGCTCACGGTACGGCCGTTGATGGTGAGCGAGGTGAAGAAGTGGCCGCGCGCGTCGGGCGACAGGATCACGCTGCCGCCGGTGCTGGCGGTGTCGTTACCGCCGACGTAGCCTTCGCCCAGCGCCAGCCGGCGCTGCTTGCCGTCCACCTCGAACACCGCGCCATCGCCATCCAGTCGCACGAGCTTGACAGCGCCGACCTGCTGGCCGACGCCCAGGGTCTTGCGCGCGCCGTTCACGCTGATCACGGCTTTGTTGCCCATGGTGGCGAGCAGGGTGATCTGGTCTGCCAGCGCGCTGCCGGCGGCCAGGCTGAACAACAGGGCGAGGAGGATACGTTTCACGCAGCGGTCTCCAGTTCGGTGGGGCGGACGGTGGCCAGCGCTTGCTCCACCAGCGACCAGTCCGCGTCTTTCAGCAGTTTGGAATCGGAAAGCATTCTGCGCCAGTTGCGCGCACCGTGCTGCCCCTGGAACAAGCCCAGCACGTGGCGGGCGATGAAGCGCAACGGGGTGCCGGATGCCAGTTCGGCCTCGACAAAGCCGCGCAGGTCGCGCATCGCCTCTTCGCGCGTCGGCACCGCGTGGTGATCGCCGTAGTACAGCGCATCCACTTCGGCCAGCGAATACGGGTTCTGGTACGCCTCGCGCCCGACCATCACGCCATCGACGTGGGCCAGTTGCGCCAGCCCCACGGCGTGATCGGCGATGCCGCCATTGATGATGATTTCCAGCGCCGGGAAGTCGCGTTTCAGTTGATGCACGAAATCGTACTTGAGCGGTGGGATTTCGCGGTTTTCCTTGGGGCTGAGGCCCTTGAGGATGGCATTGCGGGCGTGGGCAATGAAGGTGGTACAGCCGGCTTCGGCCACCTGGCCGACGAAGTCGCGTACGAAATCGTAGCTTTCCACCTTGTCGATACCGATGCGGTGCTTGACGGTGACGTCAATGCTCACGGCGTCGCGCATGGCCTTGACGCAGTCGGCGACGAGGTCGGGTTCCAGCATCAGGCAGGCGCCGAACGCACCGGACTGCACGCGCTCGCTGGGGCAGCCGACGTTGAGGTTCACTTCGTCGTAGCCCCAGTCCTGGGCAATGCGCGCGCAGCGCGCCAGATCGCCGGGCGCGGAGCCGCCCAGTTGCAGCGCCAGCGGGTTTTCGATGTCGTCGAAGCGCAGGTGGCGCATCTTGTCGCCGTGCAACAGTGCGCCGGTGTTGACCATCTCGGTGTACAGCCACGCATGGCGGGTAAGGGCACGGGCGAAGCGCCGGTAATAGCGATCAGTCCAGTCCAGCATCGGGGCAATGCAGTAACGGCGGGAAGGAGGTACGGAGTTCATTCGTCTTCGGGGTGGCGGGTTCAGTCTGCCAGCGCTTGCTTTTGCAGGGAGATCAATTGGGCGATGCCGGCTTCGGCGAGGTCGAGCAGTGCGTTCATTTCGTCGCGGCTGAAGGCTTCGCCTTCGGCGGTGCCCTGGATTTCGACGAAGCGCCCGGCGCCGGTCATCACCACGTTCATGTCGGTGTCGCAGTCCGAATCCTCGACGTAGTCGAGATCGAGCACGGTCTGGCCCCGATAGACGCCGACCGAGATGGCGGCGATATGGTCGCGGATGGGGTTGGCATTGAGCTTGCCGGCGGCGAGCAGGCCGTTCACGGCGTCGCAGAGCGCGACGAAGGCGCCAGTGATGCTGGCGGTGCGGGTGCCGCCATCGGCCTGGATCACGTCGCAGTCGATCACGATCTGGCGTTCGCCGAGCCGTTGCAGGTCCACCACGGCGCGCAGGCTGCGACCGATCAGGCGCTGGATTTCCTGGGTGCGGCCCGATTGCTTGCCCTGTGCGGCCTCGCGGCGCATGCGGCTGTTGGTGGAGCGCGGCAGCATGCCGTATTCGGCGGTGACCCAGCCCTGGCCCTTGCCCTTGAGGAAGGGTGGCACCGATTCTTCGACGCTGGCGGTGCAGATCACCTTGGTGTCGCCGAACTCCACCAGCACGCTGCCTTCGGCGTGGCGGGTGTAGTGGCGGGTGATGCGGACCGGACGCAATTGCGAAGGCTGGCGATGCGAGGGGCGCATGGGGTTGTCCTTGAATCGATGAAAATTCAAGGGATTATACGGGAGTCGGGCGGCTCGTCGCTTCCATCCGCACACAAAGGCGCGACCGCCGACGGGATGACGGTCGCGGTCGGCCGTTGGGCCGGCTCAGAACCGGTAGTTCAGCCCTGCCTTGACCACCGGCCAGAAACGGTAATCCTTGATGTCGTCCTCGGCCTTGCCGCGCTCGGCCTCGACGTCATCGGTCAGTTCCTGGCATTGCGCGGGCGACAGGGTCGGCGCGCAATGGGCGTCCAGCCGCAGGTTGGCCGCGCCCTGGAACAGCACGCCGACATCGACGGTGAAGCTGAGGTTGTCGTTGCCGGCCACGGGGTTGCCCCAGCCGACGCCCAGGTAGGGGGAGAATCGGTTGAAGTCCACCCGGCCGGATAGATCGCCTACGTCATCGGCGTTGTAGGTGATGCCATTGATGCGGTAGGTGCCGTCGGTGGGTTGGCTGGTGAGGTCGGCTTTGTTGCCGTTGTAGAACACCCCGGCGGAGAGGCGGAAGCGCGTATCCAGAATAATCCAGTCGCCGATGAGGCCGGCAGTGAACAGGCGGATGTCGGCGTCGTAGCGGATGTTATCGATGGTATCGCCGTGGTTGAGCTGAAGGCCGTTCACGTTCAGGCGCACGTTGAACTGGTCGTTGATGCGCTGGGTGAGTTCGCCGCCCACGCCGAGCGTGCTGATGTCGATGCCGAGGGCGGTGCCTTCGGCGCCGGCCTGGGTGCAGGCAAGGGCCAGTGCCAGCGATAACACGGCGCGCGTGTCGCGATACGCTTTGCTCATCTTCATGCTCTCCTTGTAAGCGCCATTTCAGGCAATGCAGCTTAGTCGGAGTGCGCGAAGTTTGTGGGCGCGTTCATGTCGTCGGCATGGGCTGCCGACCAACTGCGCGCTATTTGGAATATTTGGTAATTGCCGCCTGGATTTCGGCGATGGCGCGCTCGATGTCGTCCTCGGTGATTTCACCGGTGCGCTTGGTCTCGATGGGATCGACGTGGGTGGCGACGGTGTTGTGATCCAGTTTCTGCGTGGAGACAAAGGCATCGTCGGTATCGAGCTCGTCTTCATCGTGCCAGTTGATCGCCAGCGCGGTGAGGTTGTCGCCGAACTTGCCGCCGCGCAGTTCGGCGCGGTCCAGCAGTTGCGGGATGGCGAACAGCACCGGGAACGAACCGAGGAACTGGCTGATCTCTTCTTCGTCCAGCGAGCCCCAGAAGCCATCGGTGCACAACAGCAGCGTGTCGCCATCGGCCAGCGCGATCTTGCCGCCGACATCGATCTCGGGCGGGTAGGAGCCGCCCAGGCACGAATAGATCTTGTTCTTTTCGTGATGGGTGCGTGCTTCTTCCTCGGTGATCTCGCCAGCCTCGACCAGCTTGCGCACCTTGGAATGGTCGCGCGTCTGCGCCGCGACACGGCGCTGGCGCAGCAGGTAGAGCCGCGAATCGCCGACATGCGCCCAGTAGGCCACGCCGTCCTGCACCACGCAGGCGACACAGGTGGTGCGCGGCACCTCCACCATCTGGTGATTGGCGGCATAGTGATAGATGGCCTCGTGGCAACGCTGTATCGCATCGACCAGGAACTGGGTAGGGTTCGGCAGCGCCGGAACGGCTTTTTTCTGGAACTGGTCGGTCAACAGTTCCACCGCGATCTGTGCAGCCACCTCGCCATGCAGATGCCCGCCCATGCCGTCGGCAATCACCAGCAGCAGCGCGTCGCGGCTGTAGGAGTACCCCATGCGGTCCTGGTTGTATTTGCGACCGCCCTGGCGGCTTTCCTGGAAGATGGTGAATTTCATTCGTTCACTCGGGAGGGTTTGGCGGTGAAGCTCTGCCAGGTGCGACGCAGGGTTTTGATCAAGCCGGAGCGCTTGGCCGGGGGTGAGGCCGGTTCCAGCAGCATTTTCTGCAACTGGTGAACGCTTTGCGGCCGGCCGGTGGGTTCGAGCAGCAGGCATTGGTGCACGATATCGAGCAGTTCGGGCGAGTAGCGGTCGCCCCAGCGATCGACGATATCGGGCAGCTTGTCTTCCTTCTGACGCTGGTCGGCGGGCGGTGGCGCGGTGCCGGCGAGACAGGCATAGATCGAGGCGCCCACACCGTAGATGTCCGTCCAGGGCCCCAGCCCTTCCTTCTTCTGGTACTGCTCGGGCGCGGCGAAGCCCGGCGTATACATCGGCGTCAGGCGGGCGTGTTCGCTGGTCAGCGTCTGGCGCGCCGAGCCGAAGTCGAGCAGCACCGGCGAGCCGTCGCGACGGATATAAATATTGGCGGGCTTGATGTCGAGGTGCAGCAGCTTGTTGAGGTGAACTTCGCGCAAGCCGTTCAGCAGGTGATAGAACACATGGCGGATCAGCTTTTCGTCCACGCCCTCGCGGGTGTGCTTGAGCTGGATTTCCTTTTGCAGTGTCCGTCCGCGTTCGTACTCCATCACCATGTAGACGGTGTCGTTGGCGCGAAAGAAGTTGAGCACCCGCACGATGTTGGGGTGCTGGATATGCGCCAGCGTCTTGCCTTCTTCGAAGAAGCATTTCAGGCCGTGCCGAAACAGCGCCAGGTTTTCGTCACTGGTCGCCATCACCTGCGAGCCTTCCTGGCGCAGCACCAGGGAGTTCGGCAGGTATTCCTTCACCGCCACGGGGTAGTCGTTTTCGTCGTGGGCCAGATAAACGATGCTGAAGCCGCCTGCGGAAAGCAGCTTGGCGATCGTATAGTTCTGCAACTGGTAGCCACGAGCCAGCGGTTGGTTGCTTGGGGTCGCCATCGGGGGGATTGATTATACTGGTGAGCTTTTCAGGGCATTGTGGATATAGCACTGCCTAAAAGTAAAGCGCGTGTCCGGTCGCCCATGCGCCAGATCAGGCGATGGTGGCATTGTCCGGCCGGCCGGTGTAGCCGCAGGCGCTGCCCGGTGGAACGCGGCGCGCAGGCGTCGCTTTTTCCGGAATCGGCGTGCTTTACCCAACAAGAAAGCCGTGCCACCCGTTCCGGGCAAGGGCGCGGTCGCATCATTCAAGGAGAGTCCATGATTTACAGCATGACCGGTTTTGCCGTGGTGCAACGTGAACTGCCCGAAGGCACGCTCAATCTGGAGCTGCGCGCTGTCAATCATCGCTATCTCGATCTGACGGTCCGGTTGCCCGAGGAACTGCGTGCACACGAAGGTGCCTTGCGCGAGCGCATCGCCGGCAAGATCACGCGCGGCAAGGTGGAATGCCGCGTCGGCTTCAATGCGCAGGCGGCGGGGGCGGCGCAACTGGTGCTCAACCAGGCGTTGTTGCAGCAACTGGTGGCGGTGGTCGACCAGGCCAGGGCGCTGGTGCCAGCCGGGGGCGATGTCCGCCTGGGCGAATTGCTGCGCTGGCCGGGCGTGCTGACCCAGGTCGCCCCAGCGGGCGAGGCGCTGGGCGAAGCCGCGCTGCAATTGCTGGATGCAGCCATCGGTGAGCTGGGTGCCAGCCGTGGCCGCGAGGGCGAAAAGCTCAAGGCGCACCTGCTGGAACGCATCGCCGGCATGGAAGCCATCGTCGCGGCGGTGAAGCCGCGCGTGCCGCAGTTGGTGGCGGATTACGAGGACAGACTGAAGGCGCGTTTCCTGGAAGCGCTGGGCACGCAGGAGGACGATCGGGTCCGTCAGGAAATCGTCGTGTTCGCGCAGAAGATCGACGTGGATGAAGAGCTGTCCCGCCTGGGCGCCCATTTCTCGGAAATCCGCCGCATCCTCGACAAAGGAGGCGCGGTCGGCAAGCGGCTGGATTTCCTGATGCAGGAACTCAACCGCGAGGCGAATACGCTGGGTTCCAAGTCGGTCTCGGTGGAAACCAGCCGCGCGTCGATCGAGCTGAAGGTGTTGATCGAGCAGATGCGCGAGCAGATCCAGAATATCGAGTGAGGCATGCGCCGAGGCCGCCTCGAGCGAAACGAAAGCCCTGCGTTGCAGGGCTTTTTCATGCCGGCCCCGTCCTGCCGCCAAGTCGGGCGAGTGGGACCAAGCGCTGTGTTTCCATAAAATCGGATGGTTACGCCACCGATTTCGGTGAGCGCTGCGCACGGCGCACCCCGTCACCTTTTCCGTGAGATTCCTTCATGAACCCTGTCACGATCTATCACAACCCGGCCTGCGGTACTTCGCGCAATACGCTGGCCTTGATCCGCAATAGCGGATGCGAGCCCGAGATCGTCCTGTATCTGGAAACGCCGCCCGACCGTGCCAGGCTGGTCGAATTGATCGCGGCGATGGGTATCACGGCGCGCGGGTTGGTGCGCGAGAAGGGGCAGCTCTACGCTGAGCTGGGCCTGGACGATCCCAAGTGGAGCGAGGCGCAGTTGATCGATTTCATGCTCCAGCATCCGATCCTGATCAACCGCCCCATCGTGGTCACGCCATTGGGCACGCGCCTGTGCCGGCCGTCCGAACTGGTGCTCGACATCCTGCCGCAACCGCAACAGGGCGCGTTCACCAAGGAAGACGGCGAAGCGGTGGTCGATGCGCAGGGGCAGCGCATCCGCAAATAGCGCTGCTCGTGCCGGCCGGGGCGGCGGTGGCCGCTCCGGCCGGGCACGCGATCAGAAGGCGACGGTGACACCGGCCCGCACGCTGCGCTTGCCTTGTGGCGCGATATCGCGCGTCAGCGAACTGGCGTAGCGGATTTCCTCGTTACCCAGGTTGTCGCCGCGCAGGTACGCCAGCCATTCCGTGCCGCCCCCCGTGCTGAAGCGATAGCTGGCCGAGACATTGGCCACGGTGTAGCCATCGGTGGGCGTGTCGTTGGCGGGTACGCGATCCTGGTCGGCGGCGTGCTGTAACTCCGCGCGCAGCGACAGCGGGCCCTGGCCGTAAACCACCGCGCCGGCAATCCGCATCGGTGGGATGCGGGGCAGCGGCTCACCACTCTGACGCTGTTCCGCGCGGGTGATGTCGCCCCATAGCAGCAGATCAATGGAGCGCGCCGCGTGCTGGTACAGCCGCCAGTTGCTGTCGAGTTCCAGGCCGTACACATTGGCCGGCACGCCCCGGTACTGATACTCGGGCGATTCGCCATCGTGCTGCACCCGGCCGCAATGGTCGTGGTCGCCGTGGGCATGGCACCAGCGGGCGGTGCGTTCCAGCGCGATGAAGTTGGCGAAGCGGCTGTAATAGCCGCCGAATGACCAGTGCGTGGCCCCGGACTGATAGCGCAGTGCCGCGTCCAGCGACGTGGCGCGTTCCTTTTTCGCATCGGGGTCGCCGCGTTCGAAGGTGCCGGTGGCGACGTGCTGGCCATTGGCATACAGCTCGTAATACGTCGGCGCGCGCTCGGTGTAGGCGAGGTTGCCGGCCAGCGACCAACCGCCTGCCAGCGGGTAGGTCAGCCCGGCGGAGAGCGAGCCAGCGGTGAAGCTGCGTGCATCGCTATCCCGGAAGCGGCGATTGTCGCCGCTGTCCGGGCTGAGCTTGCTGTATTCGACCCGGCCGCCCAGGCTGAGCTGCGCGGTGTTGGCGAAGGTCCATTGTTCCAGCAGGAACAACGCGGCCTGGTCGGTATCGGTATCGGGGACGAAGGCTTCTTCGCCCAGCGCGGAAAACCGGCTTTGGCCGAACTGCATGCCGATCAAGCCGTCGAGCTGGCCGACCGGTGCATGGCGCAGTTCGATGCGTCCTTCGTAGCCCCGGTTCTTGAACGTGGTGCCAACTTCGCTGCCATGCAGTTCCTGGTGGCGATAGTCGGTGTAGGCCAGATCGGCCTTAACCTCATCGATCGCGCCACCCAGCCCTTGTCGGGCGAATGCCAGTGCCAGCCGGTCCTGCTTCAGGTCGAGGCGGACATCTTCTTCGGCCACCGAGCCATAGTTGCTGCGATAGCTGCTGTATGCCACCCCCAGGTAACCATCGTCCCAGGTGCGCGAGATGCCGGCCGCGCCGCCATAGGCGCGGCTGTCGCTGTTGGGCAGCGTGCCGTGGGCGGATTCGGCATGTTCTTCGTGCCCGTGTTCTTCATGGCCGTGATCGTGGCCATGTTCGGGCGGCTGGTAGCTGCCCAGCCCGGCACGTTGCCGTTCGGACCAGGCATCGCCCGGAATGCGCAGGTCCTTGCTGCGGCGATTGAAGCCATCCAGGTGGATGGCGTAATCGCCATTGCCGGCATCGAGCCGCGCGCCGGCGACACGTTCGCTGGCTGCGCCGCCGTATTCCACGTTGGCGGCGCCTTCCACGCCATCCAGCCGACCGCGGGGGATGCGGTAATCGAGCGCGTTCACCACGCCACCGATGGCGCTGCCGCCATAAAGCAGGGCAGCGGGGCCGCGGACTACTTCGATGCTTTCGACGCTGGCGACATCCTGCGGCACGGCGTGGTCGTAGGACAGTGCGGAGGCATCCAGCGCACCGACACCGTTTTGCAGGATGCGGATCCGGTCGCCATCCAGGCCGCGGATCACCGGCCTGCTGGCGCCGGGGCCGAACGAGGTGGAGGCGACACCGGGCAGGCCGGTCAGCACCTCGCCCAGCGTGGTGGCATCGCGCAGGCGCAGCGCGTCACCCGTTAGTTGCGATACCGGCGTGGCCAGATCGGCGTTGCCAAATGGGTTGGCGGTGACCACGGTGATGGGCAGTGTGATGATTTTCTCTTCGGCCAGTGCGGCGGGTGCGCAGACCAGTGAGACGGCGGTGGCGAGCGGGTTCAACAGGCGGGCGCGCAATGGCCTGCCGTGGCGGTGGTACGACATGAACAATCCCTGAGGGTGACAAAGAAAGTGGAAGGGCGGGTGGCTCAGTCCGTCGCCGAGGTTTCCGCCATGAGTCGCCACGGCGGGAAGGGGTCGTCGAGGGTATCCGGCGCGGCGAGTTCGGCTTCGGTCAGCAGGCAGTCGTCGAGCATCGCGCTCAGTGCGAGCGGGTCCATGCCGATGCCGATCAGCACCAGTTCCTGCATCCGGTCGCCGAAGCGGGGATGCCAGTCCGCGCGAATGGCGGCCTGCGATTCGTCATCGTCCGGCCAGTGCGCCAGCGGCACCGTCGCCCACCAGACGCCGGCGGCACCGTGGCGCGATACGGCGCCTGCCTGCGACCAGCTACCGACGAAACGTGGCCGGCTGGCCAGCCAGAACCAGCCCTTGGAGCGGATCACGCCCGGCCATTCGCGATGGATGCAGTCCCAGAAACGGCGGGGGTGGAAGGGTCGGCGGGCGCGAAAGACGAAACTGTCGATGCCGTATTCCTCGGTTTCCGGCGTGTGGTCGCCGCGTAGTGCCTGAAGCCAGCCGGGGGCGCTGGCCGCTGCCTCGAAATCGAAGCGCCCGGTGTTGAGTACGCGGTCGAGGGGCACGTGGCCCAGGGTGCTACGCACCAGATCGGCGCGTGGGTTGAGCCGGCGCAGCATGGTTTCCAGGCGGGCCAGCTCCGCTTCGCCGACGAGGTCGGTCTTGTTCAGCACCAATACGTCGCAGAATTCGATCTGTTCGATCAGCAGATCGACCACTGCGCGGTTGTCGTCGACGCCCAGGGTTTCGCCACGCTCGGCCAGCAGGGCTTCGCTGCCGTAGTCGCGCAGGAAGTTGAAGGCATCGACCACGGTGACGAGCGTATCCAGGCGCGCGATGTCGGCAAGGCTGACGCCCGCTTCGTCGCGGAAGGTGAAGGTTTCCGCCACCGGCAGCGGTTCCGCGATGCCGGTGGATTCGATCAGCAGATAGTCGAACCGCTGTGCCTGGGCCAGCTTGCGGATTTCGACCAGCAGATCCTCGCGCAGCGTGCAGCAGATACAGCCGTTGCTCATCTCCACCAGTTTTTCGTCAGCCCGCGACAAGGCGGCGCCGCCCTCGCGGATCAGGCGGGCATCGATGTTCACTTCGGACATGTCGTTCACGATCACCGCCACACGCAGGCCGTCGCGATTGTTGAGGACGTGATTGAGCAGGGTGGTCTTGCCCGCGCCGAGAAAGCCGGACAGGACGGTAACGGGAAGTCGGGACGGGGCAGGTTGCATCGGTGCGGTGAAATGTAATCAGATGCAACACAGTATCAATAACAAGATGGTTAATGCAACAAAATTGCATTTAAGGCTTGGCCATTCGATTACCTCTGGGTAGGGTTCATCGCTCGCCTGGGCAGCCTTTTGTCTTGTGCATTTCATGCCAGCGGCAAAACTTGCCGGTCGATGTGCCAAAGCTGCCGTAGTGGCGGGACAAGTTGGGGTAAATCGACTTCTTTTGCCGCCAAACCGCCTGGCATGGGATTTGCTCACCGAAAGGTACGAGGAATGGCATCCCGGATGCCCTCACCAGGTTCGACGCTGGCAAAGCGGGGCGGGCCTAGGTCTGCCGCCCGTGCGTCAAGGAGAAAGTGCGATGCAAGTCATCAATACGAACATTCCGTCGCTGAACAGTCAGCGCAATCTGAACAACTCGCAGAACGACCTGCAAACGTCGCTACAACGCTTGTCGTCGGGCCTGCGCATCAATAGCGCCAAGGACGATGCGGCAGGGCTCGCGATCTCCCAGCGCATGACGTCCCAGATTCGTGGCTCGGACCAGGCGCAGCGCAATGCCAATGACGGCATTTCGCTCTCGCAGACGGCCGAAGGCTCGCTGGCCCAGATGGGCGACATGCTGCAACGCATCCGTGAACTGGCGGTGCAAGCGGGTAATGCCACGCTCAGCGACAGCGACCGCGAGGCGGTCAATGCCGAAGTGAGCCAACTGACGTCCGAACTGGACCGTACCGCGATCACCACCCAGTTCAACGGGCAGAAGCTGTTCGACGGCAGTTTCACCGCTGCCATCTATCAAGTGGGCGCCAACGCCAACGAAACCATTACCGCCACCACCAGCAACCTGCGCACCAACCAGTACGGTACCTACCAGACCGGCACCGGCACCGGCACCGGTGCGAAGGCGATCAGCAACGTGGTGACCGGCGCCACCACCTACGCGGCGGGCGCAACCGGCACGGTCAACGTATCCGGCGCGGCGGTGACCACCTCCGGTACCTTCAGCATCAATGGCGTGAGCATTTCTGCCGCCGACACCGACATGGCGAGCGATATCGCCGCCAAGATCAACCAGGCCGGCACCGGTGTGAAGGCGACCGCCCGGACCGAAACGGTGCTGACGATGGGCAGCGGCTCGTACACCCTTGCGCTGGCGTCCAAGAGCTCCACGTTCCAGTCGGTCACGTTCAATATCTCCGACGCGAACAACAACGGTTCGATCGATGCCGACGAGTATGCGCAGGCGGTTTCCGCGTTCAACCAGAAGTCGTCGCAGACCGGGGTGAATGCGCAGGTGGAAGTGTTCCAGGATGCCACCGGGACCACGCGTTACGGCATCAAGCTGGTCGCCGACGATGGCGGCAATATCGCGATGACCTCCGCCGATGGCGTGGCCAGCGGTTTTGGCGGTGACCTGGATGTCTGGAATTTCGACGCCGCCGCCTCCACCGGTGCCGCGCAATATCTGAGCAGTAGCTCGGTCTTCACCGCCGGTGCCAGTGGTTCGGCGGTATTCGGCGGGCAGGTGGTGCTCAACTCCGCGACCTCGTTCTCGGTGACCACCAGCGGCGCGGGGTTCGCCTCCGGCGTGATGTTCACCGCCTCGACCAATGCCACGGCGTTCGCATCGGGCAGTTCGTACCAGTCCGATCTGAAGACAGTGGAAAAGCTGGACGTTTCCACGGTCGAAAAGGCCACCCAGGCGCTGCGGATCGTCGATGACGCACTGACCGGGGTCAGCGACCTGCGTGCCAAGTTCGGCGCCCTGCAAAGCCGGTTCTCCTCGACCATCGCCAACCTGGCGACGACATCGGAAAACCTCTCGGCCGCGCGAAGCCGGATCCAGGACACCGACTTCGCCAAGGAGACGGCCAGCCTGACGCGTGGGCAGATCCTGCAACAGGCCGGCACCGCGATGCTGTCGCAGGCCAATCAGTTGCCGCAGCAGGTGCTGCAACTGCTGCAAGGCTGATTCCGGGCCAGACACAAAAGGGGCGGCAACGCCCCTTTTTTCATGCTTGCAATCGCTTGTCCGGCCCGGGGGATGCCGCCCGGGCCGGTACTATTTCACGCACGGATGATGTGCTACCCTGCGTGTAGTTTTCTTACGGATTTTCGTGATGGCGAGAGGAAATATCTTCGTGGTCACGGCGCCCTCGGGTGCCGGCAAGACCACGCTGGTCGCGGCCTTGCTGGCTGCCGACCAGAATGTGCAGCTTTCCATTTCCTTCACCACGCGCGCGCCGCGCGGCGGCGAGGTGCACGGCAAGGATTATCATTTCATCGACCGCGCCGGGTTCGAGGCCATGATCGCGGCGCACGACCTGCTGGAATATGCCGAGGTCTATGGCAACTATTACGGTACCTCGCGCCAGTGGATCGAATCGGTGATCGACAATGGCCGGGACATCCTGCTGGAGATCGACTGGCAGGGCGCACAGCAGGTGAAGCGCATTTTTTCGGATTCGGTGGGCATTTTCGTATTGCCGCCGTCGATCGATACGCTGGAACAGCGCCTGCGCAGCCGGGGCAAGGATAGCGAGGAAGTCATCGCCAAGCGCATGGCGGCCGCGCGCGAGGAAATGAGCCATTTCGACGAGGCCGATTACGTCGTGGTCAATGAGCACATCGATGAAGCGGTGCGCGACATCGTGGCCGTGGTGCGCGCCGAGCGGTTGCGACAGCGCACGCAGCGCATCCGCCATGGCGCGTTGCTGGGCAGCCTGAAAGGCTGATTCACCGGCTTCTGTTACAATCACGCGATGCGCTGTCGCGCAAATCGTCTTCAAAAAGGAATTCCCGCATGGCTCGCGTTACCGTGGACGACTGTCTGCCCAACATTCACAACCGTTTCGACCTGACTCTGGCCGCCGCCTACCGCGCTCGCCAGATTGCCAATGGCTCGACCCCGCAGGTCGATGCCCCCGGTCGCGACAAACCTACCGTGCTCGCGTTGCGCGAAGTGGCCGCCGGCCTGGTCAGCCGCGATATCCTGACGCGCAACCGGACCTGATCGCCCGCAGGTGAACGTCATGGAGCCGGTGGTACTTGCCGCAGTCGATGTTCCGGAGCTTGCCGGTTCAGCGCCGGCGGTGCTGGACGCGGCCAACCGGTTCCTCACCCATGACACCGCCTACCTGCGCCCCGAGGATCGCCAGTTCCTGGCCGGGGCATTCAAGTTTTCCGAGGCCGCGCATCGCGGCCAGATGCGCCGCACCGGCGACCCCTATATCTCCCATCCGCTTGCCGTCGCGTCGATCCTGACCGCGTGGCACCTCGATGCCCAGGCGTTGGCTGCCGCGCTGCTGCACGACGTGATGGAGGATACCGGTGTCTCCAAGCTGGAGTTGACCGAGAAATTCGGCCGGCATGTCGCCGAGCTTGTCGATGGCATGAGCAAGATCGACAAGCTCGAATTCCAGAGTAAGGAAGAAGCGCAGGCGGAGAACTTCCGCAAGATGTTGCTCGCCATGGCCCGCGATCTGCGGGTGATCCTGATCAAGCTGGCGGATCGGCTGCATAACATGCGCACCATGGAAGCAATGCGCGAGGACAAGCAGAAACGCATTGCCCGCGAAACCATGGAAATCTATGCGCCGATTGCCAATCGCATCGGCCTCAACAGTATTTACCAGGAACTGGACGACCTCTCGTTCAAGTACCTGCACCCGCGTCGCTATGACGTGCTGTCCAAGGCGCTGCGCGCCGCACGCGGCAACCGCCGCGAGGTGGTGGGCAAAATCCTCGATGGCATCCGTCTCAAGCTGGGCGAATCGGGCATCGACGCCGTGGTGTCCGGGCGCGAAAAGAACCTGTTCAGTATCTACCGCAAGATGCTGGAAAAGCACCTCAGCTTCTCCGAGGTGTTCGACATCTATGGCTTCCGCGTGCTGGTCAAGGACGTGCCCACCTGTTACCTGGTGGTCGGCGCGCTGCACAGCCTGTTCAAGCCCATCGCCGGCAAGTTCAAGGACTACATCGCCATTCCCAAGTCGAATGGCTACCAGTCGCTGCATACCACGCTGTTCGGCCCCTATGGCACGCCGATCGAAGTACAGATACGCACGCACGAGATGCATCGCATCGCCGATGCCGGCGTGGCCAGTCACTGGATGTACAAATCTGGCGACGAGAGCTTTTCCGATGTCCAGCAAAAGACCCACCAGTGGCTGCAATCGCTGCTGGAGTTGCAGGCCGAATCGGGCGACGCGGTGGAGTTCCTGGAACATCTCAAGGTCGACCTGTTCCCTGACGAGGTCTACGTCTTCACGCCCAAGGGCAAGATTCTCAGCCTGCCCAATGGCGCCACCTGTGTCGATTTCGCCTACGCGGTACACACCGATATCGGCAATCGCTGCATCGCCGCCAAGGTGAACCACGAACTGGTGCCATTGCGCACCAAGCTGAAAAACGGCGATCAGGTGGAAGTCGTGACCGCCGCGCATGCCAAGCCCAACCCGAGCTGGCTGACCTTTGTCACCACCGGCAAGGCGCGCAGCCATATCCGGCATTTCCTCAAGACCATGCGCTTCGAGGAATCGGTGCTGCTGGGCGACCGGCTGCTGTCGCAGAGCATCACCTCGCTGGTGCCGGCGGCCCAGGCGCCGAGTGACGATATCTGGGAGCGGTGGCTGAAGGAGAACAACGTCCGCACCCGCGACGAAGCGCTCTCCGAGATCGGCCTGGGCAAGCGCCTGCCGCTGGTGATGGCCAAGCGCATGCTGCAATTGTCCGGCCAGTGGTTCGAGGAGCCGGCCCATGGCAAGCGCCCCAATGCGGTCACCATTCGTGGCACCGAAGGCATGGCGATCCAGTTTGCCCGCTGCTGCAATCCGATCCCCGGCGATCCCATCATCGGCTTCTTCAAGAAAGACCAGGGGCTGGTGATCCATACCCACGACTGCCCGTTGCTTTCGGGCGGGCGCGTCGATTCCGACAAGCTGATCGATGTGGAATGGGACCCGTTGGTAGCGCGCATGTTCGAAGTGCCGATTCGCGTCCTGGCCGCCAACGAACGCGGCGCGCTCGCCGCCATCGCCGCCACCATTGCCGAAGCCGACGCCAACATCGCCTCGGTGGCGACGCAGGAGCAGGGCGGCGATGAGCGCTACATGCAAATCCAGTTCACCCTTCAGGTGCAGGATCGCGTTCACCTGGCGCAGGTGATGAAGCGCCTGCGCCAGCAGCCGTCGGTATATCGTATCCACCGCACCCGTACCTAAGCGTACTGGCCGGTGTTCGACCGGCGCATGGCCGACGGTGGCCTCTTTGCCCATCCATGCATGTGTCTCTGCGCCGTATCAAAGGCCCGCCGTGGCTACATGCTAGAATTCCCGGCGATCAGCAAACCCGCAGGACCGTCCGTGATCCAGCTCTCCATCAACGGCAATACCCAGGCATTCGCCGCTCCACTTACCGTTTCCAGCCTGGTCGACCAGCTCGGCTTTGCCGGCAAGCGCCTTGCCGTGGAACTGAACGGTGAGATCGTACCCAGAAGCAGTCACGCCGATACCCAACTGGCGGATGGCGACACCCTGGAGATCGTGGTCGCTGTCGGCGGCGGCTGAGCCTCCTCCCCCTTGTTTCCTCCCCCCTTTTCATCGCATTCCAGTGAGTACGCCCATGACGACCGACAGCTTCCAGATTGCAGGAAAAACCTATTCCTCCCGCCTGTTGGTCGGCACTGGCAAGTACAAGGATTTCGACGAAACCCGTCGCGCCATCGACGCCTCGGGCGCCGAGATCGTCACCGTGGCGATCCGTCGCGTGAACATCGGCCAGAACGCCGGCGAGCCCAGCCTGCTGGACTACCTGCCGCCGTCGCAGTTCACCTACCTGCCCAATACCGCTGGTTGCTACAGCGCCGATGACGCCGTGCGCACCTTGCGCCTGGCGCGCGAACTGCTGGATGGGCACAAGCTGGTCAAGCTGGAAGTCCTGGGCGATTCCACCACGCTCTATCCCAACGTGCTGGAAACGCTGAAGGCTGCCGAAACGCTGGTGAAGGATGGCTTCGACGTAATGGTCTACACCTCCGACGACCCCATCATCGCCAAGGAACTGGAAAATATCGGCTGCTGCGCGGTGATGCCGCTGGCCAGCCTGATCGGCTCTGGCATGGGCATCCTCAATCCGTGGAACCTGCGCCTGATCATCGAAAACGCCAAGGTGCCGGTGTTGGTCGATGCCGGCGTCGGCACGGCCAGTGATGCCGCTATCGGCATGGAGCTGGGCTGCGCCGGTGTGCTGATGAATACCGCCATTGCCGGCGCGCGCGATCCGGTGCGCATGGCGCGGGCGATGAAACTGGCGGTGGAGGCCGGTCGCGAGGCCTTCCTCGCTGGGCGCATGCCGCGCAAGCTCTACAGTGCCGATCCGTCCAGCCCGGTGTCGGGCATGATCGCCAGCAAATAGATGCCGGTCGTGGGGCCGTATCCGGCCCCGCCGTGAAACCCTTGGTTCTAGGCTCCACCATCATGAGTGCCACTGTCCGTTACGCCAGCCTTTACGATCTCGATGCCCTGGTTCCGCTGTTCGACAGCTACCGCGTGTTCTACGGCGAATTCACGGATCCGGGTGCCGCGCGCACCTTCCTGGCCGAGCGGCTGGCGCATCGCGAGTCGGTGATCCTGCTGGCGGAGATCGATGGCCTGCCGGTCGGCCTGCTCCAGCTTTATCCCTTGTTCTGCTCGCTTCAGATGTCTCGCATCTGGTTGCTGAACGACCTGTTCGTCGCCGAGGCGCATCGCGGCCAGGGTGTTGCCCACCTGCTGATGGACAAGGCCCGCGAACACGCCCGCCACACCGGCGCCAGCCGGCTGGAGCTTTCCACCGCGCATACCAACTCCAAGGCGCAGGCGCTCTACGAATCGCTGGGCTATCGCCTGGACGAAGTGTTCCGCTACTACGCGCTGGGCCTGACCTGAACCGCGATAGTCGCTAAAATACCCAGCTATCCGAGCGCCGCAGCAGCCTGCGGCGCTTTTGTTTGTGCCTGGAGCCGTGCCGCATGAGGCGGGGTTTCCGATGATTTGGTCTGAAAGATGGAAAACCAGCAACACACCCGTCGCATCCGCAGCTTCGTCTTGCGCCAGGGGCATCTCTCCAAGGGACAGGAGCGTGCGCTGGCCGATTACGGCCCGAGCTTCGTCCTGCCCTATGCGGCGCAGCCGCTCGACCTGACCGCTGCCTTCGGCCGTGCCGCGCCCACCGTGCTGGAAATCGGCTTTGGCATGGGTGGCGCCACCGCCGAGATCGCCGGCAGTGCGCCGGAGACCAACTTCCTCGGCGTCGAAGTGCACACACCCGGCGTGGGCAGCCTGCTCAAGCTGATCGGCGAGCGCGACCTGACCAACCTGCGCATCGTGCAGCATGACGCCGTGGAAGTGCTGCAACACATGCTGCCTCCCGCCGTACTGGCCGGCGCCCACATCTTCTTTCCCGATCCCTGGCACAAGAAGCGGCATAACAAGCGCCGGCTGGTGCAGCCCGAGTTCCTGAAGTTGCTGGTGTCGCGCATCGCCCCGGGCGGTTATGTACACCTGGCGACGGACTGGGAGGATTACGCGATCCAGATGCTGGAGGTGCTGTCCGCCGAACCTGCGCTGGAAAACACCGCGGATGGCTATGCGCCGCGCCCCGATTATCGGCCCCTGACCAAGTTCGAGGATCGCGGCATCCGTCTGGGCCACGGCGTGTGGGACCTGGTGTTCCGCGTGCGGGCTGGCTGACGCCGGAGCGTGCGGCTAGACTAGCCGCATTCCTCATCCCCGCTGGCATCCATGATGACATCGCGTTTACTGGCCCTTGCCGTCTGTCTCCTGCTCGTTGCCTGCGCCAATCCGTTTCGCAAACAGATCACGGCCGACGCGCCGGTGCCACCGGTGATCCTGCCGCAAATCATCACTGCGGTCGGCTACGGCGCGCCTGCCACTGCCAAGGAGCTGTCCGCCCCGCAGCGGCGCTTGCTGGCGATGCGCGCCTCCAAGCTCGACGCCTATCGCGGCCTGATGGAAACCGTGGAGGGCGTGCGGATATCCAGCCAGAGCACCGTGGCGATGCTGACCATGCAGAGCGACAGCATGCGTGCCTTCGTCGAAGGCTACCTGCGCGGCGCGCGCGTGGTGTCCAGCCGTGAACTGGCGGATGGCGCGTTCGAGACCACGCTGGAGCTGACGCTTGCTCCGGCGTTCGTCCAGGCCCTTGCGGGTGGCGATCCCAGCGCATTGCCGCCGCCTTCGACCGATTTGCCGCCCGTCGATGCCCAGGCGGACGTCGATGTGATGCCGTTGCAGCCGGTGGTCGTGGTCGCGCCTGCCGCCGCGCCGGCCGCGCCCGTGCCCACACCGGCGCTCTCCAAGCAGACCGCCGCCAACTTCTACTACGCCGAATGAGCACCGTTGCCCGTATCTCCCGCGTATTGCTGGTCGCCAGCCTGCTTGCCGCGCTGCGAGTGCAGGCCGAGCCGGTGATCGGCGTGGCGCCGTTGTCGGTAGGGTCCGCCGCGCGCCAGCAGGCGTTGGACGACGCCCTGGCCAACGCCGCGCTCGCCAACGGGGTCCAGGTCTACGCGATGGACCAGAGCGACAACGGCCGCCTGGCGCAGAGCGGGCAACTGCGCCCCACGCGCACGCCGACCAGCTACCGTGTCTTGCGCGAGTGGCAGGGCAACGGGCTGTACCATATCGAGATCGACCCACGCTTCGACGCGCCGCCCAAGGCGCTACCGGTGGTGGCTGCCACCGCATCGGCCGCCGTACCCGCCGCAACCGACCCGGCCCCCACGCCGGCCGCCGCAGCGCAGACTCCGGTGGCACAGGGTTGCAACGATCCCTACAAGCGCAAGGTGCTGGTCACGCCCTTCAGCATCCGCCAGCCCAGCCAGTCCAGCGATGTGGGGCAGTTCCAGATCGGCTTGCAGGCGGGCCTGACCAGTCGGCTGGCCGATGTCGGCCTGTTTTCGCAGCGGGGTGCCAACGACATTCCGTTCACCATCGATCCCGGCCTGTCCGATCTACGGCAGCAACCCGAGCACGTGCGCCGCATGGCGCGGCGGCAAGGGGTGCAGTTCGTGGTGTCGGGCATCGTCAACGACACCCGCGCCGAAGGTGAGCGCTACACCTACTCGCTGGGCGCCAACGACGTGAAGCAGGGCGAGCGCAAGGCGTCTATCGCGATTCCGCTGATCGATTTCTTCGCGCCCGGCATCAAGGCCGTACCGCGCCTGCGGCGCTTCGACGTGGAGTTGTTGCTGTTCGACGGCATCTCGGGGGCGCTGATCGAGCGTAGGCGTTTCGATGCCAGTACCGGCGGCACGGTGACCTTTGCCGCGGACGAGCAGTTCGGCAGCGGCAGCTTCTTCGCCACCGACTATGGCGCACTGGTGAGCAAACAGATGGACGCGATGGCCAGAGCGGCGGCTGAACAGCTTTCTTGCCTGCCGTTCTCGGCGCGCGTGGTACGGGTCGAGCATGGCCAGGCGTATCTGGACGCGGGTAGCCTGTCCGGCCTGATGCCGGGCGATCGCCTGCAACGCTATCGGCTCAAGCCCGGTTCGCAGCCGGTGGATGGCCTGGTGGAAGGCGAGATGCTGCGCATGGGACAGCCGGAGGAACTGGCCGGCACGCTGACGGTGGTGCAGGTCCAGCCCCTGTTCGCCATCGCCGTGGCCGATCAGGGAGTGCCGGAACCTGGCGACTATGCGCGCAGTGGCGGCCGTGGCCGTCCGGCTCGCCGCTGAGGTGGTGGCCGACCGCTACGGCGGCGGCGCGCTGCTCCTGCCGGCACGGCGCCGGATCAGCACTTGGTTTCGTCGAGCTGGGCACCGCGCAACTGGCCGCTGGTGCGCGTGAGCGCCGCGCGCTGGGCCTCGGTCACGTCGCGCAGGACGAAGCTGGCGGGGCGCAACGTATCGTCGCGCTCCCGCACCACTGCCGAGCGCACACCCTGGTCGCGCAGCATCGTCAGACGTCGCTCCGCCGCGTCGCGCGTGGAATAGACTCCCAGCGACACGGCGTTCTGCCAGCGACCGCCGTTGTTCACCACAAAATAATCCTCGATGCCCAGCGACTCCAGCTCGGCCGCCTTCTTCTTGGCGTCGTCCAGTGTTTGCTGCGGCGGAATGTAGACCCACACCTTGGCCTGCTCGGCGCTTTGCACGGCCTGCACGGTTACACCGAGTGCACGCAGCCGATTGCTGGCGATTTCCGCCTGTTCGGCGGACGGCACGATCCAGCGCAGGCAGACACGCGGCCCGGCTGCCACGACGGCGGTCGGGACAGTCGTCGGGGTGGGGGTGGGCTCCACGGCAGAGGCTGCCTGGGGCTGCGGGGTTGGCAACGCGGCGGGCGTGATGGTGCTTGCATCGACGATGCGCACCTGTTCCGCCTTGATTTCCGGACTGGCGACCACCACCGGCGTCGTGTCCGGTTGCAGCCGGTCGTAGGCGAAGAAGGCGGCGTTGGCCAGTACCAGCAGGACGACGAGCCATTTCATATCGCGGGTTCTCCAGAAGCGAAGGCAAGGGCGGCCAGCCCTTGCAGAACGAGATCGTGGGCGATGCACGACGGCCGGCCCAGGCGTTCGGACAACAAGGGCGCATCGCCACCGGCCAGCAGCACCAGTGGATCTTCGCCGCGCATCTCCAGCCGGTCGAACAACGCGGCGACGCTGGCGGTCAGCGCCGTCAGCACGCCGGTTTCGATGGCGTCCTCGGTCGAAGTGGGAAAGTCGTGGAAATGCCCGTCGGCGAACGGCAGCCGTGCCGTGCCGGCCGCCAGCGACGTTTTCATCATGCGATACCCAGGCAGGATCATCCCGCCCAGGAATGTGCCGTCGGCGGTCAGGCCATCGATGGTTAGCGCGGTGCCGGCGCTGGCGATCACCAGCGCGCGGCCAGGATAGCGCGCGCGCGCGCCCAGCACGGCGGCCCAGCGATCCGGCCCTTGCTGCGACAGCTTGCGATAGCGGTTGACCACGCCCATTGCCTCGGCGCTTGGCGCCAGCCAGTTGATGTCGCGGCCCCAGGTCACGCGACAGAACGCATCCAGCGCCTGGCGCAGCGTTTCCGTGCCGACGCAGCAACCATGGATCGCGTCGGGCGCTGTGATCGCGCGCAAGGCGTCGAACAGCGCTTCCAGTTCATCGGGCATGGCATGGCCGTTGCCGTGCCAGGAAAAGATGTCCGAAGCCAGCGCCCACTTCAGTCGGGTATTGCCAAGGTCGAGAAACAGATGCATCGCTAGATCCCGGTGCCGGATGGAACGCGGCGTAAAAGGCGGGCGCGGCTCAATGGGCCGCTCGCAGGCTCAGATCGCCACTGTGGACCACTTCTTCGCCATGCGCGCTGCGAAAAAGCAAAGCGCCATCGTCGGTCACGCCGGCAGCGATGCCGATACGTACCTGACCGCTCGGCGCTACCAGCCGCACCGCCTTGCCCTGCCAGGCATGGTGAGCTTCCCAGCGGGCACGGAAATCGGCAAAACCGTGCGCGGCAAAGTGGGTCAGCGCCTGTTCCAGTTCACCCAGCAGGCGGCCCAGCAAGGCGTTGCGTGAAATGGTCAGCCCTTGCACGGCCAGCCCACCTACCCGCTGGTCCGCGACTTCCGGCTCCGACAGGTTGAGCCCGATGCCGATGATCGCATTGACCGGCCCCATCGCGTCGCCGGCGACCTCGATCAGGATGCCACCCGCCTTGGCGTCGCCATCGGCGGTACGCAGCAACAGGTCGTTGGGCCATTTCAATCCGACCCCTTCGACCCCGGCCGCGGCGACCGTTTCGGCCACCACGGTACCGACCGCCAGCGGCAAGCCTGCCAGCGTGGCCGCGCCGCCGGGAAACTGCCAGCACAGCGAGAACAGCAGCGAACCGCCCAGCCTGGCTTGCCAGCGGCGCCCCATGCGACCGCGCCCGCCATCCTGCCACTCCGCCGCCAGGACCTTGCCGTGGCCCGGCTCCAGCAGCAGGCGGCGGTTGGTCGAATCGGTGCGTTGCGCCAGTTCGAGGTTCAGGCGGGAGTGCGTGGGCAGTACGGCCCGGATGAGCGTGCTGTCCAGCCAGTCGATGGGCTGGTCCAGCCGATAGCCCACGCCATGCCTGCGCTCCAGCCGGACGCCGTAGTTTTCGGCTTCGGCGAGCGCGGCGGAAACCGAGGCGCGCGACAAGGACAACTGTTCGGCAATGCTGGCGCCAGAGGTGAACTGATCGGCGGAAAGGAAGCGCAGGCAGGCGAGGGTATGCGACATGGCGGCGATTGTAGCCGGAGGGCGGATGATCCGTGTATTGCGGCGCTGACGCAGTGTGGCGCCCACGCTGCGGGCCGGCGCGGGGGCTGGCGGCGGATGAGGCGGTCGATCGGACTGCCCCCTGGGCGCTAAGCGATGCCTGGTGCGTCCGGGGGCCTGTGTGTGTAGCGACTATGCGGCGGTGGATTCGCCGCCCAGGCTCTCGATCACATGGTTCTGATTGGTATAGATGCAGATGTCGCCCGCGATCTCCAGCGCTTTCTTGATGATGGTTTCAGGTGGCAGGTCGGTGTTTTCCTGCAAGGCGCGCGCTGCGGCCTGGGCGAAGGCGCCGCCGGAGCCGATGGCGGCGATGCCCTCCTCCGGTTCCAGTACATCGCCGTTGCCGGTGATGACCAGCGTGGCGGTTTCGTCGGCAACGATCAGCATGGCTTCCAGGCGGCGCAGCATGCGGTCGGTGCGCCAGTCCTTGGCCAGTTCCACCGCCGCGCGGGTCAGGTGGCCCTGGTGCTTTTCCAGCTTGGCTTCGAAGCGCTCGAACAGCGTGAAGGCATCGGCGGTGCCGCCGGCGAAGCCGACGATCACGCGATCGTGATAAAGCTTGCGCACCTTGCGCGCGGTGCCCTTGATGACCACGTTGCCCAGCGTGACCTGGCCGTCGCCGCCCACGGCGACATGACGCCCCTGGCGCACGGAGACGATGGTGGTGCCGTCGAATTGCTGCATGGGAAGCCCTCTACGAATGATATCGGGCAGGTGGGGGCGCGATGGAGGGAATCAAGCGGGATGCTCCCTCGCCGGCCGGGATGAGCCCGGCCGGTTCGCGCCAGCTCAGGGGCGCTGGTGGCTATAGCGCAGTTCGACCAGCTCGCTGATACCCAGCAGGTGCAGCAGGCCGCTGACCAGTTCATTCGGGTCCAGGATCGCCAGCGCGTGGCCCTGCTGCATCAGTTCCATGCACAGGTTGAGCAACTGGCCGGCGGTTTCGAAGTCCACGCGGCGCACACCCTTGAAATCCAGCACCGGTTGCGGATGCTGCGCGGCGAACTCGCGGATCGCGGCCAGGTCGCCGGCGGCACCGCCCACCAGGTCGCCGGAAAGCGCCAGCTGATCCGGCGCGCTGCGGCTGGGCGTCGGCGTGGTGGCGGCGGGCTGTTGCGCGGCCTTTTTCTGCTCCGGGCTGGGCGCCAGCTTGGCATCCCACGAGGGGGGCGACACTTCGAAGGTGACGGCGTAGACGATGGCCAGGTTGTCGAACGCATCCTGGTCGCCGGTGCTTTGCATCACTTCCATCAGCAGCAGCCAGAACGGTGCTTCGGCCGGGATCTTGCGGCTGGGCTCGATCTTGCCGCGCAGTAGCTCGATGAAGCTGTCCGCGCCCAGGATCTGAAGGCGGGTCTGGGTCTTGCGCGCGCGGGACCAGCAGGCGAGCAGCTCGGCGGCGCCCACGCTGTCGATATCGGTCACGCGGGCGAAGTCGGTGCGGACCACTGCGCCTTTCTCACAGGCCTTGATCAGCTTGGCGGCCTCTTTGTCGCCCACGTCCGCCTTCACCTGCGCGGGGAAGGCCACATAGGCGCTGCCGGCGGCCTCGGCCACTGCCGCACGTGGCAGCTCGCGCCAGACCGGTGGCGAGACTTCGAACTCGACGACGTATTGCAATGCCAGTTCGTCGTACGCCGCGCGGTCGCCCAGTTGCTGGTAAAGCTCGAACAACAGGTGCCAGGTTTCGTGGCGGCGCGTGCCCAGGACGGTGGGCAGGATGCCCTTGAGCGCCTCGCTGGCGGCTTCGGCCTGATTGTTGGCATACAACACCACGGCCTCTTCCTCGGCGGGCGTGAGGTGGGCGCCGATGTCCTCGATCTCGATGGACAATTCCTGGAGGTTATAGGCAGGGGGCTCCCCTGCGGACGGCTTGGCCTCCGGGGCGGGGGTGGGTGCCGGCTTGGGGCCCGCTTTCGGGGCCTCTGGCTTTTCCGGCTCGTTGTCTTTCTTGCGGAAGAAGGAGAACACGGTAGACCTTGGCACACGTCGCCGCGCACCTGTTCATGTGGATCGAATCCCGGATTGTAAGGCGTTTGCCGCGCCGACTCAAAGCTGCCGGACCGATGAACTGTCCCTCGATTGCCTATCACACATGGGGACACCCGATGGGTGCCGCTGCTTATGTGATAGGTGGCATTTATCGCCGTGTCACGGAGCGATTTGTAGTCGCGAGACCGGTAATGCGTCGGTCGGGTTGCTCCGCATGCCGCGCCAATGCTGGCAATGGCCCTTGCTTGGCATCACCGAGCAGCACTCGCGGCTGGTGCGATATCGGTATCGATCCAGCCGCCACCCAGCGCTTGCAGCAGTGCCGCGGTGTCGGCGTAACGATCCGCGCGCGCCGCTTGCGCGTCCAGCGCGGTTTGCAATGTTTGACGTTCCGCGTCCAGCACCGACAGCCGGCTGATGCCGCCCAGCGCCAGTCGCCGGGTGGCGATGTCGCGGTATGCCACCGCGTCGTCGGCGGCGTTGGCGCGGGCGTGCAGCAGGGATGCATCCATGTGCAGGGCATGCAGCGCGTCGGCCACCTGTTGCAGGCCTGTGAGCACGGTTTGCCGATAGGTCGCTTCCGCAGCGCGTAGCGCGGCTTCGGCGCCGCGCTTTTGCGCGCGCAGCGCGCCGCCGTGGAACAACGGTTGTACCAACCCGGCACCCAGTTTCCAGGCGTTGAAGCTTTCCAGCAGGCGGCTGCTTTCCAGTTGATCGGTGCCGAGGCTGCCGCTGAGGGTCAGGCGTGGATACAGGTTGGCGGTGGCGACGCCCACCTCGGCGGTCGCGCCGGCCAGCAGCGCTTCGGCAGCCCGGATATCAGGACGGCGGCGCGCCAGCTCGGCGGGAACCCGCCAGGGCAGTTGGGTGGGCAGGCGCAGTTCATCCAGGCGTGGCAGCGGTGGCAGCCCGTCGCCGGGGGCGTGCCCGAGGTAGACGGCCAGTTGATGACGCAACGCGGCGTGTTGCTGCCGCAACGGTGGCAGCAATGCCTCGGTCTGCATGACCAGGGTGCGCTGGCCGAGCAGATCCTGCCGCGACACGCCGCCTTGCCGTTCCTGTTGACTGGTGATGTCCAGTTGCTGGCGTTGTGCGGCCAGCAGCGCCTCGGTGAGGGCGATACGATCCGCCAGCGCTGCTTCACGGATGACGCTGACCGTGACATTGCCCGCCAGCGCCAGTCGAGCCGCTTCCAACTGGTAGCGCTGGTAGTCGGTGCGTGCCGCCAGCGATTCCAGCGCCCGTCGTTCGCCACCGAACAGGTCCAGGGTGTACGAGACGTCGATCGACGCATGATAGAGCGTGAACGGCCCGAAGTTGCGCAGCGGCGGATCACCCGGCGCCGGGGTATTGATTTTCTCGCGGGTGGCGGCGAGGTTGGCATCTACCTGTGGCCATAATGTGCCGGCCTGCGCCGCATAGGCCGCGGCAGCCTGATCCAGTCGCGCCTGTGCTTCGTCGAGCGTGGGGCTGGCGGCCAGCGCCTGCGCTACCAGCGCATCCAGCCGGGACGAGCCGAACAGCGTCCACCATTGCTGCGGCAGCGCCTGCTGCTGGAAGAAGCGCTGGCTCACACCCTCCGCCTCACCCGTGGCATCGGGTAACGACGCTTCCGTGTAGCGCCCGGTTGCGGGCGGCGCGGGCGAACGGAAATCCGGCCCGACCGCACACCCCGCCAGCAGAGCCGCAAGGGCCACCCCATAGCCAGGTGACAGTGATCGCATGAACATTTCTCTCATCCGGAAACCCCGCGCAGCGAAGTGGTCAGGAACATTGGCCGGAGGCGTTCCAGGCGAAGCCAGGCGTCTTCGCGACAGCAACGTTGAGAAGGGCGCTTCATCACAGGCTTGGCCATCGCCATGACCATCGAGCAAAGCGAGGCCCCCTCGCGACGGCGAGGGCGGAGGAGCAGGAACCAACAAGCGCGAGACGTTCCCCGCACACCACCACTCTTGAGCCCCCGGCTGGGAGCTTGCCGCCACAAGCGCACCATAAGCCCTCACCTCAAGCCCCTAATCGAGCGTACGCCGATAGAAGCGCAGCGCGATGCCCATCACCACCACCGGGAACAGCAGCAATGGCCAGATGCTGGGCCAGAGATCCGCCCAGCCGCTGCCTTTGAGCAGGATGCCCCGGATCAGCCGGTTGAAATGCGTCAACGGCAGCACGTTGCCGATGTACTGCGCCCATTGGGGCATGCCCCGGAACGGGAACATGAAGCCCGAGAGCAGGATGTTCGGCAGGAAATAGAACATGGTGAGCTGCATGGCCTGGAGCTGGTTCTGCGCCAGCGACGACAGCGTGATGCCCACGGTGAGCGTGGCGGCGATGAACAGCAGCGCGGCGAGGTAGATGGCGATCAGACTGCCGGCGAACGGCACCTGGAATACGAAGTACGCCGCCAGCAGGATGATGCTGGCCTGGATCAGCCCGATGGCGACGTAGGGCACGATCTTGCCGGTCATGACCTCGATCGGGCGCACGGGGGTGGCCAGCAGGTTTTCCATGGTGCCGCGCTCGCGTTCGCGGGTCATCGCCAGCCCGGTCATCATCACCATGGTCATGGTGAGGATCACGCCCATCAGGCCGGGTACGGTGTTGAACTGTGCGTTGCCCTCGGGGTTGTACAGGCGATGCACGCGTACTTCGAAGGGGGGCTCGCCACCACGCAGCGTTGCCAGCGGGCCGGTGAGATCGCGTCGCGCCACGTACTGCCCCAGTTGCGCCACGGCGGACAACGCCATGCCGGTGGCCATCGGGTCGGTGGCGTCGGCCTCGACCAGCAGCGCCGGCTTGTCGCCGCGCAACAGGTCGCGGGTGAAGCCCGCCGGTACATTCAGTACGAACTGCACCTCGCCCCGCGCCAGCGCCGCGCGCCCTGCTTCTTCGCTCGGCAGTTCGCCGATGATGTCGAAATATTCGGAGTTCTTCATCGCCGCCACATAGCTACGGCTGAACTCGCTGTGATCGGCAATGACCAGGGCGGTGGGCATGTGCTTCGGATCGGTGTTGATCGCGAAGCCGAACAGCGCGAGCTGGACGATGGGCAGACCGATGATCATGCCGAAGGTGATGCGGTCGCGCCGCAGTTGCAGGAACTCCTTGAGGACCACGCTCCACCAGCGCGCCACGGAGAAACCGCGCCATTTCATGACTGCGCTCCGAAGTTGTCGGCCGAGCGTCCCATCATGTAGATGAAGACGTCTTCCAGGCTGGTGTCGGCGGGCGCTAGCCGCAGCGAACTGCCGGCCACCGCGTCGCGTAGCGTGGTTTCCAGTTGCGCGCCATCGCGGCCGCTGACGTGCAGGGCCGCGCCGAATGCCACGGTCTGGTCCACGCCCGGCTGGCCGCGCAGTCGTTGCGACAGGGCCATCAGGTCGTCGCCCTCGATGGTCCAGGTGGACAGATTCTGCCTGGCGATGACCTCGGCCGCCGTGCCCTGGGCCAGCAGGCGACCGTAGGCGATGTAGGCCAGCTTGTGGCAGCGCTCGGCCTCATCCATATAGTGCGTGGACACCAGCACCGAGATGCCGCGCGCAGCCAGCGTATGCAGTTCTTCCCAGAAATCGCGCCGCGCGGTGGGATCGACGCCGGCGGTCGGCTCATCCAGCAGCAAGAGCTTCGGCTGGTGCAACAGACAGGCCGCCAGCGCAAGTCGTTGCTTCCAGCCACCCGACAGCGAGCCAGTGAGCTGCTCGGCGCGGCTGGCGAGGCCCAGTTCTTCCAGCGTGCGATCCACCAGCGCGCGGCGCTCGGGCATTTCGTAGATGCGCGCGACGAAGTCGAGATTCTCGCGGATGGTGAGGTCTTCCCAGTACGAGAACTTCTGCGTCATGTAGCCGACATGGCGCTTGATCTCGTCGGCTTGCCGCACGATGTCGTAACCCATGCAGGTGCCGCTGCCGGCATCCGGCGTGAGCAGGCCACACATCATGCGGATGGAGGTGGTCTTGCCGCTGCCGTTGGGGCCGAGGAAGCCGAAGATCTCACCGCGCCGTACTTGCAGCGATACATCGTTCACCACGTGTTTGTCGCCGAAGTGCTTGTGCAGGCCGCGCACGTCGATGGCGAGTTCGCCGGCGTCCGCGTTCATCGTGGCGTCACCGTCATCGGCTGGCCGGGATGCAGCCCCGCCGCCTGTGCCGGCGCGGGGCGTGCCTCCACCATGAACACCAGCTTGTCGCGTGTATCGTTGCTGTAGATCACCGGCGGCGTGTATTCGGCCTCGGTGGCGATGTAGTCGATGCGTGCCGGGATCGCGGTGCAGCCGTCGCAGCCCAGCGTGACTTCACGTCCCGGTGCCAGGCTGGCCAGCGCGGCCTGCGGCACGAAGAAACGCACCTTGATGTTGCCGGGCGGTAACAGCCGGACCACCGGGCTGCCGGCTGCCACCCATTCGCCTTCGCGGTACAGCGTATCGAACACCAGCGCCGCGGCCGGCGCATGCAGCGCTTTCTGGTTCAGTGTCCAGTCGGCCTGGGCCAGCGCGGCGCGCGCGGCCTCCACCTGCGCCGCCTGTGCCTGCATCTGTGCGGCGCGGCCTGGCAGGCGTGCGACATCCAGTTCGCGGCGCAATTGCAGCACGTTGGCGGCGGCGGCCAGGTCGGCGGCGCGGCTTTGCTCCAGTTGGGCCTGAGACACGCCGCCCGCCTGGAACTGAGCTTCGTCGCGCTGGCGCTGTTGCGCCGCGCGGCGCGCCTCTGCTTCGGCGGCGGCCAGTTGTGCCTGGGTCACTTCGATTTCCTGCGGGCGCTTGCCGGTGCGCAGGTCATCCAGTTGCGCCTGCGCTGCCGCCAGTTGTTGCTGGCGCTGGCGTCGCGCCGCTACTTCGTTGTCGGTATCGAGCGCGAACACCGCTGCGCCGGTCTTGACCTGTTGCCCGCGTTTCACCGCCAGTTGCGTCAGGCGCCCGCTTTGCGAGGCGGCGAGCGCAACGAATTCGCCTTCGACGTAGCCCTGATAGGCTGTCGGCGCCTCACGCGAACAACCCGCCAGCAGTAGCAGCGGCAACCAGCACAGGCGGGAAACGGGCATGGTGGACTCCTTGTTCATCGCGGGGCGGGCCTTAGTCCGTGCAACAACAGTGCCGTGGCGTGGCGGGCGACGGCATCCGGTTCCAGCGTCAGCCCGATCGGCAGGCGGCGCTGCTGGCCGGCGGCCGCGAATGGCAGCATCGCCAGACCCAGCACCGAGACGAACACCAGTTGCGGGTTGATATCCGGATGCAGATCGCCTCGTGCCTGCAATGCGCCAAGCGATTCGGCCAGCGCGCGCAGGCGCGGCAATGGCAAGCGGGCGAACAGCCGTGCCCGCAGCAGGCCGCTTTCGTTGAGGATTTCGCCGATCCACAGCGGCGGCAGCCAGGGCCGGCTGGCAACGCCGGCGATCATCCGGGCGATCACGCCTTGCAGCAGCAGGCGCGGATCGGCGACCTCGTCATCGGTGGCGGTCCAGACCTGTTCGATCAATGGCGCCACGCGTTCCTCGACCAGTGCGTCGAGCAAGCGATCGCGATTGCTGAAGTAGTAATGGACCATGGCCGGCGTCACCCCGGCCTGCTTGGCGATCTGCGCCATGCTGGTGGCGGCGATACCCCGTTCGGCAAAACGGACGAGGGCGGCATCGAGCAAGCTGGCGCGTACGTCCTGCTCGGCGGTGGCGAGCGGACGGCCACGGGTTCGGATGGCGGGTGCGTGCGACATGAATGCAGATTAATTAACGATATCGTTAATTTCAAGGTGCCCGCGTCGGGCGCGCCTCACGGCGCTCAAGGAAAGGGATCGGTCGTGAGAGGGAAGAAATCTCGGATGTCGCGGATCGGCTTGCGCTTGTTGATCACGTCCAGCAGGTGGAACAGCTTTTCCAGGATGTAGTTGTTGCGGCTGCCATACCTGGCGTGGGGCGTGGCGATGTCGTTGCACGCCGGTTGCCCCGGTGCGTGGAGCGTGCGGCAGACGAAGGGGCGGAAGGGGTAGATCGAGCATGCCCCCGCCGCGTCGAGAAACGGGCATGGCCGCCGGGCCACGGTGTGCCCCGAAGAGATTGAGCTACCGGTCCGGGGAACGATTCCCACGTGCTTGCGGATGTACCGCGCTTCGATGGTGGTGATCGGCAGATCGACACGGCAACAGCGCGAGCAGCCTTTGCTGCATGCCGTGCCCGGTGTGGTCAGTTCGCCCACCAGATCGGCCAGCGCGTAGATCTCCTGGAGTTTGCCGAGCGGATTGTCGCTGCCGCGCTGGATCTGATGCGTCAGCTCATGCAATTGGGTAAAGAACCTCAGCTCCATATCGCGGATCTGCATCCGGCTGGCTGGGGGGACGACTCGATCCATGGGGGACTCCCGGGGCGGCGTCTCGACGGGGCGTGGGGACCGGCGCGCTGCGATATGGGCGTATGGTTCTGGCAGTGACCGGAAGGGGGGCGTCGATCCGCGGGCGGTGCGACGCCGGGTTTGGCGTTACGCGGACCACACGGCCAGTTCGTAGCCGTCGGGATCGAGGAACTGGAAGCGTCGCCCGCCTGGAAAGCTGAAGATCGGCTTGGCGATCCGCGCGCCCGCTGCGGTCACGCGCGCCAGCGTGGCTTCGAGATCGTCGGCGTACAGTACCACCAGCGGGCCACCGGGGCGGGGGCTGCCTTCGGTGGTGAAGCCACCCTTGAGGCGGCCATCGAAGAACTCCGTGTAGCCGGGGCCGTAGTCGGTGAAGGTCCAGCCGAAGGCTGCCGCGTAGAAGGCCTTGGTTCGGGCGATATCCGTGACCTGAAGTTCGATGTAATCGATTTGTTGATCCGGCGTGCTCATTGCAATGTTGCTCCCTGGATGGTTACACGAAAGAAATGTAGGGGCTGGTTGCGCCATCATTGACGCGATACTGAGGTCAATGCTTAATCGGATAGATGTTTTTACGCAAGGGAGTGGCGATGACTGAAGTCGATTTCGGCAAGACTGCAAGCGACTATGGCAAGTACCGCGCGGGTTTTCCTGCCGCTTTCTTTGCTCGGGCTGCGGCGCTGGGTGTTGGCGTGCCCGGGCAGCAGGTGCTGGATATGGGAACGGGCACCGGCACTCTGGCACGCGGTTTTGCGCGGCAGGGATGCCTGGTCACCGGGCTGGACCCAGCCGAGGCCATGCTGGCGCAGGCACGCCTGCTGGATGGCGAGGCGGGCGTGCGCATCGAGTATCGCCAGGGCGTCGCGGAGCGTACCGGCTTGCCGGATGCCGCCTTCGACGTGGTGACCGCGGGTCAGTGCTGGCACTGGTTCCAGCGCGTGGATGCCGCGCGTGAGGCGTGGCGGCTGCTGCGGCCCGGCGGCATGCTCGCACTGGCGCATTACGATTGGTTGCCGCTGCCGGGCAATATGGTGGAAGCCACCGAGCGGTTGATCCTCCAGCACAACCCGACCTGGCAGGGCGCTGGCGGTTGCGGGGTTCATGGCGCGCACTTCGCCGATCTGGCGCAGGCGGGCTTTACGGGGCTGGAAGCCATCATCTTCGACGTGCCCGCCATCTACAGCCACGAAGCATGGCGCGGACGCATCCGCGCCAGCGCGGGCGTGGCGGCCAGCCTGCCGCCGCACGCGGTGACCCGCTTCGACGCCGAGCTGGCCGAGTTGCTGCGCAATCGCTTTCCGGAAGAGCCGATGCGCGTGCCACATCGCGTGTTCCTGGCGGTGGGCCGCAAATATGGATGACTTAGCGCCGAATGGATCAGTTGTTTTTCTACGGTTATCTTTGCAATATAGATATATCTAAATTACGTAGATATTTTTAGATATGGCGACTTCCTTCGATGCCTGGCACTTTGCCCGCCACGATCTGGCGCAGCGTTACATCGATGCCTTCCAGGCCGGGCTGAGCAGCGCGCGTGCGCTATTTGCCCGTCGCCGCATGGGCAAGACCGAGTTTCTGCTCAAGGACTTGCTGCCACAGTCGGAGCAGGCCGGTTTTACCTGCGTCTACGTCAATCTGTGGGAGTGCCGGACGGCGCCGCTGGCTGGTATCGCCGAGGCCGTGGCCCAGCAACTGGCCGCGCGGCGCAATCCGCTGGCCCGGCTGGTTGGAAAGGGGCCGCAGGTCCGTGGTGTGAAGCTGACGGTGCTGGGGGCGGGCGTCGATGCGCGGCTGGACGATCCGGATGCCGACCCCACCCTGGCGCAGGTCTGGCAGCGCATCGATGCGCATGGCCACCCCATCCTGCTGATGATCGACGAGGCGCAGGTCCTGGCGAGTGCCGAGCACCTGGGCGTGGCCAGTGCGCTACGCGGCGGCCTGGACGTGCGCAAGGACAAGGTGAAGGTGATCTTCACCGGCTCCAGCGAACACACCTTGCGCGGCATGTTCGGCAAATCCAGCCAGCCATTCTACAACTGGGCGCCGGTCGAGCCGTTTCCATTGCTGGACAACCTGTTCGTCAGCCACATGGTGCAGCGCGCCAACGCGATCCTGCGACCCGAGCTGGCCTTGCCGGACGAACGGGCGCAACAGGCGTTCATCACGCTCAAATCGTCGCCCGAGGTGTTCCGCCGTTTTCTCGATGCCTACCTGCTCAACCCGTTTGCCGGCGTGGAGGTTGCCGTGGAGCGCGCCCGTGAAAGCACGTTTTCCGACGACGGCTTCGCCGCGATATGGGACAGCCTGCTGCCGATGGACCGGCTGGTGTTGCAGTTCGTGGCAGCCGGGCGCAAGGGCATCACCGGCAAGCCCGCGCTGCGCGAGTTCGGGGCCGCACTGGGCATCGGCGTGGCGCAGTTGCACGCGGTGAACAACTCGCTGGCGCGGTTGATGGACCTGAAGCGGCAGATCCTGGTGAACGTCGAACGGGGCGAATACCAGTTCGAAGACCTGCATTTTCAGGAATGGGTGCTGCTGGAACATCCGCCAGCCTGACTTTACTCCAATCATTACCCGGGTTCCGATGGGGCGGTGTTGTGACCTGCATGCAAGCGAAGGTTGGGGTTTTGCCAAAGTTGCCGCGTACAATTTGTCAGTAGTCAGGGATGAATGGTTGTTTTTGCGGATAATCGGTTGTGTTCGAAATGACGTGTATTGGTGCGTCGAGCGAATCAATCACCAGTGAAGGCTGCCACGCGGCGCGGGCGGTCGTCACGTTCAAGGAATCGATATGACGAAGATACGCACGACGCCCATGCTGCTCCTGCTGGCGGGCGCCTTCCTGCTTGCGGGGTGCGCGACCGAAAGCTCGACCACGCTGGCAGTGCCCAAGGTAGAAAGTGCCAGCCGGCCCTATACCGGCGTTCGCACCCCCATTGCGGTAGGCAAGTTCGACAACCGCTCCACCTATATGCGCGGCATTTTCTCCGATGGCGTGGATCGCCTGGGTGGCCAGGCCAAGACCATCCTGATCACCCATCTGCAGCAGACCAACCGCTTCAATGTGCTCGACCGCGACAACATGAAGGAGATCGGGCAGGAGGCCGGGATCAAGAAGCAGGCCCAGCAGCTCAAGGGGGCCGATTACGTCGTGACCGGAGATGTCACGGAGTTCGGTCGCAAGGAAGTGGGCGATACCCAGTTATTCGGCATCCTGGGGCGCGGCAAATCGCAGGTCGCCTACGCCAAAGTCAGTCTCAACATCGTCGATATCTCCACATCGGAGGTGGTGTACTCCAGCCAGGGGGCCGGTGAATACAGTCTGTCCAATCGCGAGATCGTCGGTTTTGGCGGCACCGCGAGCTATGACTCCACGCTGAACGGCAAGGTGCTCGACCTGGCCATGCGCGAAGCCGTCAACAATCTGGTCGGAGCGATCGAGTCCGGTGCCTGGAAACCCGGCAAAGCCCAATGATGGATATCGTCATGAACAACAAAAAGAAACCCGTACCGGCCGTGTTGCCGTTGCTGGCCATTGCGCTACTGGCCGGCTGCGCCGCGCAACCCAAGACGCTCTATCAGTGGGAGGGTTACCAGCAGCAGGTCTACAAGTACTTCCAGGGCGAATCGCCCACCGAGCAGATTGCCGCGTTGGAAGCCAGCTTCCAGAAGATTCGCGCCAAGGGCAGCATGCCGCCGCCCGGCTTCCACGCTCACCTCGGCATGCTGTATGCCAGCATCGGCAATGAAGAACAGGCGGTCCAGCAGTTTCAGACAGAAAAGGCGCTGTTCCCCGAATCGCAGGCCTATATGGATTTCCTGCTGAAGAAAAACCAGACCAGGCTGGGGGAATGACGATGGCAAAGCTGTTCAAGATATTGGCCTGCTGCGCGGTGCTGCTGTTCGTCACCGGCTGCGCGGCTCCCAAGGCCGGTAACACCGACTACACAGCGTTCAAGCAGAGCAGGCCGGCATCGATCCTGGTCTTGCCGCCGCTGAACGAATCGCCGGATGTGAACGCTACCTACGCCATGTTGGCGCAGATGACCCTCCCGTTGGCCGAAGCGGGCTACTACGTGCTGCCGGTGGCGCTGGTGGACGAAACCTTCAAGCAGAACGGCCTGAACAGCGCGAGCGATATCCACGGGGTGGACAGGGAAAAACTGCGCGAGATCTTCGGCGCGGATGCGGTGCTCTACGTGACCGTGACCAAGTACGGTTCCAGCTACGTGGTGGTCGACAGCGTGACCGAAGTGGCCGCCAAGGCCACGCTGGTGGATCTGCGCAGCGGCGAAACGCTCTGGGCTGGCGCCGGTCGTGCGTCCAGCAGCGAGCAATCGAGCGGCAGCTCCGGCGGTGGCTGGGTGGGCATCCTCGTATCGGCGGCGATCAAGCAAATGACCAACCACCTGAGCGACGCATCCTATGGCTATGCCGGCATCACCAGCGTGCGCATGCTGTCGGCTGGCGCCCCGGGCCGCATCCTGTACGGCCCGCACTCGCCCCGGTACGGCACCGACTGAACTCATGCCAGGCTGGCCGAGACGGGCCCCCATGGCTACCCCAAAGCGATGGGTGCTACCTGAAGAAAATCATCCGGGAAGGTTGTCCGCATGTTCCTGACATTGCTGCTGGTCACGCTGGTGGTGGCAACCGTGGTTTCGTTGCTGGTGGCGCTGGCCTTTTCCAAGCCCATCGACAGCATCCTGAAACGGATCATCGCCGATGAAATCAGCGTCGCCTGGCTGAAATACCTGAAGTTCGCGATCCTGGTCGTCGGGGTTTCGGCAGGTGTGCGCATTTACGAACTGGAGAAGTACATCACGCCGGCGCGCTGGGACAAGGAAGCGCGGGTCGTTTCGTTGACGACGGAGCGCTGGGTGCTCGAACTGTACCGGACCGTGATCGAGGCACTGCAAGGTATCGCCTGGTTGCTGCTGGTTTTCTTTATCTTTGCGTTGATCGCCTACGTGATCGTGCGGATCGCCGAGATGCGCCAGGGCGGCGCGGCGGATCGAGCGAAGGGGTGATTCGCCATTTTGTGCGGATCACCTCGCCCAGCAAAAAGCCCCGGCATGACCCGGGGCTTTTTGCTGCACCGTTGCCGGAATCAGCGCTGGAATACCCGCACCCAGTCCACCTCCATCCGCTGCGGGAACGATGTGGTGGCATCCGGGTTGCCCGGCCAGTTGCCGCCGACCGCCACGTTCAGCAGCAGGTGGAAGCGCTGGTTGAACGGCGCGGGATAGGCGCCGGCGCTGCTGTACCAGTCGGTCTGCTGGCCGAAATACTGTCCGTCCACATACCAGCGGATCACGCCCGGTTCCCATTCCACCGCGTAGTCGTGGAAGTTGTCGGCCATGCTGCTGCCCGGCACGGTGGAAATGGTCTTGTGGGTATTGTTGGGCCAGACGCCGCCGTAATGGATCGAGCCGTAGGTCACATTGCCGCCGGCGGCCTTCAGGTTGATGGCTTCCATGATGTCCAGCTCACCGCTGGCCGCCCAGCCGCCGTAGACCCAATCGGTGGGCAGCATCCAGAACGCCGGCCAGAGACCCTGACCATAGGGCAGCTTCATCCGCGCTTCGAAGCGGCCGTAGGTCCAGTCGCCCTTGCCCAGCGAGCGCAAGCGCGCCGAGGTGTATTGGCGGGTGCCGTCCGGGCCGGTGTAGTTCTCGCGGCGCGCCTCGATCACCAGCTTGCCGTTTTCGATGCGCGCATTCTCGTTGCGCGCGGTGTAGTACTGGAGTTCGTTGTTGCCGCCGCCCTGACCATTGACTTCGAAGCTCCACTTGGTGGTATCGATGGCACTGTTGTTGAACTCGTCGTTCCACACCAGGCGCCAGCCGGCCGGCGACGGAATGTTCGAAGTGGGCGTCGGTTGCGGCGGTGGTGTGGGCGTGGCCGGGGTGGGCGTCGGAGCGCAGCCACCGCTGACCACCTTCCACACGCCCCATTCGCCGGATTGGGCAGGGTTGTCGCCCTGCGTCCACCACTTGGCCTCGTACAGTACGCCGTTGTAGGTCACGCGCTGTCCGCCGGTATAGGCGGTGCCGGCGACCCAGGCGGGGGCGCTGCTGCTGCATCCGGGCGTCGGCGTGGCCGGCTTGGGCGTGGGGACGGCGGTGGGTTGCGGTGTTGGCGCCGGGGTAGGGACCGGTGTGGGCGTGGGGGTCGGTGTACTGCCGCATTGCCCGCCCGCCTGCCACAGCGTGGTGGTGCTTTTCGGATTCCAGCCGGTGCCCGCATAGGCGGTATGCGTGAGCAGCGCGGTATAGGTGGCTCCGGCATAGGTGACGGTATCACCCGCCTGATAGGTATTACCCTCGGCCCAGGCGCCGCGACATGCGGCCTGGGCGTTGCCGGCAAAGGCCGCGATGGCGGCGACGATGCTCAGCGCCGGTAACGAAAGACGACGATTCATTCCAACTCTCCTCCTGCTTTTATCTGGCTCGGCCGGCGAGAGTGGGGGCGCGGCAAAGCACATCGGCCCCTGCGATCTATATCGCAGGGGCGCGATAAGGCGTTGCCGTTCGCGTTCCACACTCTCTTCAACCGCATATGGGTCTAGTAGCCTGTGCCCAAACCGTTTGCATGCTCAATGCATGCCGTTGGTCTGAAATGGCCAGGTTGCCCGTGGCGAGTACCACCAGGAAAGGTGGCCCTACCTGCGCGCATTCATGTCATGGGGGTAGGCAGGATGCAATCGGCATCCTGCCGGATGGTGGCTTTTCCCGTGCCAACGGTCCAAATGACAGCGCTTTCAGAGGGTGAAATGACAACTTTCATCCAGAACTCGGAGCGCTCCCGTGAGCACACCCAATTTTGTCCGCATCGTCCGTCGGTTGGATGCCTCACCCCAGCGCGTGTTCGAGGCGTGGCTCGACCCGCAGGTGGCGCGCCACTGGCTGTTCACCTCGCCGATCAGCGAACACAACATTACTGAGATCGACGCCCGCGTGGGCGGTGCATGGCGCATCACCGACCGACGCGAGGGCGTGGCTTATACCGGCATCGGCGAATACCTGGAAATCGCCCCGCCGCGTCGCATTGTCTTTACCTTCGCCATGCCGCAGTTCTCGCCGGCATACGATCGTATCGACGTCGAGATCGAACCTGATGGCGGCGCAAGCGTGCTGACGGTGACCCAGCACGGCCTGCCGCCCGATTTCAACGAGGCCACCGAAGCGGGTTGGAACCTGATGTTCGACACGCTGGCCGCATGGTTGGCACGGGATTGACCCGACCCGCGATTCGCGCCTGAGGTGTCGTTTATGCGCTGTCTTACCCACCAGGCGTGGGGTGGCAGCGGCAATACTCCCATGCCACGGCGGGCGAATCGGCTTTTAACTGAAGGCATCGAACCTGGTACGGAGGTGTGCGATGTCTTCGTTTGGCCTGTATCTGATTGGCGTGGTGTTGGCGATTCTCGGCCTGGGCTACGGTGCCCATATCGCCGGCCTCAACTTGCAATGGATCGTCGTCGGTGGCGTGGTGCTGCTGGGGATCGGAATCGTTGCCGGGGTGTCGCGCACCCGGCTGAAGGATCCGCCGCACTGAGCTGACCGGGTTCGCGTGCGAAGGTCGGGTTGGGGGGGGGCTTGCGGGCGGCAGGCGCCGCACGGGAAGGCCGCATGGCTGGTTGCCGGATGTGGGCCCATTGCGGGAGGCTTTGCCTCACGGGCGCCACCGGCTGGGCAATGTGGGGTGATATTGACGAGCCTGGGCCCTCTGGATTTCACCCGATGCGATAGCCTTTGTCTGCATGCCGGCACTCGAAGTGATCACCCGGCATCCGAAACATTGTCCATCGCGAGGGATCCCATGCAAGCGCCGCCCATGCCGCAGAACGAAGCAGAACGTATTCAGGTGTTGCACAGTCTGCTGATGCTCGATACCCCTGCGGAGACCCGTTTCGATAACCTGACCCGTGTGGCAGCCACGTTTTTCCGCGTGCCGATCGCTTTGGTCACGCTGGTGGATAGCCGGCGGCAATGGTTCAAATCCGCCTGTGGCGTGCCGATGGGTGAAACCCCGCGCGAGGTCTCGTTCTGCGGGCATGCCATCTTGCAGGACGACGTGATGGTGGTGGAGGACGCGTTGGACGACCAGCGCTTCTTCGACAACCCATATGTGACCGGCGCACCCGGGGTGCGCTTCTATGCGGGCGCGCCACTGAAGGTGGGCACGGGCGCGGCGGTCGGTACGTTATGCCTGATCGATTGCCAACCGCGTCGCCTGCAATCGTTCGAACTGGAGATGCTGGCCGATCTGGCCAAGCTGGTGGCGGTCGAATTGCAACGCGCCGCGCCTCTCCAAACCGGAGAAGCTCAGCGCGCGCCGTAGACCATGCGCTGGGCGAAGCCGCGCCGCAGCGGCCCGGCCTGATCCAGCCCAAGCAACGCCAGGCTGCGTGCATGCTTGAGGATGGGGTTGGGCGAATCGAAGATGCTGATCAGGCTGTCGGTGAACGCGGTGACGAGGCCGGCATCCTTGCGCCGCAGCCGCGCATAGCGCGCCAGCGTTTCTTCTTCGCCCAGCCGCGCGGCGGGTACGGCGCCCAGCACGTCCGCCAGCGTCGCGGCGTCGCGCAACCCCAGGTTCAGCCCCTGGCCCGCTACCGGGTGCAACGTCTGCGCGGCGTTGCCGATCAACGCCAGGCGGCGGCCCACCACTTTGTCGAGCGTCTTGAGCGCCAGCGGAAAGCTGGCACGTGCGCCGACAGCGGAAAAACCCGCCACGCGCCCGGCGAAGCGCGTGCCCACTTCCGCCAGGAATTCGTCATCCGGCAACGCCAGCCGCGCCTCGGCCTGCTCCGGCGACTGTGTCCACACCAGCGTGAAGTCGTCGCCACGCGGCAGTAGCGCCAAGGGGCCATCGTCGGCAAAGCGCTCGTAGGCGATGTTGTGGTGTGGCCGGTTCGGGGTGAGCGTCGCCAGCACCGCGTGCTGACGATACGGTTTGACGGTCTGGACCACATCGCCGAGCGTGCCGACCAGCTTGCCGCCATCAGCCAGTATCACCAGCCGGCAGGTCAGCATACGCGGGCCGTCGGGGCCGGCGACTTCCAGCTCGGCGAACCGCGCCAGCCGCCGGATCGCGGTGACCGGGCTGCCCAGCGCCACCTGGGCATCGCTGTCGGCCAGGCGGTCCAGCGCCAGCTTTGCCAGCCGGTCGTAGCCGACCACATAGCCCAGCGCAGGCAACGCCAGCTCGGTGGCGTCGAGTTCGGCACGGCCGATGCTGCCGGCCTGCGAGACGTGTACCTTGGCGATGGCGGTGGCCGCCAGCGCATGGTCGTCCCACAGGCCGACGCGTTCCAGTGCTTCGCGGCTGGCGTAGGACAGCGCCAGCGCGCGGGGGTCGGCGGAGGTCTCGCGGCGGGCCTCGAGCACCAGCGCGTGGTGCCCGGCCTGCGCCAGTCGCAAAGCCAGCAGCGCGCCGACGGGGCCGCCACCGACGATGGCGATATCGACGTGGGCGGGTAGGCTGGAAATCAGCATGGAAGCATCCGGTTCAAGGCGCGATCTACGCCGGTCATGGGTTCGTCTGTTCGCAACGGGCGGGTCACTTGTGGGCCGCGATGGATCGGCGCGTCATCGCGACTCGGCCATCAACGCTTCGATCCCGGCCACTGTGCGCGGGCAGGCCTCGGTCAGCACCTCGTGGCCGGTGGCGGTGATCGCCACGTCGTCCTCGATGCGCACGCCGATGTTGGCGAATTCGGCCGGCACATTGTCGGCCGGGCGGATGTAAAGCCCCGGCTCCACGGTGAACACCATGCCGGGCTCCAGCGGCCGCCATGCGCCGTCCAGTTTGTAGGCGCCCGCGTCGTGCACGTCCAGCCCCAGCCAGTGGCCGGTGCGGTGCATATAGAACTGGCGATAGCTGCCTTCTTCCAGCACGCCATCGAGCGAGCCGGACAGCAGCTTGAGATCGATCAGCCCTTGCGCCAGCACCTTCACCGCCGCGTCGTGCATGGCGTTCCATTCCTCGCCCGGTCGCGCGTAATCCATGGCCGCGCGGTGGGAATCCAGCACCAGTTCGTAGATGTCCCTTTGTGGACCACTGAACTTGCCATTCACCGGAAAGGTGCGGGTGATGTCGCTGGCGTAGCCCTGGTATTCACAGCCGGCATCGATCAGCAGCAGGTCGCCGTCCTGCATGACGCGATCGTTTTCCACGTAGTGCAACACGCAGGCGTTCGGGCCGCTGGCGACGATGCTGCCGTAGGCCGGAAAGCGGCTGCCGTGACGATAGAACTCGTGCAGCAGTTCGGCCTCCACCGCGTATTCGGCCATGCCGGGGCGTGCGGTGCGCATGGCGCGGATGTGCGCGCCGACATTGATGCGCCCGGCCTCGCGCATCAGGTCCAGCTCGTGTTCGTCCTTGAACAGTCGCATTTCGTCGATGCTGCCGCGCACGTCGATGATTTCGCGCGGCGCGGTGACTCCGGCGCGGCCCTGGGCTCGGACTGCGTTCAGCCAGCCGGCAACCCGCTGGTCCCAGGCTGCGTCGGCGCCGAACGCGGTATGGATGCGCGGCTGGTTGGCCAGCAGCGTGACGATTTCGCTGTCCAGCGCTTCATAGGCGTGGGCCTGGGCGAAGCCGAAACGTTCGGCGGCGGCATCGGGGCCGAAGCGATAGCCGTCCCAGATTTCGCGTTCCAGGTTCTTGTCGCGGCAGAACAGGGTGGATTGCTGGGTTCCGTCTTCGCCGATCACCATCACCAGGACGGCTTCCGGCTCTGGAAAACCGGTGAGGTAATGAAAGCTGGAGTCGTAGCGGTAGGGGTAGGTGGTATCGGCGTTGCGCGCCACTTCGGGCGCGGTGGGCAGGATGACCACGCCCGGCGCGAGGCGCGCGGCGAGTCGTTCGCGGCGGATGGAATACGGTTGCATGCGGGCTCCCGGTTGCGCGCCCGGTGGGGCGCGTGATTGCCCGTGATTATATGGGAGTGAGGAGTGAGGAGTGAGGGGTGAGGGGTGAGGGGTGAGGGGTGAGGGGTGAGGGGTGAGGGGTGAGGGGTGAGGGCGCAAGCGCTACCACTGCCGCGCCGTTGCTTTTGAAGCTACCCCTCACTCCTCACGCCTTACCCCTCACACGTCTAGTCCCTACTTCCTCAGGCGGTAGAAGCGCTTGGTGTCTTCCACGCCGTCGGCGTAGCGTTCCAGCTTGTCGCCGACCACCTGGTCGATTTTGTTCAGTCGCTCACCCGGGGTCGGGTGGGTGCTGAACATCAGTTTCACCGTGCTGTCGGACGGGTTGATCTCGCCCAGCGTCTGCAACACCGATACCAGCGAATACGGGTTGTAGCCGGCGCGGGCCGCCAGCACCATGCCGCGTACGTCGGCTTCGTATTCGTCGTCCTTGTCCAGGCCGCGTACGAACACCTCGGACATGCCGGAGATCGCGTTGGCGCCCAGTTGGCGCGCGTTGCCCTGCTTGTAGCTGGTGAAGCCCTGCAAGGCGCTGCCCAGCGCTTCGCGGCCCTTGCCGGACTGGATGGCGCGGATCTGGTGATGCAACACCACGTGGTTGATCTCGTGCGCCAGCACGCCGGCGAGCTCGCCTTCGTTGCGCAGCTCCAGATACAGGCCGCGCGTGAGCAGGATCACGCCGCCGGGCGTGGCGAAGCTGTTGACGTTGGGCGAATCGATCACGCCGAAGCGCCAGTTCAGGCTGGGTGCGTCGGAGCGGCTGGCCAGCCACTGGCCCACCTGGTTCACGTAACGTTGCAGGCCCGCGTCGTTCACCAGCGGTGCGGCGCCCAGCAGGTTGGCGGCCAGGCCGTCGCCGATGGTGGCTTCTTCCTTGGGCCCGATGGTGCGGTTGGCATCCACCGTGTTCTGGATCACGCCACCCACGGCATTCACCAGATCCGGGTTTTCGTTGAGCTTGTCGACGATCTTGCCCAGGTCCAGCGCCTGGGCGGGCAGGGCGATGGCCAGTGCCAGCGCGCACAGCAGTCGGTTTGCCTGGAACATGGCTCAGCCCCCCCGCCGTTGCGATTGTGGATCGTTGGTCTGCCCGCCGCTGTTGCCGCGCGGGTAGGCGATATTGTTCACGCTCTCGGCCTTCAGGCCTGCGCTGCGCGCGTTGGCGGCGGCGCTTTGCGTGCTGGCGCGATATTGGTTCATCTTGTCCAGTTCGGCGTAGTTGGGTTTGGCGTTCTCGATCTGTTCGGCGGACAGCCCTTTCACCCCGGTGGTGACGGTGGTGCCGGACGAGCCGGTGGAAAGCACCCGGCCGACGGTACCCAGCCCGCCGCCGCCGCTGGCGCCGCCGGTGCGTACATTGAGCAGCTTGACCCAGCCGGTGCGGTTATCGCGGGTCTTCACCTGCATCCAGGCGCCTTTGCGGGCGACGATGTCGATCACGCTGCTGGCGGGAAGCTGGGCCACGGTGCCGGCGTCCAGGAAGGGTTGTTGCTTGAGCGGCGTGGCGCGGATCACCGTGCCGCTTTCGGCCAGCGCGGCGCCGGCCAGCAGCAGTGCTGCCAGGGCTGCTGCGATTGGAAGTCGTTTCATGCCGATGTGTCCTTCTCGTTTGAATCGATGGCGTGCGGCTCGAACAGCCGGACAGGCTGGCCGCGCCCTTTCACGTGATGCAGACCGCGCTCGACGAAGCCAAAGCGTCCGTCGCAGGCGTCGCGCGTGGCCTCGGAAACCAGTACCCGCGCCACCCCCTTGGTCTCGCCCTCGATGCGGCTGGCCAGATTGACCGTATCGCCGATGGCAGTGTAATCGAGCCGGGCCTGGGCACCGATGAACCCCACCACTGCCGGCCCGCTGTGTATGCCGATGCCGATGTCGAAATCCACACCCTGCTCGGCCAGTTCCCGTTTGAAGGCTTCCAGTTCGCGCGACATTTCCAGTGCCGCCGCCACGGCGTGTTCCGCATGGTGCGGGTCGTCCACCGGTGCACCCCAGAACGCCATGATGGCGTCGCCGATGAACTTGTCCAACGTGCCACCGTGACGAAAGATGACTTCCACTTGTCGGGAGAAGTAGCGGTTCAGCAGGTTGACGATCTCTTCGGGCGGCCGGGTTTCGGATAGCGAGGTGAAACCGCGGATATCCGAGAACAGCACGCTCACCTGCCGGCTGGACGCGCCGCTGCGCGAATCGATCTGGCCGCTTTCCACGAGGTCGCGCACCACGCGTTTGTCGAGGAAGCGCCCGAACAGTTGCACTGCCTGCTCGCGCCGCGCGCGCTCGCCCAGGTAGGCGAGCAGCGCCGCCAGCCAGAAGTAGGTCCAGGCCCAGCCGATGGCGCCGGTCAGCGACCAGTAGCGATTGATGTCCAGCGCCAGCCACATCGCGGCGAACGCGGCCAGTGTGGCGAGCGCCAGGCCCACGCCGAGCCAGAGCGTATTCACGCCGCGCGCGAAGCCCAGCCACAGCAGCGCGCACAGCAACAGCGCCAGCGGGGCGAAATACAGGCGATCGGGGCCGGTCAGCCAGTTGCCCTTTTGCAGATTGTCGAGCGCGCTGGCCAGGATCTCCACGCCGGGATAGGTCTGCGACAGCGGCGTGGGCCGCAGGTCCATCAACCCCGGCGCCGCCGTGCCGATCACCACGATCTTGCCGGCAAACTCATCGCGCGGCCGCTGCGGCTGCTCGCGGTTGGCATCCAGGTACAGATCGCCGAACGATACGTGCTGGTGCAGCGGTGTCCAGTTCAGGCGCAGCCGGCTCATGGTCGGTACCGCCCAGCCCAGGTCGCGCGCCACGCGCGCGGGCATGGACGGGATCATCCAGCCGTTCACCACGCTGTCCACCAGGTAATGCCGACCGATGCCATCGTGGTCGGCGTCGAAATTGATCAGGCCACCGCGCCAGGCCTTGGGCGGCAGCACGCTGGGCAGCAGCAGCGGTGCGCCGGCAGAGGCGGGGGCGCCCGGCCGCGCAACGATGCCTGTTTCGGCGGGCAGGCTGGCGAAGCGTGTGGGCTGGCCGTCTCCCAGCAGCACGTAGGGGAAGTACAGGCTGTCGTGCGCCAGCGCAGTATCGCGCAACAGCGCGTCGCTATCGGGGCGGAAGGTGTCCGGTTCGTTGAACAGGATGTCGAAAACGATGGCGCGCGGATGCTGCGCCGCCAGGATGTCGATCATTTCGGCATGGATGGCGCGCGGCCACGGCCAACTGCCCGCCACCTCGTTGAGCTGTTCCAGGCTTTTCTGGTCGATGTCGATCACGACGATGTCCGGCGATGCCGTACGCGTGGCGACATGCTGCCGCATCAGCGCATCGCCGGCCCGGTCATCCAGCGAGCGGCTCAGGTCCAGCCCCCCGTAGTCCAGCAGGACCAGCAGAAAGATCAGGATGAAAAGCGCGAAAAAGCGGCGTTGTTGCGACATGGGGGTAGGCAGGCGGAAACCGGCCTCTGTTATAGCATGGCGTGCCCTATCCCCGGTGTGCTGCAGGCACGCGTGGGAGGGGGCTTTGTCGAAAGATATGCCGATGTCGTTGCCGGGCGTTGGCTGAAATATTGCTTTCCGATGCACTCAGGGCGACGGGTGGTGGTGCTTTTCCCTTACTTTTCAATGTTTTATTTCCGCCGCCTCTGGCGGTTTTTCGATAGCTTGCTTACATTCCACGGCCGCGCTTCACACAGATGAAGCCGTAAAGCGAGGATCACTTCTGTTTTTACGATTGATTTGCTGTTTTTATTCGTAAGGAATGATCCGATGGATGCTGGTTTGTTCAAGTTGGGCGCCCGCCGTGGTGCGCTGTTGGTGTCGTTATGGCTGGCCGCCTGTGGTGGTGGTGGCGGGGACGAAGCGGGAAGTGCCGCGCCCGAAGTGCCGGAGGCGCCGGCTGCTTCGGTCCAGGTGGCATGCACGGGCGTGGGCTGCGATGCATCGGGCACGGGGTATGGTGGCCATGGGCTGGCGATCCTGGTTTACCGCAACACGGGCGATGTCGCTGCACCGGCTTCGCTGCGGCTGGAGGGCACCAGCGGCAGGACCGTGACGCTGGTGCTGGGCAATGGCAGCGCGCAACCGCAGGTCATGCCTGCCCAATCGGCGGCGCTGGCCGCAGTGGTTGACGTGCCCCAGGCCATCCCGGCGCGCACGGCCAGTCGCAATCCGTTTCGCAACGATTTTGGCGTGGCCGGTACCCCACGTACCGCCGTGCCGGCACTGGCCTGGCAGGTAGGCGATATGCGCAACTGGATCGATGAGGAAGACAGCGCGCATCGCGCCACGCTGCTTCGGCAGACCCGCGCCGGCGATGGCCGGGTGGTCAATCTGTGGCTGGAAGACGGCGAAGCCGGTGGCGGTCGTGTGACCGACGCCATGCTGGACAATCTGATTGCCAGGGTGGCGGGCAGCGGCGATGCGGCGTATGAACTGGTCACCAGACTGGTCGGGCCGGTGTGGGGCGAGCAGCCCTATCCCCACCTGCTGCCGGCCGACGCACCACTGGACGTGGTGCTACTCAATATCGATCGCGATGGCGCGCCGTGGGGGCGTGTCGGCTATTTCTGGTCGCGCAACAATCTGCTCAGGCAGGTGCGGCCGCAGTCGAACGAAGCGCTGGCCATCTTCCTCGATACCGAGACGCTCTACCTGGGCGGCGACATCGGGCGGCGGTACGTGGTCTCCACGCTGGCGCACGAGTTGACCCACATGGCCAATTTCTATCGGCGCGGTGTCGGCATGGCGGCGGCAGGCGATTATGTCTTCGACACCTGGCTGGAAGAACTGACGGCAATGATGGCGGAAGACCTGCTGTCCGCGCGGCTGACCCCCGGCTTCAACGCCACCCGCGACATGCGTCTGCCCAACTGGCTGAAGCACGGCGCCTACAACTGCGACGTGACCGCATTCGACGAGCGCCGCGACGCCACCTGCTATGGCTACAACGTGGCGGGCAGCTACGCGGGCTACCTGCTGCGCCAGTACGGGCCGGCATTGTTGCAACGGTTATCGGCCAGCCAGGTGGACACCGACAGCAAGGCGTTGTTCGAACAGGTGCTGGGCGAGGTGGGTGGGATCGGGCTGGCGGAATCGGTCCGGCGCTGGCAGGCCAGCGTGGCGCTGCTGGCGACCGACGCCCCGGTCGGCTATGGCTATCCGGCGCGCAGCGAGGCGGGCTATGCTTTGCCCGGCATCGACGGGCGCCTGTTCTCCGGCACGCGGGTAATGCCGACTGCATTGCCGGTACGGCTGGCGCCATATGGCGCGGCGGCGCTGGAACAACGGGATGTGGCGGCGCCGTATGCCCAGACGATCCAGTTGCCGGCCAGGGGCACACTGACGGTCGTGGTGCAGTAATACGCCGCGAGCGGGCAAAAAAAGCCCCGACTGCTGTCGGGGCAACGGGAAACGAACCAGCGCGGTCCGAATGCCCGTGGGCTTCCCAGGATTTGCCTGCCGATGGCGGCAAATCCCCAACCCTGGCGAGGAACAGGGTCGTCCGGGTTGGCCGGGCGGGCTCTACCACTATCCACCAATCCCCCGATTGGAGCCCGCCCGCCACGCCTGGACAACACACCTCTTGTTACTGTCGCCCTTGCAACCGGGCTTGGCGCAAGAGTGCGCCGTTGCCCTGGGTGCGGACATCGGACGACTCCGAAAAGCCAGTCTTGCCGCGCCCTTCACGGCGCGTGCGTCAATCGGTGGGCGAGATGGCCGGGTGGCCCGGGGCTTACCTGCGCGGGATTGCGCCGATTGCGTATCGGTTTTTGCCAACCCCCGCTTGCGGGGGCGGCGCTCCCCTGTCCAGGCAGACGGTTTGCCGCATCCGGCCCGTGAAAAATCCCGGCAATGCGGTGATTGCCATGCAGTAACGTCCTGACGTTTCAGCTCAGTGCGCTGCTGCTGAATTAGAATGACGCGCGTTTGCATATGGTGGCCTCGGTCCGAAGCCCCGGTGGCGGACCCCCGAACGACGCAATCCCTGTCTTCAAGGAGTTGTCCATGGCCGAGGTGCAATCATTGGCTGCCGGTATCGCGCAGTGCGCCCAGGAGCCGATCCGCATCCCAGGCAGCATTCAGCCGCATGGCTTTCTGCTGGCGCTGGAAGAACCGTCGTTGCGCATTCGCCACGCCAGTAGCTCGGTCGCCGACTGGTTGGGCCTGCCACCCGAAGCGTTGCTGGGCCGCACGCTGGCGGAACTGCTGGCGCCCGATGAGACGATCACGGCTACCTTGTCCGGACTGGTGAAGGAAGACGCCAGTGTCTTTTACCTGGGTGAGCTGGCGCTACGTCGCGGCGATGACGCGATGGGGCGCTTTCAACTGGTGGCACATCGCTACGCGGACCTGCTGATTGCCGAGTTCGAGCCGGCGCAGGACGGTGGCGGCCCCGCCTTCAGCACCATGTATCCCCTGGTGAGCACATTCGTCGCGCGCCTTCAGCATGCTGATGACGTCGAGCGCCTGTGCCAGTTGGCGGCCGAAGAGGTCCAACGCATCATCGGCTTTGGCCGCGCGCTGGTGTACCGCTTCGATCGCGATGGGCACGGCCAGGTGCTGGCCGAAGCCAACACCGATGGCTATCCAAGTTATCTGGGGCAACACTTTCCCGCCAGCGACATCCCGGCGCAGGCGCGCGAGCTGTACCTGCTGAACCGGCTGCGGGTGATCCACGACGCCGATTACCGCCCCTCGCCGCTGGTGCCGGCGTTCGATCCCGCCACGGGCGCCCCGCTGGATCTCAGTTTCTCGATGTTGCGCAGCGTGTCGCCGGTACACCTGCAATACATGCGTAACATGGGCACGCTGGCGTCGATGTCGATCTCGCTGGTGGTGGAGGGCCGGTTGTGGGGGCTGATCTCGTGCCACCACGCCACGCCGCACCCCGTGCCATTCCATGTGCGGACCGCCTGCGAACTGCTGGGGCGCATCGTGTCGCTGCAGATCGAAGCCAAGGAAGCGCACGCCGAAGCAGACCGCCGTCTGGAGCTGCGCCGGCTGATCGTACAGATGTTGTCCGCGATGGCCGATCGCGACAGCGTGGCCGCCGGGCTGCTTGCCGTGCAGGATGCTTTCCTCGCTTTCGGCCGTGCCTGCGGCGGCGCGGTGGTGGCGGCCCAGCGCTGCGACCTGATCGGCCGTACGCCCGATGCGCCGCAGGTGGCGGAGCTGGCCGACTGGCTGCGCGGCCGCGATGCGCGCGAGGTGTTCCGGAGCGACAACGTCGGCCGCGACGTGCCGGAATTGCCCGGGCTCGCCCAGCGCATCGGTGGTTTCATGGCGGTGCCGATCTCCGAACTGCATGCGCATTATCTGATCTGGTTTCGCGATGAGCACGTACGCACCATCGACTGGGCCGGTCAGCCGGCCAAGGATGCCGACGCCGATGGCCGCCTCTCGCCGCGCGCCAGCTTTGCCTCGTGGCGTGAAACGGTGGGCGGGCACAGCCTGCCATGGGATCAGGTCGAGGCCGACAGCGCGCTGGAGCTGCGCAACGCGGTGTTGGGCATCGTGCTGCGCAAGGCCGAGGAACTGGGGCTGATGGCTGAGGAACTGCAAAAGACCAACAAGGAGCTGGAGGCGTTTTCCTATAGCGTGTCGCATGACCTGCGCGCACCGCTGCGCCATATCGCCGGTTACGCCGAGCTACTGGAAAACTACGACGGCAAACAATTGTCCGAGCGCGGCCATCGCTATCTGGACCACATCGCGCAGTCGGTGCGCTTCGCCGGCACGCTGGTGGACAACCTGCTGACCTTCTCGCAAATGGGCCGCTCCGCGCTGCGACCCCACCGCATCGACCTCAATGCCATCATCGAATCGGTCCGCCGTGAAATGGCCCCCGATTTCGAAGGCCGCGACATCGAATGGGTGATCCATCCCCTGCCGCACCTGACGGCGGACGCGGCTTTCATCCATCTGGCATTGCGTAACCTGGTGGCCAATGCAATCAAATATACGGGCGCGCGCACGCACGCGAGGATAGAGATCGGCAGCGAGGATCGCCCCGACGAGGTGGTGGTCTACGTGCGCGACAATGGCGTGGGTTTCGACATGGAATACGTTGGCAAACTGTTCGGCGTGTTCCAGCGCCTGCACCGGATGGAAGAATTCGAAGGAACCGGCATCGGACTCGCCAGCGTGCGCCGCATCATCGAGCGCCACGACGGACGGGTCTGGGCCGAGGGTGCGCTGGATCGGGGAGCCACCTTCTACTTTGCCTTGCCCAAACGCCGCGCCGTGCGTGGAGGATCGCATGCTTAAGCCCATCCTCCTGGTGGAGGACAATCCCAACGACCTGGAACTGACACTGGTGGCGCTGGAGCGCAGCCAACTCGCCAACGAAGTGATCGTGGTGCGCGACGGCGTCGAGGCGCTGGATTACCTGTTCCGCCGCGATCGGTATGCGACGCGGCCTGACGGCAACCCGGCGGTGATCCTGCTGGATCTCAAGTTGCCCAAGGTGGATGGGCTGGAAGTACTGAAAGTGGTACGCGAATCGCCAGACCTGCGCAGCGTGCCGACGGTGATGCTGACCTCGTCGCGCGAAGAACCTGATCTGGCGCGCGCCTATGCGCTGGGAGTGAATGCCTACGTGGTGAAACCGGTGGAGTTTCGCGATTTCCTGGGGGCGATCTCCGACCTGGGCATGTTCTGGGCCGTGCTGAACGAGCCACCGCCCGGCTCCACCCGGCTGGGCGCGCGCCGGCGGGCGCCGGATCGGGACAGTGAACCCGAGTGACCATGCCCGGACTGGAAGCCATTTCCCTGTTACTGATCGAGGACGACGCGCGCGATGCGGAGCTGCTGCTGGTCGCATTGGAGCGCGCCGGCTACGCGCTCGATCCGATGCTGGTCGCCAGCGAGGCCGACCTGCGCGCCGCACTGGCGCGGCGGCCGTTCACGCTGATCCTGTCCGACTTCCTGTTGCCGGGGTTTTCCGGCGAGAAGGCGCTGCACATCGCGCTGGAGCAGGCGCCGGAGGTGCCGTTCATCTTCGTATCCGGTGTGTCGGGCGAAGAGCACGCGGTGGACATGATGCGCCAGGGCGCCACCGACTATGTGCTCAAGCAGTCGCTCAAGCTGTTGCCCAAGGCCGTGGAGCGCGCGCTGCTGATCTCCGGCGAACGCGCCGAGCGACGTCGTATGGCCAGTGCACTGCTGGCCAGCGAAATCAACACCCGGCTTGCGGTGGACGCGGCGCAACTGGGCATGTGGGACTACGAGCCGCCGACGGGTACGCTCACCTGGGATCGTCGCTGCAAAGCGATGTTCGGGCTGTCGCCGCAAGCCGAAATCGATCTGGAGCTGTTCGGCCGGCATGTCCACCCCGAGGACCGCGCCCGCATGCTGGCGCTGGTTGCTGAAGCCACTACCATCGAAAGTTCGAGCGGCTACAGCGCTGAATACCGGATATTCACCTTCCAGGGCGAGGAGCGCTGGGTGGTAACGCGCGGGCAGGCGTTTTTCGAACGCGGCCGCTGCACGCGCTTCATCGGTGTGCTCCAGGACATCACCGAGCGCAAGCAGGCCGACCAGGCCATGCGCGACATGAACGAAGAGCTGGAGCGCCGGGTGAAGGAGCGCACCCGCGAGCGCGACCGCACCTGGCAACTGTCGCGCGACTTGCTGGTGGTGGCCGGTACCGATACCGTGGTGCTGGCGCTCAACCCGGCCTGGCGCGACACCCTGGGCTGGGAAGAGCGCGATCTGCTCGACCGGCAATTGCTGGAGATCGTTCACCCGGAGGATCGCGAGGATACGCGGGCGATGGCGCGGCGGCTTGCGGCCGGGCAGATCGAGTCCCGCTTCGAGAACCGCTGCCGCGACCGGAGGGGCGCCTATCACTGGATCGCCTGGACCGCCGTGCCCGAAGACGGGCGCGTCTATGGCTCGGGACGCGACATCACGCTGGAAAAACTGGCGTTGTACGAACTCGCGCACGCCAACCGCGCGTTGCTGGGGCAGATCGAAGAGCGCGAGCAGGTCGAAGCCACGCTGCAACAGATGCAGCGGCTGGAGGCGGTCGGCCAGCTCACCGCGGGGGTGGCGCATGATTTCAATAACCTGTTGACGGTGATCCTGAGCAACGCCGCCTTCCTGGCGCGCGGCGTGAGCAAGGGTGCGGAGCCGGACAAACTGCAACAGTACGCCTCGCGTATTCGCGAGGCGGGCGAACGGGGCGCCAAGCTCACCGCGCAGTTGCTGTCGTTCTCGCGTCGGCAGCGGCTGGCGCCGCAGGTACTGGACCTGAACGCTACCATCGCCGGCATGCTGGATCTGCTGCGCAGCACGCTGGGCGGCAGCATCGGCGTCGAAACGATGCTGGCGCGCGAGCCGTGGCTGGCGCTGGTGGACCCCACCCAGGTGGAGCTGATCATCCTGAATCTGGCGATCAATGCGCGCGATGCCATGGAGGGCGGCGGCCAGCTGTGGTTGACCACCTCCAACCAGACGCTGGCCCAGCCGCCGTCCCGGCCGGAGGAGCCCGAGCCCGGCGAGTACGTCGTGCTGTCGGTGCGCGATACGGGCAGCGGCATGCCGCCCGATGTGCTGGCCAAGGCGTTCGAGCCCTTTTTCACCACCAAGGAGCCTGGCAAGGGGTCCGGCCTGGGACTGGCGCAGGTTTTCGGCTTCGCCAAGCAGTCGGGCGGCGGCGTCTGCATCCAGAGCCAGGCGGGGCAGGGCACTACGGTCAACGTCTACCTGCCCCGCGCGAGCGGCGAGATCGCGCGCCCCGTCGAAGCGCCGGCGGAGCCGGTGGTCAACCAGCGGCGCACCGTGATGTTGGTGGACGACGACAATGCCGTGCGCGAAGTTACCGCCACGCAGCTCCAGGAGCTGGGCTATCGCGTGATCGAGGTGGGCAGTGGCGCCCTGGTGCTCGAGTTGCTGTCGCAAGGCGTGCAGCCTGACCTGCTGCTGGCGGACTTCGCCATGCCGGGCATGAATGGCGGCGAGCTGGCGCGGCGGGTCCGCGAGCGCTGGCCCAGGCTGCCCATCCTGTTCATCAGCGGCTACGCCGATTTGCGCCGTGCTGACCTGGAGGACATCGACGTGGTGCAAAAACCGTTCGGCAAGGCAGATCTCGTTACCCGGATCGAACGCGCTTTCCTGCAAGGCGGTGCCGCCGGATGAGCCACGATTCGTTACGCGCCCGGCTGCGCCATGCCACCGCGCCGTACCACGCGCGGGTGGATGCCTGTTTTTCGGTGTTCGATCTGGGGAGCGTCGAGGGCTACCGCGCCTTCCTGGCCGCGCATGCGGCTGCGCTCTGGCCGCTGGAACTTGGCCTGGAAGCCGCCGGGGTCGAGAACTTGCTGACGGACTGGCCGGCTCGCCGCCGCCGGGGAGCGCTGGCGCGCGATCTGGTGCGCCTGGGCATGGCACCGCCCGATGATGGCGGTGTCGTTCCGTTGCGGCTGACGGATGCGGCCGAATGCTGGGGCGCTCTCTACACGCTGGAAGGGTCGCGCCTGGGCGGAACGGTGTTGGCGCGTCGCGTGGCGACGGCTCCCGTGCTGGCCGGCTGCCTGGATTACCTGAGCCACGGCGCGGGGCAGGCATTGTGGCCCGGCTTTGTCGCACAACTGGAACTCGCCGCCGCCCGGCTACCGTGGCCGGCGATCTGCGTTGGCGCCTGCGCCGCGTTCGAGATTTTCGATGTTGCCGCGCACAACACGATTGACAGCGCCACACCGCATCTTGCAGGATCAACCTCATGAACGCCTGCCGCCTCCCCCTTCCGCAACAACGACGAGCCGCCGCACGAGCCCGAGCCTGGGCCGGTCGTGGCGCGTCGTGGACGGGCCGGGAGCCGGAGGCCGCGTCCAGCGCATAACGCCTCCTTCCCCGCTTTTCCCCGAAAAGGGCCACGGAAATCACCGTGGCCCTTTTTGTTTTTCTCCACCGCCCCCAAAAGGAACCGCCGTCATGTCCCCGTTGCAGCGCAAGCAATGCCTGATGAATACCGTGATCCGCCCCGAACTCGTCTTCGTGCGTGGCCAGGGCGCCTGGCTGTATGACCAGGCCGGGCTGGCTTATCTGGACTGGGTGCAGGGCTGGGCGGTGAACGCGCTGGGCCACTCGCCCGAGGTGGTGACGGCGGCGCTGGCGCGACAGTCCTCGACGCTGCTCAACGCCAGTCCGGGTTTCTATCACCCGCCATTGCTGGCGTTGGCGGAAAAGCTGGTTGCCGCCAGCGTGTTCGATCAGGTGTTCTTCATCAATTCCGGGGCCGAAGCCAACGAAGGCGCGATCAAGCTGGCACGCAAGTGGGGCCGGCTGCACAAGGATGGCGCCTACGAAATCATCACCTTCGCCAACGGTTACCACGGGCGCACGCTGGCCACGATGTCCGCCACTGGCAAGCCCGGCTGGGACACTTACTATCCGCCGCAGGTGCCGGGCTTTCCCAAGGCAGGGTTCAACGATCTGGAGAGCGTGGCGGCGCTGATCGGTCCTTCCACCGTGGCAATCATGCTGGAGCCGGTGCAGGGCGAGGGCGGCGTGATTCCCGCCAGCGAGGCATTCATCCATGGGTTGCGCGCGCTATGCGACCGTCACGGGCTGATTTTGATCTTCGACGAAGTACAGACGGGCTGCGGCCGGACAGGCGAGCTGTTTGCCTATCAGCACTACAGCGTGATGCCGGACATCATGACACTGGGCAAGGGCCTGGGGGGCGGCGTGCCGTTGTCCGCCTTGCTCGCGCGCCAGCAGTACTGCTGCTTCGAGCCGGGGGACCAGGGGGGCACATTCTCCGGCGCGCCGCTGGCGTGCGCGGTGGGCGCCGCGGTGCTGGATGTGATCGCCCAGCCGGCGTTCCTGGACAACGTGCGTGAACGTGGCCGGCAATTGCATGCGGGCCTGGAACGGTTGTCGGCCCGCCATGGCCTGGGTGAAGTGCGCGGGCAGGGGTTGCTGCTGGCCCTGGTGCTGCCCGATGGCGATGCACCGGTGCTGGTGGAGCAAGCGCGTGCCCAGGGGCTGCTGCTCAATGCGCCACGCGCGAACTGCCTGCGCATGATGCCGGCGTTGAATAGCACTGCGGCGGAAATCGAAGAGGGCCTGGTGTTGCTGGATCGCACGCTGGCGGCCTGGCATCTGCTGCGGCACCCCAGCCCGCGCCGTGCCGAGTTGGCCTGAGCCGCGCGCCATTGCGCTCCTCCCCAAGGGGGACAGCCGGGCGCGGGAGGTTCCGGCATCCCCGGTCAGCGATAAGCGTGCACGATCCGTGACGTGCTACGGGGGGCTGCTTATCCATTTCCCAGGGCTTGTCTCCCCATAGAGGGATGCAAGCCTTTTTTGATCGCCCGCCACCTGCCCACCCGTGGGAGGGGAATGTCAGTCATTTACAACATGTAGGGCCACCATTGGCTTCAGGATTGAAACTACATCCGTGGCATAATCATGATTTCTTTTAATTTGCTTATACAAACCTTATGAGATTAGAAATATGGTTTCGTGATGAAATAACCGGCGTTGATAACTTGCACCTTTTGCTTTCGTTTCCGGCCAATCCAGCCTCTGACAATTACATTTCCCGATTTTATTGAATTGGCTTGTGATGACATTGAAAATGAAAGAAAAGAGATTTCTAAGATAGTGAGGATTGAAAATTGAGTGAAAACCTATGGTTATATCGTGAAGGGATATGCCATATGGAATGTGTTATCAAAATCTAGATTTGCATCCACAGCAATACGTCAATCACTATTTCGGGTTGCAATGCCTTACTTAACGGCATTTTCTTGATCTGCATCAATTGTTTTGCTTGTTGCACCGCAGCATGGCTTTTTTCCCAAGCGCTTTGATTCAAAATTGAGAAACTTCTGATGTACCTCCCCCGTGGGAGGGGATGATTCTAATCGACTGATTTAAAATACTTTCCATCCGATTTTCAGCTAAAAAAAGAAGGTAGGGGGCGGGGTGGGATGATCTCCCCTCCTGTTGGTAAGAGTCCTTGGATGTTTTTGCCAGAGCCGACCGCTCGAGAGATTGATTCGAGCAGTAGGCAATACCAAAGCATGGGCTGTGATTTCAAGTGCCGCGTTTGATCGCTTGTTTGAGCGGCAAGAAGAGCGGCCGTGGTTCAGCACAAATCCAGAGCAATCTGCTGTCGGTGAAGGAAAGATTCAAACACTATGAGGAAGGAAAGGTAGAAGCCGGAGCAAAGCGGGGCGCCTTGAGTGCATCGCCAGGCGCATTGCCTGCTTGCGGGGTCAACAAAAAACGAACCATTGGATGACTGTGCACGCCAGCGCTCGACATCGGGCAGGCTGGGTGGACAGTTGAAGAGGGCACGCGGGCACCAGAAGCCGGGCCCGCGATGAGTCAGTGCCGAAGCGGTGTGGGGGGCATCACTTCGGCGTCATTGGCATCCGAATCGAGAGAAGCATGGATAAAATGAACGAACACGTGGCATACCGTGCCGTTGCACAAAAGCTGGTTCCCCCCGATCTGGTCGGGCATGTATTGCAACGCCCCGAACTGATGTCCAGGTTGGTGTCGATGCGCGCTCATCGCATCACGGTGCTGCACGCACCGGCCGGGTACGGCAAGACATTCAGCATGCGCATGTTCTACAACCAGTTGTCCGAAGCGGGCGAACAGGTGGCCTGGGTGTCGATCGACACCGCCGATTGCGACCTGCCACGCCTGTTGCTCCTGCTCCGCGCCGCGTTGTTCGGACTGGATGGCGGCGGTGAAAAGCTGCTGTTCGAAGCGCCTCCCTGCACCTTGTTCCTGGATGATTTCGAACGACTGCTGAGCAAGGGAGCGGCCTTCAATCCCATCGCCCTGTTGGCCGACATCCTGCCCGCCCATGTGCGGCTGGTGCTCGGAACCCGGGTATTGGGCAGCTCCGGCCTGGCGCGCTATCGCGTGTCGCAGGTATTGGCCGAACTGGATTGCTCCGTGCTGCGGTTCTCGCGCCAGGAAGCGGATACCTACTTCAAGATGGTGTGCAAGCGGGATTGCCCGCCGGAACTGCTGGCGTTGGTCTATCAACGCACCGAAGGCTGGCCTGCCGCCCAGCAACTGATCGCTCTGGCATTCAACCAGCCGCGCGCAGGCTTCGATCCGCTGCAAAATGCGCTGTTGCCGCAGGAGCTGACCGAATACCTGGCGGACGAAGTATTCGAAGTGCAGAGCCGCAACCTGCGGGAATTCCTGCTCGATACCGCCATGCTCTGCCTCTTTACCGCCGAACTGTGCGATCACCTGCTCCAGCGCAACAACAGCCAGGCGATGATCGACGAATTGCTCGGACAGGGGTTGCCGCTGCAATCGCGTGCCGATGGCTGGTACAGCTATCACCCGCTGTTTGCCGAACAGTTGCGCCGGATCGGTGCCGAACGGCCAACCCAGGAATCCCGGGAGCTGGCATTGCGTGCTGGCCACTGGTTCCTGGAAAAGGAACGCCCACACGATGCCATCGGCTATCTGCTGCGCGCGCAAGCCTATGAAGAAGCCATTGCCGTACTGGATTCGGTGGCGCAATCGATGTTGGTCAGGGCGCAGTTCAATACGCTGATCGACTGGTGCGGCCGCTTGCCGCGACGCATCCTCAAACAGCACCGCATGCTCTGCATCCTGTACGGCACCGCGCTGGCCTATGCCGGCGAGGGCAGGCAGGCCCGTTTCTGGCTGCGCTATCTTGCCCTGGTCGGCCGAAGCCGGCCGGACGATGTCGCTTTCAATGAAAGCGTGCGTTCGCTGGAGCTGCTGATACGCCAGTTCGGGCTGCCGGACTACGCCTACGTCAACCGCGTTGTCGAGGAATCGCGCTCCTTGCTCGAACATGGCAACCCGCTGGTGCGCGGCCGGGAAGCCACGCTGCTGGCCTTGGTCGCGCTTTCGCGCAGCGATTTTGTCCAGGCCGAGCAATGCGTGATGGAGGCCAAGCGCATCCACCGTGCGGCCGGCAACATGGTGGGCCTGGGCAACATCTTTTACGTGGAGGCCGCCGTGGCGGCCACGCAGGGACGCCTGGTCGAAGCGCTGGCGCACATCGATTCCGTGGATCGCATGACCAACCATGCCGACAGCTATGTCGCGCCGGGGCTGTTGCATCTGTTCTCGGCAGGTTTCCGCATGCAGGTTGCTTATGAACTGGGCCGGATGACCGAGGTGGATGGCTTCCTCAACCGCTACGGCGAAGTGGTCCGCAAGGCTGCATCGTTCCAGTCGGTGCTATCGCTGGCGCTGGTGGAGGCGCGCATCGCGGCCATGCGCAACAACCCCGGCTTCGCCGTACAACTGCTGGACGATCTGGCCAACTATCACCCGCTGGCGCAGACCCTGGAAGGCCAGCGTATGATCGATTTCGAACTGGCCCGGCTGGCGATCAACGCCGGCAATCAAAGCAAGATCCAGGCATATGCCGATCTGTTGCTGCAAACCCCGTTCGATCTGGAACAACTGGCCCATCTCTCGCCCGCCGAGGATGCAGAAGGCGCGGGACTGGCGCATGCGCGACTGATGTTGCATAGCGGCGGCGACTGGCTGCTGCGCGGGCTGGCGTTGTTGCAGGCGCTGCTGGAGCATGCAGAGCGCAGTGGCCGGCGCTGGCGCCAGAACAAGCTGCTGATCCTGTATGCGGTGGGCTTGCGCCTGGCAGGCAACGAGCCCGCCGCCTGTGAGGCAATGGGAGAAGCGGTGCGCCTGGCCGGTGAAACCGGTGTGATGCGTTCCTTCTTCGACGAAGGCCCCAATGCCCTGGCCCTGCTGGGCATGCTCAACCAGCAGAAGGGCCTGGCGCTGACGCCGTCGCAACAGGCGCACTTCGATACCCTGCTGGGCCAGTTGGCTACGCAGCCGGTATCGCAGCGCCCCATGGGCAGCGCTTCGTTGACGCCGCGCGAGCTGGAGATCCTGCGCGCCCTGGCGGCCGGTATCTGCAACAAGCGCATTGCCAAGGACATGGATATCGCCCCCAACACCGTGAAGTGGCATCTGGCATCAATCTACTCCAAGTTGCTGGTACGCAACCGCGTGCAGGCGATCGACCAGGCCCGCCGACAGGGTCTGCTCTATGGCGAGCATGCTTGATATGTTCCAGCGAACCGTATTGCGTGCCGAGATGGAGGACGAGGCCACGATGCCTCGCCCCGGTGGCGGCGCGCAGCGCGGTTTCGCGGCCAAGCGCAAGGTATTGATCATCCTGGCGCTGGCCGTGCCCTTGCTGGTGGCCAACTATGGGATGTATGGCTGGTCCTCGCTGGCCGTGCGCAAGGAGCTGACCAGTACCGCGCAGAGCGTGGAGGCCCAGGCCGCCCTGGCGCTGAAAGCCGCCGCAATCACCACCGGGGAGGTTGCTGACGCACGCTACAGCCAGCGCGGCTGTTTCCTGGGCTCGGTCCAGTTGCTGCAACTGAAGGCGCTCAGCAGCCCCTATGTGCGCTCGCTCAATGTGGTGCGCAACGGCAAGGTCACCTGCTCATCGGTGGGGGGCGCGGTCGATGTCCCCGCCGAACTGTTCGCACCCGGCCTGGCGTTGCGCACCGGTAGCATCCGGTTGCTGCAAAGTCACTGGTTCGGCCTGGAAGCGCCCGGTATCGCCTATGTGCACATGCGCAATGCGCAAGATGGCGTGATCAGCATCATGCACGAGCGGTATTTCCGCGATATGGTCGATCTGCCGAGCAAGGATCGCTACCGCAGCGTGGTGCTGCGGCTGGGTGATCAATATGTCTATGGCGATGGCGGCATGACCGACACGCCCCCGGTTTTCATCAACCAGTTCGTGTCCGTGCGGGATTCGAATGGTGTCCAGGTGTTCGTCGAGGCCTCCCACAAGCTGCGGATGATGTACCTGACCGACAGCGTGGTCACCTGGAACCTCATTGCCGTCGCGATCGGCCTGCTGATGGCGCTGGCGGTGAACTTCTATTACGTACGCGGCCGTTCCTTCGAGCGGATGATGCGCACGGCCATCGCCAATCACGACATCGTGCCCTTCTACCAGCCGGTATACCACGCCGAAGGCGCGCTGCTGGAGGGTGTGGAAATCCTGGCACGCTGGCATAACCCCGGCGAAGGGTATATCGCGCCCGATGTATTCATCCCCTACGCCGAGCGCATGGGATTGATCGACAGCCTGACGCTCAGCCTGATCAAGCAGGTGCAGCACGATCTGGAAAACATCATCCACCTGCCCGTGGGCCGGACCGTGGCGTTGAATGTACCGCCCACCATGTTCGACAAGCCCGAAATGATCGGTGCGCTGGAACGTTTCTCCGGCTTCCTGCAACAGAATGGCCTGCGGTTGGTGCTGGAAGTCACCGAACGCCAGTTCGTCGAGCAGGCAGAGACCGAGCGGATCAGCACCTTCTTCGAATGGCTGCATCGGCAAGGCATCCTGATTTCGCTGGATGACTTTGGCACTGGCTACAGTTCCATGGGCTATCTCAACCGCTTCAACTTCGACTACCTGAAGATCGATGGCGTCTTCGTCAACGGCATTGGCTCCAGCACCACGGCGGAAGGCGTGCTCGACACCATCATCCAGATGGCACAGAAACTGGGTATGAAGACCATCGCGGAAAAGGTGGAAACCAAGGAGCAGGTGTTGTACCTGGTGGGGCGGCAGGTCGATTGTATCCAGGGCTACTATTACGCCAAGCCTGTGCCGGTGACCGAATTGAACCAGTACATCCCCATAGCCGCGCCGATCCATGGCGATGCGACGGACGCCGAATCCCCCGTTCCGGTACCAGCGGGCAACGCCGGCAGCGCAGCCTGAGGCACGGCCTGGCCGACTGTCGCCGGGTGGTTCCACCATCTTGGTTGTAGAACATTCGTTCTATAAACTAAGGCCATCCCTCTTGAGATGGCATCATGTCCCGGCCCCCCGATTCTCCTCACACCTTGCAGCAGGCAATACGCCAGGGTGCCGTCTGGCGTGGCGACCGCTGCCCGCCGATCACCGCGCGGCCCAGTGGCTACCCGGCGCTGGATGCCCAGTTGCCCGGCGGCGGCTGGGGGCTGGGACAGATCAACGAACTGCTGCATCGGCCCGGCCAGGGCGAGCTGGCGTTATTGCTGCCCGCCTTGCGCCGGGTGGCGGAAGAAGGGCGCCCCATCCTGCTGGTCGCTCCGCCGTGGATTCCATACGCTCCGGCCTGGGCGCAGGCCGGTATCCCACTGGCGCAACTGGTGTGGATACGCGCCACTGCGGCCGATGCGCTGTGGGCACTGGAGCAGGCGCTGGCCGAACCCGACTGTGGCGCGGTGCTGGGCTGGGCTGGGCCTCGGCTGGATGATCGCCATGCCCGCAGACTGCAACTGGCGGCTCGGCGCGGTGGCGGGCTGGGTCTGCTGCTGCGCCATGGCGCGCCGGAAAGCGTGGCCTCGCCATTCCCGTTGCGGCTCGCTGTGGCCGCCCAGGGCGACGGCTGGCGCGTGCGCCTGCTCAAACGGCGTGGCCCGCCGCTGAGTGAGCCGCTTTATCTCACCCAGCCCGACAGCTCGTTCCGGCCGCGCCCCGAAAGCCCGCTCCCCTGCCATGCCGGCCTGCTCGAATTCGACGCCACGCCGCGTCGTCGTGCCGCGTAGACCCCGCCATGCTCTGGCTCGCCATCCACCTGCCGCAACTGGCGCTGGACATCTTCCCGCCCATGCCCGACGACGGCACCGCGCTGCAACGGCCGCGTATCGTCGTCGCCAGCCATGGGCGTGGCGAGCGGTTGGCGCTGGTCGATGCGTTGGCCGCCTCGCTGGGGCTGAAGCCGGATATGAAACTGTCTGCCGCGCTGGCGCTGGTCAACGAGCTGACCATCCACCGCCGCAAACCGCAGGCCGAAGCCAGCGCGCTAACGCAACTGGCCGCCTGGGCGCTGCGCTTTACCCCCACCGTCGCCACCGTGCCGCAGACCTTGCTGCTGGAAATCGGCGGCTGCCTGCGCTACTTCGGCGGGCTGGATGCCTTGCGCGCCCAGGTGGAGCAAGGCGTTGCCGCCCAGGGCTACGCGCTGGCGAGCGCCGTTGCGCCCACGCCGCTCGCCGCGCAGTGGCTGGCCTGCCACGGTGACGGTGCGACGGTGACGGCCACGGCCGAACTGCCGACCGCGCTGGCGTCATTGCCGCTGACTGTCCTGGCGCTGGAGCCGGCTCCGGCGCAGACGCTGCGGCAACTCGGCATCGCCAGCCTGGGTCAGTTGCTGGCGCTGCCTCGCGCCGGGCTGGGCCGGCGCGTTGGCAAGCAGTTGCCGCTGGCGCTCGACCGCGCGCTGGGCCACGCGGCCGATCCGCGCGATCCGTTCATTCCGCCCGACCGCTTCGAACGCTGCATCGACCTGGACTGGCCGGTGGAAACGCTGGAGGTCTTCGTCAAACTGGCCGCCCGGCTGCTGGAGGCGCTCGATGCTTTCCTCTCCGGGCGTGGTCTGGGCGTACAGACGCTGTTCTTCCGCTTTACCCATGACGACCACCCCGCCAGCGGCCTGCGGGTGGGTATCGGCCGGCCAACGCGGCGCGCCGCCGAATGGCTGGCGGTGCTGCGTGAACGCATTGTCCACGAACAACTGGTGGCGCCTGCCACCTCGGTTACCCTGGTTGCCGACACCCTGCAACTGCTCGACGGCCGGCCGCTTACCCTGTTCGGCCCGCAGGGTGGCCAGGGCCTGCCCGAGCTATTGCTGGCCCGCCTGGGCGCGCGCCTGGGGCAGGGCGCCGTGATTGGCGTTGCCACCGTTCCCGAGCATCGGCCGGAACGCGCCTGGCGCGAGGCGGCCCCTGGCACCGCCGCCGCTGCGTTGCCGGTCGGCCCGCGCCCCGGCTGGCTGCTGCCGGAGCCCCAGCCCCTGCCATGGCGCAACGAGCGGCCCTGGCATGGGGAGCCGCTGACCTGCCTGGGGCGCGCCGAGCGCATCGAATCGGGCTGGTGGGATGGCGGCGATGTCGCGCGCGACTACTACGTGGCGCAAGGCGAATCGGGCGCGCGCTACTGGATCTTCCACGACTGCCGCGACGGTGGCTGGTGGTTGCACGGGTGTTTCGCATGAACCCCACCCACCCCGCCACGCCCGCGCCGGGCTACGCCGAACTGCACTGCCTGTCCAACTTCTCGTTCCAGCGTGGCGCCTCCAGCGCGCAGGAACTGGTCGAACGCGCCCATGCGCTGGGCTACCGTGCGCTGGCGATCACCGACGAATGTTCGCTGGCCGGCATCGTGCGCGCCCATGTCGCCGCGCGCGACTGCGGCCTCAAACTGCTGGTGGGCGCCGAGTTCGCCCTGGCCGACGGCTTGCGGCTGGCCCTGCTGGCGCCGGATCGCAACGCCTACGGTGACCTGTCCGAACTGATCAGCCTGGGCCGGCGCAATGCCGAAAAAGGCGACTATCACCTCAGTCGCGACGACGTGGAAAGCCTGAGCCGTCGCTTGCTGGCGCTGTGGTTGCCGTCCGATGCGCCGGACGCCGACGATGGGCGCTGGTTCGCCAACCATTTCGCCGAACGCGCCTGGATCGCCGTGGAACTGGTCAACGGCCCGGACGATCAGGGCCGGCTGGCGCAACTGCGCTGGCTGGGCGAGGCCACTGGCCTGCCACTGGTGGCCGCCGGTGATGTCCATATGCATGCGCGCAAGCGCCGGCCATTGCAGGACGTGCTCACTGCCATCCGGGTTGGCCGGCCGGTGGCGCAATGTGGGCTGGCGCTGTTTCCCAATGGCGAGCGCCACCTGCGAAATCGATCCCGCCTCGCGCGGCTCTATCCGCCTGAATTGCTGGCCGAAACGCTGCGTGTTGCTGAGCGCTGCCAGTTCGTCATGTCCGAACTGGCCTATGAATATCCCGCCGAACTGGTACCGCCCGGGCGCACCGCCGCCGAGCACCTCGCAGCACTGACGCAGCAAGGGCTGATGGTGCGTTACCCGGAAGGCATACCGCTCCGTGTCCAGGCGCAGGTGGCGCATGAGCTGGCACTGGTGGCACACCTGCGTTACGAAGCATTCTTCCTCACCGTCCACGACGTGGTCACCTTTGCGCGTGGGCAGAACATCCTGTGCCAGGGGCGTGGCTCGGCCGCCAACTCGGCGGTGTGCTACGCGCTGGGCATTACCGAAGTCCGCCCCGAGGATGGCAACCTGCTGTTCGAACGCTTCATTTCGGTCGAGCGCGGCGAACCGCCCGACATCGACGTCGATTTCGAGCACGATCGCCGCGAAGAGGTGATCCAGTACATCTATGCCAAATATGGCCGCGACCGCGCCGCGCTGGCCGCCACCGTCATCAGCTACCGTACCAAGAGCAGCCTGCGTGATGTCGGTCGCGCCCTGGGTTTTGCCGAAGACCAGCTCGATCGGCTGGCCAAGAACCTGTCGTGGTGGGACGATCCGGCGCTGCTCGGCCAGCGCATGGTCGAAGCCGGTCTGGACCCGGACAGCCGTGCGGTGCGCATGCTGTTGATCCTGGTGCGGCAACTGCGCCGTTTCCCGCGCCACCTGTCGCAGCACGTGGGCGGCTTCGTCATCGCCTGCGGCCCGCTGGCGCGGCTGGTGCCGATCGAAAACGCCGCGATGAAAGACCGTACCGTGATCCAGTGGGACAAGGACGACCTGGAATCGCTGGGCCTGCTCAAAGTGGATGTGCTGGCGCTGGGCATGCTGTCCGCGCTGCGGCGCACGCTACAGATGGTCTCGGCGCTGCGGGGGCGGCCATTCGCCATGCGGGACATTCCGCGTGAAGACCCCGCCGTCTATCGCATGCTGTCGCGTGGCGATTCGATCGGTGTGTTCCAGGTGGAGTCGCGCGCGCAGATGAGCATGCTGCCCCGGCTCAAGCCCGAGAAGTTCTACGACCTGGTGATCGAGGTGGCTATCGTCCGCCCCGGGCCGATCCAGGGCGGCATGGTGCATCCCTACCTGCGGCGGCGCGATGGCATCGAGAAAGTGGAGTATCCCAGCGACGCGGTGCGTGACGTGCTGACGCGTACCCTGGGTGTGCCCATTTTCCAGGAGCAGGTGATGAAACTGGCCGAAGTTGCCGCTGGCTTCACCCCCGGCGAAGCCGACCAGTTGCGCCGCTCGATGGCATCGTGGCGGCAGAGCGGCACGCTGGAGCGTTTCAAGCAGCAACTGTGCGACGGCATGGCCGAGCGGGGCTACGACAGCGAGTACATCGAACGCATCATCCGGCAGATCGAAGGCTTCTCCGACTATGGTTTTCCCGAATCGCACGCCGCCAGCTTTGCCATCCTGGTTTACTTCAGCGCCTGGCTGAAATGCCATGAGCCGGCGGCTTTCCTCTGTGGCCTGCTCAATTCACTGCCGATGGGTTTCTACAGTGCCTCGCAACTGATCCAGGATGGCCGCCGCCACCGGCTGGACGTACGCCCGGTGGACGTACAGATCAGCCAGTGGGAGAGCACGCTGGAGGACAACGGTCAGCCGCAGCCAGCGGTCCGGCTGGGTTTCAACCGCATCAACGGCCTGGGTGAAGCGGTCGGCCTGCGCGTGGCCCAGGCGCGCCCGGCGGGGGGGTATCGCTCGGTGGATGAATTGCAGCGGCTGGCGCAACTGGACAAGCGCGCGCTGGCCGCGCTGACCGAATCCGGCGCGCTGGAAGCGCTGGCCGGCCACCGTCGTGCGGCGCACTGGCGGGTGGCGGGCATCGATCCGGCGCATGACCTGGGTAACACCGATAGCGACGCTGCGCCTGACCTGCTCACTCCGCCCACGCTGGGCCAGGATCTGGTCGCCGACTATCGCAGCATGGCGCTGACCTTGCGCGCTCACCCGGTCAGCCTGCTGCGCGAGCGGTTGTCGCGCGAGCGCATGCATACCGCCGTGGACCTGCGTAATCGCCGCGATGGCCAGCTCGGCCGCGCTTGCGGCATCGTGGTCGGCCGGCAACGTCCCGGCACGGCCAGCGGCGTTACATTCGTTACGCTGGAGGACGAAACCGGCAATGTGAACGTGATCATTTGGCGCGACCTGGCCGACCTGCAACGGCGCGAGCTGCTGACGGCGCGGTTGCTGGCGGTATATGGGGTGGTGCAGCGGGAGGGGCGGGTGGTGCACCTGCTGGCGCAGCGGTTGGTGGATCTGACGGGTCGGTTGGGGGAACTGCCAAGTTCCAGTCGGGATTTTCATTAGGGGGCCGTTGCATTGTTATTTGCAACTGCAACTGCAACTGCAACTGCAACTGCAACTGCAACTGCAACTGCAACTGCAACTGCAACTGCAACTGCAA
>NZ_SUMF01000016.1 GCF_005048205.1 Chitiniphilus eburneus
CGGTGGCCGCGTCGGGCGCCAGCGTGGAGGTGGTTTCGAGCTGGAAGCTGGACAGCTCGAGTACGTAGACGTCGGGGACCGGCGTGGGGCGGGTGCTGACCACGGCCGCCGTGCGCGGCGCGGGTGGCGGTATCGGCCGCGTGGGCGCCTGCAGCATCATGGTCTTCTCGAAGTCGTCGTTGCTGTCGGCATCCCGCCAGAACTTGAGCTGGTACTTGCCCACCACCACTTCGTCGCCATCGTCCAGCAACTGCCGCTGCACCGGCTTACCGTTGACCAGCGTACCGTTGGTGCTGCCCAGGTCTTCGATGAAGACATCGCGCCCCACACGGTTGAACATGGCGTGCTCTCCGGACACCGCCAGGTTCTCGATCTGGATATCGTTGCTGGGGCGGCGGCCGACCGTGGTCCGGTCGCGGACCAGCCGCACCTCCTTGATTACGTTGCCATCCAGGCAAAGCAGCACTCTTGCCATCATCTCCCCCGGCCTTGGCGGCCCATTTTTTATATTCTGCTTTTGCCGCCGCCCAACAGCGACGACACCTTCTGCCACAGCGTCCCGCGCGCCGGGAACGGCCGCTTGACCTCGATCAGCAGCACGGACACGTTATCGCGGCCACCGGCCGCATTCGCACACTCCACCAGGCGTGCCACCGCCAGCGACGGATGACCGCCCAGATCGCTCAGCACCTCGGCGATCTCCTCGTCTTCCAGCATGTCGTTCAGGCCATCCGAGCACAACAGGTAGAGGTCGCCCGGCTGCACCGCGTAACCATGCAGTTCCGCCTCGACCGAAAGGTCGATCCCCACCGCGCGGGTCACCAGATTCTTGTGGTGCGACAGCCGCGCCTCCTGTGGCGTGATCAGGCCACTGTCGATCTGTTCCTGAAGGAAGGAGTGGTCGCGGGTGAGCTGGACCAACACATCATCGCGCAAGCGATAGCACCGCGAATCGCCCACGTGTGCCACCATCACCCGGTTGTCGAAGAACAGCGTGGCGACCAGCGTGGTGCCCATGCCGGCGCATTGCGGCTGCGCCTGCGCGGTGCCGTGGATGGCGCTGTTGGCCTGGAATACCGCTTCCTCCAGCACCGTGCGCGCGTGCGGCACGCCACGACGGTCCAGCGCGGCGGCGGCGCGGGTCGCCAGCCCTTCGCGCACGGTATGCGCCATCATCTCGATGGCGATGCCGCTGGCCACTTCGCCCGCGTTGTAGCCGCCCATGCCGTCGGCCAGCACGGCGTAGCCCAGGGCCGGGTCGTAGCCCAGCGCGTCTTCGTTATGGTCGCGGATCAATCCGGGATCGCTCACCCCTTCCATCCTCAGCGACCGGCTCAGGTCAACCATGCGCAGCCCTCTCCTTCAACCCGGCTTCCAGCTTCGCGCATGCCGCGGCGAAATGGGCGCCGCTCTGGAATCGGGCTTCGATATCTTTTTGCAAAGCCTTCATGACAATTGCGGCCAGCATACCGGGTATGCGCGGGTTGAGCATGCGTGGATCGGTGGGTGCGTCGTTGGCGATGCGGTACATCAGTTCCGCCATCGATTCGCCATTGAACGGCAGATGGCCGGTGCAGAGCTGATACAGCATCACACCCAGCGAGAACAGATCGGAGCGACCGTCGATCTTCTTGCCGGAAAGCTGCTCCGGCGACATGTAGGACGGCGTGCCCAGCACCATGCCGGTACGGGTGCGGCTGGCGTCGGTGATGCGCGCGATGCCGAAGTCGGTCACCTTGACCTGACCGCTTTCGCGCTCGTACATCACGTTGGCCGGCTTGATGTCGCGATGGACCACCGCCGCCTTGTGTGCGTAGTCCAGTGCCTCGGCCACCCGGCGCACGATGCCCACCGCCTCGGGCAGCGGCAGCAACTGGCCGGGCTGGGTGCAGGACGTCAGGTCGGCGCCCTTGAGGAACTCCATGGCGATGAACGCCAGATCGTGTTCTTCGCCGGCATCGTAGATGGTGACGATGCTGGGATGGTTCAGCCGCCCCGCCGTCTCCGCCTCGCGGAAGAAGCGCTGACGCGCCTCTTCCAGCATGTCCGATTCGAACTCCTGGCTCAGCGCCATGGTCTTGATCGCCACCACGCGGCCGATCTTGGGATCGCGCCCCTGGTAGACCACACCCATCGCGCCCTTGCCCAATTCCTTTTCCACGCGGTAGCGACCGAGCATGGGCTTTTCCACATCGCCCCCGGCCAGCAGCAGCGTACCGCCCTTGTCGCCACGGCCCAGCATCACCGTCTCGGCCATCTGCTTCGCCCGCTTCAGCTTGTCCTTCAGATCGCGATAGTTGCGGTTGTGGCGCGCCATGTGGCGGTAGACATTCTCGGCCTTGTTGAACTGGCGCTTGCGCTCGAAATCGAGCGCCAGGTTGTAGAGCGGCTCCATCAGATCGTCGGACAGCGGCACGCGGCGGAACTTGTCGAACGCCATGTCCAGTTGCCCCTGCCCCTGGAACGCCAGACCCAGCATGCGGTTGGATTCGGCCGACTCCGCCGCGCTCTTCTGCCCCTGCTCTTCGGTCAGCAGGTAGCGTTTGGTGGTCAGCACCGCGTGCCCCACCAGCAGCAGGGCGGCAGGCAACACCAGCGGCACCCACAACATGCCCTGGATCATCAACGCGAACTGCGCCAGCAGCAGCACGGCCAGCGCGCCCACGGTGATGGCCGCGCCGGGCCCGGCGCCCAGGCGCGGCAGCGCGGCGATCAGGTACAGCACCACCAGCGCCAGCGCGCCCCACTTGAGCCACCCCGCCCACGGAGGGCTGGTGTAGTAGTCCTGTTGCAGCAGCGCCGACAACCCGTTGGCGGCGACCAGCACCGACGGCGTGCCGGCCGATGCCGGGGTCACGTACAGCGCCCCCACGCCCAGCGCGGTGGCGCCGATCAGCACGGTCTTGCCCCGGTATTTCTCGGCGGAAATCTTGCCGGCGTAGACGTCGTAGAACGAATCCACCGGGAAGGCAGCATCGCCATCGCGGCTATAGAAGTACGGCAGGAAGGTAGCATCGGCATCGATCGGCAACCGCACATTGCCCAGCGTGATCGAGCGCCCCAGGTCGAGCGCGATGCGGTCGGTGCCGATATTGAGCGTGCGCGCCGCCACTGCCAAGGGCCAGGTCGGATAGATAGCGTCGAAGTAGCGCACCGCCAGCGGTACCCGGCGCACCACGCCATCGTCGTCCGGCACCAGCAGCTCACCGGCCGCCAGCGCAGCGGCGGCGCCGATCTGCGGAATGGGCGGCGTGGCGGCGTTCACCGGCAGCGGCCAGCCATGCGCCGGATCGCCACCCGGCTCCAGCTCGGTACGCGCGACAAAATCGGGCAACGGCTTATCCGGCTCGCCCTGCCCTTCGCCCAGGCTGAACTGCATCGGCAGTACCAGATTGCCAGCGTTGTGCATGCTGCGCGCGAGCTGGCTGTCCACGTCCAGCGCGCCCAGCGCGTGCTTCACCTGTTCGCCGAATCCCAGTGGATAGGCTTCGGGGTTTTGCCGGTAACGTTGCTCGAACTGCTTGAGATAGGGCAAACCGCGATCCTGCTGCGGTTCGGTGAAGAAGACGGTGGAGGCGATCACCTTCGCGCCGCCCGCCGCCAGCTTGTCGATCAAACGCGCGTGAACCTCACGCGACCATGGCCAGCGGCCGATGTTGTCCAGGCTCTGCTGGTCGATGGCAATCACCGCGATACGAGGATCGGGCGAACGCTCGGTCAGACGTACGCCGGCATCGTAGGTGCGGGCTTCCAGCCAGCCCGACCAAGGCGTTGCCCACGCCAGCAACAAGTAAGCAAGAACCACGGCCAGCGCGACCAGGTTGTCGCGGCGCCACCATGTACGGCTCATCCCAAAACCCTGCCAGTGCCTAATTTTTGGCAATCGTACTCCCGAAGGCAGTGCCAACGTTTGTTTGAATCAGTCAACCCGGGGTAATTGTGACGAAAACCGCATACTGACAGCGAGAGGGTGGCCTCAGGGGATGTCCGCGTAGCCCAAGCGACGCTGGATGATGCTCGTCTTATGTGCCAGCCGGCGATCGCCCCGGTGGGCGTCGTAGTAGCGCGGGTTGGTCACCATGGCCGCCAGACGGGCGGCTTCATAGCTGGATAGACGGACCGCGCTCTTGCCGTAGTAATGGCGCGATGCCGCTTCGGCACCGAACACGCCATCACCCCACTCGATGGAGTTGAGGTAGATCTCGAAGATACGCCGCTTGTCCAGCACGGCTTCCAGCATCACGGTGATCAGTGCTTCCTCGATCTTGCGCCACGGCGTACGACGCCCGGACAGGAACAGGTTCTTCGCCAGTTGCTGGCTGATGGTCGAGCCACCGGCGACGATGCGGCCTTTCTTCAGGTTCTTTTCCCAGGCGGTCTGGATACCCTCCCAGTCGAAGCCGTCGTGCTCCAGAAACTTGGCATCCTCGCTGGCAACCAGCGCACGCTTGAGGTTGTTGGAAATCCGGTCGTACGGCACCCAGCGATGGCGTAATTCAGCTTCGGGGTTGTCCTCGCGCAGCCGTTCGAGTTGCTGGTCCATGAAGGCCGTTTCGGACGGGTTGAACCAGCGCCAGGCCAGCACGTGGCCGAAGATCCACAGATTCCACAGCACGAACAGGCCCAGCAGGGTCAACAGCCCGCGTTTCACCCACCAGCCAAACGTCTTGGTGCTCTTGCTCACGTTATCGCCATCGTCTTGAAATCGCGGCGATTATGCGACGGTTATGCAATGGGCGTAAGCAGCGGGGCGTGACGGTGCGTTACAGCGCGCCACGCATCATCGCCAGCACCGGCGCCACGTCCGGCTGACGGCCCGTCCACAGCGCAAATGCCTCGGCGGCCTGCCCGACCAGCATGCCCAGGCCATCGATGCGCCGTGCCACCCCCGCTGCCCGGGCATGGGCCAGGAACGCGGTTTCTTCCTTGCCGTACATCATGTCGTAGGCCAGTGCGCTGGGCGCGAACACGCCGTCGGGCAGCGGAATGGCCGCGCCGCCCAGGCTGGCCGAGGTGGCATTGATCACTACGTCGAAGGCGCCTTCGACCGCCGCAAAGGCGCACGCCGACAGCGGTACCGCCAGGCGTGGGGCGAACTCCGCCACCAGCGCATGCGCCTTGTCCACGCTGCGGTTGGCCAGCACGATTTCCGCCGGCAGCACCTCGGACAGCGGCAACAGCACGCCCCGCGCCGCGCCGCCCGCACCCAGCAGCAGCACGCGCTGCCCCGCCAGCGGACCATGACGCAGCAGATCGGCCACCAGCCCGGCACCATCGGTGTTGTCGCCCAGCAGCGAACCGTCGGTGCGTACCTGCAAGGTATTCACCGCGCCCGCCGCCGCCGCCCGCGGCGTCAGCGTATCGGCCAGCCGGAACGCTTCTTCCTTGAACGGCACCGTGACGTTGCATCCTCCACCGCCCTCGGCCATCAGGGTGCGCACCGTCTGCGCAAAGGCATCCAGCGGCGCCAGCAGCCGCTCATAGCTGAAATCATCCAACCCGAACTGCGCCGCGAACGCGGCGTGGATCTGCGGGGATTTGCTGTGGGCAATGGGGTTGCCGATGACGAAATAGCGCATGAATGGAATCGAAGTCGTTGAACAGGTGGATGGAAACGTGGCTCAGCCCTGGACCCAGGGCAGGCCGGCTGCGCGCCAGCCGTTGACGCTGTTGCGATGCTGGGCCGGGTCCTTGTCGCCCTCGAACCCTTCGAGAATGTTGTAGGACTCGCTGTAGCCGTGGCAGGCCGCCAGCACCGCCGCATCGTGACTGCGCGCGCCGGAACGGCAGAGAAACAGTACTACGTCCTGCGGATCGACCTTGTGCTTCAACTGCGTGAGGAAATCGGGGTTGAGCGACATCTCGGGAAAACGCTTCCACTCGATCAGTTCCGCACCGGGCACCACGCCGACAAACTGCCATTCGGCGGCGGTGCGCACGTCGACGATGCAGACCCCCGCCAGGGTTTGCGCCAGCGTATGCGCTTCGGTGGGGGTGACCGCGCCGGAATAGGGCAAGCCCAGGTCCGCCGCCCGTTCGCGTGCGCGTTGCAGGATAAGTGTGGCTTCACTCATTGATTGGGCTCCTTGAAAGCGACGCGATTTCGACCAGTCATTCTAACGCGTGCCCCGCCCTTCATCTCAACGCACCAATATGGTGCAAATAGCCCTGGGGTTGCACCCTTTGCGCGCACATCCAAAACGCCGCGGGAGCAACAATCGTTTGTGGCACAATGGTGCGTCCCGCATTCAGCGGCTGGCACGAATTCTGCTTACCATTGGTCCATCCCGCGCCGGCCCGGCGTTCCGGGTCAGATAAAATCATCAATCCTTTTCAGCAAGGAGTTTCAAGATGTCGGCAGCCGACGTTCTCAAGTTGATTCAGGAAAACGACATCAAGTTCGTGGACCTGCGTTTCACCGACACCATTGGCAAGGAACAGCACGTGACCGTGCCGTCTCACGTGGTGGACGAGGAATGGTTCACCAACGGCCACGCCTTCGATGGCTCCTCGATCACCGGCTGGAAGGGTATTCAGGCGTCCGACATGCTGCTGATGCCGGACCCCTCCACCGCCAACATCGACCCGTTCTTCGACGAACCCACCGTCTTCCTGACCTGCGACGTGATCGAGCCGGATACCGGCAAGGGCTATGACCGCGATCCGCGTTCCATCGCCAAGCGCGCCGAAGCCTATCTGAAGGCATCCGGCCTGGGCGATACCGCCTACTTCGGTCCGGAACCCGAATTCTTCATCTTCGACGGCGTGCGCTGGAACGTGGACATGTCCGGCTGCTTCCTGAAGATCGATTCGGATGAAGGCGCCTGGGCCACCTCGAGCGATACCGAAGGCGGCAACATGGGCCACCGTCCGCGCGTCAAGGGCGGCTACTTCCCGGTTCCCCCGGTCGACAGCCACCAGGACATCCGCGCCACCATGGTGCTGGTACTGGAAGAGCTGGGCGTGCCGGTCGAAGTGTTCCACCACGAAGTGGCGAACGCCGGCCAGAACGAAATCGGCACCAAGTTCAGCACGCTGACCCAGCGCGCCGACTGGACCCAGATCCTGAAGTACGTGGTGCACAACGTGGCGCACCAGTACGGCAAGACCGCCACCTTCATGCCCAAGCCCATCGTCGGCGACAACGGTTCCGGCATGCACGTGCACCAGTCCGTGTGGAAGGATGGCAAGAACCTGTTCGCGGGCAACGGCTATGCCGGCCTGTCCGAATTCGCCATCTACTACATCGGCGGCATCATCAAGCACGCCAAGGCGCTGAACGCCATCACCAACCCGGGCACCAACTCGTACAAGCGCCTCGTGCCGCACTACGAAGCCCCGGTGAAGCTGGCCTACTCCGCCCGTAACCGTTCCGCCTCGATCCGCATCCCGCATGTGGCCTCCGACAAGGGCCGCCGCATCGAAGCGCGCTTCCCGGATCCGTTGGCCAACCCGTACCTGGCCTTCTCCGCACTGCTGATGGCCGGTCTGGATGGCGTGCAGAACAAGATCCACCCGGGCGATCCGGCCGACAAGAACCTGTACGACCTGCCGCCGGAAGAAGACAAGCTGATCCCGACCGTCTGCGCGTCGCTGGAAGAAGCGCTGGATTCCCTGGATGCGGACCGCGAGTTCCTGACCCGTGGCGGTGTGTTCACCAACGAATGGATCGACGCTTATCTCGAACTGAAGATGAACGAAGTCAATCGCATCCGCATGACCACGCACCCGGTCGAATTCGACATGTACTACAGCCTGTAATCGGGCAGTAGCGACAGCCCCAGCCGGCACAGGCCAGGGTTCGCCGATCAAAAACCCCGCGAGTCCGCTCGCGGGGTTTTTGTTTGTCCAATGTCCCGATGCGACGAACCGGGCCCCACCGGGCGAGAACGAACCACGCTTGGCTCCTGGATCGACGATTGCGCTTATCCCCGCCCTGCCCGGTTTGCTCAAACGCAGGAATCAGTGGCTTTTTTTACCGTCCCATCGAATCGCCCCCATCGCGCCGGAATCGATTCACTACACTTGGAGCCAACCCTTCCCGCGCACATCGATGACGACCGCAGTCGCCCACCCCTCGCCCGCACGCCTGACCGTTGCGTTGCTGCTGGCCTTCGCCCTGACCGCCGCGCTCAGCGCCTGGCCAGGCCGGCTCGCGCCGGGCATGCCGCCGGTATTCTGGTTGCCCGCCGGCATCGGTCTCGCCACGCTGCTGTTGATGGGTCGCCTTGGCGTGCTGCTGTGCTTCATCGGCAACCTGCTGGTCGGCTGGGCGCACTACCGCATCGCACCCGATGGGAACCAGGCCTGGCTGTTGCCGATGCTGGCCATCCTGGACACCGGCCAGGCCTGGCTGGCCGCATCGCAGTGGCGCCAGCGCGAGCTACAGGGGCATCGCCCCTTGCTGCAACGCCCGCGTGAACTGATCTTCTTCTGGGGGCGCGTCTGCGCGCTGCCGGCCCTGATGGGCATCCTGCCCGCCCTGCTGACCCTGACGACCAGTGGTATACCGCTGCCCGCCATGGACGAAACGGCGCTGACGACCCTGGAATACGTCACCGGCAACATCCTCGGCATGCTGCTGATCGCACCGTGCCTGGTGATCTGGCGTGACCGCAGGCGCTGGTCGATACGCCGCCGTGTCGAGCACTGGTGGTGGCCGCCGCAACTGGCGCTGGTGGTGGTGATCGTCCTTCTGGTCATGAATGGCTCGGCCCTGGTGCTGCTGTTGCCCGTACTGCTGGGCACCACCATTTACTACCGCCTGCCCGGCGTCACCCTGTCGCTACTGCTGATCTCGGTGTCGCTGACCGTGGTCACCGCCAGCGGTGGCGGGCCCTACGATCACGCGACGCAGCACGCCAACTTCCTCGACCTTCACCTGTTCCTGTTTTCCGTCACGCTTACCCTGCAATACATGGCGTTCGGCCAGGAACAGTTGCTCGAATACCAGCGCGAGCTGAAACACGACGTGGCACTGCGGACCCGTGAGCTGCGCAAGGCCAACGCGCGGCTGGCGGAAATGGCCACCACCGACGAGCTGACCGGCGTGGCCAACCGGCGCGAGTGGCAACGTCACAGCGCCGAAGCCATGATGCTGTCGCGCCGCACCGACGAGCCCCTGAGCGTGCTGATGCTCGACCTCGACCACTTCAAATCGGTCAACGATACCTACGGCCACCTCATCGGCGATCTGGTACTGCGCGCGGTATGCCGCGCCTGCGAAGGCGCGCTGCGCGCCACCGATCATTTCGGTCGCTGGGGCGGCGAGGAATTCGTCGTGCTGCTACCGAACACAGGCGATATCGAGGCCGCGCAGGTTGCCGAAAAACTGCGCTACGCCGCCGCGGCCACCTGGGTGGATCACAACGAACGCCGGGTGCAGGTAACGATCAGCGTCGGCGTGACCACGCTGCGCCCCAACGATGCCACGCTGGACGATCTGATCAAGCGGGCCGACGACGCGCTGTACTCCGCCAAGCGCGCCGGGCGCAACCGTGTGATGGTGGCGCCCTCCGTAATGCCGGGTGGCGACAGCTAGGGCGTGTCGGCGCAGCGCGGCGGTTTGCCAGTGGCTGACAGGGTACAATCCCGCTATCCGCCTTTTCCGCACGCATCATGACCATCCGCGCCGTCGTCTTCGATTTCGGCGGGGTCCTCTTCGACTGGAACCCCGAGCACCTCTACCGCAAGCTGATCCCCGAGGCAGGCGAACGCGCCCGGTTCCTGTGCGACATCTGCACCCCCGACTGGAATCTGCAACAGGATGCGGGGCGCTCCATCGCCGACGCCAATGCCGAGCTGCTGGCGCGCCACCCGGAGCACGAAGCGCTGATACACGCGTTCTACGAGCGCTGGCCGGAAATGCTGGCCGGTACGCTAGCCCCGGGTGTGGCGTTGATGGAACGGCTGGAAGCAGCCGGTGTGCCACTCTACGGGTTGACCAACTGGTCGGCCGAAACCTTCCCCTACGCCTGGGCGCACTATCCGCTGCTGCATCGTTTCCGGCATATCGTGGTCTCCGGTCGCGAACGGCTGATCAAGCCGGACCCGGCGATCTACCATTTGCTGTTCGCGCGCATTGCTGCCGATCTGCCCGACCTGCAAGCCGGTGAACTGGCATTCATCGACGACAGCCAGAAGAATGCGGACGCCGCCACCGCGCTGGGCTGGCACGGCATCCATCATCGCGACGCCGCGCAAACCGCCGCGCAGCTCGCGCAACTGGGCCTGGTGTTCTGATGGCGACGGACAAACCGCGCATCGTGATCCATTACTGCACGCAGTGCCACTGGTTGCTGCGCGCCGCATGGCTGGCGCAGGAACTGCTCTCCACCTTTGCCGACGAAGTGGGCGAAGTGGCGCTGGCTCCGGGGCGGGGCGGCATCTTCGAAATCCATTGCGACGGCGTGTTGGTATGGGATCGCAAGCGGGATGAAGGTTTTCCACAGGCCGCGGAGCTGAAGCAGAAAATCCGCGACCTGATTGCGCCGGATCGGCCGCTGGGGCATAGCGATCGTCGAAATGCCGAAACGGACTCCCACGCCAGGCCCAGCGGAAGCACCTCCCCGCAGCAGGGGCAGGAAGAATAGCAGTAACGCAGCAGAGCCCCCGGCGTGCCAGGGGCTGGATCTGAATCATCCATCGCGACGGGTTGCCGCTTCATAACGGGCGATCCGGGGATCGCTGTGGTAAGGTAGCCGCCATGAAAACGTGTTCCACCCTGCTCGGATTGTCGCTCGCAGTCTGCGTCGCGGCACCGCTCGCCCACGCCGATATCTACAAATATGTGGATGAGGAAGGCCGGGTTACGTTTTCCAATATTCCGATCAAGGGTGCGCAACGCATCTACGTCGATTCGATCTCGGTCATTCCCGCCCCCAAGCCCCGCGCCAAGGCAGGCGGCGGCACCGTCAGCCCGCGCGTCAGCGCACCGTCGCCGGGCAACTTCCCCAAGGTGGATTCGGCCACCCAGAAAGCGCGCGATACCAACCGCCGCCTGATCCTGCAGGAAGAACTCGCCGCCGAACAGCGCGCGCTGGACGAAGCACGCCAGGCGCTGGCCGATGCCGAAGGCACGCGCAGCGCCGAGGAAAAGCAGAACCCGCAGAAGTACGTGCAGCGTCTGTCACGCCTGCGCGAAGCCGCCGTGGTGCATGAGAAGAACGTCACCGCATTGACGTCCGAACTCGGCCGCCTCCAGTAACTCCCGCCAGTCACCTCCGCCCCGCCCGCCCCGAGCGGCAGCACTTGGCATGCCCGTGGCGAGCATGCCGGTGGCGATGGCCGTCCAGCTATCGCACCAACTTCAACCAGTGAACGCACTACAATGGTGCATACCTGTCACATAGCGGTACGCAGCGCGAGGTTTTCCGTGCATCCGACGCTGGCCCGCTAATTGCTAGTCAGGCTGGAGCGCAACATCGTGGTCCCTGCCATGCCCTACACCGTCTTCAGCGGCCTCGACTTTCTGGACGCAGCCATCCTGGCCTTCGCCGAGGATGGGGCGCTGGTTTACCACAACCCCGCCGCAGCCGACCTGCTGGGGGTGCGCGAAGACCAGACGGGGTTGCCGATGGAAGCCTGCCTCGGCCCGGAAAGCCCGATCGCCCAGGCCGTGCGCAATGCCTGCCGCGACAATATCTCGATCACCGAGCACGAAATCCCGCTGTACACCCTGCATGGCGAGGTCTACGTCTCGATCACCGCCGGCCCCATCGAAACCGAAGGCGCAGCCGCGCTGGTGGAAGTACGGCAGATCGACCAGCAACGCCGCATCGCCAACGAGGAGCGGCTCCAGGCACAGCAGCAGGCCAACCGGGAGCTGATCCGCAACCTGGCGCACGAGATCAAGAACCCCCTGGGCGGGATACGCGGCGCGGCGCAATTGCTGGCGCACGAGTTGCACGACCCGCAGATGCGCGAATACACCCAGGTCATCATCGAGGAGTCGCAACGCCTGCAAAGCCTGCTCGACCGCTTGCTGACACCGCACCGCCTGCCTCAGCTCTCCGAAATCAATGTGCACGAAGTGTTGGAGCGCGTACGCAGCCTGATGCTGGCGGAAACACCCAACGGGCTGGCAGTGAAGCGCGACTACGACACCAGCGTGCCCGCGTTGATCGGCGACCGTGAACAACTGATCCAGGCCGTGCTCAATATCGTAAGGAACGCGGTCCAGGCGATGGCGGGTGTGGGCGAGATCCTGCTGCGCACACGCATCGCGCGACAGGTGACGCTCAATCGCAAGCGTTTTCCGCTCGCCATCATGGTGCAGATCATCGACAACGGGCCGGGCATTCCCGAAACGCTGCGCGACACGCTGTTCTATCCGCTGGTTTCCGGCCGCCCCGGTGGCACCGGCATCGGGCTGCATCTGGCGCATACCTTTGTCACGCAGCACCACGGCACGGTCGATTTCGAAAGCCGGCCGGGCCACACCTGCTTCACCCTGCACCTGCCGCTCAACGGCTGGCCAGCCCCTTCGCACACAAAGGACCAAGCATGAGTACCGTCTGGGTCATCGACGACGACCGTTCCATCCGCTGGGTGTTCGAAAAAGCGCTGCTGCGCGAAGGCATCGCCCACCTGACCTTTGCTTCGGCCACCGAGGCGATGGCGCGCATGGCGCGCGAAGTGCCGCAGGCCGTGGTCTGCGATATCCGCATGCCCGGCGAATCCGGCCTGACCTTCCTGGATATCGTGAAGCGCGACCACCCCGGTCTGCCGGTGATCATCATGACCGCGCATTCGGACCTGGAAAGCGCCGTCTCCGCCTTCCAGGGCGGAGCGTTCGAATACCTGCCCAAGCCGTTCGACGTGGATGCCGCCGTGGCGCTGATCCAGCGGGCGCTGGCCGAAGGCGCGCGCCAGAGCGGTCATGAGGACGCGCCGGTCTCCACGCCCGATATCCTGGGCCAGGCACCGGCGATGCAGGATGTCTTTCGCGCCATCGGCCGGCTCAGCCAATCGGCCGCCACGGTACTGATCACGGGCGAATCCGGCTCGGGCAAGGAGCTGGTCGCCCGTGCGCTGCACCGCCACAGCCCGCGCTCCGCCAAGCCTTTCGTCGCGATCAACACCGCCGCCATTCCCAAGGAGCTGCTGGAATCGGAGCTGTTCGGCCACGAGCGCGGCTCGTTCACCGGCGCGGATGCGCGGCGCCAGGGGCGCTTCGAGCAGGCCGAGGGCGGCACGCTGTTCCTCGACGAAATCGGCGACATGCCCGCCGATCTACAGACCCGTTTGCTGCGCGTGCTGTCCGATGGCTTTTACTATCGCGTCGGCGGCCATGCGCCGATCAAGGCCAATGTGCGTGTCATCGCCGCCACGCACCAGAACCTGGAAGAGCGCGTGAAGGCCGGTGGCTTTCGCGAAGACCTGTTCCATCGCTTGAACGTGATCCGCCTGCGGCTGCCGGCATTGCGCGAGCGTCGCCAGGATATCCCGCTGCTGGCGCGGCACTTCCTCGGCAAGTCGGCGGCAGAGCTGGGGGTGGAATCAAAGCGCCTGTCCGAAGAGGCAATGGCACGCCTGACCGCCTTTCCCTTCCCCGGTAACGTGCGGCAACTGGAAAACCTGTGTCACTGGATCACGGTGATGGCACCGGGCGCCATTGTCGAAGCCGACGACCTGCCACCGGAGATCAGCGAGCAGGCGAACGGCGTGAATGGCGCCTTCCTGGCGAACGGCGACTGGAAGCTGGCGCTGGCCGAGGATATCGGTGGGCGGCTGGCGCGCGGCGAATCGCGCGTGCTGGACGAGATCATGCCTGCGTTCGAACGCGCGGTGATCGAGCGGGCGCTGGCGCATACCGGCGGCAAGCGCATCGAGGCGGCAGAGTTGCTCGGCTGGGGCCGTAACACGCTCACGCGCAAGATTCAGGAACTGGGGATGGACAGCGACGTATGAGAACCCCATTGCAATAAGGCCGCTTGAAGCGGCCTTTTTTGTGCCCGCGCACCGATGGCATGAAGCTCAGTCGATCTCGAAGATCTTGCCGAAGTTGGCGATATCCAGCACCGAGCGCACCGTGCCGGTGGCATGGCGCAACACGATGCGATGGCCTTCGGCACGCTCGTTCAACAACAACAGCATGCCCAATGCGGCGGAATCCAGGTAGCCGACCTCGGCGAAGTCGATCTCGACGGTTTCGATCTGCGGTGCGGCCAGCGCGGCAGCCGTGGCCTCCTTGAACTGGCGGTGCCCTTCGAAAGTGAAATGCCCCTGGATGGCAATGCGGGCGACGGGGGGCGTCAATATCAGTTTGGCTTGCATGGGTTCTCCTGATTGAGCGGATCGGCACGCACGGGGCTTGCCCCCAACGACCACGACCAAAGCGCATCCGTTAGCTGGAATGGTAGACAGCGCCAGCGGCAACGCCGTGAAAACCTGGGATGGCCGGCGAATGGCCGCCCGCCCCGGGTCGTTCAGGCGGCCTTGTCGGTGCCCTCCCCCTGCTCCGCGGCCGCTGCGGCGGCCTGTGCGGCGGCGGCTCCGGGCGCATCGACCCCGTAGCGACGCTGCGTGCGCCGATAGGCGTCGATCAGTTGCCGCGTCTTGCCATTGGCCGGGTCCAGTCGCTTGGCGCGCGCCAGATACTGTTCGGCGAGCAGCATGTACTGCGGATTCCACCCGTCGCGATTGATCAGCGAGAGGATGGTATGCACCGCATTGAGCAGCACCTGCACGTTGCCTGGCAGCGATTCCAGCGCACCGACGAAGCGCTGGGCGGCGCCCGCCAGATCTCCGGCCTGTACCGCGCGGACGGCTTCGTTGTTCAGTTCCAGAATATCCTGCGTCGCGGCGGCAATTAGGCTGCTGCCGGTTTCCGGCTCGCCCAGCGCCTGATAAAGCCCCTCGACGCGCGCCAGCAACTCGGTATCGTCATGGCTGCTGCGCAATGCCTTGCGCACAAAGGCTTCGCCCTGATCACGCTGGCGCCGGGCATAGCAGGCGTGCGCGGCTTCCAGCAGCACCCCGGCCGGCACATCGTCCAGGGTTTCCAGTTGCTCGCAAGCCTCCTTGAGCTTCTGGCGCGCCTTGTCGCGCTCCAGCTTGCTGTCGCCACCCATCTGTTCGGTGACGGCGGCGTCCACCAGTTGCAGCAGGACATCGGCGGCGGCATCACCACGGAAGTCGTGCTTGAGGCGGGTGCTGGTGCGGCGCGCGGCGCCGATATCGCCCCGCTCCAACTGCACGCGGGCCAACTCGCCATACGTGGCCGGATCACGCCAGAACGAGCCGCGCGACAACTCGATGGCCTGCGCCAGGCCGGCCTCGGCTGCGGCCAGATCGCCGTTGCGATGCGCCAATCCCCCCAGCGCGCGCTGACGCTGCGCCACCAGCGGCGAACGCCTGGCGGCGTCTTGCAGGACCTCCTGCGCGGTCTTGGGATCGCCCTGCGCCACCATGGTGCGCGCCAGCCAGTCGTAGGCCTCGATCACCAGTTCGTTTTCCTGCTTGACGCGCTCGAAGCACTGCTGCGCCTCGTCGTACTGCTGAAGGGAGAACTGCGCACGACCCAGGCCCAGCAAAGCCCACGGCGCGTCACGCTCGGCCAGCAGTTCGCGATAAAGATCGCGCGCAGCGGAGTGTTCGCCCACCTGCGCCAGCAATCGGCCTTTCATGCGGCGGAATTCGATCGCATCCGGCGCTTCGGCGGCCAGCACTTCGTCGCAGGCGGACACCGCCGCGAGATAGTCGCCGACGCGCACGGCATCGTCGATGACACGGAATCGCCCCTTGCGACGCAAGGCACGTTCGATACGGGAGATCAGCTCGCCGCCGGAAAAGGGCTTGAGCAGGTAGTCGTCAGGGGCCAGTTCGGCGGCGCTCATCACCTGCGCCAGTCGGCGCTCGCCGGTGATCACCATGAAAATGGTCGAGGGCTTCAGCAACTGATGGCGCTGGCTGGTCTCGAACAGGTTCACGCCGTCGAACCCCTGGCCCAGGTCGTACTCGCACAGCACGATGTCGTAGCTGGACTGGTTGAGCCGCGCCAGCGCATCGCTGACGCGCGCGACGTAATCGACATTGGCGATGCCGCAGGCGGCCAGGCCCCGGCCCAGCGCGGCACGCATCTCGCTGGCACGGTCGATCACCAGGGCGCGTCCGCCGGAAAGCGAGGGAAAGCGTTGCTGTTCAGCCATTCGCGGTGTCCCGGGTCGAGGTCGAACGGATATCTGCATTATTGGACGATATTGTTGGTATTCGCGTGATTCACAAGCGGAATCGCGCTTCGATACGGCGGCGAAGGTCGAACAATGGCTGATCTCGCAGCGTTTGATCCAGCCAGTGCGTCAAATCCAGCGCAGCCCATCGAGTCTAGAGCCGGCACAACAGATGTCTATCACGGAATTCCTAAAAAGCCTCGGCGACGCCCCGCCGCCTTCCGCTCAGGCTTCGCCCGTCACCGGCTGCAATTTGGCATAGGCCACGGCCAGCCACTTCAATCCATGGTCGCGAAAGTTGACCTGCACGTTGCCGGTGGCACCGCCTTCGTGGTCGGTGACCACGCCGATGCCGAACTTGGGGTGCTGCACACTCATGCCCAGCTTCAGGCCATGCCCCGGATCGGCGGTCCTGGCCGCACTGGGTGCCGCAAACGTCTGCGGCGCATAGCCCCGGTTCAGGAACTTGAGCAAAGGCGCGGGAATTTCGTCGAGAAAACGACTGGCGACCGAGTAACGGGTCTGGCCATGCAACATGCGACTTTGCGCCAGCGAGAGATACAACCGCCGCCGCGCCCGGGTGATCGCCACATACATCAGCCGGCGTTCCTCCTCCAGACCCTTGGGGTCGGCCAGGCTGTTCTCGTGCGGGAACAGGCCTTCTTCCAGGCCGGTGAGGAACACGCTGTGGAACTCCAGCCCCTTGGCGGCGTGCACCGTCATCATCTGCACCGCCGTCTCGCCGGGGCGCGCTTCGTGCTCGCCGCCTTCCAGGCTGGCGTTGGCCAGGAAAGCGATCAGGTCGTTTTCGTCCTCGGTGACAAAGCCGGCGGCGGCATTGACGAGTTCGTCCAAGTTGGCCAGCCGCTCCTCACCTTCCTTGTCGTTGCGGTAGTGCTCGCGCAGGCCGGACAGGTCGAGCATCACGCTCACCAGTTCCGGCAACGGCAGGCCGGTCGTCTGCTGGCGCAGGTTTTCCATCAGTTGTACGAAACGCCCCACCGCTGCCGCGCTACGCCCCGCGCCGCCCGAGCAGGCAGCCAGCCACAAGCTGGTGCCGGTCACGCGAGCGGTTTCGATCACGGTTTCGATGGTGCGATTGCCGATGCCCCGCGTGGGAAAGTTGATGATGCGCAGCAGCGCGTTGTCGTCGTCCTGGTTGGCCATCAGCCGCAGATAGGCCAGCGCGTGCTTGACCTCCTGGCGCTCGTAGAAACGCAGGCCGCCATAGACGCGGTAGGGCAGGCCAGCCTGGACCAGCGCGTGTTCGATCAGGCGCGATTGCGCATTGGAGCGATACAGAATCGCCACGTCGCCAGGCTCGATGCCATCACGCTTCAACTGGCCGATCTCGTCCACCAGGAAATCAGCTTCCTCGTAATCACTGCTGGCCTCGAATACCCGGATCGGCTCGCCGCCGCTTTCCTCGGTCCAGAGCTGCTTGCCCAGCCGTTCGCGGTTGTTGGCGATGACGGCGTTGGCCGCATCCAGGATATTGCCGTGGGAGCGGTAATTCTGCTCCAGGCGGATTACATGACGTACGGCGTAATCATGCTGGAAATCCTGCATATTGCCGACGTTGGCCCCGCGGAAGGCATAAATGGATTGATCATCGTCCCCCACGGCAAAAAGCGCGGATTGGGGACCGGTCAACAATTTCAGCCAAGCGTATTGCAGGCGGTTGGTATCCTGGAATTCATCGACCAACACATGCTTGAAACGCTGTTGGTAATGGGTGCGCAGGGCTTCGTTGCGCAGCAGCAATTCATAGCTGGCCAGCAGCAGCTCGGCGAAATCCACCACGCCTTCGCGACGGCATTGCGCTTCGTATTCCGTATAAATCTGTTTCAGGTGGCGGGAATAATCGTCCCAGCTTTCCACATCCGCCGCGCGCCGGCCGTTTTCCTTATGTCCGTTGATGTATTGCTGCACCGTGCGTGGTGGGTAGCGCTCTTCGTCCACGTTCAACGTCTTGAGCACGCGCTTGATCGCGGCCAGTTGATCCTGGCTGTCCAGGATGGCGAAGGTTGGTGGCAGCCCGGCATCGCGATGATGCAATCGCAGCATGCGATTGCACAGGCCATGGAAGGTGCCCACCCACAGGCCGCGTGGATTGAGCGGCATCATTGCCGTGATGCGCGCCAGCATCTCCTTGGCGGCCTTGTTGGTGAAGGTGACCGCCAGCAGGCCCGCCGGGCTGATGCGCCCGGTGGACAGCAACCAGGCGATGCGCGTGGTCAGCACGCGTGTCTTGCCGCTGCCGGCGCCAGCCAGGATCAAGGCGTGTTCGTCGGGCAGCTCGACGGCGGCCGCCTGCTGGGGATTGAGAAATTGCGTAAGCGGATGGGACATGGGACCGCGGGAGGAATCGTTCGAATAGAACGATTGTACAAAAAAGAAGGGGTAGCCGTGCGGCTACCCCTTGCGACTGCGGAGATGCTTACTACTTAGATGCGCAGGTCGTCGATCGACTTGCCGGCAGCAATCCAGTCCAGTGCCCATTGCGGCTTGCGGCCACGGCCGGACCAGGTTTGGTTGGCATCATTCGGGTTACGGAATTGCGCCTTGGAAGTGGACGGTGCGGCGGCTTTCTTGCCGGCTTTCTTGTCGAAGCCCAGCACTTCATTCAGCGAGAAACCCTTGGCGGCGGCCAGGTTTTGCAGTTCGTTCAGCAGATCCTGCTTATCGGTTTCCTTGCGACGCACAATTTCGCGGTCCAGGTCTTTTTGCAGTTGGTACAGTTGCGGCAGCGTGAGCGCGGACAAATCCATTTGTTTCTCCTGATGATCTATACGTCGGTGCGGATTTTGGGGGTGCTTATGCGCCGCATTATGCCCCCCGTTTCATTCGAATACAAGGCGGTGATATTTTGTATTAATACCTCATTATGTACGCTTTGCAAGCCTGCATTAAAAAACCCGGCATTCATGCCGGGTTTTCGATTGCAGTGGCACAACCACATGGAACGCTAATGCATCCATTGGTTCACTTCATTCACATCGCCTTCATCGAGCTGCCCTACCGCATAGGCCAGTTGTAAACGCGAGTACAGGTATTGATATCGCGCCACCACCAGGTCATATCGGGTCTGATAATAGTTTTGCTCGGCATCGAGCACATCCACCGTGGTACGCACGCCAACTTCACGCCCCAGTTTGGTCGATTCCAGCGAGGAAAGGCTGGAACGCTGCGCCTGTTCCAGCGCCTCGATCTGCGCGGCACCGCTTTGTACGCCGAGGAAGGCCTGCTTCGCCTGCTGCACGCTGTTGCGCTTGGCGGCTTCCAGGCTGGAGCCTTCCTTATCCCGATTGGCGATGGCTTCGCGATAGCGCGAGCTGCGATCGCCACCGGTATAGAGGGGGATCGACAGTTGCAGGCCGATCAACCCACTATCGCTGCGATCCCTGCCACCAGAGCGCGACAACTCGTCCGAATCCCAACTGCTGCCGTATTTGGCGACCAGATCCAGCGTGGGCGCGGTGCTGGCGCGATAGCGGTCGATTTCCCGCGCGCTGATGTCCACGTTCAATTGCTGTGCGAGCACGGACATGTTTTCGACCTGGGCGCGCTGTGTCCATTCGTCCATGACGGGCGGCTGCGGGCGCGTGGGCTTTTTGCCTTCGGCGATCTTGGCCAATTGCGTGGCATCCAGCCCGGTCAGCATCTGGAATGCGTTGCGCTTGATTTCCAGATCGTTGAGCGCGGCGATTTCGCTGGCGGTGATCGCGTCATAACGGGCCTGGGCTTCGTTGGTATCGGTAATCGTGGCCACGCCCACTTCGAACGACTTTCTGGCCTGAGCCAATTGTTGCGACACCGCTTCCTTTTGCGATGCGGACAATTGCACCCGTTCCTCAGCGGCCAGCACTTCGAAATAAGCCAGCGCCACGCGCAGGATCAATTGCTGTTCGGCATCGCGAAACTGCACTTCGGCCAGATCGGTCTGCTTGCTCAGTTGGTCGGCACCGACGAATACGTCGGCGCGGTAGATCGGCTGCGCGGCGGAAACACCCACGTTGTATTGATCGCCATTGGCGCTGGTTTCCGGCGCGGTCAGCGTATCGCGGCCCGGGTGGTACTTCTGGCTGGCGGCATTGGCGCCGGCATCGAGCGTGATCTTGGGCAACCACAGCGCGCGGCCCTGGTTGACCTTCTCGCGCCCCGCATCCAGCGCATAACGCGCGGCCTGATAGTTGGCGTCGTATTGCTGCGAGGCACGCCAGCTATCGAGCAGGTCGGCCGCCGCCGCAACCTGGGAGAGCACGGCCAGGCTGGTGGCGATCATGGTTCGTTTCATCTAGTTAAGCCCCTTGGTTTTCGTTTATTCAGGGAGTCGGCGCCTCCGGCGGGCGCACGCGGTGCCAGATCGCGTACAAGGCCGGCAGGAACAGCAAGGTCAGCACGGTGGCCACGAACAGCCCACCCATGATCGCCACCGCCATCGGTCCCCAGAAGGTGTCCCGCGTGAGGGGAATCATGGCCAGGATGGCGGCCGCGGCGGTCAGCATGATGGGGCGGAAGCGGCGCACCGCCGATTCGATCACGGCGGTCCATGGCTCGTGCCCGTGGGCGATATCCTGCTTGATCTGGTCCATCAGGATCACCGAATTGCGGATGATCATACCCGATAGCGCGATCACGCCCAGTTGGGCGACAAAGCCGAATGGCGCATCGAACAGCAACAGCGAAAGCGTGACCCCGATCAGTCCCAGCGGCGCGGTCAACAGCACCATCACCATGTGTTTCATGCTCTGGAGCTGGATCATCAACAGGGTCATCACCACCAGCAGCATCAGCGGCATCACCGCAGCGATCGATTCTTCGCCGATGCGCGACGCCTCCAGCGTGCCGCCGGTTTCGATGTGATAACCCGGCGCAAGTTTCGCGGCGATGGCATCGATTTTCGGCCCGAGCGCCACGGTAACGTCCGGCGCCTGCGCCCCGTTGACATCGGCGCGCACCGACAGCGTCGGCACGCGGTTGCGCCGCCAGATCAGGCTTTCCTCCGACTCCAGCCGGATATCGCCCAGTTGCGACAGCGACACACTGCTCCCGTTCGCCAGCTTCACCGGCAGATCGCGGATCGCCGTGAGCGAGCCGCGCTCGCCCGGTACCAGCCGCGCCACCACATCGATCATCTCGTTATCTTCGCGATATTGGGTGGCGGTCACGCCCGAAATCGCCAGTTGCAGGTATTGCGCCAGTTGTTGCGTGGTCAGCCCGGTGTCGCGCAGTTTGTCCTGGTGTGCATGGATACGCAGCACCTTCACCTGTTCGCCCCAGTCGAAATGCACGTCGCGCGTATGCGGATTGCCCCGCATCGCCGTGGCTACCTGCTGCCCGACGCGACGCAACTCGGCCGGATCATCGCCGGAAATGCGGAACTGCAATGGATAACCCACAGGCGGACCATTCTCCAGCCGCGTCACCCGGCCGCGCACCTGCGGGAAATCGTCGGCAAACAATTGATTGAGGTGGGCGAACACGTGCTCGCGCACCTTTTCGTCGCGCGTCATCACCGTGAGCTGCGCGAAGTTGAGGTTGGGCTGCTGTTCGTCCAGCGGCAGGTAGTAGCGCGGCGAGCCGAAGCCGACATAGCTGGTGACGTTGACCACGTCCGGATCGCGCATCAACAGCGCTTCCAGCTTTTTCGCCTCGCGCTCGGTGGCCTGGAACGACGCGCCGTAGGGCAGCCACAGATCCACCATCAGTTCCGGCCGCGCGGATGCGGGAAAGAACTGTTTGGGAACGGCCAGTGCAAACACGACCATCGCCAGCACGAAGACGCCGAACGTCGCGGCAACCGTGGTCTTGCGCCAGGTGATGCACCAGGTGACCAGTGCGCGGAAACGCCGGTAGAAGCGCCCCTGGTAGACATCGTGCCCGTGTTCTTTGGGCTTTTCAGGCAACAGTTGATAGCCCAGGTACGGCGTGAACACCACGGCCACGATCCACGACAGGATCAGCGCGATGCCGACCACGGCAAAGATCGAAAAGGTGTATTCACCGGCATTGGATTTGGCCAGGCCCACTGGCAGGAACCCGGCGGCGGTGATCAGCGTGCCAGTCAGCATCGGCATCGCGGTGCTGGTATAGGCAAAGGTGGCGGCGCGAAAGCGATCCCAGCCCTGCTCCAGCTTCAGCGCCATCATTTCGACGGCGATGATGGCGTCATCCACCAGCAGACCGAGCGCGATCACCAGCGCACCCAGCGAAATCCGTTGCAGATCGATCCCGGCCAGGAACATGCCGAGGAAGGTCAGCGCCAGCACCAGCGGGATGGACAGCGCCACCACCACGCCGGTGCGCCAGCCCAGCGAGAGAAAACTTACCGCCAGCACGATCACCACCGCTTCCAGCAACGAATCCATGAAGATACCGACCGCACGTTTCACCACCGCCGGCTGATCGGACACGGCGTGGAACTCGATGCCCACCGGCAGCGAGGCGCGCACGCGCGCCAGCGTAGCGTCGATCTGCTGGCCCATGCGCAACACGTCGCCGCCATGGCGCATCGACACACCCAGGCCGATGGCGGGCTGCCCCTGGAAGCGCATCGCCATTTCCGGCGGATCGATGGTGCCGCGATAGACCTGCGCCACATCGCCGACGCGAAAACGCTTGCCGCCCGCCTCGATCATCGTGTCGCGAATCTGTGCCGCCGCGTCGAAATTGCCGGTCACACGGACGAAGACGCGCTCTTCCCGCCCTTCCATCACGCCCGCCGGCGTCAGCGCGTTGGTGGCGGCCAATACCTGGTTCACCTGGAATGGGGACAGGCCCAGGCTGGCCAGCTTGGCAGTGGAGTATTCGACGTAGATCTTCTGGTCCTGCTCGCCGACCAGCGTCACCTTGTTCACGTCCGGGATGCGCAGCAGTTCCTGGCGTACCGATTCCACGTAACGCTTCAGTTCCGGCATGGTGAAACCGTCAGCGGTGAAGGCGTAGAGGTTGCCGTAGGTCTCGCCGAACTCATCATTGAAGAACGGCCCGACCGCGCCCTGCGGCAAACCGCCGGTGGCCTGGAGGTCGGAAACGCGTTTGCGTACCTGGTACCAGCTATCTTCCACCTGCTGGCCGCGCACCGATTCCTTCAGGATCACCAGCGTCAGCGATTCGCCGGCTCGCGAGTAGCTACGCGTGTAGTCCACGGTGGGAATGCCTTGCAATGCCTTTTCCAGCGGATCGGTGAGCTGCTGCTCCACTTCGGTGGCCGAACCGCCGGGCCAGAAAGCACGTACCACCATGGCCTTGAAAGTGAACTCCGGGTCTTCCTTCTGCCCGAGCTTGGTATACGCCAGCGCGCCGGCCAGCGAGAGTACGATGATCAGGTACAGCACCAGCGAGCGATGGTTGAGCGCCCAGGCCGAGACATTGAAATGCCCGGCATGCGTCGCGGGCTCGCGTTCCATTTCATTCATTGGCCCGCCCCCGCATTGGCCGCGCCCAGGCGTTTCACTCGCTGCCCCTCGCGCAGCAGGTGCGCGCCAGCGGTGACGACCAGATCATCGGCGACAACGCCCTTAACCAGCGCCGCGTCGTCGGTGATGCCGAGCACCCGGACCGCCCTGGCGTGGACCCGCCCGGCTTTCAGATCCAGCAACCACACCTGCTGCTTGCCGGTTTCGCCGAACAGGGCGGTCAACGGAATCTGCACCGCGTCGCCGGCTGGCGCGCCAGCCTTGCCACCCGGCGCGGCGAGACGGACGCTGGCACTCATGCCCAGTTGCACTGCCGCGTCATGATTGAAGCCGATCCGCGCCGGATAGGTGCGCGCGGCGGCGTCGGCGGCGGGGGAAAGCTCGCTGATCCGCCCTGGCAGCGTCTTGCCGGGCAAGGCCCAGAATCGCACCTCGACGGCATCGCCTAGCTTGACCGACGCGCGCAGATGCTCGGGCACGTCCACGGCGATTTCGCGTTCGCCGTCGTGCGCCAGCGTCACCACCGGCTGGCCCGCCGCCAGCACCTGCCCCGGCTCCGCCGCCACCTGGGTGATCACGCCGTTCGCGTCAGCCAGCAGCGTGGTATAGCCGGCCTGATTGCGCGCCAGCGCGCGCTGGGCATCCGCCTGCCGCGCCGACTCGCGCGCGGCATCCAGCGCGGTGTGGCGATTGTCGACCTCGGCCTGACTGACGAATTTCTGTTCGTACAGCCGCAGCGCGCGCTCGTAATCCATCGTGGCCTGGGCCAGTTGCGCCCTGGCGGCGGCCGCCTGGGCATCGGCCGCCGTGGCGTTGAGCGAGGCATCCTGCGGATCGATGCGCGCGATCGCCTGCCCTTGCTTCACCACGGCCCCCAGATCGACGCGGCGCTCCACCAGCTTGCCGCCGATACGGAACGACAGCGGTGTTTCCACGTGGGCACGTACCGTGCCGGTCAGTTCGGCGCCCGGCGCGCTGACAGGCGCGCCGACCCGCATCACCCGCACCGGGCGGATTTCCTCCAGTGGCGGCGCGGATTTACCACAAGCGCCCAGCAGCAACGACAACAGCAAGGCGGCCCAGATTCGGCGGCGGACGGAAAGCATGGCGGTTTACCTATCAGGCGGATGGTGGGGTGGACGACAGGCCGCGCAGCAGCAGGTCGAGCAGGGTTTCGAGGTAAAGCTGCGGATCGACTTCCTGGCCGACGCAACAGGGCGCAAAGGTGTGCTGCCAGATCATCAGCATCACGATGGGCGCGGAGATCACATGCACCGCCAGATCGGCCGCCACGGGGCGAAACTCGCCGGAGGCGATGCCCTCCTCCAGCACCCGCTGCATCAACGCCTGGCCCGGCGCGATGAACTCATCGTGGTAAAGCTGCGCCACGTCGGGAAAGTTGCGCGCCTCCGCGATCATCAGCTTGGGCAGCGCCGACAGACGCGTGGCGCCCACTTCGGCCCACCAGGTACGCACCAGCTTGCCCAGCCGCTGGCTGGCCGTCAGCCCCGGTTCGGCCATCAGTGAATGGCCGAAGGCGATCTTGGGCAGCAGCAACTCGCGGATCAGCGCGGCGAAGATTTCCTCTTTGTTCTTGAAATAGAGATAAGGCGTACCGCGCGTGACCCCGGCATGCCGCGCGATGTCTTCCACCTTGGCGGCGGCATAGCCTTTTTCCGCGAACACATCGAGCGCGGCTTCCAGGATTTCCTGCGGGCGGGCGGCCTTGCGGCGGGACCAGCGTTTGGCGATCGGGCAATGAGGCATGCGAGTGACCGGAAAGCATGGCGCCGGGTCAAACCAGTCGGCGTCACATTTAATAAATGAATGTTCATTTATTATTCCGAGCCAGCGAATGCGTTGTCAATTACTTGTCAGCCGCCGTCCGGCGGGAGAACAGCGCGGGTCAGACTGACCGCTACGCCGTGGCACATGGGGGAAAGCGCGGGCATCGGCGAACATCGATATCGTCGCCGCAAACGGATACACCCGCGAACCCGCACCGGCGTTACAATCCGCACCGTTCAACCGTGTTGCCACCCTGGAGCCGCCATGATCGAGATCACCCCGCAGGAAAAGGCCCATATCCTTTCCGAAGCCCTGCCTTACATCCAACGTTTCTTCGACAAGACCATCGTGATCAAGTACGGCGGCAACGCCATGATCGACGAGGAACTGAAGGAAGGCTTCGCCCAGGACGTGGTGCTGCTCAAGCTGGTGGGGATGAACCCGGTGGTCGTCCATGGCGGCGGCCCGCAGATCAACGACCTGCTCGATCGTATCGGCAAGAAGGGCGAGTTCATCCAGGGTATGCGCGTGACCGACGCCGAGACCATGGACGTGGTCGAGATGGTGCTGGGCGGCCACGTCAACAAGGAAATCGTGTCGATGATCAACAAGCACGGCGGCAAGGCCGTCGGGCTGACCGGCCAGGACGGCCACTTCATCCGCGCGCGCAAGATGTTCCTCAAGGGCACCAATCCAGACGAGCTGGTCGATATCGGCCAAGTAGGCGAGATCGAGAAGATCGACCCGTCCATCGTCGCCCACCTGGACGCCGCCGACTTCATCCCGGTGATTGCCCCCATCGGCGTCGATGCCAGCGGCGAAAGCTACAACATCAACGCCGACCTGGTGGCCGGCAAGCTGGCTGAAGTGCTGCACGCCGAGAAACTGATCCTGATGACCAACACCCCCGGCGTGCTGGACAAGGACATGAACCTGCTAACCAAGCTGACCGCGCGCCGCATCGACGAGCTGTTCGCCGACGGCACCATTTCCGGCGGCATGCTGCCCAAGATCGCCTCGGCGCTGGACGCGGCCAAGAGCGGCGTCAACTCGGTGCACATCATCGACGGCCGCGTGAAGCATGCGCTGCTGCTGGAAGTGCTGACCGAGCAGGGCGTGGGAACGATGATCCGCGCGAAATAAGCAACCTCGCGCATGACGCGAGGACCGGATCACGGGGCGGTGGAGGCGCGATGCATCCACCGCCCCCTTCGTTCCGGCCCCGCATCCACCCATGCCGACGGCCATGCAAGCCAGTGCCCGCTTTGCATGTTCGACCTTGCTGGCTAGATTGATAGGGTCGGCATCGCACCCCGCCCGGCCGGCGGGGTGACCGGCCCCCTTTCCACCCGCGAGGCACTCAATGAATACTGCGCGTCATCTTCTGGCAGATAAGCAGATCCACGACATCATTTCGATTTCGCCCCAGGCCACCGTCTACCAGGCGCTGCAACTGATGGCGGAAAAAAACATCGGCGCCGTGCTGGTGATGGAAGGCAAGCATCTGGTGGGGATTTTTTCGGAACGCGACTACGCGCGCAAAGTAGTGCTGCAAGGCAAGACATCGGCGGGCACGCCGGTGGCGGACATCATGACGCGGCAATTGATGGTGATCCCGCCCGACACCGACATCGACACCTGTCTGGCCCTGATGACCGAAAAGCGCATCCGCCACCTGCCGGTGCTGAACGGCGATGAGGTGAGAGGCATTCTCTCCATCGGCGACCTGGTTCGCGCCAAGATCGCCGATCAGCAATACACTATCGAACAGCTCTCGCAGTACATTTACGGTATTCGCTGACACCACCATCGTCGGCGCCGCGCCTACCCGATTTTGCACACCCTGGCGGCCGATGGGCCGGAACAAGCGCCCGGCAAAGCCGGGCGCGAAACGGGGCGGAAGCGCAGGCAACGGCGCATCCTGATCGATTCCACTCCCCCGCCCTCGCCGCCTCGAGGGAGCTTTGCCCAACTCCGGCCTGGCGCCACTTGCGGATTATCCGCGTGGTTCCCGATACTGCACCCCATGCCCCATCCCACCTGGCTGTTCGATCTCGACGACACCCTGCACCATGCGCATCGGCACGCCTTTCCCGTGATCGACGCCGCAATGACGGCCTGGATCGCGCGGGAGCTGGCGGTGTCGCACGACGAAGCCAATTACCTGCGCGTCCATTACTGGCAGCGCTATGGCGCCACCATCCTGGGGCTGCGACGCCACCATCCGCAGGTCGATCCCCATCACTTCCTTAGCGCGGTCCATCCGTTGCCGCACCTGCTGGAAACGCTGCATCCCGTGCCACGGCTGGCCCGCACGCTGGCGCGGCTGCGCGGGCGGAAGATCCTGTTCACCAACGGACCCACCGCCTATGGCGAGGCAATGCTGGAAGCGCTGGGCGTGGCACGCTACTTCGATGTAGTGGTCGGGGTGGATCAGGCACGCTTTCACCCCAAACCATTCAGCCACGGCTATCGCCGCTTGCTGACACGCTACCGCCTGAACCCGCGTCACTGCGTCATGGTGGAAGACAGCGTGGCAAACCTGGCCACCGCCAAACGCCTGCGCATGCGCACGGTCTGGCTACGCCCGCACCGGCGCGGCCATGCAGCGGTGGATTACTTGCTGAACGGGTTGCACCAGTTACCGGGCCGGCTGCACCAAAAACGCTGAACCCCACATCTTGAAACACAGAGAACACGCAGAACACAGAGAAAGGCGGGAGGAAAACGAAAACCGCAAGGAGAGGCTGCACGGCGGCTACCTGCCGCTTTTCTCGCTTTTTCTCTGGTTTCCTCTGTGAAACTCCGTGTTCTCTGTACCCTCTGTGTTTCAAGATTTGGGGTTTCCGGGTTTCGCCCTTCCCTCTTCCCGCTTCTCCCTTCCCAGCCGTTACAGCTCCACCTGCATCCCCATTTCCACCACGCGGTTCGGGGGAATCTTGAAGAAGCTGGTGGCGCGCAGGGCGTTGCGATTCATCAGGGCGAATATCTTGCGGCGCCACAGCGACATTTCGGGGTACTTGGCCGCAACGATGGTTTCGCGCGAGAGGAAGAACGAGGTCTGCATCGGGTCCAGGTCCAGCTCGGGCTGAAGCTCCTTCACCAGCTTGAGGATGGCCGGCACGCTCGGCTCTTCCTTGAAACCGTAGGTGGCGATGATCTGGTAGAAGGTCTCGCCCAAACGCCGCACCGCCACCCGCTCGCGCGTGGCGACGTACGGGATGTCGGCATTCTCCACCGTCATCAGCACCACCTGCTCGTGCAATACCTTGTTGTGCTTCAGGTTGTGCAGCAAAGCGTGTGGCACACGATCCGCGCTGCCGGTCATGAAGATGGCGGTGCCTTCCACGCGTTGCGGCGGGCTGGATTCCAGCATCTCCACAAAGCCTTCCAGCGGCAGCTCGCCCTGGTGCAGCCGGTCGTTGAGCAGCGCGCGGCCGCGCTTCCAGGTCATCATCAGCGTAAAGGCGATCACCCCGACCAGCAGCGGGAACCAGCCACCGTCGTGGATCTTCAGCGCGTTCGACGAGAACAGCAGCAGGTCGATCACCAGCAGCACCGACAACAAGGCAAAGATACCGAGGCGCGGAATGCCGGCGAAACGCCGACCCAGCACGGTGAACGCCAGCAACGTGGTCATGACCATGGTGCAGGTCACGGCGAAGCCATACGCCGAGGCGAGGTTGCCGGAGGAGCGGAACAGCAGCACCAGTGCGATCACCGCCACCAGCAGGAACCAGGTGATGCCGGGCATGTAGATCTGGCCGATCTCGGTATCGGATGTGTGCTCGATATCCATGCGCGGCGCGAAGCCAAGCTGGATCGCCTGGCTGGTCATGGAGTACGCACCGGAGATCACCGCTTGCGACGCGATCACCGTCGCCACCGTGGCCAGTACCACCAGCGGCAGCACGCCCCACGACGGCGCCAGCAGGAAGAAGGGATTGGCGATGGCCTTGGGGTTGGCCAGCAACAAGGCGCCCTGTCCGAAATAGTTGAGCACCAGCGACGGCAGCACCAGACCAAACCAGGCGCGGCGAATGGCGGGGCGGCCGAAATGGCCCATGTCGGCGTACAACGCCTCGGCGCCGGTCAGCGCCAGCACCACCGCCCCCAGCAGCACGAATGCCTGCCAGGCGTGGTGCACCACGAAGCGTAGCGCGTAGATCGGGTTGATCGCGGCCAGCACGCCCGGCGACTGGACAACCTGGTACAGCCCGAGCAGGCCCAGCGTGACGAACCACAACAGCATCACCGGCCCGAACAGCTTGCCCATGCTGGCCGTGCCGCGTGCCTGCAATACGAACAGCACGATCAGCACCACGATGGTGATGGGAACGATGTACGGGTCCAGGCGGTGCGATACCACGCCGATGCCTTCCAGCGCAGACAGGACAGAAATCGCTGGCGTGATGATGCTGTCGCCGTAGAACAGCGACGCGCCGAAGATACCCAGCGCGGTAAAGAACAATGCCTTGCGGCTACCGGTACCCGCCTCGCGCAGCGCCAGTGCCATCAACGCAAGTACCCCGCCCTCGCCACGGTTGTCCGCGCGCAGGATCAGCACCACGTATTTCACCGAGACCACCAGCATCAGCCCCCAGAACACCATGGAGAGCATGCCGAGCACGTTCTCGGGCACGATGGGCAGCGGTACGTGACCGTTGAGGCACTCCTTGAGGGTATAGAGCGGGCTGGTACCGATGTCGCCATAGACAACGCCCAGCGCGGCCAGGGTCATGGCGGCACGGCCGGTGGGCTTGCCTGCATGGGAAGTGGGATTCATGCGGAACTTACGGGAAGTGATGTGCGCGGATTATAGCCTCGTGTCGATCCGCTCACCGGAATTAGGCTGGGCGTAGTTGCGGCAATGCAGCATGTACCTGTGCCCAGTCAAAGAACGGACCGGGGTCGGTCTTGCGGCCCGGCGCGATTTCGCTGTGGCCGACGATGGCTTCCAGCGGGTAGCGATGCGCCAATGCCCGCAGCACCGCCAGCAAGCTGATGTACTGCGCCGCTTCGAACGGCGCGAAGTCGCAGCCTTCCAGTTCGATGCCCACCGAGAAATCGTTGCAGCGCGCGCGCCCGCACCATTGCGACACGCCGGCGTGCCACGCCCGCGCTTCGGTCGGCACGAACTGCACCAGCTCGCCGTCGCGGCGGATCAGGAAATGCGCCGAAACGCGCAACCGCGCCAGTTCGTCGTAGCCCGGCCGCGCGGCCGGATCGATGCGATTGGTGAACAGGCGCTCGATGTCGTCACCGCCGAACTCGCCGGGCGGCAGGCTGATGTTGTGGACCACCACCACCTTGACCGCATCGCCATCCAGCCGTGCATCGTGGTTGGGACTGACCACCTGTCGCACCTGCGGGCAGTAGCCCCGCGCGTCCAGCGTCAGCTCAGTCGTCACGATCTTTCCCCGCCAGCCCCAGCCGATCCATGCGATAGCGCAGCGAGCGGAACGTCACGCCCAGCAGCTTGGCCGCCTGGGTGCGATTGCCGCCGGTCTTTTCCAGCGCATCCTGAATGGCCCCGCGCTCCACGCGGTCCAGGTAATCCTGCAAGGGACAATCCGCGCCCCCGGTCGCTTCCTCGTCGAAGCCGTGCGGCGACAGTTGCAGGTCGTCGCCGGTGATCTGGCTGCCGTCGGACAATGCCAGCGCGCGCTCCAGCATGTTTTCCAACTCGCGCACATTGCCGGGAAAGGCATAGCGGCGCAGCGCGGTAAGCGCGTCGTCGGCGAAGGACGGCGCTTCCTGCCCGTTCTGCGTCGCCAGCCGTGCCAGTACATGCCGTGCGATCAGGACAATGTCGTCGCCCATTTCGCGTAGCGGCGGCATCTTCAGTTCGATCACGTTCAATCGGTAATAGAGATCCTGGCGGAAGCGGCCGGCATCGACGCACTTGGCCAGATTCTGGTGCGTGGCGCAGATCAGCCGTACGTCCACCGGTTCCTCGACCGTGCTGCCCACCTTGCGCACCTTGCGTTCCTGGATCACGCGCAGCAGCTTGACCTGCATCGCCAGCGGCAGATCGGCCACTTCGTCGAGAAACAGCGTGCCGCCGGTGGCCGCCTGGAAAAAGCCGTCGCGATCCTGTTCGGCGCCGGTGAACGCGCCTTTGCGGTAACCGAAAAACTCGCTTTCCATCAGGTTCTCGGGGATAGCGCCACAGTTCACCGCAACGAAAGGCTTGTCGGCCCGCGTGCCGCTCAGGTGGATCAGCCGCGCCGCGCGCTCCTTGCCGCTACCGGATTCGCCACTCACGTAAACCGGCGCCTGGCTGCGAGCCAGTTTTTCCACCAGCTCCAGCACCTGGCGGATTGCCGGCGAGTTGCCCAGCAGCGGGCGATCCTCGCCGGACAGGGCCTCCACCGCGCCACTGGTGCTTTCCTCCAGGTTAAGCGCCGATTTGACCAGGGTGCGCAGTTGTTCCAGCGACACCGGCTTGGCCAGGTAGTCGAACGCCCCCGCCTTGAGCGCGTTGACCGCGTTCTGCATGCTGCCGTACGCGGTAATCACCGCCACCGGAATATCCAGCCGTTGCGCCTGGACGAACTCCACCAGTTCCAGTCCTTCGCCGTCCGGCATGCGCATGTCGGTCAGCACCAGGTCGTAGCGGGTACGCCCGAGCAGGGCCTTGGCGTCGGCGACGCAATACGCGGTCTCGACATCCAGCCCCATCTTGATCAGGGTGAGTTCCAGCAGTTCGGCGAGATCAACCTCGTCATCGACCACCAGTACCCGCCGGGCATTCCTAGCCTTTCTCGCCATCATTGACCTCGAACACGATTCGGAAGCACGCCCCCTCCTCCACCGGCACATATTCCAGCCAGGCCGAGTTGGCGGCGCAGATTTCGCGGGCAATATACAGCCCCAGGCCGGTGCCCTTGGATTCGGTGGTGAAGAAGGGCTCGAACAACTGCGTCTGCGCATCCACCGGCACCGGCGGCCCGTCGTTGCGCACGTCCAGCCGCCACCGGCCATCGTCGCCGCGATCCACCGCGAGCGTCAGGCTGCCCGGAGCCTTGCTGCAATAGCGCCAGCCGTTGCGCACCAGGTTCCACAATACCTGGTGCAGATGGCCGGCATCGAAATAGACCTCGGCCTCGGGCGGGCAATCGCAGGGCACCTCGATAGGGATGTCCTCCACCTGCCGCACATCGTTGAGGAAGACCTCCAGCCAGTCCGCGAGCCGGATATGGACGCGCTGGAGCCGGTCGCGCCGATTCAGCTCCAGCACGTCCGCCACCATCCGCTCCAGCCGTGCGGCATTGTCGCCGATGATGCGGGTCAATCGCCGCGTCAGCGCGTCGCCGCCCGCTTCTTCGTCCAGTAGTTGCGCGGCATGCGAGATGGCCCCCAGCGGGTTGCGTATTTCGTGCGCCAGATTGGCGGTCAGGCGGCCCAGCGCGGCCAGCTTGAGCTGTTGCGACTCGCGCCGCAGCCGGTCCATGTCTTCCAGATAGACCAGGATATCGCCCGTCATGGTGAACGACGCCGGCACGAAGCGTGGCCGCAGCGTTTTGCGGGTGGTGGCCGCCTGCACCAGCCCCGGCGGGGTGTATGGGTCCTCGCGCCACTCGCGCAACACGCGGTCCAGATCGGGCAGCAGGCTCGACAATGGCACCGGGTAATCCGGCCGCTCGCCGATCAGGCGGGCCGCCTGATCATTGCATTGCCACATGTCCCCTTGCGAATCGACCACCATCACCCCGTCCGAGACATCCTGGAGGATGCGCGCATTGAGCTGGGCCAGGCTTTGCAGATCCTCGCCGCGCTGCTGCGCCAGCGCTTCGCTTTCCCGCGCATAGCGCGCCAGCCGGTGCGCCGACCACGCCACCGCGAAGCAGGCAAGGCACAGCAGCACCACGCTGGTGTAGTCGTCCACCTCCGCCACGCCTTCGATCACGCGCAACGTGTGCTCGATCAACAGCGCAACGCTGGCGAGCGCGGCATGGAACAGCGTCATGCGGCCGCGCGCGATCAGGCCGGCGGCGGCGAGATAGCACAGCAACAGGATGCCCAGTTCGCTGCGCATGCCGCCGAACAGGTGAACCAGCGACACCAGGAACAGGATGTCGGTAGTGGCATGCACGGAAAGCTGGACGTCGAACGAAGGGCGACGAACCTGGATGCCAGCGATGAACGCCAGGCCCGCCAGGGTATAGATCGACGATAACCAGAGGAATGCAGTCCAGGCGGCCTGGCTGGCGAACGCCAGCGGCATCAGCCAGGTGCTGCTGGCCAGCAGCGCGATCACCGAGGCCAGGCGAAAGGCATTGAGCAAACCGAGCGAGCGCCAGTAGACCTCGACCGCCGACAGCGGGCGATCCGGGGCGACCGGCGCACGCTCAGCCCTGCGCGCGGTTTGGCGTGGCGTCAAGGAAACGCGAGAGTTCGGAGAGCGCGGCTTCGTAGACGCCACGCTTGAAATCGATCACCGCATCCAGCGGCGCCCAGTAGGCGTTCCAGCGCCAGGCATCGAACTCCGGATGCGTGGAACGTCGCAGGCAGACATCCGTATCGCGCCCGACCAGCCGCAACAGGAACCAGATCTGCTTTTGCCCCTTGTATGTACCGCGCCATTCGCGGCGAACCCAGTTGGTCGGCACATCGTATTTCAACCAGTCACGCGTGCGGCCCAGAATGCGGACATGCTGCGGCGCAAGCCCGACTTCTTCCATCAGCTCACGGAACATCGCCTGTTCCGGCGATTCGCCCTGCTTGATGCCCCCTTGGGGGAACTGCCACGAATGCTCGCGCACCCGCTTGCCCCAGAACACCTGGTCGTGATGGTTGAGAATGATGATGCCGACGTTCGGGCGATAGCCGTCACGATCGAGCATGGGGGTAAACCCTGTAACCTTTAGTTAACGCCAATTTTTCCACATCCGTCGCGCCTTGCAAACAGCGGCGCGCCATTCGGAGCACTCGTTTCGCCCTGGGGCGACGCCGTAGGCAATGTGCGGATGGCCCGCCATTGGGGTTGGCTGGCGCGACATGCACCGCCCCCCCATGGCCATAAGCCGTTCAAACGAACAGGCGGCGATCGTTGTGAGGATTCATCCGCGCCAGATCGGCGACGAACTCACCGAACTCCAGGTCATAGGTGGCCTCCAGCGCACGGGCGCGTTCGGTCAGCCGTTCCCATTGCGGATTATTCAGCGGGCGATTGAAGGCGAACGCCATCACGTTGCCCTTCTGCCGCGCCGGCAGACAGACCACATGGCCATCGAACACACCGCTGAGGCGGTTGCGATAGTCGGCGAAGCGCTTGTCCGAACTCCACAGGTTGATCGCCAGCACCCCATCGTCGGTCAGGCGATCGCGGCAGGCGGTGAGGAAGTCGCTGGAGATCAGCGAGGAAACGATTCCGGTGGACGAATACGCGTCCATCATGATCAGGTCCGTCGAGGCGGGCGGCATTGCGTACACGTGGGCCACGCCGTCGGCGACCAGCACCGACAGGCGCTCGTCGTCGAGCGGCAGATGGAACATGCTGCGCGCCACGTTGACCACCTGGGGGTGCAGTTCCACGCAGGTGATGCGCGTCTGTTTCAGCTTGTGGTACGCCCACTTGGCAATGGAACCGCCACCCAGGCCGATCAGCAGCATTTCGCGTGGCGGTTCGATGAACAGCAGCACGCCAAAGGCGCAGCGGGTATAGGCCAGCACCAGCTCGAGCGGGTCGGATACCCGCATCGCGCTCTGCGTATCGTCCTGGCCGAAATGCAGCTTGCGGATGCCGAATTCCTCGGACACGTCGATCACCAGCTCGTCCACGCCCTGGTGCGTGCGTTTGGAACGAAACAGCATCAGTCCGCTCCGCAGCCGGCCACGTCGTCGGGCCGGTTGGCCAGGATGTTGATGCGGTTCGGCTCGCTGAACGTCTCGCTATCGAACGCCTTGTCGCCGTCCTCGCGCGCCACACCGTCGGCCCGCGCACCGGCAAAATCGTACAGGCTGGTATCGGCCAGATGGGTCGGCACCACGTTCTGCAAAGCGCGGAACATGTTTTCCACGCGACCGGGAAAGCGCTTGTCCCAGTCGGCAATCATGTCGCCGATCACCTGCCGTTGCAGGTTGGGCTGGCTGCCGCACAGGTTGCAGGGAATGATCGGGAACTGCCTGGCCTCGGCGTAGCGCACGATGTCCTTCTCGCGGCAATAGGCCAGCGGCCGGATCACCACATGGCGGCCATCGTCGGAGACCAGCTTGGGCGGCATCGCCTTCAGCTTGCCGCCATGGAACATATTGAGGAACAGCGTTTCCAGGATGTCCTCGCGGTGGTGACCCAGTGCGATCTTGGTCGCCCCCAGCTCGTCGGCCACGCGGTAGAGGATGCCGCGCCGCAGCCGGCTGCACAGGCCACAGGTGGTCTTGCCATCGGGCACCACGCGCTTGACGATGGAATAAGTGTCTTCCTCGACGATGCGGTACTCGACGCCAAGCGATGCCAGGTATTCCGGCAACACGTGCCCGGGGAAGCCCGGCTGCTTCTGGTCGAGGTTCACCGCCACGATCGAGAAATCGATCGGCGCGGAACGCTGCAAGCCCAGCAGGATGTCCAGCATGGTGTAGCTGTCCTTCCCTCCGGACAGACACACCATCACCCGGTCGCCCGGCTCGATCATGTTGAAATCGTTGATCGCATCGCCCACGGCGTGGCGCAGCCACTTGGTGAGCTTGTTGAAATTGAACTGGGCTTTCTTGTCGGCGTCGGACAACGCCGCATGGTCGGTGGTGGTGTTCATAAGCAGGACGGGGCGCCGCGCGCCCCGCCATAGATGATTGAATTGGCGCGGATTTTACCGCAGCAGCGCGCGGCTGTCAGGCGCCGTGCAAAGACTCGGATACCCCGGACAAAAACCAGCGCGGCAACCGTGGCAAGCGCTGCAAAACGTGCCCAGCGGGTGTGGAACGCCGCATGACGCCAGCCCATGGCGAACCTTGGCATTTTCGTTGCCGCACCCAGGCAGCAAACGCCCCCGATGCAGTCGCTCCGGCAAGGGCAAGACGCCTTGCCACGCCTCCGCCAGCAGGATTCCGTGGCAGCGCTACAGCACCACGCTACGCCCACCATCCACTGGCAACACCACGCCGGTGAGGTAAGGCGCTTCCAGCAGGAACAGGATCGCCTGCGCCAGATCCTCCGGCGTACCGGTACGACCCAACGGAATCGACGCTTCGATCCGTTCACGCTCGGCACGGGTGAACACCGCCTCGCTGTCCGGCCACAGATTGGCGCCGGGCGCCACCGCATTCACCCGCACCCGGGGGGCCAGTTCGCGCGCCAGGCCGCGCGTCATCGCCACCAGCCCGGCCTTGGCCACGCTGTACAGCGCCAGCCCCGGGCACGGCCGATCCACATGGATGTCGGCGATGCTGACGATGGAGCCCCCGGTCTCGGCCAGCGCCGGTGCCGCGGCCTGCGCCAGGAACAACGGGGCCTTCAGGTTGGAGCCGATCAGCGCATCCCACGCCGCTTCGGTGAACTGCCCCACCGGCGTCGCAAAGAAAGCCGACGCATTGTTGATCACCGCATCCAGGCGGCCGAATGCCGTCAACGCCGCCGCCACCAGTTCCGGCAGGCGCGCGCAGTGAAGCAGATCGAGCTGGCAGACGGCGGCGCTGCCAGCGCGACGCGCGTTCAACTCGGCCGCCAGGGCCAGCGCGGCGGATTCGCTGCCGCGATAGTGGATCAGCACGCGCCAGCCGCGCGCGTGCAGATAACGCACGATACCGGCACCCACGCGCTGAGCCCCGCCGGTGACCAATGCCACCTTGTCCTTGTGTTCGCTGTTCATTTCGGTCCGCAAGCGCTGCCCGGCTGACCGGCCCGAGGTGGGCCAGCCGCTCATGACGATTTAGAATTGATGTTTTGCACGATTCTCACGCCGCCCATGCTTCCCTCGCAAGACAAGCCACAATTGCCACTGCCCACGCCGGATGCACGTGCGGCCTCCGATGCCCTGATCGCCAAGATCCGCGCCGAGATCGACGCGCATGGCTGGATCAGCTTCGCGGACTACATGCGCATGGCGCTGTACGCCCCCGGCCTGGGTTACTACGCGGGCGGCGCCGCCAAGTTCGGCCAGTCCGGCGACTTCGTCACCGCACCGGGCCTGTCACCGCTGTTCGGCGCCTGCGTCGCCGGCTCGCTGGCGCCGGTGCTCGACGCACTCGATCATGGCGACGTACTGGAATTCGGCGCCGGCACCGGCCATCTCGCCGCCCAGGTGCTGGCCGAACTGGAGCGCCTGGACTGCCTGCCGCGCCGCTATCAGATCGTCGACGTCTCCGCCGAACTCGCCGCGCGCCAGCGCGCCACACTGTCGACCCTGGTACCGCATCTGGTCGATCGGGTGCAATGGCTGGACCGCCTGCCCGAGCAGTTCGTCGGTTGCGTAATCGGCAACGAAGTGCTCGACGCCATCCCGTGCGACCTGGTCTACCGCGACAGCGCGGGCGCGCTCTTCGAGCGCGGCGTAGTCTGGAAGGACGGCTTCAACTGGGAAGACCGCCTGCTCGCGCCCGGTCCGCTCCTGGCGCTGGCGTCCGCGCTGGAACTGCCCGCCGACTATCTCACCGAAATCCAGCCACAGATGCAGGGATTCATCCACAGCGTGGCAACCATGCTGACGCGTGGTGCCATCCTGTTCCTCGACTATGGCTTTCCGTCCGGCGAGTACTACCACGCGCAGCGCAACCGGGGCACGCTGATGGCGCACTATCGCCATCACAGCCTGACCGACCCGTTCTTTCTGCCCGGCCTGAGCGACCTGACCTGCCATGTCGATTTTTCCGCCGTCTACAACGCCGCCGACCAATGCGGCCTTCAACTGGAAGGCTACGTCTCGCAAGCGCAGTACCTGCTGGATGCCGGCCTGCCGGAACGGCTGGCCGCCCTGCCGCCGGCGCAATACCTGTCCGCCGCGTCGGCCACGCACAAACTCACCAGCCCGGCGGAGATGGGCGAACTGTTCAAGGCCATCGCGTTCTCCCGCAACCTCGCCCTGCCCGCGCTGCTGCCGGGCTTTCGCAACGCCGACGATTCGTACCGGCTATAGCGCGCGCCACGCTTGACAGCCTGGCGCAGTCGCTTCAGAATCTCCGGCTCTTATGGCTATGTAGCTCAGTCGGTTAGAGCACAGCACTCATAATGCTGGGGTCACAGGTTCGAGTCCCGTCATAGCCACCAGATGTCCTTCCTAGGGCAACCTGGGAAGTAAAAAAGCCCCCGTCAAGTTTTCTTGCGGGGGCTTTTTTCGTTCTGGAAAACCCCGGTGGCAGTGCTTGCACCGTGGCGTTCGCTGCCGACGCAGGTGTTGTGGAGAGGGGCGTGCCATTCATGCACCCGTCCCCTTCCCCATGCGCTGGGTGCGGCTGGCCCGGTAGTGCTCCAGATCGGCCAGCCGGTAAAACACGCGCCGGCCCTGCTTGAAGTAGGCAATGCCACCGCCCCGGCTGCGCTTGGTATTGAGGGTGGCTTCAGACAGGCCGATCAGGATGGCGGCCTGGGCCGGGGTGAGCCGATCTGGATTGAAGCCCCCCTTCTGCAGCTGATGATTCAGCCGCAGCCGCGCCGCATCTGCCCGGGTGAGCAGGTTGGCCGGATCAGCCAGCAGTGCCTGCAGTTCGGCCCGGCTGTAGCAGAGCCGACGGTGATCGGTACCGCCCAGGACATAGCAGCGTGGCCCGATCCCCAGCTCCCGGCGCTCGATCAGCACCGGCAACGGCCAGCCCAGCACGGCGGCGGCCTCGACCTCCGCCACCAGATCGGTGGGCAAGCCGAGTTCGTTGGAAAGCATGTTCATGTTGGTGTGCTCCGAATGAGACGGGAGCAATGTCCAACAGTCCGGTGTGACGCGCCTGTGGATGGATTTCCGGGCTACGCTATTTCGTGACACTCACACGGCCTTAAGCCATGCCAGCCAAGCGAAAACCCAACCCGAAGACAGACGCCGAACGCTCGGCCGGCCAGCTACCGCAAACGCCTGCTACAGGGCGAAAACGCCCCTTGCACCCGCCTGCAAACCATCATCAGCAAGCAAGCAAAAGCGAGCCTGGAGAGCGCGGCAGCGAAGTACGGTCTATCTATGAGAGAGCTACTTGAAAGCTTGGCGAGAGAGTCGAACGTTGTTGCAGCTCAAGAGCAGCAGAAAAAAAACTTAGAAAATGCTCGACGAGAGCAGGGCAGACAAATCGAGAAAAATTGCATCACTCAAATAGACACTGAACTTCGACACCTAGAAGCCCTTCAGAAGAAGATACCAACAACAGCCAAATATGACATTTCAAGCACACGCAGATTTTGGGCCTACGAATTACAAAAGACACCTTTATCAAAAATAATAAAAAACCCCGAAATTGCAAAAAAGAGCTATTGCATTGAAAATTTATCTTCCACTCTGGATTTTTGAATAAAGAGTTCACCCTCTAGAACCAGACAAACAATAAACAATAAATTTTTATCTATGAAAACACACAGGAATCGCACATGGACAGGCCAATATGGAGAATGCATATAAGCACTCACCACTGCCCTGCATGGATTTGTCCGGAATGCCAAAGTGGCCACGTCACAATGGAACCCAACAGCTTGAAATACGCACAAACCGTCAAGTCCAAAAACCAACAAAAGGAATCTTATTCCGACATTGAATGGATAGAACTTTCATTCATCGCTTGGGGAAAATGCAGCAACGACCTTTGCTCTCAAGAATTTGCTATTGCAGGCATCGGTGGTGTCGAACCTCAATACACCTCTGCGGAAGGAGACTGGGAATACTTCGAATACTTCACCCCCAGAATAATACAGCCCATGCCAAACATTATAAAAATACCGGAGGATTGCCCAGAGGAAATTAGCGCACCCCTCAAAGAGTCCTTTGGGTTATTTCTATATGATCGTGCCTCATGCGCAGCGAGAATAAGAACAACACTAGAAGCCATAATGTCTTATTTAAACATTCCATCATCTCAAGTAAAAGGGGAAAGCACAGAATATTTAAGCCTTCACAAAAGAATAGAAATTTACTCAAAAAGCGAACCAAACATCGGCAGTCACCTGATGGCACTAAAGTGGCTAGGAAACACAGGAAGTCATGAAAACACCGTCAAAAAAACAGACATTCTAGATGCTTTTGAAATACTAGAGCACTGCATCGAAGAAATAGTAGGCAACCGCTCAGAAAGAATAAAAAAGCTTGCAGAGAAAATTAGAAATTCACATTCAAAAAGATCAACATAATGATAGAAAATAAAGACACAAACCCGTCAAAGATAATTTACAAATATTTCGGCATTGAACGTATATCATTTTTTTCAGAAAAAATGATCCGGTATACTCAACCCGGCGATTTAAACGATCCATTTGAATGCAATCCAAATATTACAACCCTATCCTCCACAGCAGAAAGACATGAATTTGTAAATCTAGAACTACCCTCCATAATTCAATCCGAGTATTTCCGATTAACACCCGAGCAAAAAGCAAAAATCAGCCTTAAAGATTTTACTGAAATTCTTAACAAGAAAATCACTGAGAGTCATTTAGCAAATATTGAGAATCAACTAACACCAGATTTAAAAAGAATTGCATACGACACATTTAGTAGAAAAATTGGTGTTTTATGTTTATCAGAAGCAAAAAATAGTTTGTTAATGTGGGCTCACTACGCCCAAAATCACAAGGGATTTGTTGTAGGTCTAGATACTGAACACCCTCACTTCCATCAAAAGAAAAATGAGACTGATGAGTTTCGTCATCTCCGAAAGGTATTGTATTCTTCGGAAAGGCCAAGCAAATCTCTAAAGAGTACATCGCCGGAAGACATGCTTCTTACCAAAAGTTCAGACTGGAGCTATGAAAAAGAATGGCGAATATTCAGAGCTTTATCCGAATCGGAACAAAAAATTGTTCAACCAAATTTTGATATACATTTATTTTCCATACAACCAGAATGTATTGCGGAGGTACTTATCGGAGCCAGAGCAACAGCCGATACAATACAAAGCATAAAAAACGTTATACGCTCAGATTCAAGTTTAAATCACGTATCAGTTAAACAAGCATTTCTTCACGATCAGAAATTTGAGCTTGAATTCGCGACATTGGCACCATCATAGGAATATGTCAGCCACAAGGAATAAGGACACTCTAATTGACAGCGATAGCAATTTGGCAAAGCACCTTAAGAGATAATAGCTCCATTCTTTATGCTGCGGGAGACAGCTTAATAAGCAACGGAACGTCACATCTCATCGGGGATGCATCAAAGATATTTCCATTGCAAGTGACTTGTAGAATCCCTAACAAGGATGGGGTTTTTTCTTTAGTAAGCTCAAATCATGTTTACGGATATGCTTTTGCAGGAAGTACTTTACTTGGGCAAAATTCGTACCTATCCCTAACTCCGCTTCTTAGCAATTTGTATTCACTTCAAGATTTCACTCCATCTCTTGAAAACATATCGCTGTACGTATTAGATTTTTTACGCACCATCTACGACGACGCCAAAATACGTGGCCCATCTACAGCGTTTGAAGTTGCACTTTTTGGTTATTGCCCGATAAGCCAAAAAATGGAAATCTACCATTTTAAGCCTATACGTACTGAATTAGATGGTAGTGAAATACAAAGAAATACATACCGACATCTAAAACATGGTGATTACGTTTATCTTGGCAGTAATAAAAATGAGTTTGAAGATGCACTTAGCATCGCCCGCCAAGGGCCTACCGCCCCCGGGTTTCCAATGACAAATGCACCGCGATACGTAATCGAACGATTTATTAACGAGAAATCCTTCCCTCAAATTGGTGGCGGCCTTCAACTTTGGTCGATTGATCCAACAGGAATCTTCCCATACACTTTAAGTAGGCCAATAAACCCTGGCTCGCCGGCAGCAAAATTTACGTATCTCGGACACGTTTTGGGCGATTCACTTCAGAACCTTGGCCCAGCTTGGATAGGTATGCGGGGAATGGCATAGAAAACCCAAACCCGAGGAAAATGCTCTGCAAAATAGCTGCAGTGGTATTATCCCCCCCCCCCGATTTGACGTTCGACTTACAAGCATATGCTTTTTATTTTTGAGGGTCTGAGAACGGACTGGGCTCTCGACTTTTCATGGGGCTACGAATATTTTCGGGACCATGCCGACCACTTTGGCCCCATCGGGACCAGCTTGCAAACCCAGCATTTATGCGGCTGGGACCACTGGGACCAGCGGGACCGCCCAAAACTGTGGGGCTGAAGGGTTACGCGAGGACACAAGAGAAAGCGGTATTAAAGTACTCCTCAAATACCGGAGGTACGCCATTCGTTGTCTATTACTTCAAATCAGCCGAATCAACATATCGGGATTTCTGTAAATAGCTTTAGCAAGCTGCCAACCATTGCATCATCTTTCTACATTCAGAAATGTATTCCACTTTATGAATATAAGCTGCCCTAGCGCCATTTCGCTCCTGATGACTCATTTGCCGTTCAATCGCGTCTTTACTCAAATTCCCGGAGTCATTTAATGCACTGCATGCCATAGTTCGAAAGCCGTGGCCGCATATCTCGGTTTTGGTGTCGTATCTCAATCAACGCAATACCGCATCCACCGTGTTTTGCAATTGGCTTTTTAGGATCATGAGCACTGGCAAATACCAGATCGAACGTCCCGGTGAGTTGGTGGATCACCTGCAGCGCTTCCTCGGCCCCTACTTCGAAAGCGGAAGGCTGGGGACATGCACTTTCCCTTCCAGGCTCACGGATGTGCTCACGGCCAGGGCAGCAAGGCATGGACCTCTTCCACGCCCTCACCATCGGCCCAGCGATGCTCGCGGATCACTTTGGAAGCAGGCAAGGGAGCATCCCTTCGCGCTGCTGCTTGCACCTCGTTGTTGGTACCTACAAGGCACGTCGAACGAATTGTTGGTACATTTGTTGGTACATTTTGTTTATCAAATCCGACAAACCTAACAAAATAGCGGATTACAGCGAGATTTCAGGTTCCCGTCATACATACGATTTCCCAGGGAAACTTGGGAATTCAAAACCCCGGAGCACTGCTTCGGGGCTTTTTGTTTTCCGGCGCCGCCGCCCTTCCGCCTCACCGATCCGACGATATCCGGCCGCCAGGCAAAGATTCTTTGCATCGGCCTTGTTCCGTGCATAGGGTTTCCAGACCGGACCCCGTCGAGGTACCCACCATGCTCGTGCTGCACCAACACCCACTGTCGTCTTACTGCTGGAAAGCGCTGATCGCACTGTATGAGAAAGACCTGCCGTTCGAAGCGCGGCGGGTCGATCTGGGCAATCCGGACGTCAGGGCCGCATTTGCCCGGCTGTGGCCCAGTGCGAAGATTCCGTTGCTTCAGGATGGCGATCGCGTGGTGCCCGAAACCTCGATCATGATCGAATACCTGGACCTGCATTTTCCGGAGTCACCCCGATTGTTGCCGGAGGCGGCCGAGGCCCGGTTGCAGGTACGGTTGTGGGACCGGCTGTTCGACCAGTATGTAATGACGCCGATGCAGCGTTTCATCGCACAGCGCCTGCGGCCGGACGCAGCGCGCGATCCACTTGCCAGCGAAGCGGCGCTCGACGATCTGTTGAAGGCGTATGAACTGATCGAATCGCGCCTGGGTGGCGATACCTGGGCCGTGGGCGAAACCTTCACCCTGGCGGATTGCGCGGCGGCGCCGGCCTTGTTCTATGCCTTCATCGTGCAGCCGCCGCCCGCAACGCATCGCGTGCTCCATGAGTATTTCGAGCGGCTGATGGCGCGGGCGTCGATGCAACGGGTACTGCGCGAAGCGCAGCCCTGGTTCCGTTACTTTCCGCTCAACGACAGGATTCCCGCGCGGTTCCTCGATCCGCTGAACGGGGGCGGTACGGCTCCCGCCTGAAATGCGCGTTGCCGGATCAGCGGTTCCGTATGCCGGCCAGCGCCACCGCAGCGTGCTGAACAATCACCGTCGCGACGCGTGTTCCCCGCCCGCGTCGCCTCAGTCCTCGTTCAGCGCCTCGAACCGCATCGCGAGATGATCGACCAGCGCCCGCACCGAGGGCAGCAGGCCGCGCCGCGACGGGAAGACAACGTGGATGATCTCCCGCTTCGGTGCCCACTCCGACAGCAGCTTCACCAGTTCGCCACGCGCCAGTTGATCGCGCACCATCATCTCCGGTAGCTGGATCACCCCGACACCGGCAACAGCGGCGGTACGCAGCGCCAGCATATCGGTGGTCACCAGCCGCGGTACATGATGCACCTCCGCCTGCGCGCCACCGGGCCCGAACAGTCGCCAGACGTGGGTTTGCTGCGGGCTGCCCAGTGCCAGGCTGGGCCAGTCGTTCAGGTCGGCCGGTGCCTGCGGCGTGCCACAAGTGGCCAGCAGCGCCGGATTCGCCACCAGGCACTGGCCACGGTCGGCCAGGACACGCAGCACCAGATCGCTGTCGGCCAGCGGCGGCGGGCGCACCCGGATGGCAAGATCGATGCCTTCGCCGATCGGGTCCACGCGACGGTTGGTGGCATCGAGATGCAGCGTCACCCCGGGGTGCAGCGCCATGAAGTCCGCCAGCATCGGGCCGACGTGCGCCTGGAGCAGCGCCACCGGGCAGCTCATGCGCACCACGCCGCTGGGCTGCGCCCGGTTGCGGTCGATCAGCGTTTGCGCCGCCTCCGCCTCGACCAGCATCGCCTTGCAGTGCTCGTAGTAGCTCTGGCCGATCTCGGTCACCGAAAAATGCCGCGTGGAACGGTGGATCAACCGCACCCCCAGCCGTTCTTCCAGCGCGGCGATGCGCCGGCTGAGTTTGGATTTCGGCTCGCCCAGCGCGCGCCCCGCCGGGGCGAAGCCGCCGTGCTCCACCACCTGCACGTAGTAGTAAAGGTCGTTCAGGTCCTGCATCACCATCGTTCACAAAATGGAACACTGATGGTCGATTTTACTCACTACACGTGATTTCGTTCCACTCATAAGCTGTCTTCAACGGCGGCCAACCCGGCCGCCACATCAGGAGATCGCCATGAAAAAAGTCCTCGGTGTTTACAGCGCCCCGCGTGGGCACTGGGTGGGCGACGGCTTTCCGGTGCGCTCGCTGTTCTCCTACCAAAGCCACGGCAAGCAACTCAGTCCGTTCCTGCTGCTGGATCGCGCCGGCCCGGCCGAATTCACGCCGACCGAACATCTGCGCGGCGTCGGCCAGCATCCGCATCGCGGCTTCGAAACCGTGACCATCGTCTACCAGGGCGAAGTGGCCCACCGCGATTCCACCGGACGCGGCGGCGTGATCGGCCCGGGCGATGTGCAATGGATGACCGCTGGCGGCGGCATCCTGCACGAGGAATTTCATTCGGAGGCATTCGCCCGGCGCGGCGGCACGCTCGACATGGTGCAGCTCTGGGTCAACCTGCCGGCGCGGGACAAGATGACCGAGCCGGGCTATCAGGCGATCCGTGATGCCGAAATCCCGCGTATCGCGCTGCTGGACGACGCCGGCGCGGTGCGGGTGATCGCCGGCGAATTCGCCGGCCACGCCGGCCCGGCCCGCACCTTTTCGCCAATGCACGTATGGGACCTGCAACTGCGCGGCGGCGCGCTCAGCGAGTGGACCGTGCCCACGGGCTGGAACACCTCGCTGGTGGTGCTCAAGGGTACGGTCGAGATCAACGGCGCCACCCTCGCCCGCGAGGCACAACTGGTGGTGTTCGATCCAGCCGAGCGCGTTTTCACCCTGGAGGCCGCCGGCGACGCCAGCGTGCTGCTGCTGAGTGGCGAGCCGATCGACGAGCCCATCGTCGGCTACGGCCCTTTCGTGATGAACGATGAGGCGCAGATCGCCCAGGCCATCGATGACTTCAACAGCGGCCGCTTCGGCCGGATGGACCACTGAACCGGCGGCGCCCGCCCCACCCGGCGGGCGCGCCGGCCCCACCTGTCCCCACCCGGGACTCATTACAAGGAGCATCACCATGAACCTTCCCAACACCATCGCCAACTTCAACGGCGCCAGACCGGTGATCGACCCCGACGACGCGGTCATGTTGCTGATCGACCACCAGAGCGGCCTGTTCCAGACGGTGAAGGACATGCCAATGACGGAACTGCGCGCCAACGTCACCACGCTGGCCAAGGTGGCGACACTGGCCCGGATTCCGGTCATCACCACCGCCTCGGTGCCGCAAGGCCCGAACGGCCCGCTGATCCCGGAAGTGCATCGCTACGCGTCGCATGCGCAATACGTGGCGCGCAAGGGCGAGATCAATGCCTGGGACAACCCGGATTTCGTCGCGGCGGTGAAAGCCACCGGACGCAATACCCTGATCGTTGCCGGCACCATCACCAGCGTGTGCATGGCATTTCCCAGCATCAGCGCGGTATACGATGGCTACAAGGTGTTCGCGGTGATCGATGCTTCGGGCACCTATTCGAAGATGGCGCAGGAAATCACGCTGGCACGCGTGGTCCAGGCGGGCGTGGTACCGATCGACACAGCCGGCGTCTGCTCCGAGGTGCAGAAGACCTGGAACCGCGAGGACGCGCTGCAATGGGCCGAAGCCTATAGCGCCGTGTTCCCGCCATACCAGTTGCTGATCGAAAGCTATGCCAAGGCCCAGGAAGTGGCGATCAACCACGAAACGCTGGATTCGGCCCGCTGAGTCAGTCCGCTTCATGAAAGGGCGCCCACGCGGCGCCCTTTTGCCGTGCCGCCGCCATCCACCCGCCCGGCTTGGTATCGCCGGAATCAAGGTCTAGCCTGCGTTTATCGCCAACGACACGGAGAAACCATCATGGGCTGGATCATTGCGATTCTGGTCGGCGCGCTGATCGGCTGGCTCGCCAGCAAGATCATGGGCACCGATTCGCAACAAGGCGCCATCGCCAACATCCTGGTGGGGATCGTGGGCTCGGCGCTGGGTAGCTGGCTGTTCGGCACCGTGCTGGGCATCGGCTCGGCGGGCGCGGCCGGTGGCTTTTCGCTGGCGGGGCTGACCTTTGGCGTGCTGGGCGCGGTGGTGCTGATCTTCATCCTGAAGCTGCTGGGTATCTTCAAATAGGCCGTCGACGACGGCCGATGGAAGGCAATGCCGTCGGCGCGCGACGCCTGGCGTCATGCTGTCCGCCCGTGGCGCTTTCAAAGCCGGCCGCGCGTTGTTACCATTGCGCGTTTGAAACTCGGGCGGACCACCATGCATAAGTGCTTGTTTTCGCTAATGCTTGTCGCCAGCGCGACCGCATATGCGCAACGTCTGCTGCCGCCGCAAGGCCAGCTTGGCGAACTGAAGGCCTACAGCCCCGCCGCGGTGAAGATCGACAACAAGCAATACACGGCCGCGCCGGGCCTGCGCATCTACAGCACCCAGAACACGCTGGTGATGCCGGGGGCCGTGCCGCTGAAGGTGCAGGTCTGGTATCAGCTCGAATCCAGTACCGGTTTCATCTGGCGCATCTGGGTACTCGATGCGGCCGAGTATGAGTTGCTGAAATCCCGCGCCAAGCCCACGCCGACCCCGCGCCCCACCCCGACGCCTACCCCAACGAACTGAACAGAATTCCGAAACACCTCATGAGCAAGAAAGTATTCATCAAGACCTTCGGCTGCCAGATGAACGAGTATGACTCGGACAAGATGGTGGACCTGCTGAACGCCACCGAAGGCCTGACCAAGACCGACAATCCCGAAGACGCCGACGTCATCCTGTTCAACACCTGTTCGGTGCGCGAAAAGGCGCAGGAAAAGGTGTTTTCCGACCTGGGCCGCGTACGCGAGCTGAAGCTGAAGAACCCCGGGCTCGTCATCGGCGTGGGGGGATGCGTCGCCAGCCAGGAAGGCGCCGAGATCGTGAAGCGCGCGCCGTATGTGGATGTAGTGTTCGGTCCGCAAACGCTGCACCGCCTGCCCGACCTGATCGCCAGAAAGCGCGAAACCGGTACCGCGCAGGTGGATATTTCGTTCCCCGAGATCGAGAAATTCGACCATCTGCCGCCGGCACGGGTCGAAGGCGCGTCCGCCTTTGTCTCGATCATGGAAGGCTGTTCCAAGTTCTGTAGCTTCTGCATCGTGCCCTACACCCGTGGCCAGGAAGTAAGCCGGCCGTTCGAGGACGTGCTGGCCGAAGTGGCCGATCTGGCGCAACAGGGCGTGAAGGAAGTGACGCTGCTGGGACAGAACGTGAACGCCTATCGCGGCAGGATGCTGGACGGCGACGAGCAGGACATCGCCGACTTTGCGATGCTGCTGGAATACGTGCACGAGATTCCCGGCATCGAGCGCATCCGCTATACCACCAGCCACCCTAAGGAAGTGACGCAGCGCCTGATCGACTGCTATCGCACGCTGCCCAAGCTGGTGTCGCACCTGCACCTGCCGGTGCAGGCCGGGTCGGATCGCGTGCTGGTGGCGATGAAGCGCGGCTACACCACGCTGGAATACAAGAGCCTGGTGCGCAAGCTGCGCGAGGCACGGCCGGATATCTGCCTGTCGTCGGACTTCATCGTGGGCTTTCCCGGCGAAACCGAGGACGATTTCGAGCGCACCATGAAGCTGATCGACGACTTGCGCTTCGATGCCAGCTTCAGCTTCATCTACAGCATGCGGCCCGGCACCCCGGCCGCCGATCTGCCGGACGACGTGCCGCAGGACCTGAAGACCCGCCGCCTGATGCGCCTGCAAGCGCGCATCGAGGAACTGGCACAACAGGTGAACCGCGACATGGTCGGCACCGTGCAGCGGGTACTGGTCGAAGGCCATGCGCGCAAGAACGCGCAGGAGCTGGCCGGCCGCACCGATAACAACCGCATCGTCAATTTCGAAGGTCCGGCCCGGTTGATCAACCAGTTCGCCGAAGTGTTGATCACCGAAGCGCTGCCGCACAGCCTGCGTGGCCGGATCGTCACCCGCGAAACCGTCGCGGCCTGAAAACCGCCATCCAAAGGATCCTCATGGCTAATAAAGGCTACTCCCCCAACACCGTGGCGCCGCTGAGCGAAGCCGAGCTGGACGAACTGGCGGCGTTTCTCGAATCGGATGCCACGCCGGACGAATGCATGGATCTTTCCATGCTGCACGGTTTTCTGACCGCCCTGCTGATCGCCCCCGAAGAACCCTCGCCCGAGGCCTGGCTGCCGCAGGTATGGGGCGACGGCAGCGAGCGCCCGCGCTTCGAATCCGCCCAGCAGCAGACGCACATCGAAGACCTGGTGCTGCGCCTGTACAACCAGTTGGCCGACGAACTCGGTGCGGAGCCGCCCACCTACACGCCCATGGTCTACGTGGACGAGGACAGCGGCACCGATATCGCGCAGCAATGGTGCTACGGCTTCATGCTCGGCACCTCGCTCGACCCCGATAGCTGGCAGCCACTGCTGGAAGACGACGACGGCATCGAGCTGATCGGCCCGATCCTGGACTGCGCCGACGAGGAATCGCGCGCCGACCTGGAGGCCGAAGGCGAGAACCTCGCCCAGTTCGAGCACCAACTGGCCGCCGCATTGCCGGAACTGGTGCCCGCCATCCGTGACTACTGGCGCGCCCGCGCCACCCAGTCCGCCCCCGCCGCGCGCCCCGCGCGGCCTGGCCGCAGGCACTGAAACCCAATGGAAAGCTGGGTACTCTATGCCCTGCTTTCCGCCGGCTTCGCCGGTGTGGTCGGGGTAACCGCCAAGGCTGGCATGAGCCAGATCAGCGGCGATCTGGCGCTGGCCATCCGCACGGCGGTCATTTTCCTGCTGGTGGTTGCGCACGTGGCCGTGGGACGGTACTACCAGGAAGCGTCGCGCCTCAGCCCGCGCGACTGGGGCTTTCTTGCCTTTTCCGGCGCGGCAACCATGTTGTCCTGGCTGTGCTATTACCGCGCGGTCAAGCTGGGGCCGGTATCCGGCGTGGCGCTGCTGGACAAGAGCAGTGTCCTGATCACGGTATTGCTGGCGATCTGGCTGCTGGGCGAGCCGCTCACCTGGCGCGTGCTGGTGGGCGGCGGGCTGATCGTCGCCGGCTTTCTGGTTCTTACGCTCAAATAGACTTCACAAGGCTACGTTTTGCATAACGACACCATTTCCTTTCTCCCCGCCGACAACACCCGGCTGGCCAACCTGTGCGGCCCGCTCGACGAAAACATCCGCCAGATCGAAACCGCGCTGGATGTGAACATCGCCCGCCGCGACGCCCATTTCCGCGTGTCCGGCAGCCCGCGCCAGATCCAGCTCACGCTGGACGCGCTGGAGTACTTCTACAACGAATCGTACGATCCGCTGGATATCGACGATATCCAACTGGGGGTGATCGAGCTGACGCGCGGGCCCGAGGACGAGCCGGTCGATCCCGACTCGCCGGTGCTGCGCACCAAGCGCGCCGACCTGCGCGGCCGTACCCCGCGCCAGACGCAATACATCAAGGCCGTGATGGCGCACGACATCACCTTCGGCATCGGCCCGGCCGGCACCGGCAAGACCTACCTGGCCGTCGCCTGTGCCGTCGATGCGCTGGAACGCGATACGGTGAAGCGGCTGGTGCTGGTGCGCCCCGCGGTCGAAGCCGGCGAGAAACTGGGCTTCCTGCCGGGTGACCTGATCCAGAAGGTGGACCCGTACCTGCGGCCGTTGTACGACGCGCTGTACGACCTGATGGGCTTCGACAAGGTCACGCGCCTGTTCGAAAAAGGAATCATCGAGATCGCGCCGCTGGCCTTCATGCGCGGCCGCACGCTCAACCACTCGTTCGTGATCCTGGACGAGGCACAGAACAGCTCGCCCGAGCAGATGAAGATGTTCCTGACCCGGATCGGTTTCGGCTCCAAGGCGGTGATCACCGGCGACCCGACGCAGATCGACCTGCCGAAGAACCAGAAGTCCGGCCTGATCGACGCGCAGGAGGTGCTGGCGGATGTGCGCGGCATCGCCTTGCATTACTTCACCAGCGCCGACGTGGTGCGCCATCCGCTGGTGCAGAAGATCGTCGATGCCTACGACCGCAAGGCGCGCGAGCGCGATGTGGAAACCGAGCGCAAACGCGTCGAGCGTGAAGCGCAAAAGCGTGCGGAAGGCGGGCACTGAACCGATGAGCAAGAAACTGAAGCTGGCGTTGCAGCTCGAATCCCGGGCGGCCGGACTGCCCACCAAGGCACAGTTCAAGGGCTGGGCCGAAGCCGCGCTGCAACCTCGGGTCAAGCAGGCCGAAGTGACAGTGCGCATCGTCGATGCGGAAGAAGGTCAGGCGTTGAACCGCGACTATCGCGGCAAGGATTACGCCACCAACGTGCTGACTTTCACCTTCGACGACGACATGCCCGAGATCCCGGGCCTGCCGCTGATGGGCGATCTGGTGCTGTGCGCGCCAGTGGTCGCCAGCGAGGCCGAAGCACAGGGCAAGCCATTGCTCGCGCATTACTGCCATCTGCTGGTCCACGGCATGCTGCACCTCCAGGGCCACGACCATCTGGAAGATGCCGAAGCCGAGGCAATGGAAGCGCTGGAGACACAGATCGTTACAGGGCTGGGTTATGATGACCCGTACCAAAACGACGAAGAGCGCTGAACCCGATGGATGACAGTCCGTCCGCCAGCCCGCGCACCAACTGGCTGGAACGTTTGACCCATTTCCTGCTGCGGGAGCCGGAAAACCGCGGCGAACTGGTCGATATCCTGCACAGCGCGTTCGAGCGTCATCTGCTGGATGCCGACGCGCTGGCCATGATCGAAGGCGCGCTCAACGTCGGCGACATGCAGGTCCGCGACGTGATGGTTCCGCGCAGCCAGCTCAGCGTGATCGATATCGCGACACCGCCCGAGCAGTTCATCCCCCATGCGATCGAGACCGGGCATTCGCGTTTTCCGGTGATCGACGGCAACAAGGACAACGTGCTCGGCATCCTGCTGGCCAAGGATCTGCTGCGCTACTACGTCAACCGGCAGTCGGTCGAACTGCGCGACCTGCTGCGCCCCCCGGTCTTCACCCCAGAGACCAAGCGCCTGAACATCCTGCTCGCCGAGTTCCGCGATACGCACAATCACCTGGCGATCGTGGTCGACGAACACGGCGGGGTATCGGGGCTGGTCACGCTGGAAGACGTGATCGAGCAGATCGTGGGCGACATCGCCGACGAGCACGACAAGGCCGAGGAACACATCACGCCAGCACGCAATGGCCTGTGGCGGGTGAAAGGCACCACCGAGATTTCCGACCTGAACGACATCCTCGAGATCGATCTGCCTTGCGACGAATTCCGCACCGTGTCCGGCCTGATCACCCATGAACTGGGCCATGTGCCGCGCCGGGGCGAAGTGGTCAACATCGGGCGCTGCCATTTCCGCATCATCCGGGCCGACAGCCGCTGCGTCCACGCCGTGACGGTGCGCCTGCAACCCACCCTCATCCAAACCGACCTGAAGCACTGATCGGAGCCACCTTGTCGTTCCTCTCCTGGCGCGCCGCGCCAATGCACCTTGGTCTGGCCGCCTGCGGGGCGGCCAGCGTGTTTTCCTTCGCGCCGTGGTACTGGGCGCCGATGATGTGGCTGTCGCTGGCCGCGCTGTTCATGGCCATCGCGCGTGCCACTTCGCCACGCGCCGCCGCGGTGCGCGGCCTGAGCTGGGGGCTGGGCTATTTCCTGGCAAATGTGCACTGGGTATTCATCAGCATGCACGACTACGGTGGCATGCCCGCCTGGATGGCGGCTGGCTGCACACTGTTGTTCGCGCTGTACCTGGCGCTGTTTCCCGCGCTGGCTGGCTGGCTGGGGCAACGCTGGCCGGCGCGCGGCGCGTGGCGCCCGACGCTGGTGATTCCGCTGGCTTTTGTCGCCACCGAGTACCTGCGCGGCTGGCTGTTCACCGGCTTTCCCTGGGCGGTAAGCGGTACGTCGCAATTGCCCTATACCCCGCTCGCCGGTTACGCGCCGCTGATCGGCGCCTGGGGCGTGGGCCTGCTGCTGGCGCTGTGCATCGGGCTGCTGACCGGCTCACCACGCGAGCCACGCCGCTGGGCCGCCGTCGCCGCGATCTGGCTGCTGGGGCTGGGCGTGCAGCAGGTGGCGTGGACCACGCCGCTGGGCAAGCCGGTCAGCGTGAGCCTGGCACAAGGCAACATCCCTCAGGACATGAAATGGGATCAGGCCCATTTCGTCGACAACCTGCGCACCTACCTGTGGCTGACCCGGGCCGCCAAGGGCGAGATCGTCGTGCTGCCGGAAACGGCGATTCCGGCCTTCCTCAGCGATATTCCCGACTGGTACCTGGACGAACTGCGCGCGGCGGTGGGCCAGCGCCATCTGGTATCGGGTGTGCCGATCATGGGCAAGGGGCTCGATGAGTATTACAACTCGGTCATGGCAATCACCGAGCCAAAGCAGGCGGTCTACAGCAAGCACCACCTGGTGCCGTTCGGCGAATTCGTGCCGGTACCGGCCTTGTTCGGCTGGATGTACAACTTCCTGAACATGCCGCTATCGGGCTTCAGCCGCGGCGCCCCCAAGCAGGCGCCCTTCACGCTGGGTAGCACCCGGCTGGCCGCCAACATCTGCTATGAAGACGTGTTCGGCCGCGAGATCATCCGTGCGCTGCCCGAGGCAACGATGCTGGTGAACATATCGAACCTGGCATGGTTCGACGGTTCGTGGGCCGCCGCACAACACGCGCAGATGAGCCAGGCGCGGGCACTGGAAACCGGGCGCTACATGCTGCGCGCCACCAATACCGGCATGACCGCGATCATCGACGAAAAAGGCCGGCTGGTCGCCAGCCTGGCCCCGATGAAAAAGGCCCTGCTGGAAGGCAGGGCCCGCAATTTCACCGGCATGACGCCCTATGCCCGCCTAGGCGACTGGGTGTTCCTGCTGGCTTTGGTCGTCGGCTTCGCGCTCAGCCTGGCGTACGCTCGGCGCGTATAACTGGCGCGTGCCGGCGAAGCGGTCGTAGAGCAACTGGCCGTCGCGGTCGAACCACGCCCACACGAAAGGCGCCACGAACCACGCCAGGGCCAGCCACGCCCAGGGTATCCAGTGCGGATTGACCCGGGCGATCGCCCATAGCGGGATCAACGGGCCGTAGCACAAGGCCGCCAGCACGAAACGCAGCAGCAATGCCCGCCACGACGGTACGCCACCATAGCCATCCACCAGCCGGATACGCCAGGTCTTCATCGCCAGCGTCTGCCCGCCATGGCGCCAGCACCAGCCGAAATAGAAGAACAGCACCGCGAGCACCCAGACGAAATTGATGGCGTGCGCCACCGGCCTGTCGATCATGCCGGTCAGTGCCTGACCCATCAGCCCCTGGATCACGGCCTGCACCGCGACGGCGACCACGCCGGCCAGCAACACCACTGGCACCACCAGCAGGCCCTCGTACCACAGGGCAAAAAAACGCCGCCACCATCCGGCGGCGGTCGATGTGGGCAATGCCATGCCTATTTCCTTTTGGGTGGATGGCCGCTGTCGTGATCCCCGTCACCGTGGCGACCGTTCGGACCGTCGCCGCGCTCGCGATGAATCCGTTCGATCACGGCGCGGCGCTGCTCCGGAGGCAGTTCGCGCAGACGCCGATAGTTTTCGCGCGCGCGACCGCGGTCCTCGGGCGAAAGATCGGCCCAGCGACCGATCCGCTCCCGAACGCGCTCCTGCTTGTCGGCCGGCAATTGCGGATAGCGATCCGCCATGCGGGCGAAGCGCTCCTGATCATCGGGGGGAAGATTGTTCCACTGGCCGGCCAGTGGCTTGAGCACGCTGCGCTGCTGCGGCGTCAGCGACTGCCACTCCGCGGCGGCAGCCGGCAGCGCAAGCAGGGCTCCCGCGCATAGCGCGGCGATCAGTTGGTAGCGGTAGTCCATTTATCGAAATCGTTGCTCACGTAGATATCGAGCGGCACTTCATCCGCCAGCAATTGAAGGTCCAGCATGGGATCGACGGCACTTGCGTGCTGCCATTGCCAGGTTCCGCCGACCAGGACCGCCAGCCCGAAGGCCAGGCCGGCACCCCAGGCCGCCGGATGCGCGCCGAATCGTTCGCCCAGCCAGCGCAACGGGTTGAAGCGGGCACGCTCGCCGGCACGCGCCACCGCGCGCTGCCGGGCCTGCGCCAGGCGCGCGGCAACCTGAGGCGATACGGCGCGCGCATCCAGCGCCGCCTTGGTCAGGCTGCCCAGACGTTGTTCCATATGCTCATCCATCGCCGCACCCCCGTGCTTCATTTGCCACCTTGCCAGTCTACACCGTGCTGCCGCATCCATTCGGCGAGCGCCTGCGTCGCGCGCGAGCAATGGGTTTTCACGCTGCCCTGGGAGCAACCCATGATCTCGGCGGTCTCCGCCACATCGAACTCTTCCCAGTAACGCAGCAGGAACGCCTCGCGTTGACGTGCCGGCAAACGCGCCACGCCGGCTTCGATCAAGGCCATGGTCTGCGCCTGTTCGCGATCCTGCTCCGGGCTGGGCGATGCCGGCTGTTCGGGCAACCAGTCCAGCGGATCGTCGGTGTCGTCCTCGCCATCGCGGCGAAATGTCGAAAACAGCGTCACCCACCAGTTGCGTACTTTGCTGCGCCGGAAATGGTCGCGAATGGCGTTTTGCAGAATGCGCTGGAACAGCAGCGGCCATTCGGCTTCCGGCCGGTCCGCATACCGTTCGGCCAGTCGCATCATCGCGTCCTGCACGATGTCGAGCGCGGCTTCCTCGTCGCGCACGGCGTACAACGCGTGCCGGAAAGCGCGGCGCTCGGCCTCGGCAAGGAAAGTGGAAAGGGCGTTCTGCCGGGATTGCATCGGCTGGATTCGCTGGGTTCGGATGTCCAAGTAGGGGGCGATGCTAACAAGCGCGCCCAGCCAGCGCCAGTGACTTCGCGCGTATGCCTGAGATGGTTGTTCTTGCCAAGTGCCTGGCAATCCGCTACCTTTTGCCGTTCACGTCCAATCCAGACGTGAAGCCGTGCCTATCGTTATCCATGGGCCCGGCACCGAATGGCACCGCCCGCGCAACACACCGCAGTCGTCCCAATTCAGGCCAAAAGCCCGAGTCAAGGCGGCCCGCCCGGTAAGGACAGGCTTCGCGGCACTGCCAATGCCCCGCATCAAATGGATCGTTGCGTTACCGCGTTACGATCCGGACCGGAAACACGCCCGTTTCCGATCCGCCCGATGTGTCAGGCTCAGGCAGGTCGAAGAGGTCGCAATGCTCTGGAGACTCGAGCACTGTTTTTTCTTTAAACGTTGATCGCCGGTCGCCGCGTCCCGCGGCTTCAACCCGGCAAAGGGTGACTCTCATGGAGCTTATCTCCGGTGCCGAGATCCTCACGCGCTGTCTGCAGGAAGAAGGCGTTGAATTCGTCTTCGGCTATCCTGGCGGCGCCGTGCTCGAAATCTACGACGCTATCTTCCGTCAAGAACAATTCAAACACGTACTGGTACGTCATGAGCAGGCCGCGGTCCATGCCGCCGACGCCTATTCGCGTTCCAGCGACAAGATCGGCGTAGCGCTGGTCACCAGCGGCCCCGGCGCAACCAACGCGCTGACCGGCATCGCCACCGCCTACATGGATTCGATTCCGATGGTGGTGATCTCGGGCCAGGTGGGCACCAGCGCCATCGGTCTGGATGCCTTCCAGGAAGTGGACATGGTCGGGTGTTCGCGCCCCATCGTGAAGCACAACTTCCTGGTCAAGGATGTGCGCGACCTGGCGGCCACCTTCAAGAAGGCCTTCCACATCGCCAAGACCGGCCGCCCCGGCCCGGTGGTGATCGATGTGCCCAAGGACGTCACGATCAACAAATGCGCATTCGAATATCCCGAATCGCTGACCATCCGTAGTTACAACCCGCCCACCAAGGGTCATCCCGGCCAGATCAAGAAGGCCGCGCAACTGCTGGCCGAAGCCAAGCGCCCGTATATCTACGTGGGCGGTGGCGCTGTCCAGGGCGGCGCGGGCGCGCAGGTGACCGAGCTGGTCAAGCTGCTGGGCGTGCCTTGCACCAATACGCTGATGGGCCTGGGCGCACTGGATGGCACCGACCCGAACTTCCTCGGCATGCTCGGCATGCACGGTACTTACGAAGCCAACCTGGCGATGCAGTACTGCGACGTGCTGATCGCAGTGGGCGCGCGCTTCGACGATCGCGTGATCTCGGTGCCGAGCCAGTTCCTGTCCAATCCGAAGCGCATCGTCCATATCGATGTCGATCCCAGCTCGATCGCCAAGCGCGTGAAGGTGGACGTGCCCATCGTCGGCGACGTGAAGCATGTGCTCACCGACCTGATCGCGGCACTGAAGGAAGGCAACCTGCGGCCGAACCCGGATTCCCTGGCCAACTGGTGGAAACAGATCAATGAGTGGCGCAAGCCGAACAGTCTGCTGTACACCCCCTCGGACGAGCTGATCAAGCCGCAATCCGTGGTGCAGAAGCTGTGGGAGATCACCAACGGCGAGGCCATCGTCACCTCCGACGTGGGCCAGCACCAGATGTGGGCGGCGCAGTATTACAAGTTCCGCCGGCCCAAGCAGTGGATCAACTCCGGCGGCCTGGGCACGATGGGCTTCGGCCTGCCGGCCGCCATGGGCGCACAACTGGCCAATCCGGATGCCGTGGTCGCCTGCATCACCGGCGAAGGCTCCATCCAGATGAACATCCAGGAGCTGTCCACCTGCAAGCAGTACAACACGCCGGTGAAGGTGCTGAGCCTGAACAACCGCTACCTGGGCATGGTTCGCCAGTGGCAGGAGTTCTTCTACGGCACACGCTATTCCCATAGCTACATGGATGCCCTGCCCGATTTCGTGAAGATCGCCGAAGCCTATGGCCATATCGGTTTCAAGATCGAGAATCCGGCCGACGTCGAGCCGGTGCTGCGCGAGGCCTTCAGCCCGGCGCTGAAGGATCGGCTGGTGTTCATGGACTTCCGTACCGATCCGTCGGAGAACGTGTTCCCGATGGTGCAGAACGGCAAGGGCCTGAACCAGATGGACCTGCCGCCGCACATGCACGGCCTGCAACAGGTGCCGTTCGAAAACAACCGCGACTACGGCAACCTTTGCTGAGGAGGGAACGACCATGCGACATATTCTCTCCGTGCTGATCGAGAACGAGGCGGGCGCGCTGTCCCGCGTGACCGGGCTGTTCTCGGCACGCGGTTACAACATTGACTCGCTGACGGTTCAAACCACCGAAGACCCGACCCTGTCGCGCATGACCATTGTCACGCACGGCTCGGACGATGTGATCGAACAGATCACCAAGCAGCTCAACAAGCTGATCGAAGTGGTCAAGGTGATCGACCTGAACGAAGCCGATCACATCGAGCGCGAGCTGATGCTGATCAAGGTGCGCGCCACCGGCAAGGATCGCGACGAAATGAAGCGGATGGCGGACATCTTCCGCGGTCGCATCATCGACGTGACCGAAAAGACATACACCGTCGAGCTGACCGGCCCCGGCGACAAGCTGGATGCGTTCATCAAGGCCATCGACGCCACCTCCATCCTCGAAACCGTGCGAACCGGCGCGTCCGGCATCGCACGTGGCGAACGTGTTCTGAAAATCTGAGTGAGGTGCCAGGGGCAGGGTGCGCGGCGCAAGCCCGTGCCCGCCTCTCCCTCACGCCTCACACCTCACAGGAGTAGTTCTCAAATGAAAGTTTTCTACGATAAAGACGCCGACATCAGCCTGATCAAGGGCAAGCAAGTGACCATCGTCGGCTACGGCTCGCAAGGCCACGCTCACGCGCTGAACCTGAAGGATTCTGGCGTGAACGTGACCATCGGCCTGCGCAAGAATGGCGCTTCGTGGTCCAAGGCCGAAGCGGCCGGCCTGCCAGTGAAGGAAGTCGCCGAGGCAGTGAAGGGCGCCGACGTCGTGATGATCCTGCTGCCGGACGAGTCGCAGCCGGACGTCTACTACCGCGACATCGCACCGAACCTGAAGGCCGGCTCCGCCCTGGCGTTCGCCCACGGTTTCAACATCCACTACAACCAGATCGTGCCGCGTGAAGACGTGGACGTGATCATGGTCGCCCCCAAGGGCCCCGGCCACACCGTGCGCTCCGAATACAACAAGGGCGGCGGCGTTCCCAGCCTGATCGCCGTGTACCAGGACAAGTCGGGCCGCGCCCGCGATATCGCGCTGTCGTACGCCGCGGCCAATGGCGGCACCAAGGGCGGCGTGATCGAAACCAACTTCCGCGAAGAAACCGAGACCGATCTGTTCGGCGAACAGGCCGTGCTGTGTGGCGGCGCGGTGGAACTGGTAAAGGCTGGCTTCGAAACCCTGACCGAAGCCGGCTACGCGCCGGAAATGGCCTACTTCGAGTGCCTGCATGAACTGAAACTGATCGTCGACCTGATGTACGAAGGCGGCATCGCCAACATGAACTACTCGATCTCGAACAACGCCGAATACGGTGAATACGTGACCGGCCCGGAAGTCGTGACCGCCGCCACCAAGGAAGCGATGAAGAAAGCCCTGCATCGCATCCAGACCGGTGAATACGCCAAGATGTTCATCCTGGAAGGCAAGACCAACTACCCGGCCATGACCGCTCGCCGCCGCCTGACCGCCGCGCACCCGATCGAACAGGTCGGTGCGCAACTGCGCGCGATGATGCCGTGGATTGCCAAGAACAAGCTGGTCGACCAATCCAAGAACTAAGCTTCACCGTTCCGGCAAACGGCCAGCCTGTGCTGGCCGTTTTCATTTCAGCCACGACCAGCCAGCCGCACCAGACTGCCAAGTCACTTTTTGCCCGCATGGCGGCGAAAGACACCGCGGGTGGCGTCGGTTACAATTTTCGGTTCAACCCAGCCTCAGAGACGACCTTGAACAAGCCCTATCCCCATCCGATCATCGCCCGCGAAGGCTGGCCTTTCCTCGCCGGCAGCATCGTCGTCGCCGTGCTCGTCACTCATTTTGCCGGCTGGTGGTCGGTGCCGTTCTGGATCATCGCACTGTTCGTGTTGCAGTTCTTCCGCGATCCGGCACGCGTGATCCCGCAGGACGCCAAGGCGATCCTCTCCCCGGCCGATGGCCGCGTGGTGGTGGTCGAGCAAGCGATGGACCCATATCGCCAGGTCGAAGCACTGAAAATCAGCGTTTTCATGAACGTGTTCAATGTCCATTCCAACCGCAGCCCGGTCGATGGCGTGGTGCAGCGCGTGGAGTACAACGCGGGCTCGTTCCTCAACGCCGCACTGGCCAAGGCATCGCTGGAAAACGAGCGCAACGCCGTGCTGGCCCGCCTGGCCGACGGCACCGAAGTCACCTTCGTACAGATCGCCGGCCTCGTGGCACGACGCATCCTTTGCTACACCAAGGTGGGCGACAACCTGTCGCGCGGCCAGCGCTATGGTTTCATCCGTTTTGGCTCGCGGGTGGACGTGTACCTGCCGCTGAGCGCTCGTGCCAAGGTCGCCATCGGCGACAAGGTCAGCGCCACCGAAACCATCCTGGCGGAACTCGCCTGACCTGCCGGATGCCGAACCGGCATCCGGACCCACCGCCCCTTATCCGAGAGCGCCCATGCACCCGATCAAGCGACCGTTGAATCTGAAGCGGCAAAGCATCTACCTGCTGCCCAACCTGTTCACGCTCGGCGCGCTGTTCGCCGGTTTCTACGCCATCGTGCAGGCCATGAACGGCCACTTCGAGCACTCGGCGGTGGCAATCTTCGTCGCGATGATCCTGGATGGCCTGGATGGACGCGTGGCGCGGTTGACGCATACCCAGTCGCCCTTCGGCGCGGAGTTCGACAGCCTGTCGGACATGGTGTCGTTCGGCGTCGCCCCCGCCTTGATCGCCTATGAATGGGCGCTCAAGGATTTCGGCAAGCTGGGCTGGATGGTCGCCTTCATCTACTGTGCGGGCGCCGCGCTCCGGCTGGCGCGCTTCAATACCAATATCGAGGTGGTGGACAAGCGCTTCTTCCAGGGCCTGCCCTCGCCTTCCGCCGCCGCGCTGGTGGCCGGCCTGGTCTGGATCAGCATTGAACACGCGGACGATCTGTCGCTGATCGCCGGCGCCCTGCCCGAGATCGCGCTGTTCTTCACGCTGTTCGCCGGGCTGACGATGGTGTCCAACGTAAAATTCTGGAGCTTCAAGGAGTTCCACGCCCGCAAGACGGTGCCCTTCGTGGCCTTGCTGGTGGCTACGCTGGTACTGCTGATCGGCGCCTCGCGCCCGGCGTTGGTGCTGTTCTGCTTCTTCATCGGCTATGCCGCGTCGGGTTACGTCTACTGGGCGTGGCAATGGACGAATCGGCAGAAGAAAGTCGTCAAATCGGACATTTAGTCTTAGATTTTCTGATTGTCGCGAGTAATCACGGCCATTCGACGCCAAATCTGTTGACGTTATGTCCGAAACGGGCCTATCCTGAGCACTAGTCTGTGCCAGGAGAGGCTCGTGCAATTCGACATCGACAAACTGATCGCCGACTTCGGCGGCCCCGGGCCGCTGACGGAAGCGCTGAATCAGGCATTTCCCCAAGATCCCGTCAGCCGGGCCGCCATCTACAAGTGGCGTGAACGCGGCAGCCTGCCTCTCTCCCAGATCGACAAGCTTGCGCAACTGGCCGCCGCGCGCGGCCGGCACTTCAATATCCACGCATACCGTATCGGCGCCAGCGCGCCCATCACACCCGGAGTGAACGCCATGGGCGACCGCCTTTACATCTTTGATACCACCTTGCGCGATGGCGAGCAGTCGCCCGGCGCCTCGATGACCCGTGAAGAGAAGATCCGCATCGCTCGCCAGCTGGAAAAGCTGGGCGTGGACATCATCGAGGCCGGCTTCGCCGCTGCCAGCCCCGGCGACGCCGACGCGATCCGCGCCGTGGCCGAGGCGGTGCGCGAGTCGACCGTCTGTTCGCTGGCCCGCGCCAACGAGCGCGACGTGCGCGCGGCTGGCGAAGCGATCAAGCCGGCCGCACGCGGCCGTATCCATACTTTCATCGCGACCAGCCCGATCCACATGGAGAAGAAGCTGCGCATGTCGCCGGAGGAGGTCGTGGAGGCCGCCGTGCGCGCGGTGAAGATCGCCGGTGAGTACACAGCCGACATCGAGTTCTCCGCCGAAGACGCGCTGCGCTCCGAGATCGATTTCCTCGCCCATATCTTTGGCGAGGTGATCAAGGCCGGCGCCACCACCATCAATGTGCCCGATACCGTCGGCTACGCGGTGCCGCAGCGCACCGAAGCGTTCTTCCGCGAGCTGATCGCCCGTACGCCCGGTGGCGATCGCGTGATCTGGTCCGCGCATTGCCACAACGATCTGGGCATGGCGGTCGCCAATTCGCTCGCCGCCGTGCTCGGCGGGGCGCGTCAGGTGGAATGTACGATCAATGGCCTGGGCGAGCGCGCCGGCAATGCCGCGATGGAAGAGATCGTGATGGCGGTGAAAACCCGTCACGACATCTTCGGCGTGGAGACCCGCGTCGAAAGCACGCAGATCGTGCCCGCATCCAAGCTGGTCTCGACCATCACCGGCTATCCGGTGCAACCGAACAAGGCCATTGTCGGTGCCAATGCATTCGCCCACGAGTCGGGCATCCACCAGGACGGCGTGCTCAAGCATCGCGAAACCTACGAAATCATGAGCGCCGAGTCGGTAGGCTGGACCGCCAACCGCCTTACCCTGGGCAAATTGTCCGGGCGCAACGCGTTCAAGACCAAGTTGACGTCGCTCGGCATCGTGCTCGACAGCGAGGAATCCCTCAATGCCGCATTCGCCCGCTTCAAGGAGCTGGCCGACCGCAAGCGCGAGATCTTCGACGAAGACCTTCACGCACTGGTTTCGGACGAGCTCGTTTCAGGCGAACAGGAAACCTATCGATTGACCTCGTTGAAGGTGGTGTCGGAAACCGGCGAAGTACCGAACGCCACATTGGTGATGGCCGAGGAAGGCGCGGAGAAGCGCGCCGAGGCCGACGGCGATGGCCCGGTGGATGCCACGTTCAAGGCCATCGAATCGGTGGTCAACAGCGGTGCCGAGCTGCTGCTGTACTCGGTCAACGCGATCACCGAAGGCACCGACAGCCAGGGCGAGGTGACGGTGCGGCTGTCCAAGGCAGGGCGCGTGGTCAATGGCCAGGGTGCGGACACCGACATTCTGGTCGCCAGCGCCAAGGCCTATATCTCGGCGGTCAACAAACTGACCAGCAAGACCTTCCGCATGAATCCGCAGGTCGGCGAAGCGATCTGATCGTCTGTCTCCCCCGCCGCCAGCGCGGGGGCATCCAATACCCGCGCCACTCGCGCGAGTGGGATATCACACCGGGCGGGCCGGTCACCACCATGACCGACCCCGGGATGGCGCCACCCGCGCCACGACCATGCCAGCAAAGCGCGCTACCCGCGCGCGGCGATCAGGATGACCGGTGTTCCTTTCTTGCCTGCCAGAACGTCAGGCCGCCGCGCTCAGCGAAGGGCGGGTCCAGCGTGCGTAGAGCACGACCATCACGTAGATCCAGATCGACAGCGCCACTTCGGCCCAGGCCAGCATCCGGGAGACGCCGGTGTCGGACCAGCCACGCATCACGCCTTCGATGAACCACAGCAGGATGAACATGCTGCACCACTGATAGGTATAGCGGCGACCTTTCAGCAGGCCCGGCAATGGCAACAACAGTGGCAGTGCCTTCAGCATCAACACCGAGCCGCCAGACCGCAGCGGTGCCCACCACAACTCCCATGCCATGCACAGCGCAATCAGGGCGATCAATCCCAGGATGGCGCCCCATTGCACACGGCCGCGCCAGGTTTCCAGCAGGACGGCGTTCATTGCATACCCTCCAGCCGGAGCGCGATGCTCGCCAGGCGGCGTCCCTGGGCAATGGCCAACTGCTTTTCCACTTCCGTGACCGGCAGGCGCGATTCCGGTCCCGCAACATGCGACGGGCCATAGGGCGTACCGCCAGCCTGCGTAGTGGTCAGCGCGGTTTCGGTAAAGGGCGTGCCCACGATCACCATGCCGTGATGCAACAGCGGCACCATCATGGTCAGCAGCGTGGTTTCATTGCCGCCATGCATGCTGCCGGTGCTGGTGAACACCGAGGCCGGCTTGCCGGCCAATGACCCCTGTAACCAGTCGTTGACGGTGCTGTCCCAGAAATACTTCATCGGCGCCGCCATATTGCCGAAACGGGTGGGGCTGCCAAGTGCAAGACCGGCACATTGCTGGAGATCAGCCAGTTCCACATAGGGCGCGCCACTGTCGGGTACGCCCGGCTCGGTGGCCTCGCAGACCGTGGATACGCGCGGCACGGTGCGCAACCGTGCGATGCAGCCGGGGACGGATTCGACGCCGCGCGCGATCGCCTGGGCCAGTTGGCGCGTGGCGCCGTGGGTGCTGTAGTAGAGAATGAGTATGTCAGCCATGGCATTTACCGATGTCAGGTCCGCTATTATAAGGGCTTGCCCGATCCGGACCCGACCCGCGTATGGCCTTGCCCTCATTCCTGACTATCTTGCCGTCGAAATCGTTGCTGACGCTGGCGTACTGGCGGCGGCTGGGCGGGTTTTCCCGCTTCGTCGGCCATCGGCTGGTGGCGGACCGTTGCTTGCAGACCGCCGGCAGCCTGACCTACACCACGCTGCTGGCCATCGTGCCGCTGTTCACCATCGCGCTGACGCTGTTCTCCGCCTTTCCGATGTTCTCGTCGTATTCCGGCAAGTTCCGCAGCTTCATCCTCTCCAACCTGGTGCCGGATACGGGCGGGCGAGTGGTCGGCACCTATATGCGGCAGTTCGCCGACAACGCGGAACGGCTGACCGCGCTGGGGATGATCGGGCTGGCGATCACCGCCTTGCTGCTGGTCTTCACCATCGAAAAGAGCTTCAACGAAATCTGGGGCGTGAAGAAACCGCGCAAGCTGCTGTCGCGAACGCTGATCTATTGGGCGTCGATCACCCTGGGCCCGCTGCTGATCGGCATCAGCCTGTCGCTGACCTCCTGGCTGTTCCAGCAAAGCTCGTTACTCGACAGCGCGCCTTTTGCCGAAACGCTGCTGCTCAAGCTGGGCCCGATGTCATTGATGTTCGCATCGCTGACGTTGTTGTATGTCGCCGTGCCCAACTGCTACGTACCGCGCAGCCATGGCATGATCGCCGCGCTGATCATCGCCGTCTTGCTGGAACTGATGAAGAAGATGTTCGGGCTGTACGTGAAACAGTTCGGGGCATACCAACTGGTTTATGGCGCGTTTGCGGCCTTTCCGATCTTCCTGCTCTGGCTGTATGTATGCTGGGTGATCGTACTCGGTGGCGCGGTGATGGCGGCCTCGCTGTCGTACTGGCACGGCGATGGCTGGCGCTGGGAGCGCCATCATGGCACCCGCTTCGAACAGGCAGTGCGCATCCTGATGACGCTGGCGCAGGCGCATGCCCATGGCGAAGTGCTGCATATCGACGCGCTGCGCCGCCGCGTGGGGCTGGGCATCGATGCCACGCACAATCTGCTGGAGGTGATGAGCGAGCGCGGCTGGGTCGAAGCCACGCGCGACGGCGCCTGGTTGTTGGCCGGTTCGATCGATCGCATCAAGCTGGTCGATGTCTTCGAGGCCGTGGTCACGCCGTTGTCGGCAACCGTGGAAAGCGGGATCACCCGGCACATCCAGGGCATGGTGGCCACGCTGGACGAAACGCTGGCCGAGTATGCGGCCAGGCTGGATGAGCCACAGCCTCCCGCCCCGCAGCCCACCGGAGCGCCCACATGAAAATAGCCGCGCAATGCGCGGCTATTTCATCGTTGCCTTGTTATGCGCAACCGGCTTCCAGCGCGGCAATCACCGTGGAACGCTCCAGTTCGCCGATATAGGATTCGCCGAGGCAGCGCAGCAGAATGAACTTGATCGTGCCGGCATCCACCTTCTTGTCCTGCGCCATCAGGTCCAGGTAACGCTCGTTGCCCAGGACCGGCGCCACCACCGGCAATCCGACCCGCTGGATCAGGGCCTTGATCCGCGCCACGTCGGCATCGGATACCTGGCCCAGTTCGCGTGAAGCCAGCGCGGCCAGCACCATGCCCGCCGCCACCGCCTCGCCATGCAGCCATACGCCATAGCCCAGCCCGGATTCGATGGCATGTCCGAAGGTGTGGCCGAGGTTGAGCAGGGCGCGCTGCCCTTGCTCCTTCTCGTCCGCGGCAACGATGCGCGCCTTGTTCTGGCAACAGCGCTCAACGGCATACGCCAGTGCCTCGGTCTGGCGTGCCATCAGCGCATCGATATTGGCTTCCAGCCATTCGAAGAATGCCAGATCGTCAATCAGGCCATATTTGATGACCTCCGCCATGCCCGCGGAAAACTCCCGCGGTGGCAGCGTATCGAGCGTTGCCAGATCGGCCAGCACCAGCCGGGGCTGGTAGAAGGCACCGATCATGTTCTTGCCGAGCGGATGGTTGATCGCGGTCTTGCCCCCCACCGACGAATCGACCTGGGCCAACAGCGTGGTGGGAATCTGGATGAAGGGCACGCCACGTTGATAGACCGCGGCGGCAAAGCCGGTCATATCGCCGATCACGCCGCCGCCCAACGCGATCAGCGTGGTCTTGCGCTCGACACGCGCAGCCAGCAGGCCGTCGAAGATCAGGTTCAGGGTTTCCCAGTTCTTGTAGACCTCGCCGTCGGGCAGGATCACCGTCTCGACCTTGACGCCGCATTGCGCCAGGGCATGTTGCAGCGGTTGCAGGTAAAGCGGCGCCACCGTTTCGTTGGTGACGATGGCCACACGCGGCTGAGGCAGCAGCGGCAGGATCAGCGCCACCTGCGCCAGCAGATCGCGGGCAATCAGGATGTCGTAGGGAGCGTGGTCGAGGTCAAGCTTGACGGTTCGCATGAAGATGCTCGAGTTTGGCGAGAAGCGCCTGGGTCAGTTGCTGGACGGATTGGCGGCTGGTATCGATGACCAGGTCGGCCACTTCGCGGTACAGGGGATCGCGCACCTCGAACAACTCGCGGATGCGCTCCTTGGGATTGGCGGTTTGCAGCAGCGGCCGATTCTTGTCGTGGGCCGTGCGCTGGTAGAGGTCTTCCACGCTGGCGCGCAGGTAGATCACATAACCGTTGCGGCGCAGCACGGCTCGGTTGGCCGGATCGAGCACGGCCCCGCCTCCGGTGGCCAGCACCACATCCTGCAAGGCGGAAAGCTCGGCAATCATCGCGGCCTCGCGGGCCCGGAAGCCGCCCTCGCCTTCCAGCTCGAATATGATCGGCACACGCACGCCGGTGCGCGCCTCGATTTCGTGGTCGGAATCGTGGAACTGCTTACCCGTGGCCTTGGCCAGCGTGCGTCCCACGGTGGTTTTGCCGGCACCCATCATGCCGACCAAAAAAAAATTGCCTGGCAGTTTCATGCCAGGCATTTTAACCGGAAAGCCGGCCCCTCAGGGCCGGCCCTCCTGTCGTTTCAGCGCAGACTGACGTCCGACGAGATGATCCTCGGCGTAATGAAGATCAGCAGCTCGCGCTTTTCGTCGTTCTTGTGCGTGTTCTTGAACAGGTTCCCCACCACGGGCATGTCGCCCAGCCAAGGCACCTTCTGAATCTCGGTACGCAGATCCTGCGTATAGATACCGCCGATGACGATCGTGCCGCCGTTCTCCACCAGCACCTTGGTGGTGATCTGCTTGGTATCGATGGCCGGGCCAGCCAGTGTGGTTTCGCCACGGCTGTCCTTGTTCACCTTCACATCCATGATCACATTGCCATCCGGCGTGATCTGCGGCGTGACCTTCAGCGACAACGTGGCCTTCTTGAAGGAGATCGACGTTGCGCCGTTCGGCGACGATTCGGCATACGGAATTTCGGTACCGTCCTCGATGATGGCTTCGGTCTGATCCGCCGTAACAAGGCGCGGGCTCGAGATGATCTTGGCCTGGTTGTCGGCTTCCAGTGCGTTGATTTCCAGCCCCAGCAGCCAGTTTGCGTTGGCGGCGATCAAGGCCAGCGTGCCCGGGTTGCCCGCCACCGGCAGGTTCACGTTGAACGGCAACGTATCGCCAGTGACCGGCACGCCATCCTTGACGGTGGTTCCCGCCAGGGTCGGCCAGCTCGAAACATTGGTATTGCCCACATGGCCCGTCGCCGCCCAGCTCAACCGCGCACCCAGGTCACGGACAAAGCCGTCGCTGGCTTCCACGATACGGGCCTCGATCATCACCTGACGCACCGCGATATCGGTCTTGGTGATGATGTCGCGCAACTGATCCAGCTTGGACGGCACATCCTGCACGATCAGGATGTTGGTGCGCGGATCGATCACCACGCTACCGCGTTGCGACAGGATGCGTTGCTTGTCGTCGGTAAGGATCTTTTTGAAGTCCTCGGCCTTCTGGTACTTGAGCTGGAACATCTCGGTCCGGGTAGGCTCGAGTTCGGAGATCTGCTTCTTCGCCTCCAGCTCCTGCTTTTCCTTCGCGGCCAGTTCGTCACGCGGCGCAACCCACAACACGTTGCCCGAGCGGCGCTGATCCAGCCCCTTGGCCTGCAGGATGATGTCCAGCGCCTGATCCCACGGCACATCCTTCAAGCGCAGTGTCAGATTGCCCGACACGGTGTCGCTGGTAATGATGTTCAAGCCCGTGAACTCGGCGATCACCTGCAGAACCGTACGGATTTCGACATTCTGAAAATTCAGCGACAGCTTTTCGCCCTTGTAGTTGGGACGCAGCGCCGAGAGGGCCTTGGCATCTTCATCCGCCTTGCGCACTTCGATGATGAAGCGGCTTTCGGTCTGATAGGCCGAGTATTCCCAGTTGCCGGCAGGCTCGATCACCATGCGTACATTGCTGCCCTGGCGATAGGTATCCACCTTCTGCACCGGCGTGCCGAAATCGGCGACATCCATCCGGCGTTGCAGGCGATCCGGCAGGCCCGCCTTCAGGAAATCGACCACCAGCGTACGGCCTTGCTGGCGGATGTCGATCCCGACATTGGGGCTGGAAAGGTCGATCATGACCTTGCCTTCGCCACTGACGCCACGACGGAAATCGATCTCGCGCAGGCCTTCGTCACCACCAGCTGCCGCGGCAACCGGCTGGGCGAAGTGCGTGGTTTCGGCTTTGGCGGCCACCGCGGGCGAGGACCCGTCGACGGTCACCAGGTAGGTATTGCCTTCGACCTTGGTATCGTAGGCTGCCTGCTTGTTCAGATTGAGCACCAGCCGGGTACGGCCCGTGCCTTCCGCGATGTTGATCAGGCGCAGCGCGGCGCCGTTGACCTGGACGCTGCTTTTACCGGCCTTGTTGCCAGCGCCCGGGAAGTCGAACACCACGCGCGGCGGCGTGCTGACCGCAAAACTGGTCGGCTGGGGCATCGGGCCGTCGAAGACGATCCTGACCACCTGCTTTTCGTTGGAGATGGTGCTCACTTCCACGCTGGTGATATCGCTCGCCTGAGCAGCCGAGCACAGCAATGCGACCAGCGCACCGCACGCCAGCCAGCCTTGTTGCAGGATGGATAACTTTTTCATTTCTTCTGCTCCGCTTCATCCAGAGTGAGGGCTGTTTCGCGTTCCACCCAATCCCCGCCACTATCTTCGACGATCTCCTTCAGCTTGACCTCGGTCTCACTGACGGACACCACCATGCCGAAATTCTGTCCCATGTAATTGCCAACCTTGACCCGGTACAGGTTGCGATCGGGCCCACTGATCAGGGCCTGGATCTGCTTGCCCTGTTGGATGGTGCCAACCATGCGCAGCTTTTCCAGGTCGAACCCTTCGAGCACTTCCTTGGGGCGATTGGTGTTAGGTGCGATGCCACTGCCCCCGCCCTTCTTCGCCAGCTCCATCTTGCTGACGCTGAAGGGGTCCGGCAGGCTGAAGGCGTCATAGATAGTCGGCTCGACTGTCTTCACCTCGGGCGCGGGATCGATCCGACCGCGCAAACCCTCACTGTTCTCGCGCATCCATTCCTTGAGATCACTGTGCTCGTCGCCGAAACATCCGGCCAGCAACAGCGATACACCCAATAACGGCAGCCAACGTTTCATGCCGCGTGCCCCCAGGGATTGTTTTGGATTACGTATGCTCATCGCCGTTTCTTCTTCTTCGACTCCGCTTCGGCCTGGCGCAATGCCTGGCTTTCGGCTTCATCCAACGCACGATAGGTCTTGGCCGTGGCTTGCATGACCAGGGTGCCCGGTTCCTTGCCGACGGCGAGCTGGATATCGCTCAACGTCACGATGCGGGAAAGCTTGGCCACATCGCTGACAAAGGCTGCCAGATCGTGATAGCCGCCCACGATACGGATGCTGATAGGCAGCTCCGCAAACTCGGCGGTCTTGGTCTCGTTGCCCGGCTTGAAAAGCTCGAACAACAGCCCCCGGCCCACGCCAGCCTGGTTGATCTCGGTCAGCAGGGTTTCCATCTCGGACTTGTTGGGAAGCTTCTTCAGCAACGCCCCGAACGATTGCTGGATTTCCAGCAATTGTTGCCGGTAAGCATCGAGATTCACCGCCTTGCGCTTCTTGTCGAGAAACTCCTGCTTGAGTTGCTCTTCACGCGTTTTCCCGTCATTCAGGGCGGTCAGCTGATCATTCCAGATGTAGAAGTAGCCACCAGTGACCACCGCGACAAAGACAAAAATCAGCAAGCCCAACTGGGCCGCGGCAGGCCAGTTGCCAATATCCTTGGGGTCGAGGGCGCGCAGTTCATCGAGCGTCATGATCTACCCTTCTTTTCTTTGTTGGCCGGGGCACTGGCTGCATCTGCCGGGGTCGGGCGGCTAACCTTGATATCCAGGGTAAATTCGGACAATCGCTGGTTGCCGACCTGGGAAGCCTTTACCTCGATCAAAAGAGGCTGCTCGAAGATCTCCGAATCGTTCAGGTTGCGCATCAACGTGGAAACCCGGGCATTCGATTGGGCATACCCCGTCAACGTCAACTTCTCGCCGGTCTGCTTCACGTTCTTGAGGTAGATCCCCTCCGGGGTCTGCCGGACCAGCTGGTCCATGATCTTCACGCCTTCCGCCCGGTTGGACTGCAAACGCTCGACCACCAGCTTGCGAGCAAGCAGTGCATCCTTCTCCGCCTTGAGGCGCTCGATTTCGGCGATTTCAGAGTCGAGCTTCTTGTTTTCGGCTTCCAGAAACTGATTGCGTTCGTCCTGCGTGGTGATGCGGGCTTGCAGCACGAGGTAACCGGCGGTCAATACACCGAGCGCCGCGGCAAGGCTGAGCGCAAGCACCACCAGATAACGGCGTTGTCGTGCCAGCCGCTTCTGCTCGCGGTGGGGTAAGAGGTTAATCCTGATCATGAGGGGTCAAACCTCCGCATCGCGAGTCCGCAAGCTATCAACAAACTGGGGGCATCGAGCTGGATCTGCTTGCCACGTTGCTTGCCGGTGGCCATGCCGTAGAACGGATTGGCCCGCATCGCGCTGGCAACCTGGGTGCGGCTGGCCACTGCTTCGTCCAGGCCGTGGATGGCACTGCATCCTCCTGCGAGCAGAATGTGGTCGACCGAGTTGTAGTTGCTCGATGTGTAGAAAAACTGAAGGGATCGCGAAATTTCCAGGGCCAGCGTATCGATGAAGGGCTGGAGGACTTCAGGCTCGTAGTTTTCCGGCAAACCGCCGCTCTTCTTCGCTTGGTCCGCCTCTTCGAAGGACATGTTGAACTTGCGCTGGATTTCCTGGGTCAACTGGTTGCCGGCATAGGCCTGGTCCCGGTTGTAGATCGATTGGCCATCCTTGAAGATATTCATGTGCATCGCGGTCGAACCGATGTCAACCACGGCAACGATCTGGTTCTCGCCCCGGCCAGGCAGTTGCGGACGCATCAGCTCGAAGGCGGCCTGCGTGGCGTAAAGCTCCACGTCCACGACGAATGCCTTCAGACCTGCGGCCTCGACCACGGCGACGCGCTCGTCCACCTTTTCTTTCTTGGCGGCGGCGATCAGCACTTCTTCTTCATCCGGCACGGCCGGCGACGGCCCCAGCACCTGGAAATCCAGGTTGACCTCATCCAGGGAGAACGGAATGTACTGATTGGCTTCGGTCTCGACCTGCATCTCCAGATCGCGCTCGGGCAAACCCGCGGGAACGAGGATCTTCTTGGTGATCACGGCCGCCGCGGGCAACGCGATGGAAACGTTCTTGACCCGGGAACCGAGCTGGCGCCAGGCACGGCGCATGGCCTCGCTGACCGCATCCGGGTTGGAAACGTTGCCGTCGGATACGGCATCCTTGGGCAGCGGCTCGATGGCGTAGCGCTCAAGGCTGTAGTTGCGCCCCACCAAGCCGAGTTCGACCATCTTCACGGCCGACGAGCTGATATCCACGCCTATCAATGGCGGCGCCTTGGGCTTGAGAAAGTCGAGATTCAAAAGAAATTTCCTTATTAAATAGGAAACTAGATATTTCACTGCGGCGCAGCCCGAAAAATGCTAGCAGTGCCGCGAGCCCCCTGTAAAGCAAGCTAGCGAAAGCATCAGTTTTTTGCAACAGGCTTGGATTCGCGTAAATTACGCTCAACGCAAACCAATATCCAATTGATCATGACTAGACGAATCGTTCTGATCGCAGCAGGCATCATCGTAGGTATAGCGATATTCGCCGTCGGTCTGCTGTTTTTTGCCGTTCTGCTCACTTACCCTCGACTTCCCTCCCTGGAAGCGTTAACCGACTACCGTCCCAAAATTCCCCTGCGTGTATACACCGCGGACAATGTCATGATTGGCGAATTCGGCGAGGAGCGTCGTGCCTTCGTGCCGATCGACAAGGTCCCCGCCGCCATGAAACAAGCACTGCTGGCGGCAGAGGACGAACGCTTCTACAGCCATGGCGGAGTGGACTACATCGGTGTGCTCCGGGCCATGCTGGGCAACATCGTTTCCGGCCATTCGCAATCCGGTGCCAGTACCATCACCATGCAGGTGGCACGGAATTTCTATCTATCCAACGAAAAGACATTTACACGGAAATTCAACGAGGCTTTGCTGTCCTTCAAGATTGAACACAATCTATCCAAAGACCAAATTCTCGAGCTGTACATCAACCAGATTTATCTGGGGCAGCGTGCTTATGGTTTTGCTACCGCGGCACAAACTTATTACGGCAAGCCGTTGGATTCGCTTACCATCGCCGAAACCGCAATGCTTGCTGGCCTCCCTAAGGCCCCCTCTGCCTACAATCCGATCGCCAATCCCGCCCGTGCACAGCTACGGCAGCGATATGTACTGCGCCGCATGCACGAGCTTCGCTTTATTACCGACGAACAATACCGCCAGGCGCTGGACGAAAAAACGCAAACCAAGCGCGGAACCGCCTCGGCCTTTTCGGTCCACGCGGAATATGTGTCGGAGATGGTCCGGCAGATGATGGTCGAGCGCTACAAGGATGCCGCGTACACCCAGGGTTTCAAGGTCTACACGACACTCGACAGCCAACAGCAGACAGCCGCATATGACGCGGTACGGAAAGGACTGACTGTTTACGATGCGCGTCATGGATACCGAGGCCCCGAGGGCTTTCTCGATCCCGCGCTCTTACAGGCAGGTAAGGAAGAGCAGTTGATCGACGCCCTTGAAGGGGTCGAGGATGCCGGGGAGTTCCGGCTCGGCGTCGTTCGCCAGGCAACCCCCAAGGCCGTGATCGCCCAGTTGAAGAGTGGCGAGGAAATCCGGGTCGAGGGTGACGGCCTGCGTTTCGCCCGGTTCGCACTCTCGGACAAGGCCCCGCAGACATCCCGTATTCGGGCCGGCGCGCTGATTCGCGTCCGCCAAGGGGAAAAGGGCTGGCAGATCGCCCAGCTTCCTCAGGTTGAAGGGGGCCTGGTTTCGATGGACCCGCAGAATGGCGCCATCAAGGCGCTGGTGGGGGGCTTCGACTTCAACCGGAATCACTTCAATCATGTCACACAGGCGTGGCGCCAGCCCGGCTCCAGCTTCAAGCCTTTTGTCTACTCGTCGGCCATCGAACGCGGTGTCACCCCCGCTACGCTGATCAACGATGCTCCCCTGGTCATCGACCCACAGGAGATTGGTGGGCAGCGCTGGGAACCGAAGAACTACGACGGTCGCTACTCGGGCATGATGACAGTCCGCGATGCACTGACTCGTTCGAAGAACCTGGTATCCATCCGCATCCTCCAGGCAGTCGGCCCCCAATATACTCAGCAGTTCATTACCCGCTTCGGCTTTCCGCCCAAGAACCACCCGGCCTACCTGACCATGGCACTAGGGGCCGGTAGTGTGACGCCATTGCAGATGGCCGAGGGTTACTCCGTTTTTGCCAATACGGGGTACCGGGTGCCTTCCTATTTCATTGACCGCATCGAAAGCGATCGAGGGCAACTGCTGGCACGGATGCAGCCGGAGGTTGCCGGTCAGAATGCCAAACGCACGCTGTCCGCCCGGAATGCTTTCGTGATGACCAGCATGATGCAGGATGTGGTCCGCTTCGGAACCGCCGCCAAGGCTCGGGTCCTGGGCCGGCAGGATCTGGCGGGCAAGACGGGGACCACCAACGATGCCCACGACGCCTGGTTCGCCGGCTTCTCGCCGCATCTGGTCGCGGTGGTATGGATCGGCTTCGATCAGCCACGTTCGCTCGGCGGTACGGAAACCGGTGGCGCGGCAGCCTTGCCTGTCTGGATCGATTACATGGGCATCGCACTGAAAAATGCCCCGGAAACGACGTTGCAGATCCCGGAAGGGATCGTGACCCAAACGATCCAGACAGAACGTGGCGCCCGGAATGAGTACTTCTATGCGGAGTTCCAGGAAACCAACCCGGAGCTTGGCCTGGGCAGCGGCAATGCCGCGACTCAGCCGCTGGAGGAAATCAAGGAACAGTTGTTCTAGCCTCGACTGCTGGATGGCGTGAACCCGCCCTCCAGCGCCGGATGACTGCGATCCCGGGTCCAGTCATCCGGGGCAGTTCCCGGAGCATCATCGGAGATGCGTACATGCATACGGCGGAAGCCTGAAGCGCTGCCTCTCCATTTCGGTTAAAGTCAGACTCAGCATCTCCAGGAGGAAATGACATGGGCAAAGCTCACTTTACCGAACGGAACGCGGCAAGCCTGCGCCTGGAGATTGCCCATCGCGCCGCCCGCTTGATCGCGCAGGATCATATCCACGACTTCGCGCTGGCCAAGAAAAAGGCAGCGCGACAGTTGGGGCATCTGGACAGCAAGAACCTTCCCTCCAACCAGGAGGTGGAGGATGCCTTGCTCGACTACCGCGCCATTTACGAGCCGACTCACGGCGATCAGGTTCAGCAACTACGCGGCAAGGCCGTCAAGGTCATGCAGTTGCTGGAACAATTTCAGCCCTACCTCACGGGCTCGGTCCTGTCCGGTGTCGCAGGCGCGCACTCCGACATCAACCTGCTGCTTTTCCTCGAAGACCCCAAGAGCGTGGAGCTGTTTCTGCTGAACCAGCGTATCGAATACCAGCATATCGAACCACCGAGTACCGCGCGCTTTGCAGATCATCCCACGCTGGGGTTCTGGTTCGACGGCACGGTGGTCAAGCTCCATGTGCGCCCCAAATCGGCGGAGCGTCAAATTGCAAAGCGGGAGGAGCGCGCCAGGCTGGATCAGGTGGAACAACTGCTCAACCAGCCCCTCGTCGTACCGGCGGGTTAAGCGTCGCGCAAATGCCATGCAGCATCCCAGCCTCACCCCGATCCATCTGACCAACCCGCAACCCTATCTCGTCGCGGACCCCATTCATATCGAGCATTTGCTCAACCGGCTGCTACGCCACGGCGAAATAATCTGCCTCTATCCCATCGGGCGCCGTGAACCCTTTGCCATTGGCGCCCTGTTGTTCGCCAGCGATTCCGAGCTGATCCTGGATGCGCCGGTGGATGCCACCGTCACGGAGCTTCTGCTCACGCATGGCGCATGCTGTGTCTCACAGGTACGCGGGGTAAAGCATCAATTCGATTGCCTACCCATCCAGCGCATCCAGTATCAAGGCACTGTTGCGCTGAGCGGGCCTCGCCCCACGCAAATGCTTTCGATGCAGCGCCGCCAGCACTTTCGTATGACGCTGCCTTTGAATCCGCCCGTCATCTGTGAAATCCCGCTGGCCGAAGACAATCACCTGCAAGCCATCGTCTCCGATCTTAGTGCGGGAGGGCTGAAGCTATCCGCGCATGCACCGCTGCCCATTCTTGTCGGGCAGACCTTGTTCGACTGCCGCTTCACTCTGCCCGGTTTCGGGCAGATCGAAACCGATCTGCACATCGAAGATGCGCAGGAAAGCGAGTTGCGCTCGGGGGCCCATCAACTCCATTACGGTTGCCAATTCATCGGGCTTTCTCGCGCTGATCAGCAGAAGATCCAGCGTTACCTCGCTCAACTGGAGCGGCGGCGCCTGGAACGCGACGAATAATATGCAACCGTTGTATCTTTCATCCACGCTACGCCGTATCGAACAGGATTACTCGAACACCACACCCTCTCTGATGCAACGAGCAGGGAGCGCGGCGGCAAAATGGCTTGAAGCGAATTTCCCACCCCAGCCGGTGGTCATCGTTGCCGGCCCCGGCAACAATGGCGGCGACGCATTCATTTGCGCGCAGCAATTAGCCACGCGCGGTTGGCCAGTGAATGTTCATGCATTGCCCAGTGAACGGCCGAGCGCCGAACACCTCGCCGCCAGGTGTGTATGGGAAAGCACTGGCGGCGTCATTGAAAGCACTCCACCCATGCAAGCGCTGGGGCTGCTCATCGATGGCCTATTCGGGATCGGCCAGCTTCGGTCCGAACTCGGCATCGCCAGCCTCTGGATCGACGCCATCAACACCCATTCAGGACCGGTCATCGCACTGGATATCCCCAGTGGACTGGATTGCGATACTGGCGCTGTGATGCAAGCGGCCGTGCATGCCACGCACACACTCAGCTTTCTCGGTGGCAAACCCGGGCTTTATACGGCTCAAGCCCGAGACCATGCCGGTTCGGTTCATCTGTTTGACCTGGGCCTCATGCTTTCCAGGCGATACCCGGCGGATGCACTGCTGGTCGCAAAACCACCGACCTCCTTGCCGGCGAGAAAACACGACGTCCATAAAGGCAGCCATGGAACAGTCGGCATCATCGGCGGCAGCAGGGGTATGACCGGTGCAGCATTACTTGCTGGTCGAGCCGCACTGCATTGTGGCGCGGGGAAAGTCTATCTGGGGCTTGTGCATGACGCGTTAGCGGTGGACCCATGCCAACCCGAGTTGATGCTGCAACCGGTTTCCGCCTTACCCTTTGAGCACATTGATGTACTGGCCATTGGGCCTGGGCTGGGCGTGGAAGATTGGTCGCGAACGCATCTGACCAGGGTACTTGGCATGGATGTACCACTGGTCATCGATGCGGATGGCCTGAATCTGATCGCCAGCGACAAAGAACTCAAGCATTGCCTCGCGGCACGCAAGGCACCAACGGTTTTGACACCCCATCCTGCGGAAGCAGGCCGATTACTGGGATGCGGCACTGCCAGCATTCAAAGCGATCGTCTCGGCGCGGCGGCAGAGTTGGTCGAGCAGTATCGTTGCAGCGTGCTACTGAAGGGCTCAGGCACCATTTGCGCCGCTCCTGGAGTACCCCCCTCGATCAATGCCAGCGGCAATGGGGCTTTGGCCAGTGCGGGACAGGGGGACGTCTTGACCGGCGCCATCGCGGCGCTCATGGCACAAGGCCTGCCAGGACTATCAGCCGCTCAAACTGCGGCCTATGCGCATGGCGCGGCTGCGGATGCCTGGCGCCGACAATATGCAAAGGGAACAGGCCTGACCGCTTCGGAAACCCTGGTGATGATGCGGGAGCAGTTGAATTCGAATGGCTGATGGGTTCTGGCCCCATCCCAACCGATTCCTGTCGCCGATTCCCAGCTACCCCACCGCGCCGCCTTGGCCCCCCACTACGGCGCAGCACCAAAGCAAAAACCCCCGAGCCTTGCGGTCTCGGGGGTCTGCATAAGGTGTCTGGCGATGACCTACTTTCACACGGG
>NZ_SUMF01000017.1 GCF_005048205.1 Chitiniphilus eburneus
CCCGTGTGAAAGTAGGTCATCGCCAGACACCTTATGCAGACCCCCGAGACCGCAAGGCTCGGGGGTTTTTGCTTTGGTGCCGTGCCGCGCGGTGGGGTGCGGTGGCCAAGGCGCTACGGCGCGGCCGGGTGGGGTGGGGCGGCGATGCCGCAGGCCCCCTGTTTCCTCTGCGGATTCCACTCCCGTCCCGCTTGCAAGGTCAGCTCACACAATGGGTTCAAGTGCACGCCGGACTGCATGATAAAATCGCCCGTTCCCGTTTCGGCATTGACGCGTCGCGTCGCAGGAGTCGTATGTCCGGCAATTCGCTTGGTCTGCTGTTTACCGTTACATCCTTCGGCGAAAGCCATGGCCCGGGTATCGGTTGCGTCGTGGATGGCTGCCCGCCGGGAATGGCGCTGAGTGAAGCCGATATCCAGCTGGAACTGGACCGCCGCAAGCCGGGAACCAGCCGTCACGTTACCCAGCGCAAGGAAGCGGATCAGGTGGAAATCCTGTCTGGCGTATTCGAAGGGCGCACCACGGGCACACCCATTGCCTTGCTGATCCGGAATACCGACCAGCGTAGCCAGGATTACGGCAAGATCGTCGAGACCTTCCGCCCAGGCCATGCCGACTATACCTATTGGCACAAGTACGGCATTCGCGATCATCGCGGCGGTGGTCGTTCCTCCGCGCGCGAAACCGCCGTGCGCGTGGCTGCCGGGGCCATTGCCAAGAAATGGTTGCACGAACGTCATGGCGTGGTGATTCGTGGCTATATGAGCCAATTGGGCGAGATCGACATCCCCTTCGTCGCCTGGGATCAGGTAGGCGAAAACCCATTCTTCTCGCCGAATAACGCCATCGTTCCCCGACTCGAGGATTACATGGACGCGATCCGCAAGGAGCGCGATTCGGTGGGCGCGAAAATCACGGTGGTGGCGGAGAACGTGCCGGTCGGCTGGGGCGAGCCGGTCTACGATCGCCTGGATGCCGACATTGCCTACAACATGATGAACATCAACGCGGTGAAAGGGGTGGAGATCGGCGCCGGCTTCAAGAGCGTGGCGCAGAAGGGCTCGCAACACTGCGATGAACTGACCCCCGAAGGTTTTGCCGGCAATGAGGCAGGCGGTGTGCTCGGCGGTATTTCCACCGGGCAGGACATCGTGGTGAACATTGCCGTCAAGCCGACCTCCAGCATCGCGCAGGAGCGTCGCTCCATCGACAAGCAGGGGAACGCCGTGATGATGGCGACCACCGGGCGGCACGATCCCTGCGTCGGCATCCGTGCCACGCCGATTGCCGAAGCCATGCTGGCGCTGACCTTGATCGATCATGCATTGCGCCACCGGGCCCAATGCGGCGATGTGGTGGTGGAGACGCCGCGCATCCCCGGGCGCATCGCTCGCTGAGCCGCGCCATGCGCTACCTGGCCCTCGCCCTGGTTCTGCTTTGCTCTGGCTGCGCGGCGCCTCAGTTTGTCGCCCAGGTCAGCGTACGGCATACCATCGATACGCCCTTTGCCGGCAAACGGTTTGCCTTTCAGCGTACGCCGGAGCAAAGCCAGAGCCTGCTTCAGCAGAATGTCGAATCCCAGGTCGGCACGGCATTGTCGCAGCAAGGCCTGCGGTTCGCCGACCGGGAACAGGATGCCGACTGGCTGGTCGCGCTGGACTATGGCGTCGATGATGGCAAGGCGGTCACCCGACAGGTGCCGGTATGGGGCACTGTCGGATACAGCGTCTATTACCAGCGGATCAGCACGGGGCAGGGTGTCGTACTGGTGCCCAGCTATTTCCCCCAGACGGGTATCGTCGGCAGCGTGCCGGTCACGGATACGGTCTACACCCGCTTTCTCAATGTCGATATCTTCGACCGCAAGCCCCTGGCTGCGGGGGATTTCGCCAAGCGCTACGAAGGCAGTGCCAGCAACCAGAGTGCGGAACGCGAGTTCGATCCCGCGTTGCCGTGGCTGATCCGCGCGCTCTTCCAGTCTTTCCCCGGTTTCTCCGGCACCACGAGCGAAGTGCGTTTCGAGCTGCCGAAAAAGTAGCCACGCATGGCGCTGGGGTACAATGCCCGCCGACCCGATAGCGCGGAGCCCCCGTCGTGACCCCCGATCAGTATTGCGAGGACAAGGCCGCCCAGAGCGGCTCCAGTTTCTATTACAGCTTCCGCTTCCTGCCGGCGGCGCAACGCCGGGCGATTACCGCGCTCTATGCCTTTTGCCGCGAGGTCGACGACGTGGTGGACGAATGCCACGACGAAAACGTGGCCCGTACCAAGCTGGCGTGGTGGCGTACCGAGATCGACCGCATGTACGCCGGCGATCCGCAGCATCCCGTTACCCAGGCGTTGCGGCCCGCGCTGGGCACCTACGATCTTCAGCGCGAGCACTTTCTCGAGATCATCGACGGCATGCAGATGGATCTGGAGCAGGCACGCTACAACGCCTTCAAGGATCTTCAGCTTTACTGTTACCGCGTGGCTTCGGTGGTCGGCCTGATGGCCGCCAGCATCTTTGGCTACCAGGATCGCCAGACCCAGAAATACGCCCACGATCTGGGCATTGCCTTCCAGCTGACCAATATCATTCGCGATGTCGGTGAAGATGCGCGGCGCGGCCGGATCTATCTGCCGGTCGAGGAACTGCAACAGTTCGACGTGCCTGCCGCCGATATTCTCAATTACCGCGAAACGGAGAACTTCCGTCGCCTGATGGCGTTCCAGATCGATCGCGCCGAATCTTATTACGCCAAGGCCATCGAGCAATTGCCCGCAATCGATCGCAAATCGCAACGCACGGGGCTGGTCATGGCGGCGATCTACCGCGCCACGCTGGACGAGATCAAGCGCGACGGGCCGCAGAAAGTGCTCAACCAACGCCTCAGCCTCACGCCGATCCGCAAACTGTGGCTGGCATGGAAGACCTACTGGTTCGCCTGATTCAACTGCGCGGTGATGATGTCGCCGCTGGATTCAACATGTCGATTCCTCGATTTTCCGTGGCGCTGGATTCCGGCCTTCGGGTGGCCGTGATCGATTTTCCCGGGGAAGGTGGCCGGTGAAGCGCGTCGCGGTGCTGGGTGGTGGCTATGCGGGCATGGCGGCGGCGGTGGCGCTGGCGGATGCCGGCCTGCGCGTCACGGTGCTCGAAGCCGGCAAGGTGCTGGGTGGTCGTGCGCGGAAGGTGTCGCTGGACGGGCGCGAGCTGGACAACGGGCAACACCTGGTGATCGGTGGCTATCGCGACCTGCTGGCGATGATGCGCCGGGTGGGCGTCGATCCGGATATCGCTTACCTGCGTACGCCGCTCGATCTGGCGGTGCGACCGGATTTCCACCTGCGTTGCCCGGACTGGCCCGCGCCGTGGCATCTCGCCGCCGCGCTGGCCACGGTGCGAGGTCTTGCGCTGCGCGAACGCTGGGCATTGACGCGGGCGGTGCTGGCTGCGCGCTGGTCTGGCTGGCGGTTGAAGACCGATTGCGCCGTATCGGCATGGTTGCAGATGCAGCGGCAATCCGTGCCACTGATCGAACGCTTCTGGCGTCCGCTGACCGTGGCGGCCTTGAACACACCGCTGGAGCTGGCCTCGACCCAGGTGCTGTTCAATGTGCTGCGCGACAGCCTGGGCGGCAGCCGCGACGCATCCGACCTGCTGTTTCCCCGTGTGGATTTCTCCGCCTTGTTTCCGGATGCCGCGGCGGCGCATGTGGTGCGCCACGGCGGGGAGATCCGGTTGGGCAGTACGGTGAAGCAACTGACACGGCGCGGCGACGGCTGGCGAATCAACGATGACACGACCGCCTTCGACGGCGTGGTGTGCGCATTGCCCCCACATCGTCTGGGGATGGCGCTGCATCGCACCCTGGCCGACGAACTGGGTGTCGATGTCGCCGCGCTGGAGGCCTGGGATTACCAGCCCATCGTGACGCTTTATCTGGAATACCACCGCGCATCGTTGCCGCAACCGATGGTGGGCCTGTCCGGCGGGCTGGTGCAGTGGGTATTCGATCATGCGCATACGCACGACGTGCCCAACCGGATCGCGGTGGTGCTGTCGGCGCGTGGCGCGCACAGCGAACTGGAGCGCGAAGCGCTGGAGCGCGCAGTGGTGCTGGAGCTGGACCGGGCCTTTGGCTGGGGACAGCCGGACTGGTGCAGGCTGATTGCCGAAAAGCGCGCCACTTTCGCCTGTGCGCCCGGCCTGACGCGGCCGGCCAATGCCACCGTGGCGGCCACGCTGTGGCTCGCTGGCGATTTCACGGCCGGCGATTATCCCGCTACGCTGGAAGGAGCCGTACAGAGCGGCCAGAAGGCGGCACGTGGGATAATCGCCGCATTGCAAACCCAAGACAGCAGAACGACATGAGCGACTGGAAAACCTATCAGGCTTCGGCCGATGAATTGAAAGACCGGGTGATCCTGGTGACCGGCGCCGGGCAGGGCCTGGGCGAGGCCGCCGCGCTGGCGTTCGCGCGCCAGGGGGCCACGGTGATCCTGCTGGGCCGCAACGAGAAAAAGCTGGCACGGGTATACGACGCCATCGAAGCCTCGGGTGGCGCGCGCCCGGCCGCCATCCCGCTCGATCTGGCCAAGGCCAGCGAAGCGGAGCTGGCGCAGATGGGCATGCTGATCCAGCGGGAGTTCGGCCGGCTCGACGGCATCCTGCACGCCGCCAATGGCTTCGCCTTCCTCTCGCCGCTGACCAGCCAGAAGCTCGACGAATGGGTGGATCAGTTCCGCGTCAACGTCGCGGCGCCATTCGCCATGACGCGCGCATTGCTGCCGCTGCTGGAAAAATCGCCGGATGCGTCGGTGCTGGTGCTGGGCGAAAACCACGCGCTTCAGCCCAAGGCCTACTGGGGTGGCTACACCGTGTCCAAGACCGGTCAGCGTGCCTGGGTCGAAATCGCCGCGGACGAATGGGATCAGTTGACCAACCTGCGGATCAACCTGCTGGTGCCGGGCCCGATCCACTCGCCGTTCCGTACCAAGACGCACCCGGGCGAATCGCCCGAATCGTTGCCGGCCACCGACAGCATCGTGCCGTCGTTGCTGTACTGGATGGGGCCGGCCAGCAAGGGGCAGAGCGGGCAGACCGTGATCTTCAATGAGCGGGAGACCACCGATCCCGCTCTGTAATATGTCACACGAACCTTCGGGGATGGCGCCGCTCTATTTGAATGTGGGCTCGACGTGATTCGATATTCCGGAGCACGTTTGAACCTTGTAGTGTCTCCATCTCCCTGTTGCACGCCCTGCGCCTTGCGGGGCGTCTTTTTTTGCCCGTAACGGGCCCCGCCGTTGCTTCGCCGCCCGGAACATTTGCCGGAAGGGGTCGGGGCCGCCTGATACAATTCCTGCTTTTCCTGCGCACGCTGTTCATGACGATCGAGGAACTCTTCGCCGCCGACGGGCCCATTGCCGCCGCATTCCCCGGCTACACGCCGCGTGCGCAGCAGGTCGCGATGGCGCAGGCGGTCGATCATGCGATCCGCCAGCGTGGACGCCTGATCGCGGAGGCGGGTACCGGCACGGGCAAGACCTTTGCTTACCTGGTGCCGGCCCTGATGAGTGGCGGCAAGGTGATCGTCTCCACCGGCACCAAGACCCTCCAGGATCAGCTTTACGCGCGCGACCTGCCGCTGGTGCGCGATCTGCTCAAGGTACCGGTTACCGTGGCGCTGCTCAAAGGGCGCGCCAATTACGTCTGTCATTACCATCTGGAACGCGCGCGCCATGAAGGGCGCTTCATGCGGCGCGAGGATATCGCCGATCTGCAAAAGGTGGAGCGCTATGCGCGCCTGACGCAATCGGGCGACAAGGCCGGCTGTGCCGGGGTGGCCGAGGATGCGCCGATCTGGGCGCACGTCACCAGCACCCGCGACAATTGCCTGGGCAGCGATTGCCCGCACCACAAGGATTGCTTCGTGCTGAAGGCGCGCAAGGATGCGCAGGAGGCCGATGTGGTGGTCGTCAACCATCACCTGTTCTTCGCCGATGTCTGGCTGCGGGACGAAGGCGCCGGTGAACTGCTGCCGGCCTGCAATACCGTCATCTTCGACGAAGCACATCAACTGCCCGAGATCGCCAGCCTGTTCTTCGGCGAAACCATCACCTCCGGCCAACTGGTGGAACTGGCGCGCGATGTGCGCGCCGAGGCGCTGGTGATCGCCAAGGATTACGTACGCCTGCCGCAGGCCTCCGAAGCGCTGGAAAAAGCCGTGCGCGATTTCCGGCTGGCCTTCCGCCCGGAACCGGCGCGGCTGCCGCAGAACGAACTGGCCACCAAGTTCAAGGATTACGAAGCCAAGCTGGCCGAGCTGATCGAAAAGCTGTCCGCCGTGGAGGGCGAGCTGGCCGTGCAGGCCGAGCGGGCGGAAGAATTGCAAAAGTGCCACGAGCGGGCCACCGCGCTGCGCGAGGTATTGGTGCGCTGGCAGGGTGGCGACGATGAGGAAGCGGTGCACTGGGTCGATATCACCCCGCATGGCTTCCTGCTGCATGCCACACCGCTCAATATAGCCAAGCTGTTCCAACGCCAGCTCAACAGCGGCCAGCGCGCCTGGGTGTTTGCCTCCGCCACCCTGGCGGTGAATGGGCAGTTCACCCATTTTCAGCACGAACTGGGCTTGTGGGAGGCCGAAACCGCCACCTGGGACAGCCCGTTCGACTACAAGCAGCAGGCCGTGCTCTACGTGCCGCGCGATATGCCGGAAGCCAACGCGCCCGGTTTCACCGCCAAGGTGATCGAACGCGCCTGGCCGCTGCTGGAGCTGACGCAGGGGCATGCCTTCCTGCTGTTCACCAGCTTGCGCGCCATGCGTGAAGCGCACGAACTCGTAACCCAGAAACTGAAGGATGCCGGCCTCGACTGGCCGGTGCTGTTGCAGGGGCAGGGCAGCCGTACTGAGTTGCTGGATAAGTTCCGCCGCTCGCCCAACGCCATCCTAGTCGCCAGCCAGACCTTCTGGGAGGGCATCGACGTCAAGGGTGAGCAACTGTCGCTGGTGGTGATCGACAAGCTGCCCTTCTCGCCACCGGACGACCCAGTCCTCTCCGCCCGCATCGGCCAGATGCAGAAAAGCGGGCGCAATGCCTTCGTCGACTACCAGCTACCGCACGCCGCCATCACCCTCAAGCAAGGCGCCGGCCGATTGATCCGCGACGAGCGCGACACCGGCATCCTGATGATCGGCGATACCCGGCTGGTGGATAAACCTTATGGCAAGCTGTTGTGGAAAAGCCTGCCGCCGATGTTCCGCTCCCGCGAACTCGACACCGTCAAACGATTCTTCGAGGTAAAACGCCAGCATGGCCGCCCGCAAGACGACCAGCAAACCGACCCCGCGCCGTCCGGCGAAGCGTAGTGGCGGCGGCTTCGGCCGCTTCCTGCATCGCCTGTTCACCGTCCTGCTGTTGCTCGCGCTGCTGGGTGCGGGTGCCGGCTATTACTACGCCACGCGCCCGCTGGACCTCACGCTGCCCACGCGCTTTACCGTCGGCCCCGGCTCGGTGCGCGCCACGGCCGCGCAGTTGTCGCAGCAGGGCGTGATCGATTCGGCACTCGCGTTCCGCCTGCTGGCGCGCCTGACCGGTCAGGACACCCGGCTCAAGGCCGGTGTGTACGACCTGACCCAGCCGACGTCCATGGTCGAGCTGATCGGCAAGCTGGCGCGAGGCGAAGCCAGCCAGATCGCGTTCACGGTCATCGAGGGCTGGAACTGGCGTGAACTGCGCGCGGCGCTGGCGCGGCAGCAGACGTTGAAACCCGAAGCCACGCTGATGAGCGATGCCGAACTGCTGCTGGAACTGGGCATCGACGCGCCCAGCCTGGAAGGGCAGTTCTTTCCCGATACCTATTTTGTCGCCGTCGGCGGCTCCGACCTGCAGGTGCTGGCGCGTGCGCACCAGCGCTTGCAGACCAAGCTGGACGCCGCCTGGGCGGCGCGCGACCCGGCCACGCCGCTCAAGAACCCCTACGAGGCGTTGACGCTGGCATCCATCGTCGAAAAGGAAACCGGCACCGAGGCCGATCGCGCCATGGTGGCGGGCGTGTTCGCCAATCGGCTGCGCATCGGCATGCGTTTGCAGACCGATCCATCGGTAATCTACGGCATGGGCGAGCACTACGCCGGCAATATCCGCAAACGCGATCTACAGACCGACACGCCGTACAACACCTATACCCGCGCCGGCCTGCCGCCCACGCCGATTGCCATGCCGGGTGAGGCGGCGCTGCTGGCCGCCACCCGCCCGGCGCAGACCAAGGCCTTGTACTTCGTCGCGCGCGGCGATGGCAGCTCGCATTTCTCGGAGTCGCTGGACGCGCACAACGACGCGGTCAACCGCTATATCCGCAAGCGTTGAGCGGAGGCGGTGCGCGCCAGGGCCGCGCACTGTTCGGCAAAGGCGCCCACCCTGGCCCAGTCGGTGTACTCGATGCGGCTGGCCGGATCGGTCGGCCCGCCGGTCATGCGCATGATGGCGCGGATCATCAGCCGGTCTAGCCAGCCATGGCGTGCGTAATCCAGCGCGCCGGCGAAGGCGGTGGCCACGGCGGGATTCAGGCGGTGCCGCGCCAGCCATTTGCGCAGGTAGGGATTGCCATCGGGCGTATCGCGCCCCGGCTTGCGCGCGACCAGGTTGACCGACGCCAGGGCCACCGGTTTGCGGGCCAGGAGATCGCGATGCCGCTGGACGAAAGATTCGGCGGCGGGAAGGTGGTGGCCATAGCGCACGGCCGCCACCAGAACCACGGCGGCAGCTTCCTCGAGCCGTTCGACATCGGGGGGGGCAACGGCCAGGTCATAGCGACAACAGGACAGCCCGAGGATGGCGGGATGTTCGGCGACACGCTCGGCGATGCGCCGGCTCAGGCCATCATGCGTGGCGTGGCAGATCAGCAACTCGTTCATCTTGGCAGCTTAGCGGTGGTTGAGCTGGTTCGCCTTGCGTACTGCCGGTGCTTTGATCAGGGTAAAAAGAACGGCAGACCGAGGTCTGCCGTTGGTGCGGAATGTGCGCGGTTACTGGATGCCGCCGCTGGCCTTGAAGTGCTTTTCCAGCCAGGCCACGCCCCACGCCATCAGCAGCGTGAGGATCAGGTAGACGAAGGAAATGGCCAGGTAGGGCTCCCAGTAGCGCGAATAGGCGCCGGCCACGGTGCGCGCGGCATAGGCCAACTCGGTCAGGCCGATGGCCGAGACCAGCGAGCTGTCCTTGAGCAGCATGATCGCTTCGTTGCCCAGCGGAGGCAGCATGCGGCGGAACGCCTGCGGCACGATGATGAAGCGCATCGTCTGCCAGTAGTTCATGCCGAGCGAGCGGCTGGCTTCGAACTGGCCCTTGGCGATCGACTGGATGCCGGCGCGGAAGATTTCGGTGATATAGGCGCCCGCGTTCAGCGTCAGCGCCACCAGGCCCGACATGAAGGCGCCGTAGTCCTGCCGCAGCGTACTGGCCAGCTCACCGCTGATCAGCAGGCCATCGCCGGGGTGGACCAGCAATGGCATCAACGCAAAGTGGATCAGCAGAATCTGCACGAACAGCGGCGTACCGCGAAAGAAGGTGACATAGGCAGTCGAAGGCCAGCGCACCAGCAGCTTGACCGGGTACTTCCATGGGCCGTGCCGTACCTCGGCCAGCCGCGCCATCCCCATGACGAGACCGATCAACGTGCCCATGACCACGGCGAGCAAGGTGATCAACAGCGTCATCTTGACGCCCTCGACAAACAGCTCGCGGTACTCCCAGATCATCTGCAGGCGAAAGTGCTCGAACAACGGCACGTTCTGCTGCACGCGCTCCCAGAACTGAATGAAATCCATGTTTTTGTCTTATGAAAACCAAATAAAAGAAGCGCAAACCGGGCCGCGGGATGCGCTTCGTATCGCGGCGGACCGCGGTCGGGCGATCAGTTGCCGAAATACTTGCGGTAGATTTTGTCGTAGGTGCCGTCGGCCTTGATGGTGGCGAGGCCCTTGTTGATCTTGGCCACCAGGTCCTTGTTGCCCTTCTTCACCGCGAAGCCGTAATACTCCTTGGCAAAGGTGGGATCGTCCAGCGTCTTGAGCTTGGCGGTCTTGTTGTTGGCGATGAAGTTCACCACCACACCATTGTCGGCCACCACGGCGTCCACGCCACCGGACAGCAGTTCCTGCAAGGCCAGCGGGGTGGATTCGAAACGCTTGATGTTGGGGCTGGTCTTGCCCAGCAGCTTCTGCACCACTTCGTCGCCGGTGGTGCCGGTCTGCACACCCACCTTCTTGCCCTTCAGATCGGAGAAGCGCTTGATCGGGCTATTGGTGTTCACGCCGATCAATTGCTTGGCTTCGAAATAGGGATCGGAGAAATCCATCGTCTGCTTGCGCTCGTTGGTGATCGTCACCGCCGAGGCGACGATATCGCGATCCCCCGTGGGCAGCGTGGCGAAGATGCCTTCCCACGGCGTGTTGTGGAACTTCACCTTGAAGCCACCCTTGGCGGCCGCAGCGGTCAGCACGTCCACATCGAAGCCCACCACCACCTGCTTCTTGTCCAGCGATTCGAACGGCGCGTAAGCCGCATCGGAAGCGACCTGATAGATTTTTTCCGCAGCCTGGGCACCGGTAACGATGGCAAGGCCGAGCAGGGCCGCAAAAAGGCGATTCAAGGAACGCATTAGTCTCTCCTGGGAGCGGGCGGAACACCCGGCATTGTAAGGTTTGCTGTTTCGCAGACTAGGCAGAGCGTCTTCGCACGCCTATTAGGTCAAACCCTAGCTCAGCCGGACGGTGTTTGCGCTAAGGCGTGCCGTGATACAGGTGACGACACGCCTTAGCTCAGGATACGTTCCATCTCGGGGTCGAGCGTCACCAGCTCGGGCAATTGCAGGCGGATGGCGTCGCGAATCGACACATCGGTGTCCGCGGGCAGGCGTGACAGCGCCTGGTCCAGTTGCTCCGGCGTGGGGTCTTCCGGCAGGGAGGTCAGCGCCACGGCCAGTTGCAGTACGCGCGACAGACGCGACTCGGGCTCGGGGGTGTTCTGGTCCGCCAGCGCCTGGCGAATCGGGTCGGGAAAATTCCAGCGCGATGCCAGCTCGGCAGCCACCTGGATGTAATCGAACCCGATGTTGTTGTCTTCGAGCTGCACGCGGTTGCCGCCACCGGCCACCGACCGATCGATCCGGACTGCCAGATCGGGCTGCACCACATGGATCAGCAATTCCCCGATGTTATGCAGCAGACCGCAGAGGAAGGCCGCCTCGGGATTCAGGCGCAGCATTCGGGCCAGCTTGTGAGCGGCACTGCCCACGCCCAGGCTGACACGCCAGAACGCCTTGCGATCGAAACCGGGCGTGGCGACGAAGGCACCGGTTACGCCGGAGGCCACCACCAGGGTTCGCACGGTATCGAAACCGAGCACGATGATCGCCTCGTTGACCGAGCCGATCTTGCGGCTGACGCCAAACTGAACGGAGTTCGCCAAGCGTAATACTTTGGCGGTGATGACCTGATCCAGCGAGATGCGCTTGGCCACTTCGCCAAGGTTGATATCGCTCTGGCTGAAAGTGCCGAGCAGATCCTGCACGATGCGCGGGATGGTGGGCAGCTTGTGAGTCTGGTCGAAGATGTCTTCGAGATGCATGCATCCTCCGGGGGCAAAGCGCGCCCTCATTCAGCGCCATGCTAACGCAGCGAGCAAGGTAAAGACAGGCCAAGCGACAAGGAAAAAGCCGCCAAAGATCGGCGGCTTTTTCATCGGGCGAAGGCGCGGGTCAGGATTCGCGCGTTTCCACCTGGGTCAACGCGGGCGTTTCGGCCTGCGGTGTGGCGGCTGCCTCGCTGCGGCGGCGTGCGGCCGGCTTGGCCGCCGCGGGTGCTTCCTCGGCTGCCGGCGCGGGGGCGTCGGCGCGCGTTTCCACCAGTTGCAGCGGCTCGGCCTGCGCCGACTGCGTGTCACGCGGCTGTGCATCACGGCGGCGACGGCGTACCGGCGCTTGCGGCACTTCGGCATTCACCGCCGGGGCATCGGCACGGGTGGCAACCATGACCAGGCCTGCTTCCTCCGGCGTACCGACCTCGATGGCCGGCGTGCTGGCGGGGGCGGCAGGCTCGAAGGCCAGCGCGGACTGCTGAGGTGCGACGGCGGCCGGCTCGGCGACGACCACCGGTTCGGGCGCGGCCACGGCTTCGACCACCGGCTCGGCCGGGGCGGGCGTTTCCAGCACGGGGGCGACGACGACTGGTGCTTCGGCCACCACCGGGGCAGGGGCCACGACGGGGGCTTCCACCGGTGCTTCCATGGCCACCGGCGCGGTGACTTCCACCGGCGCCGCAGCTTCTACCGGCGCGGCCGGGGCAGTTACCACGGGTGCTTCGACGACGGGGGCCACGGGCTCGGCCGGAGCCGTTGCCACGGGAGCGGGCGCAGCGATCGGCTGGGCAGCCGGAGCCACTTCATCCTCCACGCCGGTCTTCGTTTCCCACCACGGCTGTGCGGCCGACTGGGGCGCTTCGGCCACGGCGGGTTGCGTGGCTTCGACGGCTTGCGGTGCCACGGCGCCGGCTTCATCGGCGATCACGGTGCCGGCTTCGGCGTTGTCGCTCACGCTGCCTTCGGCGTTGCGATCACGACGATCGCCACGACGATTGCGACGACGACGGCCACGGCCCTCGCCACCCTCGGCGCCCGCCTCGGACGGCTGGCCTTCCACTGCCGGTGCGTTGTTCAGCAGGTTTTCGGCTTCGGCGGCAGCGGCGACGCTGGCTTCCTTCGGGGCGCGCTCGGCGCGCGGCTGGCGTGGTTGACGCGGCTCACGCGATTCGCGCGATTCACGATTGCCACGGTTCTCGCTCTGGGTTTCCAGTGCCGGGCGCTCCTGGCGTTCGTTCCGTTCCTGACGCTCGCCGCGTTCGGACTGGTTCTGGCGCTCATTGCGGTTGCCGCGTTGATTGCGGTTGGTCTGGTCTTCCTCGATCCGGGGCTTGTTGCCGCCACGACGCTCGTTCTGGCCGCGTTCCTGGCGTTCGCCGCGTTGCTCCTCGCCATTGCGTTCCTGGCGCTCGCCACGATTGCCGCGATTGCCACGGTCGTTACGCTCGTTGCGGTCGCGACGACCGTTGCCCTTCTGCTGCGCGCGTTTCGGTTCGACCGCGGGTGCGGCTTCCTGCGTGCTGCCGCCGCTGAGCCAGCCGACGAAACGCGACCACAGCGATGGCGCGGCCGGCGCGGCGACGGGTTGGGGCATGCTGTCGCGGGCGGACACGGGCGCCGGCTGTGCCGGGGTAATGCCCTTGACGGCGGCTTCGGGACGCTTGGCCTGTTCTTCCTTGGCGCGGCCCGGCTGATAGCCTTCCTCGGGCGGCACTTCCATCATCTTGTACGACGGCAGCACTTCGTCGATCAGGTTCAGATCGTCGTGGCGCAGGCGGCTGACGGTGTAGTTCGGCGTTTCCAGGTGGATGTTGGGGATCAGCACCACGGCCACCTTGAGGCGGGCTTCGATGGTGTGGATCTCGGCGCGCTTCTCGTTGAGCAGGAAGGTGGCGACATCCACCGGCACCTGCGCATGGACGGCGCCCGTGTTCTCCTTCATGGCCTCTTCCTGCATGATCCGCAGGATGTGCAGGGCGGACGATTCGATGCCGCGGATCACGCCGGTGCCGTGGCAGCGCGGGCAGGCGATATGGCTGGTTTCTTCCAGGCTGGGTTGCAGGCGCTGGCGCGACAGTTCCATCAGGCCGAAGCGGCTGATCTTGCCGGTCTGGACCCGGGCGCGATCGAAATGCAGCGCCTCGCGCAGGCGGTTTTCCACCTCGCGCTGGTTCTTCGGGTTTTCCATGTCGATGAAGTCGATCACGATCAGGCCGCCGACGTCGCGCAGGCGCAACTGGCGGGCGATCTCGTCCGATGCTTCAAGATTGGTGCGCAGGGCGGTTTCCTCGATGTCGGTGCCCTTGGTGGCGCGGGCCGAGTTCACATCGATGGAATAGAGCGCTTCGGTCTTGTCGATGACGATGGCGCCGCCGGAAGGCAGGGTCACTTCACGGGCGTAGGCGCTTTCGATCTGGTGTTCGATCTGGAACCGCGAGAACAACGGAACGTCGTCCTGATAGATTTTCACGCGGTTGACGTTGCCCGGCATCACGTGGCTCATGAACTGCCGGGCCTGTTCGTAGATGTCGGCCTTATCGATCAGGATTTCGCCGATCTCGGGCTGGAAGTAATCGCGGATGGCACGGATGACCAGGCTGGATTCCTGATAGATCAGGAATGCGCCGTTCTGCGACGTGGCGGCACCTTCGACGGCCTTCCACAGTTGCAGCAGGTAGTTCAGGTCCCATTGCAGTTCTTCGACCGACCGGCCGATGGCGGCGGTGCGGGCGATCAGGCTCATGCCGGAAGGGGTTTCGAGCTGGTCGAGCACGGCGCGCAGTTCCTGGCGCTCGTCGCCCTCGATGCGGCGGGAGACACCACCGCCACGCGGGTTGTTCGGCATCAGCACCAGGTAGCGGCCAGCCAGGCTGATATAGGTGGTGAGCGCCGCGCCCTTGTTGCCGCGTTCGTCCTTTTCCACCTGGACGATCAGTTCCTGGCCTTCGCGCAGCAGATCGGCAACGCGGCCACGGCCGCCGTCGCTTTCACTCATGTAGGAACGGGCAATTTCCTTGAACGGCAGGAAGCCGTGGCGTTCGCAGCCGTAGTCGACGAAGCAGGCTTCGAGGCTGGGCTCGATACGGGTGATGACACCCTTGTAGATGTTGGACTTGCGTTGTTCCTTGCCAACAGTCTCGATATCCAGGTCGATCAGCTTCTGGCCATCGACAATCGCGACGCGCAGCTCTTCGGCCTGCGTCGCATTGAACAGCATTCTCTTCATGAAAAAGGCTCCTGCACGCACTCCAACGGCAGGGAGCCCCGGCGCGCAAGCGCCAGCAACCCGGAGTCGATCGCGGCGGCGAAACGGCACAATGGCGTCCGGTTCGCGCGGGCAATGGGGTAAAGATGCGGGTTGTGGTGTGCGGAATATCCTCAGTCGGGCGTCGGATGACGCGAAGGGGAGCCGGGGTGACCAGGGCTGGCTGCGGCGCGATGCGCGGCGAGTGCTTCAGCGCTGGCATCCACGTTTCTATGCCGCCCGGCCGCGCATCCCAGGAGGAACTGCGCGGGCCGCGCGGAGTAAACCGTGCGAGTGCGTTGCGTGTACAAATCAATTACCATCGCTACTTTTTTGCGGTGAGCAGGGTTAACCGCTTCCCGAATCGATGCTGGTCCGGACGCGCCGCCGCGAGACCCGCGCACGCACTCCCGAAAACGATGCCGAAAAGACGGCGCCGGGAGGGGTACAGAACTACGGTACGGCGGGAAAAGTGATCGCTGGCGTATGCGGCCGGAACGGCCAAAGAGCGGGAAAAAACCGCGCTGCGACGAGAATGGCGGCAAAGTTCGAATAGCGAACCCGTTCCGGCCCTGACGCAACGTGCAACAGAGTATATGTCAAGATGTCACAGACTAGCAAAGCACCTGTTCCACTCGCTGTTTCCTTCGTCACCGTGGCCGAGGATAGCGCGGGCCAGCGGATCGACAACTTTCTGCTGCGCGAGCTGAAAGGGGTACCAAAAAGCCGGATCTACAAGCTGATCCGTGGCGGTGAGGTACGGGTGAACAAGGGGCGCATCGACGCCACCTATCGCTTGCAGGCGGGCGATGTGCTGCGCATTCCGCCGGTACGCGTGGCGGAAAAGCCCGACGCGGCCCCGGCCGTCGCGGCCAGTGAGCGCATCCAGGTACCGGTGGTGTTCGAGGACGACGCGCTGCTGGTGGTGGACAAACCCGCCGGCCTCGCGGTGCATGGCGGTTCCGGTGTGTCGTTCGGCCTGATCGAGCTGTTGCGCGCGCAGCGCCCGCAGGCCAAGTTCCTGGAGCTGGTGCATCGGCTGGACCGCGAAACATCGGGTCTGCTGCTGGTGGCCAAGAAGCGCAGCGCGCTGACGGCGCTGCATGAGCTGCTGCGCGACGCCCACAATATCGACAAGCGCTACCTGGCCCTGGTCAAAGGGGCCTGGCCCGACGAAAAGCGTAACCTGCGCTACAAGCTGTTCAAGTATTCCACCGCCGATGGCGAACGCCGCGTACGCGTGGCGCCGGACGGGCAGGATGCGCATACCGTCATTTATCGGCGCAAGGTCTGGTCCGATTGCGCGCTGGTCGAGTGCGAACTCAAGACCGGGCGTACCCACCAGATTCGGGTCCATCTTGCCACCGCCGGCTTTCCCATCCTGGGCGATGAAAAATACGGCGATTTCCCGTTGAACAAATCACTGGTGCGCCAGGGGCTGAAACGAATGTTCCTGCATGCCTGGAAACTGAAATTCGCGCATCCGCTCACCGGTCAGCCGCTGACGCTGGAAGCCCCGCTACCGCCCGAGCTGGCCGCCTATGTGGCGACGCTGGACGCGGCCACCAAGGAACACTGACCGATGTCCAACGCTTTCGATCTGCTGGTCTTCGACTGGGACGGCACGCTGATGGATTCGACCGGCACCATCGCCTTGTCGATCCAGCGCGCCTTCGTCGACGTCGGCCTGCCCGAACCCACCGATACCCAGGCGCGCTTCGTGATCGGTTATGGCCTGACCGAAGCCATGGCCTACCTGGCGCCGGGCGCGGATGCGCCAACCATTGCGCGCGTGGTGGAAGCGTATCGCCACTACTATCTGGCGCAGGATCAGTCACTGGTGCTGTATGAAGGCGTACGCGAATGGCTGCCGCGCCTGCGCGAAGCCGGCTATCCGCTCGCCGTGGCCACCGGCAAGTCGCGCGTCGGGCTGGACCGCGTGCTGGCGCATACCGGCCTGGGCGAGTTGTTCGAGGTGACGCGCACCGCCGACGAGGCGTTCTCCAAGCCGCACCCGGCAATGCTGGAATACATCCTCGATTACATGGATGTCGCGCCTGAACGCGCCTTGATGGTGGGCGACACCACGCATGACCTGCAACTGGCAATCAATGCCGGCACGCGCAGCGCCGCCATGACCTATGGCGCGCATCCGCTCGCGGACATGTTGCCATTGTCGCCGCTGGCGCATTTCGACGACTTTCCCGCGCTGGCGCGCTGGCTGCTGGAGGCGTGATGCAGGACGATCCGTTGATCGAACCGGGCGGGCGCATCTGCGGCCTGGAGCAACTGCCCGACCGCGGCCTCGGCGTGCGCTTCGCGCTGGATTACGCCGGTGAGCGCCGCAGTGCCTTCGTGGTGAATTTCCATGGCCGGGTACGCGCTTATCTCAATAGCTGCGCGCATATTCCGGTAGAGCTGGATTACCGTGCCGGCGATTTCTTCGACCTCTCCGGCGCCTATCTTGTGTGCGCCACCCACGGCGCCTACTATGCCCCGGACAGCGGACTCTGCCTGGGCGGTCCTTGCCCCGGACGCAGCCTGACATCGGTGGCGCTGGAAACGCGTGCCGACGGCGTGTACCTCGCCGACGAACCGATCAACTTCGATTAAGCGGACTTCACACATGCAAGAAAACTGGGAACGCCAGGCCCTCACCGATCTGCTCCAGGCGGGAATCAAGGAGCAACGCAGGGCACGGCGCTGGGGCATCTTCTTCAAGATCATCGGTTTCAGCTATCTGTTCCTGCTGCTGGCGCTGGTGCTCGGCTGGGTGGGACAGCGCAACCTGGAGCAGACCGCGCGCGGGCCGCATACCGCGCTGGTCAATCTGGACGGCGTGATCCAGGCCGGCGGCGAGGGCGATATCGGCGTGGTGGCGCAGGGGCTGCGCGACGCGTTCGACGACGTCAACACCAAGGGCGTGATCCTGCGGGTGAACAGCCCGGGCGGCAGCCCGGTGCAATCGGGCCAGTTGCATGACGAAATGCTCCGGCTGCGCAAGGCGCACCCGGCGATTCCGCTCTACGTCGTGGTCGAGGATATCTGCGCCTCCGGCTGCTATTACACCGCCGTGGCGGCCAATTCGATCTACGCCGACAAGGCCAGCATCGTTGGCTCCATCGGTGTGTTGATGGATGGCTTTGGCTTCACCGATACCATGAGCAAGCTGGGCGTGGAGCGCCGCCTGCTCACGGCCGGCAAGAACAAGGGTTTTCTCGATCCGTTCTCGCCGCTGAATGACACCCAGCGCGCCAAGGCGCAGGAGATGCTCGACGAGATTCACGCGCAGTTCATCAACGTGGTCAAGGAAGGGCGCGGCAAGCGGCTGGTGGATGACCCCGAATTGTTCAGCGGGCTGGTGTGGAGCGGTGAAAAGAGCGTGAAGCTGGGCCTGGTGGATGGCCTGGGATCGGTCGGCAGCGTAGCGCGCGACGTGGTCAAGGCCGAAGACGTGGTGGACTTCACCCCGCAGCCCGACTATCTGGATCGGCTGGCCAAGCGCATGGGCATCGCCGCGGCGTCCACGCTGGGTTCGCGGCTGGATCTGCAACTACGCTGAACGGAACGCCCCATGGCCCGTCGCAAACGCCCCGAAGAACACGAGAATCACGAGCGCTGGCTGGTGTCCTACGCGGACTTCATCACGCTGCTGTTCGCGTTCTTCGTGGTGATGTATGCGATTTCGTCGGTCAACGAAGGCAAGTACCGCGTGCTGTCCGATTCAATGATCACCGCCTTTCGCAACGATCCCTCGGCGCAGGTGGCGACGATCCGCATCGAACAGGCGCAGGGCCAGCCCAAGCGCATCATCCAGCCACTGAAATCGCAGACCGGCAGCCCGACCCCCAACCCGGCCCTTGAAGAAGAAACAAAGCGCATGCGCGGCATGGCGGGCAACCTGCGCACCGCGCTCGGGCCGCTGATCCAGCAGGGCAAGGTCCGGGTCACGCAATCGAAACGCGGCATCGCGGTGGAGATCGCCGATTCGGTGCTGTTCCAGACCGCCAAGGCCGACCTGCAACCGCAGTCGGTCGCCGCACTGACGGCGGTTGCCAAGCTGGTCACCGCGACCGACAACCTGATCCAGGTGGAAGGCCACACCGACAACCAGCCCATCCGCTCGCTGCAATATCCGTCCAACTGGGAGTTGTCCGCCGCGCGCGCCGCATCGGTGGTGCGTTTGTTCGCGGACGAGGACATCGCGCCACAACGCATGGTGGCGATCGGCTACGGCGAATATCGCCCGGTGGAATCCAACGATACCGATACCGGGCGGGCGCGTAATCGCCGGGTGACGCTGAATATCCTGGCCGACAACCGCGACGACGTGTCGGTGCTGTCGCCGGAAACGCATGTCACCCCGCAACCGCTCACCCCGCAGCCGCCTCCGGAACCGACCCCTGCGCCGCAGCCGGCCGAGCGCTGGTGATCAACGACAGCCAGACCACAAGGCGACCGACAAGGTCGCCTTGTGGTATCCGGCGTGCCGTCGGGCAGGTTTGCAGCACCGTCACCGCCTGCCCTGGCAACGCTGGCCAGTATTGCGCCAGCCTGAAGGCGTGCCGGCCTCGGTCCGATCCACCGTTTTCGAGGCGGGTATCCGGCGAGCGCTGCACGGTTTGCGTGCCGGCAAACCCGCCCGTGCCGGGCTTGCCCGTATTGCCCAAAGGGGCTGGCAGGCGCAGGGGCGGCATCGTATCGTCGGGGTTTCGCATCTACCTTGCGGGCAACAGGAGCCATCGCGCATGCCGACTTCCAATGTGGTTTACGACGACCAGGGCGTTCAGCTCACCGGCAGCATCGATCTGCCCGAGACCGGCGTCGGCCAGGACATCCTGCTGCTGATGCACGGCTTTACCGGGCATCGCATGGAGCTGGCGTACTTCTTCGTCGATATCGGCCGACGGCTGGCCGCGCATGGCGTAACGGTCTATCGCTTCGATTTTCGCGGCTGTGGCGAAAGCGGTGGGCGATTCGAAGACATCACGGTGGCCGACCAGATTCGCCAGGTCGGCGCACTGATGCAATGGCTGGGGGAACGCCATCCCCATGCACGGCTGCACTTGGCCGGGTTCAGCATGGGCGGGCTGGCCGCCGCGCATGCCACCCTGCGCGGCGCGGCGCCCAAGACACTGACGTTGATCGCCCCGGCGGGCAACATGGCCGAGGTGGTCCGGCGCAATCGCGATGCGGCGCTGGTCCTGCCGGATGGCACCGCCGACTTGCTGGGCCTGCCCATCGGCCTGGCGTTGCGGGACGAGGTGGAAAGCTGGGACCCGATGGCCGGGCTGGAAGGCATCGCCGTACCGACGCTGGTGATCCAGTGCAGCGAGGATGCCGCCGTGCCGGTGGCGGTGGGGCGCGCCATCGCCAAGTCCATCCCTGGCGCACGCTGGCATGAGGTGCCGGACGCCGATCATATCTTCGGCCGCATCGTGGCACGCGAAGCGCTGGCGAAGGCGATGCTGGCGCGCCTGTTTGATTAAGCGGACGGTTGTGGTGCACTGGAGGTGAACGGGCCCCCGGCGGAGCCGGGCGCGTCTGATGATCGGTATGCCGGCAACGGCGCTTCCTGATCGATCCCACTCCCCCGCCCTCGCCGCCGCGAGGGAGCCTCGCGTTGCTCGGGTGGTGATGGAGGCGTAATGGCGGGCCATTCGATGCTGGAGCGCGCTGTAAACAGTCCCCCTGCGGAGCCGGGCGCGTCTGATGATCGGTATGCCGGCAGCGGCGCTTCCTGATCGATCCCACTCCCCCGCCCTCGCCGCCGCGAGGGAGCCTCGCGGTTGCTCGGGTGGTGGTGGAGGCGTAATGGTGGGCCATTCGATGCTATGGCGCGCTGCAAGCAGTCCCCGGCAGAGCCAGGCGCGTCTGATCATCGATATGCCGGCAGCGGCGCTTCCTGATCGATCCCACTCCCCCCGCCCTCGCCGCCGCGAGGGAGCCTCGCTTTGCTCGGGTGGTGATGGAGGCGTAATGGCGGGCCATTCGATGCTATGGCGCGCTGTAAGTAGTCCCCTGCGGAGCCGGGGCATCTGATTATCGGGATGCTGGGCAGGGGCTTGCTGATCGATCCCCCTCTCGCCGCCGTGGGGCAGCTTCGCGTTGCGCGGGGCGGCTTGGTTTTGTGTGATGACTGAACAGGGCAGGGCGCTGTGGGGGCACGTGTCCTACGCCACGCGTCGAAACGGCACTATGGCGATTCTCCCCTAGCGGAAACTCCCGATGCCGCGTCGTGTTGCGCTGCGCAAGACTGGCTGGGTCCGCATCCCGCGAGAGTTGCCATGCCCAAGAATGCGCTTTACGCCCAATCCGGCGGAGTCACCCCGGTCATCAATGCCTCGGCCTTCGGCGTGATTTCCGCCGCCCGGCGCCATCGGGACCAGATCGGTACCGTGTTCGCCGCGCGCAACGGCATTCTCGGCGCGCTGGACGAAGTACTGATCGACACCGCTCAGCTTACCGACGAGATGATGGCGCAACTGAAGTACACCCCCGGGGGGGCGTTCGGTTCATGCCGGCACAAGCTGCGACATGGCGCCGAACTGAAGCGGCTGTTCGAGGTGTTCGAAACCTACGACATCGGTTACTTCTTCTACAACGGTGGTGGCGATTCGGCCGACACCTGCCTCAAGGTGGCCGAGTTCGCGCAGTACCATGGCATCGATCTGACGGCCGTGCATGTGCCCAAGACCATCGACAACGACCTGCCGCTGACCGATTGCTCGCCGGGATTCGGTTCCGTCGCCAAATATGTCGCCACCTCGGCGCGCGAGGCGGGGCTGGATACCGCATCGATGGCGGCCAGCTCCACCCGCGTATTCATCCTGGAGGTGATGGGGCGGCACGCCGGCTGGATCGCCGCATCGGCCGGGCTGGCCTCCACCGACGCCTACAGCGCACCGCACCTGCTCCTCACGCCGGAAGTGCCATTCGAGGCGGGGCGCTTCCTGCGCGCGGTGGATGAAACCATTGCCCGCGCCGGTTATTGCGTGGTGGTGGCGGCCGAGGGCATCCGGGATACGCACGGCGTCTACCTGGCTGAATCGGGCGTGGTCGATGCCTTTGGCCACGCCCAACTGGGCGGCGTGGCGCCGATCCTGGCCGGGCTGGTCAAGCAGCATCTGAACCAGAAATGCCACTGGGCGGTGGCCGACTACCTGCAACGCTCGGCGCGGCACCTCGCCAGTGCCACCGATCTGGCACACGCGGTAGCCGTGGGCGAGACGGCCGTGGCCTACGCGCTGGCGGGCATCCGCAGCGTGATGCCCGCCATCGTGCGCGAAGACAACGAGCCGTACCGCTGGCGCATCGAGCCGGTGCCACTGGCCGATGTAGCCAACCACGAAAAGCCGCTGCCACTCGATTTCCTTACCAGCGACGGCTTCCACCTTTCGCCGCGCGGCCGCGAATACTTCGCGCCGCTGATCCAGGGCGAAGCCCCGCCACCCTTCCGTGACGGCATGCCCGACTACCCGCAATGGCAGTTCGTGGTCAACGACAGGAAACTGCCGTCGTTCGATCCGACGCGGGGGTAGGGAGGCAAAGGCGTAACCCTGCACCTTGAAACGCAGAGCGCGCGGCGGGTCGCAGAGAAAAGGCGAGCAAGCCGGAAGGAATACTCCAGGCTGTCGTTGATTTTCTCCGTGCAACGCTGTGTTCTCTGTGTTTCAAGACGTGGGTTTCGTTTTTCAACAGCTTGGCAGCAACCGCCCGCTGCACCATGCTGGCAAGATCCATTTACCGAATGCGCGCCATGCTCCAGGAACTGCTCGCCACCTTTCTCGCCACCATCACTGCGCTGCTGCCCATCATCAACCCGCTCTACACGGCGGCGGTGCTGCCGGCGATGGTGGTCAACCTGTCGCCCGAGGAGCGCGAGCGGCAGCTGAAACGGGCCTGCTACTACGCCGCCGCCATCCTGGTCACCTTCCTGCTGGCGGGCGCGCTGATCATGGATTTCTTCGCGATCTCGATTCCCGGCCTGCGCATCGCGGGGGGCATGATCGTTGCCTACATCGGCTTCACCATGCTGTTCCCCACCGAGGGCGGTACGCTGACCGACGCGGCGCAGGCAGAGGCGCTGGCCAAGCGCGATATCTCGTTCACGCCGCTGGCGATGCCATCGCTGGCCGGGCCAGGTTCGATCGCGGTGGTGGTGTCGCTGTCATCGTCGATGCACAGCAATACCGAGTTGCCGCTCTGGCTCGGTTACCTGACCGTCAGCCTGGGCATCATCACCGTCGCCTGGATGTCGTGGCTGTCGCTGCGCGCCTCCAAGCGGCTGTATGCCTTCCTCGGCGAGAACGGCATCAGCGCGGTATCGCGGGTGATGGGCTTCCTGCTGATCTGCATCGGCGTGCAGTTCTTCATCAATGGCGTGCGCGACCTGCTGCACGACCCGCACTTCATGCCACAGCGGGTGGCGGTATCTTTGAGTGCCAACCCAGGGGAAGGCAAACCCTGAATCTCGAAACACAGAGGGCGCGGAGAACACAAAGGCACACAGAGAAACTGAGAACAGTCGAGGCAACACACCTCTTCTGCTTCTCTCGTTTTTCTCCGTGCCCCCCGTGTTTCAAGACTGGATTTCAGCAACCCGCCTGGATCACCCCCCGCACCCGTGCCACCACCTGGGCCGGCAGGTCGGGGGCGAGGCAGTCGAGCGGGGTCACGTCGTCCATGCCGCGCAGCCAGGTGAGCTGGCGCTTGGCGAGCTGGCGGGTGGCGAAGATGCCCTTGTCGCGCATCGTTGCCGCCTCGATCTCGCCATCCAGGTATTCCCACGCCTGGCGATAGCCGACGCAGCGCATCGACGGCAAATCCAGCGACAGCGTATAGCGCTCGCGCAGCATTCGCACTTCATCCAGCAACCCTTGCGCCAGCATTGCGTCGAAACGGCGGGCGATGCGCTCGTGCAGGGCAGCGCGTTCGCCCGGCACCAGCGCCAGCTTGTGCAGTGTGTAGGGCAGGGCGGCGGCGGCGGGCTCGGCCAGTAGTTCGGACATCGGTCGGCCGGCGAGCAGGCAGATTTCCAGTGCGCGTTCCACCCGCTGCTGATCGTTGGGTTGCAGGCGGGCGGCGGTGGCCGGGTCCAATTGCGCCAACCGTGCGTGCAACGCCGGCCAGCCGTGGGCCTCGGCGTCCGCCTGTAACTGCGCTCGCAACGCCGGATCGGCCTGCGGCAGTTCGTGGATGCCGTGTTGCAGGGTATTGAAGTACAGCATGGTGCCGCCGACCAGCACCGGCAACCGGCCGCGCGCGGTGATGTCGGCCATCAGCGCCAGCGCATCGCTGCGGAACTGCGCAGCGGAATACGCCTGCTCCGGGGTGATGACATCCAGCAGATGATGCGGCGCGCGCGCCAGTTCAGCGGCGCTGGGCTTGGCGGTACCGATGTCCATGTCCTTGAACACCAGCGCCGAATCCACCGAGATCAACTCCACCGGCAGCCCGGCCTCCACCAGCGCGATGGCGCTGGCCGTCTTGCCCGAGGCGGTCGGGCCCATCAGGAACAGTGCGGTCGTCATCGGGCCACCCGGCGCGAAACGGCGTGGATCAGCGCGCCACATGCCAATGTGGCGGCAACGGCGGGAAACACCGCCGCCACCCCCCAGCCAGGCATCAGCGGTGCCAGGATCAGAAAGCACACGCCAAAGCCGAGCAGGCCGGTCAGAAAGCCCCGTAATTGCAGCAGCAGCGCGTTGCGGCCGGAACCCGCCAGGGTGAAGGCCGGCAATACGGTGGCGGCGACCGGTCCACCAGCCAGCACGCCGGTCAGCGTCGGCCCCAGCGCCAGGGCCGCGCTCGACAGCACGGCGACGACCAGTAGCGCCGCCAGCATGCGTGCACCGAGTTCGGCCCGGGGCAGGGGTTGCAGGCGAGGCGGAGCGGTAGGGTGGGGCAGCAGCCGTAGCGCCAGCAACAGGCCGAGCAGCGAGGTGGCGCCCGTCCAGGTCGAGGCGGCGAGGCCGCTTTGCGCCAGGAACACCGCCACGGCGAGGTACATCATCCAGCCGCACAGCAGCGTGCCACGCCAGCCGAAATAGCGGCTGGCATGCGCCAGCGCCAGCATGTAGACCGCGTTGGCCCACAGGCCGGCTGGAGCGGCGTGCGCGGCCTGCTGCGCGTAGGCCATGCCGTGCTCCAGCCAGAGCACGGCGATCACGCAGCCGGCAATCAGCGGCAGGCCGCCGACCATGCCGGCCACTGCGGCGCCCCAGCGCTTGCCGGCCAGGCTGGCCACGGCGATCACCGCCGGGCCGGCGAACAGTTTGACGGCGATGACCGAACCCATCACTGCCCCCGCATGAAGAGCCCGTCCAGCTCCTTCATCGTCAGGCGGAACCACGTCGGGCGGCCATGGTTGCACTGGCCGGAGCGCTCGGTGGCCTCCATCTCGCGCAGCAGGGCGTTCATCTCGGGTATGGTCAGTGCGCGGTTGGCGCGCACCGCGCCATGGCAGGCCATGGTGGCGAGCAACTCGTTGCGACGGCCGGCCAGTGCCTGGCTGGCGCCCACTTCGCGGATATCCTTGAGCACCGCGCGTGCCAGTTCCACCGCGTCGGCGTCCTTGAGCAGCATCGGCACCGAGCGGATCGCCAGTTGCGTGGGCGAGGCGACGGACAGATCGAACCCCAGCGCCAGCAGCGCATCCTGGTGGTCTTCCACGGTGGCGACGTCCAGCCGCTCGGCCGGGAACAGGTGCGGGATCAACAGCGGCTGAGTGGGCATGCGTTCCAGGTCCAGCGCGTGCTTCAGCTTTTCGTACACCACCCGTTCGTGCGCGGCGTGCATGTCCACCACGATCAGCCCTTCGGTCGCCTGTGCCAGGATATACACCCCATGGATTTGCGCCACGGCGAAGCCCAGCGGTGGGATGCCATGCTCATCGTCGGCTGGCAAGGGCTGCCGCTGCGGTTGCGGCGGGGCAAAGCCGCTCCATTGGGGGGCGTCGTCCACCACCGCGACCGGCTCGCGCTTCAGATCGCCGAACAGGCGGTCGTACACCGCCAGCGGTTCGGCGGCCATCGGCAACGGCATCGCTTGCTGGCGATAGGCCTGCTGCGCGTAGTCCTGCGGCTTCCAGCCTTGCGATGGTGTCGCCGGGGTGGTGGCGGGAGCGAGAATCTCGCCGGTTTCAGGATCGACGTTGGCCGGTGCCTGGCCAGCGCGGGTACCGGACAGGCCCTTGGACAGTGCCGAGAACACGAAACGATAGATGCCCTGGCTTTCGCGGAAACGCACTTCGATCTTGGTTGGGTGGACGTTCACGTCCACGCCTTCCGGGTCCAGCTCCAGGAACAGGCAGAACGCGGCGTGGCGATCGTGGTGCAGCACATCGCGATAGGCTTCGCGCAAGGCGTGCTGGATCACCTTGTCGCGCACGAAACGGCCGTTGACGAAAAAGTACTGTGCATCGCGGCTGGATTTGGACAGCGTGGGCGAGCCGGCGATGCCCCACAGCCGCAGGCTGCCGACGCGCTCGTCCAGGTACACGCCGCTTTGCGCGAACTCGTCGCCCAGCAGTTCACTGCAACGACGCGCCAGATCGCCCCGCGTCAGGCGCAATTGCGCGCGGCCGTTATGGGTCAGCGTGAACTGCTTGTCGGGGTTGGCCAGCGCCAGCCGCTTCACTGCGTCCTCGCAATGGGCGAACTCGGTGGCGTCGGATTTGAGGAACTTGCGCCGTGCCGGTGTCTGGTAATACAGCTCGTGCACTTCGATGGTGGTGCCCACCGCCAGTGCGGCCGGTTCGGGCTCGCCGACGCCGCCGTGGTCGGCTTCGACGCGCCACGCGTGCTGGGCACCATCGAAACGGCTGGTCAGCACCAGCCGCGATACCGAGGCGATCGATGCCAGCCCCTCGCCGCGAAACCCCAGCGTGGCGACTCGCGACAGATCGTCGAAGCTGCGGATCTTGCTGGTGGCATGACGATGCAGCGCCAGGTGCAGGTCGTCACGCTCGATGCCGCCGCCGTCGTCGATCACCTTGATGAGCTTGGTGCCGCCGGCCAGCAACTCGATGTTGAGATTGATCGCACCGGCATCCAGACTGTTTTCCACCAGCTCCTTGAGCGCATTGGCGGGGCGCTCGACCACTTCGCCCGCGGCGATCTGGTTGACGAGGGTGTCGGAAAGTATCTGGATACGGGGCATGGCGGGCGGGGTACGGCGGGAAAACGGCAGTATATCAGCCGCTTGGCTTCCCATTCGTCGGAACGAAACGCCAGGCGGCAGGGGAGGGATCGCCGATTGGCAAAACTATCACGCCGACTGCCGCACTATTACCTATAGGTGTTGGCAAGGCAGCGTTATAGTTCAAACCTGAATTATTTCTGGAGAGCGCACATCATGGCAATCGGACCCGTCCAGTCTTCTTCCAACTGGCAAGCATTGCAGCAGACACAGCGCAGCACCGCCCCTTCGGCCAGCGATGCCGTCCGCCAGACCGCGACGGACCCGCAGGTGGTTGCCAATGCCGACCAGACGCGCACCCAACTGACCGATTCCCAGAAAGAAATGGCCAATGTGCTGTATCTGTCGAATACCGCGCAGACCAGCATGGATATCTACATGGCCGTCACCGCCGAGCAGAACAACCAGGATGTCACCTGGTCGGTGCAGCCGGACGTGAACAACAACCTCAATTTCGTGACACAGGGCCCGGATGGCGGACAGTCCATCCCCTACAGCGCGGGCAGCCTGCTCAATACCAAGGCCTGATCCGGCCCCGATGTCGCTGAAGAGCCCCTCGGCATGAGGGGCTTTTTGCTGCGCGCCGGAACCGGAAACTTCAGCCTTGTGCGATCTTGGTGCGCGGCGGCGGCGGGTTGGCGGCGAAGTAACGCTTGATGCCCTGGTGCAGCGCGGCGGCCATCTGCTGCTGATAGTCGTCGCTGATCAGCTTGCGTTCCTCGGCCGGGTTGGAAATGAACGCGGTTTCCACCAGCACCGACGGGATGTCCGGCGATTTCAGCACCGCAAAGCCCGCCTGTTCCACCTGCGCCTTGTGCAGACGGTTGATGTTGCCCAGCTCGCCCAGCATCACCTTGCCCAGCTTCAGGCTGTCGTTGATGGTGGCAGTCTGGGTGAGGTCCATCAGCGTGCGCGCAAGGTGGATGTCCTTGGTGTCGATCTTCACGCCGCCGATCAGGTCGGCGTCGTTCTGTGTCTGCGCCAGCCATTTGGCGGCGGTGGAGGTGGCGCCGCGTTCCGACAGCGCGAACACCGACGAGCCGTTGGCATCCGGCCGGGTGAAGGCATCGGCGTGGATCGACACGAACAGGTCGGCCTTGGCCGCGCGTGCCTTGCGTACCCGCGTGCCCAGCGGCACGAAGAAATCACCGTCGCGCGTCATCACCACGCGGATGTTGGGTTCTTTCTCCAGCAGCGCACGCAGGCGCTTGGCGATCTGTAGCACCACCGTCTTCTCGTGATTGCCGCCCGGCCCGACGGCGCCGGGGTCTTCGCCACCATGGCCGGGGTCGAGCACCACGGTCACCAGCCGGTCCACCTTCAGATCGCCGCGTTCCACCACCTGCGGCTTGTTCGGTGGCGTGGCGGGGGCGGGCGCCGGGGCCGCCGCGACGGCGGCCGGCGCGGAGGCCGCGGTCTGCTGCTCGTCGAGAAAGGCCAGCAGCGGATCGTTCTGCACCAGCGGATAGAGATCGATCACCAACCGGTTGCGGTAGTCGCCCACCGGCGGCAACGTGAACACCTGCGGCTTGATCTCGGTTTTGAGGTCGATCACCACGCGTACCACGCCGGGCTTGAAGCGCCCGGCGCGCAATTGCTGGATATAAGGATCGTCGGCCGTCAGCTTGCCGGCCAGGCTTTGTAGTTCGCCGTTCAGTTCCACGCCTTCCAGATCGACCACCAGCCGGTTCGGGTTCTTCAGCAGAAACTGCTTGAACGACAACGGCGCGTCCGATTCCAGCGTGACGCGGGTATAGGCATCGGCGGGCCACATGCGCACCGCCACGATGGTGGGCGTGGCGGCGTGGGCGCCGGTCGGCAGGACGGACAGCAACAGCATGCCGGCCGCCCCGCCCAGCAGGCGGCGGCGGTCGGGGTCGGGCATCAGTTGAGGGCGAGGCGAGCGAGACATTCGGTTCCAAGCGGTGTTGCGGCGACGATCTCGGCCCGTCGCCCCTGGCCCTCCGGCACCAGCCTGATCAACAGGTCCGGCGCGGGTAATAGCCCCTCGGCTTTATCGGCCCATTCGATCAGGCAGATGCTCTCGGGATTGAAATAATCCCGGAATCCGGCATCTTCCCATTCCATGGGGTCGTGAAAACGATATAAATCAAAGTGATACAAGTATAAATTCGAAACTGTATAAGGTTCAACCAGCGTGTAGGTGGGGCTTTTCACGCGCCCGGTATGGCCCAACGCGTGTAACAAGCCCCTGGTGAGCGTGGTTTTGCCCGCCCCGAGGTCGCCTTCCAGGAACACCACCATGCCGGGCCGCAGTTCCCGTGCCAGTGCGGCGCCCAGTGCCAGTGTGGCGGCCTCGTCGGGCAGGAAAGGCTTTCGCGTATCATCGAAGACAGACATGGAAGGACTCGGCAGGCAGTGGACGAAACGTTGGACAAACAGGCGGTGGTGGCGGACATCAAACGGTGGGCCGGGGAGCTGGGCTTTGCCCGCGCGGCGATCACCGGCCCCGATCTCGGCCATGCCGAAGCCGGCATGCTGGCCTGGCTGGAGGCCGGCTACCACGGCGAGATGGATTATATGGCACGCCATGGCCTGAAGCGCGCACGGCCGGCGGAGCTGGTGCCGGGCACGCGCAGCATCGTCAGCGTGATCCTGCCCTATCTGCCGCCCTCGGCCGCCGCCAGCGAGGCGGTACTGGCCGATGGCGGCAAAGCCTATGTCTCGCGCTATGCGCTGGGTCGCGATTACCACAAGGTGCTGCGCGCCCGCTTGCAGGCGCTGGCGGATCGGCTGGCGGCGCGGATCGGCCCGTTCGGCCATCGCGTATTCGTCGATTCGGCCCCGGTGCTGGAGGTCGAGCTTGCGAAGCAGGCGGGGCTGGGCTGGCGTGGCAAGCACACGTTGCTGATCCACCGCGATCACGGTTCGTTTTTTTTCCTGGGCGAGCTGTTCACTGACCTGGATTTGCCATATGACGCGCCGCTGCCGGTGGAGCACTGCGGCCGCTGCACCCGCTGCCTGGATTTCTGCCCCACCAAGGCCATCGTCGCGCCATACACGGTGGATGCGCGCCGCTGCGTGTCCTACCTGACCATCGAACTGAAGGGCAGCATTCCGCTGGAACTGCGCCCGTTGATCGGCAACCGGGTCTACGGCTGCGACGATTGCCAACTGGTGTGCCCATGGAACCGCTTCGCCGCCGAGAGCGCCGAAACCGATTTTCAGATTCGCAACGGGCTGGACGACGTCACGCTGGTCGAGCTGTTCGCCTGGAGCGAGGCGGATTTCCAGCGCAACCTCGCCGGCAGCGCGATCTACCGCATCGGCCATGAGCGCTGGCTGCGCAATCTGGCGGTGGGCCTGGGCAACGCCGCCACCACGCCCGATGTGCTGGCGGCGCTGAACGCGCGGCGCGACGACGGCAGCGAGCTGGTACGCGAACACGTGGCCTGGGCGCTGGCCCGGCATGGTGTTGCCGCATGAGCGATATCTCTCCCACCATCCAGCCCCTGGGCGAAACCGCGCTGGTGCTGTCGGTTGGCGCCGAACTGGCGGCACAACGCCGGCTGTGGGCGGCCTGGCATGTACTGGAGCATCGGCTGCCGCAGGTGGAGTGGGTGCTGGGCATGGGCAACCTCACCGCGCATTTCGACCCGCTGGCCACGCCGTCGCGGGTGGTGATCCGCGCGCTGGAAGGCGCGTGGACACACAGCGCGGGTGTCGAACTGATGCCGGGGCAGATCATCACCCTGCCGGTGCGCTACGGTGGCGAGTACGGGCCGGACCTGCCGGTGGTGGCCGAGCACGCCGGGTTGACGCCGCGCGAGGTGGCCGAGGCGCATGCCGCCGGCGATTACGTGGTCTATTGCCTGGGCTTCCTGCCCGGTTTCGCCTACCTGGGCGGGCTGGACCCGCGGATCACCGCACCACGCCGCGCCGATCCGCGCCTGGCGGTGCCCGCCGGCTCGGTCGCCATCGGCGGCAGCCAGACCGGCATCTACCCGATGGCCTCGCCCGGTGGCTGGCAATTGATCGGCCATACCGGCGCCGCGCTATTCGATCCCTACCGCGAGATACCCGGCCTGCTGGGGCCTGGCGATACCGTGCGCTTCGTGATCGAGGACATCGCATGACATTGCTGATCCGCAAGCCCGGCCCGCAAAGCACCGTCCAGGATCTGGGGCGCACCGGTTACCGCTTTCTCGGCGTTCCAGCGGGCGGCGCCTGCGATGCGGTGGCGTTGCGCATCGGCAACCTGCTGCTGGGAAACCCGCCCGATGGCGCGGCGCTGGAAGTGGCGCTGGGCGGGCTGGAACTGGTGTTCGAAACGCATACCCGCTTTGCGCTGACCGGCGCCGCCGTGGGCGCCACGCTGGATGGCGAGCGCGTACCGGGCTGGCACGTGGTCGATGCGCCGGCCGGCGCGGTGTTGCACCTGGGCTATGCCGCGCGGGGCGCCCGCATCTATCTGAACGTGGCGGGCGGCATCGACGTCCCGCCAGTGCTGGGCAGCCGTGCCACCGGCCTGCTGGCCGACCTGGGGGGCTTCAAGGGACGCGCGGTCGAGGCCGGCGACCGTCTGCCGCTGGGCGAGGTCGATACGCTGCCGCCACCGTGCGCGGTGATGGCGCCGGGGCGCGGCCAGGTCCTGCGTGTGCTGCCGGGGCCGGAATGGGCGCAACTGTCGCGCGAAGCACAACGTACGCTGCTGTCCAGCGACTGGACGGTATCGCCGGCCAGCAATCGCATGGGCGCGCGCCTGGGCGGACCGGCCGTGCCGCTGAACGATTTGGCCGAACTCGATTCCCATGCGGTATTGCCCGGTGTGGTGCAATTGCCGCCCTCGGGCCAGCCCATCCTGCTGCTGGCGGATGCCCAGACCACCGGCGGCTATGCCAAGCCGCTGATGGTGATCGAGGCCGATCTGTGGCGTGCCGCGCAGTTCCGGCCTGGCGAGGCATTGCGCTTCGTCGAGGTGGACATGGCGCAGGCCCTGGCCGCGCTGGCCGCGCAACGCCAATGGCTGGAACGTATCGAAAGGAGCCTGCAATGGCAGCAACGAGCATCGACCTGAACGCGGACCTGGGCGAAGGCGGCGGCGACGACGCCAGCCTGATGCCACTGATCTCGTCGGCCAATATCGCGTGCGGTGGCCATACCGGCGACGTGGACAGCATGCGCACCGCCGTGCGGCTGGCTTGCCGGCATGGCGTGGTGATCGGTGCGCACCCCAGCTATCCCGGCCGCGAGCACTTCGGCCGGGTGTCGATGGATATCTCGCAGATGCGGCTCGCCGAAGTCATCACTGCGCAGTTGTGGGCGCTGAAGGCCGTCTGTATCGAAGAAGGCGTGGCGGTGGCGTATGTCAAACCCCATGGCGCGCTGTACAACGACGCCGCGCGCCACCCCGGCCTGGCGGCGCTGATCGCGGCGACGGTGCGCGAGATCGACCCCGACCTGGCGCTGATGGGGCTGGCCGGTTCGGCGTTGATCGAGGCCGGCAATTACCAGGGCCTGACCACCATTCCCGAAGCCTTTGTCGATCGCGCCTACCTGGCCGACGGCTCGCTGATGCCGCGTGATCGCCCCGGCGCGGTACTGAGCGACGATGCGGCCGCCGTGGCCCAGGCGCGGAGCCTGACGCTGGAAGGCGGCGTGCGCACCGCCGACGGCGGGTGGCTGGCACTGGAGGCGCGCAGTCTGTGCCTGCACGGCGACAACCCCCACGCGCTGCACCTGGCCCGCGCCACGCGCGAAATGCTCGCGCGCAACGAAGTGAGGGTGGTGTCGGCGCTGCTGGCCTGAGCGGAGCAGGGGGCGGGGCGCAAACCTCATTGCAAGGCAACGACCTCCACCATTACCTTGCCACGCCTCACCCCTCACCCGCCTGTTTCACTCCGTTGCAATCCCCCCGCTTCTGGCGGTTACGGCGCCAGCGTAGAATCGCGTCTTTCCAGGCCGCGCGCGTTCGCGTCGGCCGCCCGGAGCCGTGTTCATGTCCACCCCAGACCCCAGCAGCGCCATCGGCGTATTCGATTCCGGTATCGGCGGCCTGACCGTCGTCCGCGCCCTGATGGATCGCCTGCCGTTCGAAAACATCACCTACTTTGGCGACACCGCGCGCGTGCCCTACGGCGTGAAGTCGGTCGCCACCATCGAGCATTTCACCCAGCAGATCGTCGACTTCCTGCTGCAACGCCAGGTGAAGCTGCTGATCATCGCCTGCAACACCATGGCGGCCGTCGCGGCCGACGCGGTGCGCGCCAGCGCGCCGGTGCCGGTGCTGGACGTGATCGAGGCCGGCGCGGCCAACGCCGCCGCGATCACCCGCTCGGGCGGCATCGGCGTGATCGGCACGCCCACCACCATCAACAGCAATGCCTACGCCCGCGCCATCCACCAGCTCAACCAGGATTGCCGCGTCTACTCGCAGGCATGCCCGTTGTTCGTGCCACTGGTGGAAGAGGGCTGGCTGGACCACACCGTCACGCGCCTGACCGCGCAGGAATACCTGAAGCCGGTATTCGTCGAGCACATCGACACGCTGGTGCTGGGCTGTACCCACTATCCCTTGCTCAAGCCGCTGTTGCAGGATGTGGCCGGCAGCCGCATCCAGTTGGTCGATTCCGCGATCTCCATCGCCGACCGGGCCGCCGAGCTGCTGCAACGCCAGGGCCTGGCCAACCCCAGCCGCGAACGGCCGCAGTATCGCTATCACGTCACCGACGTACCGGTACGCTTCCAGACCATCGGCGAGCGCTTTCTCGGCCGCAGCCTGGGGCAGGTTGAACTGGTGCAGTGGTAGCGTCTTTTTGAACTTGGCGAACTGCGGTTGTTGGCCAAGTGCAGCAAGCGTCCGGCGAAGCCGGATGCGTCCCGATGTTGATATGCCGATAGCGACGCATCCTGATCGATTCCACTCCCCCCGCCCTCGCCGCCGCGAGGGAGCCTCGCTGTGCTCGTGGGTGGCTTCGGCTGGCTTGATTGGGGCGGGCTGGTTGCATCTCGGTCCCGGGCTGAGTCGGGTGTCTACCAACGCGCCATATCGGCAAGGGCAGGTTTTGTTCTCTCTGTGCCCTCCCTTTCTCCGTGTGCTCTGTGTCCACAGACTTCGCCTTTGTCTTTCCGAACCCCGGCAACGGTCACTGGCCCGGATATCCCAAACGATTTTGGCTGCGGCATCGGGTGGGCTAAGGTAGCGGCTGGGCGTGTTGTGCCGGAGGAATCCCCATGTTGTATGGCCTGACTGTGATCTGCGCTTTCCTGCTGGCTGGCGAGCTGTTGAGCCGGCTGGCGGCGTTGCCGGTGCCGGGCGCGGTGCTGGGCATGTTGCTGTTCACCGGCTGGATGCTGCTGAGGAAGGATATCGAGCCGCGTGTGGCGCGGGTGGGGGCGGGGCTGTTGCGCTATCTGCCGCTGCTGTTCGTGCCGGCTGGCGTCGGGCTGGTCGAACTCGGTCCGCGCCTGGCGCACGAGGGCGTGGCGATGATCGTGGTGCTGGTGCTCTCCACCGCGATCACGCTGGGCGTCACCGCGCTGACCTTGCAATGGCTGCTGCGCAGGCGCGCCCGTGGTTGATCCCGCCACGCACTGGCACGAGGCCAGCGGCTGGCTGGCCGCCTATCCCGGGCTGTGGCTGGTCGTCACCGGCGCGGTGTTCCTGCTGGCCGACAAGCTGTTCCGCGCCAGCAGGCGTTTTCCGCTGCTGAACCCGGTACTGGTGTCCATCCTGGTGCTGATCGCCACCCTGCGATTGTTCAACGTGTCGTACACCGATTATTTCGCCGGGGCGCAGATGATCCATCTGTTGCTCGGTCCGGCTACGGTGGCGCTCGCCATGCCGCTTTACCTCAACCTGCACCACGTACGCGCCTGGATGATGCCGCTGACCATTGCGCTGGTGGTCGGCTGCGTGGTGGGCATTGCCAGCGCGCTGGCGCTGGGTCAGTTGTTCGGCCTGTCGGCTGCCACCTTGTTGTCGTTCGCGCCCAAGTCGGTGACCACGCCCATCGCCATGGCGCTGGCCGGGCACCTGGGGGGTATTCCCGCGCTGACCGCCAACGTGGTGATCCTGACCGGCGTGTTTGGCGCCGTGGCCGGTTTGCCGCTGATGCGCCTGCTGAAAGTGGACGACGCGATGGTGCAGGGCTTTGCGCTGGGCGTGGCCGCCCATGGCATCGGCACCGCGCGTGCCTTGCAGGAGTCGGAAACCGCCGGGGCGTTCGGCGGGCTGGCGATGGGGTTGAACGCGATCCTGACGTCGTTGTTGTTGCCGCTGATCCTGGCCGTCTGGCCGATCTGAACCTGAACGTTCCTGTTGGCGCAGACGGCCTGCCAATGGAAAACGCCCGGCTGGGCCGGGCGTTTCGTCACCACCGATACACGCATCCTCAACGGGTGCTAGATCAGGCCCAGCGTATCCCGATCGTAAATATCCGGCGCCCAGAAACCGATGCTGGCGTCGTCCGGCTTGGCGCGGCTGCGGTTGACCACGATCACCAGGTTGTCGAAGTAATACGTTGCCGACGGCAGCCGGGCGCGTTCGCGTCGCGCTGGGCCGAGCAGTTTGTCGATGGTGGCGCGATCCTTGTCCAGCGACAGCCCGTGGGGCAAGGGGTGGGCGAAGGCGCGGCGAAAGGTCACCCCGGCCAGGATGTAGCGGCCTTCGCTTTTCCTCGGTAGCAGCGATTCCTTGTCGAAGGTGAGCTGGGACTGGAACGTCAGCAGCACCGTGCCATCCTCGCTGAGGATGTCTTCGGTGGCGCCGTCGGTTTCGGGGCGGCGCACGACACCATGCGCAGTCAGGAATTCATCCAGCGCGGGATGACTGCTGCCGTGTCCAAGGAATTCGATGAGCCGTGCGGTATCCATAACCAGTCCCATTGCTTGTGCCAGGGCCGAATAGTCTCATCCATTGCCACAAATTGCATGGGTTGCCGGCCAACGAACGGGATTTGTATGGGAAATGGCGACAGGCGCCGGAAAGGCGACTTGACATCGAGCGCCCGGCGTTGCCGCCACGTCTATTCCAGGTCGATTTCCGACAACTGCCACACGCAGCGCCGGAAGTACTCCGTCTGTTGCAGTGCCGGCACCTTGTCGAACGGATACATCACGAACAACGGCCCCTTGTCGCGCACGCTCATGGGCTTGCCGTTGCGTTTGCGGGCGACGATCACGTCGTAGCGCTCCGCGTCGTCGCGCGGCACGGCGATCATGTAGTCGTTCAGCGCCCGCAACGACAACTGCCGGCCCGGCAGGCCGGCCGCCTTGAGGATGTCGCGCAGCAGCGGCCCTTCGAAATGCTGTGGCTTGGGGTACCACGGCGTGGTGACGGTGTAGCCGTACTGCGGCAGCGCGGCCAGTTCGGCATCGTCGAACGTGCGGACCTGGGGGGCTTCGCCAGCCGTGGCAGCGCCACGCACCACCAGCACGGCGGGCGCATCGGCCTCAGCCTCGGGTTCGGGCGCGGCCAACGTCGAGAGAGGGGCCAGCAAGGTGGCGCAGGCCAGCAGGGCGGTCAGGAACCTGGACATCATGGGGCGGGGATTTCGGTCAACGGGGTGGAGGGAAGGGCGAGTGCGGCCAGTGCCTGGAGGGTCTGCTCGTGCAGGTTGCGGGCGATGGTTTCGGCGCTGGCGGAAGGCGTGTCCTCCAGTTCCGCCAGCGCGCAGGCCAGCCGGGGCGTGCCGATCTGGAGGGCGATACCGCGCGCGCTGTGCGCGTGGCGCCGTTGTTCGGTGGCGTCCGCAATGCCGAGGCGCTCGTCCAGCAGGGTGACGATGCGTGCCAGGCCGCGCGTGGCCAGCTCGTGCCAGCGTGCCACGGTGCAGCCGAGCTGAGCGATGGCATCGGTTTCGGACAACAGCAGCGGCATACGATCGACGCCGGGCGAGTGGGCGCTGGCGGGGCCGCGTACCGCCTGCACCAGCGCCAGCGTGGAAAAGGGCTTGGGCAGCCATAGGTCGACACCAGCGGCGGCCAGCCGCGAATCGTCGGGCTTGAGGCCGGCGCTGATCAGCACCACGCGGCCTGGCCAGTCGCGGGCGCGCAGCGCGCGGGCGGTGGCGAGCCCATCCAGCGCCGGCATGTTGTAGTCGAGCAGTACGCAATCGTAAGCGGGGTCGCGACCGAGTTCGTCGAGCACGGACAGGCCGTTGTCGGTGCCGAAGATCGTGGCACCGGCCTGCGCCAGGATATCGTGCATCAATTCGCGATTGATCTCCTGGTCCTCAGCGATGACCAGCCGCAGGCCGGTCAGCGAGGGGCGGCGATCGGCCGGCTGTGGTGTCGGTACCGCCGCCGGCTGGGCGCGCACGGTGGCGACGAACAGCGAACCATGGCCGGCAGCGCTGTCCACCGTGATGTCGCCGCCCATGTGGCGCGCATAGCCCCGGCTGATCGCCAGCCCCAGGCCGGTGCCGCCGACCAGCTTGCCGCTGGCGGTCTGCTCGAAGCGATTGAACAGCCGGTCCTGTTCCTCCGGGGCGATGCCCAGGCCGGTATCGTGCACCATGGCGCGCAGCAGCAGGCCGTCGTCCAGCGGCACGCTGTCGAGCCGCACGCAGACGCTGCCGCGCTCGGTGAACTTGATGGCGTTGCCGATCAGGTTGATCAGAATCTGCTGCCATTTGCCGCCGTCGAGCAGCAGGCCGGGCGGCAGGTCCGGGTCCAGCTTCAGCGAAAAGGTCAGGCCCTTGGCGGCGGCCTGCGGCTCGAACAGCGCACCCAGCGCATCGGCCACGGCGGACAGCGCCAGCGGCGCCTCCTGTAGCTGCACGCGCCCCGCTTCGATCTTGGCCACGTCCAGCACATTGCCGATCAGGCCGGACAGGTAGTTTCCGCTTTGCAGCACGTGCTCGAGCTGACGGCGTTGCGGCGGGGCCAGCGGCTGGCTCAGCGCTTGTTCGGTGTAGCCGATGATGGCGGTCAGCGGCGTGCGCATCTCGTGGCTGACGCTGGCGAGAAAGCGGGTCTTGGCCGCGCTGGCCTGGAGCGCCGCGCTACGTGCCTCGTCCAGCTCGCGGCTGCGGGTTTCGCTACGCCATAGCTCGCGCAGTGCCACGGTGGCGAAAAACAGCAGCAGCAGGAACTGCAACACCAACAAGGCCATGCGCCAGTCGCCCAGGCGGATGATCAGGCGCTCGTTGTTGACCAGCCGGTCGCTGAAATGGCTCTGAATCTGCTGGACCGCCAGATAGAAGCTGGGCTCCAGCACATCGATCACGCGATTCAGTTGCAGCACTTCGTCGGGCGCGATGCCGCGTGCGAAGATCGGGTCGTACTGCCTGAACATGGCGTTTACCGGCGCCAGCAGCCGGTGGTAGGTGTCGGCGGAACCGAACAGACTGTTGAGCGCGCCGTTCTGGGTATCGGCCACGCGGCCGGCCAGGATCTCATAGCGCAGCTTCAGCGCGGGCAAGGCGGCCGGATCGTGCCGCGCCACGCGCGCGGCGGCCACGAACTGCATGAATTCGCGATTCATCGCGAAGGTGTTCCACAGCTCGTCCTGGGCGCCATAGTCGGTCACCCCGGAAAGGCGATCCCGCAACTGGTGTTCGAACCAGGTGGAAAGCGCCAGGCTGCAACCCAGCACGCACAGGGTCACCCACAGGGCGGTGCGCACACGGCGCGGCATATTGAGCAAGAAAGCGAACACGTTTGTGAAAGCGCTTGATCTATTGGTAAGCACCGCAGTTTAACTGTAAGCCAAGTGCAATGCCACGTGTCGCCGTCCGTTGGCAAAAGTCACGTTTGTTTGTTTTTCAGTAAGGTGGGAAGCGGCGCCCCGCCGAGGTGCGGGTGCCTGCATGTCACGGCCGTCGTGGCTTACGCCTGCGCGGCGAAGGCACTGAACGGCATGGCTTCATCCTGGGAATACGCGCTGGACAGTTGGCGCTGCGTGCCGCTCTGGCTGGCAAGCTCCGCCTGGGCACGCTGCTCCATGGCCCGGGCCTGCGCGGCAATGCTCTGGTCGGGGCCGGACGGATCGGCGGGGGCCAGCGCGGCGGCCTGGATGGCGCGTGCCTTGCGGATGGTTTCCTCGGGCGTGCGGCCGGGCGAGACATCGATGCGCACTTCGCCCGCCACGGCGTACTGCTTGCCGTCCGGGCCGGTCTTCAGGCTATAGCTGGGGCCGCCCTGGGTCAGCCCGCTGCCGGCCGCCATATGCGCCTGTTCGTGGGCGCGCACCTTGCGATCGATATCCCCCAGCTGGCGGATATAGGCCTGTTCCTCCTCGCTCAACGGCTCGCCGGCCTGGTGCGCGCCACCGGCGCTCAGGCCGGTCGTCGAGTACGACGACGTCCCCAGGCCCGAATAACCCGTGGTTTGCATCGAGGAGGGTCCGGTGCTGGCGATCAACATACGTGGTAGCCGAGCAGATTAGTACTTGAATCTTAAGCCTTTCCGGGCGGCTTTTGCTCACTGACGCCGGCTGTTGGCGAGCTATCCACCGCCGTTGGTCGCCAAGTGGTGACAATCGGCGCGAAACGCCGGTTGATGGCACACCCTAGACCCGCAGCAATGCCTCGCGACCGGGCAACCATCGATCCAGGTGGGCGATGGCGGCGGGGCGGTTGTCGGCCAACAGCGCTTCGGCTGCCTCGCGCGCGGCCTCCACCAGATCGGCGTCGGCTTCCAGATCGGCAAAGCGCAGCATCGGCACGCCGGACTGGCGCACGCCCGCCAGTTCGCCCGGTCCGCGGATGCGCAGGTCCTCCTGCGCGATGACAAAGCCGTCGGTGTTCTCGTAGATCACTCGCAGGCGTTCCTTGGCGGTATCGCCCAGCGGGCCGGTATACAGCAGCACGCACAGGCTGGCGTGCGCCCCCCGGCCGACGCGGCCGCGCAACTGGTGCAACTGCGCCAGCCCCATGCGCTCGGCGTGCTCGATCACCATCAGGCTGGCGTTGGGCACATCCACGCCCACTTCGATCACCGTGGTGGCGACCAGCACCTGGATGCGATTGGCGATGAACTCGGCCATCACCGCCGCCTTGTCGTCGGGCTTCATCTTGCCGTGCAGCAAGCCGACGGCGATGCCTTCCAGTTCTTCGGAGAGCTGCGCATGGGTATCGACGGCGGTCTGCAATTGCAGCGCCTCCGACTCCTCGATCAGCGGGCACACCCAGTACACCTGCCGCCCTTCGGCCACCTTGGCGGCGATGCGGGTGATCACCTCATCGCGCCGCGCATCGCTGATCAGCTTGGTGACGATGGGCGTGCGTCCAGGTGGCAGCTCATCGATCACGCTCACGTCCAGGTCGGCGTAGAAGCTCATCGCCAGCGTGCGCGGGATGGGGGTGGCGCTCATCATCAACTGGTGCGGGCTCTGGCCCTTGGCGCGCAACGCCAGCCGCTGCGCCACGCCGAAACGGTGCTGCTCATCCACGATCACCAGCCCCAGGTTCTTGAACTCCACCTGGTTCTGGAAGATGGCATGGGTGCCGACCACCAGCGGCGCGGTGCCGAGCGCGGCATCCTCCAAGGCGGCGCGCTTCTGCCTGGCCTTGAGCGAGCCGGCCAGCCACGCCACCTTGATATCGAGCGGCGCCAGCCACGTGGACAGCTTGCGAAAATGCTGTTCGGCCAGGATTTCGGTCGGCGCCAGCAACGCCACTTGATAACCGCATTCGATGGCATGGCAGGCGGCGATGGCGGCGACGATGGTCTTGCCGGAGCCGACGTCGCCCTGCAACAGCCGCTGCATCGGGTGCGGCTGTGCCAGATCGCGTGCGATATCGAGCAACACGCGGTTCTGCGCCTGGGTCAGCTTGAACGGCAGGCTGGCCACCAGCCGCGCCGCCACCCGGCCTTCGGGCGCGATGCGCGGGGCATTCTTCTCGCGGCGCGCGGCGCGCGCCATGCGCAGGCTGAGCTGCTGTGCCAGCAGCTCGTCGAATTTCAGCCGTCGCCACGCCGGGTGGGTACGGTGTTCCAGCATCACGTTGGGAATGTCGGGCGTGGGCGCGTGCAGCAGCGCCACACTGCCGGCAAAGTCGGGCAGGCCGTAGGCGTCCAGCATCACCGGGGGCAGCGTGTCGCTGAGCGGGCAGGCGCGCAGCGCCCGGCCGATCAGCTTGGTCAGCGTGGCCTGCGGCAGGCCGGCGGTGGTGGGGTAGACCGGCGTCAGCGCCTCGCTGAGCTGGTTATGCGCGCCGACGCTCTTGATCTTGGGGTGCACCATCTCATCACCCCAGAAGCCACGCCGGATTTCGCCGTACAGCCGCACCTGCTTGCCCACCGCCAGTTGCTGCGCCTGATTGGGATAGAAATTGATCAGCCGCACCACCAGCATGCCGGTGGCATCCGCCACGCGCGCCACCAGTTGCTTCTTGGGGCGGAACATCGTTTCGCAGGTCTGCACCTCGCCTTCGACCAGCACCGCGCAGCCCACCGGCGCATCGGCGATGGCGAGCAGATGGGTTTCGTCCTCGTAGCGCAGCGGCAGATGCAGCACGAGGTCGAACGGGCGATGGATGCCCAGCTTGGTCAGGCGGCTCTGGATACCGGGGGCGAGGGTGGCGAGGTCCATGAATGGTGAACGAATGTTCGGCTGGGTGGACTTTAGCCGGTTTGGCGCGCGCAGTGAAGGCGCGCGGCGCAGGCCGGAGGCCCGGCACGCCAAAATGTACCCGTCATGGGGCGGTTCCCGCCGGGGGCGGCGCCAGCCGCTGGCTCAGGCGCGGTGCCACCGCGTGCCACGTCTGATCCGCTTGCAGGCGATAGCGCCAGTCGGTCACCAGGTAGCCGCTGCCGGACCAGTTGGCCTGATTCACCCGGTACTGTGCCAGCCGCAGGTTGCAGTATGTGCCCAGGTGGCTGGCCAGTTGCTGATCGGCGGGGGGCAGGGCGCGCTGTGCCGCGCGCCGTTGTGTATCGACGCATGCCTGCCAGGCGGCAACGGCCTGTGACAACGCGTCGTTGCGTCTGGCGGGCGGCGTATCGCGCCACCAGGTATCGAAATCGCTGTAGCGCTCCACCGTGGCAACGCTGTCGTGCAGCACGCGCTCGTACCAGAGCGTATCGGGCGATTGCCAGCGCAGCAGCCCGTACTGGGCGCCAGACACCAGGAGCAGCCAGGCAACGGTCCAGGCCGCCACCGGCCGGCGACGCGCCGTCAGGACATAGCCCCATGTCACCACCGCGCCCCCGGCCAGACCGCCCAGGTGGCAGGCATTGTCGATGCCGTCGATGGCCAGCCCCAGGCCGACGTTGAGCACGATCACCTGCGCGATCTGCCGTAGCGCCGCCGCGTGGCCGGGTCCGCCATGGCGGCGGGTGGCGAGCAGCAGCGCGAAGTAGGCGCCGGCCAGCCCCATGATCGCGCCGGATGCGCCGGCACTCAGCGTATTGGCGTTCCACAGCGTGCTGGCCATGCCGCCCGCGATGCCGGCGGCCAGGTACAGCGCCGCGAAACGCGGCGCGCCCAGCTCGCGCTCCACCAGCGGTCCCATGATTGCCAGCGAGTACATGTTCACCAGCAGATGGATCACGCCGATGTGCAGGAACATGCTGGTCAGCAGCCGCCAGGGCTCGCCGGCCAGCGTCAGGCCATGGGTATTGGCGCCCCACTGCACCAGCCCGGCACTATCCGGCCCCAGCAGCGGCACGCCCAGCGCGAGCTGGACCAGGAACACCAGGACATTGGCGGCGATCAGCGCCACGCTGACGGGGGCGTGGCGGAACCAGGACAACGGGGGCAGCAGGCGCATGGCGGGTGGCGGAATGGAGAGAGCCTGGGGATGCTAGACCCGCCCGCGATCCATCACAAGCCGCTTGTCGGCGCCGGGGCACCACCGGCAACGGCATCATTCCCAGCGGCAAGGCGATTGCCGCGTGTTATCTCTGAGAGGAAAGCGGGAAGAAGGCCGCGCGCCGGGCTGGACGATGGCCTGGGTGCGGGCCCAGGCGCTTTTACCGCCCCGCATCGACACCCGTACAAGGACCACCATGGCCGATGACCACCGCAAGATCGCGGGCGATATCCTGGCGCTGATCGGAGGCGCCGAGAACGTCGAACAACTGACGCATTGCATCACGCGGCTGCGCATCGTGCTGCGCGACGAAGCGCGCGCCCAGCCCGACGCGCTGCGTGATGTGCCGCTGGTGAAAGGCGCGTTCAGCAACAGCGGGGTATTTCAGGTGGTGATCGGTTCGGGCGAAGTGGAGAAAGTCCATGCCGAACTGACCGAACTGATCGGCGCCGCCCGCGTGGAGGCGCCCTCCCCGCCGGTGGAGCCGAAAATCCGCGATATCGGTTCGCGCTCGTTGCAGGCGCCGCAACGCATCGTGCGGGTATTCGCCGACGTGTTCGTGCCGATCCTGCCCGCCATCGTCGCCGCCGGCCTGCTGATGGGCATCAACAACCTGCTGGCGGTGCGCGGGCTGTTCTTCCCGGGGCAGAGCGTGCTGACCGCCATGCCGCGTTTCGATGGCCTGTGGCACATGATCAGCCTGATGGCGAGTACGTCGTTCGTGTTCCTGCCGGCGCTGGTGGGCTGGTCCGGCGCGCGGCGCTTTGGCGGCAGCGAACTGCTGGGGCTGGTGCTGGGCCTGATGCTGGTGCACCCCGAACTGCTCAACGCCTCGCACTATGGTCGCGCCGCCGCCGGGCTGAATGGCGTGCAGATTCCGTACTTCGATATCTTCGGCCTGTTCCAGGTGGAGCAGGTGGGTTACCAGGGGCAGATCCTGCCGATGCTGGTCACTGCCTGGGTGATGAGCCGGGTGGAAATCTGGCTACGCGCCCACGTGCCCGCCAGCACGCAGATGCTGGTGGTGCCGATCACCACGCTGGTGATCAGCGGGGTGTTGGCGCTGGCGGTGATCGGTCCGCTGACGCGCCACGCCGGCGCCGGCATCGCCCAGGCCATCGTCTGGTTGTTCGACACCATGCCATTGCTCGGTGGCCTGCTGTTCGGCCTGCTCTACGCGCCGCTGGTGGCTACCGGCATGCACCACATGTTCCTCGCCGCCGACCTGCAACTGATCGCCCATCAGGGCGGCACTTTCATCTGGCCGATGATCGCGCTGTGCAATGTGGCGCAGGGCAGTGCGGCGCTGGGGATGGCGTGGGTGGCCAAGCACGGCAACGAGCGCGGCATGGACTGGACTTCGGCTGTCTCGGCCTATTTCGGTATCGCCGAACCGGCGCTGTTCGGGGTGAACCTGCGTTTCAAGTTCCCGTTCTACGCCGCGCTGATCGGCTCGGCGGTGGCGACGACGCTGGTGTCGCTGCACCATGTGGAGGCCAGCGCCATCGGCGTGGGCGGCCTGCCGGCCGTGATCTCGGTAGTGCCGGCGCAGATTCCGATCTATCTGGTGGCTGTGGCGATCGTGCTGGTGGTGCCGTTCGTGCTGACGTGGTTGTTGTCGAAGCGGTATCGGCGGCTGGAGGTGGTGGATCCGGTGGCGGTGGGGGCGAGTTGTTGAGGGGGGAGGTGCCGTTGGCATTGCACCTTCAACCTGCAACTGCAACTGCAACGGCGATTTCAAAGGCTTTAAACGCAGAGCGCCTTGCGGCGCGGATGCTTGACGCCCTCTGCCGCCGTGCGGGCGGGTTCATTTCTTTTGCGCGGCCAAAAGAAACGAACCAAAGAAAAGGCCGCCCCGCATACGCGCCCTACGGGTGCCCTCGCGCCGGACAATCGGGTCGGCGGCTGCGAAACTCGGGCGCAAGCGCCCTCAGACAGTCCTCGCCGAAACCCCGCCCCGCTTGTCCTCTACTCGGCGCTGCTGAGGGGCCCCGGGCAAACCATCCTCACCCCCGGCCCCTCCCCTTGAAAGGAAGGGGTGACGTGTGCGAAGGCAGGCGGGTTAGGAATGGCGGTTTTGTTACCCGTAGGCATACAAGCCGTATTGGCCTTTTCCAATTTGCGCTGGCATTCAACGGTCTTTCCCCCCGTTACGTGGCGCCGAGGAGTGGAGGGAGACCTTAGGCTCCCGACCGACGTAGGGCACCCCGGAGGGGCGCAAACGCGGGTGGCCTTTTCTTTGGTTCGTTTCTTTTGGCCACGCAAAAGAAATGAACCGGCCCGCCCGGCCGCTAAGGGCGTCAAGCAGCCGCGCCGCAGGCGCTAGGCGGTTAAAGCCTTGGACGTTGCAGTTGCCATTGAAGTTGAAGTTGCCACCGCCGCCGCAGGCAAACCCCAGGAGCCCCCCATGACCCCCGACTGGAAGCAAAGCGTCGTCTACCAGATCTACCCCAAAAGCTTCTGTAGCGCCCACGGCCAGGCCACGGGCGATCTGGCGGGGGTGACGGCCAGGCTCGACTACCTGCACTGGCTGGGTGTGGACTGGCTCTGGCTGACCCCCATCTACGTCTCGCCCCAGCGCGACAACGGCTACGACGTCGCGGACTACCGCGCCATCGATCCGCGTTACGGCGACATGGCCGACTTCGAACGGCTGGTGACCGAGGCCGGACGGCGAGGCATGGGAGTGATGCTGGACATCGTGGTCAACCACACCTCCACCGAGCACGCCTGGTTCCAGGCCGCGCGGCAAAGCCGCGACAACCCGTGGCGCGATTTCTACCTCTGGCGCGACGCGCCGAACACCTGGCAGTCCAAATTCGGCGGATCGGCGTGGGAATACGACCCACTGGCGGGGCAGTACTACCTGCACCTGTTCGACACCAGCCAGGCCGATCTCAACTGGGATCACCCACCGCTGCGACAGGCGGTATTCGACATGATGCGGTTCTGGCTGGACAAAGGCGTGCGCGGCTTCCGGCTGGACGTGATCAACCTGATCAGCAAGCCCGCCGATTTCCCCGACGACGACAGCGATGGCCGCCGCTTCTACACCGACGGCCCGCACGTGCACGACCACCTGCAACAGATGCACCGCGAAGTGTTCGCCGGGCGCGACGTGCTGACCGTGGGCGAGATGTCGTCCACCTCGCTGGCGCACTGCATCCGCTACTCCCACCCGGACCAGCACGAACTATCGATGACCTTCAACTTCCACCACCTCAAGGTGGATTACCCGGACGGTCACAAATGGGTGGCGGCGCGCTACGACTTCATCGCGCTCAAGCGCATCCTCTCCACCTGGCAGGAGGGCATGCATGCCGGCGGCGGCTGGAACGCGATTTTCTGGTGCAACCATGACCAGCCGCGCGTGCTCAGCCGCTTTGGCGACGCGGGCGCGTACCGCGTGCAATCGGCCAAGCTGCTGGCCACCGCGCTGCACGGCCTGCAAGGCACGCCCTATGTGTACCAGGGCGAAGAGATCGGCATGACCAACCCGGATTTCGCCGAGATCACGCAATACCGCGACGTGGAAACGCTGAACGCACACCGGCTGTTGCTGGCCGGCGGCGTGCCGGAGGCCGAGGTGATGGCGGCGATCCGCCAGAAATCGCGCGACAACGCACGCACCCCGATGCAATGGGATGCCAGCGAACACGCGGGGTTTTCCGGCGAGGCGCCGTGGATCGAACTGGCGCCGAACTGGCGCGAGGTCAACGTCGCCGCGCAACGCGACGACCCCGATTCGGTACTGCACCACTATCGCCGCCTGATCGCGCTGCGCAAGCAGCATCCGGTGCTGGTCGATGGCGACTACCTGTGCCTGACTCCAGACCACTCCGCGCTATGGGTCTACCTGCGCCGCACCCCAAACGCCACGCTGGTGGTGGCGTGCAATTTCAGCGGCGAAACGGTGGGGGATACCCTTCCGTCCCTGGGCACACTGGCCGCCGCGGGCAACGCGCGCGTGCTGATCGCCAACCATCCCGATACGCCCGCGCTGGGCGCCGAGTTGCATCTGCGGCCGTGGGAGGCAGTGATGTGGCTGGCGTAACGTAAGTCAAACCCCAAACCTTGAAACACAGAGTTTCACGGAGAAAGGCTTGAGCGGGCAGGCTGCTTTATCCGGGACGAAGCGCCCCTGGCTTGAAAAGCCATTTTTACGAGCGGCCCTGATTGACCCCGGTTTTCTCTGTGAATCTCCGTGTTCTCCGTGTTTCGAGATTTAGGGTTTGCAGTGGCTTTACAGCCGTCACAATTCGCACAGTGAAGGCGGCACTGGCGGCTTGGGCTTCATCGTATCCAGCCGCCGTTGCCCGGCCTTGCGCCACTCAGCGACGTGGCGGCTCACTTGCTCGGTGCTCCACCACTGGTCGGCCACGTGCAGCACCCAGTCCACCTCCTGTTCCCAGCGGCGCGGGGCCCGGCTGGGGGCGAGGTGGTCGGCGACGAACCACAGATTGAAATTCATCGACATCAGCACCGGCGGCTGGCCGTTGCGGGTGTGGGTCACCGCCGGTTTACCGTCGACGAAGAAACGCAGTTCGCCGGCCCTGGCATGCAGCACCAACGTATGCCAGCCGGCGAAGCTGCCGGCTACCTTGCCCGACACCGCAATCGGCTCGCCGCCGGGTGGGAACGGCCGGCTTTCCCATTTGTTGAGTGTCAGCGTGGGGCCCACGTGGCCCCAGCCGCCGTTGGGCAGGTATTCGTGGTCGAACTCGCTGTAGAACGGCTCGCCCCAGGCGCCCAGCGTGTAGAAGGTCTGCACCACTTCGTCGCCATTCGGCCCGCTGACCGGCTGATCGGTGAAGTGGATGCGCACCGCGTAGGTGCCGTCCAGGTAGTGGCGCTGGTGGCATAGCTGCGCCTGGCGCGTGCTGCCGCCGCTGCCATCGGTCTCGGCGGCCAGTGCCAGCAGCCGGTTGCCGGGCGCGGCGGGATCGTCGCGCAGCGTGATGCCCTCCACCCACCATTGGGCTGCGGGCACACCCGGAAAGCCCTTGCCGTCGCGCAGCACCCAGCCGTCCGCCTGCAAGGCGGCGCGGCTGGGTTGGGAGAAATCGTCGAAGTAAAGCGCGTCCGCCGCCCAGGCCAGGGTGGGGGACAGCAGCGTGGCAACCAGCAATCGTTTCATGGCAAGGGTATCGTCCGTTGAATGAAGGCCGTGATCTGCTGTTCGATCGCATCGCCGTCGCCGGCCCCGAACAGGTCGGTGCCGTGGCCGCCGCCCTTGGAGACGATCAGCTCCTTGGGCTCGGCCGCGGTTTCGGCCATGCGCCGGGTGTCTTCCATGGCGAAGTCGTACCTGGCGCCGACGAACAGCTTGGGTGCGGCGATAGCCTTCAGGTTGTCGTCGCCCGCCACCAGCCCGTTGAACGACGGCCCCACCGTCAGCAGCACGATGGCCTGCGGCTTGGTTGCCGCCGCCACCGGCACCGTGGCGATGCCGCCCATGCTGGCGCCAATCAGCGCCAGCGCCGTGGCGCCGTTGGCCCGGGCATAGGCCACGGCGGCGCCGAGATCGCGGTCGATGTGGGCGATATCCTGCTTGCCGCCCGAATCGCCATACCCCCGGAAATCATAGGTCAGCACCGTGTAGCCCACTCCGGCCAGATGGGTGGCGAAGTTTTCCCAGCTTGTCTGGTCGCGGTTGTACTGATGCGACAGGATCACCCAGACCCCGCCCGGCGCGCCGAAGCGTCGCCCGGCCAGTTTCACGCCGTCCTCGCTGGTGAAATCCACCCGCTCGAATGCCGGGGCCGGCGTCGTTTGCGCCACCGGTTGCGACGGCGGCTTCGGTTTGCGCGCGCCCCAGGCCAGGCTGGCACAGGTGGCGGTGAAAGCGATGACGATCAGTTGCAGTTCCTTGCGCATGGCGGCCTCCTTTCGATGGGTGCCCCCACGATACGGAGCACGCCCACCCTCAGGCAGCGCGCAATGACAGCGGGACTGTGCGGAATGACAGCGGTTGGGGAGGGGTGGTTTGCCCTTCCCGGCACACGCTCCCCTACATCCACCCGTGCCGTGCCCGGTAGGCGCTCGGGGTCAGGCCGGTCAGTTGGCGGAAGGTGCGGGTGAAGTGGCTGGGGTTTTCGTAGCCGACACGGGCCATGATCTCGGTCACCGGCAGCAGGGTGTCGCGCAGCAGCGTGGCGGCGGTGTCGATCCGCAGGCGGATCACGTAGTCGCGCACGCTGGCGCCGGTCAGTTTGCGGAAGTGGTCGTTCAACGTGGTGCGGTTGCTGCCGCACCAGCGCGCCAGTTCGGCAACGGTGAAGCGGCTCTGGTAGCACGCGTGGACACGCAGCAGCGCTTCGTCCAGGCGGTCGGTACGCGCGGGTAGCGCCAGCGTGGCGGCATGGTCGGCGGCGCGCAGGCTGAACAGCAGTTCGAACAGCCAGGAGCGGGTGCGGCATGGCCAGTTGTCGTCGCGCTGGGTCTCGGCCTCGTCGGCGATGCGCGCCAGCAGCCGCTCCAGGTGCTGCGCCTGCGATGGCGACAGCCGCAGTACCCGCCGCGCGGGATCGGCCGCGAGCAGCGGTTGCAGCAGATAGAAATCCTGCAAGGCGGTGCCGTCGAACACGGTCTGGCGCAGTGTCGCCGCGCTGAAGGCCGAGTTGACGATGGCCGGATCGAAGTACACCGAACGCACTGCCAGCCCCTGCGTCTGGTCGAATGTGGGGCGGGTGCGTTCGTCCAGCAGCAGCGCGGCTGGCGCGTTCCACAGCAGGCGCTGCCCGTCGAGCATCAGCGTCGCGGCGCCGGCATGGGCGATCGCGACGATGAAGCGCGGCGCATCGGCGTGGGCGGGCTCCGGGGGCTGATCGCCCACCGACACGGGCAGGGCGTAGCCGCGATGGAAATGACGGCCGGTGACGGCAAGCGGGGCGTTCATGGTGGAGGTCGCCAAGAGAGCATGGGGGGCCGCGATCCTCAGACGGGGTTGCGAAGGTCGATCCGCGCCATTCTAGGGCGTGTCATCCAATGTTTCACGACAGCGTTCGGTGCAGTTCGGGATGCCGTGCAAGGCGCTGGACGCGCTGCGGTATGGATACCGCAAGCGGCCGGCGACGCCGCGCGGCGCCCGAAATGTACCGAACCCGTAGGGCTGGGCCGAAAAAACACCATCCACCGCGTTGCACTCCTTGCCAATAACCGGTTATTGCCTGCGTCGTGCGCCGCGCGCATGACGGGATTGCGGCAGCAATATGACATACGAGTGTGTTTGTAAGTGATTGCCGACATCCGTATCCGCCCGACACCGGCTGTAAGCGGCAGGGCCAGGGGGTACTTTCGAGCCACTCGCGACCCGTGCGCGGCGAGACAGATGGCTCAACACACTACAAAGGTACCCCCCATGAAACTGCTGAAACTATTGCTGCTGGCGACGGCCACGGTATCCGTGCTTTCCGCGTGTGGCGGCAGCGACGACGATCTGGACGATCGCCTGAACATCGCCGATCCCAAGCTGCGCTTCGTCCACGCCGTGCCGGCTGGCCCCAACGTCACGCTCTACCGCAACGGCAATGTCGAAGCGGATGCCACCGACGTGGGCTACAAGTACGCCTCCAAGTACTACGACATCGGTGAAGGCAACGCCGCGCTCGATCTGAAGACCGTGGATGGTGCCACGACCCTCGGCAGCAACGCCTTCGACGCGCAGCGCGGCCACAAATACACCAGCGTGGCGCTGATTGGCGACGGCAAGGCCGACCTGCTGCTGATCGACGATCCGTACAACAAGGGCATCACCAGCGACAACGCCCGCGTGCGCGTGGTGAACGCCGCGTTCAACGCGCAGAACGTCGATGTCTACCTGACCGATCCGGGTGTCGATCTCGCCACGCAGACCGCGCGCTTCGTCGCAGTGCCGTACAAGACCGCCAAGCCGGATTCGGGCAGCGACTCGGAGGAAATGGAAGGCCAGACCTATCAGATCCGCATTACCGAGGCCGGTACGCAGAACGTGATCTTCAGCGCCACCACCGACCTGCCGGCGAATGCCGACTGGCTGCTGCTGGTGGTCCCGGCCGACGGGATCGGCGCGCTGGTGCCGAACAATGTGAAGGTGCTGGTGGCGAAGTCCGATGACGACACCAAGACCACGATGGAACTGAGCAACACGCCGTAAGGGGCGGTTCTCCGGACCAACAAGAAGCCCGGCATTGCCGGGCTTCTTGTTTTGTCCTGATTCAACCATGGCGGGCTAGTGCCAGTTGCTGGTGCCGGAAATCATCGCCACCAGCCAGACCAGGGCGGCCGCGACAGGGATCAGGCTGGCATAGCCGATGATCAGCCCCACCAGCCCCAGCTCGCGATCCAGTGTATTGGGGGGCGCACGTCGGGCAAGGTGGCCGAGAACCAGCGCCGCCACCACGCAGATCGGTGCCAGCAATACACCATCGGCCAGGAACAGCGGAAAAGGCAGCAGGGCGAGAACCAGGCTGAAAGTGCCCTTCACCGGCTTGCCGGGCACCGGGACGGGCAGGGCGTTACCGGCATCCGGTTGCCCGGTGGATGGCGAGGTATTGGGCGCGGTGGGCTCAACCATAGTCGGGCGTCACCATGTCGGCGTATTCGTAGAGCTCCGCCAGGATGGCCTCGGCGCGGGCGTCGGCGGTCTCGGCCAGTTCGTCGATGCGCTCGCAATACGCTTCCAGCGACAGATAACCGTCGCGGCCTTCGAACAACCGCGCCGCGCGTAGCTGCGCCCAGCGTTCGCCTTCCTGCTCCGACAGCGAGGCGGGGAAGTTGCGCGCGCGGTAGCGGAAGGCAAGTTCCTCCAGCCGGCCATCGTCGAAGCTGGGGCGCTCGCGCGCCAGCGTGGCACCGTCCAGCGTGGTCAGCCGCGCCAGCGTGCGACGGTCGTTGTTGGAGAGGAAGCCGCCGTAGAGGTCTTCGTCCACATCGCACGGGCCGAATGGCTCGCGCTGGTACACCTCGCGCCACAGCCCGGCCAGGTCCGGCCCTGCCTGCAATGTGGCGGCGTGGCGCAACGCGGTGTCCAGGTCGATGCCCCAGTGCGCGGCGCGCGCCGCCGGCAGTGTTTTCAGGTTGCCGATCACGATCGGCGATTTGTTGATGTGGATGGTCTTCACCGGCAGCCGCGTCACGCCTTCGGGCAGCTCGGCGCTGCGGGTGAACATGCGCTGGCGGAGGGTGGCGGCATCCAGGTCGAACAGCTCGGCCGGGTCGGCGGCCAGGTCCCACACGATCAGCTCGTTCTTGTTCTGCGGGTGCCAGCCCAGCGGCCACACCAGCGCGATGCAGCCGCGTTCCACCCCGAACATGCCTGAAACGTGCAGCAGCGGGCGCGGCGTGGTGCCGATCTCGGCCTGCACCTTTTCCTTCTTGCGCAGGCTGAGGCAGAAGTCGAACAAGCGCGGCTGGCGTTGGCGGATCAGCCGCGCCAGCGCGATGGTGGCGCGCACGTCCGACACGGCGTCGTGCGCGGCCTCGTGCGCCAGTCCGTTGGCGGCGGTCAGGTGTTCCAGGCGAAAGCTGTGCTTGCCTTCGTCGTTGATCGGCCACTCGATGCCTTCCGGGCGCAGCGCGAATGCCGTGCGCACCGTATCGAGCAGATCCCAGCGGCCGCAGTCGTTCTGCCATTCGCGCGCGTAGGGATCGAGCAGGTTGCGCCAGAACAGGAAGCGCGTGACTTCATCGTCGAAACGGATCGAGTTGTAACCCACGCCGACGGTGCCGGGCTGCGAGAATTCCGCCAGCACCTGCTGCGCGAACTGGTACTCCGGAATTCCGCGCGCCAGCGCCGCCTGCGGCGTGATGCCGGTGATCAGGCACGACTGCGGATCGGGCAGCCAGTCGGGTGTCGGCTGGCAGAACAGCTCCAGCGGCTGACCGATCTCGTTCAGTTCATGATCGGTACGGATCGCCGCAAACTGGGCGGGACGATCACGGCGCGGAACGACGCCAAAGGTTTCGTAGTCGTGCCAGAGAAAGGTATGCATGACGCTGCCAGACAAAAGAATCGCGGCATTCTACCCGGGATGAGGGGGCGGGGTGCCAACCTACCTACCCCTGCCGCGGCCGCGTCGCCGGCAACGGCAGCCGTTCGGTTTCGTTCGGGACATCGCCGAAGCGGCGGCCCGCCTCCCAGTCGGCGGCGGCGGTGTCGATCAGGGCGCGGTCGCTGGCGACGAAGTTCCACCACATTGCGCGCGGGCCATCCAGCGGGGCGCCGCCGAACAGGGCGAAGCGCACCGGCGTATCGGCGCCGACCGTGACAGTGGCCCCTTGGGGCAGCACCGCCAGTTCGCGCGCGGCGAAGGTTTCGCCATCCAGCGTGAGTGGGCCGTCCACCGGATAGACACCGCGCTCGGCGTCGTCGGCCGGCAGGGTGAGGCTGCCACCGGCGGGCAACTCCACCACGGCGTAGAGCGTGGGGCTGGCCGTGGCGACCGGCGACACCGCACCGAACAGCTCGCCAATCAGTAGCCGCACGGTGGCGCCACCCTGCCGCAGCACCGGCAGTTGCGCGGCGGGGTAGTGGCGGAAGTCGGATGCACCGTCTTCCACCGGCACCGGCAATGCCAGCCAGGTTTGCAGGCCGTGCATGCCGCGTTCGCCCTCGCGCACGGCGGGGCTGCGTTCGCTGTGGACGATACCGTGCCCCGCCGTCATCAGGTTCACATCGCCCGGCGTGATGGTCAGCTCGGTGCCGAGGCTGTCCCGGTGCACCATCTCACCGTCGAACAGAAAGGTCACCGTCGCCAGCCCGATATGCGGGTGCGGCGGCACGTCCACGCCCTTGCCCGGCCCCAGCCGCGCCGGCCCCATGTGATCGAAGAACACGAACGGCCCGATGGCCCTGCGCTCGCGGTGCGGCAGGCTGCGCCGCACCGGCAGATCCGCGCCGACAATCTCGTCGCGGCCGTTGATACGGAGAAAGGGGCTGGTAGTCATGGGGGGAGTCCTTTGGGGGCTGGGGTTGTGAAACCCTGCACCTTGAATCACAGACGACGGTGAGCGCAGCGGTACACAGAGAAACCCGGAAGGCTGGTCGGGTTTTCTCTGTGAAACTCCGTTTCTCCGTGCCCGTGGTTCAAGGTGCAGGGTTAAAAAAACACCGGCAAATCAAAACCGCCCGGCATTGAAGTCATAGACTGCCTGTTGCACTTCTTCCCGCGTGTTCATCACGAAGGGGCCCCATTGCGCGATCGGTTCGTTCAGCGGCTTGCCGGCGACCAGGATCAACCGGGTGTCGACATCGCTCTTCAGCCACACGCCGTCGCCGTCGTTGCCGAGTACGCCCATCTGCTGCACCCGGACCGGGCGATCCAGGTCGCCCACGGTCAGCGCACCACGGTAGACGTAGACGAAGGCGTTGTGTCCCGCCGGGATCGCCACCCGGTACTCGCCACCGGCGGGAATCGCCAGGTCGAGATACAGCGGTTCGGTGTCCGGTCGCGTGACCGCGCCTTCGGCATCGCCCAGCTTGCCGGCGATCAGCTTCAGCGCGCCATCGCCTTCCAGTGCGAATTCCGGGATGTCCGTCGCCGGGATATCGCGATAGCCCGGATCGGTCATCTTGTTGCGGCCTGGCAGGTTCACCCACAACTGGAAGCCTTCCATCAGGCCGTCTTCCTGCTCGGGCAACTCGCTATGCACGATGCCGCGCCCGGCGGTCATCCATTGCACGCCGCCGTTTTGCAGTAGCCCCTCGTTGCCGGCGTTGTCGCGGTGGCGCATGCGGCCGGCCAGCATGTAGGTCACGGTCTCGAAACCGCGATGCGGGTGATCCGGGAAGCCGGCGATGTAGTCGTCCGCCTGATCGCTCTTGAAGGCATCCAGCATCAGGAACGGGTCCAGCCGCCGTTGCAGGTCGTGCGTCAGCACGCGGGTGAGCTTGACGCCCGCGCCGTCGCTGGTGGGCATGCCGTTGACCACGCGTTCGATCTCGCGGCTGCGGTGGATGGCGGGAAGGGCAAGGGTACGCATGGTGATCTCCTGTTCTTGAAACTTGTTCGTATCCTAACCCCGTGCAGCCGCTAAAGAAATCGAAGAGATATGTCGTTGATGTTCTGAATTTTTGAATAAGCCAACGTGCCTTTGGGCATTCGGGCCCGGACGGCCGCGCCGGGTGTGAACCAGCCTGGAACGGGCCGATGGTAGACTCGGGCACCCCGACTGAGGATGGATCGCGCCGATGAAAAAAACGTTGCTGTGCCTGGGCCTGAGCGCCTGCCTGCCGCTGGCCGTGCCGGCCGCCGTCACCCCGCCGCCCAAGCCTTCCACCAGCCCGCTGGTCACCGGCGAAGCACTGGCGGCGCTGCCCAGGTTTTCGCAATCGCCCGAACTGGCCGCCAGCCTGAAGGCGGTGGCCGAGGGGCCGCTGCCGCAACGGCTGGCTGCCCTCAAGCGCAAGGCGGTGGCCGATCTGGTGTGGGTCGAAGGCGGCAGCTTCGAGATGGGCGACTGGGGGCCCTACGTGCCCAAGGCCGACAGCCGCCCGCTACACACCGTGCAGCTCACCGGCTTTTACATCAGCCGCTACAAGACCACCTACGCCGAGTTCGACACCTACACCGACGCCAGCAATACGCCGCGCACCGCTGATGGTGAGTTCGAACGCAAATACCGCCATCCGCTGCTGCCGGCCGGCGCGGTGTGGCAGCGCGCGCGCGACTACTGTCAGTGGCTGGGCCAGCAGACCGGCCTGCCGTTCGACCTGCCGACCGAGGCGCAGTGGGAATACGCCGCGCGCAGCCGTGGCCAGCGCTTCGTGTTCCCCACCGACAACGGCAACATCGACCACGGCCGCAACGTGCCCGGCTCGATCGAGCACGTGAAGCTGCTCAGCCCGCTGCTCGACGACGAAGACGGTGCCGTGAGCAAGTACCGCCCCTACCCGGTGGGATTGTTCCCGCCGACGCCGCTGGGTCTGTACGACCTGGCACACGATGGCGAGGAGTGGACGCTGGATTGGTATGCGGCCGACTATTACGCCCATTCGCCCAAGGTCGATCCCAAGGGGCCGGCCAGCGGCGACAAGAAGGTGGCGCGTGGCTGGCCGGTGAGCGATGCCACCGGATTTTCAGGAATTAGTGCATATCGCCGGGTGCGCGATCCGCTGCTGCGGATGTCCGATTGGGAAGATCCAACGAAGCTGGTTCCCGGCCCGGTATACCCCTACGGCCTGCGCTGTGTGGCCAACACCGACCGGCCGCTGTCGGGCACGAAGCAATAGGAAACGGGGCCAGCGGCCCCGTTTTTGCATCGAGGAAAAGGGCCCCGCCGGGGGCTAGGCGTAGTAAGCGTCGTCGCCGCGCGCTGCATACAGCGGGTGATCGTCCTGCCACTGTCGCTGCATTGCGTACTGCACCGAATCATTGGGCACCATCGGCAGCCCACGCGTGGGCTCGTCCTTCAGGCTGGCGTAGACATTGTCGTACCAGCCGCCGAAGTCGCCGCCCAGTTGCGCCAGCTTGCCGTCGCCCAGGCCCTTGCCGGGCAGGCCTTCGTAATGTTCGCGGAACTGGTCGTCGTAGTGGCTTTCGATGAACGGCACGTCGACGTTGCCCACCATTTCCAGCTTGAAGAAATCCTTCAGGCTGGCCAGCTTGCGATCGAAGTCGCCCCTTTCGCCGCGCGGCCCGATGTGTTGGATGATGTTGTCGATGCCGGCCTTGGTCTGCGCCTGGCGCAGCACGTGCAGGATGGCCCGGCGCTGGGCGGCGAGGTAGCTGTCGCCCACGCCGCCACCGCTGACCACCGCGTCGGCCGCGCCGTGGCGCGACAGCCGGTAGATCAGCATGCCGCGCGTTTCCGGCGACGAATACTTCAGCGCAAACGGGGTGGTCAGGATGCGTTCGGCCAGGCGCTGGCGTGCCTCCGCCTTTTCGAGCGCCATGGCGATCTGTTCGACCTGCTGGTTGAGTTGTGCTTCCACCTTGCCCACATAGCTACCAATTTCCTGCCCGGTCTGGATGGCCAGATACGCCATGTCGCGCATGGCTTCGAAGGCCGTCTCGCCGATGATCTTCACGTTGGAATAGTTGGCGTGATAGAGCTGGTAGTTGAACCACAGCACGAACGAGCCGACCTGCAATGGGTTCACTTCCAGTGAAATCGTGCCTTCCGCGCCCAGGCCGACGCACAGGCTGGCGTGAGCCTGGATGCGGAACAGGCCGTCTTCGTACTGTGCAATGAACTTGGCCGATGCACCGATGCCGGCCATGCCGCCGACGCTCGGCGCCACGCTGGCCAGATCCTTGAAATCCTTGTCCTGGGTTTCCGGGTTGCGCCATTGCAGCGCACCCTTCAGCTCGATATCGGCCTTGGCGCCGGCAAAGGCGTTCAGCTCGGCGGTGACGCCGCCGACGTCGGTCGAGGCGGCGCTGCCGACATCCATTTTCTTGGCGCGCTTGTTCTTGCGCCCGCCCGGCTTGCCCTTCACCTTGGGCAGTTCCTTGTCTTTCATTTCCACCGACAGCGACACCTCGGCGGCGACGCTGGCGCCGACCACGCCCGACAGCGCGGCCGACACTTGCAGCCGGATCGCGCCCAGCGGGAATTCGGTGCCGCGCAGGTCGTACAGGCACATCAGGATGCCGTCGCGTGCCGGCAGGTACAGATCGGCCGACGCCTTGGCCTCGGCCAGCGCGATCTCGGCCTTGCCCTCGGCCTTGAACGCCACGCCGGCCTTGAACGGATCGAAGGTGCCGCTGACGCTGCCGCCATACATGTAGCGCATCAGCGCCGCCTGCGCGGTCAGGTCGATATCGGCCACCTGCACTCCGCCTACAGTGGTGCTGGCGGTGTGCTTCACCGTGTGGTCGGCGTTCCACTGGCGACCCCAGTCGCCCAGGATGCTGTCGCTCTTCTGGTAGTCCAGCTTGACGAAGTCCGAGCTGCGGAGCTGCATCTTCTTGCCCTGCTCGCGCACGTATTGCTTGAGCTTGGGCTCATCCAGCTTGCGCTTGCCGTTGGCGTCCTTTTTGTAGACGTCGGCCCACTTCACCGTCTCGGCATCCTTGAACTTGGGCCAGCCTTCCTTGAGGCGATCCGAGCGCACGTACACCAGTTTTTCCGGCAGATCCTTCGGGTACTTGTAGTGATCCTTCAGCCCCGCGCCACTGGCAAAGCCCCACGATTGCTTGGCCTTGGTGCCGTCGATCTTCGGGCCTTCGTTCTTGGTGGTGGTGGCATAGGGCTTGTCGCCCTCCTTGCTCATCAGCGGGATCAGCTCCACCAGCTTCTTGCCGCTGCCGGCGGTGCTGGCCAGCGGCTTCATTTCCTCGCGCAGCTTTTCGTTGGTCTCGTCGCGCCACTTCACCGCCACGTCCCACCACTTCTGCGCTTCTTCCTCGATGCCGGGCGGGATCGTCTCTTTGTTGGCCTTGGCCGCCGCCAGCACCTGCATGCGGTTCTCGCAATCGAACAGCAACGCGTTGGCGTTGTGGTAATCGCGGATCAGCTCGCTCCAGCGGTGGTAGTGCAGCCGCAGCTCGGCCGAATCCTGCGCTGGCACGCCGATGACTTCGCCGGTCTCGGGGCGCAGGAACAGCAGCACCTGCTCGGCCTGAGTGGCCACCACCGAATCCGGGCGCGGGTTGGTGGTGCCATCCTTGATCGGCTGGCTGGACTGGTCGGCGGTGGCAACGGTGCCGCCGCCGCCCATCTCGGAACGTTGATAGGCCATCGGGTCAGTCCAGGTAGAGCTTCAGTTGTCGCGCGTCGGGGGTATGGATGCGGGTGGTCTTGCCTTCGCCGTCGGTCACGCCGTGGAACACCTGGCCGTCGGCGGTCTCGACGCGGTACGGCGTGTGCACCAGCGGCAGGCCGGTGTGCTTGTCGGTGACCACGAATTGCTCGTGGTAGCGCTCCTTGGGCGGTGGCGAGGGCGGTGCCACCTTGCTCAGCGAGGTGGGGCCGGTGAAGCTGAAGCTGGCGGCCTTGAAGCTTTCCGCGCCGGGGGCGTGAATCTCGATGTTGCCGCCGGAGAGACGGATATAGGCGCCGCCGCAGGTCAGCAGCAGTTCCTGCTTGGCCACCGCCTCCAGCTTTTCCTTGTTGGCGTAGATGCGCAGGTTCTTGTCGCCGACGATCTCCACGTCGCCCGACAGCGCATGCAGCCTGGCGTGGCCCTTGGCGGCGATCAGCTTCAGGTTCACCTTGTCCGCCACGCCTTGCACGAACAGGCTGATCCGGCTGCCCACGTTATGCACCCAGCGCCGCGCGGTGGTCTGCTGGGTATCGCGCTGGCTGACGGTATCCAGGTTGCCGCCGCTGGACAGCACCAGCGCGTTGGCCGTGGTCAGGGCAATGCCGGCCGGCGCGCTGGCGACCAGGATCGGCTGTTGGCCGGGTTGCTCGCCCCCCTTGCTGTCGCGATCGGTGTTGCTGCCGGCGGCCCACGCTTCCAGCGCGCCGTTGAGGTGCGCCAGGTTGCCGCGCTGGCGCTTGCCCTGTCTGGTATTGTCCTCGGCGATACCTTCCGGCCCGGTTTCCACGGTGTCGGCCAATTGCCCACTGGCGGTGTCGCCCAGCGCCTGCGCCAGTTGCTGCGCACTTTGCAGTTGCGCCAGCGCCTGTTCGCGGTCGAGCTGAGCGCCGCTGGCACCGGGCTTGGCCTCGGTGCTGAGCAGCAGGCCCTGCGCGGCGCGGATGGCGCCGGCCCGGTCGCTGCGCAACTCGAAGCCTTCACCGCGCGGCTCGGCTTTTCCGTTGGCGCGCGGATGCGCCAGATAACCCTGGTTGAGCTGGGTCTTGCCGTGCTCCGAGCTGAGCTTGGTGCGTACTTCGCCCTGGGTATCGTCGAACAGCAGTTCGCCGTACTGGCCGCCCTGGTGTTCCTTGGTCTTGATGCCCGACAGCGTCTTGTTGGCGGGCAGCGCGCCGGCGCCGGAAAAGTCGGGTGGCGGATGGCCGCCGTTGTACAGCACGCCGACCACCAGTGGGCGGTCGATGTCGCCCTCGATGAAGTCCACCAGCACTTCCTGGCCGATACGCGGGATGAACTGGTGGCCCCAGCCCGCGCCGGCGCTGGGATAGGCGACCCGCAGCCAGCACGACGACTTGTCGTCCAGCGAGGCGCCGTATTCGGGATGCTCCTGCGGGCGCTGCCAATGGAACTGCACCTTGATCCGGCCATGCTGATCGGTGTGCACCTCGTCCGCGGCGGCGTCACCGTCGCGCGGGCCGACCACGGTGGCGGTCTGCGCGCCGGGCGCGGTGGGGCGCTGCCGGCTGGCGTAATCCGGCACCAGCGCGATGCCGCGCCGCTGGGCCTCGAACTCGACGTCGAACGGGCGCTCGGCTTCCTTGACGCCCAGCGCCTGCAACAGATCGCCGGGCAGGTTGTTGCGCGCGGCGAAGCGCAGCCGGCTGGCGACGAACTCGCGCTGTTCGGGGGCGTCGCTATCGTGCAGCGGGTGATCGGCGAGCTGGAACCAGTCGCCCACCTTCAGCCCGCGCACCGTGCCGCCGCCCTGGAACGCCTTCTTGGCCAGGTCGTGCGCTTGCTGGCGCAGCGTGGTGTAGCGGTCGAGCTGCTCGGGGTCGGTGGCGTAGTACAGCGTTTGCGCGTCGTAGTCTTCCAGGCCCGCTTCGGCCTGGGCGCCGCCGTTGCCCTGGTCGGTGGCGGATTGTTGCTGCGCGTGGCGGGTCACCACCGGCTTGTAGTCGAAGCTGGCCAGCGCCACTGCTTCCGGCCCGACGCGGCGCGCGCTGGTCCAGTCGGTGATGCTGTCCTCGGCCTCGGTGGCGTCGGCGCGATGGAAGCGCACGCGGCCGTGCGCCGCCTGCGGTAGCGAATACGGATCGTCGAACGCCACCAGCGTCACGCGCGGGGTGTCGCCTGACTCGTGCTCGAAGCGGTAGGCGATGCCTTCCTCGGCCAGCAGGCGCTGGACGAAGTCCAGACTGGTTTCGCGGTATTGCAGGCAGTAGGAGCGCGCGGGGTAATCACGCGACAGTTCCAGACGCAGGGCGAACGCGGCGGCGAATACCGGATTGGCGGCCTGTTGCTCCTCGATGATTGCCTTGACGATGCCGGGTACGGGCAGGTCCTGCCAGACGCGGCTGCTACGGTGATGGCGCAGCAGCGCCAGTGCCGGTTCGAGAGTCAGGCCGTAGCGCGCGAAGCCGCCATCGGATGGCAATGCCTGCGCGGCGGTGACGATGCCGCAGCGCACCGTTTCCTCGCCATCGGCGGTGAGGATGCCCAGTTGCGCCGGCAGGCCGAGCAGACGCTTGAGTTCCAGCCCGGCGTCGGTGGAAACGCATTCGACGACATAGCGATAGGGCTGGGACAGCGCTTCCTCGCCACTGGCCGATTGCGGCAGCAGTTGCTGGTCCCAGGCGCCGTCGCCCAGTTGTAACGTGACCAGCCGTCGCTCCTGGGTAAAGGCGGAAGCGAAGGAGGCGAGAAGCTGGGCGAAATCCATGGATTTGCAAACGTCGTGTCAGGAATCGCGCAGGATATCATTCCCGATGGTTGTCAGCAGCCGTTGGTTTCGCGGCGCCCTTGTTTTCCCGTTGCCATGCGGACGGAAGGCCGGCATGACAAGACGACTGGCACCGTGCGGCGCCCGGGCCGGGCCGGCATGCAAGAGAGCGAAGGGCCGTCTTTGCTGGCATTGCGCCGGGGCGAGCCCGGCCGCGCCGGCTTGCCGCACGATCAAGCGTCACCCGCCCGCCAGAGCCCCGGCAGCCACGCTGCGCTGCGGCAAAAGCAGCCGTATCAGCGTGTCAGTGAGCGCCATTGGTAATCACTGTGCTCTATGAACAGCACTGGCGGGCTGACCTGGCGCATCCGGCCATGGCGCCACGGTGGGCTGCCAATGCGGAATGCCGTAGTCGGACAAGCGGGCCGGGGGTGATCGCCCATTCAGTGCTTTCCAGTTCAGGTTTGATAGCGCATGCATGGCGTTTGGCGGCGAAAATCGGCCATTCATCCGGGTGGTGCCACCGTCGCATGCCGTGTTGCCTGGGTGGATCGATTCAGACAAACCCAATGGTCGTATCCAGACATGGGGTTGTACCGGGGGTGGCGCTAGCCTTGTGGGATGGAGCGGTACGCCGTTCCTGGCCGGGTGGATGTGCGGAGAGCAGCGACGCGCCCGGCGACAACAACTCGATCAACTGGATGGATGAGACAACATGCGCAAATCAAGCTTGTTCGCGCTGAGCGGCGTGGTCATGGCGACCGCGGCTGCCTACGCCAGCGCGGCCTACCCGGCATGGGCCGAAGGCAACACCTATACGGCCGGCAGCTATGTCAGCTATCAGGGCCACGACTATCAGGCGCTGATCACCCACACTGCCTATGTCGGGGCGGGCTGGAACCCGGCCGTGACCAACACCCTGTGGCGCGACCTGGGCCCGTCCAGCGGCGCCACGCCCACCCCGACGCCGGTGCCCACTCCGGTGCCGACGCCCACGCCGACCCCGCGCCCCACCGCCACGCCAGTGCCGCAGCCGACCCCGACGCCGGTGGGCACCTGCAGCTACGTGGTATGGCAGAGCGGCGTGAACTACCCGCTGGGCACGGTGGTGCAGTACAACGGCGCTTACTACCGGGTGAAAGCGGTGGGCGCCAACGGCAGCGATGCCACCATTCCCACCATCAGTACCTATTACTGGGAACCGACCAGTTGCAGCGGCACGCCGACTCCGGTGCCGACGCCAACTCCCACCCCACAGCCGACTCCCACGCCGACCCCATCCGGCTCATGCAGCTATGTGGTGTGGCAGAGCGGCGTGAACTACCCGCTGGGCACGGTGGTGCAGTACAACGGCGCGTACTACCGGGTGAAAGCGGTGGGCGCCAATGGCAGCGACGCCACCATTCCCACCATCAGCACCTATTACTGGGAGCCGATCGGTTGCAGCGGCGGCCCGTCGCCCACCCCCACGCCGACCCAGCAACCGACGCCGACCCCGACGCCCGGCACCGGTTTGCCGGCCAAGGTGCTCGGCGGCTACTGGCCGTACTGGCCCGGTTCGCAGATCCGCATCCGCGATGTGCATCCCAACTACAACCTGATCTACCTGTTCGCCGCCACGCCGGTGGGCGGGCCACCGGGAACCACCGGCGCGGTGGTCTGGAACACCCCGGGTGATGGACGCGGCGCGGCCACCAACCTGAAGGCGGACATCGCGTATGCGCGCACGGTGCAGGGGCGCAAGATCATCCTGTCGGTGGGCGGCGCGGGCAATGGCATGAGCTTCCCCACCCGCGAGAAATCGCAGAACTTCGTCAACAGCATTGCCGCGATCTACACGCAACTGGGTGGTTTCGACGGGCTGGACTGGAACACCTTCGAAGCGGATCAGCAGCCCGATACCAGCGAAATGATCTGGATCAGCCTGGAACTGAAGCGGCGCTATCCCAACTTCATCATCTCCTCGCCGCCTGCCCCGTGGAATGCCCGCGACAAGACCTTCTGCCGCGACATGGTGATCGCCAACGCCATCGACTACTGCGCGCCGCAGTATTACGACGGCCCCAACCTGGCCGAGCCGAGCTACGTGGTGAACAACGTCGGCGAATGGGTGGCGCTGCTGGGGGCGAGCCACGTGGTGGTGGGTTTCGGCATCAACGATGCCACCAACTACATGCGCATCGATCAGGCGGTATCGACCTGGAACCAGATCAAGTCCGCTTACCCGACCATCCGGGGCGCCTTCGACTGGCAGATCGGTACCGACGAAGTGCAGGGCTGGCCGTTCGCTATCCAGATGAAACCGATCGTGAATCCTTGAACGGTTGACTGAAGGAAGGCTGCTCCTTCGGGGGCAGCGGCAAAAACAAAGTCCGGGGACACAGCGCACAGGAAGGGCACAGAGAACACAGCGAAAACCGAAGGAGAGTTTCATTCCATCCTTTCGGGTTTCTCCGTGTTTTCGGTGTTCTCCGTGCTCCCTGTGTCCCCGGATTTTCGCCTTTATTCCCGCCGCAAACTCAGCGCAGCGACACGCCGTACAGCCGGCCATTTTCGGCGCCGACCATCAGGGTATCGCCGACCACGATAGGCTGGCCGAACAGGCCGGCCGGCAGTTCCGCCTGCCAGTGGCGCTTGCCGTCCAGGCCCACGGCGGTTACCCGGCCCGGGCGGTCGAGCTGGTAGGCGTCGCCGGTGGCCAGCAGCAACTGGCCGTTGGCGTAGACCGGCGCAGTGAACGCGTTCTGGCCGGTATCCACCCGCCACAGCTCGCGTCCGCTCGCCGCATCCAGCGCCTGGAAGAACAGCCCGTCGGACGAGCCGATATACGCCACGTCACCCTGGACCAGCGCCGAGCCCACCACCCACGACGTATCGTGGCTGGCGCGCCAGGCCTCCTTGCCGGTATTCAGGTCGAAAGCGTGCACCGCCGCATCGCGGCTGCCATAGATGCCCAGCTTGTTCCATACCGCGATGCGTGTCTGGATGGTGTCGCGGCCGGGCTGCTTGCGCCACAGCGCCTTGCCGGTGGCCAGCGCCACGGCGCTCAACTGGCCATCGCCATCGGCGATCAGCACCTTGTCGCCGACCACGGTGGGGGTTGCCATCAGGCGATAGGCGCTCTCGTAGCGCCAGCGCGTGGCGCCATCGGCCAGTGCCAGCGCGTAGAGGCTGTCGCCGAAGGCCACCAGCAGCCGGTCGCCGTGTACCACCGGGCTGCCCTGGAAAGTGTCCCATAACTTGAACCCGCGCCAGTCGCCCTGATCGCCCAGGTCGCGTTGCCACAGGATGCGGCCATCCTTTACTGACAGTGCGTAGACCTGGCGATTGGTCTGGACATAGATGCGATCGCCCGCGTGGGTGGGCTGGCTGCCGAGCGAGCCTTTCAGCGCCTGTTGCCAGCGCGGCTTGCGGCTGGGCCAGTCCAGCCCCCGCAGCATGCCGTCGGCGTTGCCGACGATCAGCGTATCGCCCACCAGCAGCGGCGCGGCGCGAACCGGCGCGCCGGTGTCCAGTTGCCACTGGACGGCGCCGGGCGCGGCGCTGGCAACGGGGGCCAGGATGAACACAGTACTGAACAGTAGGGAAAGGGAAAGTCGTCGCATGCAAATCTCTCGATGGGCCGGGCAGGGCGCGCGATGGACATCGGCATTGGGTGCGCTGCGCCGGGCTGGCGGGTTGATCGGTGCGGACGGATACCGAGCCGCGAATGAAATCATGCGGGGGCAAACGAGGGCAAAGTTGTCCGTGATTGCGGAGAACCGGAGTATTGGTTGGCTGCGATTGGGGGCGGGGGGAAGCATGCGCCCGGCGGAGCCGGGCGCTTAAAGATATCTGGTGTGCGGGGAGGTCGGTTCTCCCCTGTTCCATTCCGACTCCCCCCGCCCTCGCCGCCGCGAGGGAGCTTGCTTTGCTGAGTGCGGACGGCGGAGGTTCGGATGGGCTGTGGTGAGGGAGGAACGGTGTTGAGAGGCGGGTGGCAAGGTTTCTGGCGGCGCCGGTCGCTTAAAGATATCTGGTGCGGGGAGGTCGGTTCTCCCCTGTTCCATTCCGACTCCCCCCGCCCTCGCCGCCGCGAGGGGGCTTGCTTTGCTGAGTGCGGACGGCGGAGGTTCGGATGGGCTGTGGTGAGGGGAGGGGCGGTGTTGAGAGGCGGGTGGCAAGGCTTCTGGCGGCGCCGGTCGCTTAAAGATATCTGGTGCGGGGAGGTCGGTTCTCCCCTGTTCCATTCCGACTCCCCCCGCCCTCGCCGCCGCGAGGGGGCTTGCTTTGCTGAGTGCAGACGGCGGAGGTTCGGATGGGCTGTGGTGAGGGAGGGGCGGTGTTGAGAGGCGGGTGGCAAGGCTTCTGGCGGCGCCGGGCACTTGACGATGTCTGGTGTGCGGGGAGGTCGATTCTCCCCTGTTCCATTCCGACTCCCCCCGCCCTCGCCGCCGCGAGGGGGCTTGCTTTGCTGAGTGCGGACGGCGGAGGTTCGGATGGGCTGTGGTGAGGGGAGGGACGGTGTTGAGAGGCGGGTGGTAAGGCTTCTGGCGACGCCGGGTGTGCGGGGGAATGTCGCCCTTGTGCTGTCGGACTTCCCGACTCCGGCGCCGCAAGTCCGCGTTCCGCCGCCTTCGATCCAGGGCCGGCTGAACATTGGCTTATGCCTCTTGCATGATCGGCGTGCGCGTTCGCGCATCCATAACAACGAGGAGTCGTCATGCAACGAAGCAAGCTGTGGTTTGCGCTGGCCGCATGGGTCGGTGGCACGCTTCACGCCGCGCCGGTCTGGCAGGCGGGGCAGGTTTACCAGGCCGGCGATACGGTCACGGTCGCCGGGGTCGATTACCGGGCGCAGTGGTGGACCCAGGGCCAGGATCCGGCGCGGCATGCCGGCGGGTTGGGCGGTGGCCAGCCGTGGCTGGTGCTGGACCCGGACCAGCCGCCACTGGCGTGCGGCGATGTCTGGCGTGCCGGGCGCGCCTATGCGGGCAATGCCGTGGTCAGCCGGCACGGGCGCAATTACCTTGCCCACTGGTGGACGCAGGGCCAGGACCCGGAGGAGGTTGCTCATCGCGAGGTATGGCGCGATGTCGGCGCGTGCCGCTATGTATCCGATTACCAGTTCACCATGGTGGCGCGAAACGTGACGGCGTTGCAGTTCAAGGGCGAAACACTCAGCGCCGCCTATCGCATCCATGTGAAGCTGCCGCCCGATTTCCAGCCCGACACTGCCTATCCGGTGCTCTATGTGCTCGACTGGGCGCTGCTCGGCAGCGTGTTCACCACGCAATACCAGGTGTTGCGCGATGCGGGGCGAATCAGGCCATTGATCGTGGTCGGCGTCGATTGCCCCGACAGCGCCCTGGCCTGCGACCTGCGCCGCTCGCGCGACTTCAGTCCCACCTTCTGGCAGGCCGAGGAGGATTACCTGCAAAACACCGATCCCAACCTGCGTATCTCCGGCGGCGGGCCGGCTTTCCTGACCTTCCTCGCGGATGAGCTGGCGCCGCGCATCGAAACCCATTACCTCGCCGATGCCACGGCGCGCGGGCTGCATGGCACCTCGATGAGTGGCCTGTTCGCCAGCCATGCGCTGGTGGCGCGCCCCGACAGCTTTGGCCGCTATCTGATCAACAGCCCGTCGCTGTGGTACGACGACTATTCGCTGGTGACGCATGCGCAAACCGCGCCCACCGCGTCGTTCGCGCCGGTGCAGCGCGCGTTCTTCAGCATGGGGGCCGAGGAGGGCGAGCCTTATCTGTCCGACACGGCAGCGTTCGCCGCGCTGATTGGCGCCAAGGGGGTGCCGGTGGCGGCGCAGGTGTTTCCCGGTCGGAATCATTACAGCGCGGCGGAAGTGGCGACCGAAGCAGGGTTGCTGGACAGCTATCCGCGCTGAATCCGCGTCGGCTGCCCGCGCTGGCGGAATGGGAGCGGCTGGGTTCGATCGAACCCAGCACCCCGGGTGGCGGCCTTCTTCCGGCCGGGCACCGGTCCGGTCGGGAAGGGCGCCGGCTGCTCAGTCGATATCCTCGGCGTCCTGTTCGAACACGACGGGATGGGCAATCCGGTCTTCCACGATCTGCGGCCGGCGGTTGATCCACCACATCGCATGCAGCAGCACGACCACCAGCAGAAGATAGCCCCAGGCCCAGCGCTGCCGGGTGCGTGCGTAGCTGTCCAGGTCTTCGGTGGAAACCAGGTACAGGCCTTGCCGGGGTTTGCGTAGCACGTTCGCGCTGTCGCGGCTGCCGGTATCGATGGCCTCCCGGATCACATCACGCTCGGCGGCGCTGCGCACCTGTTCCCATTCCTCGGCATCGATCTCGCCATTGCCATCGCGGTCGAACTGGCGCACCAGCGTTTCGCGATCGCGTTTCCATTCGGCCAGCCGGTCCGATACCCGCGCGCGTTGCGCCTGGGGCGAGCGGTCCGCGCGCAGCGTGGCGAAGTCGCCCAGTGCCTCGATATGCTGGCCGGGAAAAATCCACCATTCCGTCCGCCGACGGTCGCCATACCAGGAGACAGAGGGATCGCCCGGCCGCAGGTCGGCGCCTTCCGGATCGATCAGGCAACTGGCGCTGCCGTCGTCCAGCACGAAGCTGTGCTCGCTTTCCACGTTGTAGATTTCACGGGTGCGCGTACCCTGCGGCGTGCGTTCCACCTCGTCCTCGACGCTGTGATACCACACGCACTGGGTACCGAACGGCGACACCAACGGCTCGCCCCCGAGCGGTCGCGCGGCGCCTTCCAGCCGCGCATAGCCCTGGCTGGTGCTACCGATGCGCGAGACCGGCGTATTGACGATGGCCTGATAGCGGCGGCGGCTGGTGTACCACCCCAGCAACGACAACGCGGCGGCCAGCCCCAGGCACCATTGCCAGCCGGCCACGGTCCAGTGCATCCAGCCGAACGCCAGCACGGCCAGGATCGCGGCCAGTGCGCCCCAGTCGGTGCTGGTGCGGCGCATGCCCTTGAAGAGGGTTCCGTTCAACCAGTCCAAGATGTCCGGCCGCCCGTGCTCAACTGAACAACTGCTTCACGTCCACGTCGCTCTTTTCGGCCTCCTTGAAATGCAGCGGCCGAGCCGCGCCAAAACCGAAGCTGTGCGCGACCAGCACATCGGGAAACTGCTCGATGCGCACGTTGTTCAGGTTGACGGTGTCGTTGTAGGTTTCTCGCCGGTCGGCGATACCGTCCTCCAGCTCGGTGATACGCGACAGCAGGTGCTGGAAATGCTCGTTGGTCGATAGCTCGGGGTAGGCCTCCACCGTGGCGAACAACTGTCCCAGCCCGGCGCGCAATGCGGTTTCCGCCGTGCCCAGCGCGGGAATGTTGCGGCTCTCGCGCGCCGATGCCACTTGCGAGCGCGCCTGCATCACCCGCTCCAGCGTCTCGGCCTCGAAGCGCATGTACTGCTTGCAGGCCTCGATCAGCTTGGGCAGCTCATCGTGCCGCTGCTTCATCAGCACATCGATGTTGGACCACGCCCGCGCCACGCCATGCTTGAGCGAGACCAGGTTGTTGTAGAGCGAGATCAGATAGATCACGACCACGGCGACCAGCGCCAGGAAGATCAACAAAGCCATGGCATTCCCCCTTTTTGTCTGGCGGGATCATAGCGTGAGGCGGGGTGGGGAGGACAGCTCGCCATAGGTAAACGCCGTTGCGGCGGTCTCCCCCATTGACGGCGCCCGGCCGCTGCCTACCGGATGCGATGCGCAAGCGCGCAGCCGGATCAGTCCAGCACTTCTACCCCATCCCCCTGCCGCACCCATCCCGCGCGCTCGACAATGGCATTCATCCCGAAGGTGACGCCATCCGGGGTCTTGCGATGGCGTGCCAGCGTGCGCAGCGGCTCCTGGCGCGGGTGCTTGTCGCCGTTGTCCGGGTCCACGGTGGTGAAGACGCAGCGCACGCAGGGCTTGGTCAGGCGGATGACGGCCTCGCCGATACGGATGCGTTGCCAGTGGTCCTCGGCGAAGGCGTCGGCGCCGGCGAAGGTGAGGTTCGGGCGAAAGCGCGCCATCTCCAGTGCCTGCCCGGCCCAGTCGCTCAGTTGCGCCAGCGAGGCGTCGCCGATCAGCAGCAGCGGGTAGCCGTCGGCAAAGCTCACCGGCGTGTCGGGAAAACGCTTCACGCGGCGCTGGGTCTCGCCGGTATACAACAGCTTGAGTGGGCGGCCGGTGAAGGCGGACAGCCAGGCGTCGGCGTCGGCGCTGCCATGCCACGCGGAAAAATCGGTACCCCAGACGTGGGCCGGGTGCGGCGTGGCGAACACCGCGCGAGGGATGGTGAGCGGCGGCTGATCGGGGGCGGTCAATGTCAGTGTCGTTGCGTCGGTGGCGGCGTGGATCTGCACCAGGCGCGGCAGATCGCGGCCGGTGACGAAACGGCCGTCCGCGTCGGCCACCATCCAGGCGCGGTCGTCGGGCAGGCCGACGTGATCCAGTTGCGCCTCGGTCAGCGGGTGGCCGTGGGCGGACTTGAGCGGATAGCGATACAGCGCGGAAACGACGATGGCGGACATGGCGTGAACGAAGGCGGAAGCACGGCCGGTCACTATGGCGGCGCGTCCGGGCCGCGACAAGAGGTGATAACCCGGCCCTCTGTACGCCCGATGCCCTGTGGAGTAGCCTCCGTGCGTATTCCGACCTGTTGTCCCGACCCCGCGATGCACCGCGAACACCAACTCGATCTGCCGCCTTACCGGGCCCCCGCCTGGCTACCAGGGGGCCACGCCCAGACCATCTACCCCGCCGTGTTCACATGGCGTCGTTCGATCCGTTACCGGCGCGAAGGCTGGGTGACGCCCGACCTGGACACCATCGTGGTCGACTGGATCGACGGCCGTGCCGGCACGCCCATCGTGGTGCTGTTCCACGGCCTGGAGGGCGGCTCGGGCAGCCACTATGCGCGTGCGCTGTTCCAGTACGCCTACCCGCGTGGCTGGCGCGGCGTGGTGCCGCATTTCCGCACCTGCGGCAACGTCATCAACCGGTTGCCGCGCGCCTACCATGCGGGCGATTCGAAGGAAATCGACTGGGTGCTGGCGCGGTTGCGGCATCGTTTTCCCGATGTGCCGATCTATGCCGTGGGCGTATCGCTGGGCGGCAATGCACTGCTCAAGTGGTTGGGCGAAACCGGCGCCAAGGCCGCGTTGTCGATCTCGGCCGCCGCCGCGGTCTGTGCCCCGGTGGATCTGGCCGCCGCCGGCGCCGCGCTGGATACCGGATTCAACCGGCATCTCTATACCCGCGAGTTCTTGCGTACGTTGCGGCGCAAGACGCTGGAAAAACTCAAGCTCACCAACAATCCTTTCATCGACCGCGCCAGGGTGGGCCGGGCGCTGACGCTGCGCGAGTTCGACGATCTGGTCACCGCGCCGTTGCATGGCTTTCACAGCGTGGACCATTACTGGCGCGACGCCAGCAGCAAGCCCTACCTGAAGCACATCGCCGTGCCCACGCTGATGGTGCACGCGCTGAACGACCCGTTCATTCCCGCCGCCAGCCTGCCCACCGAGGACGAAGTATCGTCCAGCGTCATGCTGCTGCGCCCGCGCGAAGGCGGGCACGTCGGCTTCGTCTCCGGCCCGCCGCCAGGGCGGCTGGACTGGCTGCCGAATGTGCTGGTGCGCTTCTTCATGCATCACGCGCCGCTGCGCAACTAGCCCTGGCGACATCCCGCGAGGAAGCCATGCCCGACATCGACCGTTCGTTGTTCAAGGCTTATGACGTACGCGCCACCACCGGCCGGCTGACCCCCGACGCGGCGCGCTGGATCGGGCAGGCGGCCGGCACGCTGGCGCGCGAAAGTGGTTTTCAGCGCTTCGCCGTCGCGCGCGATGGCCGGCTGAGCAGCCCGGCATTGGCGGCGGCGCTGGTCGAGGGCCTGCTCGCCGCCGGTATCGACGTCATCGACCTGGGCCTGGCTGCCACACCGTTGCTGTATTTCGGCGCCATCCACCAAGCGGAGGGTTGCGGTGCCATCGTCACCGGCAGCCACAACCCGCCCGACTACAACGGCATCAAGATCATGCTCGGCGGCGTGGCCGTGGGGGGCGCCGCGCTGCAACGCCTGGCCGACCGCATCGAACGCGATGATTTCGCCCATGGCGCCGGTGCGCTGACCCGGTGCGACACCGCGCCGGCATACATCGCTGCCATCGTTGCCGGCGTGCCGCAGCCACGCCCGCTGTCGATCGTGATCGACTGCGGCAATGGCGTGCCCGGTGCCGTGGCACCCGCGCTGTACCGCGCGCTGGGGCACCGTGTCGAACCGCTGTATTGCGACGTGGACGGCCGCTTTCCACATCACCACCCTGATCCGCAGGATGAAGCCAACCTCGCCGACCTGCGCGAGGCGGTGCGGGCGCTGGAGGCCGATGTCGGGCTGGCGTTCGACGGCGACGGCGACCGCCTGGGAGTCATCACCCGCAGCGGCCAGGCCGTGCCCGGCGACCGCCTGCTGGCGCTGTTCGCCCAGGCCGCGCTGCGCGCCGCGCCGGGGCGGTTGGTGCTGCACGACGTGAAATCGAGCCGGGTGGTGGCGCGTTGCGTGGCCGAAGCGGGGGGCGTCAGCCGGGTCATCCCCACCGGGCATGTTCATATGAAGCGCGAACTGGCGGATCGCGACGCCTTGCTGGCCGGCGAGCTGTCCGGTCATTTCGCCTTTTGCGAATGGCGGGTGGACGACGCGCTCTATGCCGGCGCACGGCTGCTGGCGCTGCTGGGCGCTGGCCTGGAGCTGGATGCCGCGCTGGCCGCCCTGCCGCAAACCTTTGCCACGCCCGAACTGCAAATTGCCATCGACGAACCCGGCGCCGAGTTGGTGACACGCATCGCCGCCCAGGCCCGGTTTCCCGGCGGCGAGGTGTTCGATATCGACGGCCTGCGTATCGAATACCCGGACGGCTTTGGCCTGATCCGCGCCTCCAATACCACTCCGGTGCTCACACTGCGCGCCGAAGGCGACACCCCGGCGGCCTTGGCGCGCATCCGCCAGGCCCTGGCCGATGCCATTGCGCCGCTGCGGCTGCCTTGACGGAAGCGGCTGCTGCGTGGGGCAATTGGAAAATCCAGATCGTGAACACAGAGCACACGAAGCACACAGCGTTTCACAGAAAAACCCAAAGGAAAAAGCACAAGGAGAGAGGCAAGCCGCGCCAACGGGGCGAAGCACACCCGCCTTTCCTGCTGTTTTGGTTTCCTCCCGGCTTTCTCTGTGTTCTCCGTGTGCTCTGTGTTTCAAAATCTGGATTTCAGTCGGTGTTACCCAGCCGCTCCGTCGCTTAAACTCCTGCTTTTTCCGAGAAATCCACCCATGCCCACCTTGCCCCCTGCCCATCTGATCGCCGCCAACGTTGCCGCCGCGCTGGCGGAGGACGTGGGTGAGGCGGACTGGACCGCGTTGCTGATTCCGGCCGGGCAGGCCGGTCGCGCCACGGTGATTGCGCGTGAGGAGGCGGTGATCTGCGGGCAGCCATGGTTCGATGAAGTGTTCCGCCAGGTGGACCCGGCCTGCCGCGTCGTCTGGCGCGTGGCCGAAGGCGAGCGTGTGGCGCCTGGCTCGCTGCTGTGCGAGATCGAGGGTCCGGCGCGCAGCCTGCTGACCGCCGAGCGCAGCGCGCTCAACTTCCTGCAACTATTGTCGGCCGTTGCCAGCGCTACCCGGCGTTATGCCGATGCCGTCGCCGGCACCCGCGCCGTGGTGCACGACACCCGCAAGACACTGCCCGGCCTGCGCCGTGCGCAGAAATACGCAGTGACGGTCGGCGGCGGCGCCAATCAGCGCATCGGTTTGTGGGATGGTGTCCTGATCAAGGAAAACCACATCCTGGCCGGCGGCGGCATTGCCCCGACGCTGGCCGCGGCCCGCGCGCTGGCGCCGTCACACGTCACTTTGCAGATCGAGGTGGAGTCGCTGGCCGAACTGGATGAGGCGCTGGCGGCCGGCGCGCCGTCGGTGCTGCTGGACAACTTCAGCCTGGAAGACCTGTGCACCGCCGTGGCACGCACGGCGGGCCGGGCGTTGTTGGAGGCATCGGGCGGGGTGGATTTTTCGACGCTGCGCGCGATTGCCGAAACCGGGGTGGATCGGATTTCGGTGGGGAAGTTGACCAAGGATGTGGTGGCGGTGGATTTGTCGATGCGGTTTGCATAGGGGGCTGGGGCTTTGGAGGGGCCAAAGCGGGGAAAGCCCTTTTGTGCGGTGGCGGCGGGAGGTGGGGCTATGGTCTTTGTCGGTAGCAACAGCAACAGCAACAGCAACAGCAACAGCAACAGCAACAGCAACAGCAACAGCAACAGCAACAGCAACAGCAACAGCAACTTCAAAGGCTTTTAACCGCCGAGCGCCTGCGGCGCGGATGCTTGACGCCCTCTGCCGCCGTGCGGGCGGGTTCATTTCTTTTGCGCGGCCAAAAGAAACGAACCAAAGAAAAGGCCGAGCGACGCTTCGCTCTGCATGGCGCGTCGCTAAGCGGCAAGCCGCTAAGCTTTGGCGGTCACCGGCATACGCGCCCTACGGGTGCCCTCGCGCCGGACAATCGGGTCGGCGGCTGCGAAACTCGGGCGCAAGCGCCCTCAGACAGTCCTCGCCGAAACCCCGCCCCGCCTGTCCTCTACTCGGCGCTGCTGAGGGGCCCCGGGCAGACCATCCTCACCCCCGACCCCTCCCCTTGAAGGGAAGGGGTGACGTGTGCCAGTGCCTGCGGGTGAAAGTTGGCGAATTTGTCACCCAAGGAGGCAAAGGCGGGGCTTTTGCCTTCTCACTTCCCTTGGCATTCAACGGTCTTTCCCCCCGTTACGTAGCGCCGAGGAGTGGAGCGAGACCTAGGCTCGCGACCGACGTAGGGAACCCCGGAGGGGCGCAAACGCGGGCCGCCTTTTCTTTGGTTCGTTTCTTTTGGCGGAGCAAAAGAAATGAACCGGCCCGCCCGGTCGCTAAGGGCATCAATCAACCGCGCCGCAAGGCGCTCAGCCTTTAAGAAGTTGCAGTTGCAGTTGCAGTTGCAGTTGCAGTTGCAGTTGCAACCCGCAACCCGCAACCCGCAACCCGCAACCCGCAACCCGCAACCCGCAACCCGCAACCACTCCCATATCCCCTGCCTACTTCCGATACAACTCATACACCGCCCCGGCATAGTCGTCGGAAATATAGAGATTCCCCGCCCGGTTCGGAATCACATCCACCGGTCGCCCCCAGCGGCTGGCGATATCGGCCGGGTTGGTGAGAAAGCCGGCCACCAGATCCTGTGGATCGCCGAAGCCGTTGTCGGCGCGCAGCGGCAGGAACACTACCTTGTAGCCGCGTGGCTCGGTGCAGTTCCAGCAGCCGTGCAGGCCGATCACCGCGCCGTTGCGCCACGGCTCCGGTACGTTGTTGCCGGTCCAGAAGCTCATGCCCAGCGGTGCCGCGTGGGCCGGCAGGGCTTTGCTGATGCGGTCGATGCTGCCGCAGTCCAGCACCTGCTGGTCTTCGTTGTTTTCCACGTCCAGGTAGTAGGGCAGGTTGTCCAGGCCGGTTTCGGCGGTGGGGTTGCAATAGGGCCAGCCGTAGTTGCCGCCATCGCGCACGCGGGTGAACGGTTCGGGTGGGTTGTCGTTGTAGTAGCCGGGGTCGAGCGCTTTGTAGGGGAAGCGGCCGTCCTTGAGCGGATAACGGATGTTGTCGCGATGATTCACTGCAGCCCACAACTCCCCGGTCACCGGGTGGATCGCCAAGCCTTCGGCGTTGCGCAGGCCCTGGGCATACAGCCGCATGCCGCCGCCGTTTTCGTCGAAGGCATAGATGGCGCCGCGCTTGGGTGTGGCCAGGATGTCGGATGGGCTGGCGTTGGTGGCGGATGCGATCGAGACGAACAACGTGCTGCCGGCGAAGGCGATGTTCTTCAGCGTGTGGCCGTAGCTGCCGTTCAGTTCGGGCAGCGAGCTGTCGGGCAGGTTGGTGATGACGGCGGCGCGCGCGCGGGATGTGGCGTCGCCGTCCACGTATTCGGTGCGGCTGATGCGGTCGGCCTCGCCGATGTACAAATAGAGGGTGTTGCCCACGTCGTGGAACACCAGGTCGTGGCCTTTGTTCAGGCCGGTGGCGTAGTCGTTCTGGGCGCCGTCCGGCGTGATGCGGATGATCTTGCCGTGGTCGGGCTGGGATACCAGCAGGTCGCCGTTGGGCGCTTCGGCGAGGAAGCGGGCGGCATCGATGCGGGCGACGACGCGCAGGCCGAAGCCAGGGGGCAGCAATACGGCGCGGGCGGTGTCGAACGGTGCGGCATTCAGGCCGGCAGGCACTTCCACCGCGACGGACACGGATGCGGGGGGCGCCGTCGGGGTCGGTGTGGGGGTTGGCGTCGGCGTGGGCGTGCCGCCGTTGTCACCACCACCGCTGCCGCAAGCGGTCAGGGCCAGCAGCGCGGCGGTGGCCGCCAGTGCGCGGATGCTCGGCGTGTGCATGGAACGCGCCGGGTAATCAGTGCAGCGTGGGCGGCGGTGGGGTTTGCGGTTCTTCGTCGTCCGGCCACAGCGGCACGATGACGCAACGCGGCGGCAAGCCGGGCCGGGTCGGGGGGATCAGGGTGAAGTCGGGGATGTTCAGCGGCAACATGGTGGAAACCTCCGGAAACGATGGCGCCTGAAACGATGGCCTCATTGTTGCCATGAGCCTGTTGCGTGGCTGTAGGACAATGGCCTGAATCGCTGTAGGGGCGCATTTCATGTCCGGATTTGTAGCTGTAATTCAATGAAAACAGCTACTTGCAACGTTAGTCGCCGATGCGCGGTCAAGCGCGGAAGCGCAGGCCGGCAAGGTGTTCGTCCAGTTGATTGGCCACGCCGGTGAGCCCGGCCATTTCCTCGCGCATCGCTTCGGTGCGGCGCATGCTCTGCCGCGCGCCGTCGCCAATGCCGGACAGCCGCTCGCTCATCGACTCGCTGGCGCGGCCCTGTTCTTCCACCGCACCGGCGATGGCATCCATCATCTCGCTGACCTGGCCGGAGGCGGCGCCGATGCGCGCCAGTGCCTCGGTCACGGTGCGGCCGTCCTCATGGCATTCGCCGACATGCCCCGCAGCGCCACGCATCGACGCCAGCGTCTGGCGCGAGCGTTCGCGCACGGTGTCCATGATCTGGCGGATGTCGGCGGTGGCTTCGGCACTGGAGAGCGACAGGCGCCGCACTTCATCGGCGACCACGGCGAAGCCGCGCCCGGATTCGCCCGCGCGTGAGGCTTCGATGGCGGCGTTCAGCGCCAGCAGGTTGGTCTGCCGGGCGATACCGGCGATCACGCCGGCCACTTCCACCGTGCGGCCGATGGCATCGTCGAGCTGGTGCATGGCCTGCGCGGTGTCCTCGAACTCGCTGGCCAGCGCACCCAGCCGTACCAGCGTGCCGTCGCCCGCGCCGCGCGCTTCGTCCACCGCGACGCGGGTATCGGCGGCCACGGTGGCGGCGCGGGCGGCGCG
>NZ_SUMF01000018.1 GCF_005048205.1 Chitiniphilus eburneus
GGCCGCGAGGCGCTGGTCGCGCACGGCAAGGCCGCGCTGGCACGGCAATGGCGCGCGCGGCTGGCGCCGCAACTGGAAACACTGGCCGTGCCACGCCGCTGGCGCGTGGTGGAAGCGCTGCCGGACAACACCATGGGCAAGACCACCGAGGATGCGCTGCGCGCGCTGTTTGCCACGCGCCCGGCGTGGCCCGATCTGCTCGACACCGCGCGCAGCGACGATGGCGCGACGCTTACCTTCTACGTGGATGCCGCACTGCGCCACTTCGACGGTCACTTCCCCGGCACGCCGATCCTGCCCGGCGTGGCCCTGCTGGACTGGGCCGTGCACTACGGCCGCCGCCACTACCCGCTGCCGCCCGATTGCCTGGGCATGCGGCAGATCAAGTTCCAGCACGCCATCCAGCCCGGCCGCGTGGTGCGGCTGCGCCTGGCCTGGCTGCCCGATACGCAGCGGCTGCACTATGACTACAGCGGCGCCGACGGCACGCGTCACGCCAGCGGGCAACTGGTTTTCGGAGCGGCGACATGAACCACGCGCTACCGCAGGCCGCCGCGCCGATCCGGCTGTGCGCCGTGGTGCCGGTCTACAATCATCCGCACGCCATCGGCGCCGTGGTCGCCGCGCTGCGCGCCGCCGGCCTGCCGTGCATCCTGGTGGACGATGGCAGCGACGCCGCTTGCGCGGCGGTGCTGGACAAACTGGCCGGCGACGACGTGGATGTGCTCGCACACCCGTACAACCAGGGCAAGGGCGCCGCCGTGATCAGCGGCTTTCGTCGCGCCGCGTTGCTGGGCTACACCCACGCCTTGCAGATGGATGCCGACGGCCAGCACGATGCGGCTGCGCTGCCGGCGATGATCGTCGCCGCGCAACACCGCCCCGGCGCCGTGATCGCCGGCTACCCGGTCTACGACGACAGCGTGCCGGCGGTGCGGCTGTACTGCCGCTACCTGACGCACATCTGGGTATGGATCAACACGCTCAGCCTGCGCATCCGTGATTCGATGTGCGGCTTCCGTATCTACCCGCTACGCCCGACGCTGGCGCTGCTCGATCGCGCGCACGTGGGCCGGCGCATGGATTTCGACACCGAAATCCTGGTGCGGCTGGACTGGGCCGGCGTACCGGTAATCAACCTGCCGGTGCGGGTGCGCTATCCGCTGGATGGCATCTCGCATTACCGGATGTGGCACGACAACCTGCTGCTGACCGCCATGCACGCACGGCTGTTCCTCGGCATGCTGCCGCGCGCGCCGATGCTGCTGTGGCGCCTGTTGCGCAGCGGAGCACGCTGATGCATTGGGCACGGATCGGCGAAGCCGGCTTTCTCACCGGCATGCGTACGCTGCTGTGGATCGACCGCCACCTGGGCCGCTGGCCGCTACGGCTGGCGTTGTACCCCGTGCTGGCGTGGTACGTGCTGGCCCGGCCGCTGGCGCGACGCGCATCGCGTGACTATCTGGCACGGCTGCATGCGCACAGCGGAGGTGCCACGCCGCGCCCCACGCTGGGCAACGTGTTCCGCCACTTCGCCAGCTTCGGCGAAACGCTGCTCGACAAGGTGGCGGTGTGGAGCGGCAAGGCCATCGACACGCCGCACACCATGGACGGCGGCGAGCATTTCATCGCGCAGCAGGCTACCGGTCGCGGCGCGGTGATCGTCACCGCGCACCTGGGCAATGTCGAACTGTCGCGCGCGCTGGCGCGGCAACGACGCGGCGCGCGGCTGAACGTACTGGTACACACCCGCCATGCCCCGCAGTTCAACCGCTTGCTGCGCGAAGCCAATCCCGATTGCGAGCTGGACCTGATCCAGGTATCCGAGCTATCCGCCGCCACCGCCGTGATGCTGTCCGAACGGGTGGAGCGCGGCGAGTTCATCGTCATCGCCGGCGATCGCGTGCCGCTGTCGGCGGGACACCGCGTCCGCGTCGATTTCCTCGGCGCGCCCGCCGACTTTCCCGCCGGCCCCGCATTGCTGGCCGGGCTGCTGCACTGCCCGCTACTGGCATTGCTGCTTACCGAGCGCGCCGACGGCTGGCAACTGACCATCCGCTCGCTGGCCAACGAAGTACGCCTGCCGCGCCACGACCGGCTGGCAGCGGTGCGTCCCATCGTCGCCGCCTTCGCCGCGCTGCTGGAGGCCGAATGCCGCGCCGCGCCGCTGCAATGGTTCAACTTCTATCCGTTCTGGGAAGACCCCACCGCATGACCCTGCCCGACATCGTCTTCGGCGCCCGCGACCTGACCCTCGACGACGTGATCGCGCTATCGCGCCGGGCCGCCCACGCCACGCTCGACCCGGACCCTGCGTTCGCCGCGCACATCGACGCTGGCGCCGCGCTGATCGACCGCCTGCTGGCCGCCGACGGCGTGGTCTACGGCGTGACCACCGGCTACGGCGATTCGTGCACCACCGCCGTCTCCGCCGACCTGGCGTGGGAACTGCCGCGCCATCTGTACACCTACCACGGCTGCGGCCTGGGCCGCGTGTTCGACGTCACCGAAACCCGCGCCATCCTGGCCACGCGGCTGGCGTCACTGGCGCGCGGCCAATCGGGTGTCAGCTTCGCCCTGCTGCGGCAACTGCAACAACTGCTGGCGCATGACCTGCTGCCGCGCATCCCGGCCGAAGGCTCGGTCGGCGCCAGTGGCGATCTGACGCCGCTGTCCTATGTTGTGGCGGTGCTGTGCGGCGAGCGCGACATCCTGGCCGGTGACAGCACCCGCCCCGCCGCCGACGCGCTGGCCGAGCACGGCCTGGTGCCGCATACGCTACGCCCCAAGGAAGCGCTCGCCATCATGAACGGCACCGCCGTCATGACCGCGCTGGCCTGCCTGGCCTGGGGTCGCGCCGCCGAACTGTCGCGCCTTGCCACGCACATCACCGCGCTGGCCGTGGCCGCCTGCGGCGGCAACCCACACCACTTCGACGCCACGCTGTTCGATGCCAAACCGCACCCCGGCCAGCAGCGTGTCGCCGCGCAACTGCGCGATCTGCTGCGCGACACCGAATCGGCACGCAACGACCATCGCCTGCAAGATCGCTACTCGCTGCGCTGCGCACCACACGTGCTCGGCGTGCTGGACGACGCGCTGCCGTTCCTGCGCGACACCCTCGAGCGTGAGCTGAACAGCGCCAACGACAACCCGCTGGTGGACGTGGCCAGCGGCCGCGTGCTGCACGGCGGTCACTTCTACGGCGGCCACGTTGCTTTCGCCATGGACAGCCTGAAAACGTTGGTCGCCAACGTCGCCGATCTGCTGGACCGGCAACTGGCGCTGTTGGTGGACACCCGCTACAACCACGGCCTGCCGGCCAATCTGTCGGGCGCCACCGGCGAGCGCGCCGCGATCAACCACGGTCTGAAGGCATTGCAGATCGGCGCCTCCGCCTGGGCCGCCGAAGCGCTCAAGCTGACGATGCCGGCGTCGGTGTTCTCGCGCTCCACCGAATGCCACAACCAGGACAAAGTGAGCATGGGCACCATCGCTGCGCGCGATGCGTTGCGGGTGCTGGAGTTGACCGAACAGGTCGCCGCCGCGCTGCTGATCGCCGTGCGCCAGGGCTGCGCGCTGCGCGAGCGCCTGTCGCCGCTGCCGCTCACCGCCGCTGGCGCCGCTTTCCGCGCCAGGCTGGACGCGGTGATCCCGCCGATCGAAGAGGATATGGCGCTGGAGCCTTTGTTGCGAGTGCTGTTGGGGCTGATCAGGGAGGGGGAGTTGTGAGGGAAATGAAGGTTGCAGTGGAGGTGGCAACGGCCGCTTGGACTGCCACTGCAAAAGCTTGGGCCGCTGAGCGCCCTGGGGCGCGGCCAGCGCCCAAAGGAACAACCCCATGACCGCCCCGCGCCCGAGCGTCGCCATCGACCTCACCATCCCCTTCCACGATCTCGACCCGATGAACATCGTCTGGCACGGCAACTACGCGCGCTATTTCGAACTGGCACGCACCGCGCTATTCCAGTCCATCGACTACGACATCCCCCAGATGCGCGAATCCGGCTACGCCTGGCCGGTGATCGAACTCAACGTGCGCTACAGCCGGCCGCTGAACTACCAGCAACGCATCCAGGTACACGCCACGCTGGTGGAATGGCGCAACCGGCTCAAGGTGCAGTACGAAATCCGCGATGCCGTCAGCGGCACGCGGCTGACGCGCGGCCATACCGTCCAGGTGGCAGTGGATCGCGCCAGCGGTGAGATGTGCTTCGTCTCGCCCCCCATCCTCTTCGAAAAACTGGGTCTGCCATGCGACGACTGATCGTCCCCCTGCTGTTGCTGCTAAGCGCCGCCAGCGCACTGGCCGAGGTACCGCTATCGCAGGTGGAACAACGCCTGGATCGCGCGCGCGCGGTGCGCGGCGAATTCGTCCAGACGCGTGAACTGGTCGGCGTGAAAAAGCCGCTACGCGCCAGCGGCCGCTTTTTGGTCGATCGTGAGCGCGGCGTGGTCTGGCGCACCGACAAGCCGTTCAGCCAGAGCATGCGCATCACGCGCGAGCGCATCGTGCAGCGCAGTGGCGGGCAGGAAACGCTGCGGCTGGATGCCCAGCGCGAGCCGGTGGTCGGCACCATCGGCGGCGTACTGTTCGCGTTGTTCGCGGGCGATTTCAATGCGCTGGCGGCCCACTTCGAGGTGGACGCCAGCGTGGCCGGCCCGCGCTGGCAGGTAAAGCTGAAACCGCGTGAAGTCGCGCTGGGCAAGCTGGTGACCGGTCTGACGCTGGATGGCGCCGGTACGGTGCAGCACATCGTCCTGACCGGCGCAGGCGGCGACATCACCCGCATCGAGTTCAGCGGCGTGACCGTCGGCGATACGGTGGACGAGGCGGAGTGGCTGCATGAGTAAGGCTTCGCCGGGCCGGGACAACGCCACGGCAGGTACCGGCTGGCGCACGCTGCTGCCCGCTCCGCTTCCCGCCTCGCCGCTCACGACGGTACTCGCCCTGCTATGGCTGCTGCTCACCCTGGCGCTGCTGGGCTGGGCAGTGGCGGCACGGCAGGACTGGCATTCGCGCATCGATGTGGACCTATTCGCGCTACTGCCGCACAGCGAACGCGATGCACGCGCCGAAGCCGCGCTGGCCGCGCTGGCACAACATGGCGAGCGCCGGCTGGTGGTGCTGGTCGGCCATCGCGACGCAGACCGTGCCGACCGCGCCGCGCAAACGCTGACCCGCATGCTGGAGCCACTGCCGCTGATGGCCGAGCATGCCGGCGCCGGATTGGCGCAACTGCGCGATGGGTATCTGCCCTATCGCGCCGGCCTGCTGACAGCGGCGGACCAAGCGTGGCTGACGCATGCCGACACCGGCGCGCTGCTGGAGCGCGCCCGCGCCGAGGCCTATGCGCCGCTGTCGCATTCCGGGCTGGCGTGGCGCGACGATCCGTTCGGCTTTTTCGGTCGCTGGCTGTCCACGCTGGCCGCCACCAGCCCGGTGCGCCCGCACGGCGCTCACCTGGGTGTGGACGACGGCGACCTTCACTACACATTGCTGGCCTATACGCTGGACGACTCGGCGTTCTCGCTCTCGGTGCAGCGCAGCGTCGCCGACGGGCTGGCCGCCGCCATTGCATCGTTGCAGGCCAGCGACCCGGAAGTGCGCGTGCTCCGCGCCGGGGTGGTGCTGCACGCGGCCGCCGCCGCGCAGCAGGCGGAAAACGAGATGTCCACCATCGGCCTGGGCTCGCTGCTGGGCGCGCTGGCGATGGTGGTACTGGTGTTCGGCGGCTTGCGGCCACTGGCGCTGATGCTGCTGACGCTGGGCGTCGCCACGCTGTACGCCGCCGTGCTCACCTGGGCGGTCTACCCACGCGTACACGCGCTGACGCTGGTATTCGGCGCCAGCCTGGTCGGGGTGGCAGTGGACTATGGCCTGCACGCGCTGGCCGCCAGTATCGACGACGATACGCCGGTGGCCGAGCGCTACCGGGATCTGGCGATGGGCATGTTCCTCGCCATGATCACCACCGTGGCGGCGTATTTCGGCCTGATGCTCACGCCATTCCCCGGGCTGGCGCAGATGGCGGTGTTCGCCGGTGGCGGCATCGTCGCCGCGTGGCTGACGGTGATCTTCTGGTTTCCGTTCCTGGCGCCGCGCACGCTGCGCGCTACATGCGGCGCGCGCTGGATCGCCGGCTGGCGCTGGCCGCGCTGGCGCAACGATCGCCGCACCTGGGGCATTGCCGCCCTCCTGGCGCTGCTGACCGGCGCCGCACTGACCCAGCTCACCGTGAACGACGACGTACGCGCGCTGGTGACCATCGACCCGCAACTGGGCCGCGAGCACCAGCAGGCAGGGCGCATCCTCGGCCTGCCCAGCCCGGCGCAGATGTTCGTGGTCAGCGGCGATACGCCGGCGCAGGTGCTGGAACGCACCGCCGCGCTGGCCGGCCGGCTGGACGAGCGCGTGCGTGCCGGCGACCTGAGCGGCTACGACGCGCTGACACAGTGGCTGCCCGACCCGGCCCGGCAACAGGCCGATCAGCGCCTGCTGGCGACGCGCCTGGCCGCCGCCGCGCCGGCGATGATCGAGGAATTCGGCATCGACCCGCGCCCACCCGCCAACCCGCCGCTGGACGTGACGCGCTGGCTGTCGCAACCGGCCGGCAAGGCACTTGCGCACCTGTGGCTGGGGCGCGGCGCCGACGGCCGCTACGCTGGCGTGGTGCTGCTCAAGGGTCTGGCCGGCAACGCACATCTGGCGCGCGTGGCTGTGCTGGCCGGGCCAGGCGTGGACTGGATCGACAAGCCGGCGCAGGTATCCGAACTGATGGCGCGCTACCGCGTGCTGCTCACCTGGGTACTACTGGCCTCCTACGCCGCCTGCGCGCTGGCGCTGGTCTGGCGCTACGGCCGCGCCACCTGGCGCATGCTGCTGCCGCCCGCGCTGGCCACCGTACTGACACTGGGCCTGCTGGGCCTGACCGGTACGCCGCTGCAACTGCTTGGCCTGCTGGCACTGCTGCTGGTGCTGGGCGTGGGCGTCGACTACGGCATCTTCCACGCCGAACACCCGGGCGACGGCCGCATGCAGGTGGCGACCACGCTGTCCGCCATCAGTACCATCCTCTCCTTCGGCCTGCTGGCGTTCAGCAACACGCCAGCCCTGCATGCCTTCGGCCTGACCACGCTCTCCGGCGTGCTGCTGGCCTGGCTGATCGCACCGCTGTTCCGGCCAGTGAGGCTGGTGCAGGATGGGAAAACCTAAAATCCCAAACCTTGAACCACAGAGAACACGGAGTTCCACAGCGCAAACCTTGGGTTTTGTTCTTCTCTGTCTTACCTCTGTGCTCTCTGTGGTTCAAGGTTTGGGGTTTGATCTGGCCAGTTTCAATTCACCCATAAAAGGATCACCCGTGAACCGTCGCGATTCCACCGACATTCTCATCATCGGCGCCGGCCCCGCCGGGGCATTGGCGGCGACGCTGTTGCGCCGCCAGGGCCGACGCGTGACCGTGATCGAGCGGGAGGTCTTTCCGCGTTTTTCCATCGGCGAAAGCCTGCTGCCGCAAAGCATGGGCCTGCTGGAAGCGGCCGGGATGTTGCAGGACGTGGTCGAGGCCGGTTTCCAGTACAAGAATGGCGCCGCGTTCGCGCGTGGCGAGGAGCGCACGGCGTTCGACTTTCGCGAGAAATCGAGCGCCGGCTGGGGCACCACCTACCAGGTGCAGCGCGCCCGTTTCGACCAGGTGCTGGCCGACCACGCCACGCGCCAGGGCGCTGAAATCCGCTACGGTCACCAGGTACTGGCCGCCGATGTGGCGGGCGAGCGTCCGCGCCTGACCGTGCGCGCGCCGGATGGTGGGGAATACGCCATTGACGGGGAGTTCCTGCTGGACGCCAGCGGCTTCGGTCGCACGCTGCCGCGCCTGTTGCAACTGGATACGCCATCCGACTTCCCACCGCGCGGTGCGCTGTTCACCCACGTCGAGGACGGCATCGCGCAGGGCGGGCCGGCAGCGGCGAACTTCGATCGGGAAAAGATCCTGATCACCGTGCACCCGCGGCACTGCGATGTCTGGTACTGGCTGATCCCGTTCTCCAACGGTCGTGCCTCGCTGGGCGTGGTGGCCGAGCAATCGTTCCTGGAAGGCTACGCCGGCAGCGATACCGAGCGCCTGCAAGCGCTGGTCGGCGAAGACCCAGGCCTGAGCCGCTTGCTGGCCAACGCGCGATGGGACACGCCTGCACGGCAGATCAAGGGCTACGCCGCCAACGTGAAATCGCTGTGGGGCCACAACTTTGCGCTGCTGGGCAACGCCGGCGAGTTCCTCGACCCAGTGTTTTCCAGCGGTGTGACCATCGCACTCAAATCGGCGACGCTCGCCGCCGCCGCACTGCAACGGCAGGCCGCCGGGGAAACGGTGGATTGGGAGGCCGACTATGCCAGGCCGCTGAAACGCGGTGTGGATACCTTCCGCGCCTTCGTGCGCGCGTGGTACGACGGGCGCTTCCAGCAGATTATCTTCCACCCGCACAAGAACGAGACGATCAAGCGGATGATCTCGGCAATCCTGGCGGGCTACGCCTGGGATGAAACCAATCCGTTCGTGGCACAGCCAGAGCGGCGGCTGGCCAGCCTGGAGGCCGCATGCGAGGTGGGCGGTTGATGCCGTGGCAAATCGGGCAAGCGCTGGCGCAGGGCGTTGAACCCCGGCGGCCACTGGCCGCCGCCAGGGCGATCGCGGCAGCCTGCGGCGCGGTACTGATTGCCGCATGCGCCGTCTTCTCGCCCCCCCTCTGGCAACTTCCCCCCTCCGCGCTCGGCGAGCATCTTGCCCAGCAGCGGCTGATCATCACCCGCAACGGCGAAACCCACGCGCTGGACGCGGTGGTGCAAAGTGAGAGCGGCCGGTTGCGTATCATCGGCAATGCACTGGCGGTGCGGCTGTTCACACTGGACTACGACGGCACGCAGGTGAGCGAAGGCCCCGGCGTCGGGCTGCCGGCCGGGCTGCCGCCGGCCCTGATCGTCAACGATCTGCTCGCGGTGCATGCGCCGTTGCCAGCGCTGCGGGCGGCGCTGCCGGAAGGCTGGTGGGCGGACGACACCAGCGGCGTGCGGACGGTGCGCGATGCGCGCGGAGCGGCGGCGCTGACCATCACCTACCAGGGCGACGATCCCTGGCAGGGGCGTAGCGAACTGGTCGCCGCGCGCGGCTATCGCATCGTGATCGAATCGACGGAGGAATAATGAGTACGCTGCACAGCCTGGGAATGGTCTGCGCGCTGGGCGGCGACCTGGATACCGTCCGCGCCAACCTGTTCGCCGGGATCAGCCCCGGCATGTACGCCACCGACCGCTACAGCCCCGGCCGGCCATTGCACCTGGGGCAGGTGACGACACCGCTACCCGATCTGTCGACCCGGCCGCTGCGCCTGCGCAGCCGCAATAACGCACTGCTGTTGGCGGCGTTCGAGCAGATCCGCGCCGATTTCGAGCGCGCGCGTGCCGGGATCGATCCCACACGCATCGCGGTGATCCTGGGTACCAGCACCACCGGCATCGCAGAGGGTGAAGCCGCCGTGGCACAGCAAGCGGCCACCGGCGCGTTTCCACCGGGCTTTCACTACGCACAACAGGAGCTGGGCTCGCCCGCCGAGTTCCTCGCCGCCGAGCTGGGTATTGCCGGACCAGCATACGCCATCTCCACCGCCTGTACTTCGGGTGCCAAGGCGCTGGCCGCGGGCGCGCGCCTGCTGGACGCCGGGATGGTCGATCTGGTGCTGGCCGGTGGGGTGGACAGCCTGTGCCGCTTCACACTGGCTGGCTTTGGCGCGCTGGAAGCGATCTCCGCAGCGCCGTGCATGCCGTTCGCGGCCGGACGCAACGGCATCAATATCGGCGAGGGTGCGGCGCTGTTCCTGATGCGCCGCGAACCCGGCGCGGTACGGTTGGCCGGCTGGGGTGAAAGCTCGGATGCGCACCATATCTCGGCGCCCGACCCTCGCGGCGCCGGCGCGCGCCGGGCGTTGTCCGCCGCGCTGACCCGCGCCGGGCTGGTAGGCGCCGATGTGGGCTATCTCAATCTGCACGGCACTGCCACACCACTGAACGATGCGATGGAGGCCGCCGCCACCGCAGAGTTACTGCCCGGCGTACCGTGCAGTTCCACCAAGCCACTGACCGGCCATACGCTGGGCGCCGCCGGCGCCATCGAAGCCGGTATCGCATGGCTGACGCTGACCGACACGGGCCGCCTGCCGCCGCAAGTGGGCACCCCCACGCCCGATCCGGCGCTACCGCCGCTGGCGCTGGTCGCGCCCGGTACGCAGTGCGTCAACGCGCCGCGCGCGGCGTTGAGCCAGTCATTCGCATTCGGCGGCAACAATATCGTGCTGGCGCTGCGTCGTTGAGCGGCGTTGCATGGCACTGGCAATGAGCGGCGTGGAATGCCCAACGTGCAACTGCCCATGCATGCGGGACATGCCAGAACCTTTTTGCTGAATTGGCAAGACCCATCGAAGATTTCTCCTAAATTGCACTTGTACGCAACAGAATTGCAATTATTCTTTGGAAACCCCATCGTTCCCATTCAGGACGGTGAGGTGGCAATCAAGGCAAAACCTGCCAATTGTCCTTCGTGGCGCCGCCTACAAGGCGGCGCCATCCAACCCAGTTCCAAAGAGGATCTCCCATGAGTACTTTCAGCGCCAATTTCAATCAGGTTTCCCCTTACGGCATCGCCCTGACCAACGACGTCGGCTTCCCCTATGAAATCATTATCAAGAACCAGGGTCCCGATGCCGTAGCGGTCGATACCCTGGTCGTCGATATCAATTTCGGTACGTATGGCCATCCGGCCAGGAACAGCGTATTCGTCCGATCGCTGGACGATGCGGCCCCGGATGCCGCTTTTGCCGTGGCGGAGCCCATAGTCGACCAGCCCAGTTACACCACACGATTGACGGTGGGTTTTACCGTCAACACACCGGATCAACTGAAATCACTGGCGGTGGATGGCGATCTGGTCTTGCGTCTGGTCACGCCGTCCGATTACTCCGGATACCTGCCGGCCATCGAAAACAGCATCATTGTCGGTACCAAGGTGTAGCTACTGAACAGGCTGTAGCTCGGGGGACAGGCCTTGCGGATGCCAACGCTCGAGCAACCACGAGGGATGCTTCCATCACTGCGGCTTGATCCGGCTTGGGCGCCCAAGCCGGATCAAGATAGCGGACGCGGCAATTGAACTTGCAACGCGACAAGGCACACCTTGTTTTTCAATCTCGAAATAGCGATCGCCCCCATTAAGCATGAATTCGTAGCAAATCGCTTTAATGCACGGGAGTCCACACGAATCATATCGGCATGCCGCTCTGGCTGGTCATGGAAGGACATGGGTATTTTTCAATCCATATCGATCAAAAAATCGAGAAACCCCATCAATTCATGCCAGTGAATTTTTCGATCAATTCAAGTCAAACGTGCCATGATTTCTGGTAGAAACCAATGCACATTAAGTTGCACGGAAATTCGTTGCGTTCGAGCGACACAGGATTATCTGCATTTTATAACGACCATACCAATCTGGCTTATTGCCGACCCGCCAAAGAAATGGCAAAGCCAGGGCCGTTTGACGGCACGGTGATTCTGCGCCCGCCAACCGCCTGGGGTGATATCGATTTGACATCCATGGATGCCCGATCTCTGTAATGCGCGCTCGTTCAAAGGCCATTTACAGCAACCCGCATCACCCTCGCGCCACGTCTGCGATACAACGCGTTTCGTGGGAAAATCCTGCGCCTATCCCTTGCGCCGGCCAGCCGTTGCCCATGCCCTTCACGTCCGACTCCCCGCCCCCCATCGCCGAGCTGCTGCCACATGCGGCGCCGATGATTCTGCTCGACCGCGTGGTCGCGCTGACATCCGACACCATCGAGACCGAGGTAGTCATTGGCGAGACCTCGCCGTTTTGCGAACAGGGCCGCGTGGGCGCGTGGGTGGGAATCGAATACATGGCGCAAAGCGCGGCGGCGTTGGTGGGTGGCGAAGCCCGCCGCAACGGGCAGCCGGTGCGGGTAGGGTTCCTGGTGGGTACGCGCGATTATCGGATGCAAGCGTCTTGGTTTCTGATCGGCGATACGCTGCGGGTGTTCGCCGAGCGCGAGTTCCAGGCCGACAACGGCATGGCGGCAATGCGCTGCCGCATTCAGCGGCCCGATGGCACCCTGTTGGCCGAAAGCCTGCTATCGGTGTTCCAGCCAGACGACGTGACGCGGTTTTTGCGCAACGCCGGCTGACCGGGCCGACAATGTTGCTGCGCGCCGGAACAGGACTACGCGACGTTCACTTACGGCGCGCCCCTTGACGCGGTGAAGCAATGCACTTGCAGCCCAATGCACGGGCCAGTGGGCAGAAAAGCTTGATTCAAACGACGTACGGTGCGAGTAAAACCCCCGATTCCGCGTGCTAGCGATACACTGCGCACCGCGCCTGACGTGGGTTATCACCCCGTCAAAACCAACACAAACAGTAAGCTTCATTGAGTGGGCAGTGACAATCCCGGTCAATGTCCGCGCAGATCACCATGACTGAAACGATCCTTGTCACCGGCGCCAGCCGTGGCATTGGCCGCGCCATTGCGTTGCGGCTGGCCCGCGATGGCTTCGACCTTGTAGTGCATTGTCGCCAGCGTCGCGACGATGCCGAGCAGCTTGCCGCGCAGATCGCCCTGCTGGGCCGCCAGGCGCGCGTGCTGCAATTCGACGTTGCCGATCGCGCCACCACCCGCGCCGCGCTGGAAGCGGATATCGCCGCGCATGGCGCATACTATGGCGTGGTCTGCAATGCGGGCATCACCGCCGACGCCGCGTTCCCGGCGATGACCGACGCCGAATGGGACGGCGTGCTGCGCACCAACCTGGATGGTTTCTACAACGTGTTGCACCCACTGGTGATGCCGATGGTGCAACGACGCAAGCCCGGCCGCATCGTTACGCTGGCATCCGTGTCCGGCCTGATCGGCAATCGGGGGCAGGTGAACTACAGCGCCGCCAAGGCGGGCATCATCGGCGCGACCAAGGCGCTGGCCCTGGAGCTGGCCAAGCGCGACGTCACGGTGAATTGCGTGGCGCCCGGGCTGATCGATACCGAGATGGTCGATGCGCACGTGCGCGACGAAGCGCTGAAACTGATCCCGGCGCGGCGCGTGGGCACGCCCGACGAAGTGGCCGCCGCCGTGGCCTTCCTGATGCGCGAGGACGCCGGTTATATCACCCGGCAGGTGATCTCGGTGAACGGAGGGCTGGCATGAAGCCGCGCCGCGTCGTCGTCACCGGCATGGCCGGCATCAGCCCGCTGGGCTGCGACTGGCCGAGTATCGAAGCGCGGCTGCACGCCGGGCAAAGCGGCGTGGTACGCATGACCGACTGGGCCGAGTATGCAGGCCTGAATACCCAGTTAGGCGCCCCCGCCGCGCCATTCGAGCTGCCGGCGCACTACAACCGCAAACGCACGCGCAGCATGGGCCGGGTAGCGCTGATGGCATGCCGCGCCAGCGAACTGGCGCTGCTGGATGCCGGCCTGCTGGGCGATCCGCTGCTGACCGGTGGCCAGGTGGGCGTGGCTTATGGCTCGTCGTCCGGCACGCCGTCGGCCATCGGCGATTTCGGCCACATGCTGCTCCAGAAGACCACCGCCTCGGTCAATGCCACCAGCTACCTGAAGATGATGGCGCACACCGCGGCGGTGAACATCGGCGTGTTCTTCGGCCTGACCGGGCGCGTATACACCACATCCAGCGCCTGTACCTCCGGCAGCCAGGGCATCGGCTACGCCTACGAAGCAATCAAGCATGGCCAGGCGGTAGCGATGATCGCCGGCGGCGCCGAGGAACTGTGCGCGGTGGACGCGGTGGTGTTCGACACACTGTTTGCCACCAGCACCCGCAACGACGCGCCGCACACCACCCCGCGCCCCTATGACATCAACCGCGACGGCCTGGTGGTGGGCGAAGGCGCCGGCACGCTGATCCTGGAAGACTACGACCACGCCCGCGCACGCGGCGCGCAGATCCATGCCGAGGTGCTGGGCTACGGCACCAACAGTGACGGCGCCCACGTCACCCAGCCGCAGGCCGCCACCATGGCGCAGGCGATGCGGCTGGCGCTACAGGATGCCAACCTGCCCGCCAGCGCCATCGGCTACGTGAACGGCCACGGCACCGCCACCGAACAAGGCGACATCGCCGAAACCCAGGCCACCCACGCCGTGTTTGGCAGCGGCATGCCGATCAGCTCGCTGAAAAGTTATATGGGCCACACCCTGGGCGCCTGCGGTGCGCTGGAGGCGTGGATCACCATCGAAATGCAACGCGCCCGCCATTTCGCCCCCACGCTGAACCTGGACCACATCGACCCCCGCTGCGCCCCGCTGGACTACCTGACCGGCGCCGGGCGCGATATCGATTGCGAATTCGTGATGAGCAACAACTTCGCGTTCGGGGGGATCAATACTTCGCTGGTGTTTGGGCGGGTGTAGGGAGCCGACGTAGGCGGGGAATGTTTTTCGCGCCCGCCTGGTCCGTCGTCCCGTTCGGCGCATCCACACGGCGGTGGGGAACAACCGCATGCGGGTTCTTGCATAGTCGTTTCGGCGGTTCATCCCCACGCCCGTGGGGAACAGTTCAATTGTTTTGCGTAAGTGCTCGTCCATTTCGGTTCATCCCCACGCCCGTGGGGAACAGACCAATTCCAACCTGCTGAATCCGCTCGAAAATACCCCTTCGAGTTCAGCCACCGAACTTTATCCTTCATTTGCGAGCGGCTGGAACGCCACCAGGTTCAGCCCGTCGAACTCCACCGCCAGCCTGCGGCTGGCGCCCAACGTCTGGAATTCGTAACCGGATTCGTGGCGGCTGGCCCAGGCCATCACCACGTTGCCATCCTCGTGGCCGGCAGACAGCTGCTCCCAAATCATCTCGCGGGTACGGCGGGAGACGTCGCCGATGTACACCCCGGCACGCACCTCCAGCAGCCAGATCGCCATGCGCCCACGCAAGCGGGGCGGGACGTTCTCGGTGATCACGACGACGAAGCTCAACCCTGGCTCCGATGGCCAGCGTCGCCGATACCCTCGGCGTTGGGAATGGCGGGCGGCACGGCCTCCGGCGGCGCTTCGGGCGGTGCGATACCACCGGCTGCGAGCACGTCTTCGATGGTGGGGATGATGCGGCTGAGCAGTTTGCTGCTGCGGAACAGGTCGCGGCAGCCCAGGCGGACTTCACGTTCTGGCTGGCCAGGGCTGCGCGCGGCGATGCGGAATGCCAGCGGCACCACGGTCTCGAACTTGAACAGGTCGGCGATATCGTAGACAAACGATAGCGGCTTGCCGGTGTGGATAAAGCCCACCGCCGGGGCGTAGCCGGCGGCCAGCACCGCCGCCTCGGTGATGCCGTAGAGGCAGGCGGTAGCTGCGGACAGGCAGCGGTTGGGGATGTCGGCGACGTCCCATTGCTGGCGATCGTAGTTGCGCGCGCGCCAGGACACGCCGTACTGCTGGGCCAGGAGTTTGTAGGTTTCACGTACCCGCGAGCCTTCGATGCCGCGCAACTGCTCCACGCTACGCCGTTCCGGCGGTTCCTCCTGGAAACGCAGCGCGTACATCCTGCGTACCACCTTCAGCCGCAAGGCGTCATCCAGCGCCAGTTGCGCCTGGTACAGCAATCGGTCGGCGCGCGCCCCACCCGGCTGGCCGCTGGCGTACAGCCGCACCCCGGCCTCGCCCACCCACACCAGCAAGGTGCCAACAGTGGACGCCAGATGCACCGCGGCATGCGACACCCGCGTACCGGGCTCCAGCATGATGCAGGCCACCGACCCAACCGGAATATGCGTACGCACACCACTCTGGTCGATCACCACGAAGGCCCCATCCAGCACGTCGATCTGCCCGTACTGGATGAACACCATCGACACGCGGTCCTTCATGAGAAGGGGTTTGAGGGGTGGGAGCATTGCCGCATAGCGCCCTACAAGGCACGCCGCACCAGCAGCAGACCGCAGCCGAACCCTTTGGCATGGCCTACCCCCTGGGTCAACGCACGGGACAGTGCGGCAGGGTCGGTCACCTTGGCCAGCCCGCGGTAATCCAGCGAGGAAAACGCGATCGATGTTCCCTTGCGATGCAGGCGATGCTGGGCGTAGGCCATGGTCAGCAGTTGCTCGGCCGCGATCTCCAGGCCCAAGCCGAGCGCACGCTGCACGAGCCAATCCGCCGCAGCCCGGTCCATCTCGTTTCTGACATCCGCCCCCTCCGCTGCGCTTTGCTTGGCATGCATCAGGACATCGTGTCGGCGCGATTTACCGTCTGCACCGTGGCGGCTGACGGTGGGGTTGGCGCGCAGGTCGAATTCCAGCCAGTCGCCGGCCGACAATGCCGGCGCATAAGGTTTGCTGTGCACGGCAAAGATGCCAGGTTGTTCCTTGGGCTGGCGTTGCGAGACCACGTAATAGACCGGATGAGCCGCTGCGCTGCGCTCACTGCGGAAAATGAAGTCACGCGGTTGATCCTCCGCAGCAAACAGCCGCCACAGCAACGCGTGGTCGCGGTACATCTCGCCAAAGCGGCCCAGATCACGCAGCCAGGCATGTTCGCTGGGGCGGGCCAGCAAGGCCACCCTGGAAAAGAAATGGCTCATGCGGCGCTCCCTCCATCCAGCCACACCGCCTCGCTGCGCGGCGCAAATTGCCAGCGCGTGCGCGACAGCGGCTGATCGCGTCGCGCCAGCCGCATGCCGGGCTCCATGCCGGCCAGCATGCCTTGCTCCCAGTAATACCGGGCGGGGCCATCCGCTCCCAGGTGCCGCTGATCCGCCGCGGTGGGCCAGGCCTGTTGCGGGAACTTGGTCAGTAGCGCCAGCAAGGAAGGCTGTTCGGTGTGATCGAGCGCCTGGCGCAGCGTTTCGGCCTGCACCTGTTGCGGCCGCAGCGGCTCGGCCAATGGGCAGGACTTGCGGCCGAGGTAAAGCGTGAAATGCGGCTGGCGCAACGCCTGCGCCACTTGCTCCAGCGTGGCTGGCGCAGCGGGCAGCGCTTCGGCGGCGATCACGGCCAGGCTATCGCAGCGATACTCGCGCGCGGACAGCAGCGTGCCGAGGCGATCGCGGTTCGATACTTCCTGCCTGCGGGTGCGATACACCACTTTGCGTTGCGCGGCGGGGATCTGGACGGTGTGAAAGTCGCGCAACGGTGTTCCGACGCCGATCAGCTTGACGCCAAATCGGTAACCACTGGCCAGCGCCGCCTGCCCGGCCTCGTCATCGCGCCGGATGCCCAGCGCCGCGCCGATCAACCCCAGCAAGGCCGACTTGGACGGCTGCACCGCTGAATGCCGCGATTCGCCCACGGCGATTTCACCCCAACTGGCCAATGGGCCATAGAGGCGGAACACCAGGTAGTCGGTCATGGCTCAGGACTCGACAGCGAATGCGAGCAGGTCATCGACCGAGCCTTCCCCGGCAAGCACGTCGATCTGTTGGCGCGCGTCGGCGCACGGGCCATAGACCTGATCCATGTTGCGCTGGACCCGCTGCAAGGCGGCGATGGCCTCGCCCAGGTAATCACCGCTGGCGACGGGCTTCACAAAGGCCAGCGACAACGAACGCGGTTGCTGCACTCCTTTTTCCACCAGCGCAAAATGCGCATAGGCGCGGCTGGCGAAGCTGTTCTGCTTGCCACTGGGGCCAACCTTGAGCACGGCTTCGATCAAGGACCGCAAGGCTTCTTGCGTCAGGTGTTCGTCGTCGCCCAGGTTACGCTTCAGCAGATCGCGATCGATGCAGACGTACTGGTAGAACACGGCCGCGGCAAAGCCAGCGTCGCCTACATGGCCTGCACCGCTGTCGTCCTTGTTCAGGTCATCCACGGCGGTGAAGTAGTCGTCCTCGACCACCGACCCGTGTACGCCGATAGCGTGCGCCACCTGCACCGCCGCTTCGACGTTGTGCTGGGTCTTGGCCGCCAGCATGCGGCCGAACATGGCAATGTCCACCGCGTGCTGCCGGCCCAGCAGTTCGTCCAGCTCTTGGTCGGTGGGCTCGCGCTGTTCGGCGGCCAGCAGGGCCAGCAGGCGGTCGAGCGCATCCCGTTCCTCCGGCGCGATATGCACCAGTTGCTCGATCTCCAGTTCCTTGTCCTTTTCCTTTTTGACGGCGCCATACACGCCGGCGATCTTCTCCGACCATTCCCGGGCTTTCTTGTCGCCGATGCCGGCCGCGGCCAGGGCCTTGAATGCTTCGATCCCCAGCCGTTTGGTCCGGGTGCCGATAGTGCCCGACAGGGTCTGCTGGAACAGCTCGGAGGTGCGCCAGGCGCGCTTGAGGCTTTGCGATGAAACGCGCAGGCGCTCGACACCGCCGAGGATGGCGGTCTTGGGCTGGCCCATGTCGTCGCGGTTGAGATTGGCCGGCGGATAGGAAACCAAGGTATGCAATTGGATGAAGCGGGTCATCGGGGGAGTCCTTTCATTCTTGGAAACGAAGCGTCAAACGGCGTTGTAGTAGTCGCGCGCCCAGCGGAATTTCTGGCTCCGCGCCGGCGACACGGTGCGGCTGCGCTCCAGGTACCAGCCGAGCAAATCCTCGGCCACCACCCGGATGTCAGCTTGGCGACCAGCCTGGCGCACCATGCGGACCAATTGCCGGTAGAAGTCGTCGTCGTGACGGGCCTTCTGCATCCGCCGGAACCGCAGCTCGCTGAATGGCGGGCGGTCGGGGTTGGCGCGGAAACCCAGTTGCAACGGCAGGCTTTGTTCGCTGGGAACGTGGGTGATCACTTGCGACAAGGCGCCTGCGATCATCGCCAGGGCGGGATAGGCATCCTGATCGAAACGGGGCGAGGTTTTCTCGGACTCCAGCGTCAACAGGCGGCGGGCGAGCAGATGCGTGGCGGAAGTGAGCAGCAGTTCGTCCACCGTGGCACCGTGGCGTAGCGCCGCCCGGTCGCCCCGGTTGAGCGATGCCAGCATTGCGGGCCGGGGCGGCGCATCGGTCGCAGCCGGCTGCAATGCCTGCCACCACAGGCGTATCCAGTCCTGCTGGTCCTCGTTCAGGTAGTACAGCTTCACATGGCCTCCCTTATAGGTAGCTTTTGATAATGTCCCACAACACCTTCGCGGCCTTGCTGATCGCCAGCTCTTTTTCCAGCTTGGCGCGCGCTCGCGCGACACGTTCCATGTCCATTTCCTCGATGTCGCCGTTCAGCACCCAGTGGTCGAACAGTGCCAGTGCGGTATCGCGAACCTGATACAGCCAGTTTCGGTAGATGGATACGAGCGCCTGCTCGTCGCAGGCGTCCACTTGGCTCAGTTGCTGGAGTAATGCGTAGAAGGCCGTTTCCGAGCCCTGCCAGAAACTCAGCGATACCACCGGTTCATCCCCTTTGTCGCCAGGGCGCTTGAACCACGCAGCCTTGACCTGTGCGCGCAATGAATCGGCAGCGGCCTGCGCCACATCCAGCACCCGCTTGACTGCCGCGGCATAGGCGGCCTGCTGCCCCTCGGCGATGGCCGGCCTGGGCAGCACCGCGTCGTACCAGCAGCGGGCGCGCATGTTGTCCATGTCGTAACCGAAACACCACAGTTGCACCGTGGACGTCAGGCGAACCTGGGCATTGAAGTGGGCCACCACCTGGGCGGCGGCCGGCTGGTTTTGATCATTGCCCAATGCCAGGCCCAGCCAATCCCGGTAGGCAATGCCGCCCTTCCGGCCCTTGACCGACAGCGGCGGCTTTTGCAGCTTGGGATCGTGATTGAACGGTGTGAGCGGATGCGGCCACGGGCCGGTGTAGTTGGTGCCGCCGTGGCGGGTGCGGTAATGGCGGATCAGCCGCACGCCGCGCGCGCCACATACCGCGCAATCGCCTTCGCTCGCGGTGGACGTATCCAGCCGGATACGACGAGGCATGCTCCAGTACGCCTGTAAGGGATGGACATCGGTCACGGTGGTATCCAGGCCGGTCCCGTCGCTGGCGCGGGTGGGGGCGAGCCAGGGCAGCACGTCGCCCAATGCGGTGACGGGCTGGAGCCCAAGCGCCTCGCGCGGCAGTACGTTGAGCCACAGCTTCTGCCACAGCGTGGCAGGCTCCACCGGGCGCAACAGCGTGGTCAGCGGCCCGCCGCCCCGCAACGAGGTGCGGATGCCACGACCCCCGGGTGGCGCATTGATCTGGAGCGTGAACAGCGCCTGGGCGCAACAGCCGGCACACAGGCCGTATTCGGCGGCGGGCTTGTTGAAATAGCGATTGCTGTCGGACCCGGCGTCGATCAGCAGATCGAGCACTGGCAACTGGTTGGCCTCGGCCGGCAGTTGCAGATCCTGCATGAAGGCGGGGCCGTCGTTTTCCAGGTGGAAGGCATGCTCGTAGGGCTGGAAAGCGGCGCGCAATATCGCGGCATCGGGTGGGTTGTCCCACAGCGCCAACCAGTCGTCGAGGGTGTCGGGGGCAAAGGTGGTTTGCAGCAGGCCGATCAGGAACTGGTACAGGGCGCCGTGGAAGTCGGGACGGGAAGCCAACAGCTCAATGGTAAGCGAGTCACCAATGTCAGTCGGAGCGATACAACGTTCCCCGCCACCGGTATTCATCGCCCTCAGCCATGATGCAGTGAGCAGATTCATGTTCTGCCCCCCCGGCTGCGTCTGGAAATCCGTTCTGGTTGAATCAAGCAATTTCGCCCTCCTCGACACATCACCTTCAGAAATCGATTGGTGAAGCCGTATTCGATGTACCCGCCTCAACTGGCTATGGCCGGACCACCTGCAGCCTCCCAACACAACCCTTCCTCAGCCGAATAGCACACGACTCTCTCTCCCTTTTTGGCGAGGCAGCGGACGATCCATCTTTCCCCTTCCCATACCAGCGGCACGATCAGGGCCGGCTCCTTCAACAAGAGATAGCGCTGGCGCAAAGCCTCGAGTTCTTCGGCGAAGCGCATCTGCCATTCGGCTGTCAGGCCGGTCAGATCGGATGCCCGGACCCGGACAGTCGAATGCGGCCAGGGAAAGTCGTCGTGGCTGGACCAGGGTTGCAGTTCGGAGCCAGTGGCCTTGGCCAGATACACCACCTGGGTTTCGTCGCCCAGGCGGGTCGCAACATGCACTTCATCGCGCCATAGCGAGTTGCCGTCCTGCCGATAACCACGATCCAGATCCAGACTGTTGAACCTGGCCAACCCGGATTCCGCGCGGTCCTCGCCCAATTGCTGCTGAGTCGCTTTTTGCAGTGCGGTCGGGATGGGCCTGGTATCCGCGCCATACACGGCCTCGACCAAGGTGCGCACCGCACCCGGCTCGTCGGGCGCCCCCGGACTGACGATGCAGCCAACGTCGAGCAACGCCTGTTGTGTCAGCCAGAGCTGGCCGACATTGGGATAGACGTATTGGCCTTTGGGAAACATCGCGGCATACCAATCTGCCGCCGGGTTGTCGCAAGAGGCCGAGCACAGCAGGTACAGTACCGGCGATGCCCGGCGCTCAATACCGTCCTGCGCGATATTTCCCCACTGATCGCGCGCATGTCTCTGCATCCTTCCTGCGCGCTGAATGATTAAATCAATGGGGCACAGGTCGGTTATCAGCACATCGAAGTCGACATCCAGCGATTCTTGAATCACTTGGGATGCGAGCAATACCTGGCCTTGCCGCGATTCCGCCATGGAATCCTTGCCAAAGGTGTCGATCACAGTGCTTTCGATTTCCAGCCGGTCGCCCATTGCATAGCGACTATGGAACTGCCTCAGTTGGTTGGCAGGGACATGTTCACTCAACAACTGGTAGGCACGACGCACGTCGTCGACGGTATTACGGATCCAGCACACACAACGACCCGCCTTCGCCTGTTCCACGATCAGCGCCAATACCGATGCCTCATCATGAAGTGGCACGACTTCCACCCGGCGCTTTACCTGTGGGCGCGTGGCGCAAGGCGTAGAGCTGGTGCCCACATCGACATGGGTAATCAGCGGGTAACGGCCATCGGGCGGTACCGGCTCGCTCGGCAGCCCCAGCCCTTGGCGATAGGCTTGCACCAGGCTCTCCCGCAGCGTTGCGGGCAAGGTGGCCGATAACAGCACGGCGCTGCCGCCCTGGCGCGCGTGAGCGGTCAGCAGCCGGGCCAGCAACGTGGATACGTACGGGTCAAATCCATGAATTTCATCAAAAATCAAACACTTGCCGCTCATTCCCAGCAGACGCAGCGATTGATGACGCACTGGCAGAATCCCAAGCAGGGCCTGGTCGATTGTTCCCACGCCGACATCAGCCAGCAACGCCTTCTTGCGGTGGTCGGCCAGCCAGGCATTGCACTCGCTGGTGGCGCTCTGGTCGTTCGCGGCATAGTCCGAGGCCTGCGGTGACTCATCCGACCGCAAGATGCTTTGGCGAAATTCTGTCACCAGTTCGCGAGCACCGTGGGCCAGTACCAGCGAAGGATGCGCATCCGGCTGGTAAAGCCTGCGATAGGCAGCACCCACGCGGCGATACATCTGGTTGGCGGTGGCCATGCTGGGTAAGGCGAAATAGAGGCCATCGGCACGGCCTGCGGCCATCAGGCGTTGCGCCAGAATCAAGGCGGCTTCGGTCTTGCCGGCACCCGTCACGTCTTCCAGCAAAAACAGTTGCGGACCTTCGACCAAGGGAACCGTGGCGGCATACTGTTGGAGGGGCGTTGGCTGCAACAGATAGTCGAATAACGTGGTCGGATCACGCCAGGGAGCAACTGGCTGCTCAGCCAAACCAGCAACGGCGACTGCTCGTTCAGCGAATGGCTGTGCCACTTCGTGCCAATAATCGACCAGTGATTGCCGCTCTGAGCGGTAAGGAAAATGGCTCTGGTTGGAGCCCAACCAGTCGGCCAGCACCGCCAACCCGGCCAAACGCCAACTATGCCGTGCCAGTAGTGCTGACTGCCCCTTGGTCGGCAATGGTAAAGCACCGCCATCGAACACCAGAGAAGCCGCTTCACGGGCGAACAACTCCGCAGCAGCAATATCTTCGGCGGTGAAGTAGTCGTGTGCGCTCAAGCTCAGCGCCCCACCAGCCCCGACCTCCTCTGGCGGCATACCGTGGTGCCCCACACAGGCGCGAACCCAATCCAGCCAGAAACGCCCTCGATCACCCGGCGCGAACACATCCGTCAAGCGCTGGGCCAGCACATCACGCCATACCAGCCAGCCCAGCGTGTCATGGCGCTTGCAATAACGCTTGGATAGCACCCGTTCAACCAGAATGCCGGGTGCCAGATCCGGCGCCAGCCCCTGAAAGGCCCGGGCAAATTTGCCCAGGTCGTGCAGCATGAGGAAGAAGACAGCCAGACGATGGACCATCTCCAACGACCACCCCAGTTCCCGGGCCAGACCAGTCAACGCAAAACGAGGGCATTGCAGCAGTCGTTTGCCACATGCAGCGACATCCAGCGCGTGATAGACCAGCAGATGGAAGCGCTCATCAGCCTCGGATTCAGGCCGTGCCTTGCCCCAATAGGCAAAGTAAGGTTGTTGATGAGCAGGCATGGAAGCTCAGAAGTAGAGGGTGGTGTGCTGCCAGACGCAGCACCGCGGCAACGTCTCTATCAAAGCAGATGCACGGCGACTTGATAACCTGTCTTGTATTTTTTATGACACAAATCAAATAGTTTGAAGTCAATAAAAAGAAAGCAATCAGAGGGATAAGCCGAAGCAATCAGAAGAAGAAATGCAAAAAGGCCGCCAACGGCGGCCCAAAGCAAAACCCCCGATCGGCTTTCGCCGGATCGGGGGCTTGGTATTTGGTTGCGGGAACAGGACTCGAACCTGTGACCTTCGGGTTATGAGCCCGACGAGCTGCCAACTGCTCCATCCCGCGACAGAGAAGAAGGATATTAACGCCCTTTCCTGGTGCGGTCAAGACTTATCTCGATTTACCTGACAGCGATGGCGCCAACCCGGCCGGGCGAAGCATCGCGCGGCCGGGTTGCTTACGTGTATCCGCCTGGGTTCAGGCCACCAGTTCCTTGTAGGCGATCCAGGTGGCATGGCCCAACACGGGGAAGATCACGATCAAGCCCAGCAAGCCGGTGGCGAAACCAACAGCGGTGAGGGCAACGATCAGTGCGGCCCACAGCAGCATCGGCGCGATGTTTTCCGCCACGGCACGCAGGCTGGTCATCATGGCGGTAACGGCATCCACTTCGCGGTCGGCCAGCATTGGGATCGAGACGGCGGTCACCGCGAAGACCACCAGCGCCACTACCGCGCCGGTCAGCACCCAGGTGATCGAGAAGCCGATGTATTCGCCGGTCAACGAGCGCAGGAAGTCGTGCAATGTGCCGACCTCGCCGCCGTAGAACAGCGCAAACATGATGGCCGATACGCGTTCCCAGCCGATGGCCACCATGCCGAGGATCACGCCGAAGAAGGCGATCTGGCTGAGGTTCTTGACGTAGTCGCGCACCGACTGCGTGAACGATGCGGGTTTGCCTTGTTCGCGCTGGCTGGTCAGTTCATAGATGCCCGCCGCCACGATGGGCGACAGCAGCAGGAAGCCGGTGATACAGGTGGTAAAGAACAGCGGGTAGTTGTAGGCCAGGATCAACGAGATCCAGCCCGCGATTGCCACCACCAGTCCCCACGCCAGACTTGGTCCGGGATGGGCCTTCAGGTCGTGCCACCCCATGCGCAACCATGCGAACGGTCGCGTGAATGCAACTTTGCGCGTCTGCGGCAAGGTGAAATGGTGATCCAGTTTATCCATGTGCAAATCCATGCTTGTTCTCCCCTTATGCGTAGGCATAACAGCCCACTTGTAGTGTTCGGTTTAGTCAAACATGCTCCAAAAATGTGCAAAAAACCGACAGACGGACGTACATTTATCCCATTGTTCTTGCTTGAAGCCCAATTTTTCCTAAAGATGGTGTGCATAAAAAAAACATAAGAACAGCCGTGCGCTGCAATGGCACACGGCATACCTAGACCAGTGGAGGTTCAGAATGCGGTTTTCGCGCGTGTGCGCACTCGCAGCGTTATTGCCTGCCTGTAGTTTCGCAAACATCAATGGAAGGTATAACTTCCAGACTCCCCAAACCCTGATCGCGCACGACATCAACAACCTGCACGCCTGGATCATGGGCGTCATCGCGGTGATCTTCGTCGCGGTGTTCGGGGTGATGTTCTATTCGATCTTCAAACACCGAAAATCGTCCGGCCATTCGGCGCGCCATTTTCACGAAAACACCACTGTGGAAGTCCTGTGGACGCTGATCCCCGCGCTGATCCTGGTGGTGATGGCCTGGCCGGCCGCCAAGGTGGTACTGGCGCAGAAAGATACGCGCGACGCCGAGGTGACCATCAAGGCCACCGGCTACCAGTGGTTCTGGGGTTACGACTATCTGGATTATGGCTTCGGCTACAAGAGCAAGCTGGCCACGCCGCGTGAACAGATCGAGAACTACAAGGATCAGGGGCAGGCCAAGGGCGAGCACTATCTATTGGAAGTGACCGAGCCGCTGGTAGTGCCGGTGGGCACCAAGGTCCGCATCCTCACTACCTCCAACGACGTGATCCACTCCTGGGGCATGCCGGCATTCGGTGTGAAGCAGGATGCGATTCCCGGCTTTATCCGCGATACCTGGTTCAAGGCCGATCGCGTCGGCACTTTCCGTGGTCAATGCGTGGAGCTGTGCGGCCGTGATCACGGCTTCATGCCCATCGTGATCAATGTGGTGGCGAAGAACGACTTCAAGACCTGGGTGGACAAGAAGCAGAAAGAGGCCAAGGCCGCTGCCGACGATCCCAACAAGGTGTGGAAGCTGGACGAACTGATCGCGCGCGGCAAGACCGTGTACGACGCCAACTGCGCGGCCTGCCACAAGGCGGATGGCGCGGGCGGTGGCCCGTTCCCGGCGCTGGCCGGTTCCAAGATCGCCAATGGCCCCATCGCCGGCCACCTCGGCATCGTGCTGCACGGCAAGGGCGCGATGCCCGCCTGGCAGGGTCTGTCCGATACCGAGATCGCTGCGGTGATCACCTATGAACGTCACTCCTTCGGCAACAAGATGACCGACATGTTGCAACCGAAGGATGTGAAGGCCGCACGGAAGTAAGGACCACGATCATGAGCACGACTGCCAATCCGACCATCGACCTCGGCCCCGGCGCGCACGGCGGCGCCGACCACCACGACCACGCGCATGACCACGACCACGGCCATCACACGCTGACCGGCTGGCGCCGCTGGGTCTATGCCACCAACCACAAGGACATCGGCACGCTGTACCTGTGGTTTTCGTTCAGCATGTTCATCACCGGCGGCCTGATGGCGCTGGGTATCCGCGCCGAGCTGTTCACCCCCGGCCTGCAGTTCTGGCAGCCGGAGTTCTTCAACCAGCTCACCACGCTGCATGGCGTGATCATGGTGTTCGGCGCGATCATGCCGGCCTTCACCGGGCTGGCGAACTGGATGCTGCCGCTGATGCTGGGTGCGCCCGACATGGCGTTCGCACGGATGAACAACTGGAGCTTCTGGCTGCTACCGCCGGCGGCGGCGCTGCTGATCATCTCGCTGTTCGTGCCTGGCGGCGCGGCGGCCGGCGGCTGGACGCTGTATCCGCCGCTGTCGCTGCAGTTCGGCATGGGGATGGACCTGGCGATCTTTGCGATCCACCTGCTCGGCATCTCGTCGATCATGGGCTCGATCAACATCATCACCACCATCCTCAACATGCGTGCGCCGGGCATGACGCTGATGAAGATGCCGATGTTCGCCTGGACCGCGCTGATCACCAACTACCTGCTGGTGGCAGTGGCACCGGTGCTGGCGGGCGCAGTGACGATGCTGCTGACCGACCGCCACTTCGGCACCCACTTCTTCAAGGCAGTGGGCGGTGGCGACCCGGTGTTGTTCCAGCACATCTTCTGGTTCTTCGGTCACCCCGAGGTGTACATCATGGCGCTGCCGGCGTTCGGCGTGGTCAGCCAGATCATCCCCACCTTTGCGCGCAAGCCGCTGTTCGGCTACCACTCGATGGTATACGCCACCGCCTCGATCGCCATCCTGTCGTTCATGGTGTGGGCACACCATATGTTCTCGGTGGGCATGCCCGCCACCGCACAGCTGTTCTTCATGTTCATGACCATGCTGATCGCGGTGCCGACCGGCGTGAAGGTGTTCAACTGGATCGCCACCATGTGGCAGGGCTCGATGAGCTTCGAAACGCCGATGTTGTTCGCGGTGGGCTTTGTCTGCCTGTTCACCGTCGGCGGCTTCTCCGGGCTGGTGCTGTCGATTGCGCCGGTGGATACCCAGATGCACGACACCTACTACGTAGTGGCGCACTTCCATTACGTGCTGGTGGCGGGCGCACTGTTCAGCCTGTTCGGCGCCGTGTACTACTGGCTGCCCAAGTGGACCGGCAACATGTACAGCGAGCGTGCCGGCAAGTTCCACTTCTGGTGGTCGATGGTGTGGTTCAACGTCACCTTCTTCCCGATGCACTTCCTGGGCCTGGCCGGCATGCCGCGTCGCATTCCGGATTACCCCTTGCAGTTCACCGACTTCAACGCCATCGCCACCGTGGGCGCGTTCTGCTTCGGTCTGGGCCAGTTGTTCTTCCTCTACAACGTGATCCACACCATCCGTGGCGGTGTGGGCAAGGCGCCCGCCAACCCGTGGGATTCGCCGACACTGGAATGGGAAGTGCCGTCGCCGGCACCGCACCATACCTGGGAGACCCCGCCGGACGAGGCGCTGGTGAAGAAGGGCCTGGTTGCGCAGGCGCTGGAGTAATACGGCAATGACCGAACAGCAACCTCGTCGCAGCAACCTGCGGACCGCGCTGGTGATCGGCAGCATCGCGCTGGCGTTCTTCCTCGGCATCATCGTCAAGCAATACCTGCTCAGCCAATGACCGCCGCGACGCTCGCCCTCACCCAACAGCGCGCCAATCGCCGGCTTGCGATCAAGCTGGCAGTGGTGGCTGCCCTGATGGTGGGTTTCGCCTACGGCATGGTGCCGTTCTACAACGTGTTCTGCGAGGCGCTGGGCGTCGATCGGGCGCGACCGGAGCTGGCCGATACCCATGCCGCAGCGATGCGGGTGGAGTTCGACAGCAATGTGTCGGCCGGGCTCCCAGCGCGGCTGACCGCGCTGGAGCCGGTGGTGGCCGGGCGCGCAGGCGGGTTGATCAAGGCGAAGTTCCGCCTGGAGAACCTGAGCGACGCGCCGCTGGGCATTCGAGCGGTGCCCAGCTATGCGCCGGAACGCGCCGGGCGTTTCCTGCAAAAGCTGGAGTGTTTCTGCTTCAACGCACTGACGCTGGCGCCGCGTGAAACGCGCGAGGTCACGGTGGTGCTGCTGGTGGAATCGGACATGCCGCAGGAGCTGGGCGCGGTGACGTTGTCGTACACCCTGTACCCGCTGGAAGAAAACGCCCACCAGGAGCATCCGGCCACATGAGCATGTTCTCGACGGTCAAGGCGGTGTTGTCGGGCTTTGTCGGCATCCGCAGCAGCAAGGAAACCGAACGGGCCAACCTGAAACCCGGGCAGGTGATCGTGACCGGTCTGGTGCTGGCGCTGTTGATCGCACTGGGGATCTTCACACTGGTGCGGCTGCTGGTAAGCAGCCAGGGCTGAGCTGAATACATAACAAAACAAACCCTGGAACACAGCGAACACGGAGAACACAGAGAAAACCGAAGCAGAACTCGTGGAATGTTTGGGGTTCTCTATGTTCTCTGTGCCTTCCCTCTTCGCTGTGTCTCAAGATTTGACACTGGAGCACGAGCATGAATGTCGAAAACGGCGTCCACGACGCGCATTACTTTGTCCCCGCGCCCAGCAAATGGCCGCTGGTGGGCTCGATCTCGCTGTTCTGTCTGGCGCTGGGGGCCGCGTTCTGGATGAACAGCGTGGCCGCCGGCCCCTACATCCTGGCGCTGGGCTTCGCCATCCTGCTGTGGATGCTGTTCGGCTGGTTCGGCGACGTGATCCGCGAATCGGTGCACGGCGATTATGGCAAGCAGGTGGATTACTCGTTCCGCTGGGGCATGAGCTGGTTCATCTTCTCCGAGGTGATGTTCTTCAGTGCCTTCTTCGGCGCGCTGTTCTACATGCGGGTGATCTCGGTGCCCGAGCTGGGCTTCGGCATCGGCCACCTGGCCGAGACGCACAGCCTGCTGTGGCCGATGTTCAACGAAGCGTGGCCGCTGGCCTCCGGCCCCAAGGTCGAGGCCTACAAGGCAATGGGCGCCTGGGGCATTCCGGCGATCAACACCGCGCTGCTGCTGACCTCCGGTGCGACACTGACCTGGGCACACTGGGGACTGATCGAGAACAAGCGCGGCCAGTTGAAGCTGGGCCTGGCGCTGACCGTGTTGCTGGGCGTGATCTTCCTGTTCTTTCAGGCCTACGAGTACCACCACGCCTGGGGCGAGATGGGCCTGAAGCTGTCTTCGGGCGCCTATGGGGCCACCTTCTACATGCTGACCGGCTTTCACGGCATGCACGTGCTGGTGGGCGCGATCATGCTGACCACCATGCTGGTGCGCGTGCTGCGCGGCCACTTCGACCAGCACCATCACTTCGGCTTCGAGGCCGCGGCGTGGTACTGGCATTTCGTGGACGTGGTGTGGCTGATCCTGTTCGTGTTCGTGTACTGCGTTTGAAAACGTGAGGGGTGGGGGGCAACCCCCGCGCCGGATCGGACTGGGTGGTCCACGATGTCTCAAGCCGCCCGCCCAGCCCTTTTGGCAAGGCTTCCGGGCGCAGACAGTACACACGAGCACGACCAGCCAGGACAATGCAGCCAAAAGGGCTGGGCGGGTGGCATCACACGCCGTGAGGTGTCAGCCAGCCCATCTTTACCGACAGCAGCAACAATAGGAACAGCAGGATCGACAGCGCCACCCGCAAGGTCAGCGAACGCACCAACCGTGGCGAGCCGGAAGGCCCTTTCACCAGTTGCAGCATGGCGCGGCCCAGCACGGCGATGATCACGATCAGCAGGATGATGGCAACAACTTTCATGTCGGCTCCTAGTTCAACAAACCGTAGCATAACCCACGGTTATCGCCGGCAACGTCTGGCCCTGCTGGGGCTGGCAACGCTGGTGCTGCTGACCGTGGCCCTGGGCGCGTGGCAGTTCTCCCGCGCCATGGGCAAACGCGCGCTGGCCGACGCCTATGCCCGCGCCCTGGCGCAACCGGCCCTGCCGTGGCGCGGCGGCATCGTTCCCGGCGACTTCCGCCGCGTGCGCCTCCACGGCCAGTGGCAACCCGCCAACGAACTGCGGCTGGACCAGCGCATCGCCAACGGCCGGGTCGGCGTTGAAATCGTCACACCGTTCCGCCTGGACGACGGCGAACTGGTGCTGGTGAACCGTGGCTGGTTGCCCGCCGATGCCACCGTGCCGCCCCCCGCCGGCAACGATGTCGAACTGGCACGCTGGCCGCGCTTTTTCGAACTGGCCAGAACACCTCCGGTCGGCAATCTGTTCCAGAACATCGACCCGACGCGTTATGCCGCGTGGCGCGGCGGCGCCGAACCGGTCGCCTATGCTCGCGCGCTGGGTGAACAACCGCCGTTCGTGCGCGAATCCGGCCCGCCCGGGTTGCCACCAGAGCGCCATCTCGCCTATGCCGCCACCTGGTGGGGCATGAGCCTGATCGGCATCCTGCTGTGCCTGCGCTTTTACCGTTCCAACCGCCCAACCGGAGCACGCGATGACCTCGCCTGAGCCCCAGCGCCGCAAAGGGCGCAATACCCTGCTGCTGATGTTCGGCATCGCGCTCGTCCCCATCCTGGCCGCCCAGGCGGTCTACCACTGGTGGCGGCCAGCCGGTGGCGCCAGCTACGGTCAGATGCTGCTCACACCCGACACCCTGGCCAGCGCGCCGCAATGGCGCCTGCTGGCCCACGACCCCGCAGGCTGCACCCCACTGCAAGGCGACCTCACCTTTGCCGCGCGCCAGTTCACCGTGGCACAGGGCCGCGAAGCCGACCGCCTGCGCTACGGCGCCAGCCGCTCCTGCCCCAATCCGCGTGTAGCCGATGCGGCTCTGGACACGCCGCGCCTGCAATTGCCCGGCGCCGGGTTGTACCTGATCGACCCGCATGGCAACGCGGTGGTGCGCTACGCGCCGCAGCAACTGGCCGACGTGGATGGCCGCCGCCGCGTCATGAGCGAGATCGGCAAATTCCTGAAGAACAACAAGGGGCTGGGATGAGCCAACGGATGTTGCGCCGCCTGCTGTGGTTCACGGTGGGCTGGACCCTGGTGCTGGTGATGCTGGGCGCCTATGTGCGGCTGGAGGACGCCGGCCTGGGCTGTCCCGACTGGCCCGGCTGCTACGGCCGCCTGACCGCGCCGGATAGCCACCACGAGATCGCGCATGCCGAGAAGCACTATGGCGGCGATGTCGATCCGGCCAAGGGCTGGAAGGAAATGATCCATCGCTACGTCGCGGGCGGGCTCGGGGTGCTGCTGCTGGCGCAGACGGCGCTGTTATGGCGTCGGCGCGCCGAGCTGCGCATGCCGGCACTGCTGGTGATCGCGCCGATTTGCGTCGTGGTGTTCCAGGCATTGCTGGGCATGTGGACGGTGACGCTGAAACTGATGCCCGGCGTGGTCACCTCGCACCTGCTGGGTGGCATGACGATGCTGGCGCTGGTCGTCGCGCAGGCGGTGCGCGCCCACCCCGGCCGCCTGGCGCTGGGCGGCGCATTGCGTGTCGGCGCCTGGATCGCCCTGGGCGTGGTGGCCTTGCAAATCGCGCTGGGCGGCTGGGTATCGACCAACTACGCCGCGCTGGCCTGCGATGGCTTTCCGGCCTGTCGCGGCAACTACCATCTGCCCGATGACTGGCAGGTGGGTTTCCATCCCCTACGCGAACTGGGCCTGACCATTGGCGGCGTGGCGCTCGACATCGATCACCTCGCCGCCATCCACTGGATCCATCGCCTGTGGGCGGTGGCCGTGATCGTCGTGGTTGGCCTGCTGGCACTGGCGCTGCTGCGCCGGGGCCGTCGCGCCGGCATCTGGCTGCTGGGCGCGCTGGCGCTCCAGATCGGCCTGGGGATCGCCAACGTATTGCTGCACCTGCCGCTGCTCCTGGCCGTGGCCCACAACGGCGGCGCCGCGCTGCTTTTACTGTTGCTGGTCGGCCTGCTCGCCCGTGGCCGACAAGGAGAAACCGTTCATGTTAAAGCCTCTGTACGCCCAGTACTCTCCACGGCTCGCTGATCTGTGGGCCCTGGGCAAACCCAGGGTCGTGTCGCTGATCGTATTCTGTGCGGCGGTGGGCGCGGCCATGGCCGGCCCGTCGCTGGATATCCTGCCCAACGTCCTGGCATCGCTGCTCGGCATAGCACTGGTCGCGATGGGTGCGGCGGCGGTGAACTGCCTGGTCGAACGCAACCGCGACGCCGCGATGCGCCGCACCCAGGGGCGGCCGCTGGTTCGTGGTAGCGTGACCGTCACCGACGCCGCGCTCTACGCCGGGCTGCTGACGTTGAGCGGACTGTGGCTGCTGGCCAGCTTCGGCAACCTGCTGGCCTGTGCGCTGACGCTGGCAACATTCTTCGGCTATGCCGTGGTCTACACCCGCTGGCTCAAGCCCGCCACCCCGCAGAACATCGTGATCGGTGGCGCTGCCGGCGCCATGCCGCCGGTGCTGGGCTGGGCCGCCGTCAGCGGCACCGTCTCGCCCGAAGCGGCAGTGATGTTCCTGTTGATCTACACCTGGACCCCACCGCATTTCTGGGCGCTGGCACTGTATCGCCACCTGGACTACGAAAAGGCCGGCTTGCCAATGCTACCGGTGACCCACGGCGCAGCATTCACGCGGCACACCATCCTGCTGTATTCGGTGATGCTGGCCGCCGTGTGCGTGTTGCCGTTCGTAATCGGCATGAGCGGCTGGCTCTACCTGGCGGTGGCCGCGTGGTTCAACGCCGGCTTCGTGTGGCGGAGCTGGAAGCTGTACCGCAGCGGCGACGAAGCCATCGCCCGCGATCTGTTCCGTTATTCGATCAAGTATCTGGCCTGGGTGTTCGGGGCGTTGATTCTGGATCGGGTGGTGTTTGCCATCTGGTAAGTGCAGTAGCAACTGCAACTGCCTTACCGCCTAGCGCCTAGCGCCTGTGGCGCAAATGGATTGACGCCCTTAACGGCCGGGCAGGCCGGCGGCAGAGAGCGTCAAGCATCCGCACCGCAGGCGCTGAGGGGTTCAACACCACCCCGCACACAACGACCGCCCCGCCCCATAACTCACAACCCGCCCTCACTCAGCATGGGCCCAACCAAAAAAAGGGGCCTCAACCGGCCCCTTTTTCTCACATTACCCCGCGTAAACCCTCGCCTCCCGCGGGCTCAGCCACACCGCCTCGCCGACGCTCCATCGCCCTTCCACATAGCGCTCGCGAGTCAGTTCCACTTCCACCGGGTCACCGGCGGCGACGTTCACTTCCAGCCGCACCGTGGCGCCCAGCAGACGCACGTGGGTGATCACACCGGCCAGGGCCGTATCGGTGGCGACGCGCTGGATGTCGATCTCGTGCGGGCGCACGTAGATCACCGCCTTGTCGCTGGCCTCGGGTGCGGCAAAGCGGGTGCCGCCCACTTCAGCCCAACCTTCGTGAACGCGGCTGTGAAACAGGTTCACGTCGCCCAGGAACTGGTACACGAACGGCGTGGCAGGCTGGTCGTACACCTGCTCCGGCGTGCCGGTCTGCTCGATGCGGCCCTTGTTCATCACCACCACCCGATCGGCCACTTCCAGTGCTTCTTCCTGGTCGTGCGTCACAAACACGCTGGTGATGTGCATTTCGTCATGCAGGCGGCGCAGCCAGCGGCGCAGTTCCTTGCGCACCTGGGTGTCGAGCGCGCCAAACGGCTCATCCAGCAGCAGCACGCGTGGCTCCACCGCCAGCGCGCGGGCCAGGGCGATGCGCTGGCGCTGGCCGCCCGACAGTTGCGCCGGATAGCGGTCCGCCAGCCAGTCCAGCTGTACCAGCTCCAGCAGCGCGTGCACCTTCTGCTTGATCGCGGCTTCGGTGGGGCGGGTGTGCTTGGGGCGCACGCGCAGGCCAAACGCCACATTCTCGAACACGGTCATGTGGCGGAACAGCGCGTAGTGCTGGAACACGAACCCCACCTGGCGTTCGCGCACGTGGGTGTCGGTGGCGTCCTCGCCATGGAACAGGATGCTGCCCTGGTCGGCGGTCTCCAGCCCGGCGACGATGCGCAGCAGCGTGGTCTTGCCGCAGCCGGACGGGCCGAGCAGCGCCAGCAGTTCGCCGGTCTGGATGTCCAGGTTGATGTTGTCCAGCGCCACGAAATCGCCGAACCGCTTGTTGATATTCTTGACTTCGATACTCATCGCTTTCTCCGGCAGGGCGCATCGCGCCCTGGCGCTTCAATAGGAATTCAGTGGATCGCGTTCACTCGACCGCGTGCCGGCGATCTTCCGCAGCCTGGCGAGCGGCGGCCCATTCGACGTAGCTCTTGGCCGCCAGCGTCACCAGCGCCAGCAGCGCCAGAATCGACGCGCAGGCAAAGGCGGCGACGAAGTTGTACTCGTTGTAGAGAATCTCCACGTGCAGCGGGATGGTGTTGGTCATGCCCCGGATATGCCCGGACACCACCGACACCGCGCCGAATTCGCCCATGGCACGGGCATTGGCCAGGATCACGCCATACAGCAGGCCCCACTTGATATTGGGCAGCGTCACGCGCCAGAACGTCTGCCAGCCGGAGGCGCCGAGCACCAGTGCGGCCTGCTCTTCCTCGCTGCCCTGTGCTTCCATCAACGGGATCAGTTCGCGCGCGACGAAAGGAAAGGTGACGAACACCGTGGCGAGCACGATGCCGGGCACGGCGAAGATGATCTTGATGTCGTGCTCCGCCAGCCACGGCCCCCACCAGCCCTGAGCACCGAACAACAGCACGTAGATCAGGCCGGCCACCACCGGCGACACCGAGAACGGCAGGTCGATCAGGGTGATCAGAAAACTCTTGCCCTTGAAATCGAACTTGGCGATGGCCCAGGCCGCCGCCACGCCGAACACCAGGTTCAGCGGTACGGCGATCACGGCGGTGAGCAGGGTGAGCTTGATCGCCGACCAGGCATCCGGCTCCACCAGCGCGGCCAGGTACAGGCGCCAGCCTTGCTTGAAGGCCTCGGCGAATACCGACACCAGCGGGATCACCAGGAACAGCGCGACGAACAGCAGCGCGATGCCGGTCAGCAGCCAGCGCACCGGCGCCGATTCGGTGGTGACAATGGAGCGTGGGGCGTTTTGGGTTCCGCTCATGTTATTTCCTCCGTCCCAAGCGCTTGGCCGACCACCATTGCAGGCCGTTGATGACCAGCAGCATGGCGAACGACACCACCAGCATCACCAGTGCGATGGCGGTGGCGCCCAGATAATCGTATTGCTCCAGCTTGGAGATGATCATCAACGGGGTGATCTCGGATACGAACGGCATGTTGCCGGCGATGAAGATCACCGAACCGTATTCGCCGATGGCGCGGGCGAAGGCCAGCGCAAAACCGGTAAGCAGCGCCGGCAGCAGCGTTGGCAGGATCACGCGCAGAAAGATCTGCCAACGCGTGGCGCCCAGGCTGGCGGCCGCTTCTTCCAGCTCCACCTCCAGATCCTGCAACACCGGCTGCACCGTGCGCACCACGAAGGGCAGCGTGATGAAGGTAAGCGCGAACACGATGCCTAGCGGGGTGAACGCCACCTTGATGCCGACCAGGTCCAGGTATTGGCCGACACTGCCGTTGGGTGCATACAGCGTGGCCAGCGCGATGCCGGCCACCGCCGTCGGCAGGGCAAACGGCAGATCGACCAGCGCATCGACGATCCGCTTGCCGGGGAAGGAATAGCGCACCAGGACCCACGCCAGCAGCAGGCCAAACAGCAGGTTGATGACCGCCGCGATCAGCGACGCGCCAAAGGTGACGCGATAGCTGGCCAGCACGCGCGGCTCTGAAATGGCGTGCCAGAACGCCGACCACTCCATGTGGCCGGCCTTGACCACCAGCGCCGACAGCGGCAGCAGCACGATCAGCGAGAGATAAAGCAGCGTAAAGCCGAGCGACAGCCCGAAGCCCGGCAGCACACTGTGTTGCTTGAATGCCATGTTGTTGTTTCCTGCGGGGGAGCGAGGGATGGTGGGAAGGCAAGGTCTGTAGCGCAACGTCGGTAGACGCGGAGCGCACGGGGATCACAGAGAAAAACCGACGGAGACAAGCCACCCACAATCCATACGCGAGGTGCGGACATGCCGAAGTGGCTTTCTCTGTGCGCTCCGTGTCTACAGATTCGATCTTTTCTGGTTTCCTACCCCACCACTACCAGCGACATCACTTCTTGGCGTTGGCCGCGGCGATCTGATCGTAGATGCCACCGTCGTCGAAGTGCTGCTTCTGCGCCTTGGTCCAGCCACCAAACTCATCCACGGTAAACAGCTTCACCACCGGGAACTGCTTGGCAAACTTGGCGGCGACGGTCTTGTCGCGCGGACGCAGGTAGTTTTGCGCGGCCACTTGCTGGCCTTCGGGGCTCCACAGGTACTTGAGGTATTCCTCGGCGGCCTTGCGGGTGCCCTTCTTGTCGACCACCTTGTCCACCACCGCCACCGGCAGATCGGCATCGATCGACACCGACGGGTACACCACTTCGAAACCGCCGCGACCGAATTCGCGGGCAATCATTTCGGCTTCGTTTTCGAAGGTGACCAGCACGTCGCCGATATTGCGCTGCATGAACGTGGTGGTCGCCGCGCGGCCGCCCGAATCGAGCACCGGTACATTGGCGAACAGCGACGAAACGAAGCCCCGCGCCTTGGCGTCATTGCCGCCCGGCTGCTTCAGCGCATAGCCCCAGGCCGCCAGGTAGGTGTAGCGGCCGTTGCCGGAGGTCTTGGGATTGGGCACCACCACCTGCACGCCTGGCTTCACCAGGTCGTTCCAGTCCTTGATGCCCTTGGGGTTGCCCTTGCGCACGATCAGCACCTGCAGAGAGGAGAACGGCGAGGCGTTGTCCGGCAGACGCTTTTCCCAGCCCGGGTTGATCTGCTTGCCTTTCTCGACAATGGCATCGATATCGGTGGACTGGTTCATCGTCACCACGTCCGCCTCCAGCCCGTCGATCACCGAACGCGCCTGCTTGGATGAACCACCGTGCGATTGCTGCACCGTCAGCTTGTCCTTGAACTTGGCTTCGTAGTACTTGCTGAAGACCGGGTTGTAGTCCTTGTAGAAGTCGCGCATCACGTCGTAGGACACGTTGAGCAGCGTGGTATCGGCCAGGGCGTGACCGCTGAGCAAGGCGAAAGCGACGGCAAGCAATGAAGCGCGGCGGGTCATGACGGTTCTCTTTATCGTTTGGACAGCGGCCATTATGCCCTGCGCCCTTATGCCCCGATAGAATATCGAGTTAGAAAGAAATCGCTCATTACGATATATAGCCGGGGCGGGTGGGTGGCTGGAGCTGACGAGGGCTGGGGCTCGAGCCTTCGGAGACAAGCAACAAAAAAGGCGGGGTTGCCCCGCCTTTTTTGTCAGCCGCCGCGCCTAGTGGCGCGCCGCGATGAACTCGCGGATATGGCCCAGCAGTTCGTCTTCCTGGTACGGCTTGCCCAGGAACACATTCACGCCCAGTTCGAACGCGTAGTTCTTATGCTTATCGGCGGTGCGCGAGGTGATCATGATGATCGGGATGTCGCGCGTGTCGTCGTTGGCCCGCACGTTACGAGTGAATTCGAAACCATCCATGCGCGGCATTTCGATATCCACCAGCATCACCGCCGGCTTCACTTCGGACAGTTGTTGCAACCCATCGACGCCGTCCTTGGCCGTCACCACCTGATAGCCTTCGCGTGCCAGCAGGCGGCCGGTGATCTTGCGCACGGTCAGCGAATCGTCGACCACCATCACCACCGGTGCCACCTGCAACTGCTCGGGTGCCGCGGTGGCAGCGCCGCCCGTGCCAGACACCTGGGTGACGATTTCACCGCGAGCCAGCAGCGCCAGCGGGTTCATGATCAACACGATATCGCCGTTACCCAGCACGGTGGCGCCCGCCACGCCGGGAATCCGCGCCAGTTGCGGGCCGATGGCCTTGACCACGACTTCCATGTTCTTCACCAGTTCGTCCACGTGCAGCGCCATGCGGGTGGCGCCCGAACGCAGCAGCAGTACGGTGGAGAAGCGCTTCTGTTCCGGCACGCTGTCGGCGTCGCCCAGCAGACGCGGGAAGTAGGCAAACGGATAGCTGGAACCCAACCATTCCTGCGCACGGGTGTCGTACAGACGCGCCAGCGCTTCCTGCTTCAGTTCCTGTACCTGTTCGATCATCACCGACGGGATGGCGTAGACACGCTGTCCGGCCTTGACCAGCAGCACCTGCGTCACTGCCAGCGTCAGCGGCAGGTTGATGGTGAAGGTGGTGCCCTGGCCCGCCACGCTGTCCACCTGGACCCGGCCACCGAGATTGCCGATTTCGTTCTTCACCACATCCATGCCAATGCCGCGCCCGGACAACTGGGTGACGCTGCTGGCGGTGGTAAAGCCAGCGGCGAAGATCAGTTGCATCAGGTCGCGTTCGGCGAGCAGGTCGTCCGGCTGGATCAGGCCGCGTTCGATCCCCTTGGCGCGGATGCGCTCCAGGTTCAGGCCGCGCCCGTCATCCTTGATGGTCAGCACCAGTTCGTTACCTTCCTGGCGCACTTCCAGCAGCACTTCGCCGAACTCGCTCTTGCCTGCGGCCAGGCGTTCCTCGGTGCTTTCCAGCCCGTGGTCGATGGCATTGCGCAGCATGTGCTCGAACGGCGAGATCATCTTTTCCAGCACGCCACGGTCGATCTCGACGCGGCCACCACGCAGTTCCAGGTTGACCTTCTTGCCGGTTTCCTTGCCGGTCTGCCGCGTCAGGCGGTACAGCCGGTCGGACACGCTGGAGAACGGCACCATGCGCACACGCATCAGGCTCTGCTGTAGTTCCTTGGTCATCCGCGCCTGCGCGGTCAGCGCCGACGACGATTCATCCAGGTTTTTCAGCAGGTTGTGCTGGATGGTGGACACGTCGTTCACGCTTTCGGCGATGAAACGGGTCACTTCCTGCAAGCGGGTGAAGCGGTCGAACTCCAGCGGGTCGAACGCGCCATGCAGTTCTTCGATTTCCTTGGAGCGCGCCTGCAATTGCGATTCGGACTGGATTTCCAGCTCGCGTAACTGGGTACGCAGGCGGGTGACGTTTTCGGTCAGGTCCAGCAGCGAGGTCTTCAACGCCAGCATTTCCGACTCGATCCGCGCACGGGCGATCGACACTTCACCGGCCTGGTTGACCAGGCTGTCCACCAGCTCCGACTTCACGCGGATGGTGGCCTTGCCATCGGATTCGGCGGCACCGGCCAGCAACGGCTGCGGCACCATCGGCGCGGCTGCCGCGGCCTCAGCCGTCGCGGCCGGGGCTTCCGGTTCGGCAAACTTGCCGCGGCCAGTCAACTCGTCAAACAGCGACGAGATCAGGTCGTAGTCGATTTCCAGTTCGTCGAGCAGCGCCTGCGACAGTTTCTCGCCAGACGCCAACAGCCGGGATTCCATCAAGTGGGTGGCTTCACCGATCCGCATCGCACCGGACATCCGCGCGCTGCCCTTGAGGGTATGCAGGGTACGCTTGAGCGAATCGGCCTGCGCCACGTCGCCCTGGTGCAGTTCGCGCAGTTGTTCGCCGATGCGGGGCAGCAGTTCGTCCGCTTCTTCGATGAACACGGGCAGCAGTTGATCGTCGATTTCGTCGATCAGGCCGGGGTCCAGGTCGGCATGCCGGTCGGCGTGATGCTCGTCGTCCTCGCCCAGCAGCGCATCGAGTGCCGACGGCATGTCGTCGTCCGACATCAGGCTACGCAGCGGCGGCACGGGCGCCGGTTCGGCGATTTCCACCTCGGCTTCCGGCACGGGCACCGCTTCAACCACGTCGCTCGCTTCCGGTTCGTCGGCCAGCGGCTCGGCGAGATCGATCAACTCCAGTTCGGCCAGGTCGTCGTCGGAGGCGACTGCATCCTCGTCCAGCTCGGCGGGCGCTTCGGCAACCCCTTCCTCATCCAGATCGATGGCGGGTGCGGCTTCCGGCTCGGCGGCCAATGCGGCATCCAGCAAGGCTGACAGGTCGAACTCCCCCGGCACCGTTGCGGCGGAAGCGGGCATTTCGGGCAGGTCGAGCGCAACTTCCGGCACCGTGGCCGGTTCTGCTTCGAATGCGGCGGTCGAAACATCCAGGTCGATCTCGGGCCCGGGGATGGCGCCGTCCACAACGGGTTGCGGCTCGGCGAAGGCAGCGGCTTCCGGCAATGCCTCGTCCAGCTCGAAGCTGATTTCCGGGATATCGCCGGCCTCGATCACCTCGGCCGTTTCCGGCAACGTTTCGGGCGATTCGAACGCCTGCGGCTGGCTTTCGGGGAGCGCCTCTTCCAGCTCGAAACTGATGTCCAGCGCGTCATCGACGGACGTCGGCGGCTGTTCGGACAGTTCGGCAACAGGCAGCGGGCTTTCCGGCTGCGTTTCATCCAGCTCGAAACTGATGTCCAGTTCGTCCTCGGCCTGGGTTGGCTGCGCGGTGCTCAGCACGTCCAGCGCCGACGGTGGCGCTTCCGGCGGAGCCGGCAAGTCGAAGGCAATGGTCAGGTCTTCCTGTACCGGCTGCGCATCGTCGGGCGCGGCCAGTGCTTCCGGCCCGGCAACGTCGATTTCCGCTTCCGCCACCAGTTCGTGCAAGCCGAAATCCAGCGGCGCTTCGTCCAGGATTTCTTCCTGTTGTGTGGCGGGCACGGCGACAGGCGGTTCCGCCGCGAAATCGGCGAGGTCGAACGCAAGATCCGTGTCAGTGGCGGCCGGTGGCGCCGCCTCCGGCGCGGCCAGTTCGTGCAGGCCGAAATCGAGCGGCGCTTCGGCGAGCGACATCGTATCTGCCGGGGCTTCAGCGGCCGGCTCCACCACCGGGGCGGCATCGAGCGTGAGGTCGATGTCGTCGAAATCGAACGATTCCGCCGTGGCATCCGGCGCAGCGTCCGGCAGGGGCAACACGCGGTCGTGCAATGCGTGCAGCGCATCCAGTTCCGCCTGCGGGCTTTCGGGCAGCGTGAGCGCGAGAATCGCATCCAGCATGCTGTCGATACGATCGATGGCGGCGATCACCGGCGCGCCGTGCTCCACCACCGAATCACCCAGTTCCTGGAGCGCGTGTTCCACCGCATAGGCCAGCTCACCCAGCGGACGGAAGCCGGCCGTGGAAGCAATGCCACCCAGCGTATGCGCCGACAACAGGATGTCGGAGGACAGCGTTTCACCGGCGGCCAGGTGTTGGCGGCCATCACGCAGTCGGGCGCGATGGAACGAGGCTTCGTCGCGGAAGATGGTGAACAGCGTGTTCGATACCACCACGTCGCCGATGCGCACTTCGTCGCTGCCGTCGGCATCCGCGCCGTTGTCGTCCGCCTGGACCTCGATGTCTTCCGGCGCAATGGCGGCCACCGGTTGATCCATCTGATGGCGCAGCGTCTCGGCCCGGGCGACCAGTTCGTCGGCGTCCACCTGGGCAGTGCCCTCGACGGACAGTTGCTCCACCCAGCGGGTGAAGCCGGCATGCGCATCCTGCACCACATCCAGCAGCGCGGTGCTGGCCGGTTGTTCCATTTGCAGGCATTTGTTCAGCACCTGCTCCACCGCCCATGCCACTTCGCCCAAGTGGTTCAGCCCGACCATGCGGCCGCTGCCCTTCAGGGTATGGAAGCCACGGCGGATGACGGTGAGCGCTTCACGGTCGTGCGGGGTGTCGCGGCAGAGATCGAGATTGGCCAATACGGTGGCCAGCACTTCGACAGCCTCTTCGAGATAGACCTCGAGCAACTCGGCGTCGATGGCGGCATCCGACTGCGGCAACGGACGTGCCGGCGCCTGCGGTTCGGGCTGCGGTTCGGGTTCGACGGGCACCGGGCCGATCGGCGGCTCGGCTTCGAGCGACACCGCCAGTTCGTCCGGCGCGGGGGCTTCCTCGGCCGTGCCGGCCAACCTTGCCAGCGCGGGCGTGATCAGCTTTTCGGCTTCTTCGCGACTCTGCTCCAGCGCATCGACATAGAAACCCAGGCTGGACAGGCCTTCGGCCAATTCTTCCAGCTCCGCCGCCGAGGGCGGCGCCTCGTCGCCCGACGCATATTGCTGGATGCGCTGCTGACACAGTTGCAGCAGTAACACGGCCTCGGCGCGGTCCAGCATCATCAGCGCGCCTTGCAACTGGCGCAGGCAGTTGTCGAGCTTGCCCAGTTCGGCGTGGCGCGTCGGATCGCGGAAGTAACCGTCCAGCGCTTCTTCGATCACCTGGAGGTTGCTGCGCATCTCCTGCGCCAGTTGCGCCAGCAGCAGCTTTTCCTGCGCTTCGCGGCTGACGGCATCGAGTTGCGGCAATGCCACGTCGGCACCGGGCTCGGCCAGCCGGCGCTGCATGGCGTCGGCCTGTTCGGCGAAATCGGGGGCAACAGTGGGATAGATGGCAAGGGCGTTGTCGGCCAATAGCAGCGCTGTGGCCATTTCCAGGGCTTCGTTCTCACCGACCCGGCCATTCTTCAGCCGCTGGCAGGCTTGCGCCACGCTTTGCCACAGACCATCCAGACCGTCGATGCGCAGTTCGCGCGAGCGCTCGGCCAGCCGGTTCAGTTCGTTCACCAGCGTGGGCATCCGCTCGCTCTGCCCGGCGGCGACACGGCTCCACAGTTCCTTGGCGGTGGACAGCTCTTCGCGCAGCGCGCGCGCCTCGCGACGGCGGCCTTCGGCCTCGGGGCTGAGCGAATCGCCGTACTGCTCGGGCCGCAGGCTTTCCAGCCCGAAGCCCAGCGACAGATGGCCACCCAGATGCTGTTGATCATCGACATGAGCCAGCACGTACAACAGGTCGCGGAACAGGCGTTCGGCCACCTTGCCGGAGCCGTCGGCCAGCCGGCGTAGTTGCAGGTTCAACCGCATCAGCAACTGCTTGGTATCGATGTCGCAGGCCAGTGGCGCACGTGCCATGGCGTCGAGCACACCAGCGGCGGTCCACCAGAAGGTGCGGACGACACCGCCGCTTTGCGACGCGGCCAGCTCGGTCAGCGAGCGCGCCATGCTGACGGCGGCACCGGCTTCACCGTTGCGCAGCCAGTGCAGCAGCCCGGCCTCGAAGCGGCGGCGTTGCTGGCGCACGAAGTCGTTCCACTCGCCGGGCGAGATCGGGCGCGACGGCAGGCCGCCCGGCAACGACAGTTCGGACAATTGCGGGAAGAACAGTTCGGCGCCGCTGGGATTGGCGCCGCGCGCCATGGCCAGCTCGGCAAAGCGCGCGCTCAGGACCAGCGGCACATTGGGCGCACCAGCGGCAATGCGGTCGAGGAAGTTGCAGGCGTCGGCCACGGCTTCGATGGCCAGCGACACGGCCTCGCCAGCGACATCGCCGCGCGTCATGCCAGCGACGAGTTGTTCAATTTCTTCACAGAAGCGGGCCAGCCCCGCCAGTTCCACCATTTCCAGCGCGCCGACGGCCTGGTGCAGGTGGGTCTGCGCATGCTTCAGATGCGGCGCATCCGGCTCGGTTTGTTGTTTACGCAGCGACTCGGTGGCGCGGGACAGCGTCTGTTCAAGCTCCCCTTTCAACCATACCAGCGAGCCCTGATCGAATTCGGTATGCACGCTCATGGGCCTATCCCAATAGGAATTCACATTGCGGCGAGGCGGGACACCGACTGGTGTCCCGTTCGTCGCGCAGTCAGGGTCAGTCCAGCTTGAAGCCGGACACCGAGGACTTCAGGTCCTGCGCAAGCGTGGACAACTGGCCCACCACGGTGGCGGACTGCTTGGTGCCGCGCGTGGTCTGGTCGGTAATGGCGAGAATGTCGCGCATCGAGCCGTTCACCCGGCCGGCCAGCGTGGTCTGGTCTTCGGTCTCGCGGGCGATCGATTCGATCAGGCGGGCCAGTTCGTCGGTGATTCGGCGGATTTCCGTCAGCGCGGTGCCGGCGGCATCGGACAGCTTGGCGCCTTCCACCACGCCCTGGGTCGAGACTTCCATGGCCGCCACGGCGTCGTGGGTGTCGGTCTGAATGGTCTTCACGATCGCGCCGATCTGCTTGGTGGCCTCGCCGGAGCGCTCGGCCAGCCGCTGCACTTCCTCGGCCACGACCGAGAAGCCGCGACCGGCCTCGCCGGCGGCAGCCGCCTGGATGGCGGCGTTCAAGGCCAGCACGTTGGTCTGTTCGGTAATGTCCGAGATCAGCTCCACGATTTCGCCGATCTCCTGCGAGCTTTCACCCAGCCGCTTGATCCGCTTGGCGGTCTCCTGGATCTGCTCGCGGATTTCGTCCATGCCCTTGATCTGGTTCTGCACCGCGTCCGAGCCCTTGATGGCGGCGGCCAGCGACGCCTGAGCCACGTTGGCGGATTCGACGGCGTTGTGCGATACGCCCTGGATCGAACGCACCATCTGTTCAACGGTCTGGTTGGTCTCGACGATCTCCTGCGACTGGCGGTCGGCGGCGGCCAGCAGTTCCACCGATACGGCCTGCGCCTCACCGGTCGCGTTCGTCACCTGTTCGGTCGCGCGGTTGATCCCGATAATCAGGTTCCGCAATTCTTCAATGGTGTAGTTGATCGAGTCCGCGATGGCACCGGTCAAGTCCTCGGTCACCAGCGCGCGTACCGTCAGGTCACCATCGGCCAGGTCAGACATTTCGTTCAGCAGGCGCAAAATCGCCTCCTGGTTCTTTTTGTTCTCACCTTCCAGCGCCAGGCGGCGACGCAGCGATTCCTGGTTGAACACGTGCACCAGGTAGTACAGGGACACCAGCGCCAGCACAATCAGCACCAGTTCGATCACGGTGACGATAACGTTGCTGGCGGCACCTTCGTACACGCCGGCCAGCGCTTCGGTTTCCTTCAGCAGCTTGTCGGAATCGCGCACGATGGATTGGTTGGCCAAGCGGGTGTTCACCAGCGGCTGCATGTTCTTGGAGAACGACGCCACCACGGTTTCGAAGTCCTTGAACAGCGTGCGGACTTCCTCGAGCTGCCCGACCATCGCCGAGCTGGGCACGGGGCGCAGTTGCAGATTGTCGTTGCCGTCGACGAAGCCATCGACGATTTCCTTGAAGGTGGACACGTCCTTGCCCAGCAGGAACACCACCTCGGGGTTGATCAGTTCACCGGCCAGCATGGCGTTGGCATTCTTGGCCATCCGCTGGCTCAGCATCGACAACTGGTTGGCGTAATCGAGTTCGTGGATGTTGCCGCCGCCCTCAGCCAGCATGGTGGCGAACTGCTGCGTCAGTTCCAGCAGGCGCGCGTCGTTGTTGTTGATACCGGCCACGCTGTCGCCCACGGTGATCAGCGCGGTCTTCTGCTTGAGGATGGTTTCGACGGTGGGCCGGCTGGGGTTGGGCCGGTAGCTGGTGTCCCAGGTCTTTTCCACGGAGTCGAGCAATTCGCCGGGGTTGTGTGCCAGCCAGCTGAACAGGCTGCGCTGGCGCAGCTTGCCGAGGTTGTCGTCGAACTGCTTGTAGGCGGCTTCCAGCACGGCGAAGCCTTCTTTGGAGCCCTGCACCGCCTGCGTGGATGCCCGCGCCAGCCGTTGCGAAAGCATCTGCATCTCGGTGGCGGTGGAACGCCGTTCGGCGTTGATGCCGCTGGACTGGAACGAGAGGAAGGCGACCAGGGCGAACAGGAACACCGAGCCGATCATCACCAGCAGCAACAGCGCCATCTGTTGGCGCGCCGGCAGGTGGCCGACCAAAGGCACCGGTCTGAGCAGCTTGTTCTCGTCTGCATCCGGCAGGCGGATGCGCTCGAGGATCCAGGTGGTCTTGAGGGGGTCGTACTTGCTCTTGGCCGCGGTGCCGCCCGATCTGCCGAACAGCGATTTCAGATTGAATGCCATTGTTCCTCTCTCCCGGTGCTGCCTGAATCTCTCGTTGTATTGTCGATTGATGTTGGTTAATCGAGTCCGGCCTGTAGGAACCCCGGTTCGCTGGCCAGTCTGGGAATGTCGAGCACCTGCCAGCGCGTGCCGGCCGCGTCGTCATAGACGGCGCCGCTCCATGGGGTATCGCCGCCGTCACCGGCGTGCGTCAGGTCCGCCAGGTGCTTCAGCCCCAGCATGCGTTCCACCAGCACCGCCGCGTGCGGCAGGTGGCGCGGGTGCAACAGGATCAGGCGATTGGCGGAGTGGGTGGCCAGCGGTGCGCCACCGAAGAACACGGCAAGATCCGAGACACTGACGAGGTTGCCCCGGATATTGGAAGTGCCGCGAAACCAGGGGCGTGCCAGTGGCACGCCGGAGATGGCGGGGACGGGCATCACCTCGGCCACGTCGCCCAGGTCGAGCAGCCAGTTGCGCTGGTCGATGCGCACACCCAGCCGGGCGTCGACCTGCGCGGTGGCGGCGGCTGTCTTCAGGCGCGCAACCACGCCTTCCTGGTATTCGCGCAGACTGATGCGCTTGGCCATCGCTGCTCCCCCGTTGTTGTTATGCCGCCCGCACTCAGAGCGCGGCGATCTTCGCCAGCAGTTCCTGCGGATCGACCGGCTTGACCACGTATTCGGATGCGCCCTGGCGCTTGCCCCACACCTTGTCGGTTTCCTGGTTCTTCGAGGTGCACATGATGACGGGGATATGCTTGGTGGCTTCTTCGCGCGTGATGGTGCGCGTGGCCTGGAAGCCGTTCATGCCGGGCATCACCACATCCATCAGGATCAGGTCAGGCATGATCTCCTTGACCTTTTCCACGGCTTCCTCGCCCGATTCGGCGGTAACGACCTGGAATCCGTTCTTGGTCAGCAGCTCACCCAGAAAATGGCGTTCGGTGGGCGAATCGTCGACGATCAGCACTTTCTTGACGGTCATGGTGTGTGGTTCCTGGATTGGGCTTATTCGCGGGACAACATTATGCGGCCGACTGCACGTGGGCGCCCACGGCGGCAAGCAGACTGTCCTTGGTAAAGGGTTTGGTCAGGTATTCGTCCGAGCCCACCATGCGCCCCCTGGCACGGTCGAACAGGCCATCCTTGGAGGACAGCATGACAACGGGGGTGGACTTGTAACGCGGGTTCTTCTTGATCAGGGAGCAGGTCTGGTATCCGTCCAGACGCGGCATCATCACATCGACAAAGATCAGATCGGGCTGGTGATCGCTGATCTTGGCCAGCGCATCGAATCCATCCTCGGCGAGGATGACTTCACATCCGGCCTGGCCGAGAAAGATTTCGGCGCTGCGGCGGATCGTATTGCTGTCGTCGATCACCATCACCTTGACGCCGGCAAGATTCGACATGTTCCCCTCTCCTTGTCGAGCCATTTTGTTTGTACCAACTCAGTCGGGCTCTGCGAGCTTCGACAGCATAGCGTGCGGCGCGGCTTCAACGCCACATCGCGGATAATACCGATGTATTTTTTCAACCAACAAGGCGGGCGGCCCTCATCCAGCGCGCATTCGCGCCCATCCGCCCCGGCCGTATGGCCTCGCCCGGCCCGGCCCGACGGCGTCAAGCTTACAGGGAAAAACGCGCGACGTTGGTTTTAAGTCCACGCGCCACGCTTTCCAGCCGCCGCGCCGCGCCTTCGCTGGCACCGGCCGACTCGCTCGATGCCTGCGCCATCTGCACGATGCGCTCGACATTGCGCGCGATGTCCTGACTGGCGGCGGATTGCTCCTTCAGCGCCACCGAAATCTCACCCGCCACACTCTCCAGTTCGCGGTTGACCGAATGGATCTCGCCGATCGCCTGTCCCGCGGCGCGCGCATTGGCTACACCGGCCTCCACCTGCCGTACCGCCGTCTGCATGGTCTGGACCGCTTCGCGCGCGCTGGCCTGGGTGCCGCCGATCATGGTGCCGATCTCGCCGGTGGCCTGCCCGGTGCGTTCGGCCAACTTGCGCACCTCGTCGGCCACCACCGCGAATCCGCGTCCCGATTCGCCGGCCCGCGCCGCCTCGATGGCGGCGTTCAACGCCAGCAGGTTGGTCTGGTCGGCAATCTCGCGGATCACCGCGACAATGCTGGAGATGCGATCCGCCTCGCTGCCCAGCGCGTCGATGCGCTCCGCCGCGCGCCGGATAGTGGCCGCCACGTCGTCGATCTCACCGCCCACGCCCAGGATCACCGCGCTGCCGGACGCGGCGCGCCCGCCCGCCGTCTGCGCCAATTCGCTGGCCGCATGCGCGCTACCGGCCACCTGGTTCACCGATGTGCTCATCTGTTCGATGGCGCTCGCCATCGAAGCGGCGGCGTCGGTCTGGGTGCGTACGCCATGCGACAGACGCTCCGCCGTGCCGCTCATGCCACCAGCTTCGCGCTCCAGGTCCTCCGCGTGCTCGCGCAATTCGCGGATCATCGCGGCCAGGCTGCCGCGCGTCGTTTCCACATTGGCGAGCAGGCTATGGCGATCGCCCCTCGCCAGCGGCACCGGCCGCGCCAGGTCGCCGGCGGCCAATGCCTGCATCGCGGCACGCGCAGCGGCCGGCTCGCCACCGATCTGGCCCATTACCGCTCGCACCAGTCGCCGCCCCAGCAGCAGGCCGGCCACCACCGCCACCCCGGCCAGCGTGGCCGCAATGCCGATCGCGGCGCGATTGGCTGCCTGCTGTTCGTCGCGCTTGGCCTGCATGCGGGCACGGGCCGAAGCGGCCCAGGCATCCAGCTCCGCGCTCATCGGCGCCCAGGCCCGTACCGCTTCCTCGGTATTGATCTTTTCGCGCGCCACGTCGAGCTGGCCGTTATCGATGTACTGGGCAATCTCAGCCTGCATCCGCTGTTGCAGCGCACGCAGCGCCACGATGCGCGCCAGCCGCTCCCGTGCCTCGGCATCGTTGGCCACCAGCGGCGTCAGTCGGGCGCGCGCGGCATCGAACTCGGCCGGCAGCGCGGCCAGTACCTTTTGCGCGGCGGGATTGGCCGGATCGACGAAAAAGCTGCGAATCGCGGTGCTGCTTTTCATCGCCGCGTCGCCCAGCTCGTTCACGGCGATCAGCTCAGCCTGGTAGTGGTCGATCAGCTCGTCGAGTTGCGCGGCGGTCTTCAGTTGCGCACCGATGGAAATCAGCGTGGCCACCGCGAACAACCCGAAGGCGCCACCCATGGTGAGTACCAGTTGACGTGACAACTTCATTTGATTCCCCCATCGGGCTTCGAATGGCCCGTGAGGACATGATTGCATGGACGCAGTGGGTTGAATGTAAAGAAGTCTTGCAAACCAACCGCCCCGATTTCAGGGCCGGCTCCGTTTGCTGACGTAGCTGGCTTCGTCGGCGCGTTGATAAGCAGCGGTTAACACTTCGGATGGCGCCACGGCCGTATGACCGATACTGACAGTGACCGGCATTTCCAGCATGCCGGTATGCAGGGCAATGTGCTGTTTCAGCCGTTCCGCCACGATCTCGGCGCCCGCCTCGGAGCAATCATGGAGCAACAGTGCAAACTCATCGCCTCCCAGCCGGGTGGCGAGGTCGCCTTCGCGCAAGGTATCGCGCACCGCCTGGGCCACGGCGCACAGCACCCGGTCGCCGCCGAGATGACCCTGGCTGTCGTTCACCGCCTTGAAGTCGTCCACGTCGAACACCAGCAGCGTCTGCGGCTGGGCCGCGCGCAGTGCCAGTGCCTGCAAGCGGGGAAAGGTGGCCTCGAAATAGCGCCGGTTGGGCAGACCAGTGAGCACATCCTCATTGGCCAGCCGCTCCAGCTCCACCTGCGAGCGCCGCAGTTCGCCCTCCACCTGCTCGTGCGTGAACACCAGGAAGCTCATGTCGCGCGCCAGCATCGCCAGCACCGTGGCCAGAATGACGAAGGGAAACCACGGGTCGTCGCGGATCGGGCTGGCGTCCGGCGCCAGCGTCAACACCGCGTTCACGCCGTGCACCACGTTGAGCACGCAAAACAACAGGTGCGCATAGGCAATCATCCCCAGCGCCACGTTGCGCCGCGCCTGGCGGTCGGTCAGCAGTAGCGAGATCACCCGCAGACACAGCGACGCGAGCGCCATACTGAACGCGAACACCCGCCAGCCGGCACCCAGCTCCCCCAGCACCACCACCAGCCAGCCCAGGTAGGCCAGCACGTAATGGATCGCCATCGCCGGCAGCGCACGTCGTGGCTGATAACCCAGCGCGGAACGCAGGCCCCACTCCACGCAGAGCGGCGCCGCCAGGATCAGCGGCATGGCGAGCAGCACCGGTAAGCGACCGGCCCACCCGGTCTGCGCCAGCAGCACAAGGAAAAGCCCGACCGCCGCCGCCAGATCGGCGACCACCCAGATGCCGAAGCCGGCGAACACGCGTCGCGTGCGCCAGATCAGCAACATCATTCCCGCAAGCGTGGCATGCAGCAGCATGGACAACATCAGCAGGGCGCCCGTATCGGGCAGGCGGAATGGATTCACGGGTTCAGCCGGGGAAGAGGCGCCGACAATCTAGCGTAATCGGCTGCGCCGCGAAATCATGCGAACAGGGTATTTCTCCATTTGAAATCCATTAAGCCCCGGCGTCGGCCACCCTGACCGGACCAGCGGCGCAAAACCCGCCCTCCGGCCGGCTTCGCCCGCCGCATGACCAGCGTGCCGAAACTTTTCGCGACAAGCGGGACCCATGCCATTCAGCGGTTGCGAATGGCGCCCTTATGAATATTTGTCATTTAGGGGCATCGCCATCTTTCATCCGGCATTTGGAAATGGATATGATTTCCGCCTGATCACGGTATGCACCGTCAACTTTTCCGCCAAGATCAAATGAAAACTTCCGAGGACGGCCTCATTCATCTGTCCATCGACGAACTGCTGTCGCTGCGGTTGCAGCACCTGCTTTCGGGCCTGGATCACGAGGGCGCGACCGAGCATGGCGTCTGTGGTGGCATGACCTATATCTCGGGCTACACCGAGTGGGTGAGCACGTCGCAACCCGCGGTTTCGCTGGGCTGGGACTGGTGCATCCGCCCGGTATTCCGTGGTTCCGCCCTGCTGCGCGTGGGCGAAGTGCGCAGCAATGTCTGCCTGATCAACGAAGGCGGCAACGTGGCGTCGTGGGAGCGCAACCTGGAAGCGCTGGCGATGGTGGCCGACTCCCTGCCGTGGAAAGAGCTGGTTCCCGCCGTCATCAACGACTGCTACAACTGACCCACGGTGGCTGACAAAACGGCGTTGCAATGCCGTTTTTTCGTAAGCCAGCCTTAACTACCAGATATGGTAGTCGCAAGAAAACCTCATACAGTCGTTTAATCCACCTCGTTCTCTTTCATCTTCAAAGGGGTCGAGGTGAACTTCATCGTAGGCACTGCCACCGACTTGAAGTCGGGTCTCATGACCGAGATGGCGCGCTATCGCCATCGGGTCTTCATCGAAAAACTGGGTTGGAACCTGCCGTGCGAGAACGCGCTGGAATACGACCAGTTCGACCGCGAAGACACGCTGTACGTCCTGGCGCGCAACGACGAAGGTAACGTCGTCGGCACGGCGCGGCTGCTGCCCACCACCCGCCCTTATCTGCTGGCGGAAGTCTTCCCGGAACTGCTCAACGCCATGCCGGCGCCCGCCTCACCCGAGGTATGGGAGCTATCCCGCTTCGCCGCGATGGATTTCGATCAGCCCGACTGTTCGCCGCTGAGCCAGGTATCGTCCCCGGTCGCCATCGAACTGCTGAATGCCGCGCTGGCGTGTGCCGGCGCACGCGGCGCGCGGCGCATCGTCTCCGTGTCGCCGCTCGGGGTGGAGCGCCTGCTGCGCAAGGCAGGGTTCCGCGCCCATCGCATCGGCCCGCCGATCCGCGTGGACGGCTCGCCGATCTTTGCCTGCTCCATTCCCGTCCCCGAGCACCGCATCACCAGCGTCCGTACCCCGTCCACCTACCCGTACGGTCGTTTCGACATCAGGCCGACCCTGCACCGGGCAGCCAGCCTGATGACGCACGGCGCACCCGCGCTGGCCTGAGTCGTCACCGTTCAGCCTTGGTTCCCCACCCACCGCACCGTCGGCCGCGCGAATGCCTGCGGCTGGCAGGTAGCCAGCCAGAAGCCTTGCGGCAGGCTGGCGATGCGGCAGTGCCAGCGTTCCGGCGTGGTGGCCGGGCTGCTGGCCGCGCAATGCCCGGGGCGGAAGTCGCTCAGCGCCACCTCGTTCAACGGCGCCGACAACCCGGTGCCCGTCGCTTTGAGAAAGGCTTCCTTCAAGGTCCACAATGCCGTGAAGCGCCGTAGCCCACGGGCCGGCGCAGCGGCGATCCAGTCCGCCTCGGGCACCGAAAAATACGAAGCCGCGATAGCATGGTGCGCCAGCGCGCGCCGATGTGGTTCCAGGTCGATGCCGATCGGCTGCGCGGCAACGCCGCAGGCTACCAGCCCGTGACTGTGCGACAGATTGAAGTGCCAGGGCAGCGGTGCGCCATCCAGCCAGGCCGTGGGCTTGCCATGGGCATCGGGCTCGAAGTGCAACGCGCCCGCACGGCAACCACTGACCGCGCTCAACGCCTGTCGCGCCAGCAAGCGCCCCGCCAGAAACTGTAGTGCACTCTGCGGAGTGCGATAACGCGCCGCCGTCGCCAGCTCGTGCGTCGGCAGCACCGCCCGTTCCGCCGCGCGTCGCACCAGCGCATCCAGCGTCGCCACATGGCCCAGCCAGATACCGGGCGCCACGTTGTTATCCGGGGTGACATGCATGGGGTACTGCTCCTGTTCTGGTGGGAAGGGTTTGGCGGGGAAGGGGGAAGGGTAAAAGCCGGGCCGCAGCGCCAGCCGGGTGGCTTTTGACCTGCCATTGCCCCTTCCCTCTTCTCCCTTCCCTGGGGTGCCAGCCCCTTCCCGCTCACGCCGGCATCCAGCGCGTGGCCAGCCCAGCGTCCGGGCCGCAGGACTGCGCCAGCCGGCGCCGCACCCGCTCGCGCAACGCCGCGTGCATCACCTCGCCGGCGGGCCCGCCCTGCTCTGCATGCGCACACTGGCGTAACAGCAGTTCGCCCCACTCATGCCAGCGCAACGTCTGGGCAAATGCCGACTCGCGCATATAGCCGGTACCGCCACAAAGCTGCTGGGCCTCGATACGGATCGCGTTCAGTTCGCGCCACCACTGCGCGCGCAACGCGCCCGATGGTTGCCGCGCCAGCAGTTCGGCCACTTCCTCCGCCGCCAGTACCCGCAACTGCAACGCCGACAGGCGTAACTGGATGGCGGGGAAGTCGATCAGACAACGCCCGAACAGCGGGCGCTCCGTCACGTGTTCCACCGTGCGATCCAGCAGCCGCCACAGGATGCCGCCGTTGAGGGCCAGCAGATCGCAAAATCGTGCGCGCGCTTCTGCCTGGGTTTGCGGACGCAACCACGTCACGCGGTGCGCCGCGACGCGTACGCCGTACAAGCCGCCCATCTGCGCCAGGCCGGTCAGCGCACCGGTCGACGCCTGGCCGATCCAGCCATGCGCCACGAAACGCCAGGCCGGCGCCTGCGCTGGGGGAGCCGGCAGCAGCAGATGGCACTCGGCCTCGGGCGCGTCGGGCGCATCCGGGCTCACCGCCTCGGCCGCGCACGACGTCGCCCAGCGCAACGCCAGCAATGCCGAAGCCAGTGCCGGGGCGCGGCAGCCCAGGCCACGCAACAGCGCGAACCACTCGCCCGGCAGCAGCGTCTCCCAGCATGGTGCCGCGCCGTCATCGGCCAGCCCCAGCCGCCGCAGCGTCTCCAGGCTGTCCACCCTGCCGTCGAGATCGGGCGGCACCTGCTGGAGAAAATCGTCCAGCAATGCCGAAACCTGCTCGGGCGCTTCCTGTATCGCGCTCATCGGGGCCTCACGCCGCAACCGGCTCGCCACGCGCCGCCGTTGGCTGCGCCAGCACCAGCCCGAACGCCCTGGCGGTTTCCGTCACGATGGCCACCGCACGGTCGATGTCGTCGCGCGTGTGCTGCGCCATCAGCGAGAAGCGCAACCGTTCGGCACCCGGCGCCACCATCGGGTATTCCATCACGTTGACGAACAGTCCCTGTTCGTAGAGCGCGCGGTTGAAGCGACCCGCCACGCCATCGGGCAGATAGACCGGCACGATGCCTGTGTCGGAATCGCCCACGGTAAAGCCGGCGGTGCGCAGTTGTTGCGTCAGGTAGCGACGGTTGGCATGCACGGCGCGGCGGCGTTCCGGTTCGCGCTCCATCACGTCCAGCGCGGCGGAGATGGTGGCGACGGTGGTTTGCGCCAGCGCCGTGGTGAAGACATATGGCTTGGCGTAGGAGCGCAGGTAGAAGATCGCCTCGCGGCTGCCCGATACCCAGGCGCCCTGTGCGCCCAGCGCCTTGCTGCAGGTGGACATGCGCATGTCCACCTGGCCCAGCAGGTCCAGGTGTTCCAGCGTGCCCCAGCCGCGCTCGCCCAGCACCCCCAGACCGTGGGCGTCGTCCAGGATCACGAAGATGTCGTTGCATTTGCACAGGTCGAGCAGCGTGCGGAGCTGGATCACGCTGCCGTCGGTGGAACGCACGCCTTCCACGGTGGCAAATAGTTGCGGGCTACCCGGCCGTGCGCGCAGCTCGGCAATCAGCTTTTCCAGCGCCGGCAGGTTGTCCGGGTCATACGGGAAGAACTGCACCCCGGTCATCTTGATCGCGTTGATCACGCTGGCGTGGCTGTGCTTGTCGTAGAGCAGGATGTCCTGCCGCGTCATCAGCCCGTTCACCCAGCACAGGTTGGCCATGTAGCCGGACGGCAGCAGCAGCGCGTCCTCGTGTCCGGCCAGCGCCGCCAGGCGCTGCTCCAGGTCGCGGTGCTGGCGGGTATAGCCAGAGAACGCGGGCGAGCCGCCAGTACCGGTGCCGTACTGGCGCACCGCGTCGCACACGCGGTCCAGCACGTAGGGATGGTTGCCCAGGTTGAGATAGCTGTTGGAGCCGAACACCAGCACTTCGCGGAAGGTGTCGCTGAACAGATCCTTGTAGGCCATGCGGCGGTCGACGGGCGCATCGCCCATGCGGCCGGTCATGAAGCCCTTTTCCAGCTCGGCCTGATAGAAGGCGTAGTGCGTGGCGAGGCGTTCACGGAACGGCTTGTTGAGGAATTCGATGAAGGAATTGGCATCCATGGGGGTTCCTTTGGGCAAGGGTGGGGCCACGCGGGCCGCCTGGAAGGGGGCTCGCGGGCCAATTCAATGGGAAAGGCAATCTGTAAAAGCCACCGGGCCGGTGGCGGCCTAGCGCTGCCGTGAAACAGGTGACGACACGCCCTAGTCCTTGACTTGCGCCAGGCCGCTACGCTCCAGCCAGGCATCCGGGATGTCCTTGGCCTGGTAATTCAGGTAGCGCATCACCGTCACGCGCTGCGGGTCCACACCGTCGATGATCACCGTCTCGGTCGGACGCTCCTGGCCGAGCTGGCTTTCGTAGCGCCGGTAATAGGCGGTCTTCAGCAGGCGGCCCGACTCGGAAAAGAATGCCGCCTTGATCGGCCGGTTTGTGCCCTGCTCCACCCAGTAGTCGATGGCGTGATACGACACGGAGGCGTTGTTGGCGGTGAGCTTCAGCCGGTAGCTGTTGCGCGGCTTGCGCTCGCCATCGGCCACCGTCTCCTCGCCGGCCAGTTCGGCGCGGTAATCGCGCGCCAGGTTGACCGTCGCCACGTCGCCGTTGGACGCCTGCCCCAGCAAGCGCTGCTGCGGCGAAATGCGCATGCCTGCCTTGGTGGCCGGATCGTAGAACCAGATCTCGTTGCCGTTCTTCAGCATCATCTTCCCGGTATCGCGCGGCGGCTGGACGATGCGCACCAGCGTGTCGTACTGCCCGCGCTCCGGGTTCATCTTGGCGTAGGTGGACAGATAGCCCTCCTGCTCCACTTTCTTGTTGCGGTACTCGGTGAGCTGGATGTTGATGGTGAACGGCACCGCCGGATTACGGATCGCATCCGACGCCGCCAGGATCTGCTCGACCTTGACGTTGGCGAGGGCGGGCAGTGCGCAGGTGGCCATCAATAAAGCCAAAGCAATTCGGTTCCTACACATGACGTAAAGCCTCCACAACAGGAATGCGCGCGGCGCGGTAGGCCGGCAGCAGGCTGGAGATTGCGGCCAGCAGCAGCAGCGCCGCCACCGAGCCGACGATCAGGTCCGGGGTATTGAACATGTGCACCACCAGCGGGATCTTCTCGATTGAGTTGGGCGGGGTCCAGGTGAAGCCGGCCGAGTTGATCGCCAGCGCGCACAGCACCGCCAGGCCGCAGCCCAGCACCGTGCCCAGCGTGCCGATGATCAGCCCCTCGCTGAGGAACTGCCGGGCAATGCCGGCGCGGCGCATGCCCATCGAGCGCAACGTGCCGATCTCCACCGTGCGCTCCATCACCACCGTACTCATGGTGTTGGCCACACTGAACAGCACGATGGTGCCGATCAACAGCAGGATGAAGCCGAAGATGGACGCGAACAGCCCGCGCGTCTGGTCATAGGCCGGGAACAGCGTGCGGTAGTCCAGTACCTCCAGGTCCCAGCCATGGTCCTGGATGATCCGCGTCAGCCGCGCCCGCACAGTGTCGATATCGGCAGTGCTGCGCAGTTGCAGCACGATGGAGGTCACCTGCGGCGTATCGCGGCCGTAGACCAGTTGCTGCGCCATCTCCAGTGGCATTGCCATATAGCTGTCGTCGATTTCCTTTACGCCCAGGCTTTCCGCCGCCGCGACACGCGCGTTGATCACATTGGGCGCACCGTTGGCGGTGGCCGCCAGCACATCCAGCCGGGGCTGGCCGTCGCTGGCTGGCAGATTGGGCGACGCGGCCTCCAGTTCGGTCAGCGCGCCGATATCGTCCGGCATCGCCTTACCGCCCGGATTCTTGTCCGCCACCTCGCCCTTGGGGCAATTGGGCACGGTCAGCGCATCGCACAGCCGCAGCGTGCGCGCCACGCCGATACCCAGCGACACCACGTCCGACTGCCCTTCCGGCAACGCGATCTTCTTCGGCTCGATCGGGAAGCGGTACTCGTTCCATTCGCGCATGCGGTTCTGGTCGGCCGCCACATAGCCATAGCCGGCCACGGTGCGCGACACGCCACGATTGAAATCGCCGGCAATGCCCTGCAACTGGAGCAGCGGCGTGGTCACCTTGACCATGTTCTTGAGCTGCGGATCGGCCTCCACCGCCGCGATCACCTTGCGGTAATCGGCGATGCCGTAGTCCATAGGCGAGCCGGTACCGAGCAGGAAGTAGTTCTTGCGCTGGATCTGCAAATGGCCGATCTGCTGCACGATGCCGGTCTGCATGCCGTCCACCACGGCGTTGGCGTAGCCGCCGAAAATCAGCAGCGCGATCTCGCCCACGATCAGCGTGATCAGTGTGACGAGGGTGCGGCGTCGGTTGCGCATCACATTGCGCAGCGGCAGCGCCAGCGAATTCAGGGAAAACATGATGGCTAATTCCTTAAAGAATCAAACGAGGCTGGGCGCAGCGATTTCGGCGCGAACGGGGGTCGCTTCGGGCGGCAGCAGCCGGCCGTCGCGGATCGGATAGACCCGGTCGGCATGCGCCTTCAGTTGCGGGTCGTGCGACGAGATGACGAACGCCACGTTGTGCTGGCGTTGCAGCGTGCGCATCAGCGCCACGATGGCGGCACCATTCTCCGAATCCAGATTGGCGGTGGGCTCGTCGGCCAGGATCAGCGCCGGCGCCTTGACGAAAGCACGGGCGATGGCAACGCGCTGGCGCTGGCCGCCGCTGAGCTGGCTGGGGTAATGCCGCAGTTGCGCCGCCAGCCCCACCTGGTCCAGCGCCGCCTTCACGCGCCGCTTGCGCTCGTCGGTGGGTACGCCCGCCAGCAGCAGCGGATACTCGACGTTCTCATATGCGGTCAGCACCGGAAGCAGGTTGAAGTTCTGGAAGACAAAGCCGATGTGGTCGCGGCGAAAATCGCTGAGCTGATTGTCGTTCAGCGCGCCCACCTGCCGCCCCAGCACGGTCAGGTCGCCCCGGTCCGGCCGGTCGATGCAACCGATCAGGTTGAGCAGCGTCGTCTTGCCACTGCCGGACGGCCCGCTCAGTACCGAAAGCTGGTCGGTCTCGATCACCAGATCGACACCGCGCAGCACCGGCGTATCCAGCGTGCCGCTGCGGTACGACTTGTGGACGCCATGGACAACCACCGCGGGGCGCGACATGCCCGGGCGCGGCTCCGCCTGGCCCACCGGGGGCTGGCGCGTTTCGTTGGTTCGGGTCATCTGTGTTTCCTCAAAAAAGCTGTGAAGCAATGAAGGAATCGGACAAAGCCACCGATTCAAAACCCCGAGCCTGCGAGGCTCCCTCGCGGCGGCGAGGGCGGGGGGAGTGGGTTGAAACAAGTAGCGCCGTTACCAGCACGCCACCATCCATTCGCACCCGGCTTTGCCGGGGGCTCGATGTGCTCTGCCAATCACGGCAGGTTTCCAGTACCTTCGAGGTGCGCCGTCAACGCCAGCAGCCGGCCGCGGAACAACCGCAGCAAACGGCGCGCATGGCGACGCGGCAACGCGGCGTCGTGACGCAGCCCCAGCCGCAGGCGGCCACCGGCCACCAGCGCATCCAGTTCCAGCGCGTGGGTGCGCAGGTTGTCGCCGCCCCGGTCATTGCCGGCACTGCCCAGCACCTGCCAGCCTTCGGGCAGGTCCAGGCTGTCGAACACGCCGAGGTAGTTGTAAAGCAGCGCCTGGTCGCGATACCCGGCGTAGGGGTGATCCGGGCGCGACCGCGCCGCGTTGCAGGCGGCGACGAAATAACGCGCCTGCGCCTGGTGCGCGCGCCAGGCGACAGCGGTACCGGCCAGCAATGCACCCGCATCGTCGGCCACCGTCGCGGCGTAGGGGTTGTGCGTGGCGAACCAGCCGACGGTGCGCGACAGATCGCTGGCCGGGTCCACCTCGCGGCCGTTGGACACCACGTCGAAGCGCACCTCGGCCTCGCCGGTCCAATCCTTCAGCGCGCCCGACAATGCGGACAGCAACAGCAGGTGCAGCGCCGGCGCGCCGGGGTGACGCAGGCACTGGAACACGCGCCGCGTTTCGGCCACCGACAATGCCAGCGGCAGCAGCGCGGCATCGCGCTCGCGGCCGGGCTGGCCGGACGCCTTGCCGGGCAGCGCCATCGGCAACAGCGGCGGACGTGTGACCAGTTCATCGCAGGCAGCCTCGGTCTGCGCCGCCACGTGCGCCACGTGCGCGGCATATGGCGTGGCGCGCAGCAGGCTGGCATCCGGCTCGCGGAATGCGGCGGCCAGATCCTCGACCATCACGCGCCAGCAATGCGCATCGACCATCAGGTGGTGCGCCACCCACACCAGCCGTACGTCATCCGGCCGCAGGCGGATCAGCACGGCGCGGCACGGCTGGCCGTCGTCATAGCGGATCGCGCGTTGCAGCGCCTCCACCTGCGCGCGATACGTGGCGGTGCGGCGCCACAACGGCTGGCGCGACAGGTCGATCAAGGGCAGCGCGGCAGCCGCGCCGCGCGGCGCGACCAGCAATTCGTCGCCGACCAGCCGCGCGCGCAGTAGCGGATGGTGGTCGATCACCCTTTGCAGCGCCGCCTGCAAGCGCACCGGTGGCGGCAGGTGATCGAAGCGGATGACGAGCGACTGGTTCCAGTGCTGGCGATCGGTCAGCGGCATCCGCTCCAGGAACTTGCGCCCCATCGGCCCCGGCGCCACCGGCGCGTCGTCGCTGGCGGCATCCGATTCGTCCAGCCGCCGCACCCGCGCCAACACGCCCCGGATGGTGCGGCCGCGTTGCAGGTCGAGCGGGCTGGCGGCGAAGCCCAGTTGCGCCAGGACCGACAGGTATTGCAACGCCAGCAGCGAATCGCCCCCGATCAGGAAGAAGTCGTCGTCCACGCCCACCCGCTCCAGGCGGATGATGCGTGCCAGTTCCTCGGCCAGCCGGCGCTCGGTGTCGTCCTGCGGCGCCACGTAGTCCAGCCCCATGCCTTCGCGGCCGCCGTCGCCGCCCGGTCGCAGCGCCGCCAGCGCCTTGCGGTCCAGCTTGCCGGTGGCGCCCACCGGTGGATGGTTCAGATGCGCGAACTGCGCGGGGATCATGTAATCGGGCAGGTGTGCCGACAATTGGCGCCGTAGCGCGTCGGCGGCGATTTCGCCCTGGCGGCTCACGTAGAACGCCACCAGCCGGGGCGGGGCGTCGGCCTCCTGGCGCACGATCACCGCCGCCTGGTCGATACCCGGCAACTGGTTGAGCTGGCTTTCCACCTCGCCCAGCTCCACGCGAAAGCCCCTGATCTTCACCTGCTGGTCGGCGCGGCCGGCGATCTCGATCACGCCATCGGCACGCATCACGCCCAGGTCGCCGGTGCGGTAGATGCGCCCACCCGGTTCGTTCGGCCATGGCGCGGCGATAAAGGCGCGCGCACTACGCTCGGCGTCGCCGAAATACCCCTGCCCCACGCCCAGACCACCGATGTAGAGCATGCCCTTCTCACCGATGGCGCATGGTTGCAGGTCGTCGTTCAGCACGTAGAAGCGCTGGTTCGGCAACGGCCGGCCGTAGGGAATGCTCTTCCAGCGCGGGTCCACCACATCCACCGGGTAGTGGTAGATCGACCACACCGTGCCTTCGGTGGCGCCGCCCAGGCTGGCGACGCGGCAATTGGGAAACGCACGGCGGATGTCGGCGGGCAGTGCCAGCGGGATGAACTCCCCGCTCAGCATCGCCAGCCGTAGCGTCTCCACCTGCGTGGCCAGGTCCGCGTTCCCGGCCAGCGGCAACAGCAACTGGCTCATGCCGGTGGGCACCGAATCCCAGACGGTGATGCCGTACTCGCGCAGGATGCGCAACAGCGCGGCCGGATCGCGCGTTTCAGCCTTGGTGGGCACGAACACGCAGGCACCGGCCAGTGCCGCGCCGAAGAAGTCCCACACCGACAAGTCGAAACCGTAGGACGAAAAGCACAGGATGCGATCGTCGCCCCCGACGTTGAACACATTGTTCACGCCGATCAGCGTGTTGACGATGTTCAGGTGGCTGATCATCACGCCCTTGGGCTTGCCGGTGGAGCCGGAGGTGTAGATCACGTAGCACAGGTCTTCCGGCCGGTTCACCGGGCGCGGCACGCTGGCCGGCTCGGTGGCCAGCGCGGCGGCGTCCGACACCGGCACGCCCTGGTAGTGGCGACGCGGCCACGCATCGACGCAGACCACGTGGGCAATGTTCGAACCGGCCAGCGGCAAGATGCCCTGGTGCAGCGTATCGGCATCGGTCACCAGCACGCGCGCGCCGGTGTCGGCCAGGATGCCGGCCAGCCGGTCGGCGGGCAGATCCGGCTCCAGCGGCACATAGGCACCACCGGAACAGACCACGCCGAACAGCGACGGCGGCATCAGGCAGCCGCGCCGCAGCACCACCGCCACCCGCTCGTTGCGCGCCACATCCAGCCGGCGCAGGCGGTGCGCCAGCCGGTAGGCGTGCTCGCGGTATTGCGCATAGTCCAGCCGCCCGGCGCTGGTCTCGACCGCCACCGCGTCGTGTTCCAGCTCGATCACCGGCGCCAGCAGTGCCGGCAACGTGCGTTGCGGCGGCAGGTACATCGCTGTCGCGTTGTAGTCGGCCAGCAGGCGGCGATGCCGCGTCGGCAGCTTGTCCAGCGCATGGAGCGGCGCATCGGGCCGCGCCACCAGCGCGCGATGAAGCTGCGCCAGCGTGTCGGGCCAGTCGGCGTGGCGGGTGGCGCCCTCGAGCTCGGGCGCGGCATCGATCTCAACGCGCCAGCCATCGTCCCGGCGCACCGTGGCGCGCACCAGGCGCGACGCGGTATCGCCGGCATCGGCCGACACCCACGCATACGGCGCCGCCTCGGCAGGCGCCTCGCCGCGTGCCAGTTGCGTCGCCAGCTCGTCGCGCAGTTGTGCCGCATCCAGCCCATCCAGGCTCACCCGCAGTGCGACAGCGCCAGCGGGGTCGACGTGGTCGCACGCCAGCTCCGACTTGCCGGTCACCAGTTGCAGCAGCAACAGCCACGCGACCAGCGCCGCGATATCGTCGCCGCCCGCGTCGGGCAGGCGGGCGGTGGCCACCAGCCGTTCCGCCACCGGTTCGATAGGCGTGGCCTTCCTGCATTCGGCCAGCAGCCGGTAGGCGGTGGCCTTGTCGATGCGCTGTTCCTGGAACAGGTCGATCACTACTTGTTGCAGATCCATGTTGGTTTCGTCCGGTTCAGTTCGTTGCCAAAAGCGCGAGCAGATCGCCATCCGCCATGGCCAGATCGCCCAGCGTCGCGTCGTCGCCCAGGCCATCCAGCGCATCCACCCGTTGCGTCACATCGGCCAGCAGGCCGTCCAGCCACGACTGCGGCAGGCCGGCAACCGGCGATTCCATGCGCCAGCGCCAGCCGGCGCCGTCGAACAGGAACGAGATCACCAGTGGAAACTTGGCCGTGCCGGTGCCGATGGGTGCCAGCGTGGCCGGCGCGTCGCCGAAGCGCAGGCGGGCCGGCAGCACCTCTTCGTTGAACAGCACGTTGAACGGCAGCGTCTGCGTGCCCTGTGCCGCCATCGCGCGGTTAAGCGGGTAATCCTCGAACGCCTGCATCCGCATCAGCCGCTCGCGCAGGCGCTGCAACAGCGCCGGCAGCCGCTCGGCCGGCGACCAGTCGAACGCCAGCGGCAGCGTGTTCACGAACAGGCCCGGCATCTGCTCCACGGCGGCGTGCGCGCGGCCGGCGAAGGTGATGCCCACGGCAAAGCGCTCGCTGCCGCAGCGCTGCCCCAGCGCCAGCGAGAACAAACCCAGGCCCAATACGAAGGGGCTGACGCCGTGGCGGGCGCACAGCGCGTCCAGCCGGGCGCTGCGCACGGCATCCAGCGCCACCATCGTCTGCCGCCCCGGCCCCGCTTCGGCGGCATGCGCCGGCAGCGGCAATGGCGGAGCGAACCGCGCCGGCTCACGCCAGAACGCCGCCGCCTGCACGCCGTAGTCGCCCGCCAGCCGCTCGCGTTGCCAGGCCGCATAATCCAGGTAGGAGACCGCGTCGGCCCGCGGCAGCGTTTCGCCGCGATACAGCGCATCCAGTTCGCCCAGCATGCGTATCAGCGTCACACCGTCGGCCACCGCGTGATGCACCGACAGCGCCAGCCAGTACCGCCCGTTCGCCCCGGCCACCGCGCAGCGCCACAGCGGACCGGTATCCAGCGCGAAGGCGCGGCGGTGGAAGTCGTGCAATGCCTGTTCGGCGGCGGCATCGTCGGCGACCAACCGTTCCAGCGTCGGTGCCGGCGCGTCCAGCCGCAGCGATAGCCCGTCGCCATCCAGCGCAAAGCGCGCCCGCAACAGGGGGTGGCGCGCGACCAGCGCATCCCAGGCAGTCGCCAGCCGGGCCGCATCCGGCGCGGCGTCGAGCGCCAGCGTCAGCGGCATGTTGTTCAGGGCGCTGCCGGGGTGGGCGCGGTCGAGGAAGTACATCCGTGCCTGCGCATCGGTGGCGGGACCGCAACGCGCGTCCACCGCCAGCCCGGCGCGGGGCCCCAGGTCGTCGGCAGCCGGTGCGGCATCGATCTGCGCGGCCAGCGCGGCCAACGTGGGGTGTTGCAGCACGGCGGGCAGCGCCAGGCGGCGGCCGAAATGGTCGCGTACCCGGTTCACCAGCCGCGCGGCGGCGAGCGAGCTGCCGCCGAGCAGGAAGAAATGCGCGTCGCGGTCGGCCGGGCGCACACCCAGCAGTTCGGCCCAGATTGCGGCCAGCGCGGTTTCGGTGTCGCCGCGTGGCGGTGCGCCGTCACCGGCAACGCCGGCCTCGGCCCAATCCGGCTCCGGCAGGCGGTTGCGGTCCACCTTGCGGTTGGCGCTGAGCGGCAGCTCCGCCAGGTGCTGGTACAGCGACGGCACCATATAGGCCGGCAGGCAGGCGCACAGCGCGCGATCCAGCTCGGCGCGTGGCTGTGGCACACCGGTGTACCACGCCACCAGCACGCGCTCCTGGCCATCGCGGGCATGCGCCTTGACCACGGCGCGCTCGATGCCCGGCAGGCGCTCCAGCGCGGTTTCGATCTCGCCCAGCTCAATGCGGAAGCCGCGCAGCTTGATCTGGTTGTCGGCGCGGCCGACGAAATCCAGTTGCCCATCCGGCGCCAGCCGCGCCACGTCGCCGGTGTCGTAGAACGGCCGGGGGCCAGCGCCATCCGGATCGCGCAGGACGAAGGCCGCCGCCGTGCGCGCCGAATCGCACCAGTAGCCGGCGCTGAGGCCGTCGCCGCCGATATGCAGCGTGCCGGGCACGCTGGCCGGGCAGACACGGCCGGCGTCATCCAACACCCAGACTTCGGTATTGGCGATGGGCAACCCCAGCGGTTGCCACGGCCGCGCGTCGAGCTGCGCCGGTACCGGCAACGCGGTGGACAGCACCGTGGTCTCAGTGGGGCCGTAGACGTTCATCACGTTCACCTGCGGGCTATGCTCGCGCAGGCGGCGCACTTCGTCGCTGCGCAGTGCCTCGCCGCCCAGGATCAGCAGCCGCAGCGAGCCCATGCCATCGCGGCAGGCGTCGGGCACTTCGTTCAGCACCGCCAGGTAGGCCGGCGTGACGGTGGCGATGCGCACGTCGCGCTCGCGCAGGGTGTCCAGGTAGCGCAGCGGCGAGGCGCGGCGCTCGTCCGACAGTACATGCAGATGCAGGCCGGCACACAGGCTGGGCAGGATCTCGGCCAGCGATACGTCGAACGAGAATGGCGCGAACTGGCACATCGTCTCGCCCGCTCGGTAGTCGAAGGCGCGCGCCACCCAGTCGATCAGGTTGGTCAGGCAGCGCTGGGTGCCGAGCACGCCCTTGGGCCGCCCGGTGGAGCCGGAGGTGAAGATCAGGTAGGCGGCATCGTCGGGCGTGGTCGGGTGGCCCGGATGCGGCCGATCGCTGCGCAGCGTGGCGGCGGTGAATGCCAGCGTCGGAACCGTCACCGCCGGCGTCATGCCGGGCGTGACCAGCAACAGCGCGGGCGCGCTGTCCTCGACGATGGCGCCCAGGCGTGCGGCGGGCAAGGCCGGGTCCAGCGGCACCGCCACCAACCCCAGCTTCAGCACGGCCAGCAGCGCGATGGGGTAATCCGCCGAGCGCGCGGTGAAGAGCCCGATGCGATCGCCCGCATGGACACCGCGCGCCTGCAATAGCCAGCACAGCGCATCCACTTTTTCGCGCAGCGCGCCGTAGCGGTATTCCGCGTGTTCGTCCGACAGCGCCGTCCGGCCCGGCATCGCGGCGGCGGTGGCCTCGAAGCGTGCGACGGCGTTGCGCGCATGATCCACCGGCTGGCGCGTGTCCTGGTAAGGCCGCCACAACGCGCGTTGCGCCGGCGACAGCAGGTCCAGGTCGGCCAGCGGTCGTTGCGGCGCGCCGAGCAGTTGCAACAGCGCATAGCGATGCAGCTCGGCATAGCCCGCGATCTGCGCGGCGGAAAAACGCGCGCTGTCGTACTCCCAGTTCAGCGCCAGCTCGCCGTCGCGCCACTGGCTGCTCACGGTGAGATCGACACGCGCATCGGCGCGTTGCTGCCCGTGCGCCACGCAGTCGATGCCCGCCGGCAACGCCAGCGCGGGCATGTTCTGGTGCACGTAGACCACACGCACAGCATCGGCCGATACGCCGGCGCCAGCGGCCAGCGTGGCCAGGTCGGGCACCTGCCCGCCCAGCAACGCCGGACGCTGGCGATCCAGTTCCGCCACCAGCGCGGCGAAATCCTGGCCGGTGCGCAATGGCACGATCAGCGGCAGCGTGGTGGCGAAATAGCCGATGCGCTGCGCCGACGCCGGGTGATGCCGCCCGCTGGCGACCGTGCCCAGCAACGGCGTTTCCACCTGCGCCAACCGGCCGAGCACCACCGCCAGCGATGCGGCCAGTACGGCGAATTCGCTGCCGCCGTGGCGCTGCGCGTAATCGCGCACCGCCTGCGACGTGGCGGCCGGCGGTACGCTCAGGCAATCACCGACCGCCCCGGGCGCGGCGCGCGGCCGGTCACTCGGCAGTTGCACCGGCTCGGCCGCCGCCAGGCGCGCCGGCCAGTCGCCGATGACGGCGGCATCTTCCAGCAACCACAAGCCATTCTCGGGCACGGGCGCGTCAGCCCCCGTGGCAACGGCCAGGATCTGCGAAATCAGTTGATGCAGGCTCCAGCCATCGACGATGAGGTGGTGCGCAGTCACACCCAGCAGGTGTTGGTCGCCGCATTCGATCAGCCGCAACCGCAGCAGTGGGCCGCGCCGCAGATCGAAGGGGCGGCGGCCGAGTTCGTCCAGCGCCGCTTGCGCGGCGGCGGCGTCCAGCGTCAGGCAGGCGATGTCGGCGGCCAACGGCGCATGAGCAAGCGCGGGCTCGGCGCGATCGTCCACCACGGCGTTGAGCATGGCGTACCCGGCGACGACGCGGCGCGCGGCGGCCAGCCACGCACTGGCGTCGATCCCGCCGTTCAGGCGCAGCCAATAGCTTTCGTGGTAGGTAGCGGCGTCGGGCTGCAACAGCCACGCCGTCCAGAGCATGCGTTGCCGCGCGGTGAGCGGTACGCGCGGCGCCTCGATCGGCACGGCGAAGGCAGGCGCCCCGACGTCCGCCTCCAGCCAGCGAGCGATGCCGGCCAGCGAGCCGGCGCGCAGCAGTTCGGCCAGCGGTAGCGCACGACCCAACCGTTCGCCCAGACGGAACGCCAGTTGCATGAAGCCCACCGAATCCAGCCCGTGACGGGCCAGCGACAGCTCGGGGTCGATCTCGGCCGGCAATGCGGGCAGCAGCGCGCGCACGTCGTCCAGCAATGCACATTCGGCGGCCGACAGCGCGCGGCACGCGGTGGCGACGTCCTCGGCCAGCACGGCATCGAACTCGCCGTGCTCCAATGCCTGGCGCAAGGCGAAGCGGCGGATCTTGCCGCTGGGTGTCTTGGGTAGCGCAGCCAGGCCGACGGCGCCAGCCACCGGGTAGGCCAGCAGGCGTTCCAGCGCGGCGCGCAGCGGCGCGGCTTCGGCATCGGCCTGTGCCCTGGCGCTCTGGCGGAAGAACACGACCACGCGCTCGCGGCGGGTGGCGGGATCGGTGGCGCCCACCACGGCGATCTGGTTGGCGGGCCAGCCCAGCTCACGCGTCAGCGCGGTTTCCAGGTCGTTGGCAAAATGGTTGCGGCCGTTGACGAACACCACGTCCTTGGCGCGCCCGGTCAGATACAGGCAATCGTCGTGGACGAAACCCAGGTCGCCGGTGGTCACCCAATCGCGGTCCGGCTGGCCAAAATAGCCAGCGCTGACGTTGGGCCCGGCCAGTTGCAGATGCCCGAGGTGGCCAGGTGGCAACGCCACGCCGTCGTCGTCCAGCACCTGTGCGCGCATGCCGCGCATCAGCGGGCCGAGCGCGACGATCTCGCGCGCCCCCGGCGTGTCGGCGGCGCACAGCGTCACCGCGCCCCCCGGTGCCAGCAGGCTGTCGGCGCGCAGCCACAGCGTGGGCAATGTCTTGCGCGCGGCCAGTTGCGGCTGCGGAAACTGGCTGGCGACCACGCAGGCTTCGGCAATGCCCCAGCCGGGACTGATCACGCCCTCGGCCAGCCCGCAGGTGGCGAAGTGCGCTGTGAAATCACGGCACAGCGCCGGGTCGATCGGCTCGGCGCCGTTGTAGATCAGCCGCAGCGTCTCCAGCCGGGGCGCCGGCCCCCGCCCCGCGCGCCCGGCGCGCAGCAACTGGTCGAAGCCGAAGTTGGGCATGCCGGTGAGCGTGGCACCGTGCGCTTCGATCCGCGCGAGGAACGCGGCCGGATCGCGGGCAAAGCTAAGCGGCGTGGTCTTGTACTGGTCGATACCCGCCAGCGCGTGGCACAGGTGGAACAGTACCAGCCCCATGTCGTGGGTCAGTGGCAGCCAGCTCAGTGAGCGGTCGGCGGCGACCAGCATCGAGCGCTCGGCGATCTGCGTGACGTTCCACAACAGTTGCCGGTGCGTCAGCCGCACGCCCTTGGCGTCGCCGGTGCTGCCCGACGAATACATCAGCAGCGCCAGCGCGTCGGCATCGATACGCGGGAGGATGGCGGGCGCTGGCTCGGCAACGCCGGCCGCCAGCAGCGTGTCGGCATCCAGCCAGCGCGCATGGGCAACGTGATCGGCCGTGGCACCGCGCACGGCCGTGCGGTCCAAATCGCTGAGCAGCAATGGCGTGGTGTCGCCCAGCGCGGCGCATTGCTGCACCACCGCGCCCACCTTGGCCCAGGCCTCGTCGCTGGCGGCATAGCTACGCGGCGCCCCCAGCGGCACCGCCACCGCGCCGGCGAGGAACACACCCCACAGGCATTGCACCAGCCGGTACTCGTCGTCACAACACACCACCACCGGATCGCCCGGCCGCACGCCCTGCCGCGCCAGCACCGCAGCCAGTTGCGTGGCGTGGCGATACAGGTCGGCATAAGGCAAGGCGCGCGACACGCCATCGCGGTCGAGGAAATACATGGCCTGGCGGCCGAGCGCCGCACGGGCGGCCAGCACGTCGGGCAGGGTGGAACCGGCCTGCAACGCATGGGCGAGGAATTCGGCGATGGACACGGAAAGCTCCGGCTGGGTGGATCGGTTGGGGTGGAAATCAGGCGGCGTCATTTCAATCGCGCTCATGCGGCATACCCCCGAGCGCAGCGAGACCCCCTCGCGGCGGCGAGGGCGGGGGGAGTGAAGTGGAACAAGCGCCGCCGTTGTCTGCGTCCCACTGCTGGCCCGCGCCCGGCTCTGCCGGGGGCTTTGCCACCCCGCAATCACCAGCCTTGTGTGCCGTTGTGGCGGGCGGCGCCGCCCGATCCGGGTGCAGCAGAAACCCGCGCAGCCAGCGCGCGGCGCTGCCCAGGTCGGGGTAAAGGATGTCGGCATGGCCGGCGCCGGGGATCACGATGTAGCGCTCGGCCGGCAGTTCGGCCGGCTTGCGTTCGATCGGCGTGGTGGTATCGAACTCGCCGTTGATCGCCAGCGTGTTGCGGTAGTCCGGCGTGAAGTCGGTCGGGGCGCAGCGGCCGCCGGCGGCGGTGTAGGCGCCGGTGCCGGCGAACAGCACCGATGACGGGCTCTGGAATACGGCGCCCTGCCCTTCGGCGTCCACGCGCTGGATCGCGGCTTCGTCGCAGTCGGTGGCGTAGGCCTTGAGGAAGAAATCGGCCCAGTTGAAGCCGAAGCGGATGAACCAGTCGTACGAGGCGGAGAACAGGAACCAGCGGGCCGCTTCGCCGCGCTGCGCGCCGGTCAGCGCACGCAGCGAGCTGTCGCGCGTCCAGGTGTTGAAGCTCATGAAATAGGCAACGAACAGCGCCTTGGCATCATTCACCGGCAGCACGCCGAGAAAGCGATCCGGCCGCGCGGCGGGCTGCGCCAGCGTTTCGCGCAGGGCGGCGGCGGCCTCGCCATCGCGATGCGCCAGATGGTCGGCGTAGCGCGTCAGCACCTGTTGCGTCTGCTCCGGGTTCCAGACGAAGCCGCCCGGCGTGTTCATCGCAAACAGCACGCTGCCGGCCACGCGGTCGCGATGGCGGGTCTGGTAGGCCAGCGCGATGCGGGTACCGAAGCTGTGGCCAACCAGGTAGACCTGCGGCACGTCCAGCGCCTGGCGCAGCCGTTCCAGGTCTTCGGCCAGCGCGTCGATGGAAAAGTCGTCGAACGCCACGCCCTGGCGGCGCAGGTCGTCGAAGCCGGCGCGGTACGCCGCCTGCAACGGCGCGGTGTCGGCCAGCGCCAGCCGGCCGCGCAGCGTGCGCAGGCCCCGGCCGAAATGTGGCGAATCGAGCACGATGGACGATTTGCCGACGCCGCGATATTCCAGCACCGCGACATCGAAATCGTCCAGCCAGGCGGCCGGCGGCACGTTCTTCAGGTTGCTCACGCCGGGGCCGCCGCCGAGAAAGAACAGCGTTGGCCGTGCCGGACCGGGCTTGCGGTACAGCACATAGGGCAGTTCGATGCGTCCCGGGCGGGTGGCGATGCCTTCGATCACCACGCTGCCACGCGTGGTGACGGGCTGCGCCGGCTGCGACGCGGCGCCCAGGCCGTCGGGCAGCGCCATGCCCAGCAGGCCGGTAAACAGCGCGGCGGCGCGCTTGATCGGATTCATGCTGATTGCCATGCCATCGCTCCGGCGAGATTGGGGCCGAGGCGGCCGTGGGCGCGCGCCTCGCGCAGTGTCTGGAATGCCTGGGTGGCGGCGTCGGCGCCCTGGTGCATGGTCAGCGGGTGCTGGCGGGCATGGCTGCTGAAGCGATGCCAGGCCCAGCGCGCGGCAACCGGGCCGGTGCCGCTGGCGCAGGCCAG
>NZ_SUMF01000019.1 GCF_005048205.1 Chitiniphilus eburneus
GGCAAACAGATTGCCTTGCGAATGCGGCACCAGCAGCACCTTGTCGGCCTCGGCGGTGGCGCGGCGGATATCGCGCAGGATTTCACTTTCCTCATCCAGCGTCAGTTGCGCCAAGGCGGCCTGCTCGGCCTTGGCCTGGTAATAGCGGATTGCCGCTTCGGCCACGCGCGCATCCATGCCTTCGGGGGCATTGCCGTAAAGCAGCGCCTCGGCGATTTTTTCGGGGGCGGTGTCGGGGTTTTGCTGGCTGAGCTGGTAGAAGGTCTGGGCGATGTCGGCGAAGAAGCCGTGGGTTTGGTTGTAGGCGAGGTCGGTGGGGACGGGGTGACCGAGATTTTCCTGGATAACCTGTTGCAGCATATCTTTGCTTTTTCTTGCATCCAGAATTGGCGTAGTAATTCCATTAATGTGCATCACATGCGGAACTTGATCGCACTTTGTCAGTGCTGCCCATGTGTTTGTTGTAAAAATCAAACCTGCCAGTATCCAGGAGAATTTCATGGTGATCTCCTTAATCGCACTGATAAACAACTGGAGAGCCAAAAACCATGCCACTCAATAGCTCTGAATAGCGATGGTAAGCGCTTAAACGGTCCGCAGTGTTATATTGGAGTGAGTTTTGCTTTTTAAAAAACATTAATCTCCAATCATAGTCTTCAGTGGAGTCTTTGTAGGATCGCTCAAAGCAATCGGACGCAATACCCCATTCATTCAATAAAGCCCTTGCGTGTTCACGGTCATTTCCATTGACCGTCAATATTTGTTGCTGGGCAAGCCGCGCCATCTCCATCGCGTACTTGAACCGCGCCGGGTGCTGACCCACTTCCTGCGCCAGAAAGCGCTGTACGTCATCGCGCACGCCGTCTTGGTCGGCGTCGATGCCGGCCAGCGTCTTGCGGCCGGCCGCGCCGGGATTGGGCGGGACTTTGATGCCGTTGATGGTGTCGGTGTTGCCCGGTGGGATCGGGGTGACGGCTTCGCATTGTTGGATTGGTTGCCACAGTGCTGGCACGCGGGGCGGTTGCCATTCGGTGCCTTTGTGGGCGGTATGCGCCTGGCGGGCGCGGTAGTAATCGCCTTCGAAACGAATCTGGTCGCCCAGGGCGTAGCTGTAGCCAGCTTGCCAGGGGGCGCAGCGTTGTACCGGGCCATGGTGCAGTTGCCACAGCGCGGGGGTGGACGCGGGGTTCCAGTTGGCGCCTTTTTGCGCGGTGTGCGATTGCAGTGCGCGGTAGGTCTGGCCTTGGTATTGCACGACCACGCCGATCAGGTAGCCGTCGCTTTCGCGCCATTCGGGCAGCGGTGGGGTGGCCCAGGCGGGGACCAGGGTGGCGGCGGCGAGCAATCCAGCCAGGACAGGTTTACGCATTCGATTGAAGCTCCTGCGGCGTGTAATACGCCGCATCATGAGGGGATGGATACGTAGGTCCAGTGGGGTACGCCGAGCCTGTAGTGGTCGGTCGAGTTATGTAGGGGATGTCTTGGTGGCGATGCGTTATGGCGCGACTTCGGTGGCGGCAAGTTCGGGGGTGGGTTGCCAGTCGATTTTGTAGCGGCCAGTGGTTTCGTTCTGGGTGACGATGATTTTTCCCAAGACCAAGCTGAAATACCCAAAAGCATTCCGGGAGCCGTCGTCCAGCCCGATGATTTGATCATCAAATGCCCGCCGTTGGGTGGCCTGCCCGAATAGATAATTGCGGCGGGTCCCTTGGTAGGTCAATGCGAAGTTGTTTTGCTCATTGAGGAGCACGTCGGGCTTTCCTTCCCAGGGTTGATAAACATAGTCGCCCAATATTTCGTATGTGCCCGGTTCCAGCCTGGAGCCGAGCGTTTCGGGATACATGTCGCACGTCAGCCCATAAACATAGTGATAACGGTCGTCTTGATCCCTGAATCCGGTCGCAATCCCGACTACGGTCGTTATCATGAAACCTCTCGGGATATCATCCCCCCGATAAAGCAGCGGGGAATAAACGCCACGTGGCCCTTTCAGGTAGAGCCATGCAATATTGTTGCCATAAAAATCCGGGTCACTGAATCCTTGGGGTCGATCCCAACCTGCGGCTTGCCAAAGCTGTTGATTGAAGGGTGGTCCGTAAAAATCAAAGATCAGCGGCGCTCGCGATAGCATCGAATCGGCAATGTCCGCTGGATAAGGAGTGGTATTCATCGCCACCATCGCCGCAAGCAAACCAGCAGTGGCGGCCTCCCGCCCATTCAAGCTGGGATTGAGATACACCTCCTTGAATCCATGCCCCAGGACATCCGCTTTGGTAAAGGGAATCTCGATATTGTGCGGCAGCACCTTGCGCAGGATATCCAGACTGCTGATCACCACGTCGTGGCGCGAAGTGAGATAGCTGCCGTTACCGAGCACCCGGTCGGCCGGCGAAGCAAAACCGTGGATGCGCAAGTCCTGAGGACGTAACTCACCGCTATCGGTGAGCAGGGTATACATGCGATTGGCAAACAGATTGCCTTGCGAATGCGGCACCAGCAGCACCTTATCGGCCTCGGCGGTGGCACGGCGGATATCGCGCAGGATTTCACTTTCCTCATCCAGCGTCAGTTGCGCCAGGGCAGCCTGCTCGGCCTTGGCCTGGTAATAGCGGATCGCCGCTTCGGCCACGCGGGCATCCATGCCTTCGGGCGCATTGCCGTAGAGCAGCGCCTCGGCGATTTTTTCGGGGGCGGTATCGGGGTTTTGCTGGCTGAGTTGGTAGAAGGTCTGAGCGATGTCGGCGAAGAAGCCGTGGGTTTGGTTGTAGGCGAGGTCGGTTTTGACGGGGTGGCCGAACTTCTCTGCCAACATTCTTCCCAGCATCTTCTGGCTATTGATAGCATTTTCTTTTGGTGTAGTAATTCCGTTGATATGAACTACAGCAGGAATTTGATCACACGGAGTCAACTCTGCCCACGCATTAGTTGCCAGGAAAATACTGGCAATCGCCAATTTTATTTTCATCTTTTCCCCCTCAGTCGCATTGATAACGAACTGGGGAGTGAAACATCATTCCGCCAGCCATGGCATCACTGTGCTTAATAGCTGCCATGCGATCAGGCGTATTTGCATGCAGCGCGGACACCTTTTTAGAAAAATTCAGTCGCCAATCATAATCTTCCGTAGAGTCCTTGTAGGTTTCATAAAAACAATCCAATGCAAGGCTCCATTGGTTTGTTAGCGCTCGAACCTTCTCCCTATCATTCCCACTTGCACTTAAAATCTCCAACTGCGTAATCCGCGCCATCTCCATCGCGTACTTGAACCGCGCCGGGTGCTGGCCCACTTCCTGCGCCAAAAAGCGCTGTACGTCATCGCGCACGCCGTCCTGGTCGGCGTCGATGCCGGCCAGGGTTTTGCGGCCGGCCGCGCCGGGATCGGGCGGGACTTTGATGCCGTTGATGGTGTCGGTGTTGCCCGGTGGGATCGGGGTGACGGCTTCGCATTGTTGGATTGGTTGCCACAGTGCTGGCACGCGGGGCGGCTGCCATTCGGTGCCTTTGTGGGCGGTATGCGCCTGGCGGGCGCGGTAGTAGTCGCCTTCGAAACGAATCTGGTCGCCCAGGGCGTAGCTGTAGCCAGCTTGCCAGGGGGTGCAGCGTTGTACCGGGCCGTGGTGCAGTTGCCATAGCGCGGGGGTGGACGCGGGGTTCCAGTTGGCGCCTTTTTGCGCGGTGTGCGATTGCAGTGCGCGGTAGGTCTGGCCTTGGTATTGCACGATCACGCCGATCAGGTAACCGTCGCTTTCGCGCCATTCGGGGAGCGGTGGGGTGGCCCACGCCAGGGGGGCGAGCAGGCAGGCGGTGAGCAGGGGGATGGCGGTACGGTGCATCGGTCGATCTCCAGGGTCGATGCCGAGGCATCGCGACATGTACGGTCGTGTTCCCAGTGGTGCCGCTGTCCTGTGCCGGTCAGTCGGAAGCGCCGACTATACCCGTGCTTTCTTTCGCACCCAATAAAATATTTCTTGCTTGCAAGTCATATTTCTTACGAAATGTATGTGCTGTAGGTAGGGAAGGCTGAAGGTCCTGACGGAAAAAAGCGCTGCATTCGAGTAATGCTCTCGCGGTGCGCGTGTAGAAGAAAATTGATTTGAAAGATTTTTGAAAGAAAAAAATTTGCGCTGGACGATCTCACGCGTCGGGGAAGAATGCCCGTCAGGCGGGGGCGATCAGTTGTCCGTCGCTGCCACCGGAGTGGGGTCGAGGGATCGTGCTTCGCGCCGTGCTGCTTGTTTGTCCGCCGCGCGCGTGCCGGTGCGGAAAATCGTCACCTGCCTTGCAAGCTCTGCACCGAAGAGAAAAATTTGCGCGGCATAGAAGATCCAGACCAGTACCAGCACCAGCGCGCCGGCCGCGCCGTAGGAGGAGCCCACCGCTGTGGTGCCCAGGTAGAGCGCGATCAGGCTCTTGCCGCCCATGTACAGCGCGGCGGTGATGATCGAGCTGAACCACACGTCGCGCCATGGAATGAAGCGGTCGGGCAGCAGTTTGTAGATCGCCGCGAACAGAAGCGTGACCACGGCCATTGTCACCGCCGCGTTGACGATCGCCATGATCGCCAGTTGATTGCCGAACCAGCCGGCATAGCGGCTCTGCACCAGGGTCAGCCCGGTGGAAACCAGCAGGGAAACCAGCAGTACGAAGCCGGCGCTGACCACGATGCCGAATGACAGCAACCGGGTTTTTACCAGCAGGTAAACGCTGCTGTGCTTGTGTTTGCGCGTACCCCAGATCACGTCCAGGCTGCCCTTCAGTTCGCTGAACACCGTGGTGGCGGCGAATATGCTCGTGCCCAGTGCCAGCAACGTGTGCCATGTGGGTTGGTTGTCGATCTGCGCGCTTTCGATCACCGCGCCCACGGCGGTGGCGGCGTTCGGCCCCATCAGCGCCTGGATTTCGGTCATCAGCTCCACCTGAGCCGCATCCCGGCCGTAGAAATAGCCGGCGATGGCAATGGCGATGATCAGCACCGGCCCCATCGAGAACAGCGTGTAGAACGCAATCGCCGCGCCCATGGTGGCGCCGCGATGCGCCGACCAGCACGACACCGCATTGCCGATCAGCTTGATGGCGGTACCGGCCTGGCGCCCGGCTGCGTGCCAGGGTGTTTCTGCTTGTTGCGGTGTTTCGGCCATGTCCGTGCTCCGTTCGGTTCCTGCTTGTCCATGCACGATGCGTGCCTGCCCGGTGGCAACCGGGTCGGGCGGGTGTAGTCCCTGTCCGACAACGCTTTGCGGCAGCACTGACGCCAGCTTCGGAATGCGCAGTGTGCTCATCGCGCGGGCCGGTGCGTACGCTGCTAGGCATGGTTCACGCGACCTAGAGGCGGTTCGACCGCTTCGCCCAAGGGGCAAACCCGCCCTGTCTTTCCGGTAACACAGCGAGGGGTTCCCATGTTCGATTCACACTACGATTACGCCAGCGACGCCCGGCGCGACAATGTGGTCGCAATGCCGATGCGCGGCGCTGTGCCCCGTGAGCCTTCGGAGCTCACCCGGTTCGGCATGATGTACGGCGCATCGCCGGCCATGCGTGAAGTCTTTGCCATGGTGGAGCGCGTGGCGCCCACCGAGGCGGCGGTGCTGGTGGTCGGCGAAAGCGGCTGCGGTAAGGAGCTGGTGGCGCAGACAGTGCATCAGCTCAGCGCGCGGGCCGATGCGCCGTTCGTGGCCGTCAACTGCGGCGCCTTGCCCGGTTCTCTGATCGAAGCCGAGCTGTTCGGCTACGAAAAGGGCGCGTTCACCGGCGCCAACCGCACCCATCCGGGCGTGTTCGAGCGCGCCGAGGGCGGCACGTTGTTCCTCGACGAAATCACCGAAATGCCGCTGGACATGCAGGTGCGTCTGCTGCGCGTGCTGGAAACGCGCTGCTTCACCCGCGTGGGTGGCGAGCGCGAAATGCGCTGCAATGTGCGGGTGGTGGCCGCGACCAACCGCGATCCGCATCAGGCCGTGGCGGAAGGCGCGTTGCGCGAAGACCTGCTCTATCGCCTGGCGGTGTTCCCCATTGCGCTGCCGCCGCTGCGCGAACGCGCCGCCGACGTGCTGTTGCTGGCGCGCCATTTTCTCGGCGAGCTGAACCGAGAGCACGGTACGCAGAAAAAGCTCACCGAAGCCAGCGAGGCCGCGATCCTGCGCCATGCCTGGCCCGGCAATGTCCGCGAGCTGAAGAACTGCCTGCAACGTGCCTACATCATGAGCGAGAACTGGGTGGAGGTAGACCCGGAAAACGCCATGCCCGGCATGGGCTCCCGCCCCGCCACGCGGCCCGGCATGCTTGAGTTCGAGGTCGGCACCTCGCTGCCCGACATGGAGCGCCGCATGATCATCGCCACGCTGGACAAGTTCGCCGGCAACAAACGCAAGACAGCGGAAGTGCTCGGGGTGAGCCTGAAGACGCTCTACAACCGCCTCAACGAATACGCGCGCCGCGAAGCGCGGTATGCCACCGCCTGAGGGCCGGATCATGCGCATCGATTTCGACCTCGACCCGGATCGCCTCGACGAGCTGGACGTACGCCTGAGCGCGCCTGCCGCGCGTACCGTGCGCGCCCGTCACGTGGACCCGGACAGTATCCACCGCAAGACCCAGCGGCCCGCGCGCCGCGCCGACCGCTGGCAGGCGGATGGCGCGACCCGCACCGTCAGGGGCTGGTAACGGCCTCGGGAGATCGTCATGTCCACCTGGAATCTCAGCAGCGGCATCGTCTACGACACCGACGAGCACGTCGAGGCGCCGCCCGCCCGCACCATCCCGCCCGCGGACAAGCTGGCGGCGGTTGAATCGTCGCCCGGTTCGCCGGCCACACCGGAAGGCCATAGCGGCCCCGGTGCCTGCCTCGCCGCCATGGACGAACTACAGGTCTACACGCTCACCGACACCGATAGCCAGGTGCTGGGCGAAGTGCGCAGTTTCATCGTCGATCTGCATCAGGGGCGGCTCGCCTATGTGGTGGTTGCGCTGAGCGGTGCCAAGGGCGCCGCGCAACTCACCGCCGTGCCCTGGCATGCGCTGGCGCATGCCCCGCACGAGCGTCGCTTCGTGCTCAATACCACGCAGGCCGATCCGGCCAAGGCCCCCGCGTTCGACGCTGCCGCGTGGCCGGACATGAGCAACTGCGACTGGGCGCAATCCCTGCACGATTTTTATCAGGCGCGACCGTACTGGCTGTAGCTGCGCCGTTTCGAGGCCTTGCGCCATCCATACCAAAGGAGATACCGATGAATCACCGTACCGTCACCCTGGCGCTCGCGCCGCTGCTGCTGGCTGGCCTGCTTACCGCTTGCGGCAAGAAGGAAGAGCCGGTTGCCGACAACACCAACTACGCGGCCAGCGCCCCGGCCGTGGCCGACCCGACTCCGGTCGAGGCCAGCCCGAGCATGGCCGAGAGCGCCGCCGCCGCCACCGCGTCGGCCGCCGACAGTGCCGGCAATGCAGTGAGCAATGCCGCGCTGACCGCCAAGGTGAAGGCCGCCCTCGCCGCCGATGTCAGCCTGAAGACGCTGACGGTGAATGTGGACAGCAACGGCAACCACGTGTCGCTCACCGGCGAAGTGGAAAACGAAGCGCAACGTACCCAGGCCGAGCAAGTGGCGCGCGGCGTGGAGGGCGTGAGCGAGGTGACCAACAATCTGACGCTGAAGGCGAAGGGTTGATCCGGCGCCATCGCCGCCTGCCCACCGGGAGCACACCATGACACGCAAGAGCTGGATTCTGCTGGGCCTGGGGCTTGCCGCCCTGGCCTGCTGCTGCAAGCACGATCGCCAACGTCGGCCGGCACAGCCGGAGGACAAGGATCTGCATCGTTGGGAAGGCGAGGGCGGGTCGCCGCCGGATGCCACCAGCGCGATCTGAAGCGAACGCGCCGTATCAGGTTTTTCTCTGGGAGAGTGATTCGCGGGCCTTCGGGCCCGTTTTTTTTGGGGGGGGAGACCCCGCCGCCGATGCTGCGGTGCAACAGCTTTTGGTTATATGGTATGGCACTCCTTTACTGCCTGGAAACCCGCTCTTACCGCTGGCTAGTCTCTAAATAGAAAAGTCCGATTTACCGGACACGCCAGGCCCTTCATCGTTGTGAAGAGGCCACGGCGCCCACAAGGCGCCTCCATTTGAGACCGAGATGTAAGGAGATTAGTCCCATGCCACCAGCGCACGCTGTTACGTCCTACCCGCTGCATATCCAGAGTTTTCACCCTAACCTCAGAGCCGTCGAGAAGGAATGGGATACCGAACAACTGGACGGCCCGTATCTGGATTTTGTCCTGGCTTGCCTCACCGATGCGTTCGACAAGGTGGTGTTGGCGCATGATGCGGCCTTGAAGCCCGCTTTCGTGATCGTGCGGCCCCTGGGTCTGATCTGGGATCCCCGGCACAATCCGGAGCAGGCGAAGCTGGCGGTGAAGTGCATCGCCGGTTGCGAGTGCGAGGAACACGATCTGGACATCAAGGCGCTGAGAAACCTGGTGCGCAGCAGGATGGGCCCGGTTTGCAGCATTCCCGCCTACGAACACTGAAGTAAACCCTGGGGGCGAATCGACCTTCAATGCGGTTGCGAAGGAAGATTGGCTCCCCGGGCGCAATGCCCCTTTCTCTCATGCCCGCTGTTCGCATCGATGCTTCGTCGATGCGGAAGCGGGCATGCTGCTGTCGGGCGTTGGATTGACGCGTGGGTTCGTCAGTGGGGGGCGGAGCGATGCCGGGGGCATTCGGCGCAGCGGCTGGCGCCGAGTTTATCCAGCGAGAGCGCCAGCGCGCAGGTGGAGCGGCGGCACGCAACGAAACGCACGTTCTGCTTTTGGGCGGCGTCGCGGTAGTTGCGCATCACGTTGTGGCCGAGAAAGTCGGTGAACAGGATGACCAGGTCCATGCCCTTGATGCCACTGGGCGTGCGCTGATGCGACGGATTGCGTCCGGTGACGTGGTGGCCGATACGGATGCCGTACTCGGCCAGCAGTTGCGGGATATTGCCGAGGGTATCGGCGCCGACGACGTAGGCTTGCATGCTCGCTCCTTGCCCGGCGATCGGCCGGGACGGTTGCCGCATGGCGGCTCAACCGCGGCCATCGGATGCGAGGGCCGCGTCTGAGAGCAGACTATCAGCGCTTCTATATTCCAGTTAATACTTAATTTTGTTTTTGATATGTCTTTTTGTTGGGTTTGAGGTTTGAGGTTTGAGGTTTGAGGTTTGAGGTTTGAGGTTTGAGGTTGTTGAGGTTTGAGGAGTGAGGTGTGAGGTGTGAGGGGTAATGTCAAAAGCCAAAACCATACGGTTCTGTTTTTACGCTTACACCTCACACCTCACACCTCACCCTGCGCCGTAATGGGGCGTAGTCCCCCTTACGGCGCAGGATTCGGATGCCGGCCGTGGATGGCGTCGAGCTGGCGCAGCGCTTCCTCGCCCAGCGTGACGTCGATGCTGTCGATGTTTTCCTGCAATTGCGCCAGGGTGGTGGCGCCGATCAGGTTGCTGGTGACGAAGGGGCGGCTGTTGACGTAGGAGAGCGCCAGTGTGGCGGGCGACAGGCCCAGCGACTGCGCCAGTTGTACGTATTCGCGCGTTGCGGCCTCGGCGGTGGCGCCGGAGTAGCGGACAAAGCGGTCGTACAGCGCCAGGCGGCTGCCGGCGGGGCGTGCGCCGTTCAGGTATTTGCCCGACAGCACGCCGAAGGCCAGCGGTGAGTAGGCCAGCAGGCCCACCTGTTCGCGGTGGCTGAATTCGGCTAGGCCGATCTCGAACGTGCGGTTGAGCAGGCTGTAGGGATTCTGGATCGATACGATGCGCGGCAGGCCCACACTGTCGGCTGCCTTGAGGAACCGCGACAGGCCCCAGGGCGTTTCGTTGGAAACGCCGATATGCCGCACCTTGCCCTGCTGGACGAAATCCTGGAGGACGGCCAGCGTCTCTTCGATCGGTACGCTGTCCTCATCCTCGATCCAGGGATAACCCAGCCGGCCGAAGGTGTTGGTGCTGCGGTCGGGCCAGTGCAACTGGTAGAGGTCGATGTAGTCGGTTTGCAAGCGCGCCAGGCTGTCGTGCAAGGCCTGGGTGAGATTGGCGCGATCGTGCCGCGCATTGCCGCCGCGCAGGTAGCGCGGCTGGTGTGGCTGGCGCTGCGGGCCGGCGGCCTTGGTGGCCAGCACGATATCCTGGCGCCGGCCGCTGCGCGCCAGCCAGGTTCCGATGTGGCTTTCGGTGCGGCCCTGCGTTTCGGCGGTGGGCGGCACCGGGTACATCTCGGCGGTATCGACCAGTGTCACGCCGCGCGACAGGGCGTAGTCGAGCTGTGCGTGGGCATCGGCCTCGCTGTTCTGCTCGCCCCAGGTCATGGTACCCAGGCCGATCACGCTGACTTCCAGGTCGGTGCGACCCAGTTTGCGGTATTCCATTCCATTCTCCTGGCCCGCGGGCCATTGCTGTGGTTGAGGTGGCGACCGTGGGGGCGATTGCCGGGTAAAGCGTGGACGATAAAGCCCCGCGCCGCAGGCGAAATGCCCTGAATGGCGATGAGCCGGGCCTTGGGTGGCGCGGGAACCCAGACGCATGGCCAGCGGGCGCGCGGTGTACGCCGTGGCCGAGCGGGCGCCGCGTCCAGTGGGGGCCAGGAGCGGCGCCTGACGTTACTTGCCGGCGGATTCCAGCTCGGGTAGCAGGCCGTGGCGTTTGAGCAGGGTACGCAATACGTTGCGCGTCACGCCCAGCAGTTCGGCGCTGCGCACCTGATTGTGCCGGGCATGGCGATACGCTTCGCGCACGATCAGGTCTTCCAGATCGTCGAACAGGTGCTCGCCTGGCGCGGAGAACAGGCGGCGCAGTTCGCCGGCGATCACTTCCAGTGGCGGGCCCGACGGCGCGCCGCTGGTGGCGATGCCGCCATTCAGCTTGAGGTGGCGCGGTTCGATGGTCTTGCCGCTGGAAACCAGCAGTGCAAAGTGGATGACGTTTTCCAGCTCGCGGATATTGCCGGGCCAGGGGTAATGCAGCAGCGCGTGCACGGCGGCTTCGCCCACTTGCGGCACGGTCAGGCCCAGGCGCTGCGCGTATACGCCGAGGAAGTACTCGGCCAGCGGCAGGATGTCGCCCCGGCGCGCCCGGAGCGGCGGCAGGGTCAGGCTGACCACGTTCAGGCGGTAGTACAGATCCTGGCGAAAGTGCCCGGCGCTCACCGCCTGCGCCAGATCGACGTTGGTGGCGGCCACCAGCCGCACGTCGATGGCCGTGGCCTTGCGCGCGCCGACGCGTACCACTTCGTGTTCCTGCAGGACGCGCAACAGCTTGACCTGGAGCGCCAGCGGCAGATCGCCGATCTCGTCCAGGAACAGCGTGCCGCCGTGCGCGGATTCGAACCAGCCGGCGCGGCTACCGACGGCGCCGGTATAGGCACCCGCCTCGTGGCCGAACAGTTCGGCTTCGGCCAGGTTTTCGGTGATCGCGCCGCAATTGACGGCGAGGAACGGCCCGCGCCGGCCGCTGATGCGGTGCACGTGGCGCGCCACCAGCTCCTTGCCGGTGCCGGTTTCGCCGTGGATCAGTACCGGCGCCTCGGAGGGCGCCACGCGCTCCACATCCTCCAGCACCCGGCGCGATTGCGGGTCGGCGAATACCAGCGCCTTGGCGCGGATCGAGAGCGGGCTGTTCTCGGTATCGGAAAAGGTCAGTAGCGGGGGATTCGATTCGTTCTGGGGCATGGGGGCGGCTCCGTCCTGTTACCAACGATTCGACCCGGCAATGCCGGGCCGATGGTGGGCCGACGACGTTTGGGCGAATCGTCCTTCGCGCCATGTTTGAAGGTCGATTCGTCCTGGGTGTCGCCGAAAGCCGCTCACAGCGTGGCGATCGATACCTCGGTCGATTTGACGAAGGCGATCACTTCGCTGCCCGGCTTCAGGTTCAGTTCCTTGACCGAGCGGGTGGTGATGACCGAGGTGACGATGCCCGACGGCGTGGTGACGTCCACTTCGGAGAGCACCGGGCCTTCGATGATTTCCTTGATGGTGCCGCGGAACTGGTTGCGAACGTTGATGGACTTGATGCTCATGCTTGTTCTCCTGGGGGCCGCCGGGGGCAGCGCTCGCTTCGGGCAATGGGCGCCTGAAAACGGACACTGGGCGTTTGGTTAATCTCTCTGCGATCTATCGATCTTTTTCGAAAGAACGTGATGGAATTTACGATGCGAGTGTTATTCCATCAAATACTTTTGAGAGTTGTTGATATTTCGCAAAGAAATAACACGCCGTGTCAGGGTTACCGCCAGAGGCTGTAGCCAACGCGGAACTGCGCCGAGCTGCGTTTGTTGTAATCCAGCAGCGTTTCGCCCCAGCCCTCGAAATAGCTCAGGTAGAGGTAACCCATCATGCTGGGGAAAAGGCGCGCCAGCGGGTAGGTGGCCTCGACCTTGCCGCTGGTGTAGCCGGCGGTGCCGGTGCGCAGTGTGGCGGCCAGTTCCAGCGATTGCGGGTGGCCGAAGGTGAACAGGTAGTCGCCATAACCCCGGTATTTGGCGATGTCCTGGTTGTAGTCGCCCTTGTTGGCGTAGTAGTAGACCTTGGGTGAGAAGGTCCAGTGCCAGTCGGCCGGGTCGCCCAGGTAGAAGGTGGGCTTCACGAACAGCATGTCCACCGCGCGCGAATCCAGTTCGTCCTCGCCATTCGATTCATGCTCGTAGCCCGCCGCGAATGCCACGCGCTTGAGCCAGCCGGCCGAGAGGCCGGTGTCCGGCAGGTAGTAGTAGAGGCTGGGGCGGTAGAGCGAGTCGTGTATGGGGTAGGAATCGGCGGCGATGTCCATCAGCGCCGATTGCGTATAGCCAATGTAAAGGTTGTCGGTCAGCGCGCGCGAGGTGGGGGTGTCTGGCTCGAACACGCGGAACTTGAAGCTGAACTGGAACTGGGTGTACTCGTTGCCGTTCACGCCGGCTGCAATGTAGATCGGTTCGTTGAACGAAAACCGCGACAGCGCGGCGGGGTTTTCCTCGGGCGCCTGGGTGGCGGCCACCGGTTGATCCAGCACGGCGGTGGTGGCGGTGCTGACTTCGGTCACCGGCGGCACCGGCTCGGGGTTGGCGTCGGTGCGGCGCGCCACGGTGACCAGCATCGGCGCGACATCCAGATCCAGCAGTTCGAGCCGCACCTGCCCGCGTACGGTGGGGGGGATCGCGGCCGAATAGCGTGCCTTGCGCGGCTGGCCCTGGATGGTGGGTGGGTCGGGCAGGCGTTGCAGGGTGACGGCCACTGGCGGTTGCGGGTAGGCGGTCAGGCTGGCGCGTAGTTCGGTGGGCGGCTCGCCCGGCTGGCCGTCGTCGAACACCAGCAGGGTGATGTCCAGTGCGTCGGTCACGTCGACCTGCCGGGGCAGCGGCGCCACGGCGATCGAGGCATGGGCGGCGTGGGCGCCGAACAGCAGTGCGAGCAGCAGAGTGATGCGCAAGGCGCGGAGAGGGTGTTTGGGGTCGTTCATCGGTTGCTCGCAGGAGGGCGCGCCCGTCGGGCGCTGTCTCTTGCTAGCAAAGCACGCCGTTTGTCCGATGAGGCTGTGAAAAGTGGTCAGCGCGACGCGGGAACGCTTCGGGTCGCGCCTGGGCTGTGCCGCTCAGTAGGCGATGGTACGAACACCGTGCCGCGCCTTGTCGAGCCCGGCGCGGATGAGCGTGGGCGCGGCTTCCAGCGAAGCGACCGATTCACCGTCGCGGGTGCGCGGCGAGCGCGGGCGTGGCTGGTGCAGCCGGCCGCGCCGCGCGCTTTGCAGTACCTGGCGCAGGAAGCGAATGCCCTGCGGCCAGGTGCCGTGGCCGGAATCCACGTTGATATGGCCCGCGCCGGCCAGCGTGACCTGCCGCGCGCCCCACGCCTCGGCAAAGGCGGTGGCGCGGTCGAGGTGGCAGGTGGGGTCGTCGTCGCTGGCGATCAGCAGCGTGGGGAACGGCAGCGGTCGTTGCGGTAGCGGTACGAAGCCGGTGAACTGGTGCGGAACCGTGGGGCGTCGCACGTCGGCCGGCGCCACCAGCAGGGCGCCGGCGATGCGCCCGCCGCGTCCGTGCAGCGCGCACCAGTGGGCAACGGTGATGCAACCCAGGCTGTGCGCCACCAGGATCACTGGCGCATCGCTGTCGCCCAGTTGGGCATCCAGCGCGCGTACCCATGGGCCGGCCACCGGGTGTTCCCAGTCGGCCTGTTCGACGCGTTCGATGCCGGGGTAGCGCGCCTGCCAGACGCTCTGCCAATGCTCGGGGCCGGAGCTGCGCCAGCCGGGCAGCATGATGATGCGGCCGCCTGCGGCCAGCCATTGTTGGATGGGGTCGTTCATACGCGGTATCCGGGTTCGCCCAACAGGTAGCCTTGCAGGCCATCGACGCCAGCTTCCAGTGCCAGTTCGCGCTGGGCGGGCGTTTCCACGCCTTTGGCCAGCACCAGTGCGCCGGTGTCGCGCAGCAGTGTGGCCAGTTGCTTGTAACCACGGCGTGCCGTGGCATCGCTGCTGGCGAGCTTGAGCAACTGGCGGTCCAGCTTCACGTAGTCCGGCGCCACGGCCCACAGCCGGTCGAAGTTGGCGTGTGCATGGCCGAAATCGTCCAGCGCGATGCGATAGCCCCGCGCTCGGAAGTTGCCCACCGCGCGTTGCAGTGCTTGCGGATCGGCGGCGACGGCATCGCTTTCCAGCAGTTCCAGCACCACGTCATGCGGGCGGAAACCCTGGCTGTCGAGAATGCGTTCGAAGTAGACGCCATGCGCATCCACCGCCGGCAGCAGTTCCGGGTGTACGTTCAGGAACAGCGAGCGCTGGGGGCGGGCGTAGGCGGCAAAGTTGATGAGGTGCAAGGTGCGGCACAGCCGGTCGAACGCCACCAGCAGATCGCTGGCACGTGCGGCGGCAAAGGCCGAAGGAGGTGCCAGCGGCTTGCGGCGCAGACTGGCGCGCAACAGCGCCTCCTCGCCCAGCACGGTGATGCCATCCGGCGCGTAGATCGGCTGGAACGCCGAAGCCAGCCGCATGCCCAGCGCCTCGGTCACCGCACCCTGGATCGGGTCGATGCCAAACTCGGCGCGCGGCCAGTCCCGCCGGATTTCGGCCGGGACTGGATAGGCTGGGATCTTGAACGTGTCGTTCATGGGGTTCCGGAAACGCGGGCGGTAATAGGATTGAGGATCGGTTTTCGGCCGGCCGCGACGATGCCCAGTGTTTGCAAAACCACCCCAGGCACCCAGCAACCAGCCACAAGCATTGGCAAAACACCCCCGAGCAAAGCGAGGCCCCTCGCGGCGGCGAGGGCGGGGGGAGTGGAATCGATCAAGAAGAACCGGTGCCTTTGCACACCCCGGGCGACCAGCCCCCGGCTTCGCCGGGGACATGCTGCAACTGGCATGCACCACCGGTTCGCCAGGAAGCACCCAGCAACCAGCCACAAGCATTGGCAAAACACCCCCGAGCAAAGCGAGGCCCCCTCGCGGCGGCGAGGGCGGGGGGAGTGGAATCGATCAGGAAGAACCGGTGCCTTTGGCGCACCTCGGGCGACCAGCCCCCGGCTTTGCCGGGGGCGTGCTGCAATTGGCATATAAGCTGTAGTTCGCCAGAAAGGACTTACCGGTTCACCGGTTCGGTTGGGCGGTCAGCCGCAAGTACGGCCGCACCGCGTTGTAGCCGCGTGGGAAGCGCTCGGCGATCTCGGCTTCGTCGGTGAGCGAGGGCACGATCACCACGTCGTCGCCATCACGCCAGTTGGCGGGCGTGGCCACCTTGTAGCGGTCGGTCAGTTGCAGCGAATCGATCACGCGCAGGATTTCGTCGAAGTTGCGCCCGGTGGACGCCGGATAGGTCAGCGTCAGGCGAATCTTCTTCAACGGATCGATCACGAACACGGTGCGCACGGTGAGGTTGGCCAGCGAATCGGGATGGATCATGTCGTACAGCGTTGCCACCTTGCGGTCGGCGTCGGCCAGGATGGGAAAGTCCACCTTGGCGTTCTGCGTTTCGTTGATGTCGGCGATCCAGCGGTGATGCGATTCCACCGGGTCGACGCTTACCGCCAGTACCTTGGTGTTGCGCTGGGCGAACTGCTCGCCCAGCTTGGCGGTGTAGCCCAGTTCGGTGGTGCACACCGGCGTGAAGTCGGCCGGGTGCGAGAACAGCACTACCCAGTGCTCGCCCGCCCATTCGTGGAAGCGGATTTCGCCTTGCGACGATTGCTGGGTGAAATCGGGGGCGATGTCGCCGAGACGCAGACTCATGATCGGATTCCTTGAATAAAGGGGGGCGGATTCGGAATGCCCGCCAGCTGGGCTGGCGGGGCGTGATGCGCGCTGGGTTACTTGGCGTTCGCGGCCTGGATCTGGTCGAACACGCCGCCGTCGGCGAAGTGGGTCTTCTGTGCCTTGGCCCAGCCGCCGAATTCTTCGTCGATGTCGAACAGCTTCACGTTGGGGAACTGCTTGGCGTATTTGGCGTAGACGCCCTTGTCGATCGGGCGGTAGTAATTGCGCGCGGCAATTTCCTGGCCTTCGGGCGAATACAGGTACTTGAGGTATTCCTCGGCCACCTTGCGGGTGCCCTTCTTGTCGACGACCTTGTCCACCACGGCAACCGGCGGCTCGGCCTTGATCGACAGGCTGGGTGCGACGATTTCGTATTTGTCGGCGCCGAATTCGCGGATCGACAGCACCGCTTCGTTTTCCCACGCCAGCAGTACGTCGCCCTGGCCGCGCTCGGTGAAGGTCACCGTGGAACCGCGCGCACCGCTGTCGAGGATCGGCACGTTCTTGAACAGGCGTTGCAGGAAGTCGCGCGCCTTGTCATCGTTGCCATATTGTTTCTTGGCCCAGCCCCAGGCGGCCAGGTAGTTCCAGCGGGCGCCGCCGGAGGTCTTGGGGTTCGGTGTGATGACCTTCACGTCGCTGCGCACCAGATCGCCCCAATCCTTGATGTTCTTGGGGTTGCCCTTACGCACCAGGAAGACGATGGTGGAGGTGTACGGAGAGGAGTTGTCGGGGTAGGCCTTTTGCCAGTTGGGCTTGAGCAACTTGCCCTTCTCGGCGATTTCGTCGATGTCGTAGGCCAGGGCCAGCGTCACTATGTCGGCTTGCAGGCCGTCGAGCACGGAGCGGCCCTGCTTGCCCGAGCCGCCATGCGACTGGCGGATGGTCACATCGTCGCCGGTCTTTTTCTTCCAGTAGGCGCTGAAGGCTTTGTTGTAGTCCTGGTACAGCTCACGGGTGGGGTCGTACGAAACGTTCAGCAACTCGATCGAAGCGGCAAAGCTGCCGGCGGATACGAAGGCAAGCGCGACGGCTGCGATCAACTGGCGATAAGACATGGTTGGCTCCCTGGCTCTTTGGAATAAGGACAGGGGCAGTGTGGCAAAACTTCTTTATTCCATGAAATATCGTTTCATTTGGATATTAGTCATTTTTGATATAAACGACCAAATCGCACGACACGCGAACATGACAAGCCAGACGAAGCCGATCCGGGTCAGCCACCCCGTCGGACTCTTCCGTTTCGCCCAGGCCATGGCGGGCCAGCACATTGCGCTCCATCCGGGTGAGCGGCGGCGGTTCGATACCGTTGGGAAACTGCACGCGAACCACGCACGCGCCGCATGTACCCTGGCCGCAACGCCATGCCAGCAAGGGTGGGCCGACCTGGGCATGGCGCAGTGCATCGACCAGCCGGGCACCGTCCGGAATGGCATCGTAGATTGTTACTTCTGCCTTGGTGACAACTTTGAGTTTGTGCATGCTGGGAAAGTCAACATTCGAAAGGTCATGAACCGGCATTCAGCCATTGGCCACCCATCGATATGATCAAAAAGATACCTGTCTCCACTTTACGCCCCGGGATGTATGTCCATGACCTGAACGCAGGCTGGCTTGCGCATCCCTTCCTTTTTTCCAGCTTCAAGGTACACAAACAGGAGGAGATCGAGCGCATCGTCACCGCGGGGATTCGCGAGCTGTATATCGACACCGAGCGCGGCCTGGACGTGGCGGATGCGCCGACGCGCGAGGCGGTGGAGGCGCGGCTGACGCAGGAACTCGAAGCGGTGATGCGCCAGCCGCCCGCCAAGCTGGCCCGGGTGGAGGTATCGGCCGAACTGTCGCGCGCCCAGCAGATCAAGCGGCAGGCGCACAGCGTGGTGCGTTCGATCATGTCCGACGTGCGCCTCGGCAAGGCGGTGGAGCTGGCGCAGGCGGAAACCGTGGTCGAGACCATCACCGAATCCGTGCTGCGCAACAATGGCGCGCTGATCGGGCTGATGGGCATCAAGAACAAGGACGACTACACCTTCCTGCATTCGGTCAGCGTCTGTGCCTTGATGGTGGCCTTCGCCCAGGCGCGTGGCTGCGCCGACGAAACGGTGCGCATCGCCGGGCTGGGCGCCTTGCTGCACGATACCGGCAAGATGCTGGTGCCCGACGCGGTGCTGAACAAGCCGGGGCGCTACACCGAGGAGGAGTTCGCGGTGATGAAGAAGCATCCCGAGGATGGCTGGCGCTTGCTGAAGGAGATTCCGGATATCGACGAGATCGCGCTGGATATCGTGCTGCATCATCACGAGCGCCTGGACGGCACCGGCTATCCGCATGGCCTGGCCGGTGACCAGATCGCCCCGCTGACGCAGATGAGCGCCATCGTCGATGTCTACGACGCGATCACCGCCGACCGGGTGTACCACCAGGGCGTGACCGCGCCGGAGGGGCTGCGCAAGCTGTGGGAATGGAGCAACCACCACTTCCAGCCGGAGCTGGTGCAGTCGTTCATCCGCATGGTGGGCATCTATCCGGTGGGCTCGCTGGTGCGGCTGGAATCCGGAAGGCTGGCGGTGGTGATGCAGCAACACGACAGCCACCTGATGACGCCCCAGGTGAAAGTGGTCTTTTCCACGCGCTCCAATGCCTATGTGCCACCGGAAGAGGTGGATCTTTCGCTGGGGGTGGGGCACGGGGGGGCGGATCGCATCATCGGCCATGAAGACGCCCGCAAGTGGCGCATCGATACCACGCGCTATCTACAGGCGTGAAACACCGCGTATGAAGCGGGCCGGACGGGCGGATATCGCAGGCCGCCACCCGAAATGCACAACGCCGCACAAGGCGGCGTCGTGGGTGGGGCCGACGCGGATCAGGCCGCGACGCGGGGCTGGCTGAAGTCGGTGTTCAAGGTGGTGTACACCGCGCGCAACCGGCTTTCGAGTTCCGCCGCCTGGTGTTCCAGTTGGCGATCCATGTCTTCCAGTTCCACGATGCGGCTTTCCAGCGTGTCGGTCGCCTTGTGGATGCGCTTGATGCTCTCCAGGCGGCGGCGCAACTGCAACTGGTGTTCGCGCACTTGGGTTTCCATCGGCGCCATCACGGCCTTGAGCCAGTTGTCCACGTCGCGGTTGGCCACTTCGAACACATACACCACGCGGCTGGCGACTGTTTCGAAGAACTTGGCGGTCAGCCGGCCCTGGCTGGTGGTCAGCAGGTTGCTGATGGTGTTGAAGTGCTCACGGAAGGATTTTTCCAGGCGCGCCAGTTCCTTGTGGTACTTCAACGTGGAGAACGGCGGCGGTGTGACCTGCCCCAGGCCGTGTTCCTCGCTGAACTTGCGATACATTGCGGCCATCATCGCCTGGATTTCCGCCACCTGTTCGGCGGACTTGCTGATGTTGCCGTTCACGTCCTTGAAGAAGCGATCCATGATCGCGCGCAGGCCGCCTTCGCCGAAGGAGAACAGTGAGCGTTCCATTTCGCCGCGAATGCGCGCGATCTCGGCCTTCAGGGCATCCATGCCCAGCAGCGTGAGCAACTGGTTGGTCTGCTGGCTGAACACGCTGCGCAGTGCCTGGAAGCGCACCAGCCCCTGCTCGAAGTGGCGTTTGTCCGACTGCACCTTTTCCATCATCTGCGCGACCACGTCGTGGTTCTTGCCGCGCAGCGTGGTCAGTTCACCGAGCTGTTCGCCCAGGCCGTCGCGCCGCACCGACAGGATGGCGCGGGTGGAGCCGACGATATCTTCGACCTCGGTAATGGTGCTGTCGCGCACGATATCCTGCTTGGCCGGCAGCAGCTCCTGCGACAGTGCGGTTTCCAGGCGGGTGAGCTGCGAGCGCACCAGTAGATCGTCGTCGTCGTGCACCTTCGCCACCAGCGCCTTCTGCGCCGATACCGGGTAGACCTGCGAGGTGGGTACGCCCAGCAGATGCGCGGTGGTATCCACCTGGCGATTGATTTCGCCGGCGATTTCGTCGGTGGTCTTCAGGTCATCCCACAGGCCGTCGATCTTGTTGAGCACCACCAGCCGGCCGCGCGTACCGCCCTGCACCCGGCCAATATGGTTGCGCCACACGTCGATGTCGCTCTTGGTGACGCCGGTGTCGGCGGCCAGGATGAACAGGATGGCGTGGGCGTTGGGCAGCAGGTTGAGCGTCAGTTCCGGCTCGGTACCGATGGCGTTCAGCCCCGGGGTGTCGAGGATGACGAGACCTTGCTCCAGCAACGGGTGCGGGAAGTTGATCAACGCGTGGCGCCAGGCCGGAATCTCGACCATGCCATCGGCGCCGATGGTCATTTTCTGATCCGGGTCTTCATCGTTGAACAGCCCGTACTCGCGGGCTTCGTCGATGGGTACGCGCTTGGTGTAGCCCACCTGGCGGAACGCGGCGAGCAGGGCTTCGGCGTTGGCCAGTTCCAGCGGGATGGTGGTCCATTCCTCGGGATAGCGGCGGTACTCGCTGGTGGTGACGTTCTGCTTGCGGGTTTCGATCGGCAGCAACTGGATCGATGCGGGCTGCTGCGGATCGTAGAACAGTTCGGTCGGGCACATCGTGGTGCGCCCGGCGGACGACGGCAGCACGCGCTGGCCGTAGTGTGCGAAGAAGATGGCGTTGATCAGCTCGGATTTGCCGCGCGAGAACTCGGCGACGAAGGCGATGTTGAGTTTGTCGTCCTTGAGCTTGTCCAGCAGGATCTGCACGCGGTGCTGGGTCTGGGCGTCGTCCAGATCCTGCTCGTTCAGCCAGCGTGCAAGTTGCGATACCGACTGCGAGAGCTGGCCGCGCCATGCGCTGTAGGCCTGGAAGTCGCCGACCAGGCGGTCACTGCCGGACGGGTCGTTCACCGCCAGCGAGTCGAGGTGCAGATAATCCATCATGGACAGCTCCCTGAATGCGGGCGCGCTGGGCGGCCCGTCGATATCGTTATGTCGTTGTCGTACAACTGTGTCAATGCTGGCACGCCGGGCAATGGAACGTGGCCCGCTGGCCCTGGCGCATTTGCTGGATCGGCGTTCCACACACCCGGCAGGGCTCTCCTGTCCGACCATAAGCAAAGCACTGAAGCAGAAAGTATCCGGAGCGGCCGTCGCTGTCGACGAAATCCCGAAGGGTGGTGCCACCGGCATTGATTGCATCGGTCAATGTTTCGCGAATCGCGACGACCAGCCGGGCAACTTCCTCCCCGCTCAGCCCGGCCGCTGCGCGAGCCGGATCGATGCGCGCGCGAAACAATGATTCCGAAGCATAAATATTACCCACTCCCACCACGACATGGTTGTCCATGATCACTTGTTTGATCGCGGCCTGCCGACGGGCGAGCGCTTGAGCGAGATGGTCGGTATTGAAGCTTTCGGAAAGCGGTTCCGGCCCCAGTTCGGCCAGCAGAGGATGTGCTTCCGGCGCGCCGACATGCCATAGCATCGCGCCGAAACGGCGGGGGTCGCGAAACCTCAGGCGGCGGCCGTTGTCCAGCACGATATCCACGTGGTCGTGCTTCTCGGGCGGGAACGGTTCGGTCAGTACGCGCAGTGTGCCGCTCATGCCCAGGTGCACGATCAGCGTGCCGTGTTCGAAGCGGAACAGCAGGTATTTGGCGCGCCGGCTCAGCCCCAGCAGGCGGTGGCCGACGATGACGTCGGGTAGCTCGGCGGGGATCGGCCAGCGCAGGCGGCGTTCGCGCACGATCATCTGCGCAACATGGGCGCCCTCCAGGTGCGGCGATATACCGCGGCGCGTGGTTTCGACTTCGGGCAGTTCAGGCATGACGGAACGGACTCTCTCGCGTTTGGACGGCCGGACGGGAATTCACTTAATATGGCTGCGGCCTGTTTGGCCGGGCCGCCGCGCTGCGATGCGCGCCACAGCGCAAGGCATGAACAGGTGGCCGGTTTCTGTTCGGTCGCATACCGTTGAAATCGGGCCCGGAACGCCTATTTAAAACTCCACATAGACTGCCCTTTGCCCGGGAGCGTTTGTCCAGCCTTTACAGGCGGATCATCCCTGGGTTGCGGCAGCATCGATACCCGAAGGCATCGCGCGCGTGCGCGTTGTTTTCCAACCCGCGGATTGTGCCATGCCCACCACCCCTCGCGTGCGCCTGCCAGCGCTTCTTGTCCTGGTTCTGTCCCTTGCCCTCGGTGCTTGTGCCACCGGCCGGCCGCTCGCTTCTGCCGAGCCGGTGGCCGATGCCGCCAGCGAACCGGATGCCATCGACGCCAGCGCCGCCGCCGCACGCCGTGCGGAAGAAGCTCGTTATCCCAAGCAGGAGCTGAGCGAGGACATGCTGTTGCGCTTTCTGGTGGGCGACATCGCCTTGCAGCGCGGCAATACCGGCCTGGCCTCGCAGGCTTGGGTCGAACTGGCACAGCAGAGCGCTGATCCCCGTGTGGCCCGTCGCGCGACCGAGGTGGCCATCGCCGCTGGCCAGCTCAACCAGGCGCTGGACGCTGCTTCGCGCTGGGTGGCCGAATCGCCGCAGTCACCCGAGGCCCATCAGGTGATGGTCAGCCTGCTGATCCGCGCCAACCGGCTGGAAGAAGCGCGTCCGCACCTGGAGGCGCTGTTTGCTGCGCAACCAAAGGAAATCGCGCCCTTCCTGCTCCAGATTCACCGCCTGTGGGACAAACAGACCGACCGCAAGGCGGCGCTGAAGCTGACCCAGGAACTGACCGCGCCCTACCCGGACATGCCGGAGGCGCATTTTTCGCTTGCCGTGGCCTACGCCAATACCGAGCGCCCGAGCGATGCGCTGGCGGAGCTGGACAAGGTGGATGCGCTGCGTCCGGGCTGGGAGGCCTCGCTGCTCTACCGCGCCCAGTTGCTGGAAGATCAACCGGCGGCGGTGCGCATCGCCCAACTGGAACAGGCCGCCAAGGTGCTGCCCAAATCCGCCGGGATACAGAACGCGCTGGCCCGGCTGTATGCCGAGAACAAGCGTTATCCCGAAGCCGCCGCCGCCTACCAGAAGGTGCTGGAACTCAAGCCGGACGATCTGGAGGCATTGGTCGGCTCCGGGCTGGTGGCGCTGGAATCGGGCGATCTGGACACGGCCAACGCCCGCCTGAGCGCGGCCGAGGCGCGCGCCCAGGCGCATAGCGGCAGCCTGCGTTTCTACCTGGGCCAGATCGCCGAGCAACAACAGCGCTTTGCCGATGCCGCCACCTGGTACGAACGTACCGACGGCGAACTCAAGTCCGCCGCGCAACTTCGCCTGGTGCGGGTGTACGCCAAGCTCGACCGGGTGGACGATGCCCAGGCGCTGGTGGCCGCGCTGCCGGCCGATACGCCGGAAAAGCAGGTGGAAAAGGCGCAGATCGAAGCGCAACTTTGGCGCGAAATGCGTAATTATCCGCGCGCGTACACCACGCTGTCCGAGGCGCTGAAGCGGCACCCCGACAACACCGATCTGCTCTACGATCGTTCGCTGGTGTCCGATCTCAACGGTAACCTGCCGGCCGCCGAGGCCGATCTGCGCCGCTACCTGGAACTGAAACCCGATAGCGCCACCGGGCTGAATGCGCTGGGCTATACGCTGGTCAACCGTACCGACCGCGTGGATGAAGCCGCCGGATATATCGAACGCGCGATTGCGCTGGAGCCGGATAACGCCGTCATCCTGGACAGCCTGGGCTGGCTGCGTTTCAAGCAGGGGCGGCTGAACGAGGCGCAGGAGGCGCTCGCTCGCGCCCACAAGCTGATGGACGACCCCGAAATCGCGGCGCATCTGGCGGAAGCGCTGTGGCAACTGGGCCGCAAGGGCGAGGCGCGCGAAATCTATCGCGCCGCGCTGGCCAAGACGCCGGATAACGAGGTGTTGCAGGAAACCGGCAAGCGGCTGGGGATACAGCCGTGAGGCGATGGCTGGGGCGTGGCGCGGCCATGGGCGCCGCGCTGTGGCTGGCTGCCTGTGCGTCGGTGGCGCCACCCGATGGCGCGCCCGTCCATAGTGACTTTGCCGCGGATGGGCGCCTGGTCGCGCGTGGCGAGGTCGATGGCCGGCACGTCAACGAGAATGCCAACTTCCGGTGGCGGCGCAGCGGCGAAACGGTGACCGTCGAGCTGGGCAGCCCGCTGGGCGAAACACGGGCCCGGTTGATCGCAACGCCGCAGGAAGCCTCGATCCGGATGTCCGATGGTCGCGAAGCGCACGCGGACGACGCGGATCAATTGCTGACGGAGCTGACCGGGCTGACGCTGCCAGTCGCCCAGTTGCGCTGGTGGATCGAAGGGCGTGAAGCCCCCTCGCTGCCGGTGAAGGAGTTGTCCGCCGAGCCGGCCGCCAGCCGCAGCATCGAGCAGGCCGGCTGGCAGGTGTCGTTCTACGATGCCGCGCCGTTTCCCAAGCGGCTGGTGCTCAAGCGCGAGGCACTGGAAGTTCGTGTCGCGGTATCCACCTGGCCATGAGCAATTCGCGCCTTCCGGCCTGGCAGGCCTTTCCCGCGCCGGCCAAGCTCAATCTTTTCCTGCATATCGTCGGCCGGCGTACCGATGGCTACCACCTGCTGCAATCGGTGTTCCAGTTGATCGATATTGCCGACACCATCGAATTGCGCGTGCGGGCCGACGGTGAAGTGGTCCTGCACAACCCCATCCCGGGGGTGCCGGCGGACAGCGACCTGACCGTACGCGCGGCGCGATTGTTGCAAGCCGAAGCCGGCTGCGGCCTGGGTGTGGACATCCGGGTGGAGAAGCGCCTGCCCATGGGCGGCGGCCTGGGCGGCGGCAGTTCGGATGCCGCCACGGTGCTGCTGGCGCTGAACCGGCTGTGGCATCTGGATCTGGCGCGCACGCGATTGATGGAGATCGGCCTGAAGCTGGGGGCGGATGTGCCGTTCTTCGTGTTTGGCCGCAATGCCTTTGTCGAAGGCATCGGCGAGATCATGACGCCGGTGACGACGCCGGAAGGCTGGTTCGTGGTGCTGCACCCGGGTGTGCACGTGCCGACGCCGGCCATTTTCGGTGCCGCCGATCTGGTGCGCGATACGCCGCTCATCTCGCCCGATGGCATCGATTACGCCGCCACGCATAATGATATGGAGCCGGTGGCGTGCAGGCTGTTTCCCGAAGTGGCCGCCGCGCGGGACTGGCTGGCGCAGTTCGCGCCGGCGCGCATGACCGGTTCCGGCGCCTGTGTTTTTGCATTTACCGCTTCACAAACCGAAAGTGCCTGTGTATTATCTCGGCTTCCTGACGCGACGGCCGGATTCCAGGCCGCAACAATCGCTCAGCACCCGTTATACGGATTTGCAAGCGATTAGCGAGCAGGTTCGTTAGGGGAGTCGCCAAGTTGGTTAAGGCATCGGATTTTGATTCCGACATTCGAGGGTTCGAATCCTTCCTCCCCTGCCAGATCGAAGACAGAAAAGCGTGTACACCCGTTACACGCTTTTCGTTTTTTCAGGGTTCGGAAATGGCTTACGACAGCCTCATGGTGTTCACTGGCAATGCTAATCCCAAGCTTGCCGACAGTGTCGTCAATCATCTCGACATCTCGCTGGGCCGTGCCACGGTCGGGCGGTTTTCCGATGGTGAAGTGACGGTCGAGTTGCTGGAAAATGTGCGTGGCCGCGATGTATTCGTGTTGCAGTCCACCTGTGTTCCCACCAACGACAACATCATGGAAGTGATGCTGATGGTCGATGCGCTCAAGCGCGCATCCGCCGGCCGGATCACCGCCGCCATTCCCTATTTCGGTTATGCCCGGCAGGATCGGCGCCCGCGTTCGGCGCGCGTGCCGATTTCGGCCAAGGTGATCGCCAACATGTTGCAGGTGGCCGGCGTCGATCGCGTGTTGACCGTCGATGTCCACGCCGACCAGATCCAGGGCTTCTTCGACATCCCGGTGGATAACATCTATTCCACGCCGGTACTGCTGTCGGATATCCGTGCCCAACAGCACGAAGACCTGATGGTCGTCAGCCCGGACGTCGGCGGCGTGCTGCGCGCCCGCGCCATGGCCAAGCAACTGAACGTGGACATGGCCATCATCGACAAGCGTCGCCCCAAGGCCAATGTAGCCGAGGTGATGCACATCATCGGCGATGTGTCCGGCCGCACCTGTGTGATCATCGATGACATGATCGATACGGCCAATACGCTGTGCAAGGCTGCGGCCGCGCTCAAGCAGCATGGCGCCAAGCGCGTCCTGGCCTATGCCACGCATCCGGTGTTCTCCGGCGCGGCCGTCGAGCGTATCCTGCAATCGGATCTGGACGAAGTGGTGGTGACCGATACCATTCCGCTGTCGGAGGCCGCCCAGGTGTCCGACCGGATTCGCGTGGTGTCGATTGCCGGCCTGCTGGCCGAAACGATGCGGCGCATCAACAACGAGGAATCGGTTTCCTCACTGTTCGTCGATTAAGAATTTACGGCGTGGCCCACGGGCCACGCTTTTGCCATTTGGGGGAATCATCCTCCAAATCATGTGCCATCTGGTCGCGGTTGGCGCGTGTTCATTCAGACTGGAATCAATATCATGACTTACGAAATTTCTGCTCAAGCGCGCGAATTGCAGGGCACTGGTGCGAGCCGCCGCCTGCGCAAAGCGGGCCAGCTGCCGGGTATCGTCTACGGCGGCAACAAGGATCCCAAGGCCATCGCCCTGGATCACAACAGCATGTACTACCAGTTGCAGGACGAAGCGTTCCACACCGCGCTGGTCAAGCTGACCGTGGGCGGCGAAACCGAACAGGTACTGGTGCGCAATGTGCAATACCACCCGTTCCGCCAACTGGTGCTGCACGTGGATTTCCAGCGCGTCGATGATTCCACCAAGGTGGAACTGAAGGTGCCGCTGCACTTCGTGAACGGCGATACCTCCGTCGGCGTGAAGCTGCAAGGCGGTTCGATCAGCCACATCCTGAACGAAGTGCTGGTACGTTGCGTTGCCACCAAGCTGCCGGACTTCATCGAAGTCGACCTGGGCCACCTGGACGCCACTCACGGCTCCGTGCACTTGTCCGATCTGAAGCTGCCGGAAGGTGTTGAGCTGATGTCCCTGGTTCGCGGTGCGAACCTGGCCGTGGCCAACCTGAACGGTGCCAAGGCTGTCGCCGAGTAATCGGGATCGCCAATAAAAAAGCCGACGCTTGCGTCGGCTTTTTTATTGCTGGAAACGACCGGATCAACCGGCCAGGATGGCTGTGACGGCGCGTTGTCCACTATCGGCTGCGCCACGGTGGCCCGAACGGCGCAGGGCGGTCAGCCATTCCTCGATCAGTGCTTCCAGCTCCGGGCCTTCGCTCAGCGCGGCGAAACGCTCGGTCAGGCGCGACTCCCACCCTTCACCCAGGTACTCGCGCGCTATCTGGAGTACCGCCCGCTTGACCAGGTGCATGCGCTCCAGCGTCGGCAGCTTGTCGTACATGCCGTGTACCACCGGGGTATCGACGGTGCGTGCGGCCCCTGCGGGGGCGATCAGCTTCAGTTGTTCCAGCAGGCGGACCACTTCCACCGCGCCCGGCATCAGCGCGGTGAGATCGTCGAAGCTGCGTCGACCATCGACCATGATCAGTAACTGTCGCGCCTTGGGCGGTACCTGACCGCTGCGCGAGACCAGTTCCTGCTGGCCCAGTTCTGTTTTGTGATAGATCGTGGCCATGTTGTTCCTCCTTTTCCCGATACGACAGGAATGCCCTTGTACTGTATGAGGAATGGGACGAGCTTCCCAGCTTTTTCTTACGAAAAAAGGCGTTTCACCTGCATGCTCGCCGATAAACGGTAGATTCGGGTGGCATGAGAGCTATTGCTGCGATGCGATCTTAAAGGTTTCCGTAAGAGTGTAGTCCGGAAAGGAACATGTTGACCCCGATGAACGCGAAGGTGGTGACCAGTAGTCCGACCACCGACCACCACGACAGCACCTCGCCACGCCAGCCCTTCACCAGCCGCACATGCAGCCAGGCGGCATAGTTCAGCCAGACGATCAGCGCCCAGGTTTCCTTCGGGTCCCAGCTCCAGTAGCCGCCCCAGGCTTCCGCTGCCCACAGCGCGCCCAGAATGGTGGCGATGGTGAAGAACAGGAAGCCGACGGCGATGGCCTTGTAGGCCACTTCATCCAGCGTGGCGGGGCGGGGCAGATAACTGGCCAGGGCGCCGCGGTTGAGCGCCAGCAGGATCATGCCGCCGGCGGACCAGACGAACAGCGTCACCAGCCCTACGCCCGAGCCCAGGTCCGGAAACCATTCCGCAGCCTTGAGGAAGAACAGCGTACCAGCGGCCACCAGCAGTGCCGCCACGGGATAGAGGGCCAGCTTGCGCGAGCGGGATGCCGGAATCGTCGCAGGCACTGCCAGCAGCCATGCCACGCCCAGCATCGCGGCCAGGGCAAAGGCCCCGTAGCCGACGAAGTTGGCGGGGACGTGAATCTTCATCCACCACGATTGCAATGCCGGGATCAGCGGCTGGATTTCGTGCGCCTGCCGGTCGAGGCTGTACCACAGGATGAAGCCGACGGCGGCGCTGATCACCAGCAGCACGAACGCACCCATGGTGCGTGCCTGGAACCGTGCTTCGTAATAGAGATACATCAGCGCCGTGATCAGGCAGAACAGCACGAAGACTTCATACAGGTTCGAGACGGGGATATGGCCCACATCCGCGCCGACCAGGTAGCTCTCGTACCAGCGCACCAGCTTGGACACGAGCGCGGCGCCCGCCGCCGCCCAGGTCAGCCCGGATGCGATCGACAGCGCGGTGCCCGAGCGCCGCAGCAGGCCCAGCCAGTACAGTGCGGTGGCCAGGAAGAACAGCACGCACATCCACATTACGGCCGACTGGCTCGATAGCAGGTAGCGCAGCCCGAACACGGTGGCGCCACGTTCGAGATCGCCCTGATACAGTGCGATGCCGCCCAGCGCCACCAGCCCGCAGGCCGGCAGGAACCAGCGCATCGCCGGCCAGAACCAGCCGAACCAGATCAGCCCGGCGATCGATGCCAGCAGGATGCCCTGCTCGTAGACATCCATGAACTCGCGATAGCGCGACAGTGCAAACAGCCCCGTCGCCGCGATCAGCGTGGCGAATATGAAGTCGAACGGGGTTTTCCGGCTAAGTGCGTGCATCGGGGGAGTCCTCGGTGGTGCCGCCATGGGGCAGCAGCAGCGTGCGGTAGCGATCGAACGCCTGGTCCAGCTCGCTGTCGTGTCGGTTGGCCGCCATGGCCAGCAGGGTGCGGCCATTGGCGCTGCGCAGCCAGATTCGTTCTTCGCGCAGATAGAACATGCAATAGATGCCGATTACCAGCAGCAGGCAGCCCAGGTAGACGATGGTCTGGCCGGGCGCGCGCGCGAGCTGGAAGCCGCTGGCCTGTACCTCCTCGAAGCCGGTGGGCTGAAGGTAAACCGGCGCGCCATATTCGAACATCGCGCTGGCGGCCACCAGGCTGTCCATCAGGAAGCGATAGTGCTCGGCATCCATGGTGATGGCAGGCTGCCCTGCGCGTTCCTGCGCCACTTCAAGCGCATCGATGGCCGCGCCTTGCAGAATCTTCAGGTAGGTCTGCGCCACGGTGGCGCGCTGCGCCTCCGGCACCTTGGCCTGGAGGAAGCGATCGAGCGCCGGAAAACCTCCGTTGCCGAACTGGGTCAGCACGCTTTCCGTGACTTCCTGGAACTGCTCGCGCTTGGTGGCCGAGAAGCCGCCGCTCTGGAACGCCTTCTGCGTGGTGCGGCGCGCGATCTCGGGGTACAGGCTGGCGTCGAGCAGCGTGGCGCGCAGGTGCATGAAGGTGACCGGCGTGACCGCGTCGTCCAGCGGGATGCGCACATAGGCAAAGGGTGCCGACACCTCGCGGCGCATGCCGGACAGCAGGTAGAGCGCATTGTCGGCGGAGAAGGGCGCCAGATAGTTGAGGTATTCCACTGCTTGCCCGGCGGCGTCGCGCAGCTTGAACTGCACCGACGGCCCCAGGTTACGCAGATTGTGGTCGGCCTTGACCGACTGCGCATCCGCCAGCGCCTGCTCGAAACGGTTGACGGCGACGGTGGAGGTCTCGGCTTCGGTGCGCCCCATGTTCTCGATATTGAATACGCGCAGATCGCCCAGCTCCAGCGTGTATTCGTTGCCGCCCGCCGTGAGCGCCTGGCTGGCCTGCGAGCGCGCCTGCAACGGCTGTGGCTGCGCCGCCCCGCCCAGGTCCCACCGGGCGAACGTCAACGGCGAACCGCCGTCGCCGAAGCTGGACTGGTAAATGGCGATACCGTCGTACACCAGCGGTTTGTTGACTTCGACCGTGGCGCTTTTCAATACCGCGCCACTGTTGCGGTCCAGCACATCCACCTCCGAGGCGAAACGCTTGGGCTGGCCAGTGCTGTAATGCTCGACATGGAACTGCTTCAGACGCAGCGCGAAGGGCAGGTCCTGCACGAAGTAGCCTTGGCCGGCATTCAGGAAGATCACGTCAGCGGTGCCGCCTTCCGGGATGGTGACGTTGCCGCGAAAGGCCGGATTATCGGTGCCGAGCCGACTTTGCGGCGGAACCTGGCTTTGCGGCACATCGCGCAGCTCCGGGGTCTTGCTGCCCGTCAGTTCGCGTAACTTGAGTGGCAGGTTGCCGTCGAGCAGGCCGCCGATACAGATCACCACGATGGCCGCGTGGGCAAAGAAATACCCCAGGCGCTGGCCGATGCCTTTCTTGGCGGCGTACAGGCGGACCCCATCGGCCTCGCGAACGCGAAAGCGGAACCCGGCCCGGGTCAGCCCGGCTTCCACGGCATCGCGCGCGGGTTCGCCATCCATTTCGACGTGGTGCGACATCAGGCGCAGCGAATTGTGGCTGGCGTGTTCGCGGAAGCTGCGGATATCGCGCAGCATCCCGGGCAGGTGGCGCCAGATGCAGAGCGACACTGACAGCACCAGGAACACCAGGATCAGCAGAAACCACGCGGCGTGATACACATCGAACAGGCCCAGCGGCTCGAAGAAACTGAACCAGAAGTCACCGAACTCGATGCGATAATTGACGTAAGGTTCGTTCTGCTTGAGAACGGTGCCGATCACCGAGGCGATGGCCAGCACGGAAAGCAGGCCGATGGCGAAGCGCATGGACGACAGCAGGTCGAACAATGCGCGGCCAAAGGAAAGGTGTCGGAGGCGTTTCTCGGTCATACCAATTGAAGAACCTGTCTATGGTCTTTTCGTGGCGGCGGTTGGCGCTGCCAGGCGTTGCCGCCTCTTGGTGCGGGGATGGCCGGATTGGTTCCGGCCCGCGTGGAAACGGTGGCCGGGCGACACTGCGACACCGGGATATCCAAGGACAACGGCCGGCATAAGCCGGCCGCTGTTCTGCCATCGACCCCGCATGGGGCGGCGCTCAGTTCAGCGCCTGGATGTACTCGGCGACAGCCTTGATTTCCTGGTCGGACAACCGCGCGGCCACCTGGGTCATCACCGAGTTGTTGCCGCGCTCGCCAGAGCGGAACGCCTTGAGCTGGGCTTCGGTATACGCCGCGTGCTGGCCGGACATACGCGGATATTGCGCGGGAATGCCGGCGCCGTTGGGGCTGTGGCAGGCCATACAGGCGGGCACGGCCTTGGCGGCGATGCCACCGCGATACACTTTCTTGCCGGCGTCGATCAATGCCTTGTCCGACGCGCCCTTGGCCTTCGGCGCCTGCGACGAATAATAGGCGGCCACGTTCTGCATGTCGGCGGCCGACAACGGCGACGCCATGCCCAGCATCACCGGGTTCTTGCGGATCTGGGTCTTGAATTCGTTCAATTGCTTGACGATGTATTCCGGATGCTGGGCCGCGAGGTTGGGGTTGGCGGAGGCAACGCTGTTGCCGTCCACGCCGTGACAGGCCGCACAGACCTGATCGACGATCTGTTTACCCTTGGCAGGGTCGCCCTTGCCGGCCGCGAAGGCGGTCGGGTTCATCATCACCAGCGCTGCAAGCGTTGCGACCAAAGGCGCACTGCGCATATTTTTGCTCCCTCTTGCGATGCTTTATTCAGGCCCGGCTGAAAGCGGGCCAGTGATCAAATCCTGTTATTCTATACGAAGACTTTTTACCCCACCACACACCCATGTCCCTGTTCCGCGGCCTTACGTTTTTGACCACCGTCAATGATCTTCGCTCTTTACCGCAAGAAGGTCTGGAGGTTGCTTTCGCCGGACGTTCCAATGCCGGAAAGTCCAGTGCCATCAATACGTTGGCAGATCACACCCGCCTGGCGTTCGTCTCCAAGACGCCGGGGCGCACCCAGCACATCAATTATTTCGATTTCGGCAACGAACGCCGCCTGGTCGATCTGCCCGGCTACGGTTACGCCGAAGTGCCCGCATCGGTACGCGCGCACTGGGAGAAGTTGCTGGGACAGTATCTTGTCAGTCGCGCCAACCTGATCGGGCTGGTCCTGATCATGGATTCGCGCCGCCCGCTCACCGAGCTGGACCGGCGCATGCTCGACTGGTTTCGCACCACCGGCAAGCCGGTGCACTGCCTGCTCACCAAGTCGGACAAGCTCAGCCGCCAGGAACAGACCAAGATCCTGCGCGCGGTGGAGAAGGAGTTCGAAGACGATTCGCTGATCACCGTGCAGCTTTTTTCAAGTTTGAAGAAGCAGGGCATGGAGATTACCGAGCAGATTGTTGGCGGCTGGTTTTCAGCCGCCGAATACGAATCGACAGGCGGTGAATAGCTCGGCTTGAACTTTCTTAAGCGATTCCTATCTTAAGAGTCAGGTGCGCCCCTGCACCTCCCGCTTTTCCTCCCTGAGCGGGTGCCTCGGCAGCGTGCCGGGGCTGTTATACCCCGGTCATTCTCCCCTTGGACCGGGGTTTCTTTTTTTGGTGATTACCGTTGGTGATCTGTGCGGCCCGGCACCGGACCATACGGAAAGAAAAAAAGCGCCATGTCGATGGCGCTTTTTTTCTTTCTGGTCAGGGTACGGCGAGGTACGCGTTCAGAACCCCAGGCGCTGGCACACGGTGCTGACCGCGCCGGCGGCGTTCAGCGTATAGAAGTGCAGGCCCGGGGCTCCCCCCGCCAGCAACTTGTCCGAAAGTTCGGTCACCACATCCAGGCCATAGGCGCGGATCGCGGCGCTATCGTCGCCGAACGAAGCCAGCCGCAAGCGCAGCCAGCGAGGGATTTCGGCGCCGCACATTTCCGAAAAGCGCGAGAGCTGGGTGAAATTCTGGATCGGCATGATGCCGGGATAGATCGGGATCGTCACCCCACGGCCACGCACTTCGTCGACGAAGCGGAAATACGCATCGGCGTTGAAGAAGTACTGCGTGATTGCCGCATTAGCGCCGGCATTCACCTTGGTCACGAAGTTGCGCAGATCGGCCTCGGCCGACGGCGCCTGCGGATGGTATTCCGGATAAGCCGCGGCCTCGATGTGGAACCAGTTGCCGTGCTCGGCGCGGATGAACGAGATCAGCTCGCTGGCATAGCGGAATTCGCCCACGTCCACCATGCCGGATGGGATATCGCCACGCAACGCGACCAGCCGGCGAATGCCGTTGGCGCGGTAATCGGTCAGCAATGCGGCCACGGCTTCGCGCGTGGAGCCGATGCACGACAGGTGCGGTGCGGCGGCGAAGCCTTCCTGCTGGATTTCCAGCACGGCGCTACGGGTGCCGTCCTGCGTGGTGCCGCCTGCGCCAAAGGTCACCGAGAAGAATTCGGGTTTGAACTGCGCTAGCTGGCGGCGGGTGTTGCGCAGTTTTTCTACGCCTTCGGGCGTCTTGGGCGGAAAGAATTCGAAGCTGATGGGCGGGCGGGTCATGATGTCGGGCTGGCAAAAACGAGGCCCGATCTTACCATTGCACCCGCCACCCCTGCTCTCGAGCGTTTCATCGTGCGATGAGCCCCGATCACTTCGTCGCTGGCGTCAGCCCAGCCAGCCCGCCAGCAGCGGCGCCACCAGCACCAGCGTGATACCGGCCAGTGTCATCGTCAGGCTGGCGACCACGCCTTCCTCTTCCCCCAGTTCGCGTGCCTTGGCGGTGCCCGCGCCGTGGCTGGCGGCGCCCAGCATCGCACCGCGCGCCATGCGCGATCGCATCGGCAACACGCGCAACACCAGCTCGCCGGTCATCATGCCGAACACGCCGGTGACCACTACGAACAGCGAGGTCAGCTCCCGCGAGCCACCGAAGGCGTCGGTTGCGGTAACGGCAAAAGGCGTTGAAACCGAGCGCGGCAGCAGGCTGTGCGCCAGCTCCGGCGGCAGGTGGAACGCGCGGGCGAGCAGCCAGGACGACCCCACGCCCAGCACCACGCCGGCAACGACTCCGGCGGCGATGGTGACCGGATTGCGCCGGATCACCGCGCGCTGATCGTGGATCGGGATCGCGAATGCCACCGTGGTCGGGCCGAGCATCCACATCAGCCAGCGCGCATCGGCCATGTAGACCGGGTAGGGGATGCCGGTCGCGAGCACGATCCCCACCAACACCACCGGCGCGAACAGCAGCGGGGCGAACCAGATTGCGCGGTGCCGCGCATACAGCCATCTAGCGCAGGCATAGACCGCCACGGTCAGCAGCAGGCAGGCGGCGGCAAGCCATTGATTCATGCCGATGTCGTTCATGCCAGCGACTCCCGGCGACGGCGGGCGATACCCCGGATACGGCGGCGATGTTCCCAGCGGAACACGCGATCCACCACCAGTGCGGTGCCGGCCATCACGCAGAGCGTGCCCAGCCCGATCACCGCCAGCAGCTTCAGCCCTTCGCTGCGAAACAGTGCCTGGAACTGCACCACCGCCACCACGGGCGGGATGAAGAACAGCAGCATCTCCGCCATCAGCCACTCCGCACCGCGCCGCAGCCGGTTGGCATCGAGCCAGCCCAGCAGCAGCAACGCCAGCAATGCCGCCAGCGCCAGCACCCCGCCGGGCACCGGCGAACCGACCGCGCGCGCCAAGGCGTCCGCGCCCAACCAGAACGCGGCCAGCAGGCAGACCTGAAACAGAGTGGGAACGAAACGGATGGCGCGGGACATGGTGGTGGCTCTCTCGGAACAACCCACAGTGTATGGCGCGCCATTCATAACAAAGATGAATTATCGTGATGAAATCCATGCTGTTCTGGAATTGAATATGGAACTAAAAACCTTGCGTGCTTTGGTCGAAGTGGCTCGTACCGGTAGCTTCACCCTGGCCGCCGAACGCCTGTTCGTTACCCAGCCGACCGTGAGCAAGCTGGTGCGGCAACTGGAGGAGGAACTTGGCCAGACGCTGTTACGCCGCGCCGGTCGCCATGCCAGCCCCACCGACGCGGGCCGGCTGGTGCTGGCGCACGGCGAAACGCTGTTGGCGCAGGCGGCACAGATGGTGGCCGAGCTGTCGGAACTGGACGGGCTGGTGCGGGGCGAGCTACGCATCGGCATTCCGCCGCTGGGCGGACGGGTGTTCGTTACCATGCTGGGCGAGTTCCGCCGACGCCATCCGGGCATCGAACTCAAGCTGTTCGAAGATGGCGCCAAGGCCATCGAGGCGGCATTGCTGGCGGGCGAGCTGGAGCTGGGAGGGCTGTTGCAGCCCATCGACCATGCGCGCTTCGACTGCGCGCCGCTGGCGGCGGATCAACTGGTGCTGGTGGCACCGGCGTGGTCGGCCTGGGGCCAGCGCGACACGGTACGGCTGGCCGAACTGGCGGACGAGCCATTCATCCTGTTCGCGCCGGGCTTCGCACTCAACGACCGGATCTTCGACGCCTGCCGCAGTCTGGGCTTCACTCCCGACGTGGTGGGGCGCAGCGGCCAGCTCGGGCTGATCCTGGCGATGGTGCGCGGCGGCATCGGCGTAGCGTTGCTGCCACGCAGCGAAGTGGCGCTCGCTGGCCGCGATGGCCTGGCCGTTTGCGAGTTGGGCGACATCGTCATCCCATGGGAAATCGTTCTCGGCTGGCCGCGAGAAGGCTACCTCAGCCACGCCGCACGGGCTTGGCTGGCGATGATGGGGGAGGGGTGAGCGCGAGGCGGGAGTGAAACCCCAGGTCCTGAGCCAAAGAGGGCACAGAGAAAACCACGAGGCGAGTTAGGGTCTGAGGGCCGAACAATGTCACGGCCCCGCCAGCATTCCCAACTACCAAAAGGTTGTCCTCAGTGAAACCTCTGTGTTCTGTACCCCCTGTGGTTCAAGGTTCAGGGTTGGACTTCACCCCGCGGCCAGCACAATCGCGCGGCAGTCGGCCGGGGTGATGTCGCCGTGTTCGCCCAGTTTCAGCCGCTGATGGCGGATCAGCTGCGCTTCGACGCCGGCGGCTGCCGCTGCCACATCGTCGATGCCGTAGCCCGACAACCGCGTGGGCAGGCCGGCCGATTCGAAAAAGCGGCGCGTTGCTTCGATGGCCGCATTCGCCACCTCGTCGTCGTCGCCGTTCAGTTGCCACACGCGGCGGCCGTATTGCGCCAGCTTGGCGCGCTTGGCGTCGAACTTGTAGCGCAGCAGGCTGGGCAGGGCGATGGCCAGCGTCTGCGCGTGATCCAGGCCGTATAGCACGGTCAGCTCGTGGCCGATGGCGTGCGAGGCCCAATCCAGCGGCTGGCCCAGCGGCACCAGCCCGAACATCGCCTGGTTGGCGGCCCACATCAGGTTGGCCTGCGCGTCGTAGTCCCCCTGGTTCTGGCGCAGCAGCGGCGCCACTTCCACCAACGTGGACAGGATGCCCTCGGCCAGCCGGTCCTGCACCCGCGCTTCGGCCGGGTAGGTCAGGTACTGCTCGGTGGTGTGGACGAATGCATCCACCAGCCCATTGCCCAGTTGTCGTGCCGGCAACGAATCGATCACCGTCGGGTCCAGCACGCTGAAGCGTGGGTAGACGGCGGCGTTCTTGAATGACAGCTTGTCCTGGGTTTCACGGCGGGTGATCACGCCGGTGAAGTTGGCTTCCGAGCCTGTGGCCGGCAGCGTCAGCACACAGCCGATGGGCAGCGCGGCGTGCAGGGGCGTCTTGTTGCCGACGATCAGCCACGGATCGACGGCAGGGTCCAGTGCCAGCGCGGCGGCAATGAACTTGCTGCCATCCAGTACCGAGCCACCGCCCACACCCAGCACCCAGTCCACGCCATTTTCCTTGCCCAGCGCCACTGCGCGCATCAGCGTGTCGAACTCCGGGTTGGCCTCGATGCCCGCGAACTCCACCACGGTGCGTTGGCCCAGAGCCGCCATCACCTGCGCGTGGACGCCGTTGCGCTTGATGCTGCCGCCGCCATACACCAGCAGTACCCGGGCGTCCTTGCCGATCTCGCTGTCGAGCTGGGCGATCTGGCCCCGGCCGAAGTGCAGACGGGTGGGGTTATGGAAACTGAAGTTCTTCATGGAACGAATCCTCACGGCAATGCGATGTGACGTGCCGCCGGCCTTTGTCAGCCACCGGTGGCGCCAGAATTTTCGCCTAGTCTATTGGCTTTTTTTCTGAACTGCTCGCGACACGGTAAAAATTGCCATTTGTCGGGAAAGATCGAAAGAAAAATTGCTTTCGACTTTTCATTCTATTTTCGTTTTTCCCGGTTTCGATCCAATGCGTTTTGCCTTTTTCATTTGTAGTTTTATTTCATTTTCATTGGAGCGAGCTAAGTGATTTCCCTTGTTTAAGTCTGTTGTTTTAAAAAATATTCATATAAAACAAAGCATTGGTTTGCATTGAACTAAACAAATTCATTGGTAGTTTTACAAGATTTTCATTGCGCCGCACGTTGTCGATCGCTGAAAAACTCGCAAGAAACCTGGTTTTGAAGTCGAAAGTTACATCGTTGACCTTCTTTTGTTTCGGCCCCTACAGTGGCGTCACCACTTTACGCCACAGCCTGTCCGAATTGATCCGGCTTGCTTGTGGTTGACTAATTGATCGGGTGCCGCCATGGATCGCGTTCAGCAAAGACGTAATCGAATCGTGCAATGCCTGCGGGATCAGGAAAGCTGCAATGTGGGCGATCTGGCCAAGGCGCTGGATGTCTCTACAGTCACGATACGCGGCGACCTCGACTTCCTGGAGCAAAGCGGCTGTATCAGCCGCTCCTACGGCAAGGCCGTGCTCAGTTCGCACTTCGCTTTCGAACTGGAGTTCCGCGAGAAGGAAAAGGTTCGTAGCGAAGCCAAGCAGTTGATCGGCCGTGCTGCCGCGCAACTGGTGAACGATGGCGACGCACTGATCATCGATTCCGGCTCCACCGTCGGCTTCGTGCCTCGCTATGTCGATGCGCACAAACGCTGCACGCTGATGACCAACGCGCTCAACCTCGCCAACGAGCTGGTGGGCGATGTGCGCTTTGAACTGATGATGACCGGCGGCACGATGCGTGCCGATTCGTACTCGCTGTGCGGCCCCATCGCCGAACAGGCGGTGCGCCTGCATCACTTCGACACGCTGTTCATCGGCGCGGACGGCATCGACCTCAAGGCCGGCGTCACCACCACCAACGAACAGGATGCGCAGCTCAACCGGGCGATGCTCGAAGTCGCCGACAAGGTGGTGCTGCTGGCCGATTCCACCAAGTTCGGCCGCCGCGGCTTCTGCGTGATCTGTTCCCTGCCCCAGGTGCACACCCTCATCACCGACCGGGGCATTTCCGACGAATACCGACGAGCGCTGACGCTATCCGGCGTCAACGTCATCGTGGCCGACGAATAAACCAAGGAGTCCTCGTCATGAGCCTGTTGCTCGACATCATCCGTCATCACAAAGCCGGCCATGCCTCCGGCATCTATTCCGTGTGTTCGGCGCACCCGCTGGTGCTGGAGGCCGCCATGCGCCAGGGTCTAGAGGACGACAGCCCGGTGCTGATCGAAGCCACGTCCAACCAAGTGAACCAGTTTGGCGGCTACACCGGCATGCGTCCGGCGGATTTCCGCGACTTCGTGCTCGATCTGGCGCAAAAGATCGGCTTCGATCCCGAGCGCCTGATCCTGGGCGGCGACCACCTGGGTCCCAATGTCTGGAAAAAGGCGCCCGCCGCCGAAGCGATGAAGCTGGCCGGTGACATGGTGCGCGAATACGTACAGGCCGGGTTCCGCAAGATCCACCTGGATTGCTCGATGTCGTGCGCAGGTGACCCGGTGCCATTGTCCGATGCCGTGGTTGCCGAGCGCGCCGCGCAGTTGTGCGGTATCTGCGAAGCCACCTGGCGCGAGGTCGGCGGCGACGCGCCGGTCTATGTAATCGGCACCGAAGTGCCGGTGCCGGGCGGCGCCAACGAAGAGTTGGGCGAACTGGAGGTTACCTCGCCGCAGGCCGCGGGCCAGACCTTGCAGGTGCATCGCGACGTATTCGCCGCCGCCGGGCTGGCGGATGCCTTCGAGCGCGCCATCGCCATGGTGGTGCAGCCGGGGGTCGAGTTCGACCATCACAAGGTGGTGGCATACCAGCCGGCCAAGGCCGCCGCACTCAGCGCATTCATCGTCGGCGAGCCGCTGGTGTACGAAGCGCATTCCACCGACTACCAGAGCGAAACCGCGCTGACCGAACTGGTGCGCGACCACTTCGCCATCCTCAAGGTGGGCCCGGGCCTGACCTTCGCCATGCGCGAAGCGCTGTATGCGCTGGACCAGATCGAGCGCGAGACCATCGGCGAATTCGGCGCCTCGCACCTCAAGGACACCATTACCCAGGTGATGCAGGAAGAACCCGACTACTGGCTGCCGTACTACAGCCAGCCCGGACACCAGCAATACCTGGATCGCAACTACAGCTTTTCCGACCGCATCCGCTACTACTGGCCGCACCCCAAGGTGGTGGCCGCGCAGCAGACGCTGTTCGCCAACTTGGCGCGCCAGCCGCTGCTGATGACCCTGGTCAGCCAGTACCTGCCCGAACAGGCGCGCAAGGTGGCCGAAGCCCGGCTGCCCGCCAGCGCGGAAGCGCTGGTGATCGACAAGGTGATGGAAGTGACGCGCAGCTATGCCCGTGCCTGCGGCATGGCGCGGATCGAAGCCGCCAGGGAACGGAGGGTCGCATGATGCGCTACCTCGACCGCACCGCCGACTGGCTGGCCGAACACGGCGCCACCCACACCGCGCGCGAAATTGCCCAGCAGCCCCGCCTGTGGCGGGAGCTGATCGCCCAACTGGGCGCGCAGGAGCCGGACTGGCGGCCCTGGCTGAACAAAGTGCTGAAGACGCCCAACCTGCGCATCGTGCTGAGCGGCGCCGGTACCTCCGCCTTCGCCGGTCGCACGTTGGCGCCATTGCTGCGCGAACGCACCGGGCGCCGCATCGAAGCCATCGCCACCACCGATATCGTCGCCGACCCGCTGGCCTGGCTGGACCCGCGCCTGCCGACGCTGCTGGTGTCGTTCGCCCGATCCGGCAACAGCCCGGAAAGCGTGGCGGCGGTGGAACTGGCCGACCAGTTGCTGCCTGACTGCCATCACCTGGTGCTGACCTGCAACCCGGATGGCGCGCTGGCGCAGCGGGCGCGTACCGGAGAACGCACCTACGCGGTGCTGATGCCCGATGGCGCCAACGACCAGAGCTTCGCCATGACCTCCAGCTTCAGTTGCATGTATCTCGCGGCGCTGACGTTGCTGGGTGGCCACGCGCTGAGCGATGTGCGCAACCACGTGGAGGAGGTTGCCAGGCTGTGCGAGGCGCGGCTGCGCCAATGGCCGCGCCTGGCGCGTGACCTGGCCGATCGTGGCCTGCGCCGCGTGGTCTACCTGGGCAGCAGCGGCCTGGCCGGGCTGGCGGAGGAAGCGGCGCTCAAGCTGCTGGAACTGAGCGCCGGCCGCATCGCCACGCGCTTCGATTCACCGCTGGGCGTGCGCCACGGCCCCAAGTTCATGATCGATTGCGACACCTGCGTGGTGATGTTCATGTCGTCGCAGCCCTATGTGCGCCGCTACGACGACGACTTCCACACCGAGCTGTGCCGCGATGACATTGCCCGCCGGGTGATCGCGCTGGGGCCGGACGGGGACGAAACCCTGGCGGTGCCGCTGCCCGACGCCGAAGACGCCTGGCTGGCGCTGCCATACCTGCTGTTCGCCCAGTTATTCGCCTTCGAATGCTCGCTGGCGCAGGGCCTCACCCCTGACAACCCGTGCCCGACCGGCGAAGTGAATCGCGTGGTGCAGGGCGTGACCATCCACCCCTGGCGTGGGCCGAAGGCCTGCGTGAATGGATAAAGGCTTGCCCCGGCCGCGCCTTGCCGGAGCGAGTTTCTTGTTGCCTGTTACAGCCGCTACAGCCCACCACGCGCTGAGCGAGGGAGAACGTCATGCCGAACATTCTTTTGACCCGCATCGACAACCGCCTGGTGCATGGCCAGGTGGGCGTCACCTGGACCGGCAGTCTGGGCGCCAACCTGATCCTGGTCGCCAACGACGACGTCGCGGGCGACCCGGTGCAGCAGAACCTGATGGACATGGTGGTGGCCGAGGGCGTGCAGACGCGCTACTTCAGCCTCGCCAAGACCATCGACGTGATCCACAAGGCCGCTGACCGCCAACGCATCCTGATCGTCTGCAAGACGCCGCAGGACGTGCTGGCGCTGGTGCGGGGCGGCGTACCGATCAAGTTTGTCAACGTCGGCAACATGCACTTCGCCGAAGGCAAACGCCAGATCCACAAAACGGTGTCGGTGGACGACGCCGATGTGGCGACGTTCCGCGAGTTGGCCTCGCTGGGCGTCACTTGCGAGATTCGCCGTGTTCCCGACGAGGCCGGCGAACTCGTTTCCAAGCTGATCTGACCTGGGAGGGGTAACAAAAATGTTAGTCGACGCGCTATTTATCGCGCTGCTGGCGGGTTTGGCGGGGGTGGACCTGTTCGATGGGTTGACCCACTTCCACCGCCCGGTGGTGCTCGGCCCGCTGGTGGGGCTGATTCTGGGAGACGTATACACCGGCCTGCTGGTCGGCGGCACGCTGGAACTGGTGTGGATGGGCATGGTGCCCCTGGCGGGCGCGCAGCCCCCCAACGTGGTGATTGGCAGCGTGATCGGCACCGCGTTCGCCATCTTGACCAAAGCCGATCCCAAGGTGGCGGTGGGGGTGGCGGTGCCGTTCTCCATCGCCGTGCAAGGCTGCATCACCATCCTGTTCACGGTGTTCTCACCGATGATGCACAGGTGCGACAAGATGGTGAAACAGGGCAACTGGCGCGGCGTCGAACTTGTCAACTACCTGGGCATGGGCATCCTGTTCTGCTTCTACTTCATCGTCGCCTTCCTGCCGATCTATTTCGGTGCCGACGCAGCGGGCGCCATGGTCAAGGCTGCGCCGCAATGGGTGCTGGATGGCCTGTCGGTCGCCGGCGGCATGATGCCCGCCATCGGCTTCGCCCTGCTGATGAAGATCATGCTCAACAAGAACTACGTCGCCTATTTCATCTTGGGTTTCGTCGCCGTCACCTACCTCAAGCTGCCGATCCTGGCGATCGCGCTGGGCGCACTGGCGATCGCGATGATCGACTTTTTCAACGGTAACCGCGCGCAACCGCAGCCGGCCGCCACCCGCGATGCGGAGGTGCAAGATGGCATTTAACGACTCCGATGCGGCCCTGGCCGCCAAGGCCGAGCAACGCATGGCACAGGCGCTGGCCACCAGCACCGTCGAGCGTGACGACTACGTGGATACCCAGCCGGGCGAACCGCTCACCAACCGCGACATCAACCGCATGGCGGTGCGCTCACTGGCGTTGCAGGCCTCGTTCAATTACGAACGGATGCAGGCCGGGGGCTGGCTGTACACGCTGATTCCGGCGCTGCGCAAAATCCACAAGAATCCGGAAGACCTGTCGAATTCGATGAAGATGCACCTCGAATTCATCAACGTGCACCCGTTCGACGTCACCTTCCTCTCCGGCCTGGTACTGGCGATGGAGCAGAACAAGGAGAAGATATCCACCATCCGCGCGGTGAAAGTGGCGCTGATGGGGCCGCTGGGCGGTATCGGCGACGCCATGTTCTGGCTGACCTGGTTGCCGATCTGTGCGGGCATCGGTGCTTCGCTGGCGCTGGAAGGCAGCCTGTTTGGCCCGATCGTGTTCCTGCTGCTGTTCAACGCCCTACACTTCGGCCTGCGCTTCGGCCTGGCGCATTACGGCTATCGTGCGGGGCTGGGCGCGATCAGCGCGCTCAAGAGCAGCACCAAGAAAATCTCGCACGCCGCATCCATCGTCGGCATGACCGTGATTGGCGCGCTGGTGGCGTCCTACGTGCGGCTGAGCACCCCGCTGGAAATCCACGCCGGCCAGGCCACGATCGCCTTGCAGGAAGGCGTGCTCGACAAACTGATGCCCAACCTGCTGCCCCTGGCGTTCACGCTGATCGTCTACGGCCTGATGAAGAAAGGCTACTCACCGGTAAAGCTGATCGGCCTGACCGTGTTGATCGGCCTGGTGGGCAAGTTCTTCGGGCTGCTGTGATCGCTCCAAACCCCGCACCTTGAACCACAGAGGACGCAGAGAGCACGGAGAACCCCATAAGCATCGGATCGGCGTTCCACACGTTGCTTGCCGGCTTTCTCCGTGCTCTCTCTGCGTCCTCTGTGGTTCAAGGATTGGGTTTCCCGGATTCGAATGAATGCGGCGCAAGGTCGCCGCAACGGAGTACAACATGATTTCCCTGATTCTCACCGGCCATGGCCGCATTGCCAGTGGCATTCACGAAGCCATCGTCCAGGTATTCGGCCCGCAGAATGCACTGCATGTGGTCGATTTTCCCGAGGGCGTGACCACGGCGGAACTGGAACGGGAACTGAGCGAAGCGCTCGAACAGTGCGATGGCGATGTGGTGTTCTTCACCGATCTGCTGGGCGGTTCGCCGTTCCGGCTGGCCTCCACCTTGGCCACCGAGCGTAGCGGCACCGAGGTGATCGCCGGGATGAACCTGGCGATGTTCGCCGAGATGCTGTTCGAGCGTGACAGCGTGGCCGACGCCGCCGAATTCCGCGCGCGCGCCGCCGAGGCCGGCCGTGCCGGCGTCACCAGTCTGGCCGAGCGGATGGCGCGCAGCCGTCAGCGGGCGGAAGCCACCGACGGCCTTTGAGCACCCGTGCTCATATGGCTGGCAAATTGCCGGCAATCAACCGAGTCGGCCTCGCCCCGCGCGGGGGCCGCGCATCATAGGGAAGGAGTACGGACCATGACGGTCGAACTATCGGCCTCTGCCAACGGCAGGGGACAACGCCTCCGGGCCGCGCGGGTATTGACCACGCAAGGCTGGCTGGAAGGCGGCGTGGTGCATCTCGATGCCGTGGGGCGTATTGCCGCGGTGACGGGGGGCGCGTTCGACCGCGACCTGGGCGAACACTGGCTGCTGCCCGCGCTGGTGGACAGCCACGTACACGGCGCTGTCGGCTGCGACGTGATGGATGCTACCCACGAAGCGCTGGACAGGATGTCCGCCCACTTCGCGCAATACGGCGTCGGTGCCTTCGCCCCGACCACCGTCACCGCGCCGGTGCCCGCCATCGAGGCCGCCATCGCCCAGGTGCGCGACAGCCGGCGCCACGGCGTGAGTGGCGCCGAGATCGTCGGCACTTACCTGGAGGGCCCGTACTTCACCGCCAAATGCTGCGGCGCCCACCCGGTGCCGCTGATGCGCCCCATCGACCTGGACGAAATCGCGCGCTGGCACGCGCTGGCCGACGGCACGCTCAACACCGTTGCCCTGGCCGCCGAGCTGCCTGGTGCCGATGCCGCCATCGCCTGGCTGCGTGCCCACGGTGTGCGGGTACTGATCGGGCATTCCGACGCCAGCTACGACGAAACCGTGGCCGCCATGCTGGCCGGTGCGCGCGGCGTGGTGCACTGCTACAACGGCATGCGCGGGTTGCATCATCGCGACCCTGGCGTGGTCGGCGCCGGCTTTACCCGGCCCGAAGCCGATGTCGAACTGATCGCCGATGGCCATCACGTCCACCACGCCGCCGCACAGATTGCACTGACCTGTGCTGGCGAGGAACGCCTGATCCTGATCACCGACGCCATGCGCGCCACTGGCATGCCCGATGGCCCCTACCGCCTGGGCGAACTGACAGTGCAGATGCACGCCGGCGTGGTCCGCACCGAGGCCGGCGGCCTGGCCGGCAGTACCCTGCACCTGATCGACGCGGTGAAACACGCCATGCGCTGGTTCGGCCTGCCCCTGGAACGTGCCTGGCCCCTCGCCAGCCGCAACCCCGCCCGCGCCCTGCGCCGGCCGGACCTGGGCGGCATCGCGCCAGGGCAGACAGCCAGCCTGGTGGCGGTGACGCCGGACCTGACAGTGAAAGGGACCTGGGTAAAGGGAAGGGTGGTGTTCGAGGCTTAGGGCAAACGATATCGCCCAACCCGGTTGCGCGTAGCTTGCCGGCCTCGAGGGCGGGCAAAACCTCGGGCTTCGGTGACTGCGATCCTATTTAGCAGAATTCGTGCGAGTCGCTCGACAATAAAGAAATGGCTATGAAAAAAGCTCCGGAAGGAGCTTTTTTCATTACCACCGACACCAATTTTTCATTTATTTGGCACAGTTTTCACTTTTCATGCCACCCGACAACAACATTAAACATCGATATTCCGCGCCACCAGCGCATTCTGCTCGATGAAGTGCCGGCGCGGTTCCACTTGGTCGCCCATCAGCGTGGTGAAGATTTCGTCGGCGGTCACGGCGTCGTCGATGGTGACCTTCAGCAGGCGACGCACGCTGGCGTCCATGGTGGTTTCCCAGAGCTGCTCGGCGTTCATCTCGCCCAGGCCTTTGTAGCGCTGGATGGTGATGTTGCGGCGCACTTCGTTCAACAACCAGTTCAGCGCCTGGCTGAAGGTGGTGACCGGCATGATGTTGTCGCCACGGCGAACCTTGGCGTCGGGGCCGAGCAGGCCGGAGAGCATGTCGGCGGTCTTGCGCAGTTGCAGGTAGTCGCCGCTGCGCAGGAAGTCGTCGTCGATGTACTGCACCGCAACCACGCCGTGCTGACGGCGTTCGATCTTCATCGCGCAGCGCTCGCCATGCTCGTCGCTCGTGATTTCGAAGCGATAGATCGGGTTGCTGATGATCTGCTCCAGCATGTCGGCACTGGCCTTGGCCTCTTCCGGCGTATCCAGGCTGAGCGGACCGCTGGCCAGGATGGCGTTGAGGATGGCGGGGTCGAGAAAGCGGCTTTCGCGTTCCATCACCGCTTCGACGATGAAGTACTGGCGTGCCAGCGCTTCCAGTGCGTCGCCAGCAATGCCGGGGCGGCCTTCGCCGGGCAGCAGTTCGGCGTTGTTCAGGGCAGCGCGCAGCAGGTATTGCTTCATCTCCTGATCGTCTTTCAGGTAGGTCTCGCTCTTGCCGTGCTTGATCTTGTACAGCGGTGGCTGGGCGATGTAGATGTAGCCGCGCTCCACCAGTTCGGGCAACTGGCGGTAGAAGAAGGTCAGCAGCAGGGTGCGGATGTGACTGCCGTCCACGTCCGCGTCGGTCATGATGATGATGCGGTGGTAGCGCAGCTTGTCGATGTTGAAGTCGTCTTTGCCGATGCCACAGCCCAGCGCGGTGATCAGGGTGGTGATCTGTTCGCTGCTGATCAGTTTGTCGAAGCGTGCGCGCTCCACGTTCAGCACCTTGCCGCGCAGCGGCAGGATGGCCTGGAACTTGCGTTCGCGGCCTTGCTTGGCGGTGCCGCCGGCGGAGTCGCCCTCCACCAGGTAAAGTTCGGACAGCGCGGGGTCTTTTTCCTGGCAGTCAGCCAGTTTGCCGGGCAGACCCAGGCCGTCCAGCACGCCTTTGCGGCGGGTGATTTCACGCGCTTTGCGCGCGGCTTCGCGCGCGCGGGCGGCTTCGACGATCTTGCCGCAGATGATCTTGGCGTCGGTGGGGTTTTCCAGCATGAACTCGGCCAGCGCGGCGCTGATCACTTCGTTCACCACCGGGCCGATTTCGCTGGAGACCAATTTGTCCTTGGTCTGGCTGCTGAATTTGGGATCGGGCAGCTTTACGCTCAACACGCAGGTCAGGCCTTCGCGCATGTCGTCGCCGCTGGTTTCCACCTTGGCTTTCTTGGCGAACTCGCCTTGTTCGATGTACTGGTTCAGCGTGCGGGTCATCACCTGGCGCAAGGCGGTCAGGTGGCTGCCGCCATCACGCTGGGGGATGTTGTTGGTGAAGCACTGTACCGATTCCTGATAGGAGTCGTTCCACTGCATCGCCACTTCGGCGGTCATGCCGTCCTTCTCGCCGATGGCGTAGAAGATATGCGGATGCAGCACGCTCTTGCTGCGGTTCATGTATTCGACAAAGCCGCGCACGCCGCCGGAATAGGAGAAGTTCTCTTCCTTGCCGGTCACGCGGTCGATCAGTTCGATGCTGACGCCGTTGTTGAGGAACGACAGCTCGCGGATGCGCTTGGCCAGGATTTCGAAGTGGAACTCCACGTGGCCGAAGGTTTCGATGCTGGCGAGAAAATGCACTTCGGTACCGCGCTTTTCGGTGGGACCCACCACTTTCAGCGGCTCGACTCGCTCGCCTTGGCGGAACTCCATTTCATGCACTTTGCCGTCGCGGCGGATGGTCAGGCGCAGCCAGTCGGACAGCGCGTTCACCACCGAGACGCCCACGCCGTGCAGGCCGCCCGATACCTTGTAGCTGTTCTGGTCGAACTTGCCGCCAGCGTGCAGTTCGGTCATGACGATTTCGGCGGCGGAGCGCTTGAACTCGTCATCTTCCTTGATCGCGGTGGGAATGCCACGGCCGTTGTCTTCCACGCTTACCGACTGGTCGGGGTGGATGATCACGCGGATCTTGTCGCAATGGCCGGCCAGCGCTTCGTCGATGGCGTTGTCCAGCACTTCGAACACCATGTGGTGCAGGCCGGTGCCGTCCTGCGTATCGCCGATATACATGCCGGGGCGCTTGCGCACCGCTTCCAGGCCTTTGAGGATGCGGATGCTGTCGGCGCCGTATTCCTTGCTGGGTTCTGCGGGTTGCGGAATGTGATCGTGGTTTTCGCTCATGGGTACTTTTTTCAGCCTGCATGAAAGACAAAAGGCCGGGGATCGGCCCCGACCTTGCGGCGCGTGGGGCTCGCCTAGATACGCATCGGCATGACGATGTACTTGAAGTGCTCGTTGTCGGCGATGGTCACCAGTACCGACGAGTTGACGTCACCGAAGGTGAAGTTCAACTGTTCGACCGACAGGTTGGTCAGCACGTCCAGCAAGTACTGGATGTTGAAGCCGATATCCAGCGGCGCACCGGTGTAGTCCACTTCCACTTCTTCCTGCGCTTCTTCCTGTTCGTTGTTGTTGCACAGGATCTTGAGCACGCCATCGGTCAGCACCAGGCGCACGCCGCGGAATTTTTCGTTGGAAAGGATGGCTGCACGTTGCAGCGCGGCCAGCAGCAGCGGGCGCTCGATGGTGAGCAGCTTGTCGTTGTTCTGCGGGATGACGCGGTTGTAGTCGGGGAACTTGCCGTCCACCACCTTGGAGTGGATCACCACGTTGCCGAAGCTGAACTTCACCTGGTTGCCGGCGATGTCGATGGTGACTTCGTCATCCACTTCCTGGAGCAGTTTGTACAGTTCCAGGATGGTCTTGCGCGGCAGGATCACTTCGTTCTTGTCGAAGCTGGTTTCCAGTTCGGCCGACGCGTACGCCAGGCGGTGGCCATCGGTGGCCACCAGCTTGAGGTGGTTGCCTTCGGTGACAAGGAACAGGCCGTTCAGGTAGTAACGGATGTCCTGGTGCGCCATGGCGTACTGCACGCGGCCGAGCAGTGCCTTGAGCTGGCCCTGTGGCATGCGCACGGTGGCGCGCAGGTTGGTGTCCACCGACAGCGTGGGGAAGTCGGCCGAGGGCAGCGTTTGCAGCACGAAGCGGCTCTTGCCGGCTTTCACCGTCAGGCGCGATTCGTTTTCTTCGAACGTCACCACCGATTTGTCGGGGATGGCGCGCAGGATATCGGAGAGCTTCTTGGCGGAGACGGTCAGCGCGAAGTCGTTGCCGGAAAACCCCTCGACCTGGGTGCTGGCGATCTGGATTTCCAGGTCGGTGCCGGTAAAGGCCAGCATGTCCCCGGTTTTCTGGATCAGGACGTTCGACAGGATGGGCAGCGTGTGCCGACGTTCAACGATGCCGGTCACAGTTGCCAGCGGTTTCAGAAGCGCATCGCGTTCGGCTTGCAAGAGTTGCATCGTGATGAATCCGCAAAGAAGTTAAACAGAGGGATGTTACCCGATTCGGGCCATGCTTTCGACTCGCACTCCGGCGCTGCCGGGGGCGATCCCGCGCGGCGGGTCAGCTACGCAGCATTTGCAGCAGCACGCCGTACTGGTGGGCTAGTTCGGTATCGTTCTGTCGCAGGTCTTCGATGGTGCGACAGGCGTGCAGGACGGTGGTGTGATCGCGTCCGCCGAAGGCTTCGCCCACGGCGGGCAGGCTCATCTGGGTGAGTTCCTTGGTCAGCGCCATGGCGATCTGGCGCGGACGGGCGATGTCGCGGGTGCGCTTCTTGGAGTGCATGTCCGCAACCTTGATCTTGTAGTAGTCGGCCACCGTCTTCTGGATATTCTCGACCGAGATCTGCCGGTTGCCGGCAGCCAGGATGTCGCGCAGCGCTTCCTTGGCGGCTTCCAGCGTCAGCGGCTGGTTGGTGAAGCGGGCGTAGGCCAGCACGCGCTTGAGCGCACCTTCCAGTTCGCGCACGTTGGAGCGGATGTTCTTGGCAACGAAGAACGCCACGGTGGAATCGAGCTTGAAGTTCTCGCGCTCTGCCTTTTTCATCAGGATCGCCACGCGCATTTCCAGTTCGGGTGGCTCGATTGCCACCGTCAGCCCCCAGGAGAAACGACTGGTCAGACGTTCCTGCAAACCATCGATTTCCTTGGGGTAGCGATCCGAGGTGATGATGATTTGCTTGTGCGCTTCGACCAGGGCATTGAAGGCGTAAAAGAATTCTTCCTGTGTCTTGTCCTTGCCGACAAAGAACTGGATGTCGTCGATCAGCAGCAGGTCCAGCGAATGGTAGTAACGCTTGAATTCGTCGAACGCCTTGTGCTGGTAGGCCTTGACCACGTCCGCAACATATTTTTCGGCGTGGATGTAGCGGATCTTGGTCTGCGGCTTGCGCTGGTGCACCAGGTTGCCGATCGCCTGGATCAAGTGGGTCTTGCCCAGGCCGACGCCGCCGTAGACGAACAGTGGGTTGTAGCTGACGCCGGGGTTCTCGGCCACCTGTTCGGCGGCGGCGCGCGCCAGTTGGTTGGCCTTGCCGGTAACCAGTGTTTCGAACGTGAAATTGGGGTTGAGGCGCGTGGTTTCGTGGTTGGCCGCGGCGGCGGCCAGCGCCGGCCGGGCCGCTGCTGCGGCGCTCGGGGCGAAGCTCTGGATCGTCTGGATGGCGGGGCGCGCGGCCGGGGTGGCTGGCGCGGCAGGTTGCGGTGCTGGCGGGGCCTTGCGCGCGGCGCTGCCTACTTTCAGTTCGATGCTCGGGGCTTCACCGTCGAAGAAGGTGCTGGCGGCTTCTTCGATCAGGCCCATGTAACGATCACGGATGAATTGCAGGAAAATCTGGTTGGGGACGATCAGGCTCAGCGCGTCGCCGTTGGCCTCGGCGACCAGGGGCCGGATCCAGATGCGGAACTGGTCCGCGCCCAGACGCTCTTCGAGCGTTGCCAGGCAGTGCGACCAACAGTTTTCCAGTACGGACATGGCTTGGGTTTCTTCGGCGGTGCCACCCCGACAGGGAATAAAAGGCCGGCCATCGGCAGGCTGCGCTGCGGGATGGGGGCGGATTGTCGGCGGGGTGTGGTGGGGGTAAGAGGGGGATTCTAATCGCTCGGGACAAAGTTATCCACAAGCACGGCCGGTCGTTGCGCTTGCGCACTGGTTGACATTGACTTCTTTTGATTGTGTAATTAACGGTTTACTTAGTCCGGCCAGGAATACAGAACATGAAGCGTACTTTTCAACCCTCCGTTATCCGTCGCAAGCGCACCCATGGCTTTCGCGCCCGCATGAAGACCCGTGGCGGCCGCGCCGTGCTGAACGCACGTCGCAGCAAGGGCCGCGCCCGCCTCGGCGTTTAACCGCTTTAGCGCGCCGTGGCCGGCGCTGGCCGCTATCGGTACACGCGGGCGATGCGCCTGTTGAAAACGGATGAGTACTCATCCGTTTTTAATTTGCGCTGTTCCGTCGGTAACGACTTCTTCCAGGTACTGGGCCGTCCCAACGGGATGGACGGTGCCCGGCTGGGCGTCGTCGTCGGGCGGCGTACCGACCGTCGGGCCGTCGGGCGCAACTACATCAAGCGCACCGTGCGCGAGCTGTTTCGACACGAGGCCGTCCAGTTGGCCGGCATCGACCTCGTGGTCCGCCCGCGCCGCGCTTTCGGCCGCGCCGAAGGCGCCGCCGCGCGCGCGGCGCTGGCGCAGTTGTTCCGGCGCATCCGGGGACGCTTTCCCCTACCGGGCGGCGCCGATGTGTAGCCGCTGTATGGCCGGCTCCCTATCCGGCCAGCCAGGCCTTGGCGCCCGCAGCGCGATGGCGTTGCTGAAACTTTATCAGTGCACCATCAGTCCGCTGCTGGGCCCTCGCTGCCGTTTCACCCCCAGCTGTTCGCAGTACGCCGTCGAAGCGTTCGCCAAATATGGCGTGCGTAAAGGCGGGTGGCTTACAATCCGCCGTCTTTGTCGCTGCCACCCTTGGGGTGGGAGTGGCCCGGACCCCGTTCCCTGATCGTTCCCGAGCCCACGATGGATTCCAAGCGACTTATCCTGTTCATCGCGCTGTCCTTCGGCATTCTCTTCTTCTGGCAGAAGTGGATGTCGCAGCGCTTCCCGCAGCCGGCCAATGCGCCCACTGCTTCCGCTCCCGCCGGTTCCGACCTGCCTTCCGCCGCGCCACGCGCTGCGGGTGCTGGCGCTGCCGCCTCGAGTGCCGCCCCCGATACCGGCCGCCTGCAATCGGGCGAACGCATCCACGTGAAGACCGACCTGTACGACGCGCAGATCGACAGCGTCGGTGGCGACCTGCGTCGCGTTGCGCTGCTCAAGCACGGCATGCCGGGCGAGCCGAACAAACCGTTCGTGATGCTCACCGACGGTAAGGATCATGTGTATGTGGCGCAGACCGGCCTGCTGGGCGAAGGGCTGCCCACGCACAAGGCGGTGTTTACGGCCGAACAGCGCGAATACGCGCTGGCTCCTGGCCAAAATGCGCTGAGCGTGCGTCTGACCGCCGCCGGCCCGGCTGGCGTGCAGATCGCCAAGGTGTACACCTTCCATCGCGGCCAGTACCTGGTCGATGTGAAGTACGAGATCGTCAACGGCGGTAGCAAACCGCTGACCGCCTCGGCCTACTATCGTCTGCTGCGCGACGGCCAGACCGACAACCCCGGTTTCTTCGGCGCGCATACCTTCACCGGCCCGGCAATCTATACCGAGGCCGGCAAGTTCCAGAAGGCCGATTTCGCCAAGCTGGACAAGGGCACGGCCGAATACGTCAAGGCGGCCAAGGATGGCTGGGTCGCGATGATCCAGCATTACTTCGCCAGCGCCTGGGTGGCCTCGCCCAAGGGGCAGCCCTCGCTCTGCGGCCCGCGTGATTGCCGCTATGAAATGAAGCGTTTGTCCGACGGTCTGTATTCGGCCGGCGTGATTGTCGATCTGCCCACCATTGCCGCTGGCGGCAAGTTCGACGCCAGCATGCCGCTGTTCGTCGGCCCGCAGGAAACCCGCATCCTGGATCAGGTGGCCCCTGGCTTCGATCTGATCAAGGACTACGGCATCTTCACGATCTTCTCCAAGCCGTTGTTCTGGGTGCTGGACCAGATCCACAAGGTAGTCGGCAACTGGGGCTGGGCCATCATCCTGCTCACCGTGCTGATCAAAGCCGTGTTCTACCCGCTGGCCGCCACGTCGTACCGTTCCATGGCCCGCATGCGCAAGCTGGCGCCGCGCATGGAGCAGCTCAAGGAGCGGCACGGCGACGACAAGGTGAAGTTCCAGCAGGCCGTGATGGAGATGTACAAGACCGAGAAGGTCAACCCGCTCGGCGGCTGCCTGCCGATGCTGGTGCAGATTCCCATCTTCATTGCGCTGTACTGGGCGCTGATCGCCGCGGTGGAGTTGCGCCAGGCGCCGTGGATGTTCTGGATCCACGATCTGTCGGTGAAAGACCCGTACTTCGTGCTGCCGATCCTGATGGCGGTCTCGATGTACATCCAGACCAGCCTGTCGCCGCCGCCGCCCGATCCGATGCAGGCCAAGATGATGAAGATCATGCCGCTGGCCTTCAGCGTGTTCTTCCTGTTCTTCCCGGCTGGCCTCGTGCTGTACTACGTCGTGAACAACGTGCTGTCGATCCTGCAACAGTGGTGGATCACGCGCGGCATCGACAACGAGGACAAACAGGCCAAGACGGACAAGCCCAAGAAGCCCGCGCCGCCGAAGAAGCCAGCCTGACCGGCAGCCGAAGCCCACTTCGGTTCGTAGAGACGCCACCGCTTGCGGTGGCGTTTTTCATCGTGGGAAGAAACCGTGGCGATTTGCCGTCAGCGGCCGCGCCACCGCTCGTGTACGCGATGTTGCAGTGCGGCACCGCGCTTGTGTTAGGCTGTCGCCCCGTTGTCCGCGCCCGCAACCTCCTTCGCGCTCCATCGCGCCCCCCGTACGGCAGCTTTTGTCGGGGTTTGAGTGGGTTTGCCGTGGCGTGCTGTTCCATCCTGATCGATGTTGTTGCTCATGCCGTCTGTTGCTCCTCCCATTGTCGCCATCGCTACCGCCCCGGGTCGTGGGGGGGTTGGTGTCATCCGCATTTCCGGCAGCCGCCTGGAAACCATCGTCGAAGGCCTGATCGGCAGGCCGCTCACGTCGCGGCATGCCCATTTCGCCCGTTTTCGCGCGGCGGATACCTCGGCCATCGATGAAGGGCTGGCCATCTTCTTTCCCGGTCCGAATTCGTTTACCGGCGAGGATGTGCTGGAAATCCAGGGCCATGGCGGGCCGGTGGTGCTGGGCATGTTGCTGCGCCGCTGCATCGAACTGGGTGCGCGCCATGCCGAGCCCGGCGAGTTCAGCAAGCGCGCCTTCCTCAACGGCAAGCTCGACCTGGCGCAGGCCGAGGCCGTCGCTGACCTGATCGATGCTCAGTCCGAAGCCGCCGCGCGATCCGCGCTCAAATCGCTGGACGGCGCGTTCTCGCTGGAGGTGCGTGCACTGGTCGATGCGCTGATCCATCTGCGCATGCTGGTCGAAGCCACGCTCGATTTCCCCGAGGAAGACATCGATTTCCTGAATGCCGCCGACGCACGCGGCCAACTGGGTGACCTCCAGGGCCAGTTGGCGCGCGTGCTGGCAACCGCCCGACAGGGCAAGCTGCTGCGCGAAGGCATGCATGTCGTCCTGATCGGTCAGCCCAATGTTGGCAAATCCAGCCTGATGAATGCCCTGGCGGGCGAGGAGGTGGCCATCGTCACCGAGATCGCCGGTACCACGCGCGACACGGTGCGCGAGCTGATCCAGCTTGATGGGGTGCCGGTGCACATCATCGATACCGCTGGGTTGCGCGCGACCGACGATGTGGTGGAGCGCATCGGCATCGAACGTACCTGGGGCGCCATCGCCAAGGCAGACCTGGCCTTGCTGCTGGTGGACAGCCGCGAAGGCGTCACCCAGCACGACCTGGACATCCTGGGCCGTCTGCCACGCGAGCTGCAGGTGCTGCGCGTGTTCAACAAGGTGGACCTGACCGGCGACGTGCCGGGCGATGTCGCACGCGACGTGGTGCATGTCTCGGCCAAGACCGGCGAAGGGCTGGATGCGTTGCGCCAGCGCCTGCTGCACCAGGTCGGCTGGTTCGGCGACCTCGATGGCGTATTCATCGCCCGTGAACGCCACCTGGATGCGATCCGCCGTGCCAGCGCCCATCTGGACCAGGCGCTGACGGCCTATGAGCAGGTGGAATTGTTCGCCGAGGAATTGCGGCTGGCGCAGAACGTGCTCAGCGAAATCACCGGTGAGTTCACGTCGGACGATCTGCTGGGTGTGATTTTCAGCAAGTTCTGCATCGGCAAATGATGCGCACAGCGCCCGATGAAAAACGCCGCGAACGCGGCGTTTTTTATTGCCCTGCCAGCCTTAAAACGTCGGTAGCAGCGGGTTGTTCTTGGGGGTGGGTAGCTTGCACAACGTTTCCGCCAGCGCGGTGGCGACCGGCGATGGCGTGCGGCCGCCGGTGATGTCGGTGCCGTTGGCGTCGAGCAGGCCGGTTTTCTTGCTTTCGCAATTGGCGAGGACCGACAGGCCGGTGGGCTTGTTGGTGCCGTCTTCCTCCAGTTGATACGCGGGTGCCGCGCGCATCGGGCCGCTGCTGGTGGCTTCGGTGCGGTCGATGCAGTACGTGCGCTTGTTGCTGGACGATTGGTAGCAGGCCAGGTCCGGCGCGGCATGGGCTGCGGCAACGGTGGCGAGCATCAGGGCGAAAACCCCGGTCTTGATCATGTGGGCTCCAGATAGGGAAGGTCGCATCCGCGCGGCCGGTCAGGGCGATATGGTAAGAACCTGCTCCGGCCGACGCAAGGCGCGTACGGCTGCACGGATTGTCCCCGTTGGGGTTGGCGGCACTGGTGCGGCATCGCCGGCATCGGCATTATCCGCCCATGCTTGCCGACCTGATTGCCTTTGTGCCACCCCAGTTATTGATTCTGTTGCCGCTTGCCTTTACGGCTGGTCTGGTGGACGCCGCCGTGGGCGGCGGCGGGCTGATCCTCGTACCGGGCCTGTTCGCCACGCTGCCGCGCGAGATTCCGGCCGCGCTGATGGGCACCAACAAGTTCGCCGCCATCATGGGCACCGCGTCGGCCACCTGGCGCTATGCGCGACAGGTGCGGCTGGATTGGCATCTGCTCCTGCCCAGTGCGCTGGCGGCATTCTGCGGCGCCTATCTCGGTGCGCGTGCGATCCACCTGCTGCCGGGCAACGCGGTGCGACCGCTGGTGATCGTGCTGCTGGCGGTGATGCTGCTCTACACCTGGTTCAAACCCGCTTTCGGCAACCAGGATGCCGGTCGGCCGCTGACCCGGCGCGACCTCTACGTTGGGCTGGCGATCGGCACCGCCATCGGCTTTTACGATGGCTTCTTCGGGCCCGGCACCGGCTCGTTCCTGATCTTCCTGTTCATCCGTTTCTTCCACTTTGACTTCCTGCGCGCCTCGGCGTCGGCCAAGGTGGTCAACCTCGCCACCAACCTTGCTTCGCTGGTGTTCTTCATCCCGGCCAAGATGGTGATCTTTGGCCTGGCGATCCCGATGGCGCTGGCCAATATCGCTGGCGCGCAGGTCGGCAGCCGCATGGCGCTGCGTGGAGGGAATGCGTGGATTCGCAAGTTGTTTCTGGTGTTGGCGCTGGTGTTGCTGGCCAAGCTGACCTGGGACACCTTTAGCTGAGTTGGCGCATTCCGGACTCCGCTGACTGTGTTGTCCTGCGCTTGCCGTACGATTTGTACTGTCTGCGCTTGGACGCCTTGCCAGCGGAGCCCGGAATGCGCCCTCAGGTAGGATGTGAAGCAGGTGCTCCGCTGGCTGTGTTGTCCTGCGCTTGCCGTACGATTTGTACTGTCTGCGCTTGGACGCCTTGCCAGCGGAGCCCGGAATGCGCCCTCAGGTAGGATGTGAAGCAGGTGCTCCGCTGACTGTGTTGTCCTGCGCTTGCCGTACGATTTGTACTGTCTGCGCTTGGACGCCTTGCCAGCGGAGCCCGGAATGCGCCCTCAGGTAGGATGTGAAGCAGGTGCTCCGCTGGCTGTGTTGTCCTGCGCTTGCCGTACGATTTGTACTGTCTGCGCTTGGACGCCTTGCCAGCGGAGCCCGGAATGCGCCCTCAAGGTGGGATGTGAAGCAGGTGCTGCGCTGGTTGTGTTGTCCTGCGCTTGCCGCACGATTTGTACTGTCTGCACTTGGACTCCTTGTCAGCGGAGCCCGGAATGCGCCCTCAAGGTAGGATGTGAGGCAGGTGCTGCGCTGGCTGTGAGGTTCATTAAGCGTCGTTCACTTTCTACTGCCCATATGACCTGTCCGACGCTTTGCGAAGTACCCGGAGCGCATTGCTGCCGGAATCCGGCCGGGAAGACGAGTGCCTCTTGCCAAGTGGGCAGCTTGGCCGCATCGTGGCGGCGCGACGAACATGGGGGCAGGCATGCGCTACTGGCTGATGAAATCGGAACCGGATGACGTTTCCATCGACGATCTGGCAAGCATGGGCGAGGTGGGCTGGTACGGCGTTCGTAACTACCAGGCGCGTAACTTCATGCGCGATGCGATGGCGCTGGGCGATGGCGTGCTGTTCTACCATTCCAGTTGCCCGCAGCCGGGCGTTGCCGGGCTGGCCGAGGTCAGCCGGCTGGCGTATCCCGACCCTACCCAGTTCGATCCCGAGTCCAGATACTTCGACCCCAAGTCCACCCCGGACCAGCCGCGGTGGCAACAGGTAGACGTGCGCTTCGTGCGCAAGACGCGGCTGTTGTCGCTGGATGAAATGCGCCGCATGCCCACGCTTGCGGGCATGCAGGTATTGCAGCGGGGCAACCGGCTGTCAATCACCTCGGTATCCGAAGCCGAATGGCGCGACATCCTGGCGCTGCTGGACTGAGTCACGCCGCGCGCCAATCCGACCGAAGGCGGTTTCGCTGGCCGCCACGACGGTGGGTATTCGTCACGCCTTACGCGAAATACGTCTTATTTTCCTTCTCAGCGGGACCGGGCTGCCTGGCGTCTTGCCCCGTTTGAAATTTCGTTCGCATTTGGCGCACATGCCATGCTAATCCTTTGGTTTTATTGAAAGTTTTCTAGCTGTCAAGGCGGCTTTCCCCAGCAATACACCGCTCAGTGATCGCTTCTATACTCGGCTGATACGCCAACGTCATGGCGTGAATAACAATCACTGGGGATAGGCAAATGGCTAAAGGCATAACGGTTGGACACCGGCTGGCCGCATTGATCGCGATTGCCGTGGCGGCGTTGGGCCTGTTGGGCTGGCTTTCGCTGCGGCAGGTCGCGCGGGTTCAGGAACATGTGTTGCATGCCAGCGATGTCGTGCTGCCCGCCGTGGACATCGCGCGCGAGCTGAACGGCACCATGGTCGGGTTGCGGCTGGAGGTGGTGCGTCATGTCGCCGCGCACGAACTGGCGGACAAGCAAAAGGCGGATACCGCCATCACCGCGCAGCGAGAGAAGCTGGCTGCCTTGTTGGCCGAATATCGGAAGTTGCCGTTGCCGCCGGATGATCTGCAAACCGCCGATGTACTCGAAGGCGCCATTGGCGAATACATCCAGGCGGTCCAGCACATGCTGGAGCTGTCGCGCGCCATGGACCCGGAGCATCCGGCGCCGGTCAGCGATCCGGCCGCCACGGCGGCGGCCAGGAAAATTGCCGACACCATCGATACCGTGGTGAAGGATAGCCAGGACGGTGCACGGCAATCGCGTGCCGATGCGCAGGCGGCCTATAGCGAGGCCCGTACGCTGACCCTGGCGGTCATTGGCGCCTGCACGCTGCTGGTGCTGGGTGTGGGTTTCCTGCTTTACCGCTCCATCACCGGGCCATTGGCCTCGGCGCGAGATGCCACCACCAGCGTGGCCAGCCGGCTGGATTTCACCACTCGCGTCGGCTCCACCGCCCAGGATGAAATCGGCGAAACCGCTCGCGCGCTGGACAGGCTGCTCGAAACGCTACAGGCCAGCTTCCGTACCATTGGCCAGGGCGTGAGCGGGGTCGCCGAATCGTCGCGAGAACTGTCGGGCACCGCCGACGAAGTAGCGCGCAGCGCATCGCTGGCGTCGGAGTCGGCATCGGCCATTGCCGCCACCATCGAGCAGCTCACCGTCAGCATCAACCATGTGGGCGATCGGGCGCAGGAGGCCAGTGCCCTGTCGCGGGAGGCCGGCCAATTGGCGGCAGAAGGCGAGCAGGTGATCCTGGATGGTGTCACGCGGACCAAGTCCGCCGTCGATACGGTGCGCGAAGCCGCTGGCGACGTGGACCAGTTGCGCGAGGAAGCCAGCCGTATCGGCAGCGTGGCCGGCGTGATCAAGGACATCGCCGACCAGACCAACCTGCTGGCGCTGAACGCGGCCATCGAAGCGGCGCGCGCGGGCGAGCAGGGGCGCGGTTTCGCCGTGGTCGCCGACGAGGTGCGCAAACTGGCCGAACGCACCACCCAGGCCACCGCCGAGATCGAACGCATGATCGGTGGGGTGCAGCGCGGCGCGTTGCGCGTGGTCGAGCATATCGACGGCGTGGCCAGCAGCGTGGCCGACAGCGCCGATCGGGCCGAGCAGGCGGGCGAGACCATCGTCCGCATCCGTGGCCGCGCCAATGACGCGGTGGCCATGGTGGCGGACATCGCCAGCGCGATTCGCGAGCAGGCCCAGGCCAGCACCAACATCGCGCAGCAGGTGGAACGCATTGCGCAGATCGCGGAGGAAAACAACGCCGCCGCCGGGCACACCGCCGATGCGGCACACCACCTGGATGGGCTGACCGTGCGGATGAGTGAGGAAATGGCGCGCTATCGCGTGTAAGGGCGGCGCGACTTTCCGTTGAGTCGGCGCGTGGGACGATGCCCCTTCCGCGCCGGCGCTCTGTCCCTCGCGCGATGCCACAGACTTCGCGGCAGGCGCCGTCGTGCACGGCATCCAGCATGCTGCTTGCCCTGATGACGGCCGCCGTACCGATTGGCGAAATTCCGGCTTGGCCGGTGCCCGTGCGCGCCGTTATGCTCCGTGGCCTATGACCATGATCCTGCGCCGTCTCGACGGCTTTCTGCTGGCCATGCTGACCGCCATCGGCCTGGCCCTGTTGCACCCGGCACTCGGCACCGGCGATGGCCCGCTGCACCTGGGCGTCGTCACCAATCTGGGGGTGGCCCTGGTGTTCTTCCTGCATGGCGCCGCGCTGTCGCGCGAGCGGCTCAAGCAGGGCATGACCAACTGGCGGCTGCACCTGTTCGTGCAGGCCAGCACCTTCGTGCTGTTCCCCTTGCTGGGCGGTGGCGCGGTCTGGGCCGCGCAGGGGCGCGTGCCGCCGGACCTGCTGTTGGGCATCTTCTACCTGACCGCGCTGCCGTCGACCATTTCCTCATCCGTGGCGATGACCAGCCTGGGGCATGGCAATGTGCCCGCCGCCATCTTCAATGCTTCGCTGTCCAGCCTGATCGGCATGATCGCCACGCCGCTGCTGGTGGGGTTGATGGTCAGCACCAGCGGCCATGGCCTGCCGCTGGACCAGGCCATGCTCGATATCGCCACCCAGTTGCTATTGCCGTTTGCCGTCGGCCAGGCGTTGCGACCGTGGCTGGCCGATTTCATCGCGCGCCGTCGCGCCGTGATCGGCAAGGTGGATAAAGCGGTGATCGTGCTGATCGTGTATTCGTCGTTCTGCGACTCCACTGCCGCAGGCCTGTGGCACGACTACGCATGGTGGATGCTGCTGGGCGTGGGGCTGTCGGTGGGCGTGCTGTTGTTCCTGGTGCTGGCGCTGACCACGCTGGGCAGCCGGTTCGCTGGGTTCAGCCGGGCCGACGAAGTGACCGCCGTGTTCTGCGGCTCCAAGAAAAGTCTGGCCAGCGGCATTCCGATGGCCAAGCTGCTGTTCGCCGGGCATCCCGCGCTCGGGCTGGTGGTGTTGCCGGTGATGTTCTATCACCAGCTCCAGTTGGTGGTGTGCTCGATGCTGGCGCGCCGCTATGCCGCCCGCGCCGCGCTGGAGGACGCATGATCGAATGGCTGCCGGTCCTGGCGGCCTGCCTGGGCGTCGGCGTCGTCGCCGGGTTCCTGGCCGGGCTGCTGGGCGTGGGTGGCGGGCTGGTGATCGTGCCGGCGTTGCTGTTCGTGTTCCACGCGCTGGGCGTCGCCGATCTGCATGCACAGCACCTGGCGCTGGGCACGTCGCTGGCCACCATCGTCATTACCTCGATATCCAGCCTGCGTGCGCACGATCAGCGCGGCAACGTGCGCTGGCCGGCATTTCGCGCGATCACGCCGGGCATCCTGATCGGCACCTTCGCCGGTGCGCAGTTCGCCGGGCTGCTCAGCGACGTGGTACTGAAGTGGTTCTTCGTCGTCTTCGCCTACGTGGTCGCCGCCCAGATGCTGCTCGACGCCAAGCCCAAGCCGCACCGGCAATTGCCGGGCTGGCGCGGCATGAGCCTGTGGGGCGGCGCGATCGGGCTGGTGTCCAGTTGGGTGGGCATCGGCGGCGGTTCGATGTCGGTGCCGTTCCTGGCCTGGCACAATGTCCCGGTGAAGGCCGCAATCGGCACCTCGGCCGCCATCGGCCTGCCGATCGCCGTGGCCGGCGCCGTTGGCTATGTGGTCAGCGGCTGGGAGCAGACGGCCCTGCCGGCGGGCAGCCTGGGCTTCGTCTACCTGCCGGCGCTGTTCGGCATTGCCGTGGCGAGCTTCCCGCTGGCCAAGGCCGGCGCCGCCGCCGCGCAACGCCTGCCGGTGCCTGTACTGAAGAAATGCTTTGCCGCCCTGCTGATCGTCCTGGCGACGCGAATGGCGTATTTGCTGATGTGAAAGAAGGCGCCCTTTCGGGCGTCTTCTTTGGGAAGGGGAAGGGTACTGTCGTGGGCAGCTCGCGCTACCGGGGTCCGGCCATTGCCTTTGTCGTTACCCTTTCCTCTTCCCAGCCGTTCCTCAAACATATCCCACGATACTGATGTACTGGCAGATGCTGCCCGCCAGCACGAACAGATGCCAGATTCCGTGGCCATGGCGAATCTTTTCGTCGAAGACGAAGAAGATGATGCCCACGGTGTAGAACAGCCCGCCGCCGGCCAGCCACAGCAGCCCGGCGTGCGGCAGCGCCGCTACCAGCGGGCCCATCGCCACCAGGATCAGCCAGCCCATCATTACGTAGATCAGCAGCGAGAAGATACGGGTGCGGTGGCCGATCCACAGCTCCTGCACGATGCCCACCACCGCCAGCCCCCAGTTGACGCCGAACAGGCTCCAGCCCCAGCCGCCCTGTAGCGTGACCAGGGTGAACGGCGTGTAGCTGCCTGCGATCAGCAGGTAGATCGCGCAGTGGTCCAGTCGCTGAAATACCAGTTTGGCGCGGCCACGAAGCGAGTGGTAAAGCGTGGAGATGGTGTACAGCGACAACAGCGTAAAACCGTAGACCGATACGCCGACGATCTTTCTGGGATCGCCGCCGATGCTGGCCCAGACGATGGCAAGCACGGTACCGACCAGCGCCAGTGCGGAGCCGACCAGGTGGCTATAGCTGTTGAAACGTTCTCCGTGGTACATGCATGCCTCCCGCTATCAGTGCTGCGACGATAGCGCTTTCCGCGCTCGTGAGCATTGGGAATCCTTGTAACCGTTGGTTGCGATCAAGATTTGATTGCTGCCGACCATTCGTCCGCGCTGCGCTACCGCCTGCGCCGATGGCTGCGCGTGGCAAGATCAGCCCGGCACTGCGCTGCCTTCGGGCGTGCACCCATGCAAAAAGGCCGGGTTTCCCCGGCCTTTGGTCGCTGGCGGGCCGATCAGCCGATCAGCTTGTCCAGCGCTTCGCGGTACTTGGCGGCGGTCTTTTCGGCCACTTCCCGCGGCAGCGCGGGGGCGGGCGGGGATTTATTCCAGCCGGTGGATTCCAGCCAGTCGCGCACGAACTGCTTGTCGTACGACGGCGGGTTGGTGCCGGGCTGGTACTGGTCGGCGGGCCAGAAGCGGCTGGAATCGGGCGTCAGCGCTTCATCCATCAGCGTCAGCGTGCCGTTTTCGTCCAGGCCGAACTCGAACTTGGTATCGCCGATGATGATGCCGCGCGTCGCGGCGTATTCCGACGCCTTGCGATACAGCGCGATGGCGGTGTCGCGCACCTTGGCGGCCAGCTCGGCGCCCAGGATCTCCTCGCAGCGCGCGTAGCTGATGTTCTCGTCGTGGTCGCCCACCGCCGCTTTGGTGCTGGGGGTGAAGATCGGCTCGGGCAGCTTGTCGGCTTCTTTCAGCCCGGCCGGCAGCGCGATACCGCACACGGTGCCCTGTTGCTTGTATTCCTTCCAGCCCGACCCGGCGATGTAGCCGCGCACGATGGCCTCCACCGGCACCGGCTTCAGCCGCTTGACCACGACAGCGCGGCCTTCCACCTGCGGGCGGTCTTCGGCGGATACCACGTCCTCGGCACGCTCGCCGGTGAAGTGGCTGGGCACTTCGTCCTTGAGCAGGTCGAACCAGAAATTGGAGATCGCGGTCAGGATCTTGCCCTTGTCCGGGATCGGTTCGGCCAGGATGACGTCGAAGGCGGAAAGCCGGTCGGTGGCGATCATCAGCATGCGCTGGGCGTCGATCTCATACAGATCGCGCACCTTGCCGGCGTAGATCTTCTTCAGGCTGGTGAGTTGGGTGGTGGTCAGGCCGGACATGGCGTGGTTTTCCCGTGCGTCCAAAGGGCGGATTATAGCGAGAGCCTGGGGGCAGGGGTAATGCCGGTGGTGTGCCAGGTGAAGCATGCCCCCGGCGGAGCCGGGTGCGCGCCGTGGCTGGCATGCTGGCACCGGCTCTTTCCTGATCGACCCCACTCCCCCCGCCCTCGCCACCGCGAGGGAGCCTCGCTTTGCTCGGAGGGTGAGCTATTCGGCATTGCTGAACCGATGGCTGGGCTGGATCGGGCACAAGACGGTTTCCACGCTGTTCTCTGTGTTCCCGGAATCTGCCTTTTCCCACTACCTTGGCGCAGCTGCAACACGGCCGCGCCACATGAATCGCTCCGGCCGGGGGTAGACCTCGAAGCCGAGCGGGCGATAGATGGCGTGGGCGTCGAAGGTCATCAGGTAACAGTTTTCCACGTGGGCAATGCGTGGGTGCGCCAGCACGCGCTTCAGCAGGCGGGTGGCGATGCCGCGGCCACGCCAGTCTGGATCGACGATCACGTCGGCCAGATAGGCGAAGCGGTTGCTGTCCGACAACACGCGGGCGTAGGCGATCTGTCGGCCCTCGGCGTATGCCCCCATCACCACCGTGCTGTGTCGGGCTGCCAGTTCCACCTTGGGGCGGCCGATGCCCGGCGACCAGTAGGTCTGCGCCAGTTGCCCGGTCAGCCAGTCGAAGTCGATACGCCCCGGATCATCGTCGTAATCCACGCCGCCTTCCGTATCCGCCGCGCGCGGCGGGCGGGCCAGGTCCAGGGCCAGATGCGTGTGGCCGGCGTAGTCGGTCCGTTGTCGCCAACCCACGGGAGTGAAGCCAAGTTGCTGGTACATCGCCAGTGCGGGGGTATTGCGGTCGAAGCAGGTGGCGTGGATATCGACCGCCCCCTGGCGCCAGGCCAGCCGGCACATCGCGTCGACCAGTGCGCGGCCCACGCCTTGGTGTCGCCGAGCGGGATCGACGATCACGTTGCCCAGCGTCGCTGGCAAGCCGGCCCCCAGCGTGATGAAGTTGGCGAAGCCGGCCGGTTCGTCGTCCACCGTCAGCACGCTGGCGGCGTGACGCTGCGCCACCGCCTGTTCCAATTGCGCGCGCGTCAGCGGAAATCGGGCGGTCGGAAACATGAAGTACAGCGTTTCCGCATCGGTCGACCAGTGGCAGACACGGTCGAGGTCGTCCGGCCGGGCCGGACGCAACTGCATGGTCATTCGCCGGCCTCCATGAAGGCCGATAGCGGCTGACGCTGCCGGCCCGCCGGATCGAAGTTTTCCGGCGACAACCATCGTGCATAGGCGTCGCGCAGGCGGGGCCATTCGCGGTCCAGGATCGAATACCACGCAGTGTCGCGATTGTGTCCCTTGACCACCAGGGCCTGGCGGAAGATGCCTTCGAAGGTGAAACCCAGCCGCTCCGCCGCGCGGCGCGACGGCGCGTTCAGCGCGTTGCACTTCCATTCGTAGCGGCGATAACCCAGCGCAAAGGCGTTTTCCATCATCAGCGCCATGGCCGCCGTGGCCAGCCGGCTGCGTTGCAGGCGTGGCGAGTAGGTCAGGTTGCCGACCTCGATGCTGCCCGCTTCGGGCTGGATGCGCAGATAGCCGCACAGGCCCAGCGCCGCGCCGTCGGCGGTATCGACAATGGCGTACAACTGCTGGTCGCGCAGCCCCCGCTTGCCGTTCAGCCAAGCCGCCAGCGCAGTGGCGTCGGCGAACGGGCCGTAGGGCAGGTAAGTCCATGCGCGTTGCGACGTGTCCTCGGCGAATGCCGCGAACAGGGCATCGGCATGCCGCGCGGCATCCACCGGCTCCAGCCGGCAGCCATGGCCGTGCAGCGGGATGTGCGGGGGCGCGGGGGGCGGACACCAGTCGGGCAGGTACGGGCCAAGCGGCTGCGGATCGAGTTGGGGCATGGGATGGACCGATGGGGGTGATCCGGCAGATTGGCAGGCACGCTGGTGTGCCGACAGATACAGCGCGACGGAAAACCGACCGCAGCAGCGCGCCAGCCGTGTAATGTCGAGCAGCCCGGATCATCGACAGGAGCCAGCCATGTGGGACCCCGCCGTTTACCTTCGTCATGCCGATGCACGTGCGCGGCCGTTTTACGATCTGTTGGCGCAAATCGGCGCCGATGCGCCACGCAGGGTGGTGGACCTGGGTTGCGGCCCGGGCAACCTGACCGCGACTCTGGCCCAGCGCTGGCCGCGGGCGCAAATCGAAGGCTTCGACGCGGACCCGGCCATGGTCGAGGCGGCACAGCGGCAGGGCGTGGCCGCGCGGCAGCTCGATGCCCGGCAATGGCGGCCCGAGGCGGATACCGACGTGACGATCAGCAATGCGGTACTGCAATGGGTGCCGGAACACCTGGCGTTGTTGACCGGTTGGCTGGCGGCCTTGCCCGACGGCGCGTGGTTTGCATTCCAGGTGCCGGGCAATTTCGACGCGCCGTCACATCGCCTGCTGCACGAACTGATCGATACGCCGGCCTGGCGCGAGCGCCTGGGAAACAGCGGCGTGCTGCGCCAGCCAGTGCCGGATGCCGCCGGCTATGCCGCGCATCTGCTGGCGGCCGGATACACGGTGGATGCGTGGGAAACGACCTACGTGCATCTGCTGGCCGGCCCAGACCCGGTGCTGGACTGGCTGAGCGGCACCGCGCTGCGCCCGATACGCGCCGCGCTGGATGATGCCGCCTGGGCGCGTTTCACCGCGCAACTGGCGCCGCGCCTGCGTGACGCTTATCCCGCCCAGGGCACCGTCACGCCATTGCCGTTTCGCCGGGTATTCGTGGTGGCGCGTAAGGGGTGAGTGGTTGGGGATTCAGGTTTTACCTTGTTAGCTTCCCTGCTCTTCAGTGCCCACCACCTCTACCACCGGTGGTGCCAAATGGGGGCTTGGCGAACCAGACGATGAACACGAGCGCCACGAAGATCAGCGCCAGCGCGTGGAACACTTCGCTGGTGGCGATCTGGAACGCCTGCTGGTTGATCACCTGTTCGATCTGGCCGTAGGCGGCGTTCTGCGGCAGGCCCAGCGCTTGCAGGCGGCTCACGTAGTCCTGCGTCGCCGGGTCGGTCGCGGTGATGTGCTCGGTCAGCCGCGCGTGGTGGAAGGCGGCACGGTGGTCCCAGACGAACACCGAGATCGCGGTGGCAAAGCTGCCCGAGATGGTGCGGAAGAAGTTGGACAGCCCGGATGCGGCGGCCAGCCGGGTCTGCGGCAGGCCGGACAGCACGATCTGGTTCACCGGCACGAAGAAGCATGCCACACCGATCCCTTGCAGGATACGCGGCAGGATCACCTGGCCGAACGCGGTTTCCAGCGTGAAGCTGGAGAACCAGAACATCGTTGCGGCAAAGATCATGAACGCGAATGACGAGATCATCCGCAGATCGAGCCGCTGGATGTTCTTGCCGATCAGCGGCGACAGGATGAACGCCAGCACGCCCACCGGCGCCGTCGCCAGGCCGGACCAGGTGGCGGTGTAGCCCATCACGGTCTGCAACCATAGCGGGAACAGCACGGTGCTGCCGAAGAAGCAGAACACGCCCAGCGACAACGCCACCACGCCGACCAGGAAGTTGCGGCTCTTGAACAGGCTGAGATCGACGATGGGGTGCTCGTCGGTCAGCTCCCACACGATCAGGAACGATAGCGTCACCACCGCGATCAGCCCCAGCGTCAGGATGAAGCCGGAGTTGAACCAGTCCATGTCGTTGCCGTTGTCGAGCATCAATTGCAGCGAACCGACGCCGACGAACAGCAGCACCAGGCCGGTGTAGTCGATGGGCACGCGCGCGGTGGGCGTTTCGCGATCCTTGAGGATGCCCCAGGCCATGAACGCCGCCATCACGCCGACCGGCACATTGATGTAGAAGATCCAGGGCCAGGAATAGTTGTCGGTAAGCCAGCCGCCCAGCATCGGGCCGAAGATCGGCGCCACGATCACCGTCATCGCCCACAGCGCCAGCGCCAGCCCCTTTTTCTCAGGCGGATAGTTGGCCAGCAGCAATGTCTGCGACAACGGCACCATCGGTCCGGAGACCAGGCCCTGCATGAAGCGGAAGAACACCAGCATCGGCAGGCTGTTGGCAAAGCCGCACAGGATCGACATCAGGGTGAACAGGATCACCGAGAGCGTGAACATGCGCACCTCGCCGAAGCGGCGCGCCAGCCAGCCGGTGAGCGGCACGGCGATGGCGGCCGCGAGGCCGTAGGAACTGATGGCCCAGGTGCCCTGGGTGGCGGCAACGGCCAGGTCGCCGGCGATATGCGGTACGGACACATTGACGATGGTGGTGTCCAGCACCTCCATGAACGTGGCCGAGGCCACGGCGAAGGTCAGCAGCGCCAGCTTCGTGCCGTGGATCGGCGGAGATGGCGCTGCGGCGGCGGCAGTCTGACTCATGATTCAACCTGTGGAAGGCGAAGTGGCTGCGGGGGAGGAACCCCACACCTCGAACCACAGAGGAGAGTGAGAACACAGAGGATTCACGGAACCCCAAAGCACAGGTGAAGGCGGCATGGTCATACCCGCGCTCCCGACTTTGGTTTTCTCCGTGAATCCTCCGTGCTCTCTGTGTTCTCCGTGGTTCGAGGTATGGGGTTTCGTTTCCGATTCCCCAGCACCAGCTCGCTTTTTATTCTTGGAAGGACTCAGTGCGTCGCGTTGCGGGCGATGATGTCGTCGGCCAGCTTTTCGGCATCGGGCAGTGGTTGTTCCAGCGCCTTGGTGGTGAACAGCGGGCGCGCGGCGGGCTGGGTGGCCAGCACGGTGCCGTCGCGGTTTTCGGTGTCCACTTCCACTTCCATCGACAGCCCCACGCGCAGCGGATGCTCCGACAGCTCCTTGGCGTCGAGCGCGATCCGCACCGGCACGCGTTGCACCACCTTGATCCAGTTGCCGGTGGCGTTCTGCGCCGGCAGCAACGAGAAGGCGCTGCCGGTCCCGGCGGCCAGGCCGATCACGGTGCCGTGGTATTCCACCTTGCTGCCGTATACGTCGGCCACCGCCTTGGCTTTCTGGCCGATGCGGATGTTCTTCAGCTCGGATTCCTTGAAGTTGGCATCCACCCACAGTTGGTCCAGCGGCACGATGGTCATCAGCGTGGTGCCGGGCGTGACGCGCGCACCCACCTGCACGCCACGCTTGGCCACGTAGCCCGTTACCGGCGCCGGGATGGCATTGCGGCGGCTGGTCAGCCATGCCTGCACGAAGTTGGACTTTGCGGCGAGCACGCCGGGGTGATGAATCAGGTCCACCCCGGATACGCCGGCACGGGCGGCTTCCAGTTGCTTCTGCGCCACGTCCAGGCCCACCTGGGCGTTGTCCAGCGCTTCCTTGGCGTGCGCCACTTCCTCGGCTGCGACCAGTTGCTCGGCGGCCAGCGGTGCGCGGCGGTCGTAGTCGGCGCGCGCCTTTTTCAGATCGATACGGCGTTGTTCGAGGATGACCTCGTACTGGTCGACATTGGCGTACTGCTTTTTCAGATCGCGCACTGTCTCGCCCAGCTTGGCCTCGGCCTGGCGCAGCGCCACGGTGGCGTCGGCCGGGTCCAGGCGTACCAGGTCATCGCCGGCCTTCACGAGTTGCGTTTCGTCGGCGCGGATCTCGGTCACGGTGCCGGTCACCTGCGAAGTCAGCGTCACCACATTGCCGCCCACGTAGGCGTTGTCGGTGGTTTCGCGCTTGGAGGCCACGGTGGCCCAATAGATGCCGTAACCGATGCCGGCGGCAACGAACAGCACGGTCAGCGCCAGCAGCAACGGCTTGCGTTTGTGCGACGCGGAGGACTGGGGTTGGCTCATGTTCGGATATCTCCCTTATTGTTTGTCCGGCTCGGCGGCGCGATAGCCGCCGCCCAGCGCTTTGATCAGTGCCAGCTCGCTGTTGAGCTGGCTGTGGTGCAACTGGATCAGGCTGTCCTGCTGGGTGAACACCGGCAGCGCGGCGCTCAGCACGGCGGTGCGGTCGATCAGCCCCTGCTTCAACTGCGCCTGGCTGTTGTCCAGCACCTGACGGCTGGCCTGCAACTGGCGCTGTGTCGCCACCTGCTGGCGCGATAGCCCGGCCAGCGTCACCCCTTCCTGCGCCACTTCGCGCACGGCGCGCACCACTGCCTGGTTGTATTCGGCGATCAGCGCATCGCGGTCGGCGCGCTTGGCGCCCAACTGCGCGGACAGGCGCCCGCTGTCGAAGATCGGCAGGCTGATGGCGGGGATCAGGTTGAACTGGCGGCTGGCGCGGTCGAACAGATCGGCCATGGTGATGGTGTCGAAGCCGGCAAAGCCGCCGATGCTGATCGTCGGATAGAACGCGGCGCGCTGGGCGTCGATGGCCGACAGCGTGCTCTGCACGCGCCAGCGCGCGGCTTGCAGATCGGGCCGACGGGCCAGCAACTCGTTGCCCAGTTGGTCCGGCAGCGCGGGATCGACGGCGGGCAGCGGGCGCGGCTGCAAATCGGCCAGTGCGGCGGCATCGGCGGCGACCAGCGCGCGATCTCCAGTGCCTGCCC
>NZ_SUMF01000002.1 GCF_005048205.1 Chitiniphilus eburneus
CGCATCGGCTGTAATTTGTTAAAGATCGGTTGCTTCGGACACTGCGCTTTTGAAACCTGCTAAACTCTTCGTTTCGCCTCGTTCTGCGCTGTGTCTGCTGCGGAGAAACCGAACTATACGGACGGCCCCTCATACCGTCAACACCCCGCTTCAACATTTTTGTCATCCGATGCTTAACTCGCTGATCGGCAAGCAGACATTACGTTGGCATCGGCACTGAAACCGGACATCCCAACAAACAGGCCGCCCATCCGGGCGGCCTGTTTGTTGTTCAGGCTCAGCGATTCGAGCCTTCCACCAGCTTGAATTCATACAAACGGCAATCGAGCGCACCGTTGTAGAGCGGCAGGCGGCGGGTGGCGGAAAGCCGGATCAGCTTGGGTACACGCAGGTCCGCAGTGAACAGATAGGCGCGCCAGCCGGCGAAGTTGCGTTTGAGCGCGTCGCCCAGCCGCGGATAGAACTCGGCCAGCGCCTCCTGATCTTCCAGGCGTACCCCATAAGGCGGGTTGGCGATCAATACGCCGGATGCAGCAGGCGCCTGGGCATCCAATACATCACCGGTTCTGAGCTCGACATGTTCCGCCAGCCCGGCGGCGACCAGGTTCTCTCGCGTGGCGGCCACCGCCACGGCATCGCGATCGCTGCCGACAATGGGATGAGGCAGCGCCGGCAGTTCGTACGCGCGCGCTTCCTGTCGCACGGCCTGCCATGCCTGCTCGTCGAACAATGCCAGCCGCTCGAATGCAAAACGGCGGTCACGCCCCGGCGCGCGCCGCATGGCCAATGATGCCGCTTCGATAAGAAACGTCCCGCTGCCACACATGGGATCGAACAATGCGCAATCGCCATGCCAGCCCGCCAGTTGCAGCAGGCCGGCAGCAAGATTCTCCCGCAACGGTGCATCGACGTTTTGCTGACGATATCCCCGTTTGAACAGTGCCTCGCCCGAGGTATCGATATAGAGCGTGGCGGTACGGTCGGTGAGGAACAACTGGATCCGCACATCCGGCGCCAGCGTATCCACGCTTGGCCGCTCCCCCGTAGCCGCGCGGAACACGTCGCAGATGGCATCCTTGATCTTGAGTGCAGCGAACTCGATGCTGCGCAGCGGACTGCGTTGCGCGGTCACGCCGACCTTGATGGTGCGGCTCACCGGGAACAACGCCGGCCAGTCGATGCGGCCAGCCATGCGGAACAGGTCCGACTCGCTACGATAGGCGCGTTCGTCGATGCGCCACAGGATGCGGCTGGCGATCCGCGAGTGCAGATTGGCGGCATAGACCAGTTCCCAGCCACCGCTGAAGGCGACGCCGCCCTCGGTAGGACGAATATCCTGGGCGCCAATGGCTCTGAGTTCGTTGGCAAGCAGGGCTTCCAACCCGCGCGGGCTCGGCGCGAAGAACTGCTGGATGCCAGTAGCGGAAATGGCCTTGGGTTGGGCCGCCGGGCGCGGTGGGGCGGGCTTTGCCGCCGACATCCCCTGCACGCCGTGGCCATCGTCCCCCCTGGGAACCTTGGGAGCGCGCGCCGGCTCGCCGCGATACTCGTTGCGCGGGCCACCACCCCGACTTTCAGTGCGCGACTCACTGGATGCGGCCCCTCCACGCGCTCCGCGCGGCGCTTCCATTTGTTCGCTCGCTCCCCCTTGTGGCGCAGTGGGTTTGAAATGGCCACGCGCACCGGGGCGGGTAGGACGTTTGCGAGCGTCGTCGGACGTGCTTCCGGGTTCTGCAAGGGGCTTGCCGGGCAGGGTGAGGGTCTTTTTCATTTCAGCCATGGTTATTTGTCTTGCGGTAACGCCGCGCGAGTCTTGGCAGGCAATCTGGCCCGGACCAAGCGATAGGAATCATGCATCAGTTCCAGCAACTGTGCGCTGGGCAGGATGTCGGCACTGTCGAGGGCGACCCAGTAGTAACGCGCCAGGTACGGCGCGGGATGCACCCCTGGTCGATCGGTCAGTTCAAGAAACCGTTCCGGCGCAACCTTGAGCGCGATCCTTCCGTGTTCCAGGCCATAGATGGCAAACATCTTGTCGCCCACCGAATAGACTTCGTTGCTACCCCACTTGATGTCTACCGTAGCGCCAGCCTGGGCAGCGCATTGCTCACGAAAGCGGGCGGGGGTCATCGATATGCTTCCTCCTGAAGATGGCGCGATTATCCATGTTCAGCCCGCATGGTCACATGGGGATCGCACCCAGACGGACGGTCAATGAGTGATCCCAACCATTCGGCCGTTGCATGAGCCATGGAAGCATGATGCCCGCGCCATGCAGCCACCCGAAGTCGGGTTACCGCTGCACCGCATTCAGCCACTGAATTGGCTGTATTCATTAATGCGCACTGCGGCCGGTCATACGGCGCAGACGAATGGCAAAACAAGCGGTCAGTCGTTCCATGACAACGCAAGCTATTCCCACTATTTATCGGCCCGCTCATAGTCCGTCAAATAAGGGAATTTTTCGCGCCATACCCTGTAAGCAATATTGATGCCTTGTTCTTTCCACCCATAGCCCTCACCGGGCTTGTGGTACCGAGCAACGCAGCATGGCCATTGCTCCGAGAAGTGGATTCGTTTCAAATGCCCGGAGCGCCAAATTCGTCCATATAAAAACTTGAGTCGGCGCAGCCTCTGGAGCATCAAACAACAATTCAGGAGGCAGTATGAGCATTAAACTCAAAGTTATCACCGCCAGTTTATTGTTGTCCGGACTGGCCGGCTCGGCCATGGCGGCAAAACAATTGACCGTCAACGAATTCCAGCAATTGTTGCCGGCAAGCGGATATCGCATTGATCTGGGTGACAAGATCACCGTCAATTATCACTGCGACATCAAGGCCGACGGCGAAAAGTTCATCCTGAACGAAAGTAGCTGCGACCAACGCAACATCGATTTCAAGCGCGATTACGCTGCCGTCGCAAACCTTGGCATCCTGGGCAAGCCATCCACATCCAGCATTGTCGAGCACAAGCTCTGGGCCATGGCATTCGCCCACGCTGCGTTCAACAGCATGGTCCTCATGCAGTATGGCCTGAACAAGCCCGGCGGCACCTTCGACCTGTCCAAGCCCTTCGGCACCGGCGAATACTTCGGTGACTACTTCATGCGCAACATGGGGCCCAACTACTACCTGTCGAAGGGCCTTCAGGAATCGTCACTCGGCAATGACCTGCCCAAGAACGGCATGGGCGTGGGCGATGACGACGGCGTTCTGCAAATCGAGTATCCGGGTAGCGGCTTCGCCGAACTCCAGGGTGCGGGCTTTGGTGGCTTCCCGGCCATTTTCGCGCCGATGAACCCGGAAGCCGTGCTGAGCTCGAACAATGGCCCCGCACGCAACATCCTGGGCTCGGCGGCTGCTTCGGCGTACTACAACGCCTCGGCGACCGGTATCAACACCGGCTCGCTCTCCTGGAGCCAGACCGCCGAGGGCCTTGCCCAATCCGGCAACCGCATCCATCAGTTCATCCAGGGTGCGAAGGATCCGGATGCGCTGTCCATCATGCTGAGCTTTATGTACAACCGCGGCCCCTACGCGGCCAAAGATCAGCCGATGAAGGATAACGCCACCTTCGACCGTTGCATGAACGTCACCGACCTCGTCAACGACTGGACCTGCTTCACCAAGCAAAACGACTTCGGCACACGATATGTCCGCCAGATTCCCAATGTCGCCAAGCAATTGGGCAATGCTCCGACCAAGTATGAGGAGCGGTTCAGCTGGTCAGACATCTCGGCCTATCTGGAGTTGCTGGAGAACTACGGCTATTACTCCACCGAGGCCATGTCGAAGATCCGCCCGAATGCGCAGAATGTGTTCAATGCGGCCGCCAAGAATGGGACGATCAGCTATCGCGAGGATTTTGGTCGTATCGTCGAGGTCGTGCTGACCACGGTACCGGTCAAGACCTTTGCCCAGGGCGTCAACGATCCGGATACGGAAACCACTGGCAGCGGTATCAAGCCGGGCGAAACCTGCCAGGGTGAGTGGAGCGCCAAGCTCATTTACGATACCCCGGGGATGGTGGTGTCGCACAACGGGCAAAACTGGAAATCCGGCTATTGGACCCAGAACAACGAGCCGGGCGCGGATGAATACGGTCCCTGGACAGCAACCACCGAGTGCGGCGGCACCCTGCCGGTGACGCCGGTCCCCACCGTCACGCCGACACCGACCACGGTGCCGACTCCGACACCCGCGCCGGTGACCCCGACGCCGGAACCGGTAACCCCGACTCCCGCGCCGGTAACGCCAACGCCAGCGCCGGTCGTGCCTACCCCGGAACCTACGGTAGCACCCAAGTCGCTGACCGGCTGCGCACCCGCGTGGAATAGCACCGCCACCTACGCGACCCCCAACAACAGCGTGAGTCTCGACGGCCGTAACTATCAGAACAAGTGGTGGACCAAGGGTGACAATCCCACCCAATCAGGCGAATGGGGTGTCTGGAAGGACGTGGGCAGCTGCAACTGATCCAGCCCATCGGCATCGCCGCCTTGGCGATCCGCAATGAAAAGCCCCCAGCGATGGGGGCTTTTTTGGAGGGCCTTGCTTCCGATTTTCATCCGCCCATCCCGACACCATCAGCGGGATAAGGCCAGGCATCAGGCGTGAATACGCCGTCTCGTCTGCGCGATCACCGGCGCCCAGGTTTCGCCGGCCTGCTTCTTGCGCGTGGTAAGCGTCAGTTCGCTCGGACCATAGACGTTGGTGTTGTGCGTCAGCGGCGTAGTGATCAGGTACTGCGCCTGCGTGGCCTTGAGGAACCCACCGACGCGGTCGATGTTGAAGATATCCAGGTGGGCAAACGGCTCATCGATAAAGACGAAACCACTGGGGTTGGCGTCATCCATCATCAGGCCGATCAGCAGGATCAGCGATTTCATCACCTGCTGACCGCCGGATGCCTCGCCGTCATTCAATCCCATCATGCCTTTCTGGTCGAAATTGAAGCGCGCCGACAACCCCGCCTGCGCCAGAGTCAGGTCGTCGTTGTCCAGTTGCGGTAACTCCAGTTCGACCTCGATGCCTGCCAGTTCGCCCAGGCGTTTCACGTTCCGGCCATAGGCCCGCACCGTCGCCTTGAGTTTGTTGATGTAGGCGGCGCGCGCCTCATCGGTCAGTTGTCCGGTGCGCTCCACTTCGCTGCGATGTAGTTGGGTATCGCGTCCCAGCGCGGCGTAGTCTTCGGCCAGCTTGTCGCGCCGCGCGACGATGGTGGGATCGGTTTCCCATTCGCTTTGCGCCAACCGGGTACGCTCGCGTTCGATCAGGTGCTGTACTTCGCGCACGCTGCCGTATTCCTCACGCATCGCTTTCAAGGCGCTCGGTGTTTTCAGGTCTTCGCCCAGCGCCGCCTTGCTCTGCCGCAGCGCACGAACCTGGCGGCTTTGTTCGTCGCGTTGTCGGGTAAGTTGTTCCAGCAGCCCATTCACCTGGGCCTCCAGCCGGATACGTTGATCCTTGCTGCGCTCGAATTGCACACGGCCTTCCTCGCGCGCATTGCGTGTTTCTTCCCAGGCAGCCTGCGCGGCCGCCAGCGCGGCACCGGCCTGTTGGGCGCGGCTTTCCTCCTCCGGCCAGCGCGCGGCCACCGCGGCGAACTCGTCCTGGCGCGCGGCCAGTTGTACCACGGCCTGCATGCCCATCAACGACTGCTGCAAGGTCGAAGCTTCGCGCTCCAGTTCGATCAAATGGCTTTCGTCGGCCAGGATGCGTTCGTTGAGGTCGCGCAGGCGGCGGCTGACTTCGGCCAGCCGGGTATGGCGCGCCGCTTCGCCAAAGGCGTAATCGCTGACCTTGGCCGAGATGTCGCGCGCGCCGCGTCGTTCCTTGTGGTAACCCTCGCGGGTGATCCAGTCGCCGTCGAGCTTGTTGCCTTCGGCCACCGATTTGGCGCGCTGGGTACGATTGAGCAGCCCGATCAGCCAGCCCGGCGCATCCGCCTTGAAATCGACGATTTCCAGAATGCTGTTGCGCAGCACGCCAGCCACCGCCTCGCGCTCCGGCACCACAAAGTGCCGGTAGCGCAGTTGCTGGCCGATTTCCCATGCACGCTGCCGATCACTGGCGCGGTTGAGCAGGATGATGTGGCGATAGGGGGCCAGCAGCGCTTCGACCGCATCCTGCCAACTGTTGTCGCGCACTTCGACGATCTCGGTCAGCAACTGGTGCCCGATGCCGGCCTCATCCAGTGCCGCGCGCATGGCGCGTACGAACTCGGGATGTGGCTGCCGGCCCTGCTGCAAGGCAAACTGGCTTTCCGCCAATTGCTGCCGCTCATCCTTCATATCCTTCAGCGCCTGCCGCAACTGGGCGGCCTCTTCCTTTCGCGTGCCCAGGCGGTCGTTCAGCGCAACAGCATCGGCACCGTGCTCCAGCTCGGCCAGTTGCCGCAGGCGTTCGGCTTCCTTCATCGTCTTTTCGCTGTCGCGTGCCGCGTCACGCGCCACCTGGAAGGTGGCAAAGGCGGCGTCGTAATCGGCACGGGCCGCCTGTTCCTGCGCCAGCGCCGCAACCTGGCGCTCATCGACGGCACGGAAATCCGCATCAGCCACATCCAGTTCGTCCTGGCGCTGCCGCAACCCGCGGCGCGCGCCCTTGAACTGGCCGATGTACCCGCGCAGCGCTTCCCATTGCTCCATGTAGCGCAGTGCCGGAATCGCGGTACTCTCCAGGCGGTCGATATCGCCCTGCAACGACCGCCACTCCAGATAGTTGTTGGCACGCAGCTTCAGTCGCTCCACGTCCAGGCCCAGCTGCGCCATCTGCTGCTCCATCTTGGACAGCTCGCCTTCGGCCTCCTTCAGCCGAACCTTGGCTTCGGCATAGTGATCCAGCACCTGCTTGTCGCCGAATACCTGGAACACCAGGTCGAGCAGCGCCTTAGGGCTGTACTCGCACATCTTGTCGGTGTCGCCCTGCTCCAGTGCCAGCACTTCGGCAATGGCGGGTGTCAGCCCGGCCTGCTCCAGCCGGCGCTTGTACTCGTTCACGCCCAGCCACTGCAACTGACTTTCGGTTTCGACATTCAGCGTGATATCGCCTTCGCCGATGGCGTACTGCCGCACCCAGTCGCCCCCTTGCTTGCGAATCCGGCAGAACAACGTCACCACTTCACTGGTGGCGGGGAAAAACAGATAGGGAAACAGCCCGCCGCCGCTGCGGCGGGGGTTGTTCACCACGCCGCGCAACCACGCGTAGTTTTCGCGGTTGTTACGCACATAGCGTTTGTAGTCGCGCCGGCCAGAGCATTTCAGGGCCAGCAGCGTGCGCAGAGCATCGAGCAGTGTGGTCTTGCCCGAGCCATTGGGGCCGACGATGGTGACGATCTGGGCATCCAGTGGCACGCGGATGGCGCGCCAGAAATCCCAGTGGATCATTTCGAGTTCGCGGATCTGGAACATCAGGCTTCCTTGGCTGGCGCGCTGCGTGCCGGTCGGTCGCGCAGGTCGCCGTCAATCTTCGAGGGGGTCACACTTCCAGTTCGGCGTCGGTATCGAGCGCGTCTTCGTCGGCCTCGACCGCGATCCGCGTGCCCGACAGCTTCAGCACTTCGCCCAATGCGCCTTCGATGATGCGCGGCGCGAGCTTGGCGTAGTCGATCATCAGGTCGAGCAGCGGGCCTTCGTGGATCATCTTGTTGCGGCGGATGACGAAGCCCAGTTTGGCCAGTTGCCCCAGGTTCATCGAGAAGCGCGCCTTGCCGCCCAGCTTCTTGCCGAAATCGGCGTAGATCGCATCTTCCGGCACGCCGAGGGCGATTTCCTCGCCATGGGCAATCGGCTTCTGCTCGCCAAACATGTCCGATTGCGTGTCGCCGGCACTGGCGGCGCGGGCAATCTGTCGTTCGCGCTTGGGCAGGATGATCAGCGCCCACAACACCACCAGCAGTGCGATGGCATCGCGCGGCAGACCCATATTGTTCGACAGCCAGTTTTCGCCTTCGCCGAACACCCAATCTTCCATCTCCGGCTTCAGACCGATGGCAATGTATTCGGCGTAGGGATTTTCCAGCAATTGCATGCCACATTCGTGCAACCGGTGTTCCAGGCTTTCGCGGAATGCTTCGTCGATCAGCGCACGGCGTGCCAGCGGATCGCGGCGCGAAATGAAGCGATGCGCCAGCAGACGCGCCACCAATATATTCAGTGCTTGGTCCATCGGATCTCGTGGGGACAGGTGCGCGAAGCGCGATTCATGGGAGCGGCCGCAGCCGGCCTCGGGTCAGGGTGGCGACCTCGGGGTGATCCAGTTCATCCACCTCGGCGCCGGCTTCCAGTACCAGTGGCAGCTTGACCAATTGCGCGACGACGCTCTGCTCCAGCGCTGCCTCGGCATCACCCAGCAAGGACAGCAGCGACAGGCGATACGCCGTTTCCGGGTAGGTCTCCGCCAGCACGGCATCGGCGAGCGACGCGTCGGCCCTTACATCCTTGAGAAACTCGTAGAGTTCTTCGGCCAAAACCAGTCGCTCCGCCTCGACCGCCGACATCGACGCCGCCAGCTCCGACGTGGGCAATGCGGTGACGGCATCGCCGGCACGCTCGCGCTCCAGCAACTCGAACTCGGTCACGTCGAGCAGGATGTCGGAAACAACGAAGTCGGGCTGTGGGCTGAAACTGAGCAAATCGCGTCCCAGGGACGCCAGCGCCTCCTGGCTTTGCCCGCGCAGCCAGTCGGCGACGTTGGTCGAGGTCAGGCCGGATTGCCCGAGGTGGACACGTTGCGCCGCCAGTTCGGCCAGGCGCCGCTGGAACACACCGGTCATGCGCAACATGCGGCCTTGCGCCAGGGCGATCGATTGCGCCACCTGTTGCACCTGGCGATCGCCGTCTTCGGTGGCAAGCACCTGCTGGATCACCTGCGTGCCCTTTTCCACCCACTTCCACACGCTTTGCAGCTTCTGCCGCGCCGCGCGGATCTGGAACTCCGATTGCGATTCCAGCGCGGTTTCAAAATCGGCATGCAGTTCGTTCAACCGCGCCAGCAGATGCTGCAAGGTTTCGCGCGAGATATTGCCCACTGCCTGCCCGGCCGCAACCTGCGCGGTCAGATAGCCGAGTTCGGCATCGTCGTCAGCAAACTGGGTCAGCGTGGCAACGGCGGCCAGCGCGACGCGGCCCGGTTCGGACAACGAGTACAGCGCGGCATCGCTGTCCCATACCAGCAGCCCATTCTGCCGCAGACGTTGCAGCACGGTTTCGAGCTTGATGGGGTTGAGATAGACGAAGTGTGCCTGGAGATCCTGTGGGCTCCAGCGCGGCGCGTCGGCACGGGCGCCGATTTCGCGCAGCACCAGCAGGCGCATCAGCACTTCATCCTCGCCACCGCGAAACAGCGTGATCAGCGCGTCGAGATAAGGCTTCGCGCGCAACAGCGCATCCAGCGGACCCAGGTCGCGTGCGTCGTAGCCGGCCTGGAAAAAATCGGTCAGTAAAGGCTCGATCTGCATGGGGAAGGACAATAACCCGCCGCGGTCACGTGGCAAAGAGGGTGCAGCGCATCCGTTGCGGCGGGCTCAGTTCTCGTCGCCGTCGAAGTGATCCAGCGCATCGGCTTCTTCTTCCTCGAGCACCGGTGCCGGCGGTTGCTGTGCCTCGGCCTCGCGCACTTCAGCGCGCGCGGCTTCCAGGTAATCCATGATGGCGTAGGTCAGTTCGCGGCAACCTTCGCCAGTCAGGCCCGACATGGTGAATACGCGCAGGAAGCCGGCGTCGAATGGTGCCAGTGGATCGGGCTGCAACTGGGTGATCCCCAGTGCGGCGAGAAAATCGGCGACGCGCTGCTCGCGCTCATCGACCGGTACCATGTCCAGCTTGTTGAGCACCAGCCAGCGCGGCTTGCGGTGCAAGGCATCGTCGTATTTGCGCAGCTCCTCGACAATGGCGTTGGCCTCGGCCACGGGATCGACTTCGACATCGAACGGCGCCATGTCGACGATGTGCAGCAGCAGGCCAGTGCGCTGCAAATGCTTGAGGAAACGATGACCCAGGCCCGCGCCTTCGGCGGCACCTTCGATCAGGCCGGGGATGTCGGCAACGACAAAGCTACGGTTTTCATCGATCCGTACCACGCCCAGATTGGGGTGCAGCGTGGTGAAGGGGTAATCCGCCACCTTGGGGCGCGCAGCGGAAACCGCGGCAATGAAAGTGGACTTGCCGGCATTGGGCATACCCAGCAGGCCAACGTCCGCCAGCACTTTCAGTTCCAGCCGTAGCTCGCGACGCTCGCCTTCCTCGCCCGGCGTGGTCTGGCGCGGTGCACGGTTGACCGACGATTTGAAGTGAATGTTGCCCCAGCCTCCCTTACCCCCCTTGGCCAGCGCGATACGCTGACCGTCCTGCGTCAGGTCGGCCACGGTTTCACCGGTTTCCGCGTCGGTGATCAAGGTACCGACCGGGAAGCGCAGGTCGATATCGTCGCCCGCGGCACCGTAGCAATCGGCACCGCGACCGGATTCACCGTCGCGTGCCTTGTATTTCTTGACGAAGCGATAATCGACCAGCGTGTTGATGTTCTGGTCGGCCACGGCCCAGACGGTGCCACCTTTACCACCGTCACCGCCATCCGGACCGCCGCGCGGCACGAATTTCTCGCGGCGCATGCTGGCCGAGCCTTTGCCGCCCTTGCCGGCGATCACTTCGATTCTTGCTTCGTCAATGAATTTCATCTGGCGCTCGTACTGAATGGATGCGGGAGGCAGGCGTTCGCTGTCTCTCCAAAGAAAAAAGCCCTATCGGAGGATAGGGCTTCTTTCAGGTGCAGAAGAAACCGATCAGGCTTCTTCGCCGGTGTACGGCTGCACGATCACGGTGCGGCGACGTGCGGCGCCCTTGATCGCGTACTTCACATAGCCGTCAACGAGGGCGAACAAGGTGTGGTCCTTGCCCATGCCGACGTTTTCGCCCGGGTGAAATTCGGTACCGCGCTGACGCACGATGATCGAACCAGCCGGAATCAGCTCGCCGCCGTAAACCTTGATGCCAAGTCGCTTGGCCTGGGAGTCGCGGCCGTTACGGGAACTACCGCCAGCTTTTTTGTGTGCCATGGTTGTAAGCTCCTAGCTGATTACGCGTCGATCGCGTCGATGCGGATTTCGGTGTAGTTCTGACGATGGCCCTGACGCTTCTGGTAGTGCTTGCGACGACGCATCTTGAAGATGCGGACCTTGTCGTGACGGCCTTGCGAAACCACCGTGGCCTTCACCGCCGCGCCAGCCACCAGCGGGCTGCCAATTGTCACTGCATCACCGTTCGCCACCATCAATACTTCATTCAGTACGATCTGGCTGTCGATGTCTGCAGCAATCTGTTCTACTTTGAGTTTTTCGCCGACGGCAACTTTGTACTGCTTGCCACCGGTTTTTACGACTGCATACATAACGAGCTCCAATAAGTCGGATGCGCGCCCCATGCGCGCTACCCCTCGGTACAAAAAGGGGAACGCGCGAATATACGCGCAACCCGCTTTTGCGTCAAACACTTAGCCGAAATGGCCACGGCCGCGCGCGCCAGCTTCCCTCTTCGAACGCTCGTTTCCGGCAGGCGAATACCCGCGCCTCTCACCCGCTCGCCACCGCGCGGGCGGTGCATTTCTCGTGCTAACATCGCCGGCTTGATCGGAAGGCCCAACAGCAGGAGCAATGCGTGGCGACGGAATTCGTCAAGTCGGTCGTCGGCTCGGAAATGGCGGCAGTCGATGCGCTGATCCGGGACCGCCTCTATTCGGACGTGATCCTGGTGCGCCAGGTGGCCGAATACATTGTCACATCCGGTGGCAAGCGTTTGCGCCCGATGATCGTGCTGCTGGCCGCCCAGGCCCTGGGCTACCAGGGTGACCATCATCGCCGGCTGGCCGCGGTGATCGAGTTCATCCATACCTCCACCCTGCTGCACGACGATGTGGTCGACGAATCCGGCCTGCGCCGGGGCCGCGCCACCGCCAACGCGCTATTCGGCAACGCCGCCAGCGTGCTGGTCGGCGATTTTCTCTACACCCGTGCGTTCCAGTTGATGGTGAGCTGCGGCTCACTGCGCGTGATGGAAGTGCTGGCCGACGCCACCAACATCATCGCCGAAGGTGAAGTCCTCCAGTTGATGAATATCGGCAACGTCGATATCGACGAAGCCGGTTACCTGCGCGTGATCCAGTACAAGACCGCCAAGCTGTTCGAGGCCGCCTCGCGCCTGGGTGCCATCCTGGTCGATGCCGCGCCGGAGGTGGAAGACCGCATGGCTCGTTATGGCATGCATCTCGGAACGGCATTCCAGATCGTCGATGACGTCCTCGATTACACCGGCAACCAGGACGAGATCGGCAAGAATCTGGGCGACGACCTCGCCGAAGGCAAACCGACTCTGCCGCTGATCTACACCATGCAACATGGCACCGCCGCGCAGGGCGACGTAGTGCGTGAAGCGCTGACCCATGCCCAGCGCGAGCATTTTCCGGCCGTGTTATCTGCCGTTCGCGACTGCGGCGCGCTGGATTACGCGCTGGACATCGCGCGCCAGGAGGCCGGACAAGCCCGCGCCATGCTGGCCGAACTGACCCCCAACCCCGCCGTTGCCGCGCTGCTGGAACTGGCCGACCTGGCCGTCAATCGCAGCAGTTGACAGCCTTGGGGGCCGCTGTAATAATTGCGCCTCTTCGCAGTCGGGGTGTAGCTTAGCCTGGTAGAGCGCTACGTTCGGGACGTAGAGGCCGGAGGTTCGAATCCTCTCACCCCGACCAGGAATACAAAAAACCGCAAAGCATCGCTTTGCGGTTTTTTCTTGTCCGGCGCGTCTATCCTGTAGCGGATTTCCCCTCGCTCAAGGACTGCCGATGACGCCCTACCCGATCCCGCCCCTTTCCGCCCAATCCCGCGCCACCTGTACCGCGCGCATTGCCGAAATGGAGAACAAGACCACCTTCCTGCAAGGCGTCGACCCGGTGCTGCTCGATCTGTCGCTGCGCGAGCCGGCGGTGGGCATCCCGATGGGGCACACGGTGGAAAACAAGTACCAGTTGCTGCAACTGGCGCGGGAGATGGGCTTTACCGACATTCTGCTCGGCACCTTCGATGTCTCGTTGCCCGAAGTACCGCAAGTTGACGATGTCTTTGCCCAGCAGCTCAAGGCCTCGGGCGCGGACCTGACCGGCTGTTTCGCCTTCGCCACCATCGGCACCTTCCAACCGAACGGTGATTTCCAGCCCGACCTCAGCATGACCAAGCTGGTGGATTACGGCATTCCGAACACCATTCTCGACATCGATGTCTCACGCGCCTTCGTGGCGCCCACGCCGCAGGCGCGCCAGTCGTTCATCGACCGCCTGGTTGCCAGCATCCAGTGGCTGTACGCCAACCTGCGCGGAGACCGGAGCGGCCCGCCGCGTATCTATATCAATTACCAGGACATGCCCGACGCCTTTTACGAGGACTGGGAATGGGTGGCGACCATTGCCGCGGTGCTGGCGCAGCAGCCAGTGGCCGCCGCCGCGTTCGAGGACGGCCGGGGCACCAGTTTTCCGTTCCAGGTCGGCACCATGACCGCCGTGGTCCGCGCCCAATTGCGCCCCGATCAGCGCCTGCTGGTGCACATGCATGTCGGTTGCGGGATGGAAAACGCCAATCTGATCGAGGCACTGCTCAATGGCGCCGATGGCGTCTGGGCCGGCTTCGCGCGCGAAGCCGCCACCATCGGTCACGCCCCCAGCTCCGAGTTGCTGGCCAACCTGGCACGGATCGGCAATCAGAATGTGGCCCGGCGCTATCGGCTGGAGCGCCTGTACCCGGTCGTGCAGGCGATGACGCGGATCAACACCCTGGAAGCCGAACCGAACGACTTCCCGGTGATCGGCGCCAATGCCTATCGCACGATGCTCACCTTTTTCGAACAGACCGGCGCCACCTGGATGGATCTGCCGCCGCAGCGCATCGGCGCGCCGGCCGGCTGGCGCGTGGCACCGGTCGCCAGCGACACGCCCGTCATCGCCGGCCGGCTGGCCGAATGCGGCATCATCGAGCCGGTCAGCCAGGGCGTGCTGGACCGGATGCGCGTGCTGATGCGCCAGGACATGATCGCCGGCCAGCGCATTGCTTATGACGATCCGCCCAACCTGATCGCGCTCTACCGCCGCGCGCTCGCCCCTCAATGACCCACCCTCGAAGGAACCAGCCATGATCGTTCAAAGCCAGCACATCGATCTCGCAACGCCAACCGGCACCATGCGCACCTATGTGCATCGCCCGGTCGGCGATGCCCGCCGCCCCGCCGTGCTGTTCTATTCCGAAATCTTCCAGCAGACCGGCCCCATCGAACGCGCGGCACGCCTATTGGCCGGGCATGGCTACGCGGTGCTGGTGCCGGAGGTATTCCACGAACTCAATCCGATCGGCACCGTCCTGGCCTATGACGACGCCGGCCGCGACAAGGGCAACGCTGACAAGACCGCCAAGACCGCCGAGCACTACGACAGCGATAACCGCGCCATGATCGACTGGCTGGCCCAGCAGCCCTGGTACAGCGGCGCGCTGGGTGCGATGGGCTTCTGCATTGGCGGTCATCTGGCGTTCCGTGCCGCGTTGCAGCCGGAGGTACGCGCTACGGCATGCTTCTATGCCACCGATCTGCATACCCAGGTGATTCCGAATGGTCCGGGTCAACACAGCATGGAACGGCTGGGCGACATCCAGGGCGAACTGCTGATGATCTGGGGCAAGCAGGATCCGCACATCCCGGCGGAGGGCCGGGCCAAGGTGTACCAGGCGCTGGTCGCGGCCGGCCGCAATTTCACCTGGCATGAGGTCAATGGCCAGCATGCGTTCATGCGCGATGAAGGCGAGCGCTACGATCCGCAACTGGCCTTGCTGGGCTACCAACTGGCGTTCGATCTGTTCAGCCGCACGCTACGTTGATCGCTGGGGGCAAGCCTGCCGGCGATTCTCGATCAGGCCAGTCCAGCATCGGCACGCACAGCCGCCGCACGCAGCCGGCGCGCCAGATCGAGGTAACCGCCAGCTTCGGCTTGCGCGGCGGCGGCGCGGCAGCAACCAGCGATTTCGGCGGGTTGCAGGGCGGCAAGCCGCGCCAGCGCCAGATAGGGCTCCGCCCATGGCAATCCCTGGGTACGCGGCACCTGCGCCAGCGCTTCGGCCCAGCGCGCCGCGCCGGCCCAATCGCCCTCCTCCAGTGCCAGCCGGATCAACCCGGCATGCCATTGCAGTGCGTTGTGATACATCGCCTGCGGCAGCTCCTGTCGTGCGGCATCGAGCAACGGCACCCGCTCCGCCGCAGTGGAACAACCCGCCAGGGTTCCGAGCACCCACGGGCCGGCGTAGGCATGCAAGGCACATTGCTCGGTCAACTGCCAGGCCGATGCGGCCAGTTGCCGGGCCTGATCCACTCGGCCCAGGGCTCGCGCCGCGCGAGCCTTACCCTCGCCGCACAGCACCTGGAAACGCAGCAAGCCGACCGCTTCGGCCACCTGCGCGCCTTGCTCCAGGTACTCGGTGGCGGAGTCGGCCTCATCCATTTCCAGCAACACCCAGCCCGCCACCAGACAAGCGAAGGCTTCCGCCCGGGCATGGCCGATCCGGCGGGCGATATCCAGCGAGTACAGCGTTTCTTCCAGGCTGGCGGTCACATCGCCGAGATACAGCAGCACCGACCCCAACGCGGCCCGGTTGCCGGCCTGTACCGCCAGCAGGCCATGATCGCCGCATAGCGCCAGGCAGGCGCGGAAATGGTCGCGCGCCTCGGCAAATGCACCCATGGCATAAGCCGCGTCGCCCAGGCCGGAATGAGCCCTTGCCTGCAAGGCGGGATCGGCCGCGGCACGCGCCTGCTCCAGGGCGATCCGCTGAGCCGCCGCACCATCGGCCACGCGGTTGAGCGGAAAACACGCCCGGCCGCGCAGGTAATGTAGCCGTGCCCGGATTGCCGCTGGCGCGGCGTAAACCTCCGGCTCCAGTGTTTGCAGGACATTGAGCGCTTCATCGATCCGGTCCAGTTGCAAGAGCGCCTCCACCCCCGACAGCCTGGCATCGAAGGCACCTTCGGCGGCGGCGGCTTCGGTCGCACGACGGAAATGGACTGCCGCCAGCGCGGGCTTGCCCCGCTTCAAGTGCAGTTCGCCAATCAACTGATGCATCCGCACTGAGTGCCCGGGCGTTTGCGGTAGCGCCTGGACCATGTCGAGCAAGGACATGGCGGCCGCATCGCGCCATTGCGCCATCTCGCGCGCGGCAGTGGTCAGCAGTTCATCAATGGCCTGGGGAGCGCCGCCCAGCGCCAGGTGCCGCGCATAGGCGGCGGCATCCCGTTCGCGATGCCATTCGGCCAGCCGCAAATGCAGCATCCGTCGCATTGTGGGCTGCAATTGCTGGTACACCACCTCGCGCACCAGCGAACTCGTGAAGCGCCAGTCCTCGCCCAGCCGTACGATCAGCAGCGACAGACCGACCCGCTCGGGCTGCAATGCCACGCCCGATACCTCTTCCAGCATGGCGGCGGTGCAACCATCGCCCGCGACGGCGGCCACACCGAGTGCGTAACGCTCAGCCGGCATCAGCCGTCCCACCTCCGCATGCACGGCGGCACGTAACGAATCGGGTAGCGCCGCCGGGTCGTCGGCCCCCGCCAGCAGACATGCCAGAAACAAGGGGTTGCCCCCAGCTCGCAGCAGGCAGGCTTCCATGCGCGCGCCACCACCATGACCCGCCGCCACCGCCAACTGACGTGCATCGGCCTGCGTCAGCGGCGACAGGTCGAGCGTGAAACAGGGCACGCAGGCTGCGGCAATGCGCGATGCCAGCTCGCGCTCCAGCAGACTGCCCATGCGCAGGGTGGCCAGGACCAGAATGGGATAGGCCGGCAATTGGGCCAACGCGTCGATCAGCGCCCGCCAGAACACATCGTCGGCTTCGTGCGCGTCATCGATCACCAGCAGTTGCGGCATCAATGCCGCGCGTCGGCGCAACAGCTCGCGCAACAGGTCGGCCTGCAATCGTTCTGCGCGCAGCGGATCGGTGGCGGCCAGGATGCCCTGCAACATCGGGGTCAGCGGCTGTCCCAACAGTCGCCGCAACATCGCGCCATGTTCCAGCCCCAGCCCTGGCAACGCCGCATGTACCGGGACGCGACCATCGCCGGCCAGTTGCACCACCAGACGCCCCAGCAGCGATGTGTCGTGTTCAGCCAGATGCTGCCTGGCATAGACAACGTGATGCTCGAAGCCTTCCGCGCCAGCACGGCGAACGCATTCGCCCGCCAGCCGCGATTTGCCGATGCCGATCCCGCCTCGCAGCAGAGCCATCGACGCCACGCCGCCACGCCGGCATTCATCCAGCCCAGTGAGCAAGCGCTGCAACTCGAGCTGGCGTCCAGCCAGTGCCGGCGTGTCAGGCAACTGCGCTTGCGCGCGCCCTTCGATCCGCCATAGATCGCCAGGTTCCGCGCTGAGGACGAAGGCACTGCCCAGGGCCGAGCGGATCGACGCGGATACCCGCACCAAGCCCGCTTCCGGTTTCTGTGCGGGCGATGTCGCGTCGTGCCAGGGCGCGGCCGCCGACTCCAGGAGAACTTCGTCGAAATCGATCCAGGCGCCGGGACACCGCCCCGGCCATTCGAACTCGCGCAACCGCAACGCCGCGTGGGCCGCATAGAACGGCGCATCGCCGGATTCATCGTCCAGGCCGAAGGCGTAGCACAACAGATCACCCTCATCCCCCATCACACGCTGGCCACGCAGATTGCCGATGAGGTTCTCCAGGGTTTCAACCCATTCCTGCGCTGGCGGCACCACCCACAGCAACGGCACCGTACGCATTTCCGACCAGCCTGGCGGTGGCGAGGCCACCGGGACCATCGGCACCAGCAGTTCGTGCAGGCTCATCTCGAAAAAGCGCGCCAGATCGCTGGCGGTACGCAGGCTGACGCTGCGGCCGCCTTCCGCCCGCTTCAATGTGGCGATGGAGACATACAACCGCTGCTGCACGCAGGCTTCGACCAGTTGGGCCTGCGTCAGCAAGCGGGCGCGTCGCAACGCGGCAATGCGCCCGTTGGGCAGCGTCACCGAGCGATTGGAGCCGGCGAACGGGGCGGCGGAATTCATGGCTAGTGACATCGCTCCACGGCCGGCCGCCTTGTCAGCGACCCACCGAACTGATCCTTAAATGATACGCAGGCAATCAAGCCTGCTTATTTAACATGCGTCCATGTCACCTGAATACCTGCGTGCCCCTGGCGGCCACGCTCCGGAGCGCAACGGCATGGGTTTGCCCACCTTCCAGATCCTTGGCGTGTCCGGGCGCAAGCTACGTGGCTTGCAACAGCGCCTTGCGCAGTCCGGCTTCGACGTGACCCCGACGGCGACTGGCTTTCATATCTCGACGCCGGAAATGTCTGGCCATCTGTTCTACAACCCCGCCACCTACACGCTGTCGGTCGATCTGCGCGAAGTGCCCGACGTGACCTCGCCCGGCTTTCTGGTCGGTCTGCTCTACGATGAGATCCACCGGCTGCCGGATCTTTAGCCCGCAGCCAGCCTTCTGCCACCCTCACGGAAAAACCACCTCGTCGCCCTTCATGCGATTGCGCCGGGTCGGTCGCGACGGCCGCCCGCGCCCAGGCCAGGTCGCATCCCGCCCAGCGCCCCGGCACGCGGCGCGTTCCTTGACATATAATCCTGTGTTTTGCGAACGGTTCCCGGGTTCTTCCATGCACGATCAATACCAACCGCGCGACCTCGAAGTCGCCGCTCAATCCAAGTGGGAACGGACCCAGGCCTTCCGGGCCGTCGAGGATACCGCCAAACCCAAGTACTACTGCCTGTCGATGTTCCCCTACCCCAGCGGCAAGCTGCACATGGGGCATGTGCGCAACTATACGATCGGCGACGTGCTGTCGCGCTTCATGCGCATGAACGGCTACAACGTGCTGCAGCCCATGGGCTGGGATGCGTTCGGCATGCCGGCGGAAAACGCCGCGCTCAATTCCGGCCACGCGCCGGCCGAGTGGACCTACGCCAACATCGATTATATGAAGACCCAGTTGAAGCGCCTGGGCCTGGCCATCGATTGGGAACGCGAAGTCACCACCTGCAAGCCCGACTACTATCGTTGGGAACAATGGCTGTTCACCCGGCTGTTCGAAAAGGGCGTGATCTACAAGAAATCGGGCATCGTGAACTGGGACCCGGTGGACCAGACCGTGCTGGCCAACGAACAGGTGATCGACGGGCGCGGCTGGCGCTCCGGCGCGCTGGTCGAAAAGCGCGAGATACCGATGTACTACTTCGGCATCACGCAATACGCCGACGAATTGCTGGCCGACCTGGACCAGCTCGACGGCTGGCCGGATCAGGTGCGCACCATGCAGCGCAACTGGATCGGCAAGAGCTTCGGCGCGGACGTGGTCTTCGACTACGACATCGACACCGCCGGCGAAGCCGGCCAGCTCAAGGTGTACACCACGCGCCCCGACACCCTGATGGGCGCCACCTATGTTGCCGTCGCCGCAGAACACCCGCTGGCCACCCGCGCCGCTGCCGACAACCCGGCACTTGCCGCCTTCATCGCCGAATGCAAGGCCGGTTCGGTTGCCGAGGCCGATGTCGCCACGATGGAAAAGAAAGGCATGCCCACCGGCGAGTTCGTCGTTCACCCGCTCACCGGCGACAAACTGCCGGTATGGGTCGCCAACTATGTATTGTGGGGTTACGGCGAAGGGGCCGTGATGGCGGTGCCGGCGCACGATGAACGCGATTTCGAGTTTGCCAACAAATACGCGCTGCCGATCAGGCAGGTCTATCGCGGCAACGGCGCCGAACCGGCTTTCGACAGCACCACCTGGCAGGAGTGGTATGCCGCCAAAGACGATAGCATCACCACCGTGAACAGCGGCAAGTACGATGGTCTGGGGTTTACCGCCGCCTTCGACGCAATCGTTGCCGATCTGGCCAACGGCGACCACGGTGCGCGTCGCACGCAATACCGTTTGCGCGACTGGGGTATTTCCCGCCAGCGCTACTGGGGCTGCCCGATTCCCATCGTGCACTGCCAAAGCTGTGGCGATGTGCCGGTCCCGGCCGACCAGTTGCCGGTGAAATTGCCCGAAAATGTGGTGCCGGATGGCCGTGGCAACCCGCTGGCGCGGATGCCCGAGTTCCATGAGACCACCTGCCCGAAATGCGGCGGCGCGGCCAAGCGCGAGACCGACACCATGGACACGTTCGTGGAATCGAGCTGGTACTACGCGCGCTATGCCTCACCGCAATTCGAAGGCGGCATGGTCGACAAGCCGGCGGCGGACTACTGGCTGGGCCAGGGAGGAGTGGATCAGTACATCGGCGGCATCGAACACGCCATCCTGCACCTGTTGTATGCGCGTTTCTTCCACAAATTGATGCGCGACGAAGGCCTGCTCAGCGGCGACGAACCGTTCAAGAACCTGCTGACGCAAGGGATGGTCGTCGCCGAAACCTTCTATCGCGACCTGCCCGACGGTAAGAAGGACTGGATCAATCCAGCGGATGTCGAGATCCAGCGCGATGAAAAGGGCCGTACCGTGGCAGCGCTGCTCAAGCGCGATGGCCAGCCGGTGGTGGTTGGCGGCACCGAAAAGATGTCGAAGTCCAAAAACAACGGCGTCGACCCACAATCGTTGATCGAGCAATACGGTGCCGACACCGCGCGCCTGTTCATGATGTTCGCAGCACCGCCGGAGCAGGGGCTGGAATGGTCCGACGCGGGCGTACAGGGTGCATTCCGCTTCCTCAACAAGCTGTGGCGCACCGTTCACGAACACGTAGCCGCCGGTGTGACCGAGCGCTACCAGGGTGGCGAACTGAGCGCGCCGCTGAAGGCGCTACGCTTCTCGCTGCACAGCGCCATCGCCAAAATCAGCGACGACTATGGCCGCCGCAAGCAGTTCAATACCGCCATTGCAGCGGTGATGGAGTTGCTGAACGCCTATGGCAAGACTGACCTGGGCGGCAACGCGGGCCGCGCCGTAGCACAGGAAGTGCTGGAAGCCGCTGTGCTGCTGCTGTCGCCCATCGTGCCGCATGCGGCCGATGCGCTGTGGAACGAACTGCGTCCCGGCAGCGAGTTGCTCGACCAGCGATGGCCGCAGGTTGACGCCACCGCGCTGGAGCAGGACGAAATCGAACTGGTAGTGCAGGTGAACGGCAAGCTGCGCGCACAGATCAAGGTAGCAAAGGACGCCAGTCGCGAGGCGATCGAAGCCGCCGCGCTGGCCGACGAAAACGTACGCAAGTTCGTTACCGGCGCGCCAAAGAAAGTGATCGTCGTGCCCGGCCGCCTGGTCAACATCGTCGCCTAACGGAATCCCGCCAATGACCCTGCGCTTCCTTACCACGCTGGCGCTGTGCGCGCTGCTTGCCGCCTGCGGCTTTCACCTGCGCGGCATGGGGCCGGGCGGCGGGATCTTTCCCTACCCCAAGGCCTTCGTGAGTGGCAGTGGCCCGGTCGCGGAGCAACTGAAAATCGAACTGCGGCAGATTCCGACCGTGCAATTGCTGGATGCGGCCAGCAGCGACGCCGCGATGATCGCGGTGGATTCGGAAAACAGCGAGCGCAAGATTCTCAGCCTGAACAGCAACGGCAAGGTCAGCGAATACCGGATCTACTACACGGTGAGTTACCGGGTGAACAAGCCCGGTAACCAGGCGCTGATCCCGAGCAGCGCGATCCGCCTGTTCCGCGACTACACCTACGACGAAAACAACGAGCTGGGCAAGGAAGCCGAGGCGCAGATGCTGATCAACGATCTGCGGCAGGACGCGGCACGCCAAATTCTGCGCCGTACTGGCGCACAGGCGAAAAAGAGCGCCGCCACGCCAGTGGAACAGACGCCGACCAAGACCCCGGAATCGCAAGGGCCGCGCCTGGATGCGTACTGAGGACCTGCCGCGCCAGCTCGCGCGTGGCCTCGGCCCGCTGTATATCATCCATGGCGACGAAGCCTTCCTGGCACTGGAAGCGGCCCAGGCGGTGCGGGACGCGGCACGCGCGGCCGGCTACGCCGAGCGCGAAGTGCTGACCGTCGAAGCCGGATTCTCCTGGTCGCAATTGGGCATGATCGGCAACTCGTTCTCCCTGTTCGCCAGCCAGAAGCTGGTGGAACTGCGCATTCCCAACGGCAAGCCGGGCGTGGAAGGTGCAAAGGCCATCGAAGCCTATTGCAGCAACCTGCCACCCGATACGCTCACCCTGGTGCAACTGCCCAAGCTTGATCGCACCGCTCAGAACGGCAAATGGTTCCAGGCGCTGAGCCAGGCGGGTGAAACCATCGAGGCACGCCCGGTCGAGCGCAACGCCCTGCCTGCCTGGATCACCGCGCGCCTGGCAAGCCAGAACCAGCAAATGACGCAGGAGGCGCTGGGGTTCCTCGCCGATCGCGTGGAAGGCAACCTGTTTGCAGCACACCAGGAAGTCCTGAAGCTGGGCCTGTTGCATCCGCCCGGCCAGCTTGGCCTGGAAGAAGTCACCGCCGCCGTCGCCAATGTGGCGCGCTTCGATGTATTCCAACTGGGCGCAACGTTGCTTGCCGGCGATACCACCCGCTTCGCACGCATGCTGGAGGGGTTGCGCGCGGAAGGCGAAGCGCCACACTTGGTGTTATGGGCGTTGGCCGAGGAAATCCGTGCCTTGCTGCGCATCGGACAGGGCCGCGCCCGTGGCGTCCCCATGGCACAGTTACTGAAGGAAAACCGTGTCTGGGGCGAAAAGCAGCGTCTGATCGAACCGGCCCTGTCGCGCATCAATGGCGCCATCCTGCGTGCAGCACAAAAACAGGCCGCGCGCATCGACCAACTGAACAAAGGCATTGGCCAGGGCGAAGTGTGGGATGAGCTGCTGCGCCTGGGCCTGTCACTGATGGGCAAGCCGCTGGCTTCGCCTCCCTGATCCCGCGCCGGCCTTCTTCGACGATCCGCATCGCCGCCGTCGCGCAACCCACACTCACTGGCTACACGACACACGATGAAAGAACAGATCCTGGTGAACATCACCCCGCAGGAAACGCGGGTAGCAACCATCGAAGAAGGCGTCGTCCAGGACATCCATATCGAAAGGGCCAGCCAGCGCGGGTTGGTGGGCAATATCTACCTGGGCACAGTGAAGCGCGTGCTGCCCGGCATGCAGAGCGCCTTCATCGAGATCGGCCTGGAGCGCGCGGCCTTCCTGCATATCGCCGACGTGATCGAACAACGCCAGCATCCCAACGACCCGCAGCGCATCGAGCGCCTGGTTCACGAAGGGCAATCGGTGGTGGTGCAGGTGATCAAGGACCCGATCGGCACCAAAGGCGCCCGGCTTTCCACCCAGATCAGCATCGCCGGGCGCTTTCTCGTATTCCTGCCGCAGGAACATCACATCGGCATCTCCCAACGCATCGAAAACGGCGAGGAACGCGAACACCTGCGCAGCCGGCTGGAAAAGATGCTGCCGAGCGAGCACCACGGCTACATCATCCGCACCTCGGCCGATCACGCCACCGACGACGAATTGCGCGCGGACATCGACTACCTGGACCTGATCTGGGCTGATATCCGTCAGAAATCGCAAACGCAGCCAGCCAAATCACTGCTGTTCCAGGATCTGTCGCTGCAACTGCGCGTGCTCCGCGACATGGTGAATGCCGATACCGATGAAGTCATGGTCGATTCGCGCGAGAATTTTCAGAAAATGGGCGAGTTCGCCGCCTCGTTCGTCTCAGATGTGTTGCCGCGCATCCAGCATTATGGTGGCGAGCGACCGCTATTCGAGCTGTATGGCGTGGAAGCCGAAATCGAACGCGCGCTGGCACGGCGGGTGAACCTGAAATTCGGCGGCTACCTGATCATCGATCAGACCGAAGCCATGACGACCATCGACGTAAATACCGGGGGCTTCGTCGGCACGCGCAACTTCGACGACACCATTTTCAAGACCAACCTGGAAGCGACCCAGGTCATCGCCCGGCAGCTTCGCCTGCGCAACCTGGGCGGCATCATCATCGTCGATTTCATCGACATGGATAACGAAGAACACAAAACCGCGGTGCTGGATGAACTGAAGAAAGCACTGGCACGCGATCGCACCAAGGTAACGGTCAGCAGCTTCACCAGCCTGGGCCTGATCGAAATCACTCGCAAACGCACCCGGGAAAGCCTGGCCCACGTGCTCTGCCAGACCTGCCCCACCTGCCAGGGACGCGGCGAAATCAAGACTGCGGAAACGGTGTGCTACGACATCCTGCGGGAAATCATGCGCGAGGCACGTCAGTTCAATGCGCGCGAATACCGCATCCTGGCATCGCAAAACGTGATCGACATGTTCCTCGACGAAGAATCCGCCAGCCTGGCGATGCTGGCGGACTTCATTGGCAAGCCGATCTACCTGCAGGTGGAAACGGCCTACTCGCAGGAACAGTTCGATGTGGTGCTGGTTTAAATGTACCTGCGGTTCGATCGCATAACGTGTGCCCAGCAACCGGGTTTGCCATTGGTCAAGGCGGGCAGCGTGCGTCCAGTGCACCTTCCGTGCCTGATCTGTTTTTGATGGAAGCCCGAGTATGAATCGACGCGTCACCGTCGGCATCGTGGTCTACAAAACACCGATCAGCGAACTGGTTCCGCTGTTTAACCAACTACATGACACGCCTGAAGTGGTACAGGTGCTGGTGTTCGACAATGGCGTCAGCACCGCTTTGCATGCTGAAGTGGTTCGCCGTGGATGGATATATCAAACAGAGGGACGCAATCTTGGCTTTGGTAGTGGGCACAACCGCTTGCTTGCACGCCTGGGAGACTACCCTCAAGCGGATCTGCATTTGTTGTGCAACCCGGACGTGGCCTGGGAAGAGAACCCATTGCCCAGACTGATCAGCTATCTTGATACAAATAGTCGCGTCTGCGCAGTGATGCCGGATGTATTCGGGCTCGACGGAGCCCGACAATACCTTGCCAAAGGCAAGCCCACCCCGCTGATCCTGTTTGGCCGTCGTTTCCTCCCCAGAGCCTGGCTGACCAAGCGAATGGATCAGTACGAACTACGCAAGCTGTCATTTGATCGGCCCACCGTTGTACCCATCATTTCAGGGTGCTTCATGTTGCTGAAGACCGCAGCGCTACAGGCCATCGACGGCTTTGACGAACGTTATTTCCTATACTTGGAAGATTACGACTTATGTCGGCGGCTTCAGAAAAAGGGATACGAAGTGGCGATCGAACCACGCGCCAAAATACTGCATGGACATACACGCTCTTCCTACTCATGGGGATGGCCATTGTGGTGGCACGTGAGTTCAGCCTTGCGTTACTTTCTTTGTCGCCCAAGAAAAAGCTAGATGAGATTTATTCTTACAACTCGTGCCACGAGATTGTGACAGAATGCGTAGTCAAACCATTACTTGAGCGTTGCACGTGTCATTGCTCTACCTGTTCGTCGCGCTCGTAGTCAGTTTTGCCATATGTCTGTTGCTAGTGCGCTTCGCTCACAAACACAGTCATTTCACCGGCGATAACAAACTCTCCGAGACGCAAAAATTTCATGACGGCCCTGTTCCCAGGGTTGGCGGGTTAGCCCTCGTCGCTGCATTCCTTGTCGTTCAGCCGCTGGTGCTGTTGATGGAAGGCGAAGCGCTGGCCAGGGTTTCAGCCCTTATCTTTCTCGCATGCCTCCCGGTTTTCATGGGTGGCTTGCTGGAGGATATTCTGAAGATCGGCCTCATTAAAACGCGCCTGGCCGCCATGGCAGGCGGCGTGCTGTTGCTGATCTACTTGTTGGACTGGCGGATCGTGCGGGTAGATCTGCCCTTTTTGTCCACCTGGCTGGCATTCACTCCCGTCTCAATAGCGCTAACGTTGATTGCCATCGTCGGCGTGATCAACGCCATGAACCTGATCGATGGTTACAACGGGCTAACCTGCGCGGTCGGCATGATTATTCTTGCCTCTCTCGCCTACATCGGACTGAAAGTAGGCGATCGACAGATCAGTATCCTGGCGGTAACACTACTGGGCGCATGTGCCGGCTTCATGTTCTGGAACTGGCCGCGCGGCCTGATTTTCCTTGGGGACGGAGGGGCATATGTCATTGGTTTCGGCATCTCCAGCCTTGCCGTCGGCCTGGTGATGCGGAATCCGGGAGTGTCCGCTTGGTATGCCGTCGTACTAATGCTCTATCCCATCGTGGAAACAATTTTCACGATCAACCGGCGTTTACACCGGCAAGAATCTCCTGGCTTGCCTGATGCTGCACACCTACACCAGCTTGTCTATAAGCGCATGATGCGCTGGGCCGTCGGTAGTGGAAAAAGCGGCGATCGCAAAATGCGCAATTCCATGACATCACCCTATTTATGGTTGATTTCCTCGCTCTCGGTTATCCCGGCAAGTATCTGGTGGAACAATCAACTTGCGTTACAAACAACAGCCGTCTTGTTTATCTTGGGCTACCTGTGGCTGTATCGTAGCATTACGAAATTCAGAACACCGAAATGGCTGATCTATCGCAAGCATTGCCGTACTGATAAGGACGAGCAATAAATGATTCTAGTAACCGGCGGGGCCGGCTTTATTGGCGGAAATTTTGTACTGGATTGGTTGAATCAAAGCAATGAAGCGATTATCAACCTTGACAAGCTTACATATGCAGGCAACCTTGATACCTTAATATCGCTCAAGGATGATCCACGCCATCGGTTTATACGAGGTGACATTGGCGATCGCGAGCTGATCGGCCGTTTACTGGTTGAGTTTAAGCCCAGAGCGGTAGTCAATTTCGCGGCTGAGTCGCATGTGGACCGTTCCATTCACGGGCCAAGCGAATTCATCCAGACCAATATTGTTGGCACCTTCAACCTGCTCGAAGCAGTTCGGGATTACTGGAACGGACTACCCGCCCGTGAGCGGGAAGCATTCCGCTTCCTGCATGTTTCCACCGATGAGGTATATGGCACCCTGGAGCCGACGGATCATCCTTTCTCGGAAACGACCGCCTATAGACCAAATAGCCCTTATTCCGCCTCCAAGGCGGCAAGCGATCACCTGGTCCGTGCGTGGCACCATACCTATGGCTTACCTGTTCTGACAACAAACTGCTCCAACAACTATGGCCCCTACCATTTCCCGGAAAAGCTGATCCCACTGGTGATCCTCAATGCGCTCGCTGAAAAACCACTCCCCATTTACGGAGATGGTCAGCAGATCAGGGACTGGCTATTTGTAAAGGATCATTGCAGTGCGCTCCGCCGAATACTTGAGGCAGGCACAACTGGCGAGACTTATAACGTCGGGGGCTGGAATGAAAAGGCCAATCTTGATGTTGTTCGCGCTATTTGTGCATTGCTTGACGAACTGAAGCCCCGCGCTGATGGCAGACCGTATGCAGAGCAGATTACCTTCGTCACGGACCGCCCAGGCCATGATCGGCGCTACGCTATTGATGCGCGCAAGCTGGAGCGGGAGTTAGGCTGGAAGCCTGCGGACACATTCGAAACCGGTCTTCGCAAGACTGTGATGTGGTATCTGGCTAACGCCAGGTGGGTGCAAAACGTCACCTCCGGGGCCTACCTGGACTGGGTACAAATACAGTACGGGGAGCAATCATGACGCTTCCGGTGATTTTGATAACTGGCAAACGCGGGCAGGTCGGCTTCGAACTGGAGCGTAGCTTGGCTGTACTAGGGCATGTCGTCGCCGTGGGTCGTGACGAATGCGATTTGACCAATACGAATGCAATTTTCAGCTTATTGGAACGCATCCAGCCCAATGTCATCGTCAATCCAGCGGCCTATACCGCGGTCGACAAAGCAGAAACCGAGGTTGAGCTAGCTACACAGCTCAATGCCACCACACCCGCCGCGCTAGCCCAATGGACCGCAGCCAATGACGCGCTCTTGGTCCACTATTCGACGGATTATGTGTTCGATGGCCGCAAGAGCGGGTGGTATAGCGAGGACGACACACCCTATCCTCAGTCCATATATGGGAAAACAAAGCTGGCTGGAGAAAACGCAATCCAGGCCAGCAATTGCCGTCACCTGATTCTTCGTACCGCCTGGGTCTACGGCGTTCATGGCGACAACTTCCTCAAGACCATGCTGCGCCTGATGAAGGAGCGGGAAGCCCTATCGATTGTCGCGGATCAGATCGGCAGCCCGACCAGCGCGGCCTTGCTCGCCGACCTGACTGCACAACTGGTAGCGATGTACTGGCGTACCGCGAATCGCGCATCCTTCGCCTTCGGTACTTACCATGCAGTTGCCGAAGGAGAAACCAGTTGGCATGAGTATGCGCAAACCATCAACCGGTTGGCGACACAGATGGGCTGGGCCTTTCGCGTGACAGCTGACGCGATCACACCAATTCCGGCGCATAACTATCCTACATCGACCCAACGTCCGGCTAATTCGCGATTAGCAACAACCAAATTACGGACCTCATTCAACTTGACGCTGCCTCCATGGCAACAAGGCGTTAAGCAGGTACTAACCCAGCTGCGCGCGGGAGCACAGCAATGAAAAATCGCAAAGGCATCATCCTTGCCGGAGGCTCCGGCACCCGACTTTATCCGGCCACCATTGCGGTAAGCAAGCAGCTGTTGCCCATCTATGACAAGCCGATGATCTATTATCCGCTCACTACGTTGATGCTGGCCGGCATACGGGAAATCCTGATCATCTCGACACCACAGGATACGCCTCGTTTCCAGCAATTACTGGGCGGAGGCGAGCAATGGGGCATCTCGATTCAATATGCGATACAGCCAAGCCCGGATGGTATCGCGCAAGCCTTTCTTATAGGAAATGATTTCATCGGCGACGCCAATGTGGTTCTAATACTTGGCGATAACATATTTTATGGCCATGATTTTGCTGATCTACTCCAAACTGCCGCGGCAAAACAAAGCGGCGCAAGCGTTTTTGCATACCATGTTCAAGATCCAGAACGATATGGAGTGGTAGAATTCGACCCTGCCGGTAACGCCCTGTCGATCGAGGAAAAGCCGCAAAAGCCGAAATCCGCCTATGCGGTAACTGGTCTTTACTTCTACGACAACGAAGTGCGGGAGATCGCTAAAAAAGTCAAACCATCACCCCGTGGCGAACTGGAAATCACGGATGTCAATAGCGAATATCTGAGACGGGGAATGTTGGATGTCAAGACCATGGGCCGGGGGTATGCGTGGCTGGACACGGGCACCCATGAATCAATGCTTGAAGCCAGTCTGTTCATTCAAACCATAGAGCAACGTCAAGGGTTGAAGGTAGCTAGCCCCGAGGAAGTTTCCTACCGTCTGAAATGGATAGATTCGATGCAGTTGGAAAAATTGGCCCAACCGCTGAAGAAAACGAACTATGGGAAATATTTGATTCAGCTGTTGGAACGCACGCCACTCTGTTGAGAGCATAAAAAAAGCTAGAGAAAGCCAAATGAAGATAATTGACACCGCGATTCCAGACGTCAAGATCATCGAGCCACAGGTTTTTGATGATGCACGCGGATTTTTCTATGAGAGCTTTAATCAAGCTCGCTTTGAAAAAGCGATTGGTCGAAATGTAAGCTTCGTTCAAGACAACCACTCTTACTCACTGCATGGAGTATTGCGTGGACTGCATTATCAATTATCACCTCGTTCGCAAGGGAAATTGGTACGCTGTGTGATTGGTGAAGTATTTGATGTAGCCGTAGACATCAGAAAATCATCACCAACCTTTGGGCACTCTGTAAGTACCATGCTCTCTGCCAACAATCATCGACAACTCTGGATTCCTGAAGGGTTTGCCCACGGATTTCTCGTTCTCAGCGAAGCCGCTGAATTCATTTACAAAACGACGGAATATTGGGACCCTCAACTGGAGCGGACCATATTATGGTCATCCGCCGGAATCGAATGGCCTGAGTTTTCCGAATTGAAATTGTCCATAAAAGATGCGGGGGCGCCGCCTCTCGCCCAAGCTGAACTACCAGAATGATACCCAAAGTGATTTGGGAATCAATCTGGTCAAATTTCAACCTTGTCATACATCAGGTTACGAAAGATAGTTCACCAGATATAAAAAAACATTACATTCAGAATCAAGAGAGCTTTTAATGCGTCACTTTTCCATCAGCCCCGTAGAAATGATCCGCAATCTATGGCGGAGCAGGGGGCTAATCAATGCATGTGTGCGGCGTGAGGTGCTAGGCCGCTACCGAGGATCATTTCTAGGGTTGTTCTGGTCATTTTTTAATCCGCTATTCATGTTGGTGGTATACACCTTTGTTTTTAGCGTGATATTTAAAGCTCGTTGGGGCAGCGGGAGCGGGTCGAAAACTGAATTCGCGCTGGTCCTGTTTGCTGGGCTCATCATTTATAACCTCTTCGCAGAATGCGTTAATCGCGCTCCTTCTCTTGTTCTCTCCAACCCTAATTATGTAAGCAAGGTCATATTTCCTCTGGAGATATTACCCTTTGTTGGCCTGTTATCGGCGCTCTACCATACTGCAATCAGTCTATGCGTTTGGCTAATTGCATACGTTCTGCTTTTTGGAATTCCTCATGTCACGGTCTTCTATCTGCCTTTAATTGTTTTTCCTTTTTGTCTTCTCATCATGGGCATCGGTTGGGCCCTCTCGTCTCTAGGTGTGTTTTTACGAGATGTGTCGCAAGTCATCGGTGTCATTACAACGGTACTTAGTTTTCTCAGCCCTGTTTTTTATCCTGTTTCTGCCATACCAGAAGCCTATCGCCATCTTATCTATTTCAACCCCCTTACCTTGATCGTCGAGCAAACACGAGATGCACTCTTTTGGGGAAAAGCGCCGGACTTAACGATGACCTTAGCTTACTGGATCGCAAGCATGGGCATCGCCTGGCTCGGCTTTGCATGGTTTCAAGCGACAAGAAAGGGCTTTGCGGATGTCCTCTGAACTGGCAATTAAGGCAGTAAATCTCAGTAAGTGCTATCACATATTCGAACAACCTCGTGATCGACTGAAGCAATTCATCTACCCGAGAATTCAGGGAGCAATCGGTCAGCCCACGAAACAGTACTATAAAGAGTTCTGGGCACTCGAGAATATCAATTTCGAAGTTGCGAAAGGTGAAGCAGTCGGGATCATTGGGCGAAATGGAAGTGGCAAAAGTACATTACTGCAAATTATTACAGGCACACTGACACCCACTTCCGGCTCCGTTGAAACCAAAGGGCGCATAGCAGCATTGCTGGAGCTGGGGTCTGGCTTCAATCCCGAATTTACAGGGCGTGAGAATGTATATCTAAATGGAAGCCTTCTAGGATTGACAACGGCACAAATCGATGAAAAATTCGATGCCATCGCTGGATTTGCTGATATTGGCGCTCACTTGGACCAGCCAATAAAGACATATTCCAGCGGAATGATCGTGCGTCTCGCCTTTGCTGTCCAAGTGCAAGTCGAACCAGACATTCTTGTGGTCGATGAAGCGCTGGCTGTTGGCGATTGGCTGTTTCAAAAGCGCTGCTTTCAGCGGATCGAGAAACTTGTCTCCGACGGAACCACCCTCCTCTTCGTGTCTCATGACCAGGAAAGTGTTCGCACCCTGACAAATCGCGCGCTACTCTTGAACCATGGAAAAAGCCAAGCTTGGGGAACGTCTTCCGATGTGGTACTGGAATACCGTAGGTTGTTACACGAAGAGGAAATGGCCTATTTTAGCTCCTTGATCCCGGAGCCCGCCAAAGTTGTCCATGAGACTGCGTCAGTCGATGAAAATGAAATTGAACCAAACACGGACATATCTGCAGTAGATAGTCGGGTATCCAACGCCCGATCGAGTCAGCTGGAATTTGGAGAAGGTCATGTCAGAATCACTGGGGTCCGCGTCCTGGATTGCAATGATCAAGACTGCGCCATTTTCTCCCCGGGAGATACACTTAAAATTAGAGTACACTGCAAAACCTCGGAACCAGCAAGCAATTTGAATGTGGCAATTAGAATTCGAAACAAGGAAGGGGTAAAGATCTATTCCTGGGGCACCCTGAACCAAGATATGTCTATGCAATTTTCCGGAAATTCGGACAAATCCTTCTGGCGCAAGAACATCTCCAAAAATGAAGAATTCTATGTTCAATTTGAATGCGATTGCCCATTAGGAATGAATCTATACGAGGTACAAGCCGCCGTTAGTCATGAGGAAACTCCCGACTATTCAAATCAGAGAATCTTACACTGGATCGATGAGGCAGCTTTTTTCCAGGTCCTGCTTCGTAAAGATGAGTATTTCTTTGGCGGAATTTGCGATTTGAGAGTGCATGCACAGTGGAGCAACTGATTTTGCTAAATGAAAACAGCCCAAATTACTCCGAAATGTATGACCGCTATTGGAGCAGCCCCGAAAGGGTTGGCGAATCCAGTGCCGACCTTTCCACGGTTTCAGATCGTATTGTTGCGCTCTGTGGAATGGGAAACATTCTAGACATTGGATCAGGTGAAGGACGGCTCGTTGAAGCATTGTTGAGACAAGGATTTGATGCGCATGGGATTGACGTATCGGAAGAGGTTGTCGCCCGCTCGAACAGCCGAATTCCGGGGCGCTTTCATCATGGCTCAGTATTGGATTTGCCTTTTGAGGACAATGCTTACTTCACCGTTGTTTCGACAGATTGCTTAGAACATATCGCTCCCCAAGACATTCCCTCGGCGTTATCGGAAATTCATCGGATATGTCAAAAGAATGTCCTACTACAAATTGCTACCACTCAAGATCGGGATGGGCATTGGCACCTAACGATTGAAGGACGCGCCTGGTGGGAGCGTCGGTGCCTAGAGGCGGGTTTTCACAAGCATCCTGGTTATTATCGCCTCAATGACTATGAGTCCCTCAACAGGGATAGCTGGCAAATCTATATTTTTCTGGAAAAAATCCCAAATGCTGTAGTTGCTAAACATCCCCTGATCGCACTTGAAGCAGAACGCGACCTTCACATGGATATGCTTCGTGAAGTAGGGGAACGTTCCGACGCACATGTTATTCGATATCACTGGGCAGCGAATTACCTCAAACCAGGAGATCGCGTGCTTGATGCTGCATGCGGTTTGGGGTATGGTGGGCACGTACTTCGACATTTGACCGCTGCCGCGAAAGTAACCGGCATTGATGGCAGCGCCAACTCTATTGAATATGCGAAAGCACTATACGGCTCAGACACCACGCGAGCCGAGTATCTTTGCGGAATGTTGCCAGAGGCGCTTTCCTCATTTGAAGATGGCTCGTTTGATGTCGTCGTTTCCTTTGAAACGCTGGAACACGTGGAGGATCCCGTTGGCCTACTTAAGGAATTCTACAGGGTGCTGACTCCCGGAGGGAGAATCATCGTCAGCGTTCCGAATGATTGGAGCGATGAAACCGGAGAGGATCCCAATCCATACCATCTTCATGTCTATGATTGGCAGAAGCTGAAAAACCAATTGGGCAATCAGTTCATTCTGGAGAATGCACTCGCACAAACAGCGAGCCGTTGCAAAGTAAAGGCAAAGAACAACACTTGGGAAGCTCGAGGCAGAGTGCTGCAGCCTGTACCATGGACAGATGAATCGCCTTTGGACTGCGAGTGGTGGCTGATGACCGCCATGAAATCGCCATTGGATAACACAATACCCTACGATGAGCGTGTTTTTTCGAATGTTTTGGAGTCAAAGCACCCATCGCTTCAATATAAAAAGTATTTCTCCAATCCATGGTTGATGCATTCCATGGTTAATGTTGAATATCGGATAAAGGATCTCATAGCGCTTGGCGATCTGGCCCGAGACGTCATGAAGGCTTATCCGGCCGACACTAATGATTACGCCGCCGCACTATGCGTATCTGCGTATATTTTTTTGCAAAAAACGACAACATTCAACAATGAAGCAAGTACGCTTTTAGCGGAAATAGGGGCTTTCGCAAAAAGGCAAATCAATTCTCCGATGGCGTTGCGCTGGAAAGTATCGCTGCTATTTGTAAAAGCAAAGATATTCGAAGCATCAGGGCAGTTGGAGAAAGCACAGCTTACTTACAGAGAGTGCTCGGAAATAGAAGTTGGTGACTTTGGTGTGCATTTAGCTACAAAGACGACGGAAGGCGCTTTTCTTGCAGGGAAACTTGCATACGGCCTGGGGAATATTGCCGCCGCTCGCGAAGCATGGACGCACGGTATCAATCTTGGCTCAAAACTGTTGGAAGCAAGATTAGAAGATATAACCATCAATACCGAGTTCCCCAATTTATTCAATCATGGGGATGGTGTTCGCGAGTATGCGGTTGCCTGGGATAACATTGCGCGATGTGCCAATGGGCTGCACCTGCTACAACGCGGAACAGTGATTGATCATTTTGTGTTGAATAATTCGCTCCAGACGGAATATGCCGGGGTTACCGTTGATTTGATTTCGGTACGAAAAGTGCTTGAGAATCGAACGCATGAACTGGAGTGTTCACGTGCCACGGTAGTGGAACGCACTAACGCCTTGGAACAAGCAAGCCAGGACCTCATTTCCCGAACAGAGGACTTGGTCAACACCCGTGCAATATTGAAAGAGCGTACGGAAGCGCTCGAACGGGTTAGCCACGACCTGATTTCTCGTACCGAAGAGTTGGTCAACACCCGGGCAACATTGAAAGAGCGTACTGAAGCGCTCGAACAGGTTAGCCACGACCTGATTTCTCGTACCGAAGAGTTGGTCAACACCCGCGCAGCATTGAAAGAGCGTACCGATGCCCTCGAACAGGTTAGCGACGACCTGATTTCTCGTACCGAAGAGTTGGTCAACGCCCGCGCAGCATTGAAAGAGCGTACCGATGCCCTCGAACAGGTTAGCGGCGACCTGATTTCTCGTACCGAAGAGTTGGTCAACGCCCGTGTAACACCGAAAGAACGTACCGAAGCGCTCGCACAGGTTAGCGACGACCTGATTTCTCGTACCGAAGAGTTGGTTAAGCTCCGCGCAACACTGAAAGAGCGTACCGAAGCCCTCGAACAGGTTAGCGGCGACCTGATTTCTCGTACCGAAGAGTTGGTTAATACCCGCACAACATCGAAAGAGCGTACCGAGGCGCTCGAACAGGTTAGCGACGACCTGATTTCTCGTACCGAAGAGTTGGTTAAGCTCCGCGCGACACTGAAAGAGCGTACCGAAGCGCTCGAACAGGTTAGCCACGACCTGATTTCTCGTACCGAAGAGCTGGTTAATACCCGCGCAACATCGAAAGAGCGTACCGAAGCGCTCGCACAGGTTAGCCACGACCTGATGTCTCGCACCGAAGAGCTGGTTAATGCCCGCACAACATCGAAAGAGCGTACCGAAGCGCTCGAACAGGTTAGTCAAGACCTGGCTTCTCGCACCGAAGAGTTGGTTAATACCCGTACACTATTGAAAGAACGCACAGAAATGCTCGAGCAAGTAAGTCGCGATCTGGCTGCGAGCAATGAAGAACTGGCAACTCTTCGCGAAACACTAAAGCCCAACGGTTAACCGCCCCAAGAAACAAGGACTTGGAACCAATCACAATTTACAGTCAAATAACATACTGCAAATACAAGCCATAAATTTTTATTTCTATTTTCCTAAAAATAGGTCTATTTCGAGGTTGATATGAATTTTGAAGACAAAATACTTGTCACTGGCGCAAAGGGGCTGGTGGGCTCTGCTCTGGTTGAGCACATGAGAAATGAAGGCTATACGAATATTATTGAGCTTGGCCGAGAAGACTGTGATTTGGTCGATTCGGTGGCAACAAGAAAGTACTTTGAAGCGCAGCGCCCCGATTATGTATTCCATGCCGCAGCACGCGTTTACGGAATCATGGGGAACATGAAGAACAAGGCGCTGTCGTTTTATGACAACGTTATGATCAATACCAATGTAGTCGATGCGGCCAATAGGGTTGGTGTAAAAAAGATTACCGTCATGGGGACAGGGGCCGTCTACCCGTACCCTTCCCCTGGCCTGCCATTGCAGGAAAACATGATTTTCTTCGGTGAGCCTCATGCTGCCGAAAATTCATATGCGCACGCCAAACGTGCAATGCTGGCAATGTTGCGTGCATATGAAGAAAGTTATGGCCTCGAGTGGGCCTATGTAGTCTCGTGCAATTTATTTGGCCCCCGCGACAAATTCGACGTGGAATTTGGGCATGTTGTGCCATCGCTGATTAAAAAATTCTACGATGCAAAGCGCGCGGGTGGGAAAGTCGTCGTTTGGGGGGATGGCAGCGCCCAGCGCGATTTCATGTATGTGAAGGATACGGCGCGAGTTGGCCTGGAAATCATGAAAAATATAAATGGGCCAACCAATATTGGCAGCGGCACCGTTTATCGGATTAGAGACATTGTCGAGATGATCGCCGAAATTTCCAATATGACTGATCAGGTCGTATGGGATGCCGAAAAGCCGAATGGCCAGGATTATAGAGCTTACGACTTATCAAAAATCAACTCCATTGGCTTCAATTGTCAATACTCCATCCGCCAGGGGCTGGAGGAAACATGGGCGTGGTATTCCGCACAGGCAGCTAGGGCACAGCAATGATTGAAAGTGGAAGTCAACCTCGTGTGTTGCTGATTTCGCAATGGCCCGATGTTAAAAACGGCGAATATGAGCTGATTGAAAAAATCAAGCAGACCGGCTATAAGATCGTGGTCACAGATTACTTCGGCTTCAATGTCGACACCGGGGAGTGCCTGAATCAAGCCTCGTTGGCAAACGATTTTGATTTTGCAATCTCTTTTCATTACGACACGCCAAAATTCCTGAATATTCCCACCTTTCTGTGGGTAGCCAACCCACTGGAATTCATGCACCTGCGTGGCGACTACAGGACAGTTTTGCTGCATCACCTTCGTGCCTACGATGACTATCTGTACAACGGATCGGATACCCTGAAGGCTCATATTCGCAATATCGTCGGTAGCGAATGGCGCGAATCCTCCTTGGAAATGTTTCCATCATGCTCCAGTGAGGCAATGCTGCCCCCAAAATCACCGGACTCAATGGGTACGGATAAGGCAAGAAAAGTCTTCTATTGCGGTGTTAACTGGGAGCGTGGCACTGATCGCGCCGGCCGCGCGCAGGGCTTACTCGATATTCTGCAGGAGCAGGACGCCGGCGACTTCTATGGCCCGAACAAACTGGAAGGTATCAGCCCGTGGGAAGGCTTTAAATCATATCGGGGTGAAATTCCTTTTGATGGCGTAAGCATGGCCCGAATAATGCAGGACTACGGCGCCGTGCTGGCTATTTCCTCTCCAGCACATATGAAATCCCGCACGTCTTCAAGCCGCGTCTTCGAAGGCATTGCGGCCGGCGTGCCGGTGATCTCCGATAAGAACCCCCATGTCCAGGCCTTGTTTGGCGATCTTGTTTATTATTTCCATGGAGCCACGGAAGCCGAGCGCGCTGAGTCCATTCTCCACGCATTGCAGCAAATCAATCAAAACCCTGAAGAAGCGCGCGAGAAAGTAGTTAAGGCTCAGGCACTGATGAAGCAACGCTATTGCTTCGAACCGTGTTTTTCTAGCGCCCTTGCGGCAGTCAAACGGGATGCAAAACGTCGGGCTGATGGTACGCGAAAGCGGCTCGACGTATTCCTATTCCTTCATGATTCAGAGCAGGACCAGCCATTTACCAATATGCGTCATGTGGTGGAAGCCGCCGCATACGCCGCGCAGCGCAACAATGCAGAGGTTTTCATTAACTGTTGCAGTGAGGAAGGCGCCGCTGCACCGGCTCAGCCGCTGCCGCCGGATGTGCATTGGAAACCTTGGCAAACGTCAGATATAACCGCGCAGAAGTGGGCGGGCCTGCGGATGGGGGAAAAGGTCGCTTTACTCACCTCCCACGCTAGCGGCGAATTTGCGGTATTCATGACGCAATTTGATTTTCCCCACTACGATAGCCTTTCGAAGGCTCTTGATTGGTTCATGAACGATGGGGCGAACAATTCTGGTGGAGTCCATGTCGGTGGCTTTTATGTAGGTGATCTGGCACACAAGGCACCACTGGGCACTGTCGGGATTTTGCGTAACAACGCCTCGACTGCTTTATACCGATGGACCCAAAACAGCCTGGCAGAACACCAAACCGGTACGCTCATGTTTCACCGCAACGCGTATGGTTTGCTGACGGAAGAGAAAATCGGCCGCTTCGATGTTCTTCTACCAATAAGCGTTATTTTGGCGGCAAATAGTCATCAACTCCCTGTATATCGATCACGCCACGTCCTGCTGCGTGTGCAGCAGGGGCACTTTCATCGACATTACGAAGCGTATCGGAAAGCAACCGAAAAGGGATTCTGGGCACAGCATTATGAATTGGTGACCAACTACACGCATGAACTCAACGCATTATATGATGTTCACCATGAAGACCCCCTTGCTTGCGAAATCATTGACAAAGTATCCGGACATGGCCTTCCCTCCGCCCCCCCGCTGGATCCGGCTGTCCATGCGGTGAATCAGGTAATCGGCCGACTTCGCCCTGTCTATCGTAAGTTCAAAAAGGCTCGCGATATACTCATGTTTAAGAGAACATCATGACCAAGAGACTTGCTTATCTTGACATATTACGCGTAATTTGCGTTGGTTTGGTAATGTATGGGCATTACGTACTTGTGGGGGGTGGGGCCACCTCTATCCCCAATATCATTGCCCCTGGCGTGTCCTTACCATTGATCGACGCCTCTCAATGGCGCGCCTATGTATTCGAGATATTCCTTATAGAACATTTCTCAACTCAATCGGCGATACTTGGCGTCAGCTTATTCTTTCTTATTACCGGCTACTTAATGCCGATGATGTGCGAGCGATATGGACGGGTTGAATTTCTCGTGAATCGCTTTTTCCGAATTTTTCCGACCCTCGCGGCTTCACTCGCCCTTCTCGGTTTGTTCCTGTATTTTGCACAAGGCTTGATTTTTCCTGCAAGTCAATATCTTTCAAGCTTATCTTTACTATTTTTCTATATACCTATCGGTAGTGTTTCCACAGTGTTATGGACATTGGCTATAGAGTGCACTTTTTATATCATTGCTGCAATGATTGGCCGGTTTTCACTTACTCGTTTGGTATTTGTCCAGGGCTGTTTGCTTGCCATCATTCTGGCGGGTGTGAAGTATCCTGAAAATCATTACCTTTGGATTATGGCTTGGCAGGCCCGCTTCTTATTGATGATCAGTATAGGTTCGACCATTTTCCTTGCTGAACGAGCCTCAGGTCTTGCGGAGAAAATCCAGACTATTTTTCCTTCCATTTTTATCTCTGTGCTTGGATTCCAGATTTTCAAGAGCACAAAGGTGGACCCATCAACTTATGAAACAGTTGGCACACACTTGCTAGCTGTCTCCATTTTCATCTTATTCTGGGTTATTGGGCCGAAGTTAGTTAAGCGTACGCCTGGCTTCATTAAATTGCTCTCTGAAATGGTCTATCCGCTGTATCTGGTTCATGCAGCCATAGGGCTCGCAACCATGGCGGTTTTGCGAAGCACGGTATCCAACCCGTATCTTTTGCTGGCAAGCGCCGTTATCGCATCCATCTTCTTTGCGGGGATTCTGCACATCATTGCGGAACGACCTGGCATAGCCTTTGGCAGAAAAGCCGTGAATAGAATCGCAGGCCGCTCATATTTTCCCTGGGCAAAAGCAGGAACGCTACGTTCGGTGGTAGGCACCGTTGCAGCTCAAAAAGACCCTGCCTAAATTGATTAGCCCAGCTCTTAAGGAAAGCCAGCACGTCAAAAGCGTGCTGGTTGTTAGCTACTACGCTCCTTCCCGAGGGCACGCCGGCGGCTTGCGCCTACTCGACTTATATGCCGAAATTCGAAAACTGCGCCCCGAACTATATCTGGTACTTGTAACCTTCGAACAAGCTGATCAAGATCTACAGGAGATGGGCTGCGAGCGAATTTTTGATGAAATTTTCAGAATCCCTCTTAGCCAGATGCACAAAGGATTTGCCGATGAAATTCCTTTTAGGCAGGCGGACTTCGATCTGGTTGATCTTCAGTATCATCAGTGCGGGAAGCTGATAAATGCCAGCAAGCAACACTGGCCTTTGGCCACCGTCAACTTTAGCCCTATGGAATCGCAATTGCGTGCATGCGGCATCTTGTTGACTAGCAACCTGCTTTATTTGCTGGGAAATGTCCGTACGCTTTGTGCATCGGTTTGGCATGCCGCCCAGGAACTCATTCATGTAAAAGCCGCGGATCGTGTGGTAACAGTCTCGGACTCCGATCGCGCTGCCATTTGTCACTTCAAGTCGAAGGAACAAGTATTTTGCATTCCGACGGCTGTTTCTCGGCGAGAATTTCCAAAAATCAACGCGATAGCTTCTGCCACGCAACCTGTTGTGGTCTTTTTTGCCTATTTCGGGTCAAAGACGAACGAAGAAGCGCTTTTATGGTATTGCCAGAATGTGCATCCCTTGGTGCGGTCAGCCGTGGGCAGTTACCGCTTGAGAGTTGTCGGCCGAGACCTGGATCCCAACTTGAGGTCAACCTGCACGTTGAGCGGCATTGATATCGTCGGCACGGTTGAAACCGTGCAGGAGGCCCTGAGTGGAGCTGCGATTGGAATTGCACCCGCACTGAGTGGCGCAGGAATTCGTGGAAAAATACACCAGTACGCCATGCATGGTATACCATGCGTAGCATCTTCCATTGCGTGTGAAAGCTTGAGTTATATCCATGGAGAAAGCATCCTGGTGGCAAATGACGCAACGTCATTTGCTGATGCATGTATTTCACTACTCAAGGACGACCAGCAGAGAACAGCCTTAGGCAGACGCGCTCAGCAGGTTTGTTTTACGGAATACTCCTGGCATTCGATGGCCGATAGGATCGCTGATGCGTATCTCCTATGAACTCGACACTTTTTTGTAATTATCCTCTCTTCTTTGAATTTCAGCCAAAGGACCAATAATGGCCAAAAAAATATTGATCACTGGTATCACCGGACAAGTCGGCTCGCAATTGGCCGACTACGTGCTACAGCACACTGATTTTGATGTAGTGGGAATGATGCGCTGGCAAGAGCCAATGGATAATCTTTACCACCTGACAAGCAGAATCAATCGAAAGGATCGAATCAGCCTTTATTATGCTGATTTGAATGATGGCGCAGCGCTTTCGAGAATGCTGCGTGATCTAAGGCCTGATTACATTTCCCATCTGGCGGCGCAATCCTACCCAAAGACATCGTTCAACATACCTATTGAGACGCTGCAAACCAATATTATCGGCACAGCCAGTCTGCTCGAAGCCATCCGACAAATGCGTGAAGTAGATGGTTACAACCCTGTTGTACACGTCTGCTCTTCTAGCGAGGTATATGGGAAGGCCAAGCCAGGTGTGCCGCTATCTGAAGAGACAGCCTTTCATGGCGCAAGCCCCTATAGCATCAGCAAGATCGGGACCGATTACCTCGGGCGCTTTTACGGCGAAGCCTATGGAATTCGAACGTTTGTAACGAGAATGGGCACACATTCCGGCCCTCGGCGGAGCGATGTTTTCTTTGAAAGTACGGTTGCCAAACAAATTGCGCTGATCGAGGCTGGCCTCCAAGACCCTGTGATCAAGGTCGGGAACTTGTCCAGCACGCGAACCTTTCAAGATGCCCGGGACGCAGTCAGGGCTTATTTCCTGCTTTTGGAAGCAAGCGAAAAGGGGAATATCCCGTGCGGCGAATGCTTTAATATCGCCGGCGAAGAGGTATTCAAGCTGCCTGAAGTCATCGATCTGCTTCTGAGTCTAAGCACTCGGGATGACATCAAGGTAGCAACAGACGAAGATAGATTGCGCCCCATCGATGCGGACTACCAGATGTTCGACAATACCAAGATTCGCGCGGCAATCGACTGGAAGCCGGAAATTTCCGCTCGTCAGATGTTCACCGACCTGCTGAATCATTGGCGGGATGAAATTGGGAAGGGAAAAATTCCTTTGAATCGATAATTTCACCCTCCCAGCTTTTGGCCACTACTGGAGCTACCCAATGATTATCAGAGCCCGAGCCCCCCTTCGCCTAGGTCTGGCAGGTGGGGGTACCGATGTCTCCCCCTATTGCGATATCCATGGGGGATATGTGTTAAATGCAGCAATTGATCGTTATGCCTATGCTGTGATCAAGACATTGGATCAGCCTGTAGTGCGGTTTGCGGCAACAGACCAACAAACCGAGGAAGAACTGGCCATGTCGGCATCCTTGGCGCTCAATGGCAAGCTCGATTTGCACAAGGCCGTGTACAACCACATGGTGCAACATTACAACAGCGGGGTTCCTATTTCGTTGGAGTTGAGCACCTTTTGCGATGCACCTGCCGGATCTGGCCTCGGGTCTTCATCAACCCTGGTTGTCGCCATGATTCGCGCATTCGTTGAATTGCTCAATCTCCCGTTGGATGATTATACGATTGCCCATATGGCATTCAAGATCGAACGGGTGGATTGTCAATTGCAGGGCGGGCGCCAGGATCAATACTCTGCGACTTTCGGCGGGTTCAATTTCATGGAATTTTACGCGGATGAACGGGCGGTGATTAACCCTCTGCGTATAAAGAACTGGATCGTTTGCGAACTCGAGGCATCTCTGGTTTTGTTTTTTACAGGGGTTTCTCGGGAATCGGCCCGAATCATTGCGGATCAAAGCAAAAATGTGCAAGCGGGCGCAACTGATGCTCTGGAAGCAATGCATGGCATCAAGCGGGAAGCGCTCGTAATGAAAGAGTGCCTACTGCGTGGAGATTTCGCCGGGTTGGTGGAATCGATGCGCTTGGGCTGGGAAAACAAGAAGCGTTCCGCCAAGACGGTTTCGAATCCACATATAGATGAAATCTATGAGGCCGCCATCGAGGCGGGAGCGCTGGCGGGGAAGGTGTCCGGCGCTGGTGGTGGAGGCTTTATGCTGTTTTTTGTGCCGACAGAAAAGCGAATGGATGTCGTCCGCACGCTCAGCAAATATCAAGGGCAAGTAAGCAATTGCCATTTCACGAAGAATGGAACTCAGGCTTGGCGGATTTGACGTTTCAGTTAAATATAATCACTGGTTAGGAAGCGACAGAATGCGAAATTACATTACCGATAAAATCAGCGAAGCTCAAAAGGTCATGTCGGCAATGCTGGCCGATGAAGCGCTATTGGCCACTGTTGAAAGGGCTACTGAAGCATGTATCAATAGCTTGCGTAATGGAGGCAGAATCCTGTTTGCCGGCAACGGTGGAAGCGCCGCTGACGCACAACATATGGCCGGTGAATTTGTCAGTCGATTCGCCTTTGACCGCCCAGGGCTGCCAGCTATTGCGCTGACTACGGATACCTCCATCATAACCGCGATTGGCAACGATTATGGCTATGAGAAGCTCTTTGCTCGCCAGGTACAGGCTTTGGGCAACAAGGGGGATGTATTTATCGGATATACAACATCCGGACGCTCCCCCAATATTCTGCTGGCTTTTGAGGAGGCCCGTTCGCGTGGAATGGTGTGTATTGGCCTGACCGGAAATCGTGGGGGCAGGATTCAACAACTTTGTGATCATTTACTAGAAGTCCCAAGCGCAGACACGCCCAAAATACAGGAAGGCCATCTTGTCCTCGGGCATATTCTTTGCGGACTGGTTGAGCAAGCCTTGTTCAAGGCACCTGAATAATGGAAGCAATCGTACTTGCCGGGGGCTTTGGCACTCGTTTGCGCCAGGTTGTATCAGATGTTCCAAAGCCAATGGCGCCTATCGCAGGGAAGCCTTTCCTGGAAATATTATTGGCCTCCCTGGCGCGCAAGGGATTCGATCGGGTCATTCTCTCATTGGGTTTCATGGGTGAGAAGATTTCCGGCTATTTCGGCTCACAATTTGGTGGCATGGAGCTCGTGTACGTGCAAGAGGATTCGCCCTTGGGCACCGGGGGGGCGATCCGCCTGGCCATGACGCACTGCGAGAGTGATCATGTCTTTGTTTTCAATGGCGATACCTTCGTCGATCTCGAGGCCGATTTGGTTGAGCAGGTCTGGCAGAAGGACCAGCGACCTATCATTGTCGGCCGGGAGGTCCTGGATACCACGCGGTATGGCAGGCTGTTGGTGATGGATGGCACGGTCAAGGGATTTTCAGAGAAAGGCATGGCTGGCCCGGGTTTAATCAACGCAGGCTGCTATGTGTTTCCCAAGGGGCAACTTGATAGCTGGCCAGTTAATACACCTTTTTCCCTGGAAACCGATTACCTGGTCAGCGCCGTAACCCAAGAGCCAGTCAACGTATTCCAGACAGCGGGTTTGTTTATTGATATCGGCATACCAGAGGATTTTTCTTTGGCCCAAACCTTGTTAGCGGACTACGTGTGAAACAACGCGCGCTTTTTCTGGACCGAGATGGCGTCATCAATATCGACCATGGGTATGTGCATAAACCTGAGGATTTTGATTTCGTTAACGGGATATTCGAACTCATTGCCGCGGCCAAGAAAAATGGTTATCTGATTGTAATCGTAACCAATCAGGCAGGCATTGGGCGGGGCTATTATACCGAAGCCGACTTTCATAAGCTGATGAATTGGGTTCGCCAGCAGATTGTTCAGCAAGGCGGCGAAATCGACGCCATTTACTACTGCCCGGACCATCCAGAGCATGGCATTGGTCATTATCGTCGCGATAGCGAATTCCGCAAACCCGGACCGGGGATGCTTTTTCAAGCTCAGCGCGAACTTGATCTTGATTTGGCCGCTTCCATCTTCGTGGGGGACAATACGTCCGATATGCTGGCTGGGCAGGCAGCCGGAGTGGGTACGTTGCTGCATATCGGGCGGGAAAGCAGCGAGGGGCCAGGTACCGCAATCAGGAAGCTGGATGATGCTTTAGCTTATCTCATTGCAAAAAGTCAATGACCCAGTCCTATCTTGCGAATAGGCCATCTTAGATACTCTATATGCCACTCATTGAAGGGAAGCAGTTCAGAGCTGTTTCCCTATTCCCTATCAAGCACTCGCAAAGCTGCGACTTCAGCTTTCGTGAACACTCAACGCAACTTTTTGGAGAGTGCCCCTAATATTTTCAGCAAGGGCGCTTTACGCAGGGAAGAGAGCCTGACCCTATCCTTCCAGAATTCTGGCAATCGTACCATGGCGTCGATTTTCGCACGAAGGATGGTTCGGCTTTGTCCCCGGCGCATTGCAGCGAGAATCGCGATCAAATTTGCAAGAATATGCAACGGCAAAAACACAACAAGTAGCGCCATTGGCATATTGCGCGCATATACCCACACCAGATTGCGATGACCATGGTAAACAGCGAAATCGCTATGGCGTCCGCCAGAAGTGGCTGAGCCAATATGCGTGACAATTGCCTTGGGGGCATAGTAGGCATTAAACCCCGCCAAACGCAGCCTGAATCCAAGGTCAACGTCTTCACAATAACAAAAAAAACGCTCTTCAAAAAATCCGGTACAGCGCAGCGCATCCATTCGATAGAGCGCAGCGGCGGCACATGGCGCAAAAATCTGGCCTTCCTGCTCCTTGGCTGGTTCAATAGGTTGATTGAAATTGCGTCGCCACATCATGCCACTTATATGGTAACAATCGCCCGTCCCATCGGCACGAAGCGGCATGCAATCCATAAGCTGGAGTGAGCCGACCGAAGCGGCTTCCGGATGACGGCGGGCACAATCAATCAATGCTTCCAGCCATGCTGGCTCAGGAAAGGCATCCGGATTCAACAACGCCACGTATTCCGTTATTACTGTGCTCAACGCAATGTTGTTGGCATGGGCGAAACCAGTATTCGAATCAAGCCGGATCAGTTCGATATTCAGCTGTTCTTTCAAAAAAGCCAAACTAGCGTCACTGCTGGCATTGTCGACCACAACAATGCGTTGCGGCAGCTTTGTCTGACAGTTTAGTTTTTCAATACAACGTTCGAGCAGTTCCCCCGCATTCCAGTTAACGATGATAACGGTGACGGGTAAAACCTCTTTGGAAAAGATCGTAGTCACAGAATTGCTTTAGCTCGCATCAACCGTCCCTCTCCCCTTATTGCCTGCCTGCTGGTGAGCATCAATCTGAATTCGTCACTCACCAGTGACATTAAAAAGGGGGTCCGAAATGAATAGTGCAGATTTTTCGTTGCCGCTGGAGCGTTACTGATTTTTCTTTATGGCCCGCTTTCTTCCTCGCTGGCGCCGTATTACCAGCCAAGCAGGCGACCTGAACCGCACCAACTGCCGGTACAGATAGAGGTAGAGCAGCATGAAACCTGCAATAAAACATTGCAGTACAACCGGGTTCTTCCAGAACATCACCGCCGGCACCACGCTAGTCGAACACAATAACCACAAATACGGCGATGTCAGTGCATTGCGCGTAGTACGGTGGCGCACGTCAGTGCTGCCAACCGCCCAACGCACCAGGCGCTTGTAAACCAGCATATGCAGGTGCACGCCATCCGGCATGCCTGGCGACATCCCGCGGACGAACTTCTTTCGCCAGATCGAGAACAGCGTTTCGAATACCGGATAGATCACCACCAGCAACGGGAACCAAGGGCTGACCTGCTCATGACGCGCGACCAGCAACACCGCCAGCTCACCCACCATAAAGCCGATCAGGTATGCCCCACCATCACCGAGAAAGATGCTGCCTCGAGGGAAATTCCAGACAAAGAAACCAAGTATGGCCCCGATCATGGCAAATGCCGTGCGCCAGATCAGAGGGTCTTGCAACATCCAGCCCACATAGCCGAATGCTGCAAAGATCATGATCGCCACCATCGCCGCCAGACCGTTGTAGCCATCGATGATGTTCACCGCGTTGGCCACACCAGCGACCGCCACGGCGGTGAACAGCAGGGCCACCGGCCAGAACTGGACCATCGGGTCGAGCAGCGGTACATCCAGGCGGCCGATGCCGGCATCCAGCAGCCAGAAGCCAGCCATCGCGGCGACCATGGTCAGTATCAGCCGCGCCATGGGGGACACCGCTTTGGTCAGATCCTCGACCAAGCCACCCAGGAACGCCGGCAGGCTGACCAGGACCAGCAGCCAGAACGCGCGCTCCTCCACGATGCCTTTCACGGAATACCAAGTGGCCACGCCCAGCACACCGAGAAACACGCCGACGCCGCCGATACGCGGCACGGCGCGCGCGTGGAATTTCTGTACGCCGCCGAGATCGTGATCGGCGGAGAGACTACCGTGCCAACCGCGCGTGCGAATGATGGCCAGCGTGGCCAACAAGGAAATCAGGAAGCTGATGAATAGAACCTGCATGCGTTAACCCTGTTTACAGAAAGGCGCCCCCTTTCCGTTTTACTTCAAATACTTGGCAAGCCCACGTATTGCATAATGCACAAAGTAATATGCGGCCGCCACGGGACTCAGGCCGACCACTTCGCGATAGAGCTTCCACTGCCACGCCGCCGCATTTTTCTTATCGGCCGAAACCGTGCCGGCGTGCTCCCGATAAAGCGCCAATGGCTCTGGCAAACCCAGCACCTTGTCGCGACAAGGGCCGAACTCCGTGGCAATGCGTTGGGTCAGCAGCAGCCACAACGCCAGGTCCTGCCGCTTGCGAATATCGGGCATCGGCACCCGACCGAGCGCTTCAGCGTCGTAGATCGCGGTCAGGCAACCAATAAAGTTCGATTTCAGCAACAGCCCGTAATCCACCCAAGGTCGGGCGAGGACCGCCATATCGCCACGCGTCCCGTCCCGATCCATCTTGTAGTAGCTGGTGTAGCACAACAGCACGCCGCGCTCGCGCATCGCAGTGACCTGCCGTGCCAGTTTGGCTGGAAGCCAGGCATCGTCGCTGTCGAGAAAGGCGATGTAACGCCCTTTGCTCGCGGCGATGGCCAGATTGCGTGCCCTGGCCGGGCCGGTCTGGCCGCCGCTGCGCAGCAGGCGCACCCGCGCATCGGCTTCGGCATGATGTTGCACGCGCTCGACCGTGTCATCGGTGGAGCCGTCATCCACCACCAGTAATTCCCAATCGCCCCAGGTCTGCGCCCGGACCGATTCGATTGCCTGATCGATATAGGGGCCGGCGTTATAGGCCGGCATGACGATGCTGACCAGATCACCCATGCGAACATTCCTGTCGATAACGGTGCGCGCCGCGCAGTTCGGCGGCCACGAATTGCAAAAAGCTCATCTGTTCACGGTACAGGGGCCGCTTCTTCCAGGCGAACGCCAGCATGGTCAGGTAGCCGGCTGCGCCGAACAGACGCCATTGCAATGCGCCTTTGGACTCGGCCAGCGCCGGGGTAAAGCGGTAACCCGTGCTGACCGCCTCGTGAAACACCAGCGGCAAGTCGAGATGCCAGCCCTTCAAGCCACATCCGATAGCGTCGAACAGCAGAATGTTCTCCTCGCCCGACCCAAAAGGCGCGCCCAGGCCAAAGCGCTCATCGAAGCACAGTCCTGCATCGCGAAAAGCGTCCGGCCGCAGCGAGATCAGGCAGGACGATACCTGCAACACGCTGCGCCGCGTATGGGCCTTCAATCGTCCACTGGCAGTCGGGCGATGCGAGCCATTGTTGAAAGTGATGAAGTCGGCACCGGTGGCGGTATAGGCGTCGCGCAAGGCGGCGGCCAGTTGCGGCGCATGGTGGATGTCATCATCGGCCAGCACGGCGATATCGCCCCGGGCCAAAGCCAGGGCGCGGTTGCGGCTGCGCGACAAGCCGGTTTCCTGCATGCCCACCACGCGGGCGCAATCCGGATACGCCTGACCAGCGCCGGGCAGTTGGTCGATCACCAGGTACGACACCTCGGGCGTAGCGAACAGTTCGAGGTTGTGCGCCGCCTGGGAGCGCATGGTCGCGATCAGCAGTTCGACATTCATGGGGTGGCTCCCGGCAACGTCGCCAACCAGCTCGCCAGTTCCCCGGCCGGGCGTGGCAATGGCAGAAAGGCATCCAGCAGACTGCGTTGGCGTGGCGCCAAGCCGGCTTCCACCACCGCCAGCGCCGGCAATTCGATGCGGAATACCGGCCGGCCGTGGATCGCCGCCAGATTGACGAGGGCAGTGCTGTTGAAGCCAACCACCGCAACAGCTCCCGCCGCCAGCCGGCTCAACTCGATGGGGCCATCGGTGACGTCCAACGGCAGGTCGCCATATTTGGCGCGATCCTCGGCCGGATGGGGCCGTACCAGCAGCGCTAAACCCGCGACGCTGGCCATATGCCGCAACTCATCCAGCAAGGTACGATACTGCGCGACCTCCACCTGCCCCAGTTCCACCCAGGGCTGCGAAATGAAATACAACCGACGAGCGTCATCCGCCACGCCCGTCTGCCGGGCTCGGAACCATGCGGCGATGCGGGGCTCGACTTGCCAGCCCGTGCCGTGCGGCTGGTACAACGCCCAGCGCTGATCCGCCAGGATGCGCTGTGCGGTGGCGACCACCCATGCCCGCAACGCGGCACGCCAGCCCTTGCCGCCCTCGCGCCGGATCGCGGCCAGCCGCGCGCGCCAGTCGCCATAGCTGCCCAGACCTTCGTCCACCACCACGCAGCGCAACGGCCGCCATGGATTGGCACGCTTCAGGCGCAGCCATGGTTTGATGCCCGGCGCGCCGACCGCCAGATAGACCAATGTTTCGCCGCGCAGCCCACCCCACCCCGCTTCCGGGCCTACGATCCGGAGTGCCGGATGCGTTGGCAGGCCGCGCCGTACTTCGTCCAGGTCCACGTGTTGTCGGCCAAGAAAGCGGCTGAATCCCAGGCAGACGATGACGATCCGGTCGCCCGCCTGCAAGCGCGCCTCCACATAGGCGCCGACATACAGCAGATGCGAGGCGCTCGCCACGCCCGACAGGAAAATCCGCACCGCGCTCATGGCGCCTCCCGGCTCAAGCCGCGACTGGCGAGCCAGCGGTAGCATGCTTGCACCAGCGCCGACAACGTCAGCGCCGCCCCCATGCCGAGGATGCCCAGGGCAGGCGTCAACGCCAGCGCGGCGACGAGAAACGCCCCAACGCTGATCGCGTTGGCGACAAAGATGGCACGATCGCGACCACCCGCGTACAGATGGTAATGCCACGTCAGCGAGACCACCGACAGGCCATTGGCCAGCACCAGCAACACCAGCACCGGCCAGTGGGCTTCGTATTCGACACGCCCGATGTAGATCAGCAAGGGGTGGATCAGGATCAGACAGGCAATGGACAGCGCCAGCGTCACGGCGCCGATCTCGCGCAGCATGCTGCGTCGCAAGCGCGCCAGCTCATCCAGCCGTCCGGCCTTGTGCGCCTCGACCAGCCGCGGATAGCGCTGCGCAACCACCGAGGCCTCGAGCAACTGTGGAATGGCGGCGGCGATGCCGAAGAAGAAGGTATAGACACCAACGGTGGTGCGATCGGCGAAGAAATCCAGCAGGTAGCGATCGGCAATCAGCGGCACGCGCATCAGCAATGTGCCAGCCAGGAAGACCGCTGCGATGCGCAGCCCGCCCCACAGACGATTCAAATCGAGCGGCACGCGCGACACGCCGCGCCACGGCAGGCGCGCCAACGGCGCCGCGCCGACCAGCACGCCCAGCGCCGACCCACCCAGCCAGCACGCCAGCACCGTGGAGACCGACCGCGTCGAAGGGTCGAGCGCCATCACCAGGATCGCGCCATAGGCGGGCAGGCCGATGCGGCAGAAGAACACGACATTGGCACGGACATTGCGACGCTGGATCACCAGCAGGCGATAGACCTCGATGGCGAGGTGTTCGCAAACCAGAATCGCGCAGAACAGGAGCACCAGCGCCGGTGAAATCCCGCGCCATAGTCCGACCAGCGCCGCGCTAGCGCCCAGCAACAGGTAGCCACAACCATGCAATACCGCCTGATCGCGCAGCCGCGCCGGCCACTCGTTATCGGGGCGGCCGATCAGGTCGCGATTGGCATAGGTGTAGTAGTCCAGCCCCACCGCGAACACCGAATACGCCACGGCGGCGGTGAACAGGCCGTAAAAGCCCAGATCAGCGGGTGGCAGCACGCGCGCCAGATAGACCATCAGCGCGAACTTGCTGACCAGTCCGGCACCGCGCAGCACGAAGCCACCCAGCGCACCGTTGCGCCACAACCGCCCGATCACGGCTGGCGGCGCGATACCGCGCGGGGAAAGATCAACGAACGCCACGCCGGTTTCAATCGATCAGTTCCCACGCCAGCGGCGTACCCGGTGCCAGGTCGGTACGCGCGTGCCGGCCCAGCACCTCGCCATAGTGACGCGGGTGCAAGCCATCGGAAGGGCGTACCGAGCGCACATTCTGCGCAGTGAACGCCTCGCCCGCGCGAATCGGCGCGGTGACGAACAGCGAGCGGGCGAACTTGCGGCTGGCCGCCACCTTGGGCGTGAGCTCGTAGCTGACCGCGCCCAACGCCTGTTCGGCGACGCGCACCCCATCGACCATCAGCTTGAACTCATCCGGCGTCATCGAGAATGAGGCATCCGGGCCGCCAATGGCCCGGTCGAGGATGAAGTGCTTTTCGATCACGCGCGCGCCCAGCGCCACCGCCGCGATCGGCACCACGTGGCCCATGGTGTGGTCGGATAGACCGACCTTCACCTTGAAGGTATCCCGCAGATGCGGAATGGTCAGCAGGTTGGCCTCGCTGGCTTGCGCCGGGTAGGCCGACGTGCATTTGAGCAGTGTGATGTCGTCGTTGCCGACACGGCGGCAGGCGGCCACCGCCTCTTCGATGTCGGCCAGCCGGGCGATGCCGGTGGAGATGATCATCGGCTTGCCCTTGGCGGCAGCGTATTCGATCAACGGAATATCGTTGATTTCGAATGAGGCGATCTTGTAGAGCGGCACGTCCAGCGCTTCGAGAAAATCGACCGCGGTGAAATCGAACGGCGACGAGAAGAACACCAGCCCTTCGCGCGCGGCCTCGGCCTGGATTGCGGCATGCCACTCCCAGGGGGTGTAGGCCTGCTGGTACAGCTTGTACAGGGTAGTGCCGTCCCAGATCGTGCCAGACTTGATCTGGAAGTATTCGTTGTCACAATCGAGGGTGATGGTGTCAGCGGTATAGGTCTGGATCTTGATCGCGTCGGCGCCGCATGCTTTGGCCGCGCGCACGGTGGCCAGCGCGTTTTCGATATCGTGCCCGTGGTTGGCGGATAGTTCGGCGATCACGAAGGTGTGATCGGGGTAGGCAAAACGGCTCATCGGTTGTTCCATTCCCGGGCCAGCAGACCCATTAGCAGTAGATCGTGGCGACGCTCGTCGCGCAGGATGGCCTCGCGCCAGCGCCCTTCCTCGCGAAAGCCGAAGCGGCGGTAAGCCGCGATGGCAATCAGATTGTCCACCACCACTTCCAGCTTCAGCGTGTGCAGGCCAAGCCGGTCGAAACCCAGTTGGGCAATGGCTTGCAGCAGGCGCCGGCCCAGGCCCAGTTCCTCGCGGAACGGATTGCGATAAATGCCCAGCCAGGCTACGCCGTTGCGCAGATCCAACCGATGCAGCGACACCACGCCCAGCGTGCCGCCCGCGTCGCGCCCCAGAAAACTGAAATCGTGCGTCCGCTCGCGCTGCCGCGCCATGAAGGCAAGGTGTGCCTCGAGCGGAATCTCGCCGCCGCTGCCCATCCATTGCGCGATATCGGGATGGGTGCGCATGCGCCAGACTTCCTGCTGCTGCGCTTCGTCCAGGCCGGAGAACGGCAGCAGTTCGGTCGTACCGAAGGTAAAGGATTGATGCAGATCCAGCGTCATGAGGTTTCTCCTTTCAACCAGGCCAGCGCGCGGGCCACGCCCTGGCCATCCACGGCATCCTGCCCAGCCTGCGCCATGGCGTACCGTGTTTCGGGCGCGGTCACGGCGGCCAGTGCGGCCAGCACCTGCTCGTCCAGTTGCGCATCGTGCCACCAGCCAGCGGCCACGGCCGTGCCCAGTATCGGCCATTCGCGCAGTTGCTTTTGCTGATTGTCGGCCACGCCGATCAGGATGGCCGGTGTGCCGCAGCGCGCCAGTTCGCACACCGTCTGCCCCGCGGCGGAAATCGCCAGATCGGCCGCTAGCATCTGATCCCGCATCGCCATCGCATCCAGCCGGCAGTGCACAGTACAGCCAGCCGGTTCCGGTACTTCGGCGCTGCCGAGCACCACATGGATGTCGGCCCGAGGATAAGCCTGCCGCGCCAGTGCCACCATTCGGGACGTCAGACCCCGTGGATCGGTTCCGCCCATCAGCACCAGCAAGCGAGTGATCGCTGACACCACGTCGGACCGTCGCGGCACCTCGGCGAATGCCGGCCGCAATGGCTGCCACGCTGGCCCACGCGCCCAGCGCGCTTCGCCCCGATCCACGCCCACGCCTGGCGCGGCGTGGACCACCAGGCCATCGGGATACGCCAGCCGTTCCGTATCGTCGAGAAACATCGTGCGCCCGGCATGGCCGGATATCTGCCGCAGGGTATCGAGGGTGGCGCTGTAGGAATCGACGATGGCGACATCCTCCCCGCAGTCCGGCAACGGCGGCATTTGCTGCCACGCGTGCCACGCCACACATTCGCCGCCCAGCATGCCGCGCGCGGCCGCGTCGCCATCGACCACCCAGCGCACGTCACCACCGCTCTGGCGCCAGACCTGGGCGTAGGCGAGGCAACGCGACAGATGCCCCATGCCGCGAGCGGCGTCGCCTTCGCTGTACAGCCACAATGTCATGTCAACCGCCGCGCCGCAGGCGGTATTTCAGCTCAGCCAGCGCCCAGTCGGTTTCGGTATCGATGTCCTGCGCTTCCAACTCCGGGATTTCGACGGCACCGCTGTTCTCGGTAAAGATGCGCCCCGCCGCCAGGCAGCGCTCGGGGTGCAGCCAGTAGAACTGCCCGGCGTCGTGCAGTGCCGGCGGCAGATCCTGAGAGCGGCTGGCGTAATGCTCGGGCTGGAGCATGTGCACCCGGCCGTCGCCACCGCACCGCAACGCGCGCTCGATCGGATAACCGAAACGCACGGCCGGGAACACGGCATCGAAATCCTCGCGCTGGAACACCTCGTGCGCCTCGCGCAAGCGCAGCGGCGTGACCAATGGCGCAGTGGGCAGCAGACAGCAGACCTCCCGGAACTCGCGGCCCTGTGCGCGATAGGCGCCCAGCACCTCTCGCAGCACATCCATCAATCCGGCGAAGTCGTTGGCGTTTTCGCGGCTGCGCATGAACGGCACCAGCGCGCCATGCTCACGTGCCAGTTGCGCGATCCGTTCGTCGTCGGTGGACACCATCACTTCGGTGAACAGGCCCGACTCGAAAGCAGCGGCGATGGAATACGCCAGGATCGGCTTGCCGCAGAAATCGCGGATATTCTTGTGCGGGATGCGCTTGCTGCCACCGCGCGCGGGGATCAGCGCCAGGCGCTCCGGCAACGGGACGGGGGTCATGCCAGGCTCCGTACGGCCGCCACCACAGTGGCGACTTCTTCATCGGTCAGCGCCGCGTACAACGGCAACGACAGGCACTGCTCATAGTAAGCCTCCGCCACCGGGCAATCGCCGGGGCCATAGCCGTACGTTTCACGGTACCAGGGCTGAGTGTGGACAGGGATGTAGTGCACCTGTGTGCCGACACCGAGATCGAGCAGCTCGCGCATGACCTGCACGCGGGTCTTGCCCAATGCGGCGAAATCGATGCGTGGCACATACAGGTGGAAGCACGACGCCACGCCATCCGCCTCCACCGGTGTGCGCAGCCACGGCAGGTCGGCCAGCAGCGCGTTATAGCGCGCGACGATTTCGCGACGGCGTGCGGCAAAGCGATCCAGCTTCTTCAACTGGCTCACACCCAGCGCCGCCTGCATGTCGGTCATGCGGTAGTGCCAGCCCAGCGCGTGCATTTCGTAGTACCACGGCCCCGGATTCTGCGTGAGTAGCGCCGGTTCCTTGGTAATACCATGGGTACGCAGCAGCACCATCCGGCGATACAAGGCTTCGTCGTTGGTCATCACCGCGCCGCCTTCGCCGGTGGTCAACGTCTTCACTGGATGGAAGGAAAAGACCGTGGCATCGGCATAACGACAGTTGCCCACCAGGCCGCCGTCGCGATAGCGCGAGCCGATGGCGTGCGCGGCATCCTCGATCACCTTCAGACCGCGCTCCCGCGCCAAGGTGGATATCGCTTCCATCTCCGCCGGCTGCCCGGCGAAATGCACCGGCGTCAGCAACCGGGTGGCCGGGGTGATTCGCATGGCAATGGAGGCTGGGTCGATGTTGTAGCTCACCGGATCGATATCGGCGAACACCGGTTTGACACCGCAGTAGGCCATGCTGTTGGCCGATGCGGTAAAGGTATTGGCGCTGGTGATCCCTTCACTGCCGGGTGGCAGTTCCAGCGCCGCCACCGCCAGGTGCAGCGCGGCGGTACCGCTTGCCGCGACGACGCAATACCGGGCACCGGTGTAATCGCACAGCGCGCGCTCGAATTCCGCGATTTTGGGGCCCTGGGTCAGATAATCCGAACGCAGGGTATCGAGTACCGCGCGCTCGTCTTCTTCGTCCAGCCATTGGCGACCATAGGGGATCGCCATCTCAGATCTTCCCCACCTTGGCGCGGTTGGCGTCGATCCAGGCGCGCAAGGTGTCGATCTCCATCCATTCGCTGTTGTTATCGCTGGCGTAGACAAAGCCCTCGGGCACGCGCTTGCCATCCTTGATGCGCTTGTAGTCGGTGTGCCAGTTGTGGATGGCCGGCAGAATCTTGAAATGCTCGGGGTACTCGTAGGTGTAGAACGCATCCTCGGCGCCGATCATCTGCTCATGCAGCTTCTCGCCGGGGCGGATGCCTACCACATCCTGTTGCGCCTGGGGCGATACGGCAGTGGCGACGTCGGTGACCTTCATCGACGGAATCTTCTTCACGTAGATCTCGCCACCTTCCATATCCTCGAACGCATGCCACACCAGTTCCACGCCCTGCTCCAGCGTGATCATGAAGCGCGTCATGCGCGCATCGGTGATCGGCAGCACGCCCTGATCGGCGATGGACAGGAAGAACGGGATCACCGAGCCGCGCGAGCCCATGACGTTGCCGTAGCGCACCACGGCAAAGCGGCTGTCTCGCCCTCCGGCATAGGAGTTGCCGGCGACAAACAGCTTGTCCGACGCCAACTTGGTCGCGCCGTACAGATTGACCGGGCTACTTGCCTTGTCGGTCGAGAGCGCCACCACGCGCTTCACACCCTTGTCGATACAGGCATCGATCAGGTTCATCGCGCCGTCGATATTGGTCTTGATGCACTCGAACGGGTTGTACTCGGCAGTCGGCACGATCTTGGTCGCGGCGGCATGCACCACATAATCGACGCCATCCAGCGCGCGATAGAGCCGATCCTTGTCGCGCACATCGCCGATGAAGAAGCGCACGCGATCGTCGCCCTGGAACAGCTTGGCCATCTCCCACTGCTTCATCTCATCGCGCGAGTAAATGATGATCTTGCGGGGGTTATAGCGGGCCAGGGTCATCGGCACGAAGGTATTGCCGAATGAGCCGGTTCCGCCGGTCACCAGGATGGTGCTGTCATGGAGCATGAGTCGTCCTCGCTATAGGCACCGTCTCGCCCCGGCATGAACCCAGGGCGGCACGGCGCCACCAAATAAAAATGGCCAACCGCGTATTCTGCTGCGGCCGGCCCGGATGCAACGTAACGTTCGGTGCGCCTACCGACTCAACGCAACCTTTAGCATCGTGCGGCGTGCCGGACATACCAGGGCATCGCCACCGCTATGCCGTCGCGCAGGCGATGCGTCGGCACATAGCCGAGCTGGGTTTCGGCTTTGGAAACGTCCGCCAGCGAATGGCGCACGTCACCGGCCCGGAAATCGCGGTAGCCGGGCGCCGCCTCAGCCAGCCAGGGCGCCTGGGGCAGCAAGGACTGGCGCAAATCGTCGTAGAGCTGGTTCAGTGTGGTTCGCTCACCCACCGCGACGTTGTACACCCGGTGCTTGCCCTCGGCGTCGTCGGTGGTCGCGGCCAGCAGGTTGGCCTGGATCACGTTGGCGATGAACGTGAAATCGCGGCTGGTCTCACCATCGCCGTTGATGAACACCGGCTGGCGGTCGAGCATGGCGGCGACCCAGCGCGGAATCACCGCCGCGTAGGCACCGTCCGGATCCTGGCGCGGGCCGAATACATTGAAATAACGCAGCCCGACCGACTCCAGCCCGTAGCTGCCGGCAAACACGTCCGCGTACAACTCATTGGCGTACTTGGTCACGGCGTAGGGCGACAACGGCCGGCCAATACGATCCTCCACCTTGGGCAGGCCGGGATGGTCGCCGTAGGTGGAGCTGCTGGCGGCGTAGACAACGCGTTTGACGCCCGCATCGCGCGCCGCGATCAGCATGTTGAGAAAGCCGGTGACATTGACGTCATGCGACGTCAGCGGGTTGTCGAGCGAGCGCGGCACCGAACCGAGTGCCGCCTGATGCAACACGTAGTCGGCCCCTGCCACGGCAGCCCGGCAGGCCACCGGGTCGCGGATGTCGCCTTCGATAAAGCGGAAACGCGCCCATTGTTCAGCCGAAACCGTTGTGGCCACCTCATCGAGATTGCGCTGATGCCCGGTGGCGAAGTTGTCCAGCCCCACCACGCACTGGTCCAGCTTGAGCAGTGCTTCCAGCAGGTTGGAGCCGATGAAGCCCGCCACACCGGTCACCAGCCAGGTCTTGGGCTGAGTGGGCAGGGTAGCGAGCAATTGCTGAAATCGGGTCATCGATAATCGTTCCAGCGGCTTAGAGCCGCAAATCGCTTTCTTCCACGGTGAAGAGATACTTCAGGTCATACAACACGTGCAAGGGTTTGCCGAATGCGCGAATGCCGGCAACGCCCAGCTCCTTGAACTGGCGATGCGCGACAGCGACCACAATGGCGTCATAGCCGTTGGGGGTGGGCGCCGCCACTGGCACGATGCCGTATTCGTGTCGCGCTTCGGCGGCATCGACCCACGGATCGTAGACATCGACCGCGATGTTGTAGCCTTTCAGCTCCTGCACGATATCGACCACGCGGGTGTTGCGGATGTCCGGGCAGTTTTCCTTGAAGGTCAGCCCCATCACCAGGATGCGTGCGCCAACGGCAGGGATATCGCGCCGGACCATGGCCCGCACCAGCTGCGCGGCCACATGCGCGCCCATGCCGTCATTGATGCGGCGCCCCGCCAGGATGACTTCCGGGTGGTAGCCGATCGACTGCGCCTTGTGGGTCAGGTAGTACGGATCGACACCGATGCAGTGGCCACCGACCAGGCCGGGACGGAATGGCAGAAAATTCCATTTGGTGCCGGCCGCTTGCAGCACCGCCTCGGTATCGATGTCCATGCGATTGAAGATCAGCGCCAGTTCATTGATCAGCGCAATGTTGACGTCACGCTGGGTGTTCTCGATCACCTTCGCCGCCTCCGCAACCCGGATGCTCGGCGCCTTGTGCGTGCCAACGGTGATGATGCCGCGATACAGCGCATCGACGAATTCCGCCACCTCGGGGGTCGAACCGGACGTCACCTTGCGGATCGTGCTCAGACGATGTTCCTTATCACCTGGATTGATCCGCTCCGGACTATAGCCGGCAAAGAAATCGACGTTGAACTTGAGGCCAGAGACGCGTTCGAGCACCGGCACGCAGTCTTCCTCGGTCGCGCCCGGATAAACCGTGGATTCATAAATCACCACGTCGCCGCGCTTGAGCACGCGACCGATGGTTTCGCTGGCGCGAATCAGCGGCGTCAGGTCGGGGCGCTTGTATTGATCGATGGGCGTCGGCACCGTCACGATGTAGACATCGGCGCGGCGCAACTGCTCCAGGTCGGCGGTGAATTCCAGGCGGATGGCCGATTTCAGCTCGGCTTCATCCACTTCGAGCGTATGGTCCCGGCCTTGTGCCAGCTCGGCCACGCGCGCGGCATTGATATCGAAGCCGATGGTGTCATGCTTCCTGCCGAACTCGACCGCCAGGGGCAGGCCGACATAGCCCAGGCCAATGATGCCGAGCGTGACGTCTTCAATTGATCTCATTTCGCGCTTCCTTCAACCAGCAATGCCTGGATACCCATCAAATCAACGGCATTGAGAATGCCGGACACCATACAAAAAAAAGCCGCTTCTGGCGCGTTCTTTTTAGCAAAAATACGTGCAATAAAAAGCCCGTATTGCGACCACCCACTGGCGGCTGGATTCAAGCAAAACGGTTAAAATTCGTAGCCCCGCCGCCATCGATAAGGATTCGCCCCCGCGATGGAACAGGCAAGAAATCTGCCAAATTCACACGCTATTGCAGCCAATAAAAAACGCGCCATTTGGCGCGTTTTTTATTGGCTGCCGGATTTGCTAGAACGAAAATGCCGGTGCGGCAGGCGCGTTCTTCAGGCGCGGCAGGTTGTATTCGAACAGCTTCTCGGTGCGCCAGGCATCCTGATCCACGCGCAGGAACAACGTGGCGCTCATGATGGGCAACTCGCCAACCACCGCGATCAGGCGGCCGCCGACCGCCAGTTGGTCCTTCAGTGCCTGCGGCACCTCGGCCACCGAGCCGGTAACGATGATGGCATTGAACGGCGCCTGGGCATTCAGGCCCTGCACACCGTCGCCCAGTTCCACCCGCGCATTGCGGATGCCGGCACGCACCAGGTTTTCCTCGGCCGCGCGCTTCAGTTCCGGCTCGATCTCGACGCCATATACCTGCGCGGCCAGGCCAGCGGCGAGGGCCACCAGGTACCCGGTGCCGGCGCCGACCACCAGCACCTTGTCGGTCGATTGCAGCTCGACATCCTGCAACAGCCGCGCTTCCATTTTCGGCGAAAGCATACAGGCGCCATGGCCCAGCGGCAGTTCGGTATCGACAAAGGCCAGATTGCGTTTGTCGGTCGGTACGAAATCCTCGCGCTTCACGTCCAGCACGCGTTGCAGGACCTGCTGATCCAGCACCTCCCACGGGCGGATCTGCTGTTCAACGAGAAGGTAGCGGGCGTGTTCCCAATCCATGTTTGCTTCACCTCAAGACGTGCCGGATTTGGCTTGGTGCGGGTCGAAATTAACTTGTGATTATCCCATATGTTCTATACCGTGGGCAGCACTGTTATTTCGCTAGGGGTTCCGCGCCCCGCCTCGCGCCCAAGGCCGCGAGCAGGCCCGGATGAGAGAGTCCCTCAGCACCTGATCCGGTTCACACCGGCGTAGGGAAGCGAAACCGCCCTCCTCACCTTTTGGGCGTTTCCATCGCACCCTGTGCCGCCTTTGGAGACGCCATGAACAAGCCCGCCGAATTCCGCGCCGATACCGCCCATGTGGACGAGGCCGCGATCCAGCCGTTGCCGAACTCCCGCAAGATTTACGTCACCGGCAGCCGCCCCGACATCCGCGTACCGATGCGCGAAATCAGCCAGACCGACACCCCGACGGCCTTTGGCGGCGAGCAGAACCCGCCCATCTACGTCTACGACTGTTCCGGCCCCTACACCGACCCGCAGGCGCGCATCGATGTCCGCAAGGGCCTGGCGCCGATCCGCGCCGCCTGGATCGACGAGCGCGGCGACACCGAACTGCTATCCGGCCTGACCAGCGAATACGGCCGCATGCGCGAGGCCGACGCCTCGCTCGACCCGCTGCGCTTCGAGCTGACGCGTCAGCCGCGCAAGGCCAAGGCCGGAGCCAACGTCAGCCAGATGCACTACGCGCGGCGGGGCATCGTCACGCCGGAAATGGAATACATCGCCATCCGCGAGAACCTGCAACGCGAACAGTACATGGAAAGCCTGAAGGCGCTGGGCGCCAAGGGCGAAAAGATGGCAGCGATGATGTTGCGCCAGCATCCGGGCCACGACTTCGGCGCCAATATCCCCAAGATCATCACGCCTGAGTTCGTGCGCGAAGAAGTGGCACGCGGCCGTGCCATCATCCCCGCCAACATCAACCACCCCGAATGCGAACCGATGATCATCGGCCGCAACTTCCTGGTGAAGATCAACGGCAACATCGGCAACAGCGCCGTCACCTCGTCGATCAACGAGGAAGTGGACAAGATGACCTGGGGCATCCGCTGGGGTGCCGACACCATCATGGATCTGTCCACCGGCAAGAATATCCATGAAACCCGCGAGTGGATCCTGCGCAACTCACCGGTGCCGATCGGCACCGTACCGATCTACCAGGCACTGGAAAAGGTGGACGGCAAGGCCGAGGAGCTGACGTGGGAGCTGTTCCGCGACACACTCATCGAGCAGGCCGAACAAGGCGTCGACTACTTCACCATCCACGCCGGCGTACTGCTGCGCTATGTACCGCTCACCGCCAACCGCATGACCGGCATTGTCTCGCGTGGTGGCTCCATCATGGCCAAGTGGTGCCTGGCGCATCACAAGGAAAGCTTCCTCTACACGCACTTCGAGGAAATCTGCGAAATCATGAAGGCGTACGACGTCAGCTTCAGCCTGGGCGACGGCCTGCGCCCCGGCAGCGTCTGGGATGCCAACGATGACGCGCAACTGGGCGAACTGAAGACACTGGGCGAACTGACGCAGATTGCCTGGAAGCACGACGTGCAGACCATGATCGAAGGCCCGGGCCATGTGCCGATGCAATTGATCAAGGAGAACATGGATCTCCAGCTCGACTGGTGCGACGAAGCCCCGTTCTACACCCTGGGCCCGTTGACCACTGACATCGCCCCCGGCTACGACCACATCACCAGCGCCATTGGCGCCGCACAGATCGGCTGGTACGGCTGCGCCATGCTCTGTTATGTGACGCCCAAGGAGCACCTGGGCCTGCCCAACAAGGATGACGTCAAGGAAGGCATCATCACCTACAAACTGGCCGCGCATGCCGCCGATCTGGCCAAGGGTCATCCGGGCGCGCAGATCCGCGACAACGCCTTGTCCAAGGCCCGTTTCGAGTTCCGCTGGGAAGACCAGTTCAACCTCGGCCTGGACCCGGATCGCGCGCGCGAATTCCACGACGAAACACTGCCGCAGCAAGGCGCCAAGGTGGCGCACTTCTGCTCGATGTGCGGCCCGCACTTCTGCTCGATGAAAATCACGCAGGACGTGCGCGACTACGCCGAAAAGCAGGGCATCAGCGAGAACGAAGCCTTGCAGCAAGGCATGGAGAGCAAATCCATCGAATTCGTGCGCAAGGGTGCGCAGGTGTACCACAAGGAATGATCCGTTACGGCGGGCGGACCACCGCCCGCTGCGCGGATGTAATACCAGATGGCGGCGCGGGGATTGAAATCGCGCCGCCAACATCTATCTATTATCAATAACCCTCGCCCGCACTCGGCCCGATCACCCTTCAGCCAGGACAGCTCAGTTCAATACCGATCAACCACCTGCCCACCCAACCCGACATCGCCCCGTCGGTCAAGCATTTTCCCTCTGTTCGCTAAAAACATGTATGCTACGCGGTTGGCATCGGGTCACATCCAGACCCTGCCCAGCCTTGACCCGCAGTCCACAAGCCCTTCCGCCACTCTGGCCTGCGCCGCTCACCCCCTCGAGCCGCGCTTCCCTTGATGCCCCCGCGCTTGTAGCGCCAAGCCCTTTTCGGCAAGGCCAAGCCCTGTCAACCAAGGCTTGTACGTCGCATCCGGCTGCCCGGTTGCGGCTTTTCCAACTCGTTGATTGTCCCGGCGCGCGCTCGCGCCGCAAGACACGGAGAACCACATGGCAAAAGAAGGCACTATCCAGTTCGACGGTACCGTCACCGAAGTCCTGCCCGAATCGCGCTTTCGCGTCACGCTGGAAAACGGCGTCGTCGTGCTCGCTTATGGCTCCGGCAAAATGAAAAAGCACCACATCCGCGTGCTGGCCGGCGACCGTGTCACGGTCGAAATGTCGCCCTACGATCTGACCAAGGGCCGTATCACCTTCCGTTACGCCACCGCGCCGACCGGATTCTCACCCCCGCCGATGCGCCGCCGCTGAGTGGCCACGGCTTTGAAATTTTAGGAAATCATTTGATCGCAGTACACCAACTCCAGCCCGGCGACTACGTCACCGAGCAGATCGATGGCCGGGCCATGCGCCTGGACATCATCGCCATCGTGCCGCAGGGGCGCCAGGTGGAAGTCACCTTCCGTTCGCCCCTCGGCCTGAGCCGCGCCAACTATCTGGCCACCGCCTGCATGGCGGCGCAGCGCTGAGCACCTGATCGAAACGACTGCCGCACGCCGCGAACAATGCGCGGAATCAGGCCCCGGCAATGCCGGGCGCGTCGCGGTAACGACATGCCAGAATCGGCGTCCCCTGGTTGACGCCCCCTCTCACCCGGCGCGAAGTGATTCCAGCACTTGCAATGGCCGCCACTCGGCAACAGCGCACCCCATCGGGCAGCATGCCCGCTAATCCGTTGATTCCGCTATACTTCCGCGCCCCAGGGTTACACCCTTAGCCGCCCGGAAGTCGCATGAGCCTGCCCGTCCATCATCTGGAACTGCTTTCTCCCGCCAAGACCGTCGAGATCGGCCGCGAAGCCATCCTGCACGGCGCCGACGCGGTGTATATCGGCGGCCCCAGCTTCGGCGCGCGGCACAACGCCTGTAACGAGGTGAGCGAAATCGCCGAACTGGTGCGCTTTGCCCACCGCTACCATGCGCGCATCTTCGTCACGCTCAACACCATCCTGCACGACAGCGAACTGGCACCCGCGCGCAAGCTGGTACACCAGCTCTACGACGCCGGCGTCGATGCACTGATCGTGCAGGACATGGGCCTGCTCGAACTCGACATCCCGCCCATTCAGCTGCACGCCTCCACGCAATGCGACATCCGCAGCGTGGACAAAGCGCGCTTCCTGGCCGACTCGGGCTTCTCGCAAGTGGTACTGGCACGCGAACTGACGCTGAACCAGATCCGCGACGTGCGCAACGCGCTACCGGCCGATACCACCATCGAGTTCTTCATCCACGGTGCGCTGTGCGTTGCGTTTTCCGGCCAGTGCAACATCAGCCATGCCGATACCGGGCGCAGTGCCAATCGCGGTGACTGCTCGCAGGCCTGTCGGCTGCCGTACACGCTGACCGACGGCCAGGGCCGCGTGGTCGCCTACGACAAGCATCTCTTGTCGATGAAGGACAACGACCAGAGCACCAACCTCGAAGCCCTGATCGATGCCGGCGTCCGTTCGTTCAAGATCGAAGGTCGCTACAAGGACATGGGCTACGTCAAGAACATCACCGCCCATTACCGCCTGCTACTCGACCAGATCCTGGCGCGGCGGCCTGAGCTGGCACGCGCTTCCAGCGGGCGCACCGACATCCTGTTCACGCCCGATGTGGACAAAAACTTCCATCGCGGCCATACCGACTACTTCGTCACCGGGCGCAAGGAAAACATCGGCGCCTTCGATTCGCCCAAGTACGTTGGCGTCACCCTCGGTCACGTCACCCGGCTCGGCCCCAAGTGGTTCGAACTGGATAGCGCCGAACCACTGGCCAACGGCGATGGCCTCAACTACATGAAGAAACGTGAAGTGGTCGGCGTGCAGGCCAACGTCGTCGAGCGGGTCGGTGCGGGTGAAACCGGCACCCTCTGGCGCATCTTCCCCAACGAAGCGATGACGCAACTGGAAGGGCTGAAAGTCGGCCTCGCCATCAACCGCAATCGCGATCACGCGTGGGAAAAGGCACTGACGCAGAAATCGTCCGAGCGCCGTATCGGTGCATGGCTTGCGCTAAGCGAAACCGACAACGGTCTGGCGCTGACCATGACCGACGAAGATGGCATCGCCGTCACCGTGCAGGCCGCATTGACCCTGGAACCCGCCAAGGACCCGCAGCGGGCCGAAACCACATTGCGCGAACAGCTCGGCAAACTGGGCAATACCGCATTCACCGCGCACGACGTGACGCTGGCGCTCAGCCAACCGTGGTTTGTGCCGGCCGGTGCGCTCAACGCATTGCGGCGCGATACGGTGGAGCAACTGGAGGCCGCGCGCGTTGCCGCCTGGATGCGCCCGCCGCGCAAGGCCGAAGTACAACCACCGGTTCCCTACCCCGAAACCTCGCTGTCCTTCCTCGCCAACGTCTACAACGACGCCGCGCGCGCTTTCTACACCCGCCACGGCGTACAACTGATCGCCGCCGCCTACGAAGCACACCAGGAGCCGGGCGAAGTCAGCCTGATGATCACCAAGCACTGCCTGCGCTTCTCCTACAATCTTTGCCCCAAGCAGGCCAAGGGCGTGATCGGCGTGAAAGGCCAGGTACGCGCCGAACCGATGACGCTCAAGAGCGGCAACGACAGCTACACCCTCAAGTTCGACTGCAAACCGTGCGAGATGCACGTGATCGGCAAGATCAAGCCACACATCTTTCACGCCGCGCCGCCGTCGATCATCCCCGCGCATCCCATCACGTTCCACAAGACCCGGCCCACCTGAACGGGCATAACGCCCTGCCCGCGATGCCGGGCCTTCCAGCGCGGTGCGCACCGGCCCGGTAATCGGATAGCGCGAAGCACGGCAACTTGCGGCCTCAAAACCACGAGAAGCCCCCCGTGCCGATCATGGATCACCCGGGCTTCGGCCTTCACGACGGCGTCTGGAGCCGCCCCCGGGCGATGCACGCCCGCCTCCGCGCGTCGTGGCATAGCCAGTACGGCTGCGCCGCCACAGGTGGATCATTCGCGATGTCGCCTCCCGCGGACAGCACCCAGCGTGGGCGTGGCGGAAAGAACCAGCCGATCACCTGCACCGTCGCCAATACTCCCAGCTCCGTCGCGGCCAACAGCGGCAACCAGCCCGAGTCCAACGTGCACCCCGCCAGGCCCAGCAGTATCGCGCATCCCACCACCTGCAACACCGCCAGCGAGAACACCACGGCGTGCAATGTCGCCTTCATCCCGCCGCACAATCCAAAAAATGCGTTGAAATGCACCCAAATACTCGCGCGACCGCTATCCACAGGCAGTTCTCCTCAGCATGCAACGTAAAGCCGACGCCAACCTGTCCGGTATAAATTTAACCCTAAAGGTGAAAGTATTTCACGGATGCGAGGTGGCCATGGCGGATGGCCCCTGGCAATCAGCAATGCAGGAAGCCGACGTCAAACCCATAAAACCCGGGCGCTAGCGGCGATTTTGCTTCACCGCTCTCACTTTGTCTTCAAGGCTTGATTCAGCGAAAGTATACCCGCAGGGATAAAAAATACAACGAAAGCGTTGCGTAATACTTTGCCCTGAAGGTATATTTTCCCCCCGTATTTCGCGGATTTTACCTGTAGGTAGTCATCCAGCCCTGCGTCAGCCTGGGTTCCTCGAAGCGGGCCATGCCTTTGTATGGGGGGTTTTGGTTCACCGCTGGCGGCGTGGCGTCCAGCTACCGACCACGGTGCCGTGCAACACCGCGTCTTCTGGCAACCGCATCACCCGATCGGGGAAAGCGGGATTCAGAGTAAGCAGGAACTTGCCCTCGGGAGTGATATGCAAACGCTTGAACATCGTGAGATCGCCAACCGTCACCACCACATCGTCGCCATGGCGGCTGACGACAGCGGGATCGACGAACAGCAGTTCGGCATCGCGGTAATCCGGCATCATGGCGTCGCCCACGTGCCGCAACGAGAACGCGTGCACACTGCATTCGGCCGGACACGCCAGCCACTCCACCTGCTCCTGCGTGGCTTTGGGCAAGGCATCCTGGTCGATCTGGGTCACCGCGTCCCAGGTCAGCAAGGGTACCCAGCGTTGCGCCAGCTCGGTGGACAGGTCCGCCGAATAGCCAGCGGGAACCTCACGCACATGCTGCGTGGCATTGCCCTGATCGAACCAGCCATAAGGCAGGCTGAGCTTGGCTTCGAACTCCCGCGCCAGGCCTTCTCCCAGGTTCTTGCGCTCTTTACCTTTCGCCTTCAGCAACCGGTAAAGATAACTCGACTGCCGCCCCAGTGCCGCGGCCAGCCGGGCGGATTTCCCGCCAAAGCGTGGATCGGTATCGAGCAGTTCCTGTAGCCGTTCCCGGCGGATGTCATAGAGGTTCATCCGCGAATTACACACCAATCCATTACCGCAGGGTAAGTCTGCCTGTGGGTATCAGTCACGCCCTTCGACTAGGGGTCGATCATCATGCTGTTAGGGGAATATCTGAGGCATTACCGGGGGGCGGCCAAGGCCTTGGCCGAACGGATAGGCACCTCGCCCGAATACCTGTGGCACCTGGCCAGCGGCCGCAAGAAATGCCCCGATGTCACGCTGTGCATTGCCATCGAGCGCGCGTCCGGCGGGCAGGTGCGCTGCGAGGAACTACGCCCCACCGTCGATTGGGATTACCTACGCAATGGTGGCAGATCACAAGTGATGCGCACCACGCCGCTGCGGCGCCGCCAACAGGAGGCGCCGCTGGACGAAGACTAACCGCGCTTGACGGTGCCGGCGTCCTGCCCGAACAGAACCTTCTTTTCCGCCTCATCCATCGGCTTGGGCGGGTTGATCTGCGCCGCCAGCGCGTAGGCGCGCTGGGTGGCGGGGCGGGCGGCGATGGCGTCGAACCAGCGCTTCAGGTTGGGATAATCCTCCAGCTTCTGGCCCTGGTTCTGGTACGGCACCACCCAGGGATAGCTGGCGATGTCGGCGATGGAATAATCGCCGGCCAGGAACTCGCGGTCGGCCAGGCGCTTGTCCATCACCGCGTACAGCCGCGAGGTTTCCTTCACGTAGCGCTCGATGGCGTAGGGCAGCTTTTCGGGCGCGTACTGGCTGAAATGGTGATTCTGCCCAGCCATCGGCCCCAGCCCGCCCATCTGCCAGAACAGCCACTGGATGGCCTCGTTGTGCCCGCGCAGGTCGGACGGGATCAGCTTGCCGGTCTTGTCCGCCAGGTACAGCAGGATGGCGCCCGACTCGAACAGCGGGATCGGCGCACCGCCATCGGCCGGCGCCTGATCGACGATGGCGGGAATACGGTTGTTCGGGGCAATCTGGAGAAAGGCAGGATCGAACTGCTCGCCCTTGCCGATATTCACCGGATGAATGCGGTATTCCAGGCCCGTTTCTTCCAGGAACAAGGTGATCTTGTGGCCGTTGGGGGTGGTCCAGTAATGAAGGTCGATCATGATTTGCTCCGAAAGGATGGCGGCAGGCCGGAATTGGCTTTGTCGTACACTGCGAACAGTTTGCAACCGGATTCAGATAATGCCGTTCTCTCTCGATAACAAGCTGGTGGTGGCAATTTCCTCGCGCGCGCTATTCGACTTCGAAGAGGAGAACCGCATTTTCGAAGCCGGCGATGCACAGCGTTACATGTCGGTGCAACTGGAACGGCTGGAGCAGATCGCGCAACCCGGCGTGGCATTGCCGCTGGTGCAGAAGCTGCTGGCCTTCAACACCGCCGATGCGCACCGGGTGGAAGTGGTGATCGTTTCGCGCAACGATCCGGTCAGCGGGCTGCGGGTGTTCAATTCCGCCAAGGCCAGCGGGCTGAAGCTGGAGCGCGGCGTGTTCACCCAGGGCCGCGAGCCGTACCGTTACCTGCGCCCGCTCAACGCCAACCTGTTCCTCTCCGCCAACGATGCCGACGTGCGTACCGCGCTGGACAACGGTTTTCCGGCCGCGCATGTCTATCCCGATTCGATACATGCCGCCACCGAGCACCCCAACGAAGTACGCATCGCCTTCGACGGCGACGCCGTGCTGTTCTCCGATGAGGCCGAGCGCGTGTTCCAGCGCGACGGGCTGGAAACGTTCCACGCGCACGAAGCCAGCCACTCGCGCGAGCCGCTCAGCGCCGGGCCGTTCAAATCGTTCCTCGAAGCACTGCACCGTCTGCAACAGGCCGACGCACCGATGCATATCCGCACCGCCCTCGTCACCGCGCGCAGCGCCCCCGCGCACGAACGCGCCATCCGCACGCTGATGAGCTGGAACATCCACGTAGACGAAGCACTATTCCTCGGCGGCCTGGAAAAAGGCCCGTTCCTGGCCGAGTTCGAGCCGGACTTCTTCTTCGACGACCAGACCGGCCACTGCCTATCTGGCGCCCGCGTCGGCCCCACCGGCCAGGTTCTGGGGGGCATCGTCAACCAGGGTTGAGGCGGGAAAAGGGCGGTGTGAGGTGTGAGGTGTGAGGTGTGAGGTGTGAGGTGTGAGGTGTGAGGTGTGAGGTGTGAGGTGTGAGGTGTGAGGGGTAACGTCAAAAACAACAGCCACGGCGCAAGGTTTTGACGCTGCCTTTACTCCTCACTCCTCACGGTGTCTGCGCCAGCGCCCGGTCGTCGCCGGTATCGGCCGGCAGTTCCCCCCTGCGCACAGCTTTGACGAAGGTTTCGTAGTCGCGCTCGGTCTGGTCGGCATACAGCACTGCGTAATCGGCCAGCGCCAGGTCCAGGTTGGGACGATCGCCCACGTAGCCGGCGATCTCCGGCCCGGTACCGCCGCCCTTGGCATGGGCACGCGCCAGGTTCCAGGCGCATAGCTCGGCGTACTGCGCCAGCATCTCGGCATCCATCAGTTCCACTTCCACCGCCACCTTCATGTCGCGTAGCTGCCGCATGTAGTAGTGGCGTCCTTCCGGGCCGGTGGTCCAGCCAAGAAACTGGTCGCTGGCGGCCTGCATCAGCCGCTGCCCCGCCACCACGCGCTCGCCCTGGTGGCGGAACTCGCTGCGGCCCACGTAGGCGGACAGCACCGAGGGCTTGGCTTCCTTGGCTTGCAGGAATAACGGATCGTCGTCATCCGCCAGCAACAGCAGTACGAAGCAGCGCGTTCCGACACTGCCTACGCCTACCACCTTGAAGGCCACGTCCACCAGCTCGAAGCGTTCGATCAGGTGGCGCCGGTACTGGTGCAGTGTGCGGCCGTAGGCGCTGAACATCTTGAACGCCACGTCGCGGTAGTTTTCCTTGTACTGCGCGAAATCGGGCGAGGCGTCGGCGTGGAAGATATACGGCGGGTTGTCCAGGATGTGGCGCACGCCATCCCGGGTGGCGGTCATCTTGTCGAAAGCGTGGCGCGAAGTCCGCTTGCGCGCACGCTCGGCCAGCGTGCCGACGTAATCGCGCATCCCGCCAGCCGGCAGCGTGCGGCGCACGTCGTCGAAGCTGATGCTGGCGTGCCACAGGTCCAGCGTCTTCATTGCCGCATACTGATCCATGTGGCGACGGTAGCTGGCGGACAGCCGCTGCACGATCTCGCGTGCCTTGATGTCGGAAAAACTGCGATAACGCGCCGCCAGCACAAAGCTGGTCGCCAACCGCTTCAGGTCCCATTCCCAGAAGCCCGGCAGCGTCTCGTCGAAATCGTTGATACCGAACAGCAGGTTGCGTTCCGGCGTGGCAAAGCCACCGAAATTCATCAGATGACAATCGCCGCATACCTGCGTGCGGATGCCGGTATGCGGCGTATCGGCCAGATCGAACGCATGCAGCAACGCGGTGGCGCGGTAGTAGGCGAATGGCGATTGCAGCATGCGGCCATAGCGGATCGGCACCAGGTGCTGCACCCGGTCCTCGCTCGACTGTTTGAGCATGGCGATGGGGTCGCGATGCGCCGACGGGCGCCACAGCGCGTGGGTGCGGCGCGGGCAATCCTGCCGGAGCGCGCGGCCCGCCGCCACGCGCAGGTTGAGGGAGTGAGCGGAGTCGGCCATGGGCTTCTCGGAAGGGTGGATGGGGCATGTACCTGCCTCACTATAGAAGCGATACCGTCCGGTTTTCACACTGCACCAACCGCCTGCATCGCCACGATAGTGGGACAATGATGCCCTTCCGTTTTTCCGGCGCCCGCACCGCATGACCGCACCGCAACCCCTGGTCCGCCACCTGGTGGTCCACAAGCTGATCAAAGATCCCCACGGCCCCGCCGCCATCGCGCTGCGCCCCGCCGAAATGTCGGTGAATGCCGCCGCGCAACGCCTGATCGACCATCTGGGCCAGCGCTACGGCGAGCGCAAGGGCAAGGGCTATGGCCGCTTCGAGGACGACGAGGACAACTTTCCGATGCCGCGCTTCATGCGCCAGTACGTGGCCGGCGATATTGATTTCCTCGCGCTGTCGCACCTGATGATGCAGCACCTGCAAATGCGCGCCGGTGAGGAACAACTGGCCAGCGGCGGCTACGTGCTGATCGCGCGCGTGGACGATGCCGGCGCCGACTGCCTGTTGGTGGTACTGGTCACCGAAGTGGTCGGCATGGCGATCACCGGCGATTTCGAGATCGTCGACAGCCCGCAGCTCGATCTTTCCAACCTGCGCGTCGCCGGCCGCATCGACCTGACCGCGTGGCAGGGCGGCGCCGAGCGCTACATCAGCTTTCTCAAGGGCCGCGCCGACGTGGCGCACTACTTCAAGCTGTTCCTCGGCTGTAATGACGTGGTATTGGCACTGAAGGAAACCCAGAAGCTGGTGCAGGGCCTGAATCAGTTCGCCGAACGCCAGCAGCTACCGCCCGCCACGCGCGACGCGCTGTTCGAACGCGCCCACGGCTACCTGGACGAAGCCGGCGACGAAGGCGAGCCCGTCGCCCTGGACGTACTGGTGCGCCGCGCTTGGCCCGAAGCGCCAGAGCGCCTGCAAAGCGCGCTGGCCGAAGACGAACTGGCGCTAGCCGGCGGCTTTGTGCCCGACCGCCGCGCGATCAAGCCGCTGATGCGCTTCAAGGCATCCGGCGAGCACTGGAAGATCGAGTTCGATCGCAGCAGCCTGCGCGCCGGCCAGGTGATCTATGACCGCGAACGTGGTGCGCTGGTGCTGACCGAGATCCCGGAGGCACTGCGGCAGGCGCTGATCGGGTGAGGGGTGAGGGGGAATACTGACTCCCCGGCGCCATGGACACGGTCCGGATGGGGCCGCTTACCCATCGCTCCTTCCGGAACTCAGTAGCGCTCTGCCGATGAAATGGCGCGGGACGCGGCTGCGCGGAACGCGGGTATCGAACCAGGCGCGCACGTCCTCGTCCAGACCGATACCGTGCATATAGTTGTACAGCGCCTTGTTCAGCGCGGTGCCCAGCGCATCGTGATCGACCCCCGCCGGATCGACGAAGCCCACGTCGTTGCGGGCGAAGCCGCCATCGGGCAGCGGCAGCAGCGTGACGCCGTACTCCTCCGGGTGCTGGCCCACCGGTGAATGCACGGTACAGGCGAAACGGTGGAAAAAGCCGGACTGGATACAGCCGGCCTCGAACAACTGGCGTACGTATTCCAGCGCGTCCACCGTATCCTGCACCGTCTGCGTGGGAAAGCCATACATCAGATACGCGTGCACCAGGATGCCAGCCTCGGTGAAGCCCTGCGTCACACGCGCCACCTGTTCCACCGACACGCCCTTCTTCATCAGCTTGAGCAAGCGGTCGGACGCGACCTCCAGCCCGCCGGAAATCGCGATGCAGCCGCTGTCGGCCAGCAACTGGCACAACTCCGGCGTGAACGATTTCTCGAAGCGGATATTGCCCCACCACGAGATCGCCACGCCGCGCCGCAGCAGTTCCTCGGCCAGCGCGCGCAGCATCTTGGGCGGCGCCGCCTCATCGACGAAGTGAAAACCCGTCTGCCCGGTTTCGGCGACAATGCGCTCGATGCGGTCCACCAGCTCGTTGGCGGACGCCGTTTCGTAGCGCGAGATGTAATCCAGCGTCACATCGCAGAAACTGCATTTCTTCCAGTAGCAGCCATGCGCCACGGTCAGCTTGTTCCAGCGCCCGTCCGACCACAGCCGGTGCATGGGGTTGAGCATGTCCAGCAGCGACAAGTAACGATCCAGCGGCAGGCCGTCCCAGGTCGGTGTGCCGACCTCGGCGAATGGCACGTCCGGCTCGGGGAAGTTCACGTAGCGCACCACGCCATCGGCATCGCGCGCGAAAGTGCGCACCAGCCGCTGCCGCGAACGCTGGCCGGCAAGATGGTCGAGCAGCGCCAGCAGGGGGCGCTCGCCGGCATCCAGTGTGACGAAATCGAAATAATCGAACACGCGTGGCTCGGCCAGCTCGCGCAGCTCGGTATTGACGAAGCCGCCCCCCAACACGGTGACGATACGCGGATCGCGCGCCTTGATCGTCTGCGCGATGCGGAACGCGGCATAGACCGCGCCGGGAAACGGCACCGACAGCAACACCACGCTGGGCGTATGGCGCGCAAGCGCATCCAGCGTCAGCGCATGCAGCGTGTCGTCCACCAGATTGCGCGGCGCGGCCAGCGCCTGCGCCAGCGGCTCGAACGTCGGCTGGCTTTGCGCCAGCGATTCGGCATAGCGTACGAACTCGAAGCGCGGATCGACCACTTCGCGAAACACATCGGCGATATCGTTGAGGAACAGCGTCGCCAGATGGCGCGCGCGATCCTGCATGCCCAGCGCGCCGAATGCCCACGCCAGCGGATCGCCGCCGTCCGGATCGTCCGGATCGACATAGACCTCCAGCGACGCGAAACGCGGCCCCTCGGGCAGGAAATTGCGGCCACAGATGCGATGCCCCAGCGTGGTATCGCGCCCCTGCAGAAAACCCAGCGTCGGCCCGATCACCGCGCGATAACGCTCGAACTGCGCCACGAACGCCTGTGTCGCCGGCGAACGCCGGCGCGGCGGCACACCCAGCACCCGCTCGTGCAACGCGGCCAGCCCATCGGCCGAGAACAGCCGGAGCACCAACGCTAGCGCCAGGTCCTCCTGCATCGCCGTCACGCCGCGCGAGCGCAGGAAACCGGTGAGATAAGCCGTGGACGGATACGGGGTATTGAGCTGCGTCATCGGCGGAATGAGCGACAACACGCGGATGGGCGGGGGCATTGACATGACAGGGCCTTGGATCGGGCAAACAGCGACGGCAGGGGCGTCATTTTGCCAGACGGGGCCCGGCGCCGGGCCGAACGATGCCGGGCGGCGCGCTCGCCAGCGCGGCGCGCGTGGGGCACCATGCCCACTGGCCCTGGCGGCATCGCCGCATCGATCGGGCGCGACGCCCGTCACACCGTCGAGGAAACACCATGGATGCAGATCGCCAGGCCCGCATCTGGGCGGCCTTATCCGACATATTCATCGACAACGAGGTCGATTTCGGCTGGATCGCCCGGCAAGTGGCCGACGTGCCGCTCGCCACGCTGGAGCATGCGTTCTTTGAAGAAGTCGCCCCCCTGGTGCGGCCCCAACCTGATGACACCCATCCCTCCCGTCTGGTCGGGATTCGCCACCGAAGCACTGGTCGAAGGGATTGCTCGCTATCAGGTCCGGCTCGGGCGCTCCCGCACGGCAAGGTGGCGCCATCGCGGTTACGTGATCTGGCTACGCTGGTATTTCAGGGGTGAATGGCGGGCGCTGAAAGCGGCCCTGCCTCCCCCGCGCAGCTAGATTGAACCGTCCCTGTTGCGCCTCCAACAGCGCGTTGCCCGCAATGCTGGGTTTTCAGCATGGCTCGGACGCAATCACTTGATTCCGCAGGTTTCGCGGTGTGGCATGCCCCTTGCTCAAGGTAGTGAAAGGCTCCGCTTTCCGGGGCCATTCACCCCGCAGGAACCCTCATGAGTCAACGCAAGATTCGCCTCGGCGCCTTCATTCCCGGCGCGGGCCACCATGTTGCCGCCTGGCGTCATCCAGAAGCGCAGGCCGACGGCGGCATCAACCTGGCCCACTACGTACGTCTGGCGCAAACCGCCGAACGCGGGCTGTTCGACACGCTGTTCCTGGCCGATGGGCTGGCGGCGGGGCAAGGCAATGTCTCGGCTGCCGCCGAAGGCAAACAGGCGTGGGGCGGCAGCTTCGAGCCGGTGACGCTGTTCTCGGCGCTGTCGGTGGTCACCGCGCATATCGGCTTCGTCGCCACCGCGTCCACCACCTACGAAGACCCATTCATCCTGGCGCGTAAGTTCGCCTCGCTCGATCACCTGTCCGCGGGGCGCGCCGGCTGGAATGTGGTCACCACCGGCTCCTCGGCGGCGGCGGGCAATTTCGGCCTGGAGAAACATCCCGCCCACGCCGACCGCTACGACCGCGCGCGCGAATTCGTCGACGTGGTGAAAGGGCTGTGGGATAGCTGGGAAGACGACGCCTTCGTGCGTGACAAGGCCAGCGGCCAGTTCTACGCCCCGCACAAGCGCCATGAGCTGAACCACGCTGGCCGCCATTTTGCGGTGCGCGGCCCGCTGAACGTGCCACGCCCACCGCAGGGCCATCCGGTGGTGGTACAGGCTGGCAGCAGCGAAGCTGGCAAGGAGTTCGCCGCCGAAACCGCCGAAGTGATCTTCACCGCGCAGCAGACACTGGAAGAAGCCCGGGCCTTCTATGCCGATGTGAAAGGCCGGCTGGCGCGCCACGGCCGCACGCCCGACCAACTGCTGATCATGCCCGGCGTATTCGCCGTGGTCGGCCGCACCGAAGAGGAAGCCCAGCGCAAGTACGAAGCACTGCAAGCGCTGATCCTGCCCGAAGTGGGGCTGGCATTGCTGTCCGGCCTGTCCGGCGGGGTGGACCTCTCCGGCTACGACCTGGATGGCCCTGTGCCCGAACTGCCCGAGACCGAGAACATGAAAAGCCGCCAGGCGCTGATGCTGGATATCGCACGCAAGCACGATTTCACCATCCGCCAGCTCTACCTGTGGGTAGCCGGCGCACGCGGTCACTGGACCATCGTCGGCACCGTGGAACAGATCGCCGACCAGTTGCAGGCGTGGTTCGAACAGGGCGCGGCCGACGGCTTCAATGTGATGCCGCCATGGCTGCCGGGCGGGCTGGATGATTTCGTCGATCTGGTAGTGCCCGAACTGCAACGACGCGGCCTGTTCCGCACCCGCTACGACGGCCACACGCTGCGCGACAACCTGGGCCTGGCGCGGCCAGGCAACCGCTTTGTCACAGCAACCGCGCCACGCGAGCCGGCGCTGGCGACAATCTGAAGGACGTTGCCGCTGCGATGATCCGGTGCCATGCGGCCCCCGGCAGCCACCGGGGCCGCGGAAGCAGGTCATGCCGGCAACCACACACCCGGTCGAATCCGCCGTCATTCGACGCGTTGCCGCGTTCGAGCGTTTACGCCGTCTGCCCGACTTGCCCCCTTGGCGCTACGGCAACTGCGCGACCGACTCGCAGCAACAGCCGCTTTTCGAGGACCGATATGCTCAAATCGCTCGCCCCCTTCGCGCTGACGCTGCTCATCACGCTGGCCGCGCCCCTGCATGCCGCCGAGAAGCTGCCCGAGGTGATCCGGTTCGGTGTTTCCAGCGCCGGGGTCGGCAAGCCGCCGCGCGTGAATAGCGGGTGGATTTCCGTGGCACAGTTGCATCGCTACCTGGAAAACGAATTCGCCAGGGACGGCGTGAAAATCGAGTGGATCTTCTTCAAGGGCCAGGGCCCTGCGGTGAACGAAGCGATCTCCAACAACCAGCTCGACTTCACCACGCTGGGCGACCTGCCCGCCATCGTCAGCCGCTCGGTCGGCGTCGATACCCGCGCGGTGCTGGGTAGCGCCCGTGCCGACATCTACGTGGTGGCCCGCCCCGGCGCAGGCATCCGCAGCATCGCCGACCTGCGCGGCAAGCGCGTGGCCTTCCACAAAGGCACCGCCACCCAGCTCAGCGCGGCGCGCCTTTTCGCCGCGCACGGTCTGAGCGAAAAGGACGTGCGCATCATCAACATGGAACCCGGCACCGCCAAGGCGGCGTTGTTGTCAGGCGACATTGACGCCACCTTCGGTACGCTGGACCTGGTCCACTTCCGCGATACCGGCCGCGCGGTGCTGGTCTACAGCTCGCGCAACGACACCGGCCCCGGCGCCACCGGCCAGGGCTTCGTGCTGGTGAACCAGAAATTCGCCCAGCGTCACCCGCAAACCACCACTCGCGTGGTCAAAGCGCTGGTGCGCGCCGCGCAATGGTCCAGCGATCCGGCGCACCGCGAAGAGATATTCAAACTGTGGGCATCGGCCGGCGCCGTGCCCGAAAGCACCTACCGCCGCGAATACAAGGGCATCGCCCTCGCCGATCGCTTCTCGCCGCTACTCGATCCAGCCCTGGCCAGCCGCACCCGCCAAGCCGCCGCGCTGGCGCTGCAAAACCGGCTGATCCGCAAGCCGATCGATGTCGAAAGCTGGTTCGACCGACGTTATCTGGATGCGGCATTGGGGGAGCTGGGGTTGGTGGGGTATTGGGATGAGCGGGTCAGTTGAACTGAGCAGGCAGGACAATGCAAATAACCCGGCCATAGGCGATCCCTAATAATTATAAAAAATATAACAGAATAACTATTCCAGCCACAAAAGACATCCCCACCCTTATAAAAAATAGAACAGGTTGAGAGAAACGATCAATAGTCACCCCACGCACGGCAGCTTTTCCCGTCGAAAATGATACGAATATATCAAGAATTACCGCAGGAACCGCCATGGCAACTGCGTAAGCCTCTAAGGCACTGGCTAAGCTTTGATTGCCATTTTTCAGTATTACGCTAAGCACTCCAAGAATAACAAATAGCGTCCCAAACAAAATAACAACCCAATCAATTTTTCCACGCATTTTATTGACTCAAAACATGACGGCTTCGTTTGTTAATTCACCAGTTTTTATTTATCCATAAACTTCAATATTTCTTCTTTTTTTTTGAATCAGCCCCTGCCGGCACTCTCTTGCACAGTCCAATTGTGCTTTTTTAGTCCAATTGTGCTTTTTTATATCTAAGGAAGGTCTGAATAAGCCAGCAAAAGCCGACCAGCCCGCGCAATCGGCCCCAACAGCGGCCTGACCGGCGGGCCGACCCCCGGAATTCAACGTATTTCCCACCCTACAGACGGATTCCCCCCGCCAGCAACTGTCGACGACTCTGAAACAGATTCGACAATGCAAGTTCCATGTCGGACAGGAACTGCTGTCCGCGGGTGACTTTAGGCTGCTTGATGAAGCCTTGATCGGCCAGGCTGAGTTGTTTTATGGGGGAAATTGGATGGCGTGGATGCGATGGCATTTTACTGGCTCAGGGGGACTTATTCAGACCCTCCTTAGCCCCGACTAAATCCAGATAAAACTTTAGAAAAATAGGCCACAGGGACAATTGAATATTGGAGCCCTGTAGGATAATCCTCATATTCGAAGAAATGCTCATCCATCAGAGTCCAAATAAAAAACACTTCACCGTCCTTGCAAAAGGCAACAATTGAAAAATCGTCAAAAGAATCACCAAGCGATAAAAAATATCGCGCAGCCCCATCAAATTTTTCTGATTTTATCAAATCATACACCCGGACCATATCATCAAAATCCAGGCACTCAACATCCAAATTCTTGGCAAGAACATTTTTCAACTGCATCAAAACAAGCGAATAAATACTTGCATCATCAAAAGTCCCGATGTATTTATCTCCAAGCCAAATCCGAAGCCGCCCCACTTTATGGCCAAGCTCTTCATTAGAGGCAAGCTCTATCGCAAATTTTTCTTTGTCACCGATAAATAAGCTCATTACCATGCCTTAACATCTTTAGGAATATTATCGGGGCGAATATTACGGGGACTTCCATTGGCAGTCCGTCCATTTGTCGATCCATTCCAGTGCCAATTTCCATTACCATCATTTTGAAAACGATGATATTCGGCTTTCTTTCCATCTCCTACTTTTGTCCATCTATTTCCATCCGAGCCCGCCTTACTATTCTTCATGGTTTTTAGGAAGAGTGCTTTTAGTGCTATTGTAAGGATTTTGCCCTTTATTTGACAGATCATGATGGCCAGGGTTTTCATAACTATCAATGCGGCAACTAGAGTCACAGACACACACCTCTGTACTCATAAGCCCCAGACCAATTGACGAACAAGACTTTACTGTTAAACCATCGGCGCTACATTTATTTTGGCACAATGCAAATGATGGTCCTGGGCAGGCAGCCAACCCAAATGGATCGGTAAAACTAAGCGGAGTCCCCCCCACATACCCATAAGTATTAATCCCCCCCGCCAGCCCGATCGGGTCGCTCTGGATGTACCGCCCGATCCGCGGGTCATAGTCCCGGAAGTAGTTGTAGTACCGCCCGGTTTCGGCGTCGAAGTATTGTCCGGGGAAGCGTAGGTTGTAGACCAGCGCTACAACTATTGCGAACAGAACCTCTACCTGTTCGTCCTAAAATTGATCAGACAGAATCCGCTATTCTAGTCATGAACCAAAATAAAACTCCGCGGATGCGGGGTTTTTGCTCCAAAACTTAAATCAATTTCAAAATCAAGAACACTGCAGCCGTAATCCCAAGGACTGCTGAAGCAAGAACCCTTGTCAAAAAAACAACTGAGTATTCATCATAATATATATATACCACCCGCATTGTTGTGATCTTGGTTCTTAAAGAAGCTATAACGTCAACAATCGCCATTGGTATGGCAAAAATGCAGCCGGAAATGGCAAAAGCCGGTTCCCACTCCTTCCACCCCCAATCCCGTGAAAGAACATACCCCACCCAGCAGACAATTGTTAAAATCAGCAAAGGGAAAATCAACCGCTCATACCTCTCTCTTGATTTTTTCATTGTGGTTTTAAGCTGTCATAAATGGTAGTGATAATATCAGCCCCGGAAATAAACTTCCCCAAGTTGCCTTTTGCCAGAGCCCCTGCTGCAGAGGTATACGTGGAGGTACCAGGCTCGCAAATACAAGCCGATGCCGCCGCGTTCGCTCCAGAAACCCCCTGCATAATTATCGCTCCGAACCCAGTTGGGCTTGCTGCGATCGACACAAAGTCAGCGGAGATGCCAATTGTAGGAGCACCGATGTAGCAATACGCGTTTTCTGCCACCGATGGTTGCTCTCTGCATGCATCGGGACGCAATCTGCAAATGTTACCGGGTTTTGTTTTGCAGACTGGGTGATTAGGCGCTGCTTCGCATAGTGTGGGACTCGCCCCACTCAGCCCTAATGCATCCTTGTCACCGAGTGGATCGTTTTCAACATACCCATAAGTATTAATCCCCCCCGCCAGCCCGATCGGATCGCTTTGGATGTACCGCCCGATCCGCGGATCATAGTCCCGGAAGTAGTTGTAGTACCGCCCAGTTTCGGCGTCGAAGTACTGTCCGGGGAAGCGTAGGTTGTAGACCAGTTGTTGTCCGTCGCCATCCGGATCGGCGTTGGCGGTACTGTGGCCGAACGGTTCGGAGATGGCCCATTCCCACACTATTTTGTTGTCGGCCGGGTTGCTCAGTTGGCGCGGGGTGCCCAGGTGGTCGCTCCAGGCGTAGTAGAGCTTGGGGGCGGGGGTGGCAGCCTGGACGACAGCAACAGGGATGTTATCCAGCCAGATGGTGTCGAGCCGGGCTTGGCCGGTGCTTTCGTATTCGGCTAGCAGTTGGTCTTGTTCGTCGTAGATGAAGAAGGTGGTACTAGTGGCGGAAGTTTTCCTCACCCGTTGGCCCGGCACCTTGTACTAGTAGGCGACACGGATGCAGCAGCGACGACTCCCAGTGCTTCTATTTGAATTTATTCGTATGGGTGACTTCCAGGCAATAACTACCCTGGGACTTTCGGAGCACCGCCACTGTGCTCTCTCTTCTCTCGTATATAGCAGTAGCCAGGTCTATTAAACTTTCTTTTCCAATGGAAAGAAAGATTATCAAAAATAGCCCATTCAAAAATCCTTTGGGTGGCTTGTTTTCAATAAAAACCACCTGCGCCAAATCCATCTTCCCTATTAACTTCACAAAATGTGAAGCTTCGTGCGGCGTTAAGAGCAAATCAACACTTTCACCATTTTTAAATTTCTCCACAGCATTAAGAATAAACACACCATTACTCATCGGTCCAATCCTTCCCAGCAGGGTTGTTGATCTTCTGGCACGCCCTATATCGAAGATAGGCCTTGGCCCGGCAAAAAAGTTGATCAAAATTTATTGCAAAATAACAATTGGTTTCCGTCATCAAACCACATTTCGTAAGATCCTCTGATAATTGTTTATTACAATTTCTTGGATCTTTACCCTCTGGAGAAATCACCTGAGCCTCTGTATTCGTCTCACCAAGGATCGAGAGGACGGGGCCAAGGGTAAGTAATTTCTCCAGTCACTGGATCAATAACTACTGTTCCACCACCCTGTACAGGAGGGTGTGGGGGAGCAGGAAGAACAAAGGCCTCACCAGTAGGATCAATATTTCTAAGTGGCCCCCCACATACCCATAAGTATTAATCCCCCCTGCCAGCCCGATCGGGTCGCTTTGGATGTAGCGCCCGATCCGTGGGGCGTAGTCCCGGAAGTAGTTGTAGTACCGCCCGGTTTCGGCGTCGAAGTATTGTCCGGGGAAGCGTAGGTTGTAGACCAGTTGCTGCCCGTCGCCATCCGGATCGGCGTTGGCGGTGCTGTGGCCGAACGGTTCGGAGATGGCCCATTCCCACACTATTTTGTTGTCGGCCGGGTTGCTCAGCTGGCGCGGGGGTGGCACACACAAGTGAAAATGGTCATTCGGATCTGCGGGGAACCAATTCACCTTTGCACAAATTGCCCCCGCATCGATGCGCATCTACACCGCTTCTCTGCGCCAACATAAATAACACATACCCAGAGCGATCAAAAGCAAAGCGAGAGACACCCACATACCTCCCAGCCAAGAAGGAAGATCTACCACTCCAGAAAATGCGGCCAGCGTTGCGTAAATCACACCAAAAGCTTTTTCCCCTCTTCGGTCATATTGAAAAAAAACAATAAAGAAGCTAACAACACAGCAGTTACAAACGAATCCGGTTTAGCAGAAAACGGATAGTGGGAGTTGCCCACGGCATAAGCCCCCCCACATAATGACCCCAGAGAGAAAATCCTAACATGTTGAGGAGCTTTTTATTTATTCTTTGCATGGGTAAAGCAACTCCACTTCTTTTTCAATACAGAGTTCGCTATACCTGCCGATACTGCGCCCTAGTAGCCGCCTATTTATATCACCACGCAACCTTTTAGGCCAACCACACAAGCCTTCACTCCTTTCACAGCATTGAGCCCTCCCAAATCAACTAAATAAAAAAGCCACTCACGGGTGGCTTTTTTATTGTTCTAATTTTCCAAGTCTGGGCAAAGCTAAAACCACAATAGAGCTAACCTTTCTTCATAAGTAGCTCACTTAGAGCCTCGCACACCAAAACCATCAATAAACTTGCCAATGTCATCACGGATGAATCTAAGCACGAGTGACACATTCTCAACCAACGGGCTTACCCTCTTCACCTGATTTAATTTGCTCTCAATTACATCAATATAACAATTCGCCACATCACAAGAACTGTTTTCCCCATACTCACCGCCTTGTACAAATCCCCCGAAAGACATCATGTAATAGGGGAATACTTTTTCTGGCATAAAGCGAACATCCTGGGATCGGGAAAGCACGTCCTTTTTGAACAATGCAATTGCTTGGCCATGATTCTTTCCAAAAAAAGATTTATGCACATCCTGGACATCAAAATCATAAAAAATGTCACCCCATTCTTCTTGAGATGGAATCGGCAAATAAGAAAAATCGATCACTTCATTTGCGCTCCTTCTTGCATTGTTGATATTTTTTCATTTTTATACGATAAGCTTTTATCTGTTCAAGATATCATTTTTATGCCGCCCGCCCCCCCACCTCTCGTCCAAATCCCCCAGCAATCTAGCCCACGTTTCGCCAGATCGGGTCGCTCTGAATGTACCGCCCGATTTCGACATCGAAGTATCGTCCGGGGAAGCGTAGGTTGTAGACCAGCGCTACAACTATTGCGGACAGAACCTCTACCTGTTCGTCCTAAAATTGATCAGACAGAATCCACTATTCTAGTCATGAGCCAAAATAAACCCCCACGGATGCGGGGTTTTCTCCAAAACTTAAATCAATTTCAAAATCAAGAACACTGCTGCCGCAATCCCAAGGGCTACCGAAGCAAAAATCCTTATCCAAAAGATAATAGGATTTTTATCAGCATATACATATAAAATTTGCATGGTGGTGATTTTCGTTTTTAAGGAAGCTACCACATCAATAATGGATAATAGTATGGCAGAAATACAAGTAGCCATGGCAAAGCCAGGCTCCCATCTCTGCCATCCCCAATCTCTTGAAAGAATGTACCCCGCCCAGCAGATGATTGTTAAAACTACTAGAGGAAATATTATTCTTTCATACTCAGATCTTGGTTTCATCATTATGGCTTCAAGCTGTCATAGATTGTGGTCGCAATATCTACACCGGAAACTACTCTACCCAAAGTACCGTCTGTCACTGCTCCTATGGCAGTAGTACCGGTAAAGATACTAGGTCCACAAATACATGCCGATGTTGCTCAGTTGGCGTGAAGTGCCCAGGTGGTCGCTCCAGGCGTAGTAGAGCTTGGGGGCGGGGGTGGCGGCCTGGACGACGGCGACGGGGATGTTCTCGAGCCAGATGGTGTCGAGCCGGGCTTGGCCGGTGCTGTCGTATTCGCCCTGCAGTTGGCCTTGTTGGTCGTAGATGAACAGGGTGGTGTTGCTGGCGTTGTCGGTCTTTTTGACCCGTTGGCCGAGGGCGTTGTAGCGGTAGTCCCACCACACGGCGCCGCTTTTGCTGCGCTGGATGCGGCCGGCGTTGACGACGTTGTCGGCGACGTCGTCCTGGTATTGGAGGCGATAGCACAGGCAACTGGTCAGAAGTAGGTTGTGTTTTAACTTAGACCCGCCGTGTCTCCACATATCCCGCTTCTTTTCAAAGAAGGGTTCTTTTTCATAAATAATTCTATTTCATTTTCCAGCCCAACAGCCCGTTCCATTTTTCCAGCATTTCGAGCCTCCTTTGCCGCCAACTTAAGCAAGAAAATAGGAAAATAATTTGCTCGACAATCTTGGGATAAATATCCCGAGAGCGCTTCGTACAAATTTATTTTATTCCCGCCTTCCTTTGCCAAAGAAACAACCATTTCCTCCATAACTGAATCTTCATCAGCCGTTTTTATCATTTCATATATCTTTACTTCAGAAGGCACTTTCCTACTCTTCGTATTTTTGATGTAAAACATGGCAAAAATAAACAAGAAAAAAAGCAAACCAAAAATTAGCATTCTCTTTTTCATCACCATCTCGTCTGAAAATTATGGAGTAACTGAATATGGTGTCTCTTTACAAGCATCAAGTAATTTTGCATGAGTTTCTCGCTGGATCGGGCCGTACCCTCAGCAACGAAAGGACTCAATTCTTCTGGGTTCATACCCGCGATACATCCGGATCCAGTGGTTTCCCGTTCGGCGCATCGTCATCGGCTTCAGGCCGTTCCACCGTTTCGGTGAGCGTGGCGTCGGGCGGTATACCGGGGCGAGTGGCAGGGTCGCCGGCGGGGGTTTCCGGCAAGAATCCATCCGACTGCCTGCTCCACAGCCGGTGGTAGGCGCCGTGTTGCGCCAGCAACTCGGCATGGCTGCCGTCTTCGACAATGCGGCCATCATCGAACACCAGGATGCGGTCGAGGTGGGCAATGGTGGATAGCCGGTGTGCCACCACTAGCACCGTCTTGCCTTGCATCACATCGTCCAGCGTGTCCTGGATCGCTTTTTCGGTGATCGAATCCAGGCTGGAGGTGGCTTCGTCCAGGATCAGGATTGGTGCGTCCTTCAGGATCACCCGGGCGATGGCAATGCGCTGGCGCTGGCCGCCGGACAACTTCACGCCGCGTTCGCCAACCATGGCGTCGTAGCCTTCCTTCATCTGAGCGATGAAGTCATGGGCATGCGCTTTGCGTGCGGCATCGATTACCTCGTCGTCGCTGGCATCCAGCCGCCCATAGCGAATGTTCTCGCGCAATGTGCGGTGAAACAGGCTGGGGTCTTGCGGGATCAGGCTCAGTTGCGCGTGCAGCGCATCCTGCGTCATGTCGCGCACGTCGATGCCATCGATCAGGATATGCCCATCCTGTATGTCGTACAGCCGCAGGATCAGGCTGACGAAGGTGGATTTGCCCGAGCCGGAAAATCCCACCAAACCCACGCGTTGCCCGGCCGGAATGCGCAGATTCAGCCGCTCGAACACCGCACGCTCCGGGGTATAGCGGAAGACGACATTGCGGAACTCGATCTCGCCACGCGCGATGACCGGCGCGGGCGCGTCGGGGCGGTCCAGCAGTTCGTGCGGGCCGATAAGGGTATGCACGCCATTGGCCACGTTGCCGATGTATTCGAAAAATTCCAGGAAGCGCCGGCTGAGGTTGCGCGCCTCGTTGATGATCAGCAGCGACAGGCTGACCGCCAGCACGAACTCGGCCACGCCGATCTGGCCCTGGCCCCACAGCGTCAGCGCGTAGTACAGCGTGCCCACCTTGAGCACCGCGGCGGCGGAAAACTGGAACCAGCGCACCCGCTCCGAATAGCTGTTGGAGCGCCGCACCGCCTTCAGCTCGGTGCGCAGCGCGCCGTCGAGCAATTCACGTTCGTAGTCCAGTCGGGCGAATAGCCGCGCGCTAGCCAGGTTGGTCACCGAATCGACCACCTTGCCGGTGGTATCGCTGCGGGCGTTGGCGGCCTGGTAGGCGTGCGGCTGGGCGCGTCGCGCCAGTGCGTAGGAGATACCGACGAAGGCCACCGCCCACAGCGCGACGAATGCCGCCAGCGGCGGATGCGCGCGGTAGAGCAGCCCGATCGATACACCGAATACGATCACGATGGGCCAGAACTCGGTAATCAATGACCATAGCGTCTGAGTCACACCCATCGCGGTTTCGCTGATGCGGTGCGCCAGCGCGCCGGCGAAGTTGTTGCTGAAGTAACGGTGCGAGTGGTACTGCAAGTAGTGATAGACCTGCCGCGTCACGTTCTGCCGCTGACGCGGCCCAAGGCGAATCTGGATCGCCCCGGCTGCACGGCCGAACAGCACCTCGCCGACGCTGAGGGCAAAGAACAGCAATAGCGGGCCGTGCAGCGTGCCCACCAGCGCCATCGACTGGCTCTGCGCCAGCGTCACCGCCTTGATGATCTTCGACACCGCGTACGGAATCAGGATGCCGCAGGTGGCGTTGGCGGTTTCGAACAGCAGCATCGCCAGGTACCACCAGCGGTAGCGCGCCACGAAATACCAGATGAAGCGAAACGGTGTGCTCGGCAGCGCAGGGGTACCCGGCGCGCGTTGGGAAGCCAGATCGGTCATGGGGAGTCCTCGATGGGCCGGCGTCCGCCGCCGTGGCCCGCCGGGCGCACAAAGCGCGCCCGCTGTGGATACGATAGGCCGCGCTACTTGGCGGCACAGGATGAATCGACTTTTGCACCCACGTTTGAAGGTCGATTCGCCCCAGGCAAGGCATCCGGCGCGGTGGCCGGCGTCGGCGCGGGCGGCGCATCGGCGGCTGTGGGAAAGCCGTTCATGCGGCGCAGCACCGGGAACAGCGCCATCCAGGCAACGGCCACCCCCAGCGTCGCCAGCCCACCCAGCACCACCGACGGCACCAGGCCGAACCAGCCGGCGGTCAGACCTGACTCGAACTCGCCCAACTCGTTGGAGGCGCCGATGAACACCGCGTTCACCGACGAGACCCGGCCACGGATCGCATCCGGCGTTTCCAGTTGCACCAGCAAGTGGCGGATGTACACGCTGACCATATCGCCCACGCCGGTCAGTGCCAGCGCCGCCACCGACAACGCCAGGTGCGTGGACAGCCCGAACACCACCGTGGCCACACCGAACAGCGCCACACCGCCGAACATCCAGCGCCCCACATGACGGGTAATCGGGCGGAAAGCCAGCACGATCGAGGTACACGCCGCCCCCAGCGCCGGCGCGGTACGCAACAGCCCCAGCCCGGTGGGCCCCACGTGCAGCACGTCGCGCGCATACACCGGCAGCAACGCCACCGCGCCGCCGAACAGCACCGCGAACAGGTCGAGCGAGATCGCCCCCAGCACCACCGGCCGCGATCGCACGAAGCGAAAGCCCTCCAGGATGGAGCGCCCGCCGGCCGGCGCCCGCTGCGTGGTCTGGCGCGTGCGTACCGGCAGCATCAGCAACCCCGCCGCCGCGAACAAGGCGGCAACCAGCGCGTACACCACCTGCGGCCCGGCCAGGTAGAGCAACCCACCCAGCACCGGGCCGGCGATCACCGCCACATGAAAGCTGGACGACGACAGCGCCGTGGCCTGAGCGAAGCGTTCGGTCGGCACCAGGTTCATCACGATGGCCTGGCTGGCCGGCATCATGAACGCCCGCGCGCAACCGGCCAGCGCCAGCGCAGCGAACACCGGCCACACTGCCGTCAGCCCGCTGTGGGTGAACCCCAGCAACAGCAGCGCCACCGCAGTCTGCAAGCCAAAACAGAGATTGATCACCACGCGCCGGTCATACCGGTCGGCCACCTGCCCCGCCGGTAGCACCAACAACAGGAATGGCGCGAACTGCGCCAGCCCGATCAGCCCCAGGTCGGTGACGCTACCGGTCAGCGCGTACACCTGCCAGCCGACCGCGACATTCATCATCTGCGCCGCCAGGGTGGAAAAGACACGGGCCGCCAGATAAAGCAAGAAGTCACGATGACGCAGGACGGAGACGGACATGGGGTTTTCTGTGTGGATGGCAAAGAGAGTTGTTGGGCCGGCTGCGGCGCTTTTCTGGAAATGGCGGGGGAGAAGGGAAGGGAGAAGGGTGAAGGGTGAAATCCGCAGCGCCAGCGGGAGCAGTAACCGGTGTTGACGTCACCCTTCCCCCTTCCCTTTTCGCCCTTCCCGGCCTTGCCCCTTCCCCCCAAGACCTACCAACTGAACTGCCACTCCACCGCGTTGCGTTCGCGCGGCTCGGCGATCAGTTCGTCGCGCGGGCGGTCGGAGAACTCGGACAGCACGTCCTCCTTGATCGCGGCGAAGGCGTAATCGCCCCGGTCGCGCGGGCGTGGCAGCGGCACATCGACGATACGCTTGATCCGCCCGGGGCGGGGTTGCATCACTACCACGCGATCCCCCAGGTACACCGCTTCTTCCACGTCGTGCGTCACCAGGATCATGGTGATGCCCTCCTGCGCCCAGATGCGTTGCAGCTCCTGTTGCAGATAGGCGCGGGTCAGCGCGTCGAGCGCGCCGAACGGCTCATCCAGCAGCAGCACTTCGGGCCGGTTGACCAGTGCGCGGGCGATGGCCACGCGCTGGCTCATGCCACCGGACAACTGATAGGGATAGGCGCGCTCGAAGCCTTCCAGCCCCACCAGCGCGATGTGCTCGCGCACCGCGTCACGCTTGCGCGCCTCGCCAAGGTCAGCGTTGAGCAGCCCCAGGCCGACGTTCTGCTCCACCGTCAGCCACGGAAACAACCGATGTTCCTGAAACATGATGCCGCGCTCCAGGCTGGTGCCGACAATGCGATGCCCGTCGAGCAGGATATCGCCCTGATAATCGTCCTCCAGGCCGATCACCAGCCGCAGCAGCGTGGATTTGCCGCAACCGCTGGCGCCAACGATGCTGACGAACTCGCCCGGCTTGATCGACAGCGACACGTTGTCCAGTACGGGCAACGTGTCGCCCTTGACCTGGTATTGCTTGGAAAGCCCACGGATTTCGAGGGTGGCGGCATGGGGCATGGGGTGCTCCTTGATTAAAAGTGGGTTACTGCGTCAGATGAAAACAAACGAAATCACTCCCGAGCGCGGCGAGGCTCCCTCGCGGCGGCGAAGGAGGGAGGAGTGGAATCAACCTGGGAGTGCCATTGCCGACATTCCCAGCCTGGTAGCGCTACCGGCTTGGCGGGGCTGCGGTGTAGTGATCCACCACCGAAGCGTGCAAAACCATCCAGGCAGGTGCATCAAAACTGCGCGGTCGAGCGACCGCGCCACGCCAGTAGCCGGCGCTCCAGCTGGCTGGCGCTCCAGTTGAGGGCGAAGCCGACCGCGCCAACCACCAGCACGCCGAGCAGTACCTGATCCATCCAGAAATGCTCGCGGCCATCGACCAGCAGATTGCCGATGCCCGAGCCCGAGGTGAGCAGGTACTCCGCGCCCAGCGTAGCCAGCCAGGCGTAGATCAGCGCCAGGTAGATACCGGTGAAGATCGATGGCAGGGCTGCCGGCCATACCACCCGCGCGAACACCTGCCACGGCCCGAAGGCAAACACCCGCGCCACCTCCAGGTGTGCGCGCGGCACGCTACGGATGCCCTCGAAGGTGTTGAGCACCACCGGGAAGAACGCGGCCAGCGACAGGAATGCGATCTTGGCCAGATCGCCCAGGCCGAACCACAGCGAGATCAGTGGAATCCAGGCGAATAGCGATACCTGCTTCAGCGTGTGGAACGTGGGCCCGATCAGGTTTTCCAGTAGCCGCGACACCCCTAGCGCCGTCCCCACCGCCAGCCCGATTGCTGTGCCGATGACGAAGCCCAGCACCATGCGATACAGGCTGGCGCCCAGCGCATGCGCCAGTTCCCCGCTGCCCGCCATGCGCAGCCCGGTATCGACCACCTTGGACAACGGCACGAACAGTTGCGAGGTGGTCCAGCCAAAACGGAACGCCGCCCACCACAGCGTGAGCAGCATCACGGGGATCACCCAGCCGCGCAGGGGCTTGGGCACTGCGGCGGGGTGCAGCCAGTGTGGCCAACGGCCAGGGGAGGATATGGGTTGGGTGGAGCGGGTCATGGCTGGTCCTTGTTCATGAGTTGGGGACGCGATGCGATGGCGCTTTCGATGGCACCTTCAACGCCTGAAATGCTGAGCGCCTTGGGGGCGCGGCGGATTGAAGCCCTTGCGGTTGCAGTCAAAGCCATCAAAACCCCTCCACTCGCCACCGCAACAACCGCTTCTCGATCACCGCCAGCACCCGATCCAGCGCCCAGCCGATGGCGCCCACCACCACCACCGCCGCCAGCACCACATCCAGCTGATACAACTGCCGGCCATACACGATCAGGAACCCCAGGCCCTCGCTGGACGCCAGCAACTCCACCCCCACCAGCGCCAGCCACGCATGCGTCAGGCCATAGCGCACGCCGTTCCAGATCGGCGGGAAGGCCGACGGCAGCACCACGTGGCGCAGCAATTGCCAGCGGCTGAAGCGGTACACCCTAGCCAGCTCGATCTGGGTGGTGGGCACGTTTTGCAGACCCTTGTAGGTGTTGAGCGCGATCGGCACCAGCGAGGCCTTGGCGATCAGGATGATCTTCAGTGCCTCATCGATGCCGACCAGCATCATCAGCAGCGGCAGCCAGCCCAGCGCGGGCACCTGGGCGAAGGTCTTGAAGGTGGGGTAGAGGTAATCCTTGGTCAGCGGCGACAGGCCCATCGCCACGCCCAGTACGAAGCCGAGGGTGGCGCCAGCGGAGAACCCCCACAGCACGCGCCACAGGCTGATGGCGGTGTTGTCCTGCAACTCGCCGCTGCGCCACAGGTCGGCGAAGGTGCCAGCGACAGTGGCGGGCGATGGCAGGATCTGCGACGGCACCCATTCGTAGGTGGCGGCCAGTTGCCACAGCAGCAGCACCGCCAGTGGGAACGGCCAGGCCAGCAACGCGCGGCCCAGCGCGGACCACAGCCGACGGCGAGGGCGCGGGGTCGGCGTGGCGGCTTGCGTCGGTAGCACCGGGTCGAGGGTAAGCACGGAAGAATAGGCGGACATGGGCGGTGCTCCGTCGGATCAGGATTTGGCCTGGCCGGCCTTGGGGGCAGGCGCGGCCCGGGCGACATTGCTGCCGGCCGCATTCACCGGCAGCCAGTAGCCGGTCAGGCCCTCGGCCTGGAGCGCGGCGTCGAGAAAGCGGTGGTCGAACCAGTCGGGTACCGCCACCGGGCGGCGTACCAGCTTGAGCGCCAGCAGGCCGTCGGCCACGTCGCGGTAGCGGGCGACGGCGAAATCGTCGAGCAGCGGGCTGAACTGGCTACGCAGCGGCTCGCCGGAAAGGTCTTCGCGGATCACCGATTCGGGTACGCCCATCTGCGCCCACAATCGGTAGGTCTCGGCCTCGTTGGCCGGATCGGACACCCAGCGGGAGGCTCGCACCAGCGCACGCACCACACGGGTGGTGGCATCCGGGTAGCGGTTGGCGAAGTCGTCGGCCACCAGCAACGCGTTTTGCCGGGTATAGCGCGGCGCGGTACCGCGCGTGGTGTAGACGATGCGCGCCAGACCCTTGTCGCGCAGCTTGAGCACGCGCTGGTCGGTGAAGCCGGCGTCGATGTTGCGAGTGATGAGGGCGTTGTCGATACCGGCCAGGTCCAGGTTGACCACGCGCAGGTCGCGCTCGCTCAACTGATGGTCGGCCAGTACGCGGTCACTCGGTAGTTGCAGGTTGGTGCCCAGGAAAATGCCCACCTTGCGGCCCTTCAGATCCGCCACCGATTTGATCGGCGAATCGGGCGGCACCGCCAGATAGAGATTGGTGCGCACGCCCTGCATGGCGAGGATGCGGGTCTTGAGCCCGACCGAGCGTCCCACCGTGGAGGGCAGGTCGCCCTGCAACGCGAAGTCAAGCTGGCGGTTGGTCAGCGCCTCGTTCACCGCCGGGCCGGCGCCCTTGAAGAAGAACCACTCGACCTTGATGCCGTCGCGCTTGAATTCCTGCTCCAGCCAGCCCTTGCTATAGGCGATGCCAAACGGCCCAGCAGTGAAGATCGGCGGGCTGCCAACGGTGGGTGATGCCACGCCGATGCGGATGGTCTGCGGCGCGGGCGCGGCCTGGCCGAGCGCCAGCCACAAGGCAGCGACGGTGGCGAACAACAGTCTGGACAGGGTCATGGGGGTGTCTCCGTTCCGTGAGGGATCAGCGAGCGCTGGCGCTGCGAGTGGTTAGGCCGATTCGCCCTATGGGCCGGCCCTGGGCATCGAGCGGGGTCCAGTAGTGCTCCAGCTTCAGTTCCTTGAGCACGGCGTCGACGAAGCGGCGGTCGATCCACGCCGCCACATCCACCTTGCCGCGCGCCAGGCGGAACTGCTGCGCGCCGCTCACCGCGTCCTGGTAGCGGCCAACCAGAAACGGATCGAACAGCGGCGAGACGCGCGCCTTCACCGACTGGCCGCGGTAGTCGGTTTCGAAGCTGGACAGCGGATAGCCCATCAGACTCCACACCTTGAACACCTCGGCGCGGTGGGTGTCATCCGATGCCCAGTAGGCGGCACGCACCACGCCGCGCACCACGCGGCGGACGGTGTCGGGATGGCGCGCGGCAAAGTCGTCGCTGGCCAGCAGTGCGCTCTGGCGGGTGAGCACCGCCGGGCCGCCCTGGGTGCTGTAGGCGATGCGCGCCACACCCTGCTCCACCAGCTTGAGCGACTCCACACCGAGGAAGGCAGCGTCGATATCGCGGGTGGTGAGCGCAGCCTGGGCCGAGGCATTGTCGAAATTGATGGCACGCAGGTCACGTTCCGACAGGCCGTGCGCGGACAGGATGCGGTTCACCGGCAGGTGGGCGTTGGTGCCGCGGAAGATCGATACCCGCTTGCCCTTGAGGTCGGCGATGCCCCGGATCGGCGAATCGGGCGGCACCAGCAGGTAGACGTTGCTGCGGATCGATACCGGCAGCACCAGCCGGGTCTTGAGCCCTGCGGCGCGCGCCATGATGGCCGGCAGGTCGCCCTGGAACACCAGGTCGAGCTGTTTGTTGGTCAGCGCTTCGTTCACCGCCGGGCCGGCGCCCTTGAAGAAGAACCACTGCACCTGGGTGCCGCTGCCCTTCAGTTCCTCCTCGATCCAGCCCTTGTAGCGGGCCAGGCCGAGCGAGCCGGTGGTATAGACCGGTGGGTTACCCACCGCTGGCGAGGCAACGCCGATGCGCACCACCTTGGGTGCGGCCAGCTGAGGTGGGGCCGCCCCAGGTGTGGCCGGCTGAGGCGGAGCCTCGGCGGCGGAGATGACGCCCGCCAGCACGGCGAGCAGCACAGCAAAGACATGACGGATCATGGGGAAGTCCTCATCGATGATCGCCGCGCCAGCGCAGCAGGTGGCGCTCCAGGCGGCGGAAGACACGGTTGAGCGCGACGCCGACGCCGCCGATGGCGAGCATGCCAAAGATCACCAGCGCCACATTGAAAGCGGCGCGACCACGGATCACGCTATCGCCCAGGCCGATGTCGCCGTAGGCGGGCAGCAGGAATTCGGCGCCGATGGTGGCGAGCCAGGCGTAGACCAGCCCCAGGTTGAGGCCGGTGAGTATCTGCGGCGCGGCGGCCGGCAGGATCAGGCGAGTGAGGCGCTGGCGTGCGGTGAAGCCATGGACACGCGCCACCTCGAACTGGGCGCGGGTCACGCCGCGCACGCCCTCGAAAGTGGCCAGCGCCACCGGGTAGAAGGCGGACACGGCGATGAACACCACGCGCGAGACATCGTTGTAGCCGAGCCAGATCGACAGCAGCGGAATCCACGCGAACAGCGAAATCTGCTTGAGTGTGTGGAAGGTGGGACCGAGCAGGCGTTCGGCCCAGCGCGACACACCGAGCAGCACGCCCAGGCCGATGCCGGCCAGCGCGCCAAGCGCGAAGCCGCCCAGGTCGCGCGCCAGGCTGGCCGCCAGTGCGCGGAACAGCTCGCCGCTGCCCAGGTATTGCCACGCCACCGCCAGCACCTGTTCGGGCGGCGGAATCAGCGTCGGGTTGGTCCAGCCCAGGCGGCCGGCGACGAACCAGAACAACAGCAGCAGCGCGGGCGGCACCAGGCCGCGATAGTCGCGGCGGAAAGCGCGGGAGGCAGTGGTCATCGTGGCCTCCTCAGAACGCGCCACGGCGCCATGACGCCAGGCGAGATTCCGCCCAGCGCAATGCCAGATCCAGCGCCAGCCCCACCGCGCCGATGGCCAGCATGGCGACCACCACCAGATCCAGTTGCAGCAGTTGCCGCCCCCACACCATCAGGTAGCCGATGCCCTCGCTGGAAGCGAGCAGCTCGACGAATACCAGCGTCAACCATGCCTGCATCACGCCCTGGCGCAAGCCGTTGAACAGGCTGGGCGCGGCGGCCGGCAGCACTACGCGCCACAGCGTCTGGGGCACGGTGAAGCGGTAGACGCGGCCCACATCCAGCAGCGGGCGCGGAATCCCGGCGATACCGCGATGGGTGTTGACGGTGACCGGCACCAGCACCGCCAGCGAGATCGCGGCCACCTTCAGCGCCTCGTCGATACCGAGGAACACGATCAGCAGCGGCACCCAGCCCACCACTGGAAACTGCGCCACCAGCTCAAAGCTGGGCAGCAGATAGGCGCGCGCGCTGCGCGACAGGCCCAGCGCGGCCCCCAACGCCAGCCCGGCGCCGCCGCCGAGCAGCACACTCCAGCCGACGCGGGTAAGGCTGATCGCCAGGTGGTCGCGCAATTCACCGCTGTGCCACAGCTCGCCCAGCGACTGCCAGACCAGCGACGGCGGCGGCAGGATCTGCTCAGCCAGCCATTGGCGGTCCACCGCGTATTGCCACAGCGCGAACAGCGCCAGCGGCAGCAGCAGACCGGCAGCCCAGTGCCCGGCGCGACGCAACGGCGCCGCCAGCCGCGCCGGCCAGGATGCGGACGTCGCCAATGGCAACGGGCCTAGCGTATTGGTGAGTGATGTCATGCGGTTACTCCTGAAGAGCTTGTTCGAACTGCGGACGTGCGGGACCGCTACAGCGGCGCAGCCACGCCCGACAGCCAAAAGCGAGGAACAGCGGGGCGAACAGCACAAAGGTGAATTGCAGGCCGAACAGATGCCCGACCCAGCCGCCCACCACGCTGCCAACCAGCCCGCCGGCCGGGCCGACGAAGGCATTGATGCCGGCAACGCGGCCGCGCCCCAGCCGGCCACCGATGCGGGCGAAGCGCGACAGGTTGGCGGTCTGCACCATGCCCAATCCCAGGCCCAGCGCCGCCGCGCCCGGCCATAGCCACGCGGCGCGGTCGGTCAGCCCCAGACCCAGCAGCGCCAGCGTCACCAGGGCGAAGCCGGCCAGCAGGAAGCGCCGCTCGCCGATGCGATGCAGCAGCACGCCCAGGGTGAACAGCGCCAGTACGAAGGCTGCGCCCTGTACCGTGAGCAGCGCGGCGGCGCCGGCCGAGGCGAAGCGGTAGTGCTGCAAGGCGATGATCACGATGAAGAAGCCGTAGTACTGGTTGACTGCCTGCCCGGCGAACTCCACCAGGCCGACACGGCGCAACTCGCGGTCGCGCCACAGCAGGCCGAACTGCGCCCGCAGCTCGCGCCACGACAGCGTGCGCGCCGGACCGGGGGCGTAGTGACGCATCACCAGCGGCGCCAGCAACGCGGTACCGAAGAACGCCACGCCGATCAGGGTGTAGGTGCCGGCGTAATGCACCGCCGCGATCACCGCCACCGCCAGCGACGGCCCCAGCAAGAACATGCCGATCATGTGGGTGCCGCGAAACCAGCCAGCCTTGGCCACGCCCACGCGCTCCAGTTGCTGCATGAACACCGCGTTCAGCGAGACGAAGCGGCACGGCATGCACAGACTGATCGCCACTGCGGTGGCGGCGAGAAAGGCCGGGGCCGCCACCAGCGGCGTCGCCAGGTAGAGCAACCCGGCGGTGATGGAGCCGAACACGAACAGCCGCAGCGGGCCGAGCTGGTCGACCAGCACGCCGATGGGCATGCTCATCAGCAGGATGCCCACGCTCTGCGCGCCGGCGATCAGCGCCAGCTCCAGCTCGCTGGCCGCCAGATCGAGCGCGTACAGCGAGGTGGCCACCTTGGCCACGCCCACCGACAGCCCGGCCACGGAGGACAGCAGCACGAAGGCCAGCAGGAAGCGATGTCGCTGGTAGAAGGCGTTCACGGCGCGTCCGTCATTTCTTGATGTTGCCGTTGGCATCGTACTGATCCCAGTAGCCTTCCAGCTTCAACTCCTTGAGCGCAGCGTTCAGGTACTTGGGTTCGATCCAGCCATCCACCGCTACCGGCCGCCGGATCAGCCGGTAGCGCTGCGCTTCGTCGATGGCCTTGTTCAGGCTGGCGACGTAGTAATCGTCCAGCAGCGGGTTGTTGCGCTCTTTCAGTGTGTAACCAGCCCAGCCCTTTACGAAATCGCCATACGGCGTGCTGCCCGCCGCCGCCCAGTACTTGAACACCTGATCGCGATTCTTTTCTTCGGAGGCCCAGAACGTGGCACGGGTGAGCGCGGTGACCACCTTCTGCGTGATCTGCGGGTATTTCTGCTCGAACTCGTCGGTGACCCAGAAGGTGCCGATGCTGGTGATCTTGGGATCGCGCTTGATCTCCAGCAGCGTCCTGGCGATGCCGCGCGCCTGCAAATCGAACGGCGTGGTGATGTAGCCGTCGATATCCTTGGTGGCCAGCGCCGCCTTGGCGGTGTCGGTGTTCATGCTGATGACCTTGAAGTCCTTCTCGGTCAGGCCGTATTTCTCCAGCACACGGTTCAGCGTGAGCTGGTTGGCCGTGCCCTTGAACACACCGATGCGCTTGCCCTTGAGATCGGCCAGCGTAGTGGCCGGTGAATCGGATGGCACCACCAGATACGTGGCCCCAAAGCGGCCCAGGCCAAAGATGATCTTGTGCTTCAGCCCAGTGGAACGCCCCACGATCAGCGGCAGATCGCCGTGGTACGCAAAATCGACCAGCCCGCTGGCCAGTGCCTCATTGGTAGCCGGGCCGGCGCCGGGCAGGAAGTTCCACACCACCTTGATGTTGTCGGCCTTCAGCTCCTTTTCGATTGCACCCAACTGATGCGCCACCGCCAGCGTGGTCCCGCTGCCCAATGGCCGCCCACCGGTGCCGGCACCGGAAAACGCAATGCGGATCACCGCCGGTTTGTCTTCGGCGTGCACGGGCACCACCAGGAAAAGCGTCAAAGCGGCCAGCCCCAGCAGGCGGCCCAGGATTGCGGTAACAGTCATTGGTTCTCTCAATGTGATGGGGGATGGCAAAGATGTAATCGTTCGGGCAAAGGGGATTTCAGCCTGCTCGCCACGCAATGACGGATCGCGTGAATCGGGGTTGGGGCTTCGAGGGGCGGCACTCGCACGCCAACCGGCGTGCCGTGCCCAGCGCCGCCCAATCGCAGCCAGACCCTGATCCACCACGAACCCGAACAGACCCAGCCGCGAGCGCAGCGAGGCCCCCTCGCGGCGGCGAGGATGGAAGGAGTGGAGCGAATCAGGGCTGGGGTTTTGCGGGGCGATACCCGCACTCCACCCACGGCGAAGCGCTCGGCTCCGCCCAATCACGCCCGTTGCCTGGCCCACAGCCAACGCGAACAGACCCAGCCACGAGCGCAGCGAGGCTCCCTCGCGGCGGCGAGGGCGGGGGGAGTGGAATGAATAAGGGTTCGGGTTTTGAGGGGCGATGCTCGCAATCCACCCACCGCGAAGCGCCCGGCTCTGCCGGGTGCCCGATACCGTGTACTTTTCAATAAACGTGACCAATCTCATCCCAGCCCCTCAAAACCCGAACTGGAATTGAGCCAAGTACTCATTCACGCTCTCCCGCGCCGCATCGTCGTAGGCGTAGTGGTTCACGTTGAGCTGAAACTTGGTGGTCTCGGCAAAGAACACGTTGAGGCCGCCGGTGCTGATGGTGGTGCGGTCGCCAGCCTTGCTGCGGTCGGGATCGAATTGGTCCCAGCGCAGGAAGGCCTGGTACGACTTGGGCCACCAGTCGTCGTACTTGGCCTGGCCACGGAAGCTCTTCACCCATTGCTCGCCCCAGGTGTAGAACAGCGTGAGGTACTGGCCCCGGCTCTTGGTGGTGCCGCCAACGGCGTTGTTGCCCAGGTAGTCGTCACGGCCCTCGGCAAACTCGTAGGTGATGCCGAACGGATCGTGGTTGTAATAGACGTCGAAGCCATAGCGATCGCTGCGGCCGTGCGTGACCACGCCGTTCTTGTCGGCCAGGTTCTTCTTGCCCTTGTACCAGGACGCGCCGATCTTCAGCTCACGCAGCAGGCTGTTGTAATCCACCGGCAGCGTGACCGCCGCCCGGGCCAGCCAATCCTTGTCGCTGTTGTCGTCCGACTTGTTCGGCCCGTTGCCGTTGACCACGCCGATGGCGTATTCCAGCAACGGCGCGCGGTAGTTGAAGCCGTAGTCCACATAGGGGTCGTAGTCGCCGCGTACGATCAGGCCGATCTGGCGATTGCCCACGCCCAGCCCCGAGAGAAATTGCGCCGAGTTGATCACCGGCCGCAGTTCCTCGCCCACCTGCGCTTCCAGGCCGAACGGAATCTGCTGCTGGCCCAGCGTGATGGTCAGCTTGGGTTCCTCCAGCCCGGTGAGCGTGGGGAACGGGCTGTAGCGCAGGTAGGCATCGGTGACGTTGAAGTTGCTGTTGTTGTTGGCCGGGCTGTTCTTGGCGTACTGGAACGCCAGCCGGTAATCCAGATTGCGGCCCTCGGCATAGTCGCGATACAAGCTGCCGCTGAAATTGAGCGTTGCGGTCGGAATATCGAAGCTGGAACGACGATCGTCGGTCACGGCGGTGGAACCAGCGCGCGTCGGCGCATCCTGATACGACGCGCGAGCCACTACGGTGCCGCCGATGGTGGTGCCCCGGCTGGTGACGGCAGTTTTGGTCTCGCGATTGCGCTGCTGCTCGTACTTGTAGTTCTCCAGATCGGCGCGCAGGCCATCCAGGTCTTCCTTGGTGGCAACCGAGGCCGGATCGGCGCCGGTTTCGACAGCCACGATGGCACCGGGCGATGGTGCGGCGACAGTTTCCACGCGACGTGCGTCGTCCAGTTGACGTTGCAGCGCCTCTACCGTGCTGCGGAGGGCGTCGATCTGCTTCTGCAATTCATCGGTACTGGGGGCCGCCTGCGCCGCGCTCGCAAGCGCGACCAGCCCGGCGCCCAGCCAGTTGGCGGGGTGTGGCATTGGTGTATCTCCCTGGTTTGTTCTTGTCGATGCCGACCTGCTATGGGTCGGGCATCGCATTGCCGACGACTAGGAGCGACCAGCAAAACCTCCTGGCGGTACCGCGCGAACCGGCTGTACTCGCGCACGGCCGCGTTTCGCGCTTCTTGCCAGGACTGCTTCGCCGGCTTTGGTCAGTCGCTCCAAGGCGGACAGAATCCGGCAGCCATCGGGCGGGACAGGAAGAAACGGTCTTTGCGCATACAGGCTCCACGGGGATCGGTCGCGCCGCCCAATCGGGCGTCGGCATCGGTGTGGAACCTTATAAGCAGAATGCGTGCCACGAGTTTTCGATAGAAAAATCAGAAATAAGCAGGCTACGTACGCCGCTTTTGCAGCAGCCCGCGCCACAATGTGCTGGCTGCGCAACAGCCCGCCAGCGGTGCAGACGCCGGGTAACGCGGGCAAGCGGCGTGGCATGTTTTCTGCTGCGGGGCCATCGACCGCCACCGTGGAGACCGCCATGACCGCCCTCGCCGCCCCGCCCCGCAAACTGGTGATCGGCCCGCAATTGGGCCAGGACGCCATCGAGCGCATCCGCTTGCTGGCGCCCGATACCCACGTGGTCCGCACCGACCGCCTGCGCCCGGACCCAGATCTGGCCAGCGCCGATGCAGTGTGGTTCGGCCAGGGGGAAGTGGATGGCGAGCAACTGCTGGAGATCGCACCCGGCCTGCGCTGGTTGCAGACCTTTGGCGCTGGGGTGGAACGCTGGCTTACCCCGCGTTTTGTCGAAAGCGACGTAGTACTGACCAACACCAGCGGCATCCACGGCATCCAGATCGCCGAACACGTGCTGGCGTTGATGCTGGCCTTCGCCCGAGGCCTGCCCCGGCTGGTGCAGAGCCAGCGCCACCAGGCACTGCATCATCCGCGCCTGGATCAGTTCGAGCTGGCTGGGCAAACGCTAGTGATCGTGGGATTCGGCCGTATCGGCCAGGCACTGGCGCTACGCGCCGCCGCGCTGGGCCTGACGGTGATCGGCGTGAAGCGCCACAACGCACCGCCGCCCGAGGGCGTAACCGCCATTGTCGGCAGCGAAGACGTCGACCGCGCACTGGCGCTGGCCGACCATGTGGTCGCCGCGCTGCCGCTGACCGCCAATACCCGCCACTTCTTCGACGAGCGCCGCTTCGCCCAATTCAAGCGCGGCGCGTACTTCTACAACGTGGGCCGTGGCGGCTCGGTGGATCACGCCGCCCTGCTGGGTGCCCTGACCCACGGCCGCCTGGCCGGCGCCGGCCTGGACGTGACCGACCCCGAACCGCTGCCGCCCCACCACCCGCTGCGCCGCTCGGAGAAGGTGATCCTCACCGTCCACACCGCCGGCGCATCCCCCCGCTACTTCGACCGCGCCCTGGCGGTGGCGCTGGACAACTTGAAACGGCTGCGCCAGGGGCGGCCGCTGGTGAATGTGGTGGATAAGCGGGCGGGGTATTAAGATGGTAATAAAATGAAAAAATCCTTTTGGAATAATTGGCCTCAAAAATCAGAGCCAATCGCCAACAGCACAAGCAAACACCAGCCACATTGAAAAACAAATAGTGGTTCTTTATTTATTTTTCGACATCAAATATTCAACATCCATTCTCACTACCGAATTCATTTTCCCACCTTCCAGATACTCAAATTTCATGTCGGCAACAGCATCCCCATCGGCCTGAGCTTGATGGATGTCGTGAAGATCGACTTCAACCACAGCAGCCTCATTACATTGCTCTTTTAACTTATTCACCTTCATATCCAAAAGAAGATATAAAACCTCGTCCATTTTGACAAATGAAGGAAGATAGTTGTTAGGCCTTTTTTGAGAATAAGCGGGAGTGCTTGCAAAAGCCTTGCAACTGAGCTTTCCTTGAGCCAGCGGTAGCACCTTCGACATTACCGCCAGATCCAATGAAATCCAACTAGCAGTCTGGGCCGCGTAAAAATCAAAGCTTAACTTTTGATCAAACCCAGCTTCAAGCAAGCGCGAAACTTCCAGAAAAGTGGGATCAAGTCTATTGACGGCCGGCCCTTCTGGATATCTTCCGGCTTCAAAATCCAGATAATTGCCAATAAACATAATCGAAATATTATTGGGGTAATAAAGACGCCCAAGATTGTAATATTTCTTGGCTAGATCTCCATCTACCAAGCTGGCTCGAACCTCATCAGGCTCACTTGGAATAATATACAAACCTGAATAAATAGCTGCCAAATAAACCAACTCAGGGCCATGCCGCTTGAAGCCAGCCGCAATCAAAAAGGAGCGCAATGCCTTTCGACTATCTCGCGCCGCCAGCGCTCCCAACATGGTGGCTTCATAACTGTACTTGTCATCGAGAAATACTTTTTCTTGCTTCTCCAGGTAACTTTTGTATGGCGCATATGGCACATCTTTTTTTAATGAAAAGACAAGCGCAAACACAACAATCAGCATTGAAACAAGTAACGCCATAGCCCGTCTTATCACCTTCACTCACTCTCCCATCAGGATCAACAAAATTCAACAGATTGGAGTTCGCGTACCCATATCGATTGAAGCTATACACCGGGTTGGCAACCTTCCAATCCACCGGATCCATGGCCATGAACCGCCCCGGGGTCGGGTCATACCACCCGCGCGCCGTAGTAGCTCAGTCCGAGCTTGTCCTCAAACGGTTTGCCGGTAAACCACTGCATGTTCTTATCCTTGGCGCCCACCATCTTCTCGCCATACAGGCGATCGTTGGTATGCCAAAACAATATATCGTGGAATACCTGAGAAGCCGCAGAAAACCAGCGGCCACCTTGTCTGTACAACGATGCTGGTCAATCACAAAAGCAGGCTTCAGGAGTCATGCGCAACTCCACACCAATCAGGTGGTCATCATTCCCACGGCAAAACTCACCCACATGACAAAAAATAGAACCCGCCCGTTATTAGCATCCGTTTCAACCAAAGAGGCGCTTCTATCTTTTCCCCCGCATTCCCCTCCAACCTCTTTTTCCTTAGCACCCAAAAAATCTGCGCCAGTGGCGATGCAGTGCGAAGCTGTTTGTATTTGTAAATAAAATACAAACAACACCCAGAATAAATAGTAGCCACAACGAAATTCGCCGCTACGATAACCTTCATCACAAGAATCACAATTGCAGTTTGAAAATCCATCCCACATTTAAATAGTCATTCAACATAATCCGCCCCATTTGATCAACGATCATTTGGTTCAACTCTACCGCCACACCTGTGGAAACCAAAAGCCTCAGCACTTGGCGTTCAAGAAGAGCTAAAATGTTTTCTTACTTATTTTTAAAAAGCTCACGCACCAACTCCTCATATCTTTTCTCACCACCATGAAAATTCGGCCCCGCCACTATTTTAATCGAGCCTATATCCATACTTCTTGAAAATATGTATACATCCCCTCTCCCGGAACCAAGATGCGTATCTTGCATCCACAAAATACCCTCATCAAGATTCATTGCCATTACAGAAAACCCTCTACCTTCCAAATATATAGAAGCGGCTTCCATGAATGAACTCTGACTCACATGGATTTTATAATTCTTCTCAATTTTTCCTTCGCCACACCCCAGCAAGAACATGGCGAAAATCATTGAAACCATCAAAAAATACGTTTTACGACCCACCCCGAAAATCATCCATTCAACCCCTATTCCAGAGCTGCCATTTGCACGGTTATTTTTTTAAAGACCTTGGTCAACTGATATTTCCAAATATAATCAGCCGAAAAATAGGACAAAAAAACAGCATAAAATGTAAATTACAATTAATTTCAAATTCGATTCAATTCTATAAAACAAGGCAAAACAAACCGCAAAAAAATCAAATAGAAAAAGTATAAAGCGTAGAAATTCTCAACATCCACAAAACCCAGCAAAAGCTGAAACAAAAATAATGCTTGAAAAGGGAAAAATATCATAAAAACATTATATATCCACCCCACCATCGGCCATGCTATGTAAACAAGCAGAGGGAAAATCACGAAAATGGCGGACACACCATATATAAAATATGATCGTATGCTTCTATTTTTTCCTTTTGCCATTTTTATAACCTTAAAAAGAACAAGAAAATGGAAACTGAACAACCCATTTTATCCAACGTACACCGTGGAAGCCTCTATGCTTCTTCCTCCAGAAATACCTCAACCCCCAGACTAACGCCTAACTCAGCGCACTTATTTATCAAATTTAATGGCAATTCAAAAGCACAAAACCGCCCCGCGCCCAAAGTGATGTAATAGTCAACAGTTCCACCAGAACAAACAAATTCCTTCACAAAATCGCCTCTTTCCTCGAGCCATAAATTAGCCGCCTCGACCGCCAGATCAACATTAGAATCATCTCTCCCTTCAAGTCTATAAAACCAATGTGTTTCAGTATAAAATCCATTTAACCTTTTTCCTTTAGGAGTGAAGCGTGGTTTACCTGCTTCGTGGCTACCAGTAGGTTGTTCCCTCATGCCACGGCTTATAGCCTCAACGCTACTATTCTTGTGCATAAGCCGTATCGAAATCAATAAAGCCCCTTCCATTAAGCTCCCTTTTCATATTTAGAAAATTCCAATAAATAGCAACACAATCTGAATTTATTGATTCGACAGAAGGCGATCTACAGCAACGGTGCAATTTACAAAATGGAATTAAAAGGGCTCTGCACTAATCAAGCTTTCGCAAATAGCCCGCATCTCTGTCAACCACAGCATTTTTTCTGCCTGAATTCAAGAAGTTAACCTGCTCATTTGTAATGGATTTAAATTTTTCGGCGTCATCAAGTATTTTCTTTCTGTAGTCGAAATCAACAAAATTCTTCCCACATTTTCTTAAAAACCTTTGAAATCGTGCATCAAGTATGGAGTAGTTAACTTCGTCTGCATCCACCATAGACGGAAGATAATCCTTTGGTCTTCCAGGAGAAACCAAGCGGATTTTTTCTATACTACGGCATTGGGCTGTTTTACTAAAAAGCGGGGCCGAAACAGACAAAACGCTAAGATCAAGGGAAGACCAATTTGCCGTTTGAGCAGAATAGTATCTAAAATCCAGCTCCTCACTGGCAGCCCCTTCAAGCAATCTTGCGATCAATTTCCCAGTAGGCTGATAATCAACCGATAGCAATTTATCAATCTGTTCTTGCTTTGAGCCATTCCAATAAAAATCAATAAACCTGACCGAGATATTGTCTGGGTAATACTTATCCGCCAACTGCAAATATTTTAATGCCTTTTCTTTGTCAATCAACGCAACTCGTTCCGATTCCGGAACGTCGGCGAAAATATAAAGCCCGGAATATATCGCCGCCAAATAGACCAGTTCCAAGCCATGTTGTTGTTTTTTTTCAGCCTCCAGAAACAAATTGGAAGCAACCACATAATTTCGACTCGACATGGCCTGAAACATCAATATTTCATAATCATGGCCTGTTTTCATGAACAGCCTATTTTGTTTTTCGACGTAATCTGAATAGGTCATGCCAGTTGAGGTGACCATCCAGATATCGACCAGGTATATGAGTATCAAAACCAGATAGAAAGAAAATTTCTTCATTCGCTACATTCTTATAAGCCGATATTCGTTTGCTTTTCTCTTGAATACAGCGGAGGCTCGTTGTTCCCACCCATTCCACAATAGGCACTCCGCCCCTTGCTTTGCCGTCCATCGGGGCGGCCAGCACGATTCCCGTAAGAGCAGCTTGATGCACCGCTATGCCAATCAATTTATCTTACCAACTTACCCAAGGCCAAAATAGGAACACGCCACATTTTTCAGTTGGTGAATCACGCCGTACTCGCTTCCGTCCCAAGGTCGCCTGATCAGCGCGGGCCAAGCCGTGACTGGTCCCGAACCACTACCACCTCCCCGCTGTGCCTTAGCGGTGGCGTTGGGAAATCTGAAACGGCTGGGGCATGGGCAACCGCTAGTGAATGTGGTGGATAAGCGAGCAGGGTATTGAGGGAAGTTTTGCGCAAGAGTGCGAAATAGCTGAGAAACCGCAACGGATGGCAAGGAAGCCAGCGGCCACTTTGTTTGCAAGGTGGCCGCTGGCGAATCAAAAGAAAAAGGTGAACTCCATGCAGGAATTACACGCGATGCCGAATTGTGTCCAGACAATTACATCAAAACAAAGGCAATCTTTATGAATAATTCACTATAAATGGCCTAAAACTAATTAACTTCGCGCAAGTACTGGGCGTCTCTTTCAACCACTGCATTTTCTTGACCAGAATTCAAGAAGCCGCCCTGCTCGTTTCCAATAAATTTAAATTTTTTAGCATCATCAAGAATTTTCTTTCTATAGTTATAGTTAACAAAATTCTTATTGCATTTTTTCAAAAATCTTTGAAACCTAAAATCAATAACAGAATAATTTATTTCATCCACATCAACCAAAGAAGGAAGATAATTAATTGGCCTTCCGGGAGAAAATAACTTTATTTTCTCCACATTGCCACATTGAGCTGTTTTGCTAAAAAAAGGAGCAGCCACCGACAACACACTAAAATCAAGTGACGGCCAATTTGCCGTTTGAGCAGAATAGTATCTAAAATCCAGCTCCTCACTGGCAGCCCCTTCAAGCAATCTTGCGATTAGTTTCCCAGTAGGCTGATAATCAACCGATAGCAATTTATCAATCTGTTCTTGCTTTGAGCCATTCCAATAAAAATCAATAAACCTGACCGAGATATTGTCTGGGTAATACTTATCCGCCAACTGCAGATATTTCAATGCCTTTTCTTTGTCAATCAACGCAATTCGTTCCGATTCCGGAACGTCGGAGAAAATATAAAGCCCGGAATATATCGCCGCCAAATAGATCAGTTCCAAGCCATGTTGTTGTTTTTTTTCAGCCTCCAGAAACACATTGGAAGCAACCACATAATTTCGACTCGACATGGCCTGGAACATCAATATTTCATAATCATGGCCTGTTTTCATGAACAGCCTATTTTGTTTTTCGACGTAATCTGAATAGGTCATGCCAGTTGAGGTGACCATCCAGATATCGACCAGGTATATGAGTATCAAAACCAGATAGAAAAAAATTTCTTCATTCGCTACATTCTTATATATAAGCCGATATTTGTTTGCTTTTTGAATACAGCGGAGGCTCGTTGCTCCACTCCATTCCACAATAGGCACCCCGCCCCTTGCTTTGCCGACCATCGGGTCGGCCAGCACGATTCCCGTAAGAGCACGTTGATGCGCCGCTATGCCAATCAATTTAATCTTACCAACTTACCTCGGGCCAAAATAGGAATACGCCACATTTTTCAGTTGGTGAATCACGCCGTACTCGCTTCCGCCCCATCCCAGGGTCGGCTGATCAGCGCGGGCCAAGCCGTGACTGGTCCCGAACCACGACCACCTCCCCGCTGTGCCTTAGCGGTGGCGTTGGGAAATCTGAAACGGCGGCGGCATGGGCAACCGCTGGTGAATGTGGTGGATAAGGATGGGCACTGGAGATCAAGCATTGACCTGAGACACGCTTATTAGGCGTACCCGCCGCTAAGCCATCAACACCAACAGAGTTCAAGATGTGTATTTAGAGAGTTCCTTTTAAAAATATTGAAAAAGCTTCAAATTCAGAAAAAATGTAGTGTTCCATTATTTTCGCAGAAACAATGAAAAACAAAACCATTCCAACAAAAACAGCCCATCTTGAAAATCCGGACAACCTACGAAGCAAAATGAAAGCCGCACTCCAAAACAAAGATGAAATAAAAAAGGAAATGAATATGCAAGGTAGCTTCCACTCTCGGTGGGGCATGAAAAAATAGATGTCAGCAGGAAAAGACAAAAAATAGACGTCAAATTTTGCCGCCAACCGAGAAAATCCTGAAAAGAAGTACAGATAATAAAGCAAGCCATTCAGAAATAGGGCAATAGATATTATTGGCTTCACACCACCAAATTTCCTCATTGAGAAGTCAATCAATTTCGCCCCCCTTGTCCCACCATCTTTTCCTCAAGTTGCATTTCATTCTTCCGCCCACCCCCGCAGGCTGAACAACAGGATGTTGATACCAAACCGTCGGTGAGGAGATCAACGTTTTCGACCAGACGCTGCTCGCTACCACGCCGCGCCGCGCTGTGGTCTTCGCTGAAGCAGTCGATGGTGGTGACAGGAACCGCCACCCCCGGTATCAACAGGTGCGGCTTGCAGAATGGCGGGCCCGAGTACAGCCGCGCTGAGGGCGGCGCGTAGGAAAGCAGTAAAAGAGGCCATGAGGAGGTTTTTTGTTGTTAGGAAGCGCGTGGCGCGCGAGCAGGTGCCATATTTACATTGCTCTACAAAAACATCAAACCCTAACAACTCATCATCTTTCAAGTCGAGCAGCCGATGCAATAATTCGATCCAGGAGAGATTCTTCCCTTCCTGAAGGACTATGCCCAGACCCTTGGGTAATCAGCGCAGCGAATTTCATTGTCTGGAATATCAACTGGTCAGCGCAAACCCGACGACCATCCCCACCTTGCGTTGTTGTGGGCAGAATAATTGATGGAAGGTGCCGAAACTCTTGAACACAACACCCGCCTGCAAGCACGGCAACTAGTAGCCGACACCCTTAAGCAGATCGGTGTCTATCACCGATAGCATGCTGCCCGATGAGGACGACGGCAAGCACATTGATCTGGCGCTTGTGCCCAAGGATCCGCAGGCCCGTGGTATAGCTGCAAGGTAGCACTAGCTCCGTCGTCGTAACTCCATCCTGCATTTCATCCAACCTAGATAACGCCAGTATCTAGATGGTTGGGTCCTTATAAGGATTTATTCCAATAATTTTGGAAATTCTCTCCAAAAAATAGATCCAAAAAAAATAAGTACAAGAACCAAGTAGAATCGCAAGAACGCAAGCCCCAATTACCTTAAAATGCGTAAATATCCCCCTCTTGGAAATACTGTCCAATTCCAAAACCTGGACAACAAAATTCAAGGCGATTGCCACTGAAATCGTTGTCAATATGACACCGCCTCCTGCGATAAATTCTTTGTTTTTTTTTCTTCATCTCTTCCCCTGGAAGGGGTTTCGGTTGAGCAAGATAAAAGCAAACAAGCCATGACGCAAATCAATCTTGGGCCATGGCTTGCTCGGTGCGCTCAGTAGAAAGAAGCAGTGACTTACGCTTTGATACCTTCCTGCAGCGCACTGACTTCCTCCTCCGCCGCTACATCCTCCGCCCGATGGCATGCCACCAGCCGGCCCAATACCGGGCGCAGCGGTGGGACTTCGGCGCGGCAGCGGTCGATGGCGTAGGGACAGCGGGTGTGGAAGGCGCAGCCGGTGGGTGGGCTGAGGGGGGATGGCAGTTCGCCTTGCAGTTTGATCTTGGCGCGGCGGTCTTCGAGGCGGATGGTCGGCGTGGCCGACAGCAGCGCCCGGGTGTAGGGGTGCAGCGGCAGGCTATAGATCGTCTGTCTGTCGCCGTATTCCACGGTGCTGCCGAAGTACATCACCATCACGTCGTCGGCCACATGTTCGACCACGGCCAGGTTGTGGCTGATGAACACGTAGCTGGTGCCCAGTTGCTGTTGCAGGTCCATGAACAGGTTGAGGATCTGCGCCTGGATCGAGACGTCCAGCGCCGAGGTCGGTTCGTCGGCCACCACGATGCGCGGTTGCAGGATCATGGCGCGGGCGATGGCGACGCGCTGGCGCTGGCCGCCGGAAAACATGTGCGGGTAGCGCCGCACGTGCTCGGGGCGCAGGCCGACGATGTCGATCATGCGCGCCACGCGTTCGCGGCGTTCGGCCTGGCTGAGCGTGGTGTTGAGCTTGAGCGGTTCTTCCAGTGTGGCGCCCACGGTCTTGCGCGGGTTGAGCGAGGCGTAGGGGTTCTGGAACACCATCTGCACCTGCGGACGCAGTGTCTTGAGGGCTGCGTGGTCAGCCAACGCCACGTCCACCCCGGCGATCTTCAGGTGGCCGCCGCTGGGCGTTTCCACCAGCGTGAGCTGGCGTGCCAGCGTGGATTTGCCGCAGCCCGATTCGCCCACGACGGCCAGCGTACGGCCCGGCAACAGCGAGAACGATACGCGGTTGAGCGCCTTGACAGTGGCAGTGCCACGGAACAGGCCACGGCGCACGGTGTAGTGGCGGGAAAGGTCTTCGACGACCAGGATCGGGGCGTCGTTCATCATCGGTTCGCTCATGCCCGTGGCTTTCCTTCGTCGTCGAGCGGTTTGATGCAGCGCGCCTGCGCGTCGCCCACCAGCACCAGTTCGGGATGGGCGCGGCTACAGGCGTCCTCGGCATAGGGGCAACGCGGTACCAGCAGGCAGCCGCTGGGGCGGTCATAACGCCCGGGCACCACGCCGGGCAGGGTGTTCAGGCGGCTGGCACCTTTGCTGTGTTCGGGAATCGATGCCAGCAGCGCCTGGGTGTACGGGTGACGTGGGGTGGCAAATACCTGTGGCACCGGGGCGGTTTCGACGATTTCGCCGGCGTACATCACGGCAACGCGGTGCGCCACTTCGGCCACCACGGCCAGGTCATGGGTGATCAGGATCAGCGCCATATCGCGACTACGTTGCAGGCTGACCAGCAGTTCCATGATCTGCGCCTGCACCGTGACGTCGAGCGCGGTGGTGGGTTCGTCGGCGATCAATAGCTTGGGATTGCAGGCGATGGCCATGGCGATCATCACGCGCTGGCTCATGCCGCCGGAAAGCTGGTGCGGATAGGCCGACAGGCGCGATCTGGCGCCAGGGATTTCCACCTGCTCCAGCAGTTCCAGGGCGCGGGCGCGGGCGGCGGCGCCTTTCAGGTTCTGGTGTTCGGCCAGTGTTTCCAGCAACTGGTCGCCAACGGTGTAGGCCGGGTTCAGGCTGGATTGTGCGTCCTGGAAGATCATCGAGATTTCGGCGCCGATGATAGCGCGCTTTTCGCGCGACTTCATGCTCAGCAGATCGCGGCCGGCAAAGGTGAGCTGGTCGGCGGTGACGCGCCCGGGCGCGTCGATCAGGCCCATGGCGGCCAGCATGGTCACGCTTTTGCCTGAGCCGGATTCGCCAACGATGCCGACGATCTCGCCAGGGGCTACTTGCAGATCCACTCCGGAAACGGCCCGGAACGGGTCATGGCCGCTGCCGAAAGTGACGGCCAGGTTCTTGATGTCCAGCAGCATGGAGGTTCCGCTAATCATGTTGTTTCAGGCGCGGGTCGAGCGCGTCGCGCAGGCCGTCGCCCATCAGGTTGAGCGCCAGCACCGTGAGCAGGATGGTCAGCCCGGGCATAGTGACCACCCACCAGGCGCGCTCGATGTAATCGCGCGCGGCGGCCAGCATGGTGCCCCATTCGGGCAGTGGCGGTTGCGCGCCCAGGCCGAGGAAGCCCAGCGCGGCCGCGTCGAGAATGGCGGAGGAGAACCCCAGCGTGGCCTGGACGATGATCGGCGCCATGCAGTTGGGCAGCACGGTGCTGAACATCAGCCGCAGCGTACCCGCGCCGGCCAGCCGGGAGGCGACCACGTAGTCGCGCGTCAGTTCGGTCATGGCCGAGGCACGGGTCAGCCGCACGTAGGACGGCAACGACACGATGGCAATGGCCAGCATGGTGTTGGCCAGGCCCGGCCCGAGCACGGCAACGATGGCCACGGCCAGCAGCAGCGACGGCAGCGCCATCATGATATCCATCAGCCGCATGATCACGGTGCCCAGGCGCGTCGGGTAGAACGCGGCCAGCAGGCCCAGCACCACGCCGGGGATCATCGAGCACAGCACAGAGACCACGCCGATCCAGAGCGAAATGCGTGCGCCGTGGATCAGGCGGGACAGGATGTCGCGACCCAGTTCGTCGCTGCCAAGGATGAAGCGCCAGCTCCCGCCCTCGGCCCAGGCCGGTGGGGTAAGCAGCGCGTCGCGGTATTGTTCGATGGGGCTATGCGGGGCAAGCCAGGGTGCGAACAGCGCGGCCAGCACCAGCAGCGCCATGAAGGCCAGCGCAGCGGTGGCGCCGCGATTGCGCGAAAAACCACGCCAGAATTCGGCGAACGGGGATGGGAAATCAGGCGCGGTCAGCGCGGCGGAAGTCGTATTGCTCATACCTGGAGCGGGCTCCCTATCTTGCATGCCGGATGCGCGGGTTGATCACGCCGTACAGCAGATCGACCAGCAGGTTGACGAGGATGATCATGCTGGCCACCAGCAGGATGCCGCCCTGCACCACCGGGTAGTCGCGGCGGCCGATGGCGTCGATCAGCCATTTGCCGATGCCGGGCCAGGAAAAGATGGTTTCGGTCAGCACCGCGCCGGCCAGCATGGTGCCCACCTGAAGGCCGATTACGGTGACCACCGGCATCAGCGCGTTGCGCAAGGCATGCTTGAGGATGACGCGGCTGCGCGACAGACCCTTGGCGCGCGCGGTGCGGATGTAGTCCTCGCGCAGCACTTCCAGCATTGCCGAGCGCGTCATGCGCGCGATCACCGCCAGCGGAATGGTGCCGAGCACGATGGCGGGCAGGATCAGGTGCTCCAGCGCCGAGGCAAACGCGCCCGGCTCGCCGGAAATCAGCGTATCGATCAGCATCAGCCCGGTGACCGGGGCAATGTCGTACTCGATGTCGAGGCGGCCCGATACCGGCGTCCAGCCCAGGTGCACCGACACCAGCATGATGAGGATCAGCCCCCACCAGAAGATCGGCATGGAATAACCGGTGAGCGCGGCGCCCATGACGGTGTGGTCCACCACGGTGCCACGCTTCACGGCGGCCATGATGCCGGCGGCCAGGCCGAACACCACGGCGAACACCATCGCCGCCAGAGACAGTTCCAGCGTGGCGGGGAACAGCGCGCGGAATTCTTCCAGTACCGGCGTCTGCGAAATCAGCGAGGTACCCAGGTCACCGTGCAGCAGGCGGCCCAGGTAATTGACGTACTGCTGCCATAACGGCAGGTCCAGGCCCATGCGGTGCATGGCCTCGCGGTAGTACACAGGGTCGATGTTGCGCTCGCCCAGCATCACCAGCACCGGGTCGCCCGGAATCATGTGGATCAGTGCGAAGGCCAGCACGGTGATGCCCAGGAAGGTGGGGATCACCACGCCGATGCGCTTAAGCAGGAATTGGATCATGGGTGGCGTTTCTCGCGGGTGGCGCCGGCACGAGGCCGGCGCCCGTTCCGGTTACTTGAGGCTCACGCCGTAGAACGAATGCAGTGCCAGCGGGCTGATCTTGTAGCCTTCCACCTTCTTGCTCATCGGCATGTAGACGGTGGAGTGCGCAACCGGGGTAAACGGTATTTCGCGCTTGAAGATCACCTGGGCCTGCTCGTACAGCTTGGTGCGTTCGGCCTGGCTGGTCAGGGTGCGGGCCTTGACGATCAGGTCGTCGAACTCCTTGTTGCACCACTGCGCGTAATTGTTGCCGCCAACGGCCGAGCAACCCAGGTTCACGCCCAGCCAGTTGTCCGGATCGCCATTGTCGCCGCTCCACCCGATCAGCATGGTGTCGTCCTCGCCGGCCTTGGCGCGCTTGATGTACTCGCCCCATTCGTAGGTGACGATCTTGGCGTTGACGCCGATCTTGGCCCAGTCGGCCTGGATCATCTCGGCCATCAGCTTGGCGTTGGGGTTGTACGGCCGTTGCACCGGCATTGCCCACAGCGAGAGGGTGAGCTTCTCGGCGCCGGCCTTCTTCAGCAGCGCCTTGGCCTTGTTCACGTCGTACGGCGCATCCTTCAGCGACTTGTTGTACGACCACTGGGTGGGCGGCATCGGGTTGGTGGCCAACTGGCCTGCACCCGCATAGACCGCCTGGATGATGGCCTTCTTGTTGATGGCCATGTCCAGCGCCTGGCGCACTTCCAGCTTGTCGAACGGCTTGCGCTTGGTGTTGTACGACACCCAGCCCAGGTTGAAGCCGGCCTGCTGGGGCACCTGCAATTGCGGGTTGGACTGCATGCCCTTCAAGTCTGCCGGGCGCGGGTACGCCATCACGTGGCATTCACCCTTTTGCAGCTTCTGGTAGCGCACCGAGGCATCCGGAGTGATGGCGAAGATCAGCTTATCGAGCTTCAGTTCATCCTTGCGCCAGTAACTGGGGTTGGCGTCGAAGCGGATCACCGCATCCTTCTGGTAGCTCTTGAACACGAAAGGGCCGGTGCCGATCGGCTGGGTATTGATCAGGCCCGCCTTGTTGGTCTTGAGCAGCTGGCTGGCGTACTCGGCGGACTGCACCGATGAGAACGACATCGCCAGGTTTTGCAGGAAGGCCGCATCCACGGCTTTGAGCTTGAAGCGCACGGTGTACGGATCAACCTTCTCGACGGCGGCGATGTTGGTATCCATGCCCATGTCGGTCACGTACGGATACTGGGCCGGCGCAGCCTTGTTGAACGGGTGGTTCTTGTCGATCAGGCGCTGGAAGGTGAACACCACATCGTCGGCATTGAAGTCGCGCGTGGGCTTGAAATAGGGGGTGGTGTGGAACTTCACGCCCTTGCGCAGCGTGAAGGTATAGGTCAGGCCATCCGGGGTGACGGCCCACTTTTCAGCCAGCGCCGGGCGGATACCGGTTTCGCCGCGCACGAATTCGGTCAGGCGGTTGAAGACGGTCTCGGCGGAGGCATCGAAATCCGTGCCGGTGGTATAACGCGCCGGGTCGAAACCAGCCGGGCTGCCTTCCGAGCAGAACACCAGCGTGCCGGCCGCCATGGCGCCGCCGGCCGACAGGGTAAGCAGGGCGCCGAGCGCCAGACTGTATTTATTCATGTAAAGCTCCTTTGCCGGACGAAACGAGGTGGGCCGGAGATCCCGGACAGTCCGCCATCTTGATAAGCCGTCAGCTTTGCGGAATCAGGTGATTCCCCACCATGCGGTACATAGCTTGCGTTAGCGCAATGATTTATACGGGTTTTCGCCAACGATGCGTATGGGCTTCCTGTCGCTTTACCGACATGCCGGATCGCGATAACCCCTGTCGTGCACCGCCCTAATCATAGACAGCGCGGCCACGACGGCAACGGAAGGCTGGTCGCGACCGGCGGCGGCTACTGGCTCTTGCCGTAGATGACCTGACGATCATCCTGACCGATGCGCCGGAAGCCGCACTTTTCGTAGAAGTAGTGATTGCGAACCGCCCAGGAGGGGGTTTCCAGGCGCCAGGCGCGGGAAGGGAACTGGCTTTCGATGTAGCGCCAGGTTTCCAGGCCGATGCCGCGATCCTGCACCGACGGGTCGAGGAACAGGTTGCCCAGCACGCTTTCACCATGGCGTCGCCAGTAAACGATGAAGGCCCCCACCGGGCTGCCGTTGACCATGATGGTGTAAGGCGACGACGCATGATCCCGCAAGCCATAGCGGCGCAGGAACGAACCGTCGTCATAGCCGTCGGGGCCGCCCCGCTGCTGGCCCAGAAAGCGTCGCGCGTCGTCGTCGAACGCCCGGGTCATCGGGGAAATCAAGGCGGGGATATCGGCCTCGGTCATGGGATGGAATTCCACTTTCATCAACGGCTCCTTGTTGGATCGTGCCACGCACGGGCACGCAGGGCGTGTGACGGTGGATGCAACGGTGGGACAGTGGGCACACGCGGGCCAGGGGTGGCGAAACCCTAATCCGCCCGGCCGATGATGAAATTGCGTAGTGTCAAACTTGGTGACTACGTGACGGGGCGAGGGGCTGCAAAGCGCACGTCGGGCATGGATCAACTAGCCGGCAAAACCCGGCGGCAACAGCATGTCCACGTGATCGATGCCGTCTTCGTCGTAGCGCTCGCCCACCGGCACAAACCCATGCCTGCCATAGAAGCCAGCGAGATGCGCCTGCGCGCCAATACGGTGCCCGGCGCCCGGGTAGCAGCGCGCGGCATGGGCCAGGCCTTCCGCCACCAGCAGATGCCCCGCACCGGTGCCGCGCGCGATCGGCGCCACCACCACCCGCCCGATCGACGGCTCGGCGTACTTCAGCCCCGGTGGCACCAGCCGCAGGCAGGCCAGCAACCGGCCCTCGGCATCGTGGCCGGTCAGGTGCGCCGAGTGCACATCGTAGTCGTCCAGGTCGGGATAGGCGCAGGTCTGTTCGACGATGAATACCTGCTGGCGCAACCGCAGGTAGTCGAACAATGACAGGGCGTCGAACTCGGCGAGCGCGCGCCAGGTCCAGGTGATGGGCATGCGGATGGGCCTGTTCAAAAAGAAACGCCGGCAGCCACGCAAGGTGGGCCGGCGGGGATCGCCTGCCGGGTACTCCCGGCACCGGATCGCGGCTTTTCAGCCGCTCACAGTGCGAGCTTTTCCTTCCAGCGTGCCACTTGCGCCCGCACCTGCGCCGGCGCGGTGCCGCCCACGTGGTCGCGCGCAGCCAGGCTACCGTCGGGAGTGAGCACGTCGAACACACTGTTCTCGATCAACGGCGAGAAGCTTTGCAGCTCGATCAGCGACAGATCGGCCAGATCCTTCTTCTTGTCCTCGGCATAACGCACCGCCAGCGCCACGGCCTCGTGCGCATCGCGGAACGGCAGGCCGCGCTTGACCAGGTAGTCGGCCAGGTCGGTGGCGGTGGCAAAGCCCTGGCGCACCGCACGCTCCATGGCTTCGGGCTTCACGGTGATGCCGCGCATCATGTCCGCGTAGATGCGCAGCGTGTCGGACAGTGTGTCGAGCGTATCGAACAACGGCTCTTTGTCTTCCTGATTGTCCTTGTTGTACGCCAGCGGCTGACCCTTCATCAGCGTCAGCAACGCAACCAGGTGGCCATTGACGCGGCCGGTCTTGCCCCGTACCAGCTCGGGCACGTCCGGGTTCTTCTTCTGCGGCATGATCGAGCTACCGGTACAGAAGCGATCGGCGATATCGATGAAACCAAATCGCGGGCTCATCCAGATGATCAGTTCCTCGGACAGGCGCGACAGGTGCGTCATCGTCAGCGCGGCGGCGGCGGTGAACTCGATGGCGAAGTCGCGATCGGACACCGCGTCCAGCGAGTTTTCGCACACCCCGTCGAAGCCCAGCAGTTCCGCCGTCATACGGCGGTCGATGGGATAGGTGGTGCCGGCCAGCGCGGCAGCGCCCAGCGGCAGGCGGTTGACGCGCCGGCGCGCATCGGCGAAGCGCTCGCTATCGCGGCCCAGCATTTCCACGTAGGCCAGCATGTGGTGGCCGAACGTCACCGGCTGCGCCACCTGCAAGTGGGTGAAGCCCGGCATCACGGTATCGGCGTGCTGCTCGGCCAGCAGCACCAGCGATGTCTGCACCTCGGCGATCTGGCGCAACGTGGCATCGATACCGCCACGCAGGTACAGGCGGATATCGGTGGCAACCTGATCGTTGCGGCTGCGGCCGGTATGCAGGCGCTTGCCGGCATCGCCGATCTTCTCGGTCAGGCGGCGCTCGATATTCATGTGCACATCTTCCAGGTCCACCGACCAGTCGAAGACGCCGTTGCGGATATCGTCGAGGATATCGGCCATGCCCGACTGGATGGCGCGGAAATCGTCGTCCGACAGCACGCCGACGCGGTTGAGCATGGTGGCGTGGGCAAGCGAGCCCTGGATATCGACCTCGGCCATGCGGCAATCGAAGGTCACCGAAGCGGTGTAGCGTTTGACCAGCTCGGAAACGGGCTCGTTGAAGCGACCGGACCAGGCCTTGTTGGCGGCGTCCTGCATGGTGGGAATCCTGTACGGCATTGGCGAGACGCGAATTATACGGGGCGACCGGGTGCGCCGCAGCAACAACCCGGAGGGATGTGGCATGGCAGCATGTCGACCACCCTGGCGCCCGCGCCTTTCCACCGTATAATCACCCGCTTGCCCGCAGGGGCGTGCTGAACTTTAGTGCGCCACAGGCGGTCCGCTACGGGGGTTCCACTCGACGCGGACGCGGCGGGCGGGATGTTCCGGTTACGGAATGACAAGAGCGGCTGACAAAACCTGGCGTCGCGAGGCTGGCAGGCAGGACGAAACGCCCTGACAGGTGATCGATCGCAGATCGCACAAAGCGTACGGCGAGACAGCCAGAAGGATTTTGCTGGCGCTCTTACAGCAGTACGGCCCGGATGGGCCACGCATGGAGACAACCAAGGCAATGAGCAAGGATATGAAACGCTCCCGTGGAACCAGGAGCGGTGGCGGCGGTGGATCGTCACTGTTGACCGGTCTGTTGATCGGGCTGCTGGGGGGCGTGGCCGCCGCCGTGGTGCTGGCGATTTACCTCAACCGGGGCAGCAACCCGTTCACCGATAAGAAATCACCGCCACCGGACGCCGTATCGTCCGCACCGGCCGCGACCACCGGAAAGGGGCCGGAGACGCTGCATCCCGGCGGTTCCACCGGCGATGCGCCCAAGGAACAGGAACAGGATTTCGATTTCTACAAAGTGCTGCCGGGGCTTTCCGACGACAGCGAGGCCAAAAAGCCGGCCGCCACCCCTGCCCCGGCTGCCGCGCCGGAGGCCAGCCCGCCTGCCAAGGTCGAGGCGCCCAAGGGCACCTACCTGCAGATCGGCGCTTTCCAGAACGAGCAGGATGCCGACAACCTGAAGGCCAAGCTGGCGCTGGTGGGGGTGGAAGCATCGATCTACACCGCCGATGTGCCGGGCAAGGGTGTGTGGCACCGGGTGCGGATCGGCCCGTTCAACAGCCTGGGCGATCTGGAACGCACTCGCGACCAGCTCAAGAACAATGGTGTGGAAAGCACCGTGGTACGCGGCAACTAACCAAAAACGACCCAAACCGCGCCGGCATGGCCACAGGCACACGGCTGGATGGCACACAGTGCCCGGTTCCAACAAGGAGAAGACCCGATGTTTACCCGCATCCTCAAGACTGCCATCGTCGCCGTGGGCCTCCTGGCCGGCAGCGTGGCGCTGGCCGCCCCGCAGGAAGGCCGCGAGTTCAAGCGCCTCGCCACGCCGCAACCGGTGCCCGCCGGCAAGCTGGAAGTGGTCGAGTTCTTCTGGTACGGCTGCCCGCACTGCTTTGCCATCGAGCCCTATACCGAAGCCTGGGCCAAGAAGTTGCCCAAGGATGTCGTGTTCCGCCGCGTACACGTGATGTGGCCGGGCCGGGGGGATCTGGAAGGCCATGCCAAGATCTTCGTGACGCTGAGCCAGATGGGCATCGCCGAGAAATACAACAAAGCCGTGTTCAAGGCAGTGCAGGCCGACCGTATCGAACTGCGCCGTGAGGACGTACTGTTCGACTGGGTGAAGAAACAGGGTATCGATGTCGCCAAGTTCAAAGGCATCTACAACGGCTTCAGCATGGGCGTGGCGCTGAACAAGGCGGCCCAGGCCACCCGTGACTACAACGTCGACGGCGTGCCTACCTTCGTGGTCAATGGCAAGTACTTCACCTCGCCAGGCATGGTGGGCAAGGAAGACGGCACGATCTTCACCGTGATCGACCAGTTGCTGGCCGTGGAACGCGGCGCGGCCAAGCCCGCCGCGGCACCAAAGAAGAAGTAAGCCGCGGCCGCACGCGGCCAGCAACAAGAAAAGGCAGCCCAAGGCTGCCTTTTCTTGTTTGCGCCGGTCATCGCTACATCGACATGGGCGCCGTGGAGACCTCCGGCGCCGGGGCCGGGAACGGCTCGTTCGACGGCACCACGCGCGTGGTCTGACCATCCGAGATCAGGTTCACCCGCTGCCGCGCGATGATGGGCTGGTCGGCCTCCTGCACCACCACCATGCGCTGGCCGTTATCCAGCAGCACAGTCACTTCCAGCGCCTGCTTGGCCATGACGTTTTCCTCGATCTTGTTGCCCAGCAGGCCACCGACGATGGAGCCGATCACGCCACTGACGATCTGCCCGGTACCGCCGCCGATGTTGCGGCCGGCCGCGATGCCACCGATCACTCCGCCGGCCACGGCGCCGACACCGGTCGAATCCTCCATGCGCACCTCGCGCACCTGCTCCACCACGCCGCTCTGCACCGTGGCCGCCGTGCGCATCTGGTTGCGCTTGTAGACATTAGCCGAATCACTGGTGGCGCAGCCGGCCAGCGCCACCATGGCGCCTGCCATGACAACGACACACAACCGTTTGATTTCCATGATTTTTACTCCCGTTGAGCCACAGCCCCATTGTAAGTCCGCGCCGGGCTTAACAAGGTGTCCAGGCTCACAGTACCGCCGCCTCGCGACGGCGGAACCAGCCGCTGACCGACAGGCGTTCGCGATTGGCCGGCATCACCTCGTGCTCGAAGCGATCCGACAGGAACACCACCAGCGTGCCGCCCTGCGGCTGGACATCAACCGGCCCCGCCTCGGTATAGAGCCGCAACTGGCCACCGTGTTCCGGCAACCAGTCCCGGTTCAGATAGAGGACAACGGTCACCGCGCGCGTATCCTGGCCCCGGTGCTGATCCAGATGGCGCTTGTAGAACGCGCCGGCCGGGTAGGCGGCAAAGTGGCATTCCAGCGTTGCCAGCCCCAGGTAGAGGCTGCGGTTCAGCGTGGCCTGGAGATCGGCCAGCCGTTCCAGCAGCGCCTGGGCATCGGGATCGCCCTCGTCCAGCCAGAGCACATCGTCGCCACGGATGGCGGTATCCAGCGCGCGACCGGCGGCGCGGCCGATGCCCGCATGCTGGAAGGTTGCGCGCCGCTCGCGGCTCAGCGCGGCCAGTGCCTCGATTTCGGCACCATCCAGGAAACCATGACAGAGTGCCCAGCCGTGATCGGCCAGCCCCTCAACGACGTAATCGAATCCACTCACGCGCGGTCTCCGCGTTATCGATGGGCGCTTCCAGGCGCGGCACGCCGTCAGGCGCAGGTTTGGGACTGGGCGGCGGCAGCAGGAAGTCGCCGGGATAGGTGAAGAAATGCCGCAGTATCTTGCCCAGCAGCGGCCGCGTGGCGCGGAAATTCAGCTTGCGCGAACGCAGCGCCACCCACAGTGCCAGGCCAAAGCTGACCGCCAGGTTGGTCAGGCCGATCAGCAGGATGCCAGCCAACGAGATCAGCAACACATTCAGGCCGATGTTGAAATCCAGCGTCACCGCCGCATACGACAGATAGGCCGACGAGAAGGTGATGTGGCGGATATCCACCGGCAGGCCGATCAGGACGCCGATGGTGCCGATGGTGCCCAGCATCATGCCAAAGTAGAAGTTACCCGCCAGCGCGCCCAGGTTGTGCTCGATATAGCCGGACAACCGCCGCGTACGCCACTCGCCGATCAGCTTGTTCAGCCAGGGCAGCGCGGCGATGCGCTCGGGGATCTTGTTGTAGATCGATTTGTTGTCGTAGTAACCCGAGATCAGCCCGGCCAGGAACAGGCAGCAGCCAGCAATGCCGGCATGGAACAACGCCAGGCTGGCGATGGGCGAGAGGTCGTGCAGCAGGTGCTGGGCCTTGGCGGCATCGACCACCGGCGCGCCGAAGGCGTATTTCCAGCCCAGCGCCAGCGCCAGCGCCACCGGCATCGACAGCGCGACGTTGCCGAAGATGGCAATGAACTGCGTACGCAGCACCTTGACGATCAACTGTGCCAGTTCATCCAGATCGAGCTGCTTCTTGCCGCTCTTGTTGGTCTGCTGATGAATCGACGCCGCGATCTTGGCCGCCGTCATCGCCGGCTGCTTGGTGGCGATAGTGAAGTGCAGCATGTGGATCAGCATGAAGCCGAGCGCGTAGTTCAGGCCAAATGCCACCGCCTCCAGCAACAGCGGCAGGTGCGCCTTGGCGGTCAGCAGTTTTACCAGCGACATGAAGCCGACGATGAAACCGGCACCAGCCGCCGATTTGAACATGCTCATCCATTCTCGGCGGTTTTCGGCGATGTAATGCTCGCCGGTGCGGCTGGCGTTTTCAGTCACCTGAAGCGCCAGCAGTTCGGTGTTCTCGGAGAACACGTCGCGAATACTGTGCTTGCGGTTCTCGGCCCGTACCAGCCCGATCATCACCGAGAGCAGGCGTTCGGCGCGGCTGTCGCGGTCGCTGTCCGGATCGACCAGGTCGAGCAGCAGGCGCATGCGCTCGATGTGCTGGCGGATGCGGATCAGGTGGTAGGTCAGGCTGACCGATACGCCCTGACGTGCCGCGCTCCTGCGCACCTTGGCGATCTGCGCCTCGCACTGGTCGAGCAGCACCAGAATCTGCGCATCGTCATCCTTGGGCAGCCCCTCGTCGATCATTGCCGCGCGATAGCGCTCGATATACGCCAGCGCTTCGATGTTCTGATGCACGAACGGCGATTCGAAGCGCTGCACTTCCGGGTAGTTGCGCACGATCTCCGGTTCCAGCCCGATGGCGGCCAGCCGGCATGACAGGGTCTGGATCGATTCCAGCATCTGCACCCGGGTACGGGCGATGCTGTCGTGGTCCTGCTCTTCCTCGAAATGCAGCGCGCGGCCCAGTTCGAACCAGTTTTCGCGCGGCACATTGGCCAGCCACTCGTAATCGTCGCCACGATGGAACACCTGGGCGAAGCGATCCTTGAGCGAGTGCGGATCGCTCACCGGCGGCAGCAGGCGCAGGCCGATGCGGCGGCGCAACGTGGCAAAGAAGGTTTCGTTGGAAAGGATGCCGGTCTCGGTATAGAGCGGCACCTGCCAGCAGGTGGACAGCAGATACAGCAACGCGCGGCGCAACGCGGCGCGGTAGTCGGGGTGCGTTTCGAGCAGGTAGCACAGCGCCTGCACGTTATGGATGGCGGCGCGCTCGTCGCTGGCGCGGCGCGGGCGCAGGCCGTCCACCAGTTCGACCAGCAAAGGCACCAGGGCGGTATCCGCCGTGGTCGTCATCTTCAGCAAGGTAACCTGCATCGCGATCCTTCTGTCTCGTTATCCGGTTGCCTGTCCGGCCACGGTCGACCGGAACGTCTGCCACGCGTCATCCCCGGTCACTCATCCACCGGTAACGCTCCCTGCCTTGCGGGCGCTACACGGCAGCGAGCAGCCGTTCCGTCAGGCGCTCGGCCTCGTCGGCATAACCGCCGCCGAAGAGGTTGAAATGGTTGAGTACGTGGTAGAGGTTGTACAGATCGCGCCGTAAGGCATAGCCCGAATCCAGGGGCCACGCCGCGCGGTAGGCATCGTAGAAGCGACGGCCGAAGCCACCGAAGAGTTCGGTCATGGCCAGATCCGCTTCCCGGTCGCCGTAGTAGCAGGCCGGATCGAACAGCACCGGCGCGCCCGAGGCGAGGAAACCGACGTTACCCGACCACAAATCGCCGTGCAAGAGCGATGGCGCTGGCAGATAACCGTTGAAAAACGACGGTAACATCCCCAGCAGCCGGTCCGCCTGCGCAAAGCGCTGGCCGTTCTGCCGCGCCAGCCGGAACTGCTCGCCCAGCCGGCGCTCACGCCAGAACGCGATCCAGTCGTCCATCCATTCGTTGTGTTGCGCGGTACTGCCGATGGTGTTGTCGCGCTCCCAGCCATAACGCGACGCGGTACTGCGGTGCATGGCCGCCAGCGCCTCGCCCAGCGCGGCATCGTCGCCCTGGCGCACCAGGTCCAGCCACTCCAGCACCAGGAATGCGTGCTCGCCCGCCACGCCGTGACAGATCGCGCGTGGCGCGCGGATCACCCGCCCCAGCGCATCCAGGCCGTCGGCCTCGGCTTCGAACATGCCCAGCCGCCCGGCGCGATTCAGCTTGACGAAGAATGGCCCGGCGCTGCTTTCCACCCGGCAGGCGTTGTTGATGCTGCCGCCTCCCACCGCACGCGGCGACCCCAACGTTACCGGCTGGCCAAGTGCGGTCGAAAGGGCGAGGGCAATCTGGTTCCACATGATCCGGCCATGACAGGAAGGTAATGGCGAAAGATTACTGGGGGATGTGCGGCAGGGGGAAGAGGGAAACCCAAAAGACTCAAGACGATAGCGGGCGCCGCTCGCCGTGCCGGCAGCCGGGCGGCGGCGCCGCCCGTCCGGTTACTGCTGCTTGGGATCGGTGACGAAGCCGATCTTGGCCAAGCCGGCGCGTTGCGCGGCAGCCATGGTCTGCGCCACCGATTCGTAGCGCACTTCGCGGTCAGCGGCCAGGTGCAGCTCGGGCTGCGGGTCCTTTTTGGCCGCCTCGGCCAGATTGGCGTCCAGCGTCGCGTCGTCCACTGGCTTGCCATCCCAGAAGCGCTGGCCACTGGCATCGATCGACAGGGAAATGTGCGCCGGCTTCAGCTCCTGCGGCTGGTTCACCGCACGCGGCAGATCCAGCTTCACCTGATGACTAATCACCGGCACGGTGATCATGAAGATGATCAGCAACACCAGCATGACGTCGACCAGCGGCGTCATGTTGATTTCACTCATCACCTCATCGCTGTCGTCGCTCAGGGTACCGAAGGCCATTTAGCGCCCCCCGACCACGTTCAGTGTCGGCGCCGGCGAAGCGGTGCCGACACGCGCGCCGGTGATGAAGTAGGCATGCAGATCGTGCGCGAAACGGTTCAACTGCGCCAGTACCGACTTGTTGCCGCGCGCCAGCGCGTTGTAGCCCAGCACCGCCGGAATCGCCACGGCCAGGCCGAAGGCCGTCATGATCAGCGCCTCGCCCACCGGGCCGGCCACCTTGTCGATCGAAGCCTGGCCGGTGACGCCGATGCTGACCAGGGCGTGATAGATACCCCATACCGTGCCGAACAGGCCGACGAAGGGCGCAGTGGAGCCCACCGAGGCCAGGATCGACAGGCCGGACTGCATCGCCTGGGCCGCGTCGTCGATGCCGCGCCGCAGGTTGCTGGTCACCCAGTCGCTGACATTCAGCGCGCCGTGCAGGTCCGACTTGTTGTGCGCATGGTGCGCCACCGCCTCGGCGCCTTCCTCGGCCAGATTGCGGAATGGATTCTCGGCCTTGGTCTCGCCCAACACGGCCAGCCCGGCTGCGAAATCGCGCTGATGCCAGAAATCGTGGGTGGCGGAACGCGCCTGACGACGCAGGTGCACCAGGCGCCAGGTCTTCATCACGATCACGCACCAGGAGGCGACCGACATCAGCAGCAGCAGGATGGCCACGCCACGCGTGACCGCATCACCCTGCGCCCACAGGGCGGCGATGCCATAGGGGTTGTTTTCCATGGGTAAAGCGACTCCTCAACAAGCATGAACGCGGACAAGAGTCCGCCGCGTCGCGATGATCGCCACGCGGAAAGGACGCATCATAACGCGAATAATTCTCAACTGAAAGTAAAAGCCCATGTCCGATCCGCATGACCTGCCCGAACGGCAGGTCTGGAACGATACGCCGGGTACACGCACAAGACACTGATCCACCGGAGAAACCGGCGTCCTGGCTGGTGGTTGCCCGTCTTACTTCGGCGCCTTCAACGTGGCGCAGGCATCGGCACGCGCAGCAGCCGGGATCGTGACCACGGCATCGAAGCGCCCTGCCGGCGCGGCGGCCTCGACGAAGCCGACACTGACAACCTGCTCGCTCGGCACGCCGGCCAGCCAGCGCGGCACGCCCAGGTCGCGTCGCACATGGCCGTTGCCGGCCAGCAGTACCACGCCGTCCGCATGCTCGCGCACCACCCTGGCCATCCAGACATCGCGCGCCACCTGCGCCCGCGCCATGCCCGGCAGCAGGCTGGCGGGCAACTGGCCGCAATGGCCGACGTCCACCTCGCGTTGCTGGCCGGCATCCAGATCCACCGGCAATGGCTGGTCCAGGCCGAACGCTTGCAGCGTCGCCGTATCCAGCGCCGCCGCATATCCTTCGCGCACCACGCGTGCGGCATCGGCCCGCGATACGTTCGCCGCCAGCAGCGGCAAGCGGTATTGCAGCGCCAGCGCGATCACCGGCGTGTAGTACGGCCATTGCCACGCAGCCTTGGCGCCTCCGGCCCGCTGTACCACGCAATCGGCGTCGGCGCAGTCGCGCAGCGCAGCGTCCAGATCCGGCTGACGCTCGCGGTCGAACTGCTCCATGGCGATGGCCGGGCGCCAGCCCGCCTGCACGCGCTGTGCCAGCAGATAGGCGCGCTGGCGATGGCCTTCGGCATTGTCGTGCACCTCGCCGAGCAGCCACACCGGTTTGTCGGCGATGCGCGCCGCCAGCGCCTGCGTGGAGGGCTGCGGCGTGCCGGCGCACGCGATCAGCAACGGCAGCAAGAGAAACGGCAAGGCAAGGCTACGCATGGGAATTCCTGGTCAGGGTGTTCGTTTCGGCGGGCCGTCAGTGGCCGCAGGCCCGCCCAGCACCCGCAACACCGCCCGTGGCACGCTGGCATAGAGCGCCCCCAGGTGGTTCTGCCCTTCCAGCACGGTGAACCGGGCGTCGATGCCCTGCGCCCGCAGCGTGCCAGCGAGGGTGCGCGCACCGTCGATCATCGCGCGCTCGGCCAGCTTGGCACGGTCCATGGCAGGCGTATCCGCACCGCCTTGCTCCAGCCCGCCGACACCGATCCACACCTGTGGCACGTGATCGACGGCTGGCAGTGGGTGATCGCGCAGCAACCAGCGTTCGCCCCACCACACGGAAGGGCTGACGGCGATATAGGACTGGAACGCATCAGGGCGGCTGAACAACACGTACAGCGTGAACAGACCGCCATACGAATGTCCGTACAGCGCCTGTCGCGACGGGTTCAGCGGCCAGCGCGCGGCGAGGTCGGGCTTGAGCGTGTGTTCGATGAAGTCGAGAAAGCGCGCGGCGCCACCTTCGCGGTACTTGGTCCGGGGCGCGTCCGCCGGCAGGGCATCGGGCAGCGGCGGCGTGTAGTCCTCGGCGCGCGCCACCACGTCGAACGCGCCATCGATGGGGTAGCCGATGCCCACCACCACAGCGGGATCGAGGCCGCGCTGGGTGCGCGCCACCTGCGCCGCCAGCGCGAAGGTGGCATTGCCATCGAGCAGGTACAGCACCGGATAACCGCCCGGTGGTGGCGGCGCGTCGGGCACCGCAACGAAGAGGCGATAGTCACGCCCGGTCTGATTGGAATGCAGTGTGCGTTGCACCGCGCCGGGCAAGGTCACCGGCTGCCAGCCATCGCGCTGCGGCGCGGCGCAACCGGCCAGGATCAGCAACATGCAGGCGGCCAGGGCACGGTACAGGCGCGTCATACCACCACCAGATGGTTGTCCCACTTCACCCCGGCGCGCGTGGCCAGCGGAGCAAGGCGGCGGCGTGCGATATCCAGCTCGGCGATCAGGCCCAGTTCGTTGGAGACATAGACCCGCTCGCCATCGACGGCGATGCCCGCGGGCCGTTGCAGGCCGACTTCGCCAAGGAAGGCACCGTCGCTGCGCCACAGCAGGATCGCATCGCCTTGCAGCGCGGTGGCGATGAAGACATTGCCGGCGGCGGCCACGCTGGCGGCGTAGCCACCCCAACCCGGCAGATGCTCCGCCAGCGTCAGTGCGCCGTCACGCAGAATGGCCAGCAGCGGTGTATCCGTGACATCGCGGCCATCCGGCGATTCGGCCTGCACCGCGACCCCTAGCGTGCCGTCGGTGGTGCGCGCCAGATGGCGCAGGCTGAGGGTGTGGTCCGACAGCGCATACCGCGCCAACAATGCGCCGGATGGCATGTCCAGGATCGCCACCGATGGTTCCATGGTGGCGAGGTTGAGCTTGTCGCGCCCCGACTGCGGCAGGGTGAGGATGCCGCCATTGGCGACCGCCAGCGTCTTGCCCGGTACCAGCCAGTACAGTTCGTGCGGGCCGATGCCATGGCTGGGGAATTCGCCACGCCGCGCCAGCGACGCCGCATCGTAGACGCCGACCATGCCGGCGCCGCGTTCGATATCGTTCTCGGTGGTGTAGAGCGTGGCACCATCGGGGCTGAGGATGGCATGCCCATAGAAATGACGCCCCGGCGCAGGCGCGATGCGCTTGATCTCCGCGCCGGTGCGCCAGTTGACGCGCGACAGCCAGAAGCCCGCGCGCCGCGCCACCAGGATCAGCTCGTCGCTACCCGGGATCGGCAACATTCCGTGGCCACGCGTCGGCAGCCGCAACGGCACACCGCCATTCACCGCCTCGAAGAACGGCCCGTCATCATCCGCGGCCGCCGCCAGCAGCGTGCGGCGCGGCAGCCCGGCCACAGCCGGTAGCGGCAACGCAAGCACGCCCAAGGCGGCAAGAAAATGGCGACGGGAAAATCCGGGTGGTGAGGCGTGAGGTGTGAGGCGTGAGGTGTGACGTGCCTCCATCGCCGCGCCGTTGCCGTGGTTTCCGACGTTACTCCTCACCCCTTCCTCCTTACCCCTCACTGCCTTTCAGTCCCCATCGCTGTCGTTGAAGCCCAACACCACATCCAGCGCCACCGCCACGTCGCCAGCCACGACCTGCTTCAGGCCCGACAAGGCGGTACGCAAAGCAGCGCGTTGCGCTTCGGTGCTGCGCGCGCGGTCGGCCGGCAGAGCGGCCAGCGCTTTGCGCGCGGCGTCGTAAGCGGCCTTGACCTTGGCGTTGACGGCATCGTGGCCCTGCGCGGCGACGAAGGTGGCGAGACCGGCGCCGCCGCCCGTACCAAAATAGGCGACGGCAAAGCCGTCGAGCTGGACGCCGATAGCTTCGCGCGTCAGGTCGGAGCGCCAGTCGGGCCAGGCATCGGGCTGGGCTTCCTCGACACGCGGCAGGCGGCGGATCGCACCCTCGATACCGCTCAGCATCAGGCCGATGGTTTCGGAAAACAGGTTCTTGCGGAAAAAATCGGCTTCACCCTGCAATTGCTCGACGTAAAGCGCCCAGCCGGCATCGAGCTGGTGCACGTCTTCCAGCGCGCGGCTGGCACTACCCTGTAAATAGGCGCACCGCGCCTTGTCCTTCAGCCGCGTCAGTTGGGCCTGTGGCTGGGCATCGCCGTACAGCAGGTATTCGGCCGCCGACAGCCCGCGTACCGAGACATTGTGCGGATCGACCCCAGCACCGCTGGCGATGCGTTTTTCGATGTCCTTGGTACGCGTGGGGCGGAAGTCGATCATGCGGCCGGTCCGCTCCAGCACGATGGGCCCGCCGCTGGCGCCATCCATGGCTCGCCACGCCAGCATCGCCTCGCGCCACGCACCACGCGTTGCCTCCAACCCCGCCTGATCCGGCCGGGCGCAGAACGCCTTCGCCGCCTCGGCAAAACGTTCGCTGCCAGCCACCAGCGCCTGGTGGCGCGGCAGATAGGCCTGCTCGATCCAGCGCGCCGCAAACGCGGCATCGGGCACCGGCGCCTCGGCATGCACCAGCGCGGCACTCGCCAGCGCCATCAGGGTCAGCAACGGTCTGAACATGAAACGATCCTTTGTCTTTTCGGGCTGGTTGGAGGAAAACCCCAAAGTCTTGAACCACGGAAGAACAGTGAGAACACGGGGTTTCACAGCGGAAACCGTCAGCCGATCCATACGAACGTGCGGCTCAACCCTGTTTTGCCCTTCCTACTGTGACTCTCTGTGTTTCAAGATTCGGGGTTTCAATCAACCATCAAAGCGATTCCAGAAAACGCACCAGGTTTTCGCGATCCTGGCGGTTGAGTTTGAGGACATACTGCTTGCTTGCCTCGCCTTCGCCGCCGTGCCACAACACCGCTTCCATCAGGTTGCGGGCACGGCCGTCGTGCAGGTAATTGCTATGGCCATTCACCGCCGGGATCAAGCCCAGGCCCCATAGGGGCGGGGTTTTCCATTGGCGGCCGTTGGCTTTGAAGTCGGGGCGGCCATCCGCCAGGCCGTCGCCCATGTCGTGCAGCAGCATGTCGGTATACGGCCAGATTTTCTGGTTGGAAAACGCCGACAGCGTCGGATGCTTGCCGGTGGTGTAGCTCGGCACGTGACAACTGACGCAGTTGGCGTCGGCGAACACTTTCTTGCCGCGCAACACAGCCGGGCTCTGCGGATCGCGCCGGCTGGGCACCGCCAGCGACTGGCTGTACAGGATCACCTGATCCATCTTGCGCACGTCGATCTCGGGCTGGCCGCCGTTGGGGGCGGCTTGGCAGTCTTTCTGCCTGGCGGTGCAGGTCTGCTCCGGGAAGGCATGCGAGGTGATGCCAATGTCGTCGCGGAAAGCGCCGGCGCTCTGATGGGCAATGGTGCCGACGTTGCCCTTCCAGCCGAAGCGGCCGAGCACGGTCTTGCCGGACGGCGCATCCCACACCCAGTTCGGCTCGCCGTGGATGCCACGCCCCTCGGCAGCCTGCCGCGTGGCATTGGCGAGGATATCTTCGTTGCGGATCGCTTCCAGCAGGCCCAGGCCGACCATGTGCGGCGCGATGCGTGGCGACAGCATCACCCGCCGATCCATCGGGCCATAGCCCAGGTCGGTCAGGCTGTAGCTGGGCTGGCGCAGCGAATAGCGGGTGCCGTCGGCGAACCGGCCGGCGACTTCACGGTAGCGGATTCGCACCTGCCCTTCCGGTGCAACGCCGGGAATGGCGTCATTGTTGAACTGCCCGCCGTATACCGGCTCGGGTAGCGGGCCGCCATGGGCGTCCTGACCAGGGATCGATAACCTGATCAGCAACGCCATCGGTTGCTCGGCCTGGATGCCGTTCTCGAAATCGGGCGGCGCGCCGCGCCCGTCCAGCGCATGGCAGGCGCCGCAGGAGCGCGCGATGAAATGCGGCCCCAGCCCATCGCGCGCGGCGGTGGAGGATGGCGCTTCGACCCAGGCCTTCTTGAAGAAGGAGTTGCCGATGACAAAATCGGTTTTCTGTTTGTCGGTCAGGCCGGGCGCCGGCAGGGAAAACGCGTTCTTGCCATGGTCGTCGATGGTTGCGGTTTCGCCGCCCGGCAACGCTTCGGCCGGATCGAATCCAGCCAGCACGGCACTGCCGCCGGCCACGACCACGCCGGCGACACAGAATGCGGGAATCAACCACTTATACATACGCATTGCTTCTACAAAGGCTGAAGCCCCCTGATGGGGGCTCTGAACCCGGGACCGACGCGCAGGCGCCAGCCCCGTTTCGCGGTATCGCGATAATCAGACAGACGTGTTCAAGCGCTTGATGCCCAGCACCTGCGCCGATTCCACCAGGCCGCTGGCCTGCTTCTTCAGCGCGTCGATCACCGCCTGCACACGCTTGCGGCCCTGAGCCTTCTCGTCGCCCACGATCTCGCGGTCGAACGGCGGCTTGATCTCTTGCGTCAGTTGCACGGTGCGCGCGATGTCGGCACTGGTGGCATCGGCCAGCTTGGCATTCTTCTGCGCGACCAGCGCCTTCAGGCTGGCACCTTCCAGCACCTTGCCGTCACGGCCCTTGTAGCGGCCTTCCCACACATTCTGGATACCCTGGGCATTGGTCACGATGTCGCGATGGGTATTGTCGGAGAAGCACGAGTGCTCGTCCTCCTGCGCCTGGGTGTCCATGGCCACTTCCATGCGCTCGCCGGCCAGTTCGCCACGCGACAGCGTACCGATGCCAGTCAGGATCCTCTTCACGCTTTCGGTGCCACCGGCCACGAAACGCGCGCGATAGTTCTTGGCGCCCGGCGCCCACTGCTTGGCGACACTTTCCAGATCGGACACCAGCATGTCGGTGACGATCTTCAGATACGTGCGGCGGCGCTCGGCGTTGGCGGCCTTGCCATCGACGAAATCGGTGAACTTGCGATCACCCGGGCCGTCCTGGTTCAGATCCTGGCCCCACAGCAGGAACTCGATCGCGTGCCAGCCGGTGGCGATGTTCTCCTCGCCGCCACGCTCGTTCAGTGCGCGCAGGTTCTTGGCAGTCAGCGCGGCCTTGGGGTTGTTGACGATACCGGCCTTGGCCTTGCCTTCCACATAGTCGATATAGGCTTCGTCCAGCGGCCAGGCATTGATCAGCCCTTCCGGCCCCTTGTCGTCGTCGATCGGGCCACCATAAAAGCGGAAAGCCTCGGTCTGACCGTACCACTCGCGCGCGGCCAGCCATTCCTTGCGGGCCTTCTGCAAGCCCGCGTCGGACGGCGCAGCGATGAATTCATTGACGGCGGCCTGCAATGCCTTCGCCCCCGCAACGGTGTCCTGGTAGTTGGTCTGGACGATGGCCGCATAGTGCTCGAGTACCGCGCGCTGGTTGACTTCGGCGGCCTGCGCCGGTGCGACGATCACCACGGCGGCGACGGCAACCGCGGCCAGGGGACGGGATAAAAGGGAGAAGGACATTCAGGGATGCTCCTGCAAGCATGCACGGGGAATGGCTCGCACCTTAATTGATAAAGGTTCTTATTTCAATAGGTGTCGCCAGCGCCACGTGGCGCATGCTTCAAGGAGCTGTCAGGCGCTCCAGTTCGGCCAGCCAGGCCAGCGCGCCGTCACGGTCGCTACCGCACATTTCCAGGCTGGGCTGAAGCCCACCGCAACAGGCCGGGCGCTCCGGCCGGCCGAACAAGGCGCAACGATAGTCCGCCATCAGATGGATGCAGGGCACCCCGGCAGGTTTGCCGCCCGGCATGCCGGGCATGGTGGCAATCGATGGTGCGGTGCAACAGGCACCGCATTCCGGCCTGCATTGCATGACCGATGGATTCCTTGTGAACGGGATCACGATTGTCCCACAGTCAGGCACCGATGGCGGACGCCCTCGCCCGGCGCATGCCGGAAACACCCGAAATCCATGCCAGCCGCCGCACGGCACCTTGCGTCGGTCGTACGAGCGGCGCTCGTGGTACGCAGCCGCCGCACCTTGTAGTAAGCTCCCCGGTTACAACACGGAGCGTCCTGTCGGCTTTCGTTTGTCATTGTGCTATGCGCAATGGCGGGCGCGGCAGTGTCAGCTACCACGCGCGCATCGCAAAGCGATACGCCGATAAAAGGCGGGGTAACATACGCCCCGCTTCGGAGGAGTTCCAATGAGCTTGATCTTCACCGTCCTGACGGTGCTGCTGTTGCTCGTGCATCTGGCCGCACTCGGCCAGTTGGGCGGCGCGCGCTGGTCGGATCGTCACCTGGTACGCGGCGCCCTCGTGTTCACAGTGGTGCTGTGCTGCTTTTTCGTCGAACACCTGTTCGGCCTGGGTTCGCTGCGCTGGCTCTGGCCGTTCACGCTGGCGGGCTCGCTGTTCGTACTGCGACGCCAGATCGCCGACACAGCTTTCTGGCGCGACGAACTGCCATTCCTGTTGCCCTTCGCCTGGGCTTTCGCCTGGCGCTTCCTCTATCCCAATATCGATGTCACCGCCGAGCACCTGACGGATCTGTACTTCGTGCGCAACTACATGGATGGCGCGACGTTGCCGCCACCGGATCAGTGGCTGCCGGGTTATCGCTTCGATGTGTATTACGCGCTGATGCACTACGCCGCCGCGCTGATCGGCCGTCTGTTCCACCTGAGCGCGGGCTGGAGCATGAATCTGGGCTTCTGCGTGCTGATCGGCCTGCTGGGCAGCCTGGTGTGGTCGATGGCATCGCGCTGGGTGGCCAGCACCGGCTGGCGCGCGCTGATCGTCGCGGCCACCGTCGCCGGCGGCAATGGTCTGGCACCGCTGCTGCCACTGCTGTTCAAAGGCCCGCTGGAAGTAGGCACCGCCATCACCCGGCTGTGGGCGAATACCCGTTTCACCGGCGTGTTCGACCAGAGCATCAGTGTGGAATGGGGCCGCCGCCTGTTCGGCAGCGTCTCGCCCGATCTGTTGCAACAACCCTGGGGGCCGCGCGACCTGCCGCTGGAAAACATCGGCTACTTCATCTACCTGGGCGACTACCATCCGCCGCTGGCCGGCTTCCTGCTGCTGTTCCTGGCGCTGGCCATCATCGCGCGACTGGAAACCGGCACGCCACCGCGGACCCGCGAGGATGCGCACTGCGAGGACAGCGCCTGCGGCAAGCTGCTGCTGTTGCTGGGCGCCACGGTGCCAGCCGCCATTGCCACCAATAGCTGGGTATTCCCGCTCCAGGCGCTGCTGGTGCTGGGCTGGGCCGGCTGGCGGCTTACCCAGGGCAAGTCGGCCTCGTTCGGCTGGCTGATCGGCGGCGGCCTGATCGGGCTGGCGCTGCTCTATCCCTTCCTGTCCCGCTTTTCGCTCAATTCGCTGGCGCTGGCGATCCGGCCGGTTCCGGGCATAGACCACACCCCGCTGGTGCAGTGGCTGGCGATCTGGTGGCCGATCCTGTGGCTGATGGTGCTGTGCTGGATCCGCCGCTTCGGTGAGGACAGCCCCTCCGCGCGCTTCGGTGCCTGGGTGGCGCTCGGGGTGATGCTGATGCTGGTGATCAGCGAGACCATCTACGCCGACGACAACGGCGCCGATCGCTACAACCGCTTCAATACCGTGCTCAAGTGGTGGTCGTGGTTGTTCCCCGGCGCGCTCGCGCTGCTTTCCACGCTGCTGATCGCCGCGCCGCGCCGTGCGTGGCGCTGGCTGGCCGCGGTGCCACTGGTGGCGGTGCTGTGCTATCTGCTGCCGCAACTGCACTACCTGGCGCAACAGCCCAGACCGCACGCGGGCAAGCTGGCCGGCGATGCCTGGCTCACCAGCGATCCGGCCAATCGCCGTGTCCTGGAATACCTGCGCGTCGCGCCGAAGGGGCTGGTGCTGGAAGGCATCGACGGCGGTGCCTACATGCCGACCTCCGCCTTTGCGCTGCACGCGGGGCAACCGGCGGTGAACGGCTGGCCATCGCATGTGGCCCAGTGGCACGGCGAGCCGATGCATATCCTGCGCGACGCCGATACCGTGCGCCAGATCTATCAAGGCGCCATGCCCAACGCCGCCGAGTGGCTGACCGCGCGCAATGTGCGCTACGTGGTGTGGAGCCGCTTCGAGCAGAACCGCAATCCGGCCGCCTTCGGCCAACTGCAACAGCAACTGGCGCCCAGCTACCTGTGGCGCCCGCTGGGCGACGCCGACGGCGTGGTCTATGGCGTGTGGGAACGCCGGTAACGGACAGGGAAGAGAACACCTATGCAATCGATATTCCTCCTCGGCAGCCTGCTGCTGCTCTGGCTGCACCTTGCCGGGACCACGCTGGTCATCGGGCGCTGGCTGCCCTACCCCATCGCCCGCGCCACCGGCGTATTGCTGGTCACGCTGGTGCTCTGCGCGGTCGAGCATGCTTTCGGCCTCGGTCGCCTGTCCTGGTTGTGGCCGTTCACCACCGCCGCCATGCTGTTCGTGCTGTACCTGTTCCGCGCCGAGGCGCGCACCGAGGCGTTCCGTAGCGCCGAGAAGGTGTTGATCGTCTGTTTCGCCCTGGCGTTCGCCTGGAAGTTCGCGCTGCCCAACATCCTGCCCAACATGGGCGAACGGGCGGCCGACTTCTACTTCATGCTGAACTACTATCCCGGCGAGCAACTGCCGCCGCTGGATACCTGGTACCCGCCGTATCGCTTCGATTTCTACTACGCCTTCCAGCACTATGGCGCGGCATTGATGGGCCGGCTGTTCGGCTGGAACCCGGGCTTCGCCTACAACATCGCCTTCGGCCTGCTGATGGGCCTGTCGCTGACGCTGATGTGGTATTTCAGCGGCCGCTTCCTGGCCCAGCGCTGGGCGCGCTGGCTGCTGGTGATCGCCATCGGCCTGGGCGGCACCGGCATCACCCCGCTGATCCATTTCGTCGTCGGCCAGCCGGCCGATCAGCCGGTGGAATGGGCCGCCACCGAGTACATGTGGGGCAGCGCGCGCTTCATCGGCAATTTCGAAACCAAGGTCAACACCGACTTCGGCCGGGCGCTGTTCCCCAAGCTGAAGCCCGAGGACAAACCGCGCCCGGACTTCGAGCCCAACGACCTGCCGATGGAGAACTTCGGCTACCAGTTCTTCCTCGGCGACTACCATCCGCCGCTGGGTAGCTTCTTCCTGCTGTTCCTGGGCCTGTCGCTGCTGGCCTGGGTGGAAACCCCCGCCTCCGACAATTTCCCGGTACGCCGCCGGCTGGCGCAGGGGCTGTTCGCGCTGACCATTCCGGTGATGCTGATCACCAACACCTGGATTTTCCCGCTGGCGCTGATGATGCTGCTCACCTGGGCCTGCTGGCGCGAATGGCGCAGGGAGCCGCCCGACTGGCAGGCGGTGATCAGCGGGGGTCTGCTGGGTGCTTTGCTGGTCTACCCCTACCTGTCGGGGCTGGCGGCACAGGCGATCAACACGCCGATCAAGCTGGTGCCCTGGGTGGATCACACCCCGGCGCTGCGCTACGTGATCTTCTGGTGGCCGTTGCTGGCGCTGATGGGCCTGTCGCTGGTGGACAAGCGCAGCCGACCGCTGGCGGTGTGCTTCGTCATCGCCTTCACCGCGATGCTGGTGGTGTCCGAAATGGTGTATGTGGACGACCCCAGCGGCGGCAAGTACGACCGTACCAACACCACGATGAAATGGTGGGGCTGGCTGTACAGCGGCGGCTTGCTGGCCTGCGGCGCCATCGCGCTGGCCAGCGCGCAACGCTGGGTACGCGCCGCGGCGGCGGTGACGCTGATCCTGACCTCGTTCTATGCCTTCGATGTGGCACGTTACTGGTGGTACGTACCCAAGACCGACGCGGGCAAGCTGGACGGCAAGGCATGGTTTGTCCAGGACAAGGTCAACCGCGACCTGATCGGCTACCTTTCCAACGCGCCGCGCGGCATCGTGCTGGAAACCTGGCAGGGCGACGCCTACGCCTACACCAACCAGACACTGATCGCGATGTTCTCGCAGCAGATTTCGATGCAGGGCTGGACCAACCACGTCAGCCTGTGGCACGGCGCGCCGCAACAGGTGTGGAACGAATCCAACCTGATCAAGACGTTCTATCGCGGCGAGTTGCCGGATAGCGCCAACTGGCTGATGCGGCACCGGGTGGACTACATCACCTGGCTGCCGGCCGACAGCAATGCCGCGCCGCAGGCCTGGGCCACCATCAACGCGGCCATCGGCGGTTACTACTACTGGAAACCTTTCGGCGACAACCCGCCCGCCGGGCTGTGGATCAAGCGGGAGATGAAGCCATGAGCCAGCTGCTTTCGTTGGTGGTGCCTTGTTACAACGAAGAGGAAGTCATCGGCGAGACGATGAAGCGCCTGCATGCCTTCTGCGATGAAATCACCGACCTGGACATCGAACTGATCTTCATCGACGACGGCAGCCGCGACCACACCCGCCAGTTGCTGCGCAGCTTCGCCGCCGAAGATGAGCGCATCCGCGTGATCGGCTTCGCCCGCAACTTCGGCCATCAGATCGCCGTCACCGCCGGCATTGATGCCGCGCGCGGCGATGCCGTGGTGCTGATCGACGCCGACCTGCAGGATCCACCCGAAGTGGTGCACCAGATGGTTGCCAAGTGGCGCGAAGGCTACGACGTGGTCTACGGCACGCGCACCGAGCGCCCCGGCGAATCGGCGTTCAAGCTGGCGACCGCGCGCAGCTTCTACCGCCTGCTGAACAAGCTGTCCGACGTGCCGATCCCGCTCGATACCGGCGACTTCCGCCTGATGAGTCGCCACGTGGTCGATACGCTGCGCGCCATGCCCGAGCGCGACCGCTTCGTGCGCGGCATGGTGAGCTGGGCCGGCTTCCGCCAGACCGCCCTGCCCTACAAGCGCGCGGAGCGTTTCGCCGGCGAGAGCAAATACCCGCTGCGCAAGATGTTGCGCTTCGCCACCGACGGCATCCTGTCGTTCTCGACCAAGCCGTTGCAGATGTCGATCGGGCTGGGCCTGTCGGCCGCCACGCTGGCGCTGTCCGGCATCTTCTATGCGCTCGTGATGCGCGTCTTCACCAACGAATGGGTGGAAGGCTGGACCGCGCTGATGATCGCGGTGCTGTTCCTGGGTGGCGTGCAACTGATCTGCGTCGGCATTCTCGGCGAGTACATCGGCCGCATCTACAACGAGGTCAAACACCGCCCGCTGTACGTGGTGCAGGAATACCTTGGCTATGGCGAACACGCGCCCGCGCTGTCGCGCAGCCCGGTGGTGGACCGCAAGTGAAACCCAAGCAAGCGGCCCGCCTGGGCCTGGGCATCCTGCTGGCCGTGTTCTTCCTGTGGCTGATCGCCCGGCAGATCGACCCCGCCGCGCTGGTGCAGGCCTTCGCCGGCACGCGGGGCGGCTGGGTGGCGCTGGCGCTGGCGATGTTCTGTGTCGGCTATGCCTGTCGTATCGCGCGCTGGCGCGCCATGCTGGCGCGTGACAACCCGGCCCTGCGCTGGAGCAATTGCGCCGGGCCGCTGCTGGCCAGCTTTGCCGCCAACAACGTGCTGCCGTTTCGCGCGGGCGACGTATTACGCGCCTTCGCCTTCAACGCCCGGCTGGGCACCAGTGCCGGCACGGTGCTGGCAACGCTGTTCGTCGAGCGCCTGCTCGACCTGCTGATGGTACTGGTGATGCTGGGTGCGGCGCTGGCCGCCTTCGGCCTGGAGGCCAGCCGCTTTGCCGGGCTGGGCAGCGCGGCGCTGATCACGGTCGCGCTGGCGATCCTGGTACTGCTGCTGTTTCCGCAGTTGTTTGCGCCGCTGGCCCGGCTGGCGGGCAAGCTGGCCGGCCGCGTGTCGCCCACGCTGGGCGAGAAGCTCTCCACCGAGATCGAGCGCGGCCTGGCGACACTGGGCCACCTGGCCGCCGGCAGCACGATGGCGCGACTGGTCGGCTGGTCGCTCGCGGCCTGGATCGCCGAAGGCACGGTGTTCTGGATGGCCGCGCTGGCCCTGCCGGAACTGACCACCGCCGCCGCGGGCTGGCTGGCGCTGCCGGTAGGCACGCTGGCGACGCTGATCCCCAGCACCCCCGGCTATGTGGGCACCTTCGATTACTTCACCGTGCGCGCCATGACCGCGCTCGGCAATGGTCAGGCCGCAGCGACGGCCTACGCCTTCCTGGTTCATGCCCTGCTGTGGCTGCCGCCCACCGTGGTCGGCGGCCTGTATTTCCTCGCCTCCCGCACCCGTCTTCCAAGAGAAAAGCTGTCATGAGTACTCCCCACGCTACCCGTGTCGCCATCGTCGGCGGCGGATTCACCGGCCTCTCGGCCGCCTATGAGCTGGCCAGGCAAGGCATTGCCGTCACGGTACTGGAAGCCGAAGCGGACCTCGGCGGGCTGGCGGCGGCATTCGAGGTCGGCGGCGAAAAACTGGATCGCTTCTACCACCACTGGTTCACCAACGATGTGGAGGTGATGAAGCTGATCGACGAGCTGGGCCTGAACGATCGTGTGGCGATCAATCCGACCAATACCGGCGTCTACTACGCCAACAACTTCTTCAAGCTGTCCACGCCGCTGGACCTGCTGAAGTTCACGCCGCTGTCGTTCATCGACCGTATCCGCCTCGGCCTGCTGACACTGCGCGCGCGCGGGGTGGACAACTGGATGGCGCTGGAGGACAAGACCGCCGCCGAATGGCTGAAGGAGCTGGGCGGCGAGCGCGTGTATCAGGTGATGTGGGAGCCGTTGCTCAAGGGCAAGTTCGGCCCGGTGGCCGAGCAGGTATCGGCGGTGTGGTTCTGGAACAAGCTCAAGCTGCGCGGCGGTAGCCGTGGCAAAGGCGGCGAGGAACGCCTCGCCTACTTCAAGGGAGGCTTCGTCGCGCTGGCCGAAGCACTGGCCACGCGCATCCGTGAGCTGGGCGGTCGCATCGAGACCGGCACCCCGGTGACCGCGATCCGGCCTGAAGGCAACGTCTGGCACCTCGACACCCCGAACGGCGGCATCAGCGCCGACCACGTGATCGCCACCACCGCCCTGCCGCTGGTGGCCGACATGGTGCGCGACTGGGCGCCGGCCGACTACGTGGCCCGGCTGGAACGCATCCATTACCTCGCCAACGTCTGCCTGGTGCTGGAACTGGATCGCCCGCTGTCCGAGACCTACTGGCTCAACGTGAACGATCCCAGCTTCCCGTTCGTGGGCGTGATCGAACACACCAACTTCGAATCGGCCGAAACCTATGGCGGCCGGCGCATCGTTTATCTGTCCAAGTACCTGCCGCACACCGACGCACTGTATCGCATGAATGCGGATGAATTCCTCGACTACGCGCTGCCGTTCCTGCAAAAGATGTTCCCCAAGCTGGAGCGCGGCTGGATCCAGCGCCATCACGTCTGGCGCGCGCGCTGGTCGCAGCCGGTGGTGGAGAAGCACTACAGCACGCTGATCCCGCCGACAGCCGGGCCGTTGCCGGGCTTCCACCTGGCGTCGATGGCGCAGATCTATCCCGAGGATCGTGGTACCAATTACGCGGTGCGCGAAGGCCGCAAGATCGGCCGCGAACTCGCCGCGCGGCTGGGCTGAGATGCGTCAACTGGTCCGCTTCACCCTGGTCGGCGCCACCGGCACCGCCGCGCACTTCGCCGTGCTGTGGCTGCTGGTGCGGCTGGCGATGCCAGTGGTGCTCGCGTCCACCCTCGGCATGATCGCCGGCGCGCTGGTCAATTATGTGCTGAACCGGGCCTACACCTTCCAGAGCCGGCAGGCGCACCGCGTTACCGCACCGCGCTATTACGCGCTGGTACTCGGCCTGTGGGGGCTGAATGCCTTGCTGATGGCACTGATGGTCGACCACGGGCACTGGCACTACCTGCTGGCACAAGCCATATCCACGGTGGTCTGCTTCATCGCCCATTACCTCGGCAGCCGCGCCTGGGTGTTCCGCGCCCATCGCGAGCCGGCTTTGAAGGACAGCCGGGGATGAACCCGCCGGCCTCCTTCCTTTCGCAAGAGGCTTCCATGGAAAACGCCTGCCTGCCTATCGGCCCCGCCGCATCGCCACTGCTGTCGGTAGTGGTACCCGCCTACAACGAAGAGGCCGTTCTCGCCACCTTCCATGCGCGGCTGGCCGCCGTGTTCGACACGCTGTCCGACTACCGCTGCGAGGTCATCTATGTGAACGACGGCAGTCGCGACGGCACCCAGCGCATCATCGACGATCTGTGCGCGCGCGACGGCCGCGCGGCATCGGTGGATCTGTCACGCAATTTCGGCAAGGAAATCGCCATGACCGCCGGGCTGGACCATGCCACCGGCGACTGGATCGTGATGATCGATGCCGATCTGCAAGATCCGCCGGAGCTGATCCCCGACATGCTGGCCAAGGCCGCCGAGGGTTTCGACACCGTGTTTGCGCGTCGCACGCATCGCGATGGTGAAAGCGCGTTGAAAAAAGCCACCGCCGCCGCGTTCTACCGGGTGATGGACCAGTTGTCCGGCAAGGTGAAGATCCCGCGCGATACCGGCGACTTCCGCCTGATGAGCCGGCGCGCGGTCGATGCGCTGCTCAAGCTGCGCGAGCAGCACCGCTTCATGAAGGGCCTGTTCGCCTGGGTCGGTTTTCCGTCGGTCGCACTGGATTACCGCCGCGACCCGCGCGCGGCCGGCGACACCAAGTTCAACTACTGGAAGCTGTGGAACTTCGCGCTGGAGGGCATCACGTCCTTCACCATCGGGCCGCTGAAAATCGCCACCTACATGGGCCTGCTCACCGCCGCATTCGCCTTCCTGGACGGGCTCTGGATCATCGGTAAGACGCTGTTCATGGGCGAAGCGGTGCGCGGCTATCCCACACTGATGGTCACCATGCTGTTCCTCGGCGGGGTGCAGTTGTTCTTCATCGGCGTAATCGGCGAATACCTGGGACGCATCTTCGATGAGACGAAGGGCCGTCCACTGTATTTCGCGCAGGGCTGGAAGCCCGCGCGCAACCACGGACACCGCTCGTCAGAAGCGGGTTCGCTCTCTCGAAGGGAAATGGAAGATGACCAACCTCGCCACCTGGTGGAGGACCCTACCTAACGGGTCTGATACCGAAACCTGGCCCCACCGGCCCGCCACGCTCCGGCAAACCCTCGTTTTTCGTCCACTATGGACCGGGTTGACCTGCGCGCTGGCGCTGTTCTTCAGCCAGGCATTCTGGCTACTGCACCGCCTGAGCCCGAACTCGGACAGCGTGTTCCGGGGCTACGACTATTTCACCCTGCCACGCTGCGGCCTTGCCATCCGCCACGGCACCAACGTCTTCACCAGCGCCGAAACCTATTCCTACTACGGCCCCTGGGCCACGCAGTGGGTCACGCATCCCAACCTGTGCGTCTTCCCCGGCCTGCCGCTGTCCTATCTGTCCCCGTTCGTGGGCTACTGGCTGTTCAACCTGTTCAACCTCGCGCTGCACCTGTTCATCCTGGTGCATTTCGCGCGCCGCGCGGCAGGCGACCCCGATACCTTCCGCGGCGGCCAATGGCGTGATCACATCCTGTTCGCGTTGTTGGGCTTTTTCTTCCCCATGTACGTGCTCTACTACCAGGGGCAATACCACAGCCTGGCGGTACTGGCGCTGATGCTGGTGTTTCTCTGCCCGCGCAATCCGGCGGTGGGTTTCATCGTCAGCGCCTTCGGCAAACCGCTGCTCGGCCCGGCCGGGCTGGTGCTGCTGGTGCGCGGCATGTGGAAGACCGTCGCCGTGATCGGAGTGGCGTTGCTGCTGGGTTATGTGCCGTGGTTCTTCCTCAGTTACTCGCTGGACCAGGGCATCCAGCTTGGGCACAACGCAACGCTGGCCCCGTTCTTCGAGATCGGCAGCCAGTTCCTCAAGTACAACGTCCCGCGCTGGAACCAGGAACAGTCGATGGCATCGTTCCTCAGCGAGATGATGCAACCGGGCACGCAGCTTTATCTGCGCTATGCGCTCGGCGCGATCGTCACGCTGGCCGGCGCCATCGCACTGCGCCGTAAACCGCTGGAACTGGCGGTATCGCTGGTCACGCTGTGGTTCTTCCTGGTGTACGCACGCGGCCACGATTACCACGCCACGCTGCTGATCCCGGTGCTGGCCTACCTGTGGTGTCAGCGTCCCCATCTGTACCGTACACCGCTCATGCTGCTGATCACCGCGATGTATGCGCTGCCGACCAGCTATGCGCTGTTCCGCACCGTGCTGGGCTTCACCGCCGAAGTCAGCGGCGAAACCATGCTGGCGACCTCGCCTTTCCTCTATTACTGCTTCGTGGCGCAAAAGCCGGTGGCGACACTGCTGCTGGCCGGCAATATCCTGTGGCAGGAATGGCTGAAAGAAAAAGCCGCCGAGATCGATCTCGACGGCGACACGGATCTTGCCGCGGGCAAAGGCTGATCCGGCGCGGCCAGCCCAACCGACACCGATGCGCCGTGCCGGCGGCGCATCGGTCGCCTAGCTGAACAGCTTGCCCAGGGCGCCCAGCCCCAGGCTCAGGGCATCGCCACCGCCCGCGGCCGGCAATTTGCCGTCCGGCGTGAGGCTATCGACCAGTTGCGGCAACGCACCCGCCAGTTGCCCGGCCACGGCCTGCGGGTCCAGCCCCACTTTTTCGGCCAGTTGATGCACCACATCGCTGCCCAGCACGGATTGAATCTGCTCGGGCGAAACCGGCAGATTGCCGCCGCTGCCGACCCACGACTGCACCACATCACCCAGGCCACCGGCCTGGAAGCGCTCGACCAGCCCTGCCACGCCGCCTTCGCGCTGCAACAGATCGGAGACCAGGCTCGTGACGCCCGATCCCCCCCCCAGCAAACCACCCAGTTGCTCCAGCATGTGAGTTCTCCTGATTTTGGCCCCGCCATACCGGGGCGTAACATCGTTCCAATCCTCGCGGCACGCGATCTTCGTCCGTGACGAAGACGAACGTGCCGTGGAGGGACGACCCACTATAAAACCTGGTCGCGGCACCGCTGGCGCAACCCCGACAATATCCGCACCAGCGGAAAACGCGCCGACGCGCGGCCAGGCACCCGGACAAACTGCCAAGGATTGCACGACGATGACCTTTGCCTCAGACCTGCTACGCCAGGACGCCCTGATCGACGGACGCTGGCATGCCACCACGGCACGCTTTGCCGTGACCGACCCCGCCACGGGCGAGGTGTTGGCCAACGTGGCACGCTGCGGTCGCGCCGAAACCCGCGCCGCCATCGACGCGGCCGAAGCCGCCTTGCCCGGCTGGCGCGCCACGCCCGCGAAGTCGCGCGCGGCCATCCTGCGCCGCTGGTACGAACTGCTGATGGCGCGTCGCGCCGACATCGCCACGCTGCTGACCCGCGAGCAAGGCAAGCCGCTGGCCGAAAGCCAGGGCGAGGTGGCCTACGCGGCCAGCTTCATCGAGTGGTTCGCCGAAGAGGCCCGCCGTATCGCCGGCGACGTGCTGGAACATCCGCAAGCCGACCGTCGCATCCTGGTGCTGAAGCAGCCGATCGGCGTCTGTGCGGCGATCACACCGTGGAACTTCCCGGCGGCGATGATTGCGCGCAAGGCCGGCGCGGCGCTGGCCGCGGGCTGCACCATGGTGGTCAAGCCCGCCAGCCAGACACCGCTGACCGCGCTGGCGATGGCCGCGCTGGCCATCGACGCGGGGCTGCCGGCCGGCGTGTTCAATGTGGTACCCGGCCCCGCTGGCGAAGTGGGCACGGAACTCGCGGAAAACCCGACCGTGCGCAAGCTCTCATTCACCGGCTCCACCGAAGTCGGGCGAATCCTGATGGCGCAGTGCGCGCCAACATTGAAGAAACTGTCGCTGGAGCTGGGCGGCAACGCGCCCTTCATCGTGTTCGACGATGCCGATCTGGACGAAGCGGTGGAAGGCGCCATCGCGGCCAAGTACCGCAACAGCGGCCAGACCTGTGTCTGCGCCAATCGGTTTTACGTCCAGGCGACGATCCATGACCGCTTTGCCGCCCGACTGGCCGAACGCGCAGCGCAACTGAAGGTGGGCAACGGCCTGGAAGACGGCGTGGAACAGGGGCCGCTGATCGATGAAGCCGCACTCGCCAAGGTGACGCGGCACGTGGCCGACGCCACGGCGCGAGGCGCACGCCTGCTGACCGGCGGGGAACACCTGGGCGGAACGTGGTATGCACCGACGGTGCTTTCCGATGTGCCACCGGATGCGCTGATCACCCGCGAAGAAACCTTCGGGCCGGTATCGGCCCTGGTGAAATTCGATACCGAGGAAGAAGCCATCGCCCTGGCCAATGCCAGCGAATTCGGGCTGGCGGCCTATTTCTACGGCCGGGACATCTCGCGCGTGTTCCGCGTTGCCGAAGCGCTGGAGTACGGCATGGTCGGGATCAATACGGGACTGTTCAGCAACGAGGTAGGGCCGTTCGGCGGCGTGAAACAAAGTGGATTCGGCCGCGAAGGATCGCGTTATGGGCTGACGGAATATCTGGAACTGAAATACCTGTGCCTGGCCATCTGAAGCGCGATCCACCGACAAAAAAGGGCTGCCGAGGCAGCCCTTGTCTTGATCCGTAGCTCAGATCGACCAGTCGACGATGCCCGTCCAGGCGGTCAGCAATACGATCACGCCGAACGCAATGCGATACCACGCGAACGGAATGAAGGTGTGGCTGGATACGTAGCGGATCAACGCGCGAATCGCGATGAAGGCAAATACGAACGAGGCGATGAAGCCGACTGCGAACACACCGGCATCGCCGACGTCGAGCGCGTCGCGGTGCTTGTACAGGCTGTACAGCGATGCGGCCCCCAGCGTGGGAATGCCGAGAAAGAACGAGAACTCGGTCGCCGCCTTGCGCGACAGGCCGAAAAACAAACCACCGATGATCGTCGCACCGGAGCGACTGGTACCCGGAATCAAGGCCAGGCACTGGCACAGACCCACTTTCAACGCGTCTTTCAACGATAGGTCATCCACGGTTTCCACCGTGACCGTGTGCTGGCGCTTTTCCGCCCACAGGATCACCAGACCGCCGACGATGAAGGCAATCGCCACCGGCACCGGGTTGAACAGCACGGCCTTGATCTGTTCGTTGAACAGCTTGCCCAGGATGGCGGCGGGCACGAAGGCGATCAGCACCGCCAGCAGCAGATTGCGCTCGGACCCCGGCTGCCCAGCGCGCGCCAGCGTATGGCCGATCTTGGCGCGGTATTCCCAGACCACCGCCAGCATGGCACCCAACTGGATGAAAATCTCGTAGACGTCGCGCTTTTCCTTGGAAAGGAAGTTCAGCAGATCGCCGGCCAGAATCAGGTGGCCGGTACTGGAAATGGGCAGGAACTCCGTCACCCCTTCCACCAGGCCCATGATCAGTGATTTCAACAGCAGCAAGATATCCATACGGAGAACGCCAGGGGGAGTCGTCAGGAGGGCGCATTATAGCGGCCAAACAAGACCCGCCAATGCGCGGCGCCGGCCCAGAAAAGCACGGCAGTGACACAGTAAATTTTCACGACGCGGCTGGGAACTCGCCGGATCGACCCCACTCTTATCCCGTGTGCGATTCAGCGTCGCTTCCCCCGAGCGACGCCGCATTTTGCTCATCTCCTCCCTGATTGCCGGGCTCCCGCAGAGCCCGGCATTTTTTTGTGTCATGCGAGTGCCGAAGAACCTTCCGCGCAGCGGTCGATCACTGGAATCCGAAAATCGGCACAACACCTGATGAGCCCACGACTGTAAGGCGTGCTCTAGCGACCACCGTGGCGTTTCGCCAGTCGCAGCACCGCCTCCCGCAACGGTCCGGCATCCAGCCTTTCAGCAAGCTGCCCAAAGGCTTCGACGGCGGCGGCGGGAATACTTAAGTCCTTGGTGCGAATCGCTTTTTGTTGCCGTAACTCAACTTGCACGCGCGGACGGATTGCGGTAGCGTGCCAGCCAGCCTGACACACGGCCTGCACGATGGCTTCCCCCGAGAGCTTCAACCTCGCGGCCGCCGCCGAGGAGGTCACGCCCACTTGAAGCACCCCGTTTTCCAGCGCCACGGCAATGCAGGTGGCGGCCAGCGCGGGCGGCAAGGTGCCGCGCACTGTGGCAAGCAGACGATTGAGTTCGTCCACTTGCGCCACCAGTCGCGACAACTGCCGGTTCTGGCCGACAAACCTTGGTTTCGAAGAACGGGCTGGCATCAAGAAGAAGGCATGAGAGGGGGAGTTCGATGAATATTATTCTGGTTTCAAACCGGTTCTCCAGCGCCTTGCACCTGGGACCGTATTCGCTGGCGACCGTCGGCCTGCTGATCGCCATCGGCGCGGGTACCGTCGGTGTCGGCATGGGCATGTTGCTGCGCCAGGGCGAAGCACCACGCCTGTTCAGACTGAGCCAGCCGCCGAAAAGCGCCGATCTCGACGTTCTGGCCACCAAGCTGGGCGAGTTGCAGGCCAAGCTGATACGCCTGGACGGCCTTGCTCGCCAGGTTGGCCTGAAAACCGGTATCGACGTCAAACCCTTCCTTTCCAACCAGCCGGCGCCGACGGGCGGCTTGGAAAAGCCCGACCGTTCGCTCAGTTTTGGCGATGTCTCACATTTGCTGAGCCAATCCACCGACCAGGCTGACGCCTATCTGGACCACATGACGCTGGCCGAAACCGTGCTGTTGCGCCCGCAAGGCTGGCAATTGCCCACGCGCGCGCCACTGGCCACGGGCTTGCAGTCCTCCAGCTTCGGCTGGCGCATAGACCCCTTCACCGCGCGGCAGAACTTCCACGAAGGCATCGACTTCGTCGGACCGACCGGCACCCCGATCCACGCCGCCGCCGCGGGCACTGTGGTCTACGCGGCCCGCCACCCCCAGTATGGTAATATGATCGACCTCAGCCACGAGAATGGTTTGACCAGCCGTTACGCCCATGCCAGCCGTTTGCTGGTGGCGGTTGGGGACAAGGTCGCCGCCGGGCAGAAGATCGCCGAGGTGGGCAGTACCGGCCGCTCCACCGGGCCGCATCTGCACTTCGAGATCCGTTACAAGGGCGTGGCCCAGAATCCGTTGCGGTTCATGAAGCCGGAAGCGATTACGGCGCAGACTGCGGTGGCGGTCAGCGATTGAGGGATGGAAATCCAGACGGGACACCCCATCTGGAGACAACGTGCACAGGCGGCGGAGGGTTATCCCTACCGCCGTTGTTCTAACTAAAAACACCGCCCAATAGCGGGAAGCTGGCAACGGACATGATTTCGACTCTGCTCAAGAAAGTTTTCGGTAGCCGCAATGATCGCCTGCTCAAGCAATACGGCAGCATCGTCGCCAAAATCAACGCGCTGGAAGCGCAGATCGAACCGTTGTCGGACGAAGCGCTGAAAGCCAAGACCGACGAGTTTCGCGAGCGGATCGCCAAGGGCGAATCGCTCGACGCCCTGCTCCCCGAAGCGTTCGCCGTCTGCCGGGAAGGCGCCAAGCGCAGCCTGGGCATGCGCCACTTCGACGTACAGTTGATCGGTGGCATCGCCCTGCATCAGGGCAAGATTTCCGAAATGCGCACCGGCGAAGGCAAGACGCTGGTCGCCACGTTGCCGGCCTACCTGAACGCCCTCGCCGGCAAGGGTGTGCATGTCATCACCGTCAACGACTACCTGGCGCAACGCGACGCCGGCACCATGGGCCGGCTGTACAACTTCCTGGGCCTGAGCTGCGGCGTGAACCTGGGCCAGATGCCCCACGACGACAAGCAGGCCGCCTATGGCTGCGACATCACCTACGGCACCAACAACGAATTCGGCTTCGACTACCTGCGCGACAACATGGTGTTCTCGCCCGGCGAACGCGTTCAGCGCGAACTGTCGTACGCCATCGTCGACGAAGTGGACTCGATCCTGATCGACGAAGCGCGTACCCCGCTGATCATCTCCGGCCCGGCCGAGGACAGCACCGACCTGTACGTGCGGATGAATACCATCCCGCCGCAACTGGCCAAGCAGGAAACCGAGGAAGGCGACGGCGACTACTGGGTGGACGAAAAAGCCAACTCGGTCCTGTTGTCCGAAGCCGGCCACGAGAAGGTCGAAACCATCCTGACCGAAATGGGCATGCTGCCCGAGGGCGACAGCCTGTACGGCGCGCAGCACATCAGCCTGATGCACCACCTGTATGCCGCGTTGCGTGCCCACGCGCTGTACCAGCGCGACCAGCAATACGTGGTGCTGGATGGCGAAGTGGTGATCGTCGATGAATTCACCGGCCGCCTGATGTCCGGCCGTCGCTGGTCCGAAGGTCTGCACCAGGCCGTGGAAGCCAAGGAAGGCGTCGAGATCAAGCAGGAAAACCAGACGCTCGCCACCATCACGCTGCAAAACTACTTCCGCATGTACGGCAAGCTGGCCGGCATGACCGGCACGGCCGATACCGAAGCCTACGAGTTCCAGCAGATCTACGGCCTGGAAACGGTGATCATCCCCACCAACCGCCCGATGATCCGCGACGATCGCCAGGATCAGGTGTTCAAGACCACCGCCGAAAAAAACAACGCCATCATCGTCGACATCAAGGGCTGCGTCGAACGCGGCCAGCCGGTGCTGGTGGGCACCACCTCCATCGAGCAGTCCGAGCAATTGTCGGAACTGCTGAAAAAAGGCAACGTGCCGCATAACGTGCTCAACGCCAAGCACCACGCCAAGGAAGCCGAGATCGTCGCCCAGGCCGGCCGTCCCGGCCAGGTCACCATCGCCACCAACATGGCCGGTCGCGGTACCGACATCGTGCTGGGCGGCAACATCGAGCGCGACATCCGTGTGATCGAGCAGGACGAGGCGCTGGACGAAGTCAGCCGCCGCAGCCGCATCGACGCGCTGCGCGGCGACTGGAAGATCGAACACGAAAAGGTGGTGGCGGCCGGCGGCCTGCACATCATCGGCTCCGAACGCCACGAATCGCGCCGGATCGACAACCAGTTGCGTGGCCGTTCCGGCCGCCAGGGCGACCCGGGTTCCAGCCGCTTCTACCTCAGCCTGGAAGACCCGCTGCTGCGCATCTTCGCCGGCGAACGCGTCGCCTTCGTGATGGACAAGCTGAAGATGCCGGAAGGCGAGCCCATCGAAGCCGGCATCGTCAGCCGCGCCATCGAATCCGCACAGCGCAAGGTGGAAGGCCGCAACTACGACATCCGCAAGCAATTGCTGGAATACGACGATGTCGCCAACGACCAGCGCAAGGCCATCTACACCCAGCGCAACGAACTGCTGGAATCGGACAACGTGGCGGACACCATCGCCGCGATGCGCAATGCGTTCTTCGACGATCTGTTCGAACAGCACGTCCCGCCGGACGCGATGGAAGAACAATGGGATCTGCCGGGCCTGGAAAAGGCACTGTCCGAATACGGCCTGGATGCCCCGGTGGCGCAATGGCTGAAGGACGAACCCGAGCTGTCGGACGAAACCATCAAGGGCCGCATCCAGAAACTGGCCAGCGATTTCTACGATGCCAAGGTGGCTGAAGCCGGCGAAGGCACCTTCCGCCAGTTCGAACGCGCGGTGTTGTTGCAGCATCTGGACCATAGCTGGCGCGAACACCTGTCGGGCCTGGATCACCTGCGCCAGGGCATTCACCTGCGTGGTTACGCGCAGAAGAACCCCAAGCAGGAATACAAGCGCGAAGCTTTCGAACTGTTCCAGGGCCTGCTCGATACCGTGAAGCGCGACGTGGTACGCATCGTGATGAACGTCGAGGTCCGCTCGCAGGCCGATGTGGACGCCGTGGCGCCGCTCGCGGTTCCGGAATCGGCAATGCAGTTCCAGCACGCCGACATGGAAGCACTGTTGGCCTCCGGCGACGAAGAAAAGATCAAGGCCGCCATCCTGGCCGCGATGCACGCACAGGGCGGCCCGGACGTGCAATACGCCGGCGTGGGCCGCAACGATCCGTGCCCCTGCGGTTCCGGCAAGAAGTTCAAGCACTGCCACGGTCAGCTCGGCTGACCCCGCGCCCGGTTGACGTTCGCCGGGCGCTTCATTATCGTTGCGGTTCTTGGGCCGATAGCTCAGCTGGGAGAGCGCCGCGTTCGCAATGCGGAGGTCGGGAGTTCGATCCTCCTTCGGTCCACCAGACACAAAAGCCGACTGCATGCAGTCGGTATGCAATAAAGCAACAAGCGGCCAGACGGCCGCTTGTTGCTTTATTGCGCCTCTGATCACATGCCGGGTTGATCGACCGCCACGGTGCAGGCCCATTGGTTTGCCTGGAAATCAGGCAATACCCATCAAAACGGGACCTTCAAGGTCCCGTTTTTGCTGCGCCACATCCTATCGAGCAATACCGCCCCACCTGGGTTTACTCGCCCTGGTACGTTCCACGCGAGACTGCATCACATAGCGCTGCAAGTGCCATGCGCAAAGAAGCAGAAATCTCCGTGTGATCGGCAATGCCGTCCTCAGTGAGCTTTGAGCCCAGAATTGGCACGGTAATGGATGCCCCTTCGACGATGTGGGCAGACATCACCGAGATTGTCTCGCGTAGCGCCGCCTGCGCATGAGTCGCGCGAGGAGATGCATTCAGAAGTGCAACGGGCTTATGAACAAAGGCTTCGCATCCCACCATCCAGTCGAGTGCGTTCTTCATGACCCCGGTGACCCCATGGGCATATTCCGGACTGGCAATGAGTAATGCATCCGAAGCAACGATATGCGAACGCAGCGTTGCCACCGGCAATGGATCACTGGCTTCCAGATCCGGATTAAAGAGCGGTAACTCACCGAGCCCCGGGTAAACACTGACCTCGACACCGCGTGGCGCCAAGCGCGCCATGGCACGTAGCAACGCGGAGTTGTGAGATGCCGCCCGAAGGCTGCCTGAGAGCGCGAGTATTTTCATGAACCTGCGTTGGAACTCCATGTACGGTTATGGCCGCATGATGTATCGAATTGCCGCCATGCGACAGACGCTTCGTCTGAATGAGCTGGACGCTGCCGTGGAAACGGGGGGTTCGCCACCAATCATGGCGTCGCGATTTGGCGCGTCTTGCCCGCCGTACTCCGGGTGCGCTAGGCTCGCCCGGTCCCCCTCATCCCCTTGCATCGCCATGTGGGGCTTCTCGCTGCAACCCACTATCGACTCCGCAACGCCAACGCTCAATGCACAAGTTATCTCATGCCGTCGCGGATAGCTGGGCACCGTACTCACACGAGGCGGTCTACAGTATTTCTTCCCTGGATGGAGGCTCCCGAATCCTGGCCGGTGTACCGGACGGGAATCCCACCCCTTTCACACACCTCGTCAGTTGCCTGGAACCGCCGTATTTCCTGCTCTACGTACTTCACACGCCTCGGGGCGAGGGCGATGCCGGCCGCTATCAGAGCCCGGCAATTTCCTTGGGGCAGTTTCAGGAATTCATGCAGCGGTTCGGCGGCTATTTGTCCTCCGATGCGCGGTTTGACATTTGGGCGCATTCCCCGGCCGAGCAAGCCACCATTGTCTGGGATAGGCACAATCAGCTTTTCGCGTACGGTCCGCTCGCCAAATTCTCTGCGGAACTCAATACGCTCGGATTTACTTCAGGTGACGCGGACATCCCGTTCCCGCATCAACACCACTATCGACAGGAGTTCGATGCGGACGCCAGCGCGCTGCTGGAAAGCTTCGTCTGGTCATACTCGACACTGCGCCCCGAAGATACTCAATGACGCCGAGCCCTAAGCGCCATTGAGCCAACTCGTACCGGCAAGTCGGCGTAGTTCGTCAATGCCGGCCCAGGGAACACTTGAAGGCGATACCAAGCGCTCCCCGGTTACCCTGCCGATAGGCCAGGCTGGGCCTGTCGGTGACCCTTTTCCCTTGGCCTCACCCGTGCAGCCCGAATGGGCTCGCTTCACCATGCCCAGCCGGGCATGCCCTGCTTCCAGCTTGTGCCACTTAGGCCATCACGGCGTGGTGGCCCGGTGCAGGACGATCGCCATCGCCAACCCCGCCGCAGCGGCAAGGGAGCCCACCAGGAACACGTCGGCGTAACCGGTACGGTCGGCCAGAAAACCCGCCAATGGCCCGGTCAGACCGTAGGCGATATCCTGGAAAGCCGAGAATCCACCCAGTGCCGTGCCGCGCAAATGGGGTGCAACACGGTGGACTACCTCGCGACCTATCGCGGGGAAGATCATCGAGCAGCCGACACCGGTGAGGAACGCGCCGGCAAGGGCCAGGGCCGGGCTGGTCGCCCCCCAGATCAGCGCCTGCCCCACGATCTCGACCGCCAGCGACCCGATGGCCACAGGCAAGCCACCGATACGGTCCGGCAATCGGCCGCAAAGCGCGCGAACCAACACGAATCCACCACCGAAGGCCGTCAGGCCCAAGCCGGCATGGGGCCAGCCCTGAGCCCGGAAATGCAGGACAAAGAACGCGCTGATTGCCGCAAAGCCGATGCCTTGCAGGCAGATGATGCTCCCGTACGCCCAGATGCGGCCCAGCACGATACGGAACGGCGGGCGTTCGGCGCCAGGGTGGGCGGCCACGCCCGGCAGGCGGCGGATCGCCACCAGCCCGATGCCGGGTAGCAGCGCACTGACCGCCATCGTGCCGGCGAAACCCAGCCACTCGAACAAGGCAAGGCCGATGGGACCGCCCACGGCGAGCGCGCCATAGACAGCGGCGCCGATCAGGGCCAGCGCACTGCCCGAACGGGCGGGGCCGACCAGGCCGATACCCCAGGCAATCACGCCGATGACGACCAGGCTCTCGCCCAGCCCAAGCAACAGCCGCCCGGCCAGCAGGATGAGGAAAGCGACCCAGGGCGATGCGAATGGCAGGCCCGCGACCAGCGCAACCAACGCACCCGCCACGTAGCAGGCGAGGCCACGTCCTGTCGCCACCTTCGCCCCAAGACGATCCGACAGGCTGCCGGCATGCCCCCGGCTGACGATGGTGGCGAAAAAGACGATGCCGACACCCAGCCCGGCCCAGACGTTGCCAAGGCCGAGCTGGCCGGTGATGTAGACCGGCACCACCGGCAGGGACATGCCGATGCAGAGATAGGAAATGAAGAGAATGGCAATCAGCAGCAGCAGGCGCCACTGCGTCGCATCACGGCTCAATAGGAAAGGCATGGCGATCTCCAGGCTTCACCATCGGCGCGGGCGCGCGCAGTCCGGCACGCTGATCGACAGAAGTCGCGGGGGGCGGCGATCGAGGTCAACACCGACGTGGTCCGACCGGGTGCCGGCGCGCCGCCGGCGATCGCATCCAGCGCTCAACCGAGCCACATCGAAAGCTCGACGTCCTCGGCAAACGGTGTAGAGAGGTAACCACCCGCCGGCAAACGCACCCGGGCCAGATAGTCCGGGCTGTAGTCGGCGTTGTCCGCGACAACGAATGCACCTGGCTTCAGTCGGGGTTCGACCAGATCGAGGATATCGCCGTAGAGCGCTTTGGCGCCGTCGAGCACGAGTAGGTCGATGGACGCCGGCAGGTCGGTACTCAGCGTCTGCAATGCGTCGCCCTCGCGAATTTCCACCAGATCGAGCAGGTCGCCCGCCGCGAGGTTTTCCCGCGCGCGAGCCACCTTGGAAGGCTCGAACTCACTGGTGATCAGGCGGCCATTGGCGCCGCAGTTGTCGCGGAGTGCTGCAGCGAGATGCAGGGTGGAGAGGCCAAACGATGTGCCGAACTCCACGATGGTGCGCGCGCCACTACTGCGCGCCAGCATGTAGAGCAGATTGCCGGTTTCGCGCGTGACGGCGAGCGGGCAATCCTTCAGCCGATGGTAGAGATCGCGGTACTCGACCCTGCTGCGCATCAGGCGATCCTGCTCCGCGTCGGGAAGATCGGCCACCGCGCGCGCTGTCGCCGGCGATGCGGCGTCGGCCTCGGCGAACAGGCGATCCAGCAAGGGACCAAGGGGGTTGGAAGTCAGCGTGGCCATGAGTGTGCTTTTGTGCTGTGGGAAGTGCTGCCATAATACGAATAAACATTCATGTTTTTCCATTCGCATTGAGCACCTCATCCATGCCCGAACGCCGCAGCCCGCAGATTACCTCGCGCAAGAAGCCGAAGCAGACGCGCTCCACCGACCTCGTGGCGGCCATTCTGGAAGCCGCTGTTCAGGTTTTGGCCAAAGAAGGTGCGCAGCGCTTCACCACCACGCGGGTAGCCGAGAAGGCTGGGGTCAGCGTCGGCTCGGTCTACCAGTACTTTCCCAACAAGGCCGCGATCCTGTTCCGGCTGCAAAGCGACGAGTGGCGCCAGACCACGGATCTGCTGCGCGCCATTCTCGAAGATCGGCGCAAACCACCGCTCGACCGGCTGCGCGAGCTGGTGCATGCCTTCATCCAATCGGAGTGCGACGAGGCCGGGATGCGCGTGGCGCTCAATGACGCAGCCCCGCTTTATCGGGATGCGCCCGAGGCCAGGGAGGCCAAGGCCGCCGGAGATCACGCCATGCAGGATTTCATGCGGGAAGTCCTGCCCGATGCCCCAGCGATCACGTGCGCGCTGGCTGGTGGTCTGATCACCGCAACGCTTGGCGCGGTGGGAAAGCAGTTTTCGGAAACACCCCGGGCCGCGGCCGAGATCAACGCCTACGCCGATGCCATGGCCGACATGTTCTGCGCTTATCTTCAACGCCTGGCACAGGGTTGAAACAGGTTGCGGGCAGCAATGGCAGTGTTCCGCCCCCGGCAACCAGCCTCGCCCCAACCCGCCGGCGACCGCTACCCCACCAACAGCGATTGCGCGCCGTCGATCCACACTGGTGTACCGGTAATGTGCGCCGCGCGCGGCGAAGCCAGGAACAGCGCCAGTTCCGCCACCTGCTCCGCGCTGCCCGGCTTGCCCGCGGTCAGCGGTACCTGACCCTGCGGATACGCCACCGCCGCGCGGATCGCGCCCAGGCCGCGCTGCTCGCTGCTGGCGGCAATATCGGTATCGATACTGCCAGGGCAGATTGCATTCACACGGATACCGGCCGGTGCCAGCTCCAGCGCCAGCATCTGCACCATTGCCACCTGCGCCGCCTTGGAGCAGGCATACGCGGTGGCGCCGCTATTGCTGAACATGCGCGTACCGTTGACGGACGCCGTGACCACGATCACGCCGCCCCCGGCGCGCTTCAGGTGCGGCACGGCGTAGTGCAGGGTGAGATAGGTACCACGCAGATTGGTCGCCAGCGTCCGGTCCCATTCTTCCGGGCGTAACTGATCAATCGGGGCCCAGGTACCGTTGACCCCGGCATTGGCGAAAACGATGTCCAGCCGGCCGAATTCGCCCAGCAACCGATCCACCGCTGCGGCCATCTGTGCATCGTCGGCAACATCGGCCATCAAGGGCAGCCCATGGCCACCGGCGCGAGCGATATCCGCCACCGTGGCATTCAGCTTGTCCATGCTGCGCGCCAGTACGCCCACCGCAGCGCCTTCCCGCGCCAGCGCCAGCGCCATCGCGCGACCGATCCCCGATCCGGCGCCGGTCACCAGCGCCACCTTGCCTTGCAGTTCCATGCACACCTCCCGCTTGCCTCGATTGGAAAGCGCGGGCGCAACGGCGTGAGGGGCAATGCTGCCCTTGCTTTAAGCGGGTAATGCGCTAGCGGGTGGTCGAACCAGGCAGTTTTTGCAACGCATCATGTAGGAACTACATGAAACAGGTTCGAACGGTCGTTATTTCCCGCCTGACGTGATACCCATATTCCGGCACGTTTTCTGCATAGAACCGCCAGTTCAAAATCCCGCAGAGGTGCCGCATGAAGCCAGCCAGCCCGCTCGATGTGCGCTTGTTCGACGATGTTCCGCTCCTGGATATCCCTTTTTCGCCGCAGGTCCATATCGAAGCGCTGGAAGACCCCGACGCAAACGCAGCCAGCCTGCTGGCCGGCCTGTTGCAGCCGCAGGCGCGGATCTGTCCCAAGCACCTCTACGACGCCCAGGGCTGCGCGCTGTATGGCGCCATCTGTACGCTGGATGAGTACTACCCCACCCGTACCGAGGCCGCGATCTTTGCCCGGCATCGGCGCGATATCGCCGCCAGGCTGCCGCGCAACTGCCAGTGGGTGGACCTGGGATGTGGCGACGGTGCCAAGGCGTTCGACTGGCTGGAGCACGTGGCAGCCACGCGCTACGTGGGTGTCGATATCGCCGAGGACTGGCTGCGTGACACGCTGGAACGGGGCGCAAAGCGGTTTCCCGATGTCGAGTTCGTCGGCATCGTCACCGACTTCACCCGGCCACTGTCGCTCTCGCATGTGCGCGACAGTGCGCACGACTACACGCCGGTGCTGTTCTACCCCGGCTCATCCATCGGCAATTTCGAGCCCGATGAGGCATTGGCATTGCTCAAGGCCATGCGGCAGCACCTGGGGCGCGATGGGCGGCTGCTGATCGGTGTCGATGCCCCGAAAGCGGTCGCCACACTGGAAGCCGCCTATGACGACGCGCTCGGCGTGACCGCGGCGTTCAACCGCAATGCATTGCGCGCGGTGAATCGCACGCTCGGCGCCAGTTTTGAGCCCGCCACCTTCGCTCACCGCGCGGTCTTCGACCCTGAACGCAGCCGGATCGAAATGCATCTGGTCGCGCTCCATGCGCAGACCGTGCGCCTGGGCGTCGCGCAGCGCCGTTTCGAGGCTGGCGAAACCATCGTCACCGAGCATTCCTACAAGTACACGCCCGAGCGGTTCGCCGAGCTGCTGTCGCAGGCGGGCTTTGGTCAGATCGACCGTTTCACCGACGAACGCGGCTGGTTCAATGTGTTCCTTGCCGCCCCGGCCGGGGCGCTGGAATGAGGTACGAGCGCGATCCCATCCTGGCGGCTCGGCAGGCGCAACTGCATGCCGCCCTGCGCGCCACGCGGAACCATACCGCGCGGCTGGTGGCCGGGCTGAGCGCCGAGGATTGCATGGTGCAATCGATGCCGGATGCCAGTCCGGTGAAATGGCATCTGGCCCATACCACGTGGTTCTTCGAGACGTTCATCCTCGAACGGGTGCAACCGGACTTCGTGCCATTCGATCCCGCCTATCGCGTGTTGTTCAACTCGTATTACGTCGGTGTCGGCCAGCGCCACCCTCGCCCGGCGCGTGGCGTGCTGTCGCGCCCCGGTCTGGAGGAAATCCACGCCTATCGCACCCACGTGGAGCGGGCGCTGGATGCGCTATTGCAATACCCGCTTGCCGTCGAACTGCTGGACCTGATCGAGCTTGGCGTGCACCACGAGCAGCAGCATCAGGAGCTGATCGTCACCGATCTCAAACACCATTTCTGGAGCAACCCGCTCCATCCGGCGCATGGGCCGTTGAGCGAAGCCCTGCCCGTGGCAGAAAGCGCCACCCGTTGGCTGCCATTCAGCGGCGGCTTGGTGGAAACCGGCCGGCGCGGTGCCGGCTTTGCCTTCGACAACGAGTCGCCACGCCATGGCGTATGGCTGCAACCGTTCCAGTTGGCGGCGCGCCCGGTCAGCAATGCGGAGTACCTCGCCTTCGTCGAGGACGGCGGCTATCGTCGCCCGGAACTCTGGCTGTCGGAGGGCTGGGATACCCAGCAACGCGAGGGCTGGCGGGCGCCGCTGTACTGGCACGACGATCTGCGCGGACACTACACGCTGGGCGGCGATCGCGCGCTGGCGCCGGGCGAGCCGGTCTGTCACGTCAGTTACTACGAGGCCGACGCCTACGCCCGCTGGGCCGGCTCCCGATTGCCGCTGGAAGCGGAGTGGGAACACGCGGCATCGTCGGCGTGGCCATTGCGCGCAGGCGAAGGCAACTTCCTGGAAAGTGGCCGCCTGCACCCACGTGCCGCGCAGGAACAGGGATTGAGCCAGTGCTTCGGCGATGTGTGGGAATGGACGGGCAGTGCCTACCTGCCCTATCCCGGCTTCCAGCCGGCGAGTGGCGCGGTGGGCGAATACAACGGCAAGTTCATGATCAACCAGATGGTGTTGCGCGGCGGCTCCTGCGCCACACCACGCGAGCATATCCGCCCTGCCTATCGCAATTTCTTCCCACCGGGTGCGCGCTGGCAGTTCAGCGGCATCCGTCTGGCGCGACATCTCCGCGAATGAAGATCATGCGGCGAGACCGCCGGGGCCGCCTCATGCCAGGTGATATTTCATCCAGAATGCCTCCCGGCAGGCATTTTCGAATCGCTTGCGCGCGGGGCGAACAGGCAATAACGGCGATGCCATGACATCGTAGGTGATCCAGCATTCGGCACACGCCAGCTCGCTGGGCGCCAGATCCTGCTCCACCTGTTTCCGGATCGCCACGCCGTTGCTGAAGCGGTACACGGTTCGCATCTGTTGCACGGTCACCCCTTGATCCACCCAACCGTGTTCGGTGGTCACCTGTTCAACCACCGTCACGGGGCCGGGCCGGCCATGAATGACACCGACGTAGGTTTCGAGGCGCGCCAGCACGTGGATATCGTCAATCTCCAACCCAGCTTCGATCACAGGACGTAGCGCGCCAGGTCCTCGTCCTTGGCCACCGCGCCCAGTCGTGCTTCCACGTAGGCGGCATCCACCCGAATCGCACCGGTACGGGCATCGAACGATACTTCTTCCAGCAGCTTTTCCATCACGGTGTGCAGGCGGCGCGCGCCGATGTTCTCGGTGCTCTCGTTCACCTGCCAGGCAATCTCGGCCAGCCGGCGAATGCCGTCGTCGGTGAAATCCAGCTCGACACCCTCGGTGGCGAGCAGCGCCTGGTATTGCTTGGTCAGGCAGGCATCGGTGCCGGTGAGGATGCGGCCGAAATCCTCGACGGTGAGCGATGCCAGTTCGACGCGGATCGGTAGCCGGCCCTGCAATTCCGGGATGAGGTCGGATGGCTTGGCCAACTGGAATGCGCCGCTGGCGATGAACAGCACGTGATCGGTCTTGATCATGCCGTATTTGGTGGTCACGGTCGTGCCTTCCACCAGCGGCAGCAGGTCGCGCTGCACGCCCTGGCGGCTGACTTCGCCAGCGGCGCCTTCCGCGCGGCTGGTCACCTTGTCGATCTCGTCGATGAAGACGATGCCGCTTTGCTCGACCGCGTGCACGGCCTCGCTGCGCAGGTCTTCATCGTTCACCAGCTTGGCCGCCTCTTCGTCGGTCAGCAGCTTGAGCGCATCGGGTACCTTCAGCTTCTGCGACTTTTTCTTGCCCGCGAACGCGCCCTTGAACATGTCCTGGATCTGGCTGGTGAAATCTTCCATGCCCGGTGGACCCATCACATCCATCGCCGGAGGCGCGACGCTGACCTCGACTTCCACTTCCTTATCGTCCAGCCTGCCCTCGCGCAGCATTTTGCGGAATTTCTGCCGCGTTTCGCGGCCGGTTTCGGCATCGTCATCGACGCTGGCAAACGGGCTTTTCGGTGGCGGCGGCAACAGGATGTCGAGCAGGCGATCTTCCGCGGCATCCTCGGCACGGGTGCGCTGGCGGCGGATCGCCGCATCCCGCACCTGTTTGAAGGCGATCTCCGCCAGATCGCGGATGATGCTGTCCACATCCTTGCCGACATATCCGACTTCGGTGAACTTGGTCGCCTCCACCTTGATGAAGGGCGCATCGGCCAGCCGTGCCAGCCGCCGCGCAATCTCGGTCTTGCCGACGCCGGTCGGGCCGATCATCAGGATGTTCTTGGGCGTGATCTCGTGCCGCAACGGCTCGTCCACCTGCTGGCGACGCCAGCGGTTGCGCAATGCGATGGCCACCGCCTTCTTGGCATCGCGCTGGCCGACGATATGTTTGTCGAGTTCGTGGACGATTTCCTGCGGGGTCATCTGGCTCATGGCGGCGAACGGCGGCTGATTGCGAATACAGCCCAAGCTTGGGGCTGTTTGCCGATTTTAAAGCGCCGCTGTGACGTTTCAGCCGGGCGCGGGCCTGTTATCGTCACCCGGATGAAAACCCTTACCCCCCGCCTGCTGCTGCCGACCTGCCTGCTGCTGATGTACGTGGTCTGGGGGTCCACCTACCTGGCCATCCGTATCGCGGTGGCGGAACTGCCGCCGCTGATGCTGGCGGCAATGCGCTTTCTCGCCGCCGGCGGCCTGATGCTGGCTTTCCTGCGCTGGCGCGGCGTGCCGTGGCCACGCTGGGTGGAGGTACGCAACGCCGGCATCATGGGCCTATTGATGCTGGGCGTGGGCAATGGCGCGGTCTGTGTGGCCGAGGAAACCGTCCCGTCCGGCCTGGCCGCGTTGCTGGTGGCCTGCGGCCCGTTGTTCGCGATCCTGATCGCCTGGGCCTGGGGCAGCCGGCCGCGCGCCGGCGAATGGGTGGGAATCGGCCTGGGGCTGGCAGGCGTGGCCATCCTCAACTTCGATGCGCATCTGGCGGCCAGCCCCAAGGGCTTCATCCTGATCGTGATCGCCGCCGCCACCTGGGCATTCGCCTCGGTGTTGCAGGCACGGATCGCCATGCCGGCCGGACCGATGTCGGCGGCGATCCAGATGGCGGTCGGTGGCGCCGGCCTGGTGCTCGCATCCGCCGCAACGGGTGAGCGCATCCCGACCGAAGTGCACTGGCACGGCTGGGCCGCCCTGGCCTACCTGACTGTGTTCGGCTCGCTGGTGGCCTACAACGCCTACGTCTACGTGCTGCGCCATGCGCGTCCGGCACTGGCGATGAGCTACGCCTATGTGAACCCCGCCATCGCGGTGGCACTGGGCGCGCTGCTGGCGAACGAAACGATGTCGCTGCCCATCGGCCTGGGCATGGCGGTGATCCTGAGCGGCGTAGTGCTGATCGCACTGGGTAACCAGCGCCGCTAGCCGCAACCGGCACGGCACAGGGGCCAGGCCGCCGTTTCTGACAGCCCTTTCAAACCTGTATGTTCTTTTGCCATATGCCATGCGTCTGTCTGACGCCCTCCGCCCAACCACCTTTTGCCGCATCGGCCCAGACGTGGCGTGCCTTGCGGTAACCCTCCACACAGTTTTGCCGACGTTGCGCACGCCAGCCACGGTCACCTTTCTATACTGGGCATTCAGATGCCTGGAAGGAAAAAGATCATGCAGATTACTGCGGACGAGGACTGGCTGATCGACGATAGCAAAACGCTGGAACAGGCGGCACTGATCGACCCCTGGAATGTGTTGATCGTGGATGACGAACCGGACATCCATCAGGTGACCCGACTGGCACTGGGCAGCGTGCAGTTCCTGGGGCGCCCCCTCAATCTGCTGTCCTGTTATTCCGGCCATGAGGCGGTGGAATTTCTCGCCAGCCGCGACGATGTGGCGTTGATCCTGCTCGATGTGGTGATGGAATCCGAGGAGGCAGGCCTGCGAACCGCACGCCTGGTACGCGAGCAACTGGGCAACCACCGCGTGCGCATCATCCTGCGCACCGGCCAGCCTGGCGCGGCGCCGGAGCGCGAGGTGATCGAGAGCTACGACATCAACGACTACAAGGCCAAGACCGAGCTCACCCGCGACAAGCTGTACACCGCCGTGCTGGGCACGCTGCGCTCCTACCGCGACATCATGCTGATCGAGCAGCAACGCCAGATGCTGGAGGCCAACCGGCGGGGGTTGCTCAAGGTGGTCGATGCCTCGTCCACCATTTTCCGCCTGCAATCGATGCAGCAATTCGCGCAAGGCGTGCTGGAACAGCTCCAGGCCCTGTTGTTTTTCGAACAGGAGGCGCTGTATGTCGTGGTGAACGGGGCGGTATCAGCCGTGGAGCGCGATCAGGGCATGACCGTGCTGTATGCCACCGGCGGCTATGCGGATTTGCGCGGCAAGCCCCTGGCCGAAGCCGACCTGTCACGCTTCGGTCCCGCCATCGACCTGGCCATCCGCCAGGGCAGCAGTGTGTTCGGCCACGACCACTTCGTCGGCTTTTTCCACTCGCCGCATGGCGCGGCCAACCTGCTGATCATCGATGGACCGGTGGCGCTCTCCAACGCTGACCGCGAGCTGGTGGAGCTATTCTGTCGCAATGTCGCCATCGCCTTCGACAACCTGATCCAGCACGAGGAGACGGACCTCACCCAGCGCGACATCATCCATCGCCTGGCCGAAGTGGTCGAAACTCACGGCCAGGCGCCCGGCCAGCACAAACGGCGGGTGACGCTGCTCGCCGGCCTGCTTGCCGAGGAGTTGGGCTGGAAGGCGCACGAGATCGCGCAGTTGCAGGCTGCCGTGCCGTTGTACGACATCGGCAAGGCCGCGATTGCCGACGCTGTCCTGCGCAAGCCGGCGACGCTGGACGAGGCGGAAAGGCACATCATGGAGACCCACGCCGCGCTGGGCCGCGACCTGATGGGAAAAGCCGGTAACCGCACCTTGCAGTTGGCCGCGCGCATCGCGCATCAGCACCACGAACGCTGGGATGGCACCGGTTACCCCCAGGGCCTGGCGGGTGAAGCCATCGATCCGGCCGCGCGCATCGTGGCGTTGCTCGATGTCTACGACGCGCTGGGCCACGCCCGCGTCCACCGGCCACCCTGGCCGCGCGAGGACGTACTGGAAGCGCTTCGCCTGGGGCGCGCAAGCCAGTTCGATCCCGCCGTGGTGGACGCCTTCTTCAAAGTGCTGCCCCGGGTCGAGGCCATCGCGGCACAATGGCCCGATGCGGCCTACCTGCACTGAACCGCTGGGGCGCGCAGGCGGATAGCCGGGATCGGGTACGTGGCCGGCGCGCGTGCTTGATCCACCCCGGTATTCTGATCGCGGAATGGCACAGACGGCCAAGCTTACAGCCTGTACAATCAACGGTTTCCGACAATTTGCCGCCATTTCGCCATGTCCGAAACCACCCCCGACTATCTCGAACGTATCCTGGCCGCCCGCGTGTACGACGTGGCCGTGGAAACGCCGCTGGAACCCGCCCCCAACCTCTCGCGCCGCATCGGCAACAAGGTGCTACTCAAGCGCGAGGACGTGCAGCCGGTGTTCAGCTTCAAGATTCGTGGCGCGTACAACCGGATGGTGAAGCTCACCCGCGCCGAGCTGGAACGTGGCGTGATCTGTGCATCCGCCGGCAACCACGCCCAGGGCGTGGCGCTGTCGGCGCAGATGCTGCAATGCCGCGCCACCATCGTGATGCCGGCCACCACGCCGCACATCAAGGTGGACGCCGTGGCGCGTCGGGGTGCCGAAGTGGTGCTGGTGGGCGATTCGTTCTCGGACTGCTATCTGCACGCGATGAAGATCACCGAGGAAACCGGCGCCACCTTCATCCACCCGTACGACGATCCCGACGTGATCGCCGGCCAGGGCACCATCGGCATGGAAATCCTGCGCCAGCATCCGGATACGCTGGATGCGATCTTCATTCCCGTCGGCGGCGGGGGGCTGATCGCGGGCATAGCCGCGTATGTGAAGCGTCTGCGCCCGGAGGTGAAGATCATCGGCGTGGAACCGACCGACGCCAATGCCATGTACTTGAGCCTGAAACTGAACGAGCGCGTGAACCTGCCCCAGGTCGGCATCTTTGCCGACGGTGTGGCGGTAAAGCAGGTGGGCGAGGAAACCTTCCGCCTGTGCCGCGAGTTGGTGGACGACGTGATCCTGGTCGATACCGACGCGATGTGCGCCGCGATCAAGGACGTGTTCGAGGACACGCGCTCGATCCTGGAGCCGGCCGGCGCGCTGGCCATTGCCGGCGCCAAGCTGTGGGCCGCCCGCGAGAATGTGCAGGACCGCACGTTGGTGGCGATCGCCTCGGGCGCAAACATGAATTTCGACCGGCTGCGCTACGTGGCGGAACAGGCGGAAATGGGCGAGGAGCGCGAGGCCATCATCGCCGTGACCATTCCCGAGCGGCCGGGTGCATACCGCGATTTCTGTTCGCTGCTGGGCGCACGCAACGTTACCGAATTCAACTATCGCTACGCCAACGATAACGTGGCGCATATCTTCGTCGGGCTCTCGATCCAGAATCGCGCCGAAGTGGCCGAGCTAATCGGGCGGCTGGCCGATCACGGGCTGGCGGCGGTCGATCTGACCGACAATGAAACCGCCAAGCTGCATATCCGCCACCTGGTCGGCGGGCGGGCGCCGCACGCCCGGAACGAGCGGCTGCTGCGCTTCGAGTTCCCGGAACGTCCGGGCGCGCTGATGAACTTCCTGAACCAGATGGGCGGCGACTGGAACATCAGCCTGTTCCACTACCGCAATCACGGCGCCGACTATGGCCGGGTGCTGATCGGCATCCAGGTACCCGATAGCGATGACGCGGCGTTCACTGCCTTCCTCGACAAGCTGGGCTACCCGTACTGGCTGGAAAGCGACAATCCGGCCTATACCTTGTTCCTGTCCTGAGTGGATTTGCCAGCAAAAAGGCCACGGTTCCCCCCGTGGCCTTTTCGTTGGGAATGCCGTATTCACTCCAGTGCAGCGCGCGCATTACCGAGGATTTCGGCCACCAGCGGTGCAAAGGTATCCAGGATTTCGTATTCGTCCTGCCCGGGCGCGCCCATCTTCACCGTCGGATTACGCCAGCGCATGCCGGAAACACGCGGAGCACGCGCCGAGGTATGGAACTCGCGACATCCAGTGACCTTGACCAGCTCGCCGATGTTGTTGGCGCGAACCCCCGCACCCGGCATGACCGCCAGCCGTCCCGCGGCAATGCGATTCAGCTCCGCCAGCAACAACGCTCCTTCCAGCGCGCTGGGCGCCTGACCGCTGGTCAGCAGGCGATTGCAGCCGGCGCCAATGACGTCTTCCAGTGCCTTCAGCGGCTCGCGCGCCACGTCGAAGGCACGATGGAAGGTGACCTGCATCGGTGCCGCCAGTTCGACCAGTTGCCGAGTGCGGTCCACATCCACATCGCCGTCGGCAGTCAACAGGCCGATCACCACGCCGTCGGCGCCCAGCTTCTTGCACGCCAGCACATCGCGCTTCATCACTTCGAATTCGACTTCGTCGTAAAGGAAATCACCGCCGCGTGGCCGAATGATGACATTGAGCGTGATCCACAGCCGGTCGCGTGCGGCGGCAATGGCGCCATGCGACGGTGTGGTGCCACCTTCGAACAGGTTGTCGCAGAATTCGACCCGCACCGCGCCGCCCTCCTGCGCCGCCAGCGCCGAAGCCACCGAGCCGGCGCAGATTTCAAGCTGGATATCGTCGGACATCACGCCACTCCAGAAGATTGACCCTTGCATGCTGGCGCAGCGCCCGCGTCGGAGCAAGCCACACTTCACCCAAGCGCCGGATTCGGCAAGCCAGGCCAGCCTCAGGGAAACCGCGCCAGCGCCAGTTCCAGGAACACCATTGCCGCCGGGGTGGGGTGGCGCGACCAGGTGCAGTACACCCGGCGGGACGGCGCGTCGCGTACGGGCAGGATGACCAATCCGCCCAGGCCGGGCGCGGTGCGCGCCGGCACCAGGCCGATGGCCAGTTGTCGCCGGACGATGCGGGCCAGCAGATCCACGTGTCCGACTTCGAAATGGATGTGCCGGTCGTAACCCGCCGCGCGGAAGGCCTCGTCAGTCTGACGTCGCGCACCACTGCCGGTGTAGTAATCGACCAGCGGTTCGGCGGCAAGCTGGGCCAGGCACACTTCAGTCTGCGTCGCCAGCGGATGCCCTTCCCAGACCACCGCCACCAACGCTTCTTCCTCCAGCAGCCTTGCCTGCAAGCCTTCGATGCGCTCGCCCGGCCACAGGCCAACGAAGGCGACATCCAGCCGGTGCTCCAGGATATCGACCAGCATGGTCTCGCTCATTCCCATTTGCAAGCGCACATCCACCTGTGGATGCCGTTGATGAAAATCGGCGAGCAGATCGACCGGTTCCAGAACCGTTAATGCGGAGATCATCCCCACCGACAAGGTGCCGCGAACCTGGCCGCCGACGGCGGCCACTTCTTCTTTCAACCGCGCAGCTTCATGCAGCAACCGGCGCGCCGCGATCACGAATGCCTGCCCGGCGGGGGTCAACCGGGTGCGGCGTGCACCGCGTTCGAACAGCGCGGTGCCCAGTGTTTCCTCCAGTCGGGCGATCTGGTGGCTGAGCGCGGACTGCACGGTATGGCAGCGTTGGGCCGCGCGGGTGAAGTTTTCTTCCTCCGCCACGGCCAGCGCCAATTCGATCTGCCGCAGATTCATGGCATCGTATTTTTAGATTGAAACCATGAAAACAATACATTGGCGAGATGAATGTGGCGAGTGGATACTGAGAGCCTTTCCCATCTGGCCATCATGCAATGACAAGCCCGCCCCCTGTTCTGACACCGCGCCTGGTGGCACTGATGGCATTCGCCACCGGTCTGACCGTGGCCAGCAACTATTACGCGCAGCCGCTGCTGGGCACCTTGGCCAGTGCCTTCGGCATGTCCGAAGCCATGGCCGGCTTTATCGTCACCACGGCACAGCTCGGCTATGCGCTGGGGCTGGTCTTTCTCGTTCCGTTGGGCGACGTGATGGAGCGGCGCGGCCTGATCGTCGGCATGACGCTGCTGGCGGCATGCGGACTGGCCATCACCGCCAGTGCGCACAGCGTGACGCAGATCCTGATCGGCACGGCGCTGACGGGCTTGTTCGTGGTGGTGGCGCAGGTGCTGGTGCCGTTCGGCGCCGCACTGGCCGCGCCGGATCAGCGTGGACGGGTGGTCGGCACACTGATGAGCGGGCTGCTGCTGGGTATCCTGCTGGCGCGTACCGCCGCCGGCTTGCTGGCCGAAGTGGGTGGCTGGCGTACCGTGTACTGGGTGGCGGCACCGTTGCTGGTGCTGACGGCATTGGCGCTCTGGCGCGCCTTGCCGACACACCGTGAACCGAGTGGGCTGAGTTATCCACAGTTGCTGGCATCGGTGCTGCGCTTGTTCACCGAGGTACCGGCCTTGCGCCTGCGAGCGGCATTGGGCGCGTTTTCCTTCGCCATCTTCAGCGTGCTCTGGACGTCCATGGCCTTTCTGCTGGCCAATGCGCCCTTCCATTTTTCGGAGGCGACCATCGGGCTATTCGGTCTGGTGGGCGCAGCCGGGGCGCTGGCCGCCACCCAGGCGGGCCGGATGGCGGATCGTGGTGGCGCCAATCGCACGACCACGGTGGGGCTGGTACTGCTGCTGCTGTCCTGGCTGCCCATCGCCGTTGCCCAACAGTCGCTGGCGGCCTTCGTCGTCGGCGTCCTGGTGCTGGATCTGGCGGTACAAGCGGTGCATGTGAGCAACCAGAGCGTGCTGTACAAGCTGCGGCCCGATGCCCGCAGCCGGATGACCGCCGCCTACATGACCAGCTATTTCATTGGCGGCGCGGCCGGTTCGCTGCTGTCCGCTTCCGCCTATCACGCGGCAGGCTGGTATGGCGTGTGCGTAGCGGGTGGCGCCATCAGTTTCGCCGCGCTGGTGACCTGGGGATTGAGCCTGATGCGCCGTACCGTGACCGCCTGATCACCGCAGCATCGGGGAGGGGGCATGCCCTGCCTCTCCTTGATTCAACCCATGCAAAACGGCGGCCCGTGGGCCGCCGTTCTGTTTACAGCACAACGATTACTTGGTGTTGTCGATCACTACCTGCCCGTTGTGAACCACCTTGCCGCGGAACATGTAGTCCACGCAGGCCTGGTAATCACCCGGGTTGGCCAGCGAGAACGGCATCTGGTAATCCACCAACTGGCAGGCCCAGCTCACGCCACCTGGGTTGTTGGCGTTATAGCCCCAGTTCTTGTCGAGGTAGGTCTTGGTCGCAGCGGCCGATCCGGACTGGAAGCCCTTCATGTTGGCGCAACCCAGCGGCTCGTCGGCCGGCACCGGCACATTCAGCACGCTGGCGATGTCCCGGTAGGCCGCGATACGGTTCTGCACCTGCGACTTCTCGGCGCCACCACCACCGCACTCGATGCCGCCGTTGATGATGAACACGGTGGCGCCGAAGCCCGGCTTCATATTGTTGGCGAGGTCGACCGCGTTCGGTTGCCAGGTACCGTCCACCACCCAGGTCATCGGCGGCTTGGGCGATTGCGGGTACACAGCGAACCAGATGGCCGAGGCGAAGTTGAGCCAGGTATCGGCAACGCGAGCCGGGTTGTCCAGCAGCACGTTCACATCACCATAGAGCGACTTGCTGAACGGACCGTAGTTGTAGTTCCAGGACAGTTGCTTGGAACCACGGCCGAAGTAGTCGATGAAGCTACCCTGGCTGTTCTGCGCGCACGGGTAGAAGACCGAGAAGATCGAGCTGCCGGCACCACGGAAGCAATCCTGATATGCGCCGACCGACGAACCTTCGTTGTAGCCCGATTCACGCAGGTACCACAGTGCCTGCCGGTAGGTCGGGATGACTTCGCTCTGCGACATGGTCGCCAGCACCGGGTTGTTGTGCTCCGGATAGGTACGCGCGGTGGCGACGGTCAGCGACGGCCAGTTGGCACCGGTTTCCTGGACGAAGTGTGCAAACGAGGTAGCCAGCAGCTTGCGGCAGATGGCATCGGCGTCGCGGCCGTCGGTGTAGTTGTCGCAGTAGGCCGGGAACTTGGCCACGCCGCGCAGGAAGTTGGTGTAGGTGTAGTTGATGTGGCGGATCGGGAACATCTCGTCGAAACGAGCCTCACCCATCACGCGCTCGACACGCTTGACGTTGTCCGGGTTGGCAGCACGGCCCGGCACCACGGCTTCCACCTGGGCATCCGGCAGCACGCGCAGCGCGGCGCGGATACGGTTGATGGCCTGGGCGTCGGTACCAGCCTGTGCCATCAGCGCGTTTTCAGCGGCGGTGAACTGCGCGGCGGTCGGATAACCGGCCGGTGCAGCAATGTAGGTGATCTGCGGCTTGTAACCAGCCGGTGCAGGCGTCGGGGTGACGACCGGGGTCGGCGTAACGACTGGCGTCGGGGTCACAACCGGGGTCGGAGTCGGGGTGACGACCGGCGTCGGAGTGGGGGTGACCACCGGGGTCGGCGTGGGCGTCACGACCGGCGTCGGGGTCGGAGTCACCACCGGTGTCGGAGTCGGCGTACCGCCGCAGGGGCCGATCAGCTTCCACACACCCCATTCACCGGACTGCGTGGGGTTGTCGCCCTTCGTCCACCACTTGGCTTCATAGATGTTGCCGTTGTAGCTGGCACGATTGCCACCGTTGTAGACAGTACCGGCATCCCAGGCTGCGCCGCAGTTGCCAGCGGGGGTTGCGGCCGGTGTGGCGCTAGGCGTGACCACCGGCGTTGCGGTCGGCGTCACCACGGGCGTGGCAACCGGTGTCGGCTTGGGTGTGGGAGTGGGAGTGACTACCGGCGAGGGCGTCGGGGTTGGAACCGATGTGCTGGTACCAACGTTCTTCCACAAGGTCGGCGTTCCCGCCGGGTTCCAGTTGGCGCCGGTATAGGCGGTATGGGTGACCAGGGCCTGGTAATCGACGCCGTTGTAGGTCACCAGGGTGCCAGCGGTATAGGTGATCCCTTCTTCCCATGCCACATAGGCGTGGGCGGAAGAGGCGTTCATCAGCACGGGGCCGAACGTGCCCAATGCGATCAGGCACGCCATCGATAGCTTGCGCATGCGCGGAATGTTCATCGCTCCATCCTTGTTAAAGTTGTAGTGATCTTGTCGACTGTTACAAACGTCGCCGGCGCTCATCATAACGCAGCGTTGTAAGTAACAAAGAGCCCCCTCCGCCTACCCGCCTGGCCCCCATCCCGCGTGTCAGCATCCAGAGGGTCGTGCCCTGACGCCGAAGGCCGCATCCCTGTTGGCTCGAACCGGCGCGCAGGTGTTTTTTGCGTGATGGCGCACCCCAGTCCCTCACGCTTATCTCCGACAATTGGTATCCACATGGAGAGAAGGAACAGACCAGTTTTGCTGTGATAGCAATAACTTTCAGCAGGCCCCGACTGCCAACCATTATCGGGATGGACCTTGCGTATGGGTTCCGGGCGACAGGCGCCTAGCTATTCGACCGCGGTATGGTGTAGCACCAGTTTCAGCGAGAAGATCGGCGAATTTTGTCAGTTTGAATTCAGCAAACTTACCGCCGTGGCATACCGGTTACGTGCCGCTCGACCCCCACAGGCCCGCCTCATTCAGAACGGCCAACTGCTCATTGAAAGCCGGTTGCAGGAAGAACTCGCCCGCCGCTGGCGGCAATGCCAGCGAAAGCTCGCCACCCTGCCAGGGCAGGCGCAGCGCATAGGCGTGCAGATAGCCGCGATCCGCCGGGCTACCGCCATAGCGCTCATCGCCCAGGATCGGCGCACCGATACTTTTCATCGCAACGCGCAGTTGATGGGTGCGGCCTGTGTGGGGATACAGCGCGAACATCCGCTTTCCGCCCTCCAGTGCGGTGCTATGAAACCGGGTCACCGCGCGCAGCGTCGGCTCCCGCGTCAAACGCCAGCTTCCATTGCGGGCCGGCGCCATGCCGCCGCTGATCAATCCCTGCTTCTTGGTGGGTTTGCGGTCGGAGATGGCCAGATAGCATTTCGAGATCCGCCGCGATTCGAATAGTTGGCCCAGCTCACGCGCGGCATCGCCATGACGCGCCACCAGCACCAGGCCGGAGGTGATCCGGTCCAGGCGATGTACCGCGTGGAGCGTCTGGTGGCCCTCCTCCCGCAATGCATCCAGCATGCCGGGATCGCTTCCCTCGCGATGAAAACTCATGCCTGGCGGTTTATAGGCCACCAGAAAATCGTCGTGCGTCATCACGACCTGCGCCCGCCAGGCATTGGCGACAGCAAGCAGTTGCAAAGGGGGTGAGGCAGGCGGAAAGGGTTGTTCTGACACGTGCTAAAGTCCGGACTTTGCCGTGGGAGCGCGGGCATGAAGCTTATCATCGTCGCCGTCGGCCACAAGATGCCGGGCTGGATCGAAGCGGCCTTCGGCGAATACCGCAAACGGCTGCCACGCGAGTTCGCGCTCTCGCTGGTGGAGCTGAAACCGGACAAGCGCTCCGGCGGCCGTACGCCGCAACAGGTGATGGCCGAGGAGGCGGACCGCATCCTGGCCGCCATTCCGCAAGGCGCCCGGCTGATCGTGCTGGATGAGCGCGGCGCCAACTGGACCACCATGAAGCTGGCCGAAGCCATGAAGACATGGCACACCGACGGGCGTGACGTGGTGTTCGTGATCGGCGGCACCGACGGACTGGATCCACGCGTCAAGGACAAAGCCGACCAGTTGCTGCAACTATCCGCCCTGACCCTGCCGCACGGCATGGTACGCGTGCTGCTGGCGGAGCAGCTTTATCGGGCGTACAGCATCCTGCACAACCATCCCTATCATCGCGAGTAGTCTGGCGGTACGTGCGAATGGCCCACTTGCTCGTTTACTCGAAGTAGTGGACACCTCCACCAAGAGCGCAGTGATCGCGGCAAAAGGTGTGGTCATAGGATAAATGAATGTGCCAATACGGGCTGGATATCACCAGCACCGGTCATTCGAAGATTCGGCCCTGGCGACGCTCTGGCGCCATATATATATAAGCGGTATTCCCCAGCTACAATCGCGCCATTCATTTCATCCGAGCCGATATGGATCTTTACCTCGCCTCCGCCAGCCCCCGACGCCGCGAACTGCTCGCCCAGATCGGCGTGGCGTTCGAACGTATTGCCGCGCCGGTGGATGAAACACCCTTGCTGAATGAAGATCCGCACGGTTATGTCTTGCGACTGGCGCGCGCCAAGGCTCAGGCCGGCTGGCTGGCCCTTCAATCACAAGGCCTGCCCCCGCACCCGGTTCTTGCCGCGGATACCACGGTGGTGCTGGATGGAGAACTCCTCGGCAAGCCCGATGATGCGAACCACGCAAGTCAGATGTTGCGTCGCCTGTCCGGCGGCACCCATCTGGTTTTGACCGCATTGGCCGTAACAGAACAGGACAAGGTGGAAACGGTGTTGTCGGAAAGCCGCGTCACCTTCATGCCACTGAGCGATGCCCAGATTGCCGCCTACGTGGCAAGTGGCGAACCCATGGACAAGGCCGGCGCTTACGGAATCCAGGGCCGCGCGGGCCTGTTCGTCGCCCATCTGGAAGGCAGCTTTACCGGGGTGGTAGGCCTGCCGCTGCACGAAACAGCGCAGCTCCTGGCGCGATGGGGCCTGGGCGCGTTGGCCTGACTCAAATTTCTACAGACAAAGAGGGCGCCCGCTTGGGCGCCCTGTCAATTGCTCGCGTAGGGGAGAAACGCTCCCGACGGTGGGAGAACCTTCCTCACCACAAGTTCACGGGTGGTTAGCGCTACCCGCCAGCCGGGCGACCTCTTCCTCATTCAGCATCCGCCATTGCCCTTTGGGCAAATCTCCCAATGGCAAGGAACCGATCGCCACACGCACGAGCCGCAGGGTTTCCACCCCCTGCGCGGTCAGCAAACGGCGGATATGGCGGTTTCGTCCTTCATCCAACACAACCTCCAGCCAGCTATTGCGCTCGCCGTTGCGCAACAGGGTGACGAATTTGGCGGAAAGCACCTCGCCATCCATCCTCACCCCTTGGATCATCGCATCAAGCAGCGAATCGTCGGCGATCCGGTCGATTTGAACATGGTAGGTCTTGTCCAGATGACTGGCAGGGTCAGTGAGCCTGGCGGCCCAGCCGGTATCGTTACTGAAGAGCAACAACCCCTCGCTGGCCTTGTCCAGCCGCCCCACAGGCCCTATCCACGGTAGCTGGGCGTTTGCGAGACATTCATAAACCGTCCCGCGGCCTTGCTCGTCCTGCGCGGTGGTCACCAGACCTCGCGGCTTGTTCAGCATCAGATAGACCTTGCGCTCGACGGCGATCTCCCGGCCATCCACGCGGAAAACGTCCACTTCCAAGGAAACCCACGCCAGCGGATCACGCACGATTTTGCGATTCACCGAGACCCGGCCTTCGACCACCAGGGCCTCGGCCTGATTGCGGGAACAAAAGCCCAGTTTCGACAGAGCCCGACCGAGCTGTGTTCGCTTGGTAGGCCGCGCGGGTTGTCGGGGGATCGCCATATCGATTCCTGTCTGGAGAGCGCAAGAAGGCAGCGGCCGGATTTTGTAAGGCGAGGTGACGATTTTCGTCACTTTTCATAGTTCAGCGATAGGTCCGCCAGCCCAAGCGACTGAACAAACAAACTCCGCTGATCGGCGACGACAGGAGGCGCCATACCACAGTACCAAAGCAAAAGCCCGCCGAAGCGGGCTTTTTTGCCTGAAACCTATGGTGCCGTTGAAGTGAATCGAACACTCGACCTACTGATTACGAATCAGTTGCTCTACCGACTGAGCTACAACGGCGCGGAGCGCGATAATAACGCAAACCCAGCCTACATCCAAGTCCGCACCCATTGTTCTGCCAACAACACGATTTTGCGGAAAGTGCCCATCCACCACAGCGGAGCTCGCACCTGCAACATGGCACGGGGTTTGCTTAATACCCTTCACGCCCCTTCGGGGAGGTAGACAACGCTACAGGAGCGCTCTCACATGAAAAAGCTTCAGAAGGGTTTCACCCTGATCGAACTGATGATCGTGGTTGCCATTATCGGCATTCTGGCCGCCATCGCCATTCCCCAGTTCACCGAATACACCAAGAAGAGCGAGAACAAGTCGGCTCAATCCGACGCTCGCAACTTCCTGACTGCCGCAGTCGCCAACTCGCAGAACTAAGCACATAGGTTCATAGGAGATAGCAACATGAAACTGATTCAAACCATTCTGGCGGTTGGCGTACTCTCCATTTCCGTTAGCGCATTTGCCGCGGATGTTTGCGATGGCAAAGCCGCGGGGACACAGCCGGTCACCGCTGTAGCAGACAACGCCGGCTTCATTATCAACAACTTTGATATGAAGTGCTCGGCCAATGTGATACTCAAGTACGAAGAAGATGGCACCGCCAGCGTAGCGGTGGGTGCTGTTTCGGTGAAGGGCAACCGCATGTTTGGCGGGAGCTCCGAAGGTGGTGCCGTCCGCGACCTGGATGCGTGTGCCGAGAAAGTTTGTGATGATGCGGATGCCGGAACGGCTGTAGGAAAAGCAGCTGGTAGCGGATCGTAAGCAAAGTTTTTGAATTGCTCACGCACAAAACCCTTCTGTGGAAGGGTTTTGTGCTTTGGAGTGATGGATGCCCTTGTTCTTGACCCTGCGATTTACACTTCTGCTCGGCCTACGCAGCCGGGCAACCTGGCTGGTTTTTGTATTAGGTGTGGGAATGGTGGTCGCCGCTGCGCTCGCCGGCGCATTTTCCGCCCGCCAACCGCTGGTTGTAGCCAGCGATGTTGCCATCAGTGGCCTGCATTTCGCTCTGCTTTTTCTTAGCCTGATCTGGGTTCAGGAACTATTGCAAAAAGACAGGGAGCGCAAGCATGTGATCTGGATGCTGGCCTACCCGCTGCAGCCCAGCGACTATCTCCTCGGCCGCTGGCTAGGCTGCGCATTGCTTCTTCTGCTATCCGCCGCGCTGCTCGCACTGCCCGTTGCCGCTATCGGGCGTTATGCCAACTGGGGTTATGCCGCCAGTAGCCAGGTATATTTCGGCTGGCCCTTTCTCTGGATGATTCTAGGCATCTGGCTGGAAAGCCTGGTCATCCTCAGCTTTACCGTTCTGATTTTCACTTTAAGCCGCACCCCTTTCCTGCCACTTGCCATTGGCCTGATGTTCGCCATCGCGGCCAAAAGCTGGAATACGGCGATTACCTATCTGATGTTCAGCAACGATGCGCCACAGGCATTGCGAGAACATAATCTGCCGATCCTGAAAATGCTCAAGTGGCTGATCCCCGACCTCAGCGCCCTGGATTGGCGGGCGGCTTATCTCTACCCCGATGCCGCGGCACCCGGCTATCTCGCCGGCTCGATCCCAGCCCTCCTTTATTGCGGCATCCTCGTGACATTGGCGTTGGTCATTCATCACTGGCGGCACCAGGAAGCATGAGCTCGCGCTTAGCCATCACCATCGGGCTAGGGGTAGCATGCCTGGGCGGTTATATCGCTTACGGGCTTCATTGGTCACCGCGTGCAGAACAGGAGCGTGACGAAGGAACCCTGCGTGTGGCATTGCCAGTACCGGTGCAACTGGTCATGACTGGCGGAGACCGCTACCTTGCCGCGAACCTGAATGTCTTCCGGGCCATCATGGTCACAACCAAAAACCCGGACCCGGAAACCGTGGCAGTCCAGGCCCAGCTTCAACAGCAAGCAAGCTGGTTCAATCCGGCGCACGAAGATAACTATTACCTCGCCGCCGCGACACTGGCCTGGCAAGGAGAAGCACAGGCGGCCCAGATCGTGTTGCACAACGCCACAGGGGGGCGCCCCGCCGATATGTACCCACCGTTTTTCTATGGCTTCAACCAGCAGTACTTTTTTGGGGACTATGCGGGTGCTGCCACGTCCATCAGAACCGCCGCTGAACGCGTAGAAGGCAACAACAAACTCGCGTTGCAGGCGATGGCGGCTCGCTGGGCCGAGAATATGGACAACCCGAAGCAGGCGCTGAACATCTTGCACGCCATGGCATCGCAAACGGCCCACGCCGGCCTGCGCGGTTATCTGCAAAGCAGGGCAGCTCGCGTGGAGGGGCTACTTGCTCTACGCGCGGCAGCCGAAAGCTACCGAAAGCGAAAAGGCCAACCCATCCATAGCCTGAACGATCTGGTGCCCTCCGAACTGGCCGAGCTACCTGCTGATCCAACCAATTTGGGTTACGCCGTAAATCTGCAAGGGGTGCCTATTTTGGTCACCCGCAGGCCCGCGCAAACCCAGCCTTGAGATAACCGTCATGACTACAGCCATCGAGCTGGTTCGCCTCAAAAAGACATATCGTGCCGGTTGGCGCAAAACCAAGGTCGCGCTCGACGACCTCAGTTTGTCCGTCCAGCCCGGCGAGGCATTTGGCTTCATCGGGGCAAACGGCGCAGGTAAAAGTACAACCATCAAGGCACTCATGGGCTTGCTGGCACCTGATGAAGGCGGCGCCTCATTGTTTGGCATACCAGCCTTGCAGCCACGCGCACGCCAGCGCGTCGCCTATGTGCCCGAAAGCCCCATTTTGTTTGATCAGCTGACGCCTTTGGAACTGATGGATTACGGCTGCGCCTATCATGGAGTGCGCAAGCCATCCATGCGAGAGCACTGCCTAAGCTGGCTTGCCCGCTTTGGCCTGGAAGAAGTAGCCAACAAGCCAATTCGGGGCTTTTCCAAAGGCATGACACAGCGCGCCGCGCTGGCACACGCGTTAGCCATCGAGCCACGTCTGCTGGTGCTGGATGAACCGCTCTCCGGGCTGGATCCCGTTGGACGCAAACTGGTCATGGATGTGATGGGCGAGTTTCATGCTGCGGGGGGAACCCTGTTCTTCTCTTCGCATGTGCTCTATGACGTACAACGCCTGGCCGATCGCTTTGGCATCATCCACCAGGGCAGGTTACGCGCACTCGGCAATTTGTCCGAGCTTGAACAGGCGCCGGATACCGCGTTGCAGTTACGCATTGCCGGAGAAAATGCCCCCACGCAGGCGACGCCACTCGGTGCTGGAGAATGGCTCATCGAAGTCCAGCAAAATGACCTGTGGAATATCCTGGATACCTGTCGCGAACGTGGCATGCGTGTTGTTGAGCTAAGGCCCCGGCTGGATCTTGAACAGTTTTTCAACCAGTTGGTAGAGGCCCCCATAGCAGACCAGTAAAGACTTCTGGCATATTCCTTGCTTACCCTTTGGTTGCTCGGTCGGGATACGTTGGGGACAACCATGAGACATATGCGGGGTTTTACGCTGATTGAACTGATGATAGTCGTAGCCATTATCGGAATCTTGGCGGCGATTGCAATTCCAAATTACGAACAATATATGCAAAAAAGCAGTAATAAAACAGCACAAGCCGACGCCAGGAATTTCCTGACAGCCGCCGTGGCAAACTCTCAAAACTAAAAGTTTCGATATTCACAAATCCCATCCTTGACAGATGGGATTTCTTTATTGGTTTTTGCAAATATCGATGTACGAAACTTCTTTGTTCTCAAAAAAAAAGCTCCCTGTCGTAATAGGTGCCCTGCTACTCATTGTGCTCTGGCTGGTTGCGCATCCTTATCGGGGCATTGTCCATGATGCGCGCCTTTATTTCGCCCAAGCCATCTATCTGGACAATCCCGCAGCATTTTCCAGCGATCTGTTCTTCAAATTCGGCTCGCAGGACAAATATACCTTTTTCACCAATGCTTATTCATTCCTGTTAAGCATATTTGGCGTAAAAGTCATTTACTTCATCTGGCTTGCTTTCCAGTTGATCTGGATATCCGCCGTTTATTTCATAGCCCGCTCAGCAATGCCCGCACGCCAGGCTATTTTTGTTTCGATGTGCCTGGCGGCAGTTGGGGACAATTATTATGGCGGCAATGGCATTTTTGAATATAGCGAAGGATTCCTTACCGCCCGGATTGCCGCAGAAGCACTCTCTCTGTCTGCAATTGCATTGGCAATGAATTCAAAAAAAAGCATCGCCATTGGCATGATGCTTCTGGCGTTGATCTGCCACCCCCTCATGGCTATATGGGCGGCGCTTCCTGTAATAGCTATCTGCTTCCCCCATCCACGTATTTTAATAAGCGCAGCATTGTTGGTTACGGTTACAGGTCTGCTTTTTTTCTTTCTTTATCATACGAATTCACTAGACCCTGCCTGGCAAGCCCAGGTTATTCGCGGCGTTCCCTATCTGTATTTTAGCGAATGGACGCCCCAACAAAAAGCAGCACCGTTAATTGACATCCTAACGATATTTACCGCCTTCATCGCGGCAAGGGGCCGGTTCAGACTACTGCTTTTTATAATAATTGCCAGTGGCTGCCTCGGGTACCTGCTGAGTTGGGCGGCTTCATATTTCGACAATATATTTTTATTAAAAATACAGCCATGGAGAATTGGCTGGATCACCTCATCATTTTCCAAATTTTGCGCTGGATATATCTTCATTCATGCCTTTCGGCATCGTTCCAAAATAGTCAATCATGTTTTTCTTCCGATTTTTCTTTCCTCACTATTTTCCCCATCCGTCTGGCTGGCAAGCGCACTAGCCGTCAGTTGGCTATGGCTCACAAAATACAGCCATTCAGAAGAGCAGCGCCCTTTATTCAATTTTGCAAAGCTCATGTGGCTGCTCCCATTATTCATCATAATCATGGCGGCCACGGAGCTCCCGGATTTTCAAACGGCCACTCCCCTCTACAACAACAATTCGCTGGTTTTTTTTCAGTACCTGATTGGCTCCGATATAAAATGGCTTCTGCCGTTTATTTTGTGGGGAATAATTTTTCGAACACCCCCTATAATAGGTGGGATGCTCGCGGTGCTATGGATAACAGTGCTTCTTGTTTGCTGGGATGTAAGAAGCCCCTTGCTTAGAGAGCTTGAATCAGGTCCAGTTAAAACCCCGCATGCAATCCAATCCATCATTCGCCCGGGAGATATGGTTTACTGGCCGGATAATCCGGAGCTCGCATGGATCGTATTCAGAACAGCACACTATGAATCAGGCACTCAAGCGGCAGGAATGATCTTTTCAAGAGAAAATGCCCTCGAAGCTGGGCACCGCTACCAGGTTGGGCAGCTACTTTATAAAAATAAGGTTCTCGATTTCAATTTTGATGCCTTTGACAAATTTTGTCGTGCAAGCCACGTTAAGGCACTGGTTGTACCAGCAAGTAAGCAATTTCTTCTGAGCCAACCCCGACATTATTTATTCTCCTTGCACTCCAGAAAGTATGGCTTGCTGCTCTGCCCATAGAGGGAAAAATGGCTGCATTACATCTCATTAGAGGAATTGCGCTACAGCTATTCCTGATTGTTTTTTCCATGGTACTGGTAAAATTCGTTTTACAAATCGGGCTTTTCAGCGGCGAAGCTGTATTTTTTTATCGCGGGTTAAAGGTAATACTTGTCACCATATCTGCAATTTCCTTGCTATTACTCGCCGTGCCTTTCAATTGGATAGATAGAAAAGACGTGCTGGTCAGCTTTAGCATGATGCTTTGTGTCAATACCCTGTTCTTTACTCATTTACCCGTTACGGCGGACCGATCTGTCACAGTATTCCTGCTAGGCTATATGTCCGATGCCAAGAAAAGTGCATACAGCAAGGATGAGCTCGAATCCGCCCTGATTGAAAAATACATTCGAGAATTCAAAGCTGTAGATCGTAGAATGGATGAGCAAATCAGGACGGGAACAGTATCCGCCACAAACGGCGAATACTCCTTGACACCTCAAGGAAAATCCTTGACCAACCTCTATTCGAAAATAGTCGAATGGTATGAAATACCAGACGATTACGTTCACCCCTTACACAAAAAAATGCCCCGCTCAGGGGAGCCCAGCAGCAGCAAATGAACTACCCATCTATTGGCCCGATAAGCTCACCGCACGCAAGGACTACGCTGGAGGCAGTAATAGCGTACTTGTATCTATTGGCCCCTACGTTGATTTTTTTTCTTTTTTTTGTCGACCCATTCCTCCTGCCTATCGCCGCCCTCATAACTGGATTGAGCCTTTTCTGGTGCATTCCTTCCGCTCGGAAAGAAAACAGCTTTTATTGGGTAATTTCAGCATTAGTAGCAGGCATCCTGATATGGATTGCAGGATTTTCGAGAAATCAATTCGCGTGGGATTGGTTCAAGCACTGGGCAATTCTAAACGAAATCAGCCGGAATGATTGGCCAGTATCGCTAGAATTACAAGGTAGCACACATTATCTGCGCTATTATGTGGGTGCCTACCTGCTGCCCGCCTTGTTGGTCAAAACATTTTCGATCATCACCCCCAAAATAGCTTTTTGTGGCTATCTCTTTCTGGGGTATGTGATAATTTGCAAAATGGTGTTATCGCGATATGTTGTTCCTACGCGCGCCGTATGTGCCCTTTTATTCATTCTTGCCTTGGGCGGGGCCGATTTCTACGCAGAGCATCTGCTAAGAGCATTGAAAGATATGCCGAGCGCGCCTTTTCTTGGAATCCACTCTGAAAGGTGGGCTTATGACAATCTTGGCCTGCCAATCGAATACTCTTCCATCATCACGGCTTTGATCTGGGTCCCACACCAGAGCATTCCCACCTTTATCTTCATCCTGATGGCTTTACGGCATCAGCAATTCTCTTTATCGTTTCTCGCAGCCACCTTTTGTTTGCTGGCAATATGGACCCCATATGGAATGATTGGAGCCTTGCCCATCGTTCTCTGGCTGTTCTGGTCCAGAAGATTTGAATTGGGTTCCATTTTAAATATTGTCACCTTTGTCACATTCTCCGCCGCCGCACTAGTCGTGGCGCTTTATCTTTCAAGTGACATGCCAATGGGCGGGGCGTGCATAACTTGCATTTCACAGCGACTTCCCAAGCTCAACGAGTTGCTATTTTTTCTCCTGGCCGAATTGGGAATATTTGTTTTCATATTGCGCCGAAACATTTACAGGGATCGCCTCTGCCTCATTTCGTTGATCATTCTGCTTATCCTGCCTTTTACATACGGGAACACCAGTGATTTTGTAATGCGGGTTTCGCTTGGGCCGATATTTCTTCTGAGCGTGAGATCAATAGATACGTTAATGGATGCGGGGCCGGTCAAAAAGAAAATGGTTTTGGCAGCCTTGATCTTGTGCCTGCCTACATCAATCAATGAAATTGGTTATTTCATAAATAGTGGCAACAGCCACCGACGGCTCCCTCAATTCGACCCGCTATCGGAACAAGCAGCAGCATTGTTCGCAACCGACACCCGGTATTCCGCTGCGGATTTCTTTCAAATCTGTGGCTGGAAATTTCTGCCTCAATATTTCATCACGGAAAAGCCACGGCTTCTGAAAAGCAACTGACAAAAAAAGGCCACCTGGATGGTGGCCTTTTTTCTTTATGGAAGCGAAGAAATCTCTTTTGTCCCCCAGTGCGGAAAATACTTCCGCACCAGCCCATTCAACTCCACCTCGAAAGCCCGCAGCCGAGTCAGTTCGTCCATTTCGCCCAGCGGCGCGTCGGCACTTGTGGATACACCCGTCACCATCCCCGCCCCCGCCGTCGCATTACTCAACCGGTCGATCACGATAAAGCTACCCGTACCGCGGCATTGGGCGTAGGCATCGAAGACCACCGGCGCATTCACTTCAATTGTCACCAGGGCGATTTCGTTCAGTTGCAGTGAATCCACTTCCACCTGGGCCAGGGTGTTCACATCCACGCGGTGCCGAATGCGAGCGATGCGGCCATAGACGGTTTTGCCACCCAGCTTGAAGGCATATTCCTTACCAACGATCAGCGGTGCTTCGTTCATCCAGACCAGATGGGCATCGAAACGCTGCCCGACGCTGGGCCGTACGTCGGTGGCACGGATCAGCATATCGCCGCGGCTGACGTCGATTTCGTCTTCCAGAGTCAACGTGATGGCTTGTCCGGCAAATGCGGCCGGCTGTTCGCCTTCGTAGGTAACGATGGCTTTTACCCTGGACGATTTGCCGGATGGCAGTGCGACGATCTCGTCGCCCGGGCAGACATGGCCGGCGGCGATCGTGCCGCAAAAGCCACGGAAGTCCAGGTTCGGCCGGTTCACGTACTGCACAGGCAGGCGGAACGCATCCAGCTTGGCATTGCGGCTGATCTCCACGCTTTCCAGCAGCTTCATCAAGGTGTCGCCCTCGTACCAGGGCGTCTGGCTCGACTCGTTGACGACGTTATCGCCGCGCAATGCAGAGATCGGCACGAAGCGGATGTCGGGAATATCCAGTTGCTCGGTGAAATCGAGATACGCGTGTTTGATTTCGTTGAAACGCGCTTCGGAGAAATCGACCAGATCCATCTTGTTCACCGCTACCAGCACATGGCGGATACCCAGCAGGCTGACGATGAAGCTGTGTCGGCGCGTCTGCGTCTGCACCCCGTAACGCGCGTCGATCAGGATGATGGCCAGGTCGCAGGTGGAGGCACCAGTAGCCATGTTGCGGGTGTACTGCTCGTGCCCCGGGCAGTCGGCGATGATGAACTTGCGGCGATCGGTGCTGAAGTAGCGATACGCCACGTCGATGGTGATGCCCTGCTCGCGCTCGGCCTGCAAGCCATCTACCAGCAGCGCCAGGTCGATTTCCTGGTCGGTGGTGTTGTACTTCTTGCTGTCTTTCTGAATGGCGGCAAGCTGGTCTTCGAAGATCAGCTTGGAGTCGTGCAGCAGCCGGCCAATCAGCGTGGATTTACCGTCATCCACGTTGCCGCAGGTGATGAAGCGCAGCAGGTCCTTGTTCTCGTGCTGCTTCAGATAGGCGAGGATGTCGCTGGCGATCAGGTCGGACTGGTGGGACATGGTTGCAGCCTAAAGCGTGATCCAGCGCCGGGTACCCACGGCCTGCTGGTTGGGGTTATCTGGGTTATGCCTGTGCCGGATTCGGCGCGATTACACATATCAGTTAAAAACGCTCCCGAGCCATGCGAAGCCCAGGCGCGACAGCAAGGCTGGACGTCGGGACAAAAAGGGGCCGCTGTTGCCCCATCCAGGCCAGCGCGCCCGGTACATGCCCCGCAAGCGCGCAATACCTGGCAGAACGCACCGACGCTCAGAAATAGCCTTCCATCTTTTTCTTTTCCATCGAGCCGCTGGAATCGTGGTCGATCACGCGACCCTGGCGTTCGCTGGTGGTGGTCAGCAGCATTTCCTGGATGACCTCGGGCAGCGTGGCGGCGGTGGATTCCACCGCGCCGGTAAGCGGGTAGCAGCCCAGCGTGCGAAAGCGCACGGATTTGGTCTGGATGCCCGCTTTCTGTTCCGGGGTCAGGTATTGCAGGATGCGGTCGTCGTCGATCATGACCAACGTGCCGTTCAGGTCCACCACCGGGCGCTCGGCGGAAAAGTACAGCGGCACGATCTCGATGTTTTCCAGGAAGATGTATTGCCAGATATCCAGTTCGGTCCAGTTGGACAGCGGAAACACCCGGATCGATTCGCCACGGTCGATCTTGGAGTTGTAGAGGTTCCACAACTCGGGACGCTGGTTCTTCGGGTCCCAGCGGTGGTTCTTGTCGCGGAACGAATAGACCCGCTCCTTGGCGCGGCTCTTTTCCTCGTCGCGCCGGGCGCCGCCGAATGCCGCGTCGAAGCCGTATTTGTTCAGCGCCTGCTTCAGGCCCTCGGTCTTCATCACGTCGGTGTGCTTGGCACTGCCGGCGGTGAATGGGTTGATGCCCGCCTTCACGCCTTCCTCGTTCACGTAGGTGATGAGGTTCCAGCCTTCCGCCTTTTGCTTGTCGCGCAGCTTGTACATCTCCTGGAATTTCCAGGTGGTATCCACGTGCATCAGCGGGAACGGGGGCTTGCCCGGCGCGAAGGCTTTCCTGGCCAGATGCAGCATCACGGCGGAATCCTTGCCGATGGAGTACAGCATCACCGGGTTGTCGAACTCGGCCGCCACTTCGCGGATGATATGGATCGATTCCGCTTCCAGTTGCTTGAGATGGGTCTGTCGCGCGTCGCTGATGGTGTTCATGAAGGAGTCTGGGGGCAAAAAGCATGAAAGACCGGGCACTGTGCCCGGTCTTGAAAAGGGTAATCTACCTAATTCGCAAAACGGCAAAAAGACGCGATGGTTATAACGTTAAGCCATTACACTTTTGCCGTTCCGGTCACACTGCCGACCAGGGCCGCCCCAGCGGGTTGAAGCTGGGCTTCTGGCCACCCCACAGTTGCTCCAGATCGTAATAGTCGCGCACGGCGGGCAACATCACGTGCACCACCAGCGAGCCTGCATCCACCAGCACCCATTCGCCGCTTTCTTCGCCTTCAGTGGACAGCACCTCGAAGCCCTTGGCTTTCAGCTCGACCGCCACGTTGTTGGCCAGAGCGCGCACCTGCCGGTTGCTGTCGCCGGAAGCCACCACCATGCAATCGAACAGATCGGTGAGTTCGGCGGTATCCAGTATTTCGATGTACTTGGCCTTGATGTCTTCCAAAGCGGCTACGGCCACGTCGCGCATTTGCTGGGTTTGTTCGTTCATTCCTGTTTCCTGTGACAACCCGCGCCTGGATGGCCCGGGAATCGCCGGCCGATATCGGTTGCCGGCAAAACCGCTAGTGTACCCTCAGCCATTGTGGTGGACGCATTCCTTGTCCGCCGTCGGGCAACCGGGGCGGGCGATTGGCGGTATGGCAAACCCGCGCCATCAATTGAAAAGGCCCGCCGAAGCGGGCCGGGTATTCGACAACTGGCGCTTCAGCTCCGGATTTCGCCGTTGCCCAGCACAATCCATTTTTCGCTGGTCAGGCCATCCAGCCCAACCGGGCCACGCGCGTGGATCTTGTCGGTGGAAATACCGATCTCCGCGCCCAGCCCGTACTCGAAACCATCGGCAAAACGGGTGGAGGCATTGACCATGACGCTGGCGCTATCCACCTCGCGCAGGAAGCGCCGCGCCTTGGTGTAGTTCTCCGAGACGATGGCATCGGTATGGTGGCTGCCATAGGTGTTGATGTGGTCGATGGCTTCGTCCAGATCGGCAACCAGCTTGATCGACAGGATCGGCGCCAGGTATTCGGTACGCCAGTCTTCCTCGGTGGCCGGCACCGCATCGGGCAGGATATCGCGCGTCGCGGTGCAGCCGCGCAGCTCCACCCCCTTGCTGCGGTAGATCTCCGCCAGCGGCGGCAGGATCACGTCGGCGACGTTCTCGTGCACCAGCAGCGTTTCCATGGTGTTACACGGGGCGTAGCGCTGCGTCTTGGCGTTATCGGCGATGCGGATTGCCTTTTCCGGGTCGGCCTCGTCATCGATGTATACGTGGCAGATACCGTCCAGGTGCTTGATCACCGGGACACGCGCGTCGGCGGCGATGCGCGCGATCAGGCTCTTGCCGCCGCGCGGCACGATCACGTCCACGAATTCGCTCATGGTGATCAGCTCGCCCACGGCGGCACGATCCGGCGTTTCGACGATCTGCACCGCCGTTTCCGGCAACCCGGCCACCGCCAGACCTTCCTTCACCAGCGCGGCGATTGCCTGATTGCAATGAAAGGCTTCGCGCCCGCCGCGCAGGATGGTGGCGTTGCCCGATTTGATGCACAGCCCAGCGGCATCGGCGGTCACGTTGGGGCGCGCTTCATAGATGATGCCGATCACGCCCAGCGGCACGCGCATTTTGCCCACCTGGATACCGGTGGGGCGAAACTTGAAATCGCCCATGTTGCCGATGGGGTCCGGCAACGTGGCAATCTGGCGCAGGCCTTCGGCCATGGTGGCGATGGTCTTGTCGGTCAGTTGCAGCCGGTCGAGCAGCGCCGGCTCCAGGCCATCGGCACGTGCCTGTTCCATATCGCGTGCGTTGGCGGCCTTGAGCGCGTCGGCATCACGCTCGATGGCGTCGGCAATGGCGATGAGCGCCTGGTTCTTGGCGCCGGTATCGGCCTTGGCCATTGCGCGGCTGGCGGCGCGGGCGCGGCGGCCGACGTCCTGCATGTAGAGCTTGATGTCCATGGGTCAAACCAGTGGGAACGAACAGTATCGGGGCATTGTAACGAGGAAAGGGGCCGGCTTGCAGCCGGATCACGCTTCGGCGGTCAATGTGCTCGGCCAGCTCAGCGTCATGCGCGCACCGCCCAGCTCGCTGTCGCCGATGCGCAGCTCACCGCCGTGCCCCTTCATGATCATGTCGGTGATCGCCAGCCCCAGCCCATGCCCGCCGGTACTGCGGTTGCGGCTCCCCTCCAGCCGCTCGAACGGCTTGAGCAGACGCTCACGCGCGTCCTCCGGAATGCCGGGGCCGTCGTCCTCCACTTCCAGCGAGGCGACGCCATCGTGCCAAGAGAACGTCACCCGCACCTGCCCTCCCCCGTAGCGCCGGGCATTGTTGACCAGGTTGCCCAAGGCGCGGCCCAGATAGTAGCGGTCCGCCCACAGCCATGGCTCCGCCTCGCCCGTGGCGTTGACGAACGCCACCGCCGCGGCATTCACCGCCAGTTCATCCAACTGACGTGTCAGCCATGGCAGCGCTTCGAACGGCTGGGGCTCGGGCTTCATCTCCGGCCGCTCCAGCGTACGCAGCGTCAGCCATTCCTCGACCAACTGGTCCATCTGTTCCAGATCGCGCTCGGCCCCGCCGATGAAGCTTTCCACCGGCGCCCCCGCCTTGACCGCTTCCAGGCGGTAACGCAGACGCGCCAGCGGCGTGCGCACATCGTGCGAGATCGAATCGATCATGGCCTGACGGCTGGCGGAGAGTTCCTCGATATCCTGCGCCATACGGTTGATGGTGCCGGACAGTGGCTCCAGCGGCGACGATTCCTCCAGCTTGGTTCGCGCGCCAAAGTCGCCCGTGCCCAGCTTGCGGCTCTGACGGATCAGCGTCAGCAGGTCCCGCCAGAACGGGCGTAGCCATAGCCAGGTGGGAACGCCCAGCGCCGCACACATCAACAGCAAACCGATGGCATCGGGCCAGGACACGCTGTCCAGCCGCGAGAGATACGCCACTGGCCCCAGCTCGATGACCAGTTGGGTATCGGGAATGCGGTGGATATAAATGTTCCGGCGCGGCAGATAGAGCGTTTCGCCATTCATCATCCCCTGTAGCAGCGAGGGGTTGAGCTTGTAGGCCTCCACTTCTTCGATGTTCACCGGCACCGGCAACTTGTTGCGCAGGCGTGCGATCTCGTCATGCCAGAGCGACTGGGGCAATGCGCCCAGTTCGTTCTCGACGATGATGATGGTGCTCTGGAAGACGTCGTTCAGGTACTGACGGTTGATCCGCTCCAGCATCTGCTTGTAAACGGCGCCGATCAACAACGCCGACGCCAGAAAGCAGATCACGACCGTCAGGTAGAAACGCAGAAACAGTTTACGCATGGGCGATATCCCTCACGCGGCGGCGCGCGCCGTGCGCGGCGGGCTTTACTCCTGCCACCAGATATCCGCCGCAAACAGGTAGCCCTTGTGGCGGATGGTCTTGATTTTGCGCGGCTCGTTGGGGTCGTCGTTCAGTTTCTTGCGCAGGCGCGAAATCGCCACGTCGATACTGCGATCCATCCCGTCGTACTCGATGCCCCGCAGCGTCTTGAGCAAGTGATCGCGCGACAGGATTTCGCCGGCGTGGCGCGCCAGCTCCCACAGCAGATCGAAGTCACCGGTGGACAGGTGCAGCGGCTCCTTGTCGTAGGTCGCGGTGCGGTTACGCGCGTCGATCTGCAACTTGCCGAAGTTGAGCGATGAGCGATCGCCCGCCGCGATGGGTGCCGCCGCGTCCACCTGGCCACCCTGCCCGCCTCCCTGGCGCAAGTGGGCACGGATGCGCGCCAGCAGCACCGCCGGCGGCGTGGTCTTGACCACATAGTCGGTAGCGCCTATCTCGAAACTGAGGATCTGGTTCATGTCGCTGTTGAGCGAGGTCAGCATCACCACCGGCCCGCTGTAGAACTCGCGCAGCTCGCGACATAGCGTCAGGCCATCCTTGCCAGGCAGCATGATATCGAGCAGGACCATTTCCGGTGGCTGGACGCGCACCCGGTTGAGCAGGTCGCCACCATCGGCCAGATGCTCGACTTCGAATTCGAAACTTCTCAGAAAGCCGCCGATCAGTTCGGCCAGCTCGCTATCGTCTTCAACGAAAATGATGCGCTGCGCCATGGTACCGTTCCTGAATAGATCGGGTGATTGTAGCCAGAGCGCGGGCGTCGCGTCTTGCAGGGGGTAAAAGAATGGCGGTACGAGAAGTGCTGAAGATGGGCGATCCGCGTCTGTATCGGATCGCGGAACCGGTGAAAGCCTTTGCCACAGCCGATCTTTACGAACTGGTGACCGACCTGTTCGACACCATGCGCGCGCACCAGGGCGTGGGCATCGCCGCCCCTCAGATCGGCGTGAACCTGCAGGTGGTGATCTTCGGGTTCCAGCGGAACTCGCGCTACCCGGAAGCACCGCCGGTACCGGAAACCGTCCTGATCAACCCGGTGCTGACGCCGCTTTCTCCCGAGCGGGAGGAAGACTGGGAAGGCTGCCTGTCCGTACCGGGGCTGCGTGGCCGCGTGATTCGGCATACGGCATTGCATTACACGGGCTTCGATGTCGAAGGGCGCCTGATCGACCGTAGCGTGGAAGGGTTCCATGCACGGGTGGTCCAGCACGAATGCGATCACCTGAACGGCATCCTGTACCCGCTGCGTATCGACGATCTGCACAAGCTCGGCTACACCGAAGTGCTCTTCCCCGACTACACCCGTCGCCCGCAAGGCGAAGCGGACACAACGAGCGGGCAATAAAAAAACCGCGGCAATGCCGCGGTTTTTCTCGATGCCTGAGCGATCAGACCTTGCGGATCGCTGCAGCTTGCAGACCCTTCGGGCCTTGCTTCACATCGTATTCAACGCGTTGGTTTTCGGCCAGGCTCTTGAAGCCGTTGCCCTGGATTTCGGAGAAATGCGCGAACAGATCGGCGCTGCCGTCATCCGGGGTGATGAAGCCGAAGCCCTTGGAGTCGTTGAACCACTTAACGGTACCGGTAGCCATTGCTACGTTCCTTCTTTGAAAAATAAAAATAATTCGGGCAATAGTTCGCCCTGGTCCTGCAAACGATCAAGAAACGTAGCCGGGAAGCAGCGAGGCGCCACTCTAGGGGCGGGGGAACTGCTCGAATACATGCATTGATACGACTGCGAGGGGCACGCTACCGGGAAAAACCGGCGATGTCCATCGTTTTCTGCATCGCGGGTAAAATGCCCCGACCAAAAACGCAACCAAATACCAATGACCTCTTCCGCTTCCCCCATCAAACTGATCGTCGGCCTGGGCAATCCTGGTGCCGAATACGCGGCCACGCGCCACAACGCGGGCTTCTGGTGGGTGGACCAACTGGCCCGCGATGGCGGCGCCACGCTACGCCACGAGAACAAGTTCCACGGCCAGGTCGGACGGGCGCGCCTGTCCGGCCACGAGGTCTGGCTGTTGCAACCGATGACGTTCATGAATCGCAGCGGCCTGTCGGTGGTGTCGCTAGCGCAATTTTACCGTGTCCTGCCGCACGAAATCCTGGTGGTGCACGACGAACTCGACATCCCGCCGGGGCAGATCAAACTCAAGCAGGGCGGCGGCAACGGCGGGCACAATGGCCTCAAGGACATCCAGGCCCATCTCTCCACGCCCAACTTCTGGCGCCTGCGCGTCGGCATCGGCCACCCGGGCGACCGCGCACAGGTCGCGGCCTATGTACTCAAGCCGCCACGGATGGAGGAACAGACGCTGATCGACGAAACGCTGGATCGTGCCCATCAGATCGTGCCGCAACTGCTGTCGGGCGACCTGGGCGGCGCCATGCAAAAACTGCATACCGACGAAGCACGTCGACGCCCGCACAAAGCCGCCCCCGCCCCATGAAAACCATCCTTGTGGCCAATCCCAAGGGTGGTAGCGGCAAATCGACGCTGGCTACCCACCTGGCAGCATATTTCGCCTGGGAAGGTGAATCGGTGATGCTGGGTGACCTGGATCGGCAGCACACGGCAAAACGCTGGCTGGCGCAGCGCCCGGACAACTTCCCCCGCATTCATGGCTGGGAGCTACCGGAAGGGCTGCCCGCGCGTCCACCGCACGGCACGACGGTGGCGGTGCTCGACAGCCCGGCCGGCCTGCATGGGCGGAAGCTGGATGCCGCGCTCAAGGTGGTTGAGCGTGTGGTTGTACCGGTGCAGCCCGCCAGCTTCGATCTATGGGCGCTGACGGATTTCTTCGAACGCCTCGCCGAAGAAAAAGCCGTACGCAAAGGACGTGTCGAAATCGCCGTCGTGGGAATGCGGGTCAATCCGCGCACCCAGACCTTCCGTCGTTTCCAGAATTTCGTGGCCGACTACCAACTGCCGTTGCTGACCAGCCTGCGCGATACACAGCTCTACGTGCAATTGCAGCCACGCGGCCTGACCCTGTTCGATCTGCCGCGCCCGCGCTTCGAGCGCGACTTCGCGCAGTGGCAACCCCTACTCGAGTGGTTGAAATGACCGATTTGCCCAAGATTCCCGTCAATCTCGTCACTGGCTTTCTCGGCGTCGGCAAGACAACGGCGCTGACCCGGCTATTGGCCGGCAAGCCCGCCGATCAGTACTGGGCGGTGGTGGTCAACGAGTTCGGCGAGATCGGTATCGACGGCGCCACGCTGTCGGCGGCCGGCGACAACCTCAACGTGGCCGAAGTGCCTGGCGGTTGCATCTGCTGCACCACCAGCCCGATGTTGCGCACCGCGCTGACCCGACTGGTACGTGAGCGCCGCCCGGATCGCATCCTGATCGAGCCGTCCGGCCTGGGGCATCCGGCTGGTATCGTCGATCTGCTGCGCGACCCCCTGCTCGCCAAGGCATTTTCGCTGCGCGCGGTGGTGACCTTGCTCGATCCGCGCCATCTGGACGATACCCGCTACACCACGCACGAAACCTGGCGCGATCAACTGGAACTGGCCGACGTGCTGGTGCTGAACAAGGTCGATCTCGCCGACGCCGAACAACTCGCCCGTGCCCGCCGCATGGGCGAAGCATTGTTCCCGGAGAAGCTGGCGATCGTCGAAGCGATCAAGGGCGACCTCGATCCCGCGTTGCTGGACCTGGCCCTCGATACCCGGCGCTGGGGCAACGTCGTGGTCCGCCCCGCCGGACATGGCCTGACACCGTCACGGCGACAGGGTGCCCCCGTTCAGGCGGAAACGGAGCCCGCCTACCCACTGCGCAAAACCCAGTCCAGCCTGGATTCGCATAGTTGCGGGTGGGTCTTCGGGCCGGAAACCCTGTTTGTTTCCTATCAGGTGGCCGAGCTGTTCGAAGCCTTCAGCCAGCCCGAAGCACTGGAACTGGCCGGCCTGACGCGCGCCAAGGGCGTATTTCACACGGAGCGAGACTGGTATCGCTTCGACTGGGTGGATGGCATGCCTGCGGCCGCCATTTCGGCATACCGCCGCGACAATCGCTTCGAAGTGATCGTACAAAGCACGACGCCGCCCGATTGGGCGGCGCTGGAAGCGGCATTGTTTGCGACGCGTCTCGACAGCGCGGCGGACCTCAGTTCTTGAGCGCGGCGCGAATCTGCGCCAGGTAAGTTTGCGCGGCGCCGTCGTGGCCGCGTTCGCGCATCATCTGCAACCAGTGGCCGATGGCGGCCTCCAGCGCCGCCTTGTCCATCGAGCCGTGCAACTGGTGCAGCAGGTTATCCAGCGCGCCAGCCAGCTGGTTCTGGTTGCTCATCTCCAGCACGGTACGAATCCGCGCCATCTGCCCGGCGCTGATGGTTGCGCTTTCCAGCGATACCGCCGCAGCCGGGGCGGGCGCGGCCTTGGGTGTCGCAGCGGCCCCACCGGCGCTGACGCCGCCGACGCGTTCAATGAAGCCATCCCACTCCAGCTCCATCAGCCGATGGATCATTTCCTTTTCCGGAAGCTGCAATGCCAATTGGCCCGCCGGTGTCTTGCCATCGATCATGATCAATAACTGACGTAGCTTCGGAGACAGCGCATGCGCGCGGGTGCGCATTTCTTCCGCGCCCATATCCGTTTTACGGAACACCACATCCAGCATGACTCGCCCCCCAGGATTTTTGCTTGTTCGCGGCTTGTTTTACCTCAATCCCCCTCGCGAAGAAAGCATGCCAGCGGCAATTGCCGCCTTTGATCGGCCCAACCCAACCGCACTGCCGTAAGGGCCAACCCTTGGTCGGGGGAACTCAACCCGGCGAAAAATAAGGAAAAGGGATTAGCAGGAGACGTAAGGACGCCTTCAATTGATTGTCATCAAACTTTGCCTCCACGCTCATCGGCGACAGACGGGCGGCTTATCCCTTCAGGCAGGGGCACATACACAACACTTCTCGTCGTTCCCTATTGCGTAAGCACCATGCATGCCCCGTAGGGGTGGGTACTGCGGCATCGCATTACCCGCAGCGCATGGTTTCAATAGAATTTCCGCAGGTCCATTCCCTGGTACAAGCGCGCCACCTCGTTGCCATAGCCGTTGAACAGCAGGGTCTTGCGTCGCAGCAGGTCGCCGATGCGGCGCTCGGTGGCCTGGCTCCAGCGGGGGTGATCCACCTCGGGATTCACATTGGAATAAAAACCGTATTCCTGGGGTGCGGCCTTGTTCCAGGCCGTCGCCGGCTGGGTATCGGTCAGGCGGATGCGCACAATGGACTTCGCACTCTTGAAACCGTACTTCCAGGGCACCACCAGGCGAATCGGCGCACCGTTCTGATTGGGCAGCGGTTTGCCATACAGGCCGACCGCCAGGATGGTCAGCGGATGCATGGCCTCATCGATACGCAGCCCTTCCGTATAAGGCCAATCCAGCACACGGCTGCGCACGCCGGGCATCTGCCGCGGATCGGCCAGGGTGGTGAACTCGACGTAGCGGGCGCGCGAAGTCGGCTTCACCTGCCGGAGCAAGGCATTCAGCTCGAACCCCACCCAGGGAATCACCATCGACCAGCCCTCCACGCAGCGCAGGCGATAGACGCGGTCTTCCAGCGGGGCCAGTTTCATCAGCGTGTCGATGTCGAAGGTGCGTGGCGCCTCGCACTCACCCTCGACGCGCACCGTCCATGGCCGCGTTTTCAGTGTGCCGGCGTATTGCGCAGGGTCTTCCTTGTCGGTACCGAACTCGTAGTAATTGTTGTATTGGGTGATCTGCTCGAACCGGTTCTTCTCTTCATCCGTACTGAAGCGGCTGGGTCGTGTGGCCCATGTCCCCGCCGCACCGGCCCAGCCCGGCAACAAGGCAGACAAGCCCAGACCCATCGCCCCCGCCATCCACTGTCGCCGGTTCAGGTACCACGCCTCGGGCGTGATTTCACTGGGCCTGGGAGTGGACGCTGGGGTGTTGGACATGACCGGCTCCTGCAGATCGATTAGACGCTGGCAATCACCAGCAGTAGGCAGCTTGCTCAAGAACGTAACGGAAGCAGAATCGTGAAGGATCGCGAGTCGCGATGATCGCGCATCACGTTCCGACCCCGTTCATCCCAGGAAGTGCCACCCCAGTGCGGCAAGGCCGCCCAGCAAGAGCACGGATGCGGCAATCCGCATCACCCGGTCCAGTTCCTGCCGCATCTGGGGGCGGAAATGGCCGATGACAAACACCACCGCCGCCCAGAGGAAGAATAGATAAAAGAGTACGCGCAGGTATTTCATCGGACCATGACAGGTGGCTGAGCTAGTTAAAGTAGCACTTTAAGATTGCGCGGTTGTTGCTTCATTTTGCGCTGTTTTATCAGCCGCTGATGCAGCGTAAGCAAAACGCTCTAAGTGATTGTATCAAAACGGAATTATCGATCAGCGCCCCTTGTGAGCGCTTTTTTTTTACTCTATAGTGGGGCGCAGTGGGAAAAAGTGGGTGAAAGTGTGACAAACACCCCGCCACATCAGGAATGGGGATCATGTTCAGCGGCGTTGCATCACTCAACCTCGACAGCAAAGGGCGTCTGGCCATTCCGGCCAAGCATCGCGAACTGCTGTCCGCGCGTTGTGCAGGCCGGCTGGTGATCACCGTCGAACCTTCCGGCTGCCTGCTGCTGTATCCCGAACCCGACTGGCTGCCCGTGCGCGACCAGCTCAATACCCTCACCGGCGCGCAGATGCCCATCCGCCGTTTCATCGTCGGTCATGCCGAGGATGTCGAACTCGACAGCGCCGGCCGCGTGCTGATCTCTCCGCGCCTGCGCCAGATCGCCCATCTCGACAAGGGCGTGGCGCTGGTGGGCATGGGCAACAAGTTCGAGTTGTGGGACGAAGCCAAGTGGGCGGCGCAGAACGAAGCCGTCATGGCGATCGACCCTGCCGAACTGGCCAGCCAGATGCAGGGCATTTCGCTGTGAGCTTCGTTCACAAGACCGTGCTGTTGCACGAAGCCGTCGAGGCATTGGCGATCCGTCCCGACGGCTGTTACGTCGACGGCACGTTCGGTCGCGGCGGCCACAGCCGGCTCATCCTTTCCCGCCTCGGCCCCGGCGGCAGGCTGATCGCCTTCGACAAGGACCCGGCCGCCATCCGCGAAGCCGGACAGATCGCCGACCCCCGCTTTTCGATCGTTCACGAAGGCTTCGCCACGCTGGCCGATGCATTGGCGGCGCGCGGCGTGACCGCCATCGACGGGCTTTTACTGGATCTGGGCGTGTCTTCGCCCCAACTGGACGACGGCAGTCGCGGCTTCAGCTTCCGCTTCGACGCGCCGCTCGATATGCGGATGGACACCACGCGCGGCAACACTGTCGCCGAATGGCTGGCCAGCGCCGACCAACAAGATATTGCCGAGGTGATACGTGACTATGGCGAAGAACGGTTTGCTAAACAGATTGCAGCAGCGATTGTTGCGCGTCGCGGGGACGCCCCAGTCGGAACGACTCGCGAACTTGCCACGCTCGTGGCAGGCGTCGTGCGCACCCGTGAGCCGGGCCAGGACCCGGCGACGCGTACCTTCCAGGCTCTACGGATTTTCATCAATCGCGAGCTTGAAGAGCTCGCGCTGATCCTGCCACAGGCGCTGGCCCTGCTCGCGCCCGGCGGGCGGCTGGCAGTGATCGCCTTCCACTCGCTGGAAGATCGCATCGTCAAGCGCTTCATGCAGGATGCCGCCAAGAACCACCTGCCCAGCCGGCTGCCGATCAGGGCGGCCGACCTGCCGCCACCACCGTTGCGGCTGATCGGCAAGCCGATCCGCGCGGGCGATACCGAGCTGGCGGACAACCCGCGCGCGCGCAGCGCGATACTCAGGGTGGCGGAAAGAACGGAGGCGGCGCAATGATCCGCCTCAATCTGTTTTTACTGGGCCTGCTGATGGTGTGCGCCATGTCCGTGGTCACCAGCCAGCACAAGGCGCGCAAGTTGTACTCCGAATTGCAGAAGGAAGCCCAGCACACCAAGAAGCTGGACGTGGAATGGGGGCAGTTGCAGCTCGAGCAAAGCACCTGGGCCATGCACTCGCGCATCGAGGATGAAGCCACCCGCAAGCTCGGCATGCAGTTGCCGGGGGCCAATCGCACCCAGGTGATCCTGCCGCGCGGCACCGCCGTGGCCCGGCCCAGGCAGGGGGATGTGGATTGATGCAGACCGCACCCCAGGGCCGCGCCCGCCAGCGCTTTGTCCAGCAGCTCAAGCTGGAGCGCTGGCGCGTCTGGTTCATCCTCACCGGCCTGATGATCCTGTTCATCGTGTTGATCGCGCGCGGCTTCTTTCTCCAGATCATGGACGATGGCTTTCTCCAGCAGCAGGGCGAGGCCCGCTACGCCCGCACGCTCAAGCTGGAAGCCAATCGCGGCATGATCACCGACCGCAACGGCGAACCGCTGGCCATTTCCACCCCGGTGCAATCGATCTGGGTCAGCCCGCGCTCGATCAAGCTGCTGCCCGCCGGCCAGAAACGTCCCGACCATTGGGAACCCAGCTCCGAGAAAGAGCCGGTACCGATGTCGCGAGACGAAATGAGCAAGCTCGCCAAGGCCGTCGACATGCCGGTGAAGGTGGTCGAGAGCCGCCTGTCCACCAGCCGCAAGAGCGGCGACAAGCCCGACTTCGTCTGGCTCAAGCGCCACATGGCCCCGCAGGACGCCAAAAAAGTGCTGGAACTGAACCTGCCCGGCGTCTACGCGCAAACCGAGTATCGCCGTTACTACCCGGCCGGCGAGGTCACCGCGCATATCCTCGGCTTCACCAATATCGACGGAAAGGGCCAGGAAGGCTTCGAACTCACCCGCCAGGACATGCTGGCCGGCAAGCCTGGCAGCCGCACGGTGATCCGTGACCGTCGCGGTTTCATCGTCGAGGACATCTCCACCATCATCCCGCCCAAGGATGGCGAGACGCTGACGCTGTCCATCGACCGCCGCATCCAATACCTGGCGTATCGCGAACTGAAAGCCGCCGTGGAAGCCAACAAGGCGCTCGGCGGCGGCATCGTCGTGCTCGACGCCCGCACCGGCGAAGTGCTGGCCCTGGCCAACACGCCCTCGTACAACCCCAACAGCCGTGCCCGCATCGACCCGGCACGCCGCCGCAACCGCGCGGTCACCGACCTTTACGAACCCGGCTCGACCATGAAGCCGATCACCATCTCCACCGCGCTGGAATCCGGCAAGGTCACGCCCAATACCGTGATCGACACCACCGGCGGCGCCATGGGCATGGCCGGCTACGTCATCAAGGATACGCACAACTACGGTGCGCTGACCGTCGAACGCGTCCTGGTCAAATCGTCCAACGTCGGCACCGCGCGCATCGCGCTGGCCCAGGACCGCGAGTTCCTGTGGCAGCACTACGACGCCATCGGCTTCGGCCAGCCACCGCGTACCGGCTTCCCCGGCGAAGCCTCGGGCAAGCTGCGCGCGTGGAAGACCTGGCGCCCGGTGGAACAGGCCACCATGGCCTACGGCTACGGCATCTCGGTCAGCCTGATGCAGATGGCGCGCGCCTACCAGGTATTCGCCACCGACGGCGAGATCCGTCCGGTCACCTTTACCAAGCAGGTTGCCCCGCTACCCGGCAAGCGCGTATTCAGCCCCGAAGTGATCCGCGAAGTACGCCTGATGATGGAAAAGGCCACCCAGCCCGGCGGCACCGGTACCCGGGCGCAAGTGGTGGGCTACCGCGTGGCCGGCAAGACCGGCACCGCCAAGAAAGTGGGTGTCGGCGGCTACGTCGAAAAACGCTACGTCGGCTCCTTCGTCGGCTTCGCGCCAGTGTCGGACCCGCGCCTGATCGTGGCCGTGATGATCGACGAGCCCCACGGCGATTCATATTACGGCGGCACCGTCGCCGGCCCGGCGTTCTCCAACGTGATGGCGGGCAGTTTGCGCATGCTGGGCGTTCCCCCGGACGCACCGACCGACAACATCCTGCTACCCGGCCAGGACGAGCCGGAAGTGCCGGAGGAAACATGAAGCCCTTGAACTGGCCCCTGCCCGTGCTGGATTTCGACGCCATCGACACCCTGGCAGCCGGACGCCATGTCGCATCGGACAGCCGCAAGGTCAGGCCGGGCGACCTGTTCCTGGCCTATCAGGGCGAATACGCCGACGGCCGCGCCTATATCGCCGAAGCCATCGCCAATGGCGCCGGCGCGGTGCTGTGGGAAGCCGAGGACTTCGCCTGGAATCCGGACTGGGCCGTGCCCAACCTGGCGGTTCCGCAACTGCGCGCGCAGGCCGGCATCATCGCCGCGCGACTGCTGGGCGACCCCTCCACCGACATGCTGGTGTTCGGCATCACCGGCACCAACGGCAAGACCTCCATTGCCAACTGGCTGGCACAGGCGCTGGGCGCGCTGGGCCGCAAGGTGGGCGTGCTCGGCACCGTGGGCAACGGCGTCTACCCGTCGCTGCTGCCCTCCAGCCACACCACGCTGGAACCGGTGGCCGTGCAGGGCTGGCTGGCTGGCTTTCGCGATACCGGCGTCAACGCCGTGGCGATGGAAGTCTCCTCACACGGCCTGGCGCAAGCCCGGGTACATGGCGTGGTGTTTGACATCGCCATCTTCACCAACCTGACGCGCGACCACCTGGACTACCACGGCACGCTGGAAGCCTACGGCGCCGAAAAGGCGCGGCTGTTCAACTGGGAAGGCCTGAAGGCCGCCATCATCAACGCCGACGACCCGTTCGGCGCGCAACTGGTAACAGAAACGACGGTCGCCCGCGTACTGAGCTACGGCATCGACGCCGGGGACGTCCGTGCCATCCATATCGACACCTCGCTCGCCGGGCTGACCCTGGAAGTGACCACGCCCTTCGGTACGGCCACCCTGCAATCCGGCCTGATCGGCCGTTTCAACGCCTACAACCTGCTGGCCTGCCTGGCGGCGCTGCTGGCCGCCAAAGTGCCCCTGATCGATGCCGTGCGCGTGCTGGAAAAGATCCATGCCGCGCCAGGGCGGATGCAGCGGCTGGGCGGTGGTGCGCAACCGCTGGTGGTGGTCGATTACGCCCACACCCCGGATGCGCTGGACAAGGCGCTGAGCACGCTGCGCGACGCCATGGGCAAGAACGGCCGGCTGTATTGCATCTTCGGCTGCGGCGGCGATCGCGACCACGGCAAGCGCCCGTTGATGGGCGAGATCGCCTGCCATCGCGCCGACACCGTGGTCATCACCAGCGACAACCCGCGCAGTGAAAGCCCGCAGGCCATCATCGACGAAATCGTCGAAGGCGTCGCCGGTGTCGATGGCAGCGGCCATGCCGACTACTCCGTGGAGTCGGACCGCGCCCTGGCCATCGACGCGACCATCGACCTGGCACAGGCCGGCGACGTGGTGCTGATCGCCGGCAAGGGCCATGAAACGTATCAGGAAATCGCTGGCGTACGGCACCACTTCGACGACGTGGAACACGCGCTGGCCGCATTGGAAAGGAAAGGCAAATGATGTTGACGCTACGCGAAACCGCGCTGGCGCTGGAAGGGCAACTGGTCGGCGACGCCGACCTGGCGTTCGAACGGGTGACCACCGACAGCCGCGACGTGCGGCCGGGGGATCTGTTCGTCGCATTGAAGGGCGACCGCTTCGACGGTCACGATTTCGTCGATGGCGCACTGGCGCAGGGTGCAGTGGCCGCGTTGGTCGATCAGCCCGGCGCGGGCAATCGCATCGTCGTCGCCGACACGCTGGCCGCGCTGACGCAGTTGGCCGCCCACTGGCGCGACAAACTCGACCCGACGGTAATCGGCATCACCGGCAGCAACGGCAAGACCACGGTCAAGGAAATGACCGCCACCGTGCTGGCGGCCCACGCCGGCCCGGATGCCGTGCTCGCCACCCGAGGCAACCTGAACAACCACATCGGCGTACCGCTGACGCTGCTGTCGCTGCGTCCCCAGCATCGCTACGCCGTGGTCGAGATGGGCATGAACCATTTCGGCGAGATCGACCACCTGACGCGCCTGGCCCGACCCGACATCGCGCTGGTCAACAATGCCGGCGCCGCCCACCTGGAAGCCCTCGGCTCGGTGGAAGGCGTGGCACGCGCCAAGGGCGAAATCTTCGGTGGCCTGCCCGATGAGGGCGTGGCCATCATCAATGCCGACGATGCCAACGCGGCGCTGTGGAGCATGCTGGCCAACGGCCACAAGCAGATCACCTTTGGCACCATCGCCGCCGAAATCGCCGCGCGCGAAGTCCAGCTCGACGCCACCGCCAGCCGCTTCATCCTCGACGCCCCGCTGGACGACGCCCCGGTGACGCTGGCGGTGCCCGGCCTGCACAACGTGCGCAACGCGCTGGCCGCCGCCACCGTCGGCTACGCGCTGGGCCTGGACATCGCAGACATCGCGGCCGCGCTGTCCGCCTACCACGGCGTGAAGGGCCGGCTGGAAAACAAGACCGCCGCCAACGGCGCGCGGCTGATCGACGACACCTACAACGCCAATCCCGATTCGATGAAAGCCGCCATCGACGTGCTGGTCACCGCGCCCGCGCCGACGCTGCTGGTGCTGGGTGATATCGGCGAAGTGGGCGACAACGCCGCCGCACTGCATGCCGAAGTGGGCGATTACGCCCGCCAGCGCGGCGTCAGCGCCCTGTACACGCTTGGCACCGAGATGCGCCACGCCAGCGAGGCATTCGGCACCGGCCGGCATTTCGCGCAACTGGACGAACTGCTGACGGCGCTGCGCGCCGCCGTCACACCGCAGACCACGGTACTGGTCAAGGGATCGCGCTTCATGCGGATGGAACGGGTGGTGGACGCGCTGGTGGAGGAATACTGAGATGCTGGTCTGGTTATTCGAATGGCTGAGCGAATCGGTTCGCGCCTTCAACGTCTTCAGCTATCTCACGCTGCGCGCCGTGCTGGCCATGATGACCGCGCTGGCGATCTCGTGGCTGCTCGGCCCGCTGGTGATCCGCAAGCTCACCGAAATGAAGGTCGGCCAATCGGTGCGCAACGACGGCCCGCAGACCCATCTGGTCAAGGCCGGCACGCCGACCATGGGCGGCACGCTGATCCTGCTGGCAATCGGCCTGACCACACTGCTATGGGGCGACTTGGGCAACAAATACGTCTGGCTCACGCTGGTGGTCACGCTGGCGACCGGCGTCGTCGGCTTTGTCGACGACTACAAGAAAGTGGCGCTGAAGAACCCCAAGGGGCTGTCGGCCAAGGCCAAGATGTTCTGGCAATCGCTGATCGCCATCGGCGCGGGGCTGTTCCTGGTGAATGTCGGCCAATTGCCGTCGCACACCGGCTTCATCATCCCGTTCTACAAGGAAATCCTCTATCCGTTCGGCGCGGTGGGTTTCTGCGTGCTGACCTACTGCGTGATCGTCGGCACCAGCAACGCCGTCAATCTCACCGACGGGCTGGACGGGCTGGCGATCATGCCGACGGTGTTCGTCGCCGGCGCGTTCTGCATCTTCGCCTACGTGGCCGGCAACGCCGTGTTCTCACGCTACCTGGGCGTGCCGCACGTACCGGGCGCGGGCGAGCTGATCATCTTCTGCGCCGCGATGGCCGGCGCCGGTCTCGGCTTCCTCTGGTTCAACGCCTATCCCGCCGAAGTGTTCATGGGCGACGTGGGCGCGCTGGCACTGGGCGCCGGCCTGGGCACGGTGGCAGTGATCGTCCGCCAGGAAATCGTCCTTTTCATCATGGGCGGCGTGTTCGTGGTCGAAGCGCTGTCGGTGATGATCCAGGTCGCCAGTTTCAAGATGACCGGCAAGCGCGTGTTCCGCATGGCGCCGCTGCACCACCACTACGAACTCAAAGGCTGGAAGGAAACGCAGGTCGTCGTGCGTTTCTGGATCATCACCCTGCTGCTGGTGATGGCTGGCCTTGCCACCCTGAAATTGCGCTAGGAGACGCCCCGACACCGGGCCAAACACCATGAATCAGCTTCATCCGTCCCAGCGGGGCCGTCGTGGCCAACGCTAGCAGCTCGCCCTTCGCACCCAATCCGGTGCTGTCCCGGTCCCACGCCATCGTCGTGGGCCTTGGCATAACGGGCCTTTCCGCCGCGCGCTGGCTGGCAAGCCAGGGCGCGCGCGTGACCGTGGCCGACAGCCGCGAGCAGCCGCCGAGCCTGGACGAGTTGCGCAACGCGGTGCCGCAGGCGACGCTGCGCCTGGGCGCCTTCAGCGTGGAAACCTTCGCCGACGCCGACCTGCTGGTGGTCAGCCCCGGCGTGCCGCTCGCCACGCCAGCCATCGACGCCACCGTGCGCCGGGGGATTCCCGCCGTGGGCGATGTGGAGCTGTTCGCACGCGCCATCGCCGGCCGCCCCGCCAAGGTCATCGCCATCACCGGTTCCAACGGCAAATCCACCGTCACCACCATGGTCGGGCAGATGTGCGAGGCCGCCGGCCTCAGGACCGTGGTTGCCGGCAATATCGGCCTGCCGGTGCTGGACGCGCTCGCCGCCACACCGGACGCCGACGTCTACGTACTCGAGCTGTCCAGCTTCCAGCTCGAAACCACCTCCACGCTGGCGCCCGACGCGGCCACCGTGCTGAACGTGTCGGAAGACCACCTCGACCGCTACCAGGGCATGGTGCACTACGCCGCCACCAAGGCGCACATCTTCCATGGCCAGGGCGCGATGATCCTCAATCGCGAAGACGAATACAGCCGCGACATGGGCCTGCCTGGCCGCCACGTGATCCGCTTCGGCCAGGATGCGCCGCGCCGCGCCGATGAATACGGGCTGGTCGCCGAGGGCAATGACTTTGCCCTGCGCGTGGGCGACAGCACGCTGCTGCGCGCCAGCGATCTGCCGGTCGCCGGCCTGCACAACGCGGTGAACGCGCTGGCCGCGCTGGCCCTGTGCCGTGCCATCGGCCTGCCTCCGGCACCGCTGGTCAAGGCGCTCAAGGGCTTCAAGGGCCTGCCGCACCGGGTCGAGTTCGTCGCCAACGTCGATGGCGTGGGCTACTACGACGACTCCAAAGGCACCAATGTCGGCGCCACCGAAGCCGCGCTGAAAGGCATGACGCGGCCGGTGGTGTTGATTGCTGGTGGCGACGGCAAGGGCCAGGACTTCGGGCCGCTGAAACCCGCCTGCGCGCGCATCTGCCGCGCCGTGGTGCTGATCGGCCGCGATGGCCCGCAGATCGCCGCCGCGCTGGAAGGCACCGAAGCCGGCCTCGCCGGCGGCATGTTGCCCCTCGTCGCCGAGCCCACGCTGGAACAGGCGGTGCGGACCGCCGCCAACCTGGCGCAACGCGGCGACGTGGTGTTGCTCAGCCCCGCCTGCGCCAGCCTGGACATGTTCCGCAACTACCATCACCGCGCAGAAGTGTTCATCGATGCCGTGCGTGCACTGGAGCCGGCGGCGCCATGAAGCACATCTTCTACCAGGCCCTGAGACGGTCCCGCCCCAGCATGAGCGCCTACGACATAGCGCTGGTGTGGGGCGTGCTGATCCTGCTCGCCTTTGGCCTGGTGATGGTCTACTCCGCGTCGATCGCCATGGCCGAGGTGGACAAGGATTCGGGCTATCGCAGCACCTACTTCCTGGTACGTCACGCCATCTTCCTGGTGCTGGGGCTGGCAGGGGGCTTCATCGCCTTCAACATCCCGACCAAGACCTGGCAACAATACGCGCCGCTGCTGTTCATTGTCGGCGTGATCCTGCTGGCGCTGGTGCTGGTGCCCGGCATCGGCCGCGAGGTCAACGGCAGCCAGCGCTGGCTGTCGCTGTACTTGGTCAACCTGCAACCGTCCGAGCTGATGAAGTTCATCGTGGTGCTGTATGCCGCCGACTACACGGTGCGCAAGGCCGCGTTCATGGGCGGCGATTTCGTCGCCAGCATCACCAAGGGCCTGCTGCCCATGCTGGTGGTGATGCTGGTGGTCGGCGGCCTGCTGCTGCTGGAGCCCGACTTCGGCGCCTTCGCCGTGATCACCGCCATCGCGGTCGGCTTGCTGTTCCTCGGCGGCTTCGACTGGCGCCTGTTCGCCGGCCTGATCGCCCTGCTGGCGGTCGGCTTCGTCGGCCTGGTGGTCAGCTCGCCGTATCGGATGCAACGCGTGCTGGGCTTCCTCGACCCGTGGCAGGACCCGTACGGCAAGGGATACCAGCTCAGCCACTCGCTGATCGCGTTCGGCCGGGGCGAATGGCTGGGTGTCGGCCTGGGCGCCAGCGTGGAAAAGTTGTCCTACCTGCCCGAAGCGCACACCGACTTTCTGATGGCGATCATCGCCGAAGAGCTGGGTTTTGCCGGCGTGGCACTGATCGTCTGCCTGTTTGCCTTCCTGGTGTTCCGCGCCTTCATGATCGGCGTGCAGGCCGCCAAGCTGGACCGCGCCTACCAGGCACTGGTAGCCCAGGGCATCGGCATCTGGTTTGGCGTGCAAAGCGTGATCAACATCGGCGTGAACATGGGCCTGTTGCCCACCAAGGGCCTGACGCTGCCGCTGCTCTCGTTCGGCGGCTCCGGCATTCTGGCCAACCTGATCGCACTGGGCGTGCTGCTGCGCGTGGACTTCGAAAACCGTCAAGCGCTGCGGGGGTTCACGCCATGAGCCGCATCGTGATGATCACCACCGGCGGTACCGGCGGCCATATCTTCCCCGGCCTGGCCATCGCCCACGCACTCCAGGCACAGGGCGTACAGGTGTTCTGGCTGGGTACGCGCAACGGGATGGAAAGCAAACTGGTACCGCAGCACGGCGTGGACTTCGAAGCGCTGGATTTCGCCAGCGTGCGCGGTCGCGGCAAGCTGGCGCTGCTGCTGGCGCCATTCACCGTCACGCGCGCGCTGTTGCAGGCCACCGGCGTGCTGCTGCGCCGCCGCCCGGACGTGGTGCTGGGCCTGGGCGGCTACGTGTCGTTCCCCGGTGCGCTGATGGCGGGCCTGCTGCGCGTGCCGCTGGTGGTGCACACCGCCGACGCCGTGGCCGGGCTGGCCAACCGCTGGCTGGGCCGGCTGGCGACACGCGTACTGTCCGGCTTCCCCGACGCGTTCGGTGCCGATTATCCCAGGCCCGTGCAATGGACCGGCAACCCGATCCGCGCCGAGATCGCCGCACTGCCCGATCCCGACACCCGCTACGCCGGCCGCGAAGGCCCGCTGCGCGTGCTGGTGGTCGGCGGCAGCCTGGGTGCGCAGGCGCTGAACGATATCGTGCCGCAGGCATTGGCCAGGCTGCCCGAAGCGCAGCGCCCACTGGTGATCCATCAGGCCGGCGCCAAGCAGATCGACGCGCTGAAGGCCAACTATGCCGCTGCCGGCGTCCTCGGCGATTGCCGTGCCTTCATCGACGACATGGCTGGTGCATACCGGGACGCCGATCTAGTAATCTGCCGCGCCGGCGCGGTCACCGTCGCCGAGCTGGCGGCCGCCGGCGCGCCCAGCGTACTGGTGCCGTACCCCTATCACAAGGATCAACAACAACTGCGCAACGCCCGTTTCATCGCCGATGCGGGTGGTGCGCTGCTTTTGGAACAGAAGGACCTGACACCGGACACGCTGGCCAACGCGCTGGCAGGGCTGGATCGCGCCGAACTGGCGCGCATGGGCCGCGCGGCACGCGCGGTCGCCAAGCCCGAAGCCACCGCGCAGGTGGCGGCCACGCTGGTCGAACTGGCCGGTTGACGAGATAAATCGAGATGAAACACAAGGTCAAACGCATTCACTTCGTAGGCATCGGCGGCGTCGGCATGAGCGGCATCGCCGAAGTGCTGCTGAACCAGGGCTTCGAAATCTCCGGCTCAGACCTGGGCAGCAACGCCACCACGCAACGGCTGGCCGCCGCCGGCGCCACCGTGCACCAGGGCCACGCGGCCGGCTTCATCGCCAACGCCGACGTGGTAGTGATCTCCAGCGCGGTGAAGCCCGACAACCCCGAGGTGGTCGAAGCGCATCGCCGCAAGATTCCGGTGGTGCCGCGCGCCATGATGCTGGCCGAACTGATGCGGCTGAAGCAGGGCATCGCCATCGCCGGCACCCACGGCAAGACCACCACCACCAGCCTGACCGCGTCGGTGCTGGAGGCAGCCGGGCTGGACCCCACCTTCGTCATCGGCGGCAAGTTGCACGCAGCCGGCTCCAACGCGCGGCTGGGCAGCGGCGAATGCCTGGTGGCCGAGGCCGACGAAAGCGATGCCTCGTTCCTGCTGCTCACGCCCATCATCGCCGTCGTCACCAACATCGACGCCGATCACATGGATACCTACGGCCATGACTTCGACAACCTGAAAAAGGCCTTCGTCGATTTCCTGGATCGCCTGCCGTTCTACGGCCGGGCCGTGCTGTGCGTGGACGACCCGACGGTGCGCGAGATACTACCGCGCGTCACCAGCCCGATCACCACCTACGGCACCAGCGCCGATGCCATGCTGCGCGCCGAACACATCGTCGAGGATGGCACCCGCATGCGCTTCGACGCCGTGTGGGAAAACGGCGAGCAGCGCCGCATCCCCGTCATGCTCAACATGCCTGGCCGCCACAACGTACTGAACGCGCTGGCCGCCATCGGCATCGCGCTTGAAGTAGGCGCCTCCGATGCCGCGATCCAGCAAGGACTGGCCGAGTTCCAGGGCGTGGGCCGGCGCTTCCAGCGCTATGGCGACGTGGCGCTGCCCGACGGTGGCAGCTTCACGCTGGTCGACGATTACGGCCACCACCCGGTGGAAATGGCCGCCACGCTGGCCGCCGCGCGCGGCGCGTTCCCGGGGCGCCGCCTGCTGCTGGCGTTCCAGCCGCACCGTTACACCCGCACCCGCGACTGCTTCGAGGATTTCGTGAAGGTACTGAATACCGTGGACGGCTTGCTGCTGGCCGAGGTCTATGCCGCGGGCGAATCGCCCATCGTCGCCGCCGACGGCCGCAGCCTGGCGCGCGCGGTGCGCGTTGCCGGCAAGGTGGAACCCGTGTTCGTCGAACAGATTGCCGATCTGCCGAACGCCATCGTCAGCGCCGCGCGCAACGGCGATGTGGTGATCACCATGGGGGCCGGCTCGATCGGCGGCATCCCCGCCAAGCTGGCGGGAGGCATATGACCATGGGTATCAAGCAGAAATACGGCAAGGTCGCGGTACTGATGGGCGGCAGCTCCAGCGAGCGCGAAGTCTCGTTGATGAGCGGCAATGGCGTATTGCAAGCGCTGCTCAGCCAGGGCGTTGACGCCCACGCCTTCGACCCGGCCGAGCAACCGCTGACCGACCTGGTGGAACAGGGCTTCGACCGCGCCTTCCTGATCCTGCACGGCGGCGAAGGCGAGGACGGCACCATCCAGGGCGCGCTGGAATACCTGGGCGTGCCCTACACCGGCTGCGGCGTGATGGCGTCGGCCATCAGCATGGATAAATGGCGCACCAAGCTGATGTGGCAGGCCCTGGGTCTGCCCGTGCCCGCCTACCTGCTGCTCGACGCACAAAGCGATTTCGACGCGGTGATCCCCAAGCTGGGCTCCCCGGTGTTCGTCAAGCCATCGAACGGCGGCTCCAGCGTCGGCGTGACCAAGTGCCGCACCGCCGCCGAGATCCGCGCCGCCTACGAAGAAGCCGCCAAGTACGACCCGCTGGTGATGGTTGAGCAAGCGATCACCGGCGGCGAATACAGTTGCGCCGTGCTGGATGGCCAGGCACTGGCCACGGTGAAGATCGAACCGGCCACCGATTTCTACGACTACGACGCCAAGTACTTCCGCGACGACACCGTCTACCGCTGCCCTGGCCTGGCCGGCGACGCCGAACTGCGCGCACGCCAGCTCTCCGAGGTGGCCTACCGCGTGCTCGGCGCCGAAGGCTGGGCGCGCATCGACTTTCTCGCCGATGAAGCCGGCGGCATTTATCTGCTGGAACCGAACACCGCGCCGGGCATGACCAGCCACAGCCTGTTCCCGATGTGCGCCCGCGAGGCGGGGATCGATTACGAACACCTGGTGTTGCAGATTCTGGATACGACGCTGGAGCGAGAAGAGGCATGACCGGATGCTTTTGCCCCCGCATGCGCGTAGCGAGCCGGCTCCGGTCAAGGAGCCAGCAGCGCAGCGACCGGAACGTACCTGTAGTACGTGAGGATCGCGAGCAGCGCACGACGCAGGACGGGGCCGGCGCAGTAGCGCAGGTGGGGCGCAAAAGTGTGGGATAAGCCGCAACTTTTGCTGTGGTTCGCCAACCTGCTCACCGGTCTGGCCGCGCTGCTGCTGTTCTATTCGCTGGTGTTCCTGGCGGTGAATTCGCCGCTGTTCCCGGTGAAGCGCATCAAGGTGGACGGCGAGCTGGAGCATGTGACGCGTGAGCAGTTGCAGTACGTGATCAAGAACGAGCTGAAAGGCACGTTCTTCACGCTGAACCTGGACAAGACCCGGGCAGCCTTCGAAAAGCTGCCATGGGTGCGCAAGGTGAGCGTGCGGCGCCGGTGGCCGGATCGGCTGGAAGTCAGTATCGAAGAGCACGTGGCCATTGCCCGCTGGGGCAGCCTGGCACTGCTCAATGGCCATGGCGAGCGTTTCGACGCCGCCTCGAACGACAAGCTGCCAGTGCTGGAAGGCCCGGGCGGCACGGAGAAACAGATGGTGGAAGGCTACCGCGCGTTGCACGCCGCGCTCGCACCCATCGGCAAGACGCCCGAACACGTCTGGCTGTCGGCGCGGCGCGCGTGGCGCATGGAGCTGAACGACGGCATCACCGTGGAGATCGGCCGCGACGATGCGCTGCCGAGGGTGCAGCGCTTCGTCACCGCCTACCCGAACTCGCTGGCGCTGATCGCGGAAAAGCACCCGTTCCAGTATGTGGACCTGCGCTACCCCAACGGCTTCGCCGTGCGGCTGCCGGGCTACACCCCGGCCGAAGCACGCAAACCCGGCACGGTGGTGGCACCGGCCGCGCCAAAGCCCGCCGCCCAGCCCGCGCCACCGCGGCCCGCCGCAACGCCAGTACCCAGGCCGACGATCGAGCTGCCGGCATGAAGACAACCAACGAGATCGGTGGCGCGAACGCCGCCGGACAGGCAACACGCAATCAAGGAAAAGAGGTCCGTCAGTGACTAGAGACAGCAAGAACCTCATCGTCGGGCTCGACATCGGCACCTCGAAAGTGGTGGCCGTTGCCGCGGAAATCATGGACGACGGCAAGTTGAACGTGGTCGGGCTCGGCTCGGCCGCCAGCCGCGGGCTCAAGCGTGGCGTAGTGGTCGATATCGAGAAGACCGTCAGCGCCATCCAGAGCGCGCTGGGCGAAGCCGAGCTGATGGCCGACTGCAAGATCCGCGAGGTCTTCACCGGCATCGCCGGCAGCCATATCAAGGGGCTCAACTCGCACGGCATGGTGGCGATCAAGGACAAGGAGGTCACCCAGGCCGACATGACCCGGGTGATCGAGACCGCCAGCGCGGTGAACATCCCCACCGATCACCAGGTGCTGCACATCCTGGCGCAGGAATACGTGATCGACGGCCAGGAAGACGTGAAGGAGCCGCTGGGCATGTCCGGCGTGCGCCTGGAAGTCCGTGTGCACATCGTCTCCGGCGCGATCAGCGCGGTGCAGAACATCACCAAGTGCGTGCGCCGGTGCGGGCTGGAGATCGCCGAAGTGGTTCTGCAACCGCTGGCGTCCGCCTATGCGGTACTCACCGAGGACGAAAAGGACCTGGGCGTATGCCTGGTGGACATCGGCGGCGGCACCACCGACATAGCGGTGTTCATCGACGGCGCGATCCGCCACACCGCGGTGATCCCCATTGCCGGCGATCAGATTACCAACGACATCGCCATGGCACTACGCACGCCCACCGGCGAGGCGGAGACCATCAAGCTCCAGCACGGCGTGGCATTGCGCCACATGACCGACCCGCAGGCCATGATCGAAGTCCCCGGCGTCGGCGAGCGGGGCTCGCGCCAGATGAGCCGCCACACGCTGGCCGAAGTGATCGAACCGCGCGTCGAAGAGCTGTACGGGCTGGTGCAGGCCGAGCTGCGCCGCGCCGGCTTCGAGGATCGTCTTTCCAGCGGCATCGTCGTCACTGGCGGCGCCGCGCTGATGCCCGGCATGGTCGAGCTGGGCGAGGAAATCTTCCACATGCCGGTCCGCCTGGGCACGCCCAAATATGTCGGCGGGCTGGCGGAAGTCGTCAAGAACGCACGTTATTCCACCGCGGTCGGGCTGCTGCTGCTCGCCCGCGAGCAGTACCAGCGGAATCCGGCCGGACGCATCAAGGACGGTTCGTTCGGCGAGTTGTTGGGGCGCATGAAATCGTGGTTCCAGAATAACTTTTAACGCTCTTTTGTAAGTAATTCAGTTTCGGGTCAGCAAGTTAGGTAGAATCGGGTCAAGAGGAGAATCACCATGGCACTCACCATCGAAGTTCAAGAGGTCGCGCACCTCGTCAATATCAAGGTCATCGGCGTTGGCGGCGCCGGTTGCAACGCGATCAACAACATGATCGACCACAGCATGCAGGGCGTGGATTTCATTTCCGCGAACACCGACGCGCAAGTGCTCAAGCTGTCGCGCGCCGAAAACGTGGTGCAACTGGGTACCGAGCTCACCAAGGGCTTCGGCGCCGGCTGCAACCCGGACATCGGCCGCCAGGCCGCCGAGGAAGACCGCGAACGCATCGGCGAGCTGATCGAAGGCGCCGACCTGGTGTTCATCACCGCCGGCATGGGGGGCGGCACGGGTACCGGCGCCGCGCCGGTAATTGCCCAGGTTGCCCGCGAGAAGAACATCCTCACCGTCGGCGTCGTGACCAAGCCGGGCCTGGATGAAGGCGCGCGCCAGAAGGTGGCGCAATCCGGCATCGACGAACTGGCACGCTATGTCGATTCGCTGATCGTCGTGTCCAACGAAAAGCTGGAAGAAGTGCTGGGCGAGGACGTGACGGTGGACGAGGCGTTCCGCGCCGCCGACGACATCCTGCGCAACGCCGTGGGCTCCATCGTCGAGATCATCCACTACCCCGGCCTGATCAACGTGGACTTCGCCGACGTGAAGACCGTGATGCGCGAAATGGGCATGGCGATGATGGGTTCCGCCCTGGCCACCGGCCCGGCCCGTGCCGTCGAGGCCACCGAGGAAGCGATCCGCTGCCCGCTGCTGGACAACATCAGCTTCAAGGGCGCGCGCGGCGTGCTGGTCAACTTCTCGGCCAGCCGTGCCACGCTGAAGAAGAGCGAAATCCGCCAGGCGCTGGAAATCATCAACCAGCATGTGGCCGACGACGCGCAGATCAAGCACGGCGTGGTGTACGACGAAACGCTGGGCGACTCGCTGCGCATCACGCTGATCGCCACCGGCCTGGGCGCCAAGGAGAACAGCAAGCCGTCGCTGTCGGTGATCCAGAACGAAAGCCGCAAGACGGGTACCGATGGCTTCAACGCCGAGGACTACGACACCCCCGCGATCTGGCGCTCGCGCCGTGGCGGCGGAGCCACGGACAACACGGCTTCGGGCGCGCGTCCGGCGTTGAACAACATCGATATGGATATACCCGCCTTCCTGCGACGCCAAGCCGATTGAGGCGGAACAAGCCTGCTGCGCCTTCGCATGGCTTTGTCGCGAGCGGCCTCGACATCCTCATGGACATCCAGTCCATTGCGGAGTGTCTCGGCCACCCGCTTCGCGCCCTGCAAAGGCTCGCTACGGCTTCTTCCACCTCAATGTGTGAGGCCGGGGCAGCAGGTGAAGGGCCGTCGGCTCGGCAAAAGCGCCCGGCATAGGTTCGGCTGATCGGGAACATTGCGAGGTTCAATCAAGCCCAAGACCCGGGGCTGTTAGAATCGAAAGCAGTTACTGATTGGGAAAAGTGTCCATGTTTCAACAACGTACCCTGAAATCGACTGTACGCGCCGTTGGGGTCGGCCTGCACTCGGGCGATCGTGTCACGCTCGTGCTCAAGCCGGCGCCGGTGGACCACGGCATTGTATTTCGGCGCACCGATTTACCCGGATCGGCGCCCTTCAGGGTGGGGCCCGCACTCGTCAACGACACGCGTCTCTCCTCGACGCTGGTCCAGGACGATGTGCGGGTGGGCACCATCGAACACCTGATGTCGGCCTTTGCCGGGCTCGGCCTCGACAATGTGGAAGTCGAGGTCGATGCCCAGGAAATGCCGATCATGGACGGCTCCGCCGCCCCCTTCATCTTCCTGGTGCAATCGGCCGGCATCGTCGAGCAGACCGCGCCCAAGCGCTTCGTGCGCGTGCTCAAGCCGGTGGAGGTGCGCGACGGCGACAAGTGGGTACGCCTGGACCCGCACGACGGCTACAAGGTGGCGCTGACCATCGACTTCCAGCACCCAGCGTTCAAGAAATCCGCGCAGACCGTCTGCATCGACTTCGCCACCACCAATTACATCAGCGAAATCGCCCGCGCCCGCACCTTCGGCTTCATCCACGAATTCGAATACATGCGGATGAACGGCCTGGCGCGCGGCGGCAGCATGGACAACGCCATCGTCATCGACGAATACCGCGTGCTGAACGACGGCGGCCTGCGTTTCGAGGACGAATTCGTGCGCCACAAGGTGCTCGATGCCATCGGCGATCTCTACATCCTCGGACATCCGCTGATCGCCGCTTTTTCCGGCTACAAGAGCGGCCACGCGATGAACAACAAACTGCTGCGCACGCTGCTGGCCGACGAAGCCAACTACGAATTCGTCACGTTCGAAGACCGCGACACCGTGCCGAGCAGCTTCCACGACCTGCCGCCACTGAGTATCTAAGAACTGCAAAATCCACATCTTGAAACACCGAGAGCACGAAGGACACGGAGAAAAGCGGGAGAAAATCAGGGCAGGGCCTGCCGCAATCAGCATTGCCGGATGATCGCCGCTGTTACCAAGCCTGTTGCAGGCATTCGTCTGGAAGGTTTTCTCCGTGACCCTCTGTATTCTCTAGTGCCCTCCGTGTTTCGAGCTCTGGATTTACCGCCCCCGGTTGGCAGCCCGTCCCCGATCGGCCATCATCGGAGCATGTTCGCCCTACTGCGCATTCTGATCATTCTGGTGGTTGTCATCGTCGGCTGGGCCGCGTTCAAGTACCAGCGCACTCGCGACCCGTTCTGGCCGCGCCTGATCCGCTGGACGCTGACCGTGGCACTCGCCGGCGGCGTCATCGGCGTGATCGGGCTGATCGTGCAGCGCCTGGTCGAAACCTGACCCCTCATCCGTTCACACAGACCGTACCGATGCCCCGCCTGTATCTCGACCTGCCGCTCGCCAGCGGCGCCGCCTTGTCCCTTCCGGAAGACGCCGCGCGCCACGTGCAGGTACTGCGCCTGCAACCGGGCGACGCGCTGACCGTGTTCGACGGCCGTGGCGGCGAATACGCCGCCACGGTGACGCATATGGGCAAGCGTACGGTCGAGATCGCGGTCGGCGACCACACGGTGGTGGAGCGCGAATCACCGCTGGAAATCATTCTGGTGCAGGCGATCGCCGCGGCCGAACGCATGGACTATGCCATCCAGAAAGCCACCGAGCTGGGTGTGACGCGCATCGTGCCGGTGAACAGCGCCTATACCCAGGGCCGGATGGCCGGCGAGCGCGCCGAGAAACGCCGCGCGCACTGGCAAGGCGTCGCCGCGGCCGCCTGCGAACAAAGCGGCCGCACCCGCGTACCGGACATCGCGCTGGTCCAGGATCTGCCGACGCTGCTGGCGACACCGCCCAGCGTCGAGCTGAAACTATTGCTGTCACCACGCGGCACCGCTACGCTCGCCACCCTGCCCACCAAAGCCACCGGCATTGCGCTGCTGGTCGGCCCCGAAGGCGGCCTGTCGCCCGACGAGGAGGCCTCGGCCATCGCCGCCGGCTGGACCGGGCTGGCGCTGGGGCCGCGCGTGCTGCGCACCGAAACGGCTGGCGCCACGCTGATCGCGCTGCTGCAAGCACGCTACGGCGATTTCTAAGCCGCACCCGCCCTGCCCATCCCGTCCGATACGGCCCCATACCATGACCGCCTCCCTCCAGAACCCGCCCGCCATGACCAACCGCCAGCTTTATTTCCGCGTCCTGCAACACATCAAGCCCTACTGGCCGGTGATCGTGTTCAACATGGTCTGCCTGGGCCTGGCGGCGGCGGTGGACGGCGCAATGTCGCTGCTGCTCAAGCCACTGGTGGACCAGAACCTCAAGGCCGAAGCGCTCGCCACCACTGCCGCCTGGGTGATCCCGGCACAGATCTTCGGACTGGCCGTGCTGCGCATGGCGACCAACTTCGGTAACGAATACACCAGCAACTGGCTGACCACGCGAGTGGTCTGCGACCTGCGCGACCATATGTTCACCCGCATGATCAACATGCCGGTGCGCTTCTTCGACCAATCGTCGGTGGGCGTACTGCTGTCGCGCATCACCAATGACGTGAACCAGATCATGCTGGCCGGCGCGCAGATCATGACCACCTTCATCCGCGACTCGCTGTCGGTGGTGATCTTCCTCGGCGTGATGCTGTATCACGACTGGCGGCTGACACTGCTGTGCATCGTGCTGATCCCCGGCGTGGTGATCAGCATCCGCCTGGTCGGCAAGCGGCAGCGCCGGCTGGCACGCGAATCGCAGCAGGGTGTGGGCGAGATGACGCGCACGCTGGATGAAGCGTTCTCCGGCCAGCGCGTAGTGAAGATCTTCGGCGGCCAGCGCTACGAACAGCAACGCTTCGCCAAGGTGAACAACCGGCTGCGCCATGTGAACGTCAAGCAGACCGCCACCTCCAGCCTGAACTCCAGCCTGATCATGCTGCTGATCGGTGCCACGCTGGCCGTCATCATCTACTTCGCCAGCCTGCGCGCTCAGGACGGCGAGCTGACCGCCGGCGCCTTTGTCTCGTTCATCACCGCGATGATGATGATGCAGGCCCCCCTCAAGAGCATCACCAAGCTCAACGAACAGCTCCACAAGGGCCTCGCCGCCGCTGAATCGGTGTTCGGCATCCTGGATCAGGACGTGGAACGCGATACCGGCAACCGCGAGTTGGTGCGCGCCGAGGGCCGGCTCGACTTCGACCGCGTGGTGTTCGGCTACGCCGGAGGTGAGCGCAACGCGCTGAACGACGTGAGTTTTGCCATCGCGCCTGGCGAATCGGTGGCGCTGGTCGGCAAATCCGGCAGCGGCAAGACCACGCTGGCCAACCTGCTGCCGCGCTTCTACGACCTGACCCAAGGCGAAATCCGCCTGGATGGCGTGCCGTTGCAGGATTACCGGCTGGCCGACCTGCGTCGCCAGTTCGCGCTGGTGAGCCAGGACGTGGTGCTGTTCAACGACAGCGTCACCGCCAACATCGCCTATGGCGACGCGGCGCCGGACCATGCCCGCGTGCGCGCGGCGGCCGAAGCGGCGTTTGCGCTGGAGTTCATCGAGACCATGCCGCAGGGCTTCGATACCGAACTGGGCGAGAACGGCGTGCGGCTGTCCGGCGGGCAACGCCAGCGACTGGCAATCGCCCGGGCGCTGTACAAGGATGCGCCGGTACTGATCCTGGACGAAGCAACCAGCGCGCTGGATACCGAATCGGAACGCAAAGTGCAGTCCGCGCTGGAAAACCTGATGAAATCGCGCACCACCGTGGTGATCGCACACCGGTTGTCCACCATCGAAAACGTCGACCGCATCCTGGTACTGCGCGAAGGCCAGGTGATCGAAAGCGGCCGCCATGCAGACCTGCTGGCACAAGGCGGCGTCTACACCCAGATGCACGCAGCGCAGTTCAGCGAAGGGTAGCGGGGGTCGTTTCGGTCGATTCACGCGACCGCTTCATCCCCCCCAGCTTCAGGAACCGGTAGTACACCGTCTCGGCGTTGAACATCGCGACCTGGAAGCCGGCCGCGCCGTCGAGGAAGCCGCGTTTGATGAAGTAGGTGCGCATGAATGCCCACCCGCCGCGCAGGACCGCCTTGCCCAGCCCGCCGCGCTGGCCCTGCGCGAAGCGTTGCTGCGCCCCGGCGGTGGAATAGGCATCCAGCTTGCGCAGCACATCGGCGTGATCCTCGTAGGAATAGTGCATCAGCAGGCCATCCAGCCGCCCCACCGCGCCGTCGAATATCAGCCGTTCGTGCACCAGATCGTCGGAAAAACGCGCCACGCCACAGCGGAACAAGCGGGGAATCCAGTCCGGGAACCAGCCAGCGTGGCGCATCCAGTGCCCGCAGAACGACGACAGCCGATTGAGCGCGTAGACCTCATGCACCGGCTGCGCCAGTACCGCGCGGATCGACGCGGCCAGCTCTGGCGTGACCACCTCGTCGGCGTCGATCAACAATACCCAGTCGGTATCCAGCAGCGCCACAGCGCGGTTCTTCTGGATGCCGAAGCCAGGCCAGTCCGGCGATGTCTCGACCTGCGCGCCGTGGGCGCGGGCAATGGCGACGGTGTCGTCGTCGCTGCCCGAATCCAGCACGGCGATCCGGTCGGCAAAGGCCAGCGCCCTCAGGCACTCGGGCAGCCGCCGCGCCGCGTTTCGCGTGATCAGGGCCACGCCCAGGGTAGGTGAAGTCATGGAAAGCGCGAGGCAAAGAAAGGAGGTGCAAGCATAGCGCCCTTGCCCCCACCATTCACGCCTCACGTCTATCGCGGGCAACGTGCCTGATATAATCCGCCATCCTTTCCGACGGCCCCGGGCCTCAGGTTCCCCATGAAGATTCTGGTCACCGGTGCCGCCGGTTTCATCGGCATGCATCTTTCCGAACGCCTGCTCGCGCTGGGGCACCAGGTTCACGGCATCGACAGCCTCAACAGTTACTACGATCCCGCGCTCAAACAGGCGCGGCTGGCGCGCCTGACGCCGCAGCACGGCTTCAGCTTCGAAACGCTGGACATCGCCGAGCCGCGCACCGTCGCGCTGATCCGCGATGGCGGCTACGACGCGGTGGTGCACCTGGCGGCACAGGCTGGCGTGCGTTATTCCATCGACGCCCCGCTGGCCTACAACGCCGCCAACCTCACCGGCTTCAGCCATGTGCTGGAAGGCTGTCGCCACGGCAAGGTCGGCCACCTGATCTTCGCCAGCTCGTCCAGCGTCTACGGCGGCAATCGCCGCCTGCCGTTCCGCGAAAGCGACAGCACCGAGCACCCGGTCAGCTTCTACGCCGCCACCAAGAAGGCCAACGAGGCGATGGCGCACAGCTACGCCCACCTGTACGGCCTGCCCGTCACCGGGCTGCGCTTCTTCACCGTCTATGGCCCGTGGGGCCGGCCGGACATGGCCTACTACAAGTTCGCGCAGAAGATCGTTGCCGGCGAAAGCATCGACGTCTACAACCACGGCCGGATGCGGCGCGACTTCACCTATATCGACGACATCGTGGACGGCATCGTCGCACTGCTAGAGCGCCCGGCCGCGCCCGATCCCGCCTTCGACGTGATGAACCCGCGCAACGGCAGTAGCTGGGCACCCTATCGCCTGTACAACATCGGCGGCAGCAACCCGGCCGAGCTGGGCGAATTCATCGCCACGCTGGAACGCCATCTTGGCCGCGTCGCCGACAAGCGCCTGCTGCCGATGCAGGCGGGCGACGTCGAAGAAACCTACGCCGACACCTCGGCGCTCGAAGCGGCCACCGGCGCCGTGCCGCGCGTCGGCCTGGACGACGGGCTGGGGCGTTTCGTCGCCTGGTTCAAGGATTACCACGGTGCCTGATGCACCGATCAGGCGCGCGCTGGTCATCAAGTTACGCCACCACGGCGATGTATTGCTGACCGGGCCGGTGTTCAGCACCCTGGCCGCCGCGCATCCCGGCATCGAGGTCGACGCGCTGGTCTATCACGACACCCGCGACATGCTCACACTGCATCCGCACGTGGCACAGGTGCACACCATCGGCCGCAACTGGCGCGAGCTGGGCTGGCTGGCGCAGGCACGCGCCTACCTCGGCCTCTACCGCACACTGAAAGCGCGCGACTACGACCTGATCGTCCACCTGACCGACCACTGGCACGGAGCACGTTTCACCCGCCTGCTCAAACCGCGCCTGTCGGTCGCGCCGCAGTCGCGCAAGAACGGCAAGCGCGCGCAAAAGCTGTGGCAACGCTCGTTCGGCGCGTTGTATCCCCTCGTCGGCGGCAACCGCCGGCATACGGTGGACCTGCACCTGGATGCGTTGCGCCGTATCGGCATCCGCCCCGACGAAACCACCACTGCCTTGCACTTCGTGCCGGGCGAGGATGCTGAACACACCATCGCAGGCAAGCTGGCCCAGGCCGGCGTAAACGGCCGCTATCTACTGATCCACCCAACCTCGCGCTGGCTGTTCAAGGCGTGGCCGGTGGCCCGAATGGCGGCACTGATCGATGCGCTGACCGAACGCGGCGACACTGTGGTGCTTTCCGCCGCGCCGTCGCCCAACGAAATGGCGTGGGTCGCCGAGCTGACCTCGCAACTGGCGCGCCCCGTCGCCAATCTCAGCGGCCAGTTGTCGCTGAAAGAGCTGGGCGCGCTGATCGCCGGCGCGCGCGCGCTGGTGGGCGTCGATTCGGTGCCGATGCACCTGGCCGCAGCGGTACAGACACCCGTGGTGGCACTGTTCGGCCCTTCCGGCGAGATCGAATGGGGCCCGTGGCGGGTGCCGCAACGCGTGATCGCCACACCCTACACCTGTCGTCCCTGTGGCCAGAACGGCTGTGGTGGCAGTGGCATCAGCGATTGTCTCGTCGCCATCACGCCCGAGCGCGTGCTGATGGCGCTGGACGAACTCCTGGCGGAAACCGGCCGATGAACGCCCCGATCAAGCTCGCCATCGTGCGGCAGAAATACAACCCGCACGGCGGTGCGGAACGCTTTGTCAGCCGCGCGCTGGAAGCGCTGGCGCAACGTGGCGCGCTCGATGTGACGCTGCTGGCGCGGCAGTGGAAGGACGGCGGCGCCGGCTGGCGCTGCGAGACCATCGACCCGCCCCAGTTCGGCCGGCTGTCGCGCGATGCCGGCTTCGCCCGCGCCGCGCAGCACCGATTTGGCGAATTCGACCTGGTGCAAAGCCACGAGCGCATTCCGGGCGCCGGGATCTTCCGCGCCGGCGACGGTGTGCACGCGGCCTGGCTGGAACAACTGGCGCGCATCCAGGGGCCGCTGGAACGCATGACCCGCGCCCTCAGCCCTTATCATCGCTACATCTGTCGCGCCGAGGCCGAGATGTTCCGCCATCCGGCGCTGCGCATGGTGATCTGCAATTCAATGCTGGTCCGCGATCAGATCGCACAGCGCTTCGGCGTGGCCGCCGAGCGGCTGGCGGTGATCTACAACGGCGTCGATACCGGCTCGTTCCATCCCGAACTCACCCGCTACCGCGAAGGCTGGCGCCGCGATCACCAGATTCCCGAAGACGCACCGCTGCTGGCATACGTAGGCTCCGGCTTCGAACGCAAGGGCGCCGCCGCCGCCATCGATGCCATCGTGCCGCACCCCGGCTTGCATCTGGCCATCGCCGGCGAAGACAAACACGCCGCGCGCTATCGGCGCCAGGCAACCAGACTGGGCGTCGCCGACCGGGTACGCTTCCTTGGTGGCCTGCCCGACGTGAAGCCGCTGTACGGGGCGGCCGACGCGCTGATCCTGCCGACGCTGTACGACCCGTTCCCCAACGTCTGCGTCGAAGCACTGGCCAGCGGCCTGCCGATCTTCACCACGCCGCTGTGCGGCGCCGCCGAATGGGTGCGCCCCGGCGAAAATGGCTGGCTCAACGATGCGCTGGACACCGCCGGCCTGCGCCGCAGCCTGGGCGCGTGGCTGGAACGACGCGAACACTGGCCGGCGCTGCGTGCCGCCGCCCGCGCCACCGCCGAGCCCTATACCCTGACGCGCATGGCCGGCGAACTGGAATCGCTCTACGCCGATCTGCTGGACGCCTGAACATGGACAAACCATCGCTGCACATCCTGCATTCCGAATCCTCGCTGGGCTGGGGGGGCCAGGAACATCGCACCTTCAAGGAAATGGTCGCGCTGCGCGAGCGCGGCCACACGCTGGAACTGGTCTGCCAGCCTGGCGCCAAGCTCGGCGAGCGGCTGACCGCGGAAGGCTTCACGGTGCATCACGTGCGCATGCGCAATGGCGCCGACCTGGGCGCGGTCTGGCGCATGCGCAAACTGCTGCGCCAGGGCCGCTTCGACGTACTCAACACCCACAGCGGGCGTGATAGCCTGCTGGCGGGTATGGCCGGACGGCTGGCCGGCACGCCGCTGATCGTCCGCACGCGCCATCTGGCGCTGGAGATCACCTCGCTCGCCACCTACACCTGGCTGCCGCATCGCGTGGTCTCGGTCAGCGAGCACGTTCGGCAATACCTGATCGGCAAGGGCGTGCCCGCCGCGCATGCCGCCACCATCTACACCGGCATCCAGGCACCCGAGCCGGTGACGTCCACGCTGCGTGCCGAGCTGAAGCTGCCCGACGACGCTATCGTGGTCGGCACCGTCGCCATCCTGCGAGCCAAGAAAGGCCATCGCGAACTGCTGGAGGCCGCCAAGCCGCTGCTGGAACGCCATCCGGCACTGCATCTGGTCTGGGCCGGCAACGGGCCGCAGTACGACAATCTGAGCGCGCTGCTCGCCAGCGAGGGGCTGGCCGACCGCGTGCACCTGCTGGGCCTGCGCCGCGACGTGGCCAACGTACTGGCCGGCTGCGACGTATTCGCCCTCGCCACGCACCAGGAAGCACTGGGCACCTCGTACATCGAAGCAATGGCAATGGGCCTGCCGGTGATCGGCACCCGCGTGGACGGCGTACCGGAGGTCATCGAAGACGGCGTGAATGGCCTGCTGGTCCCGGCGCAGAACGTTCCCGCGCTGCGCGCCGCGCTGGAAACACTGATTGGCGACGCCGCGTTGCGCCAGCGCATGGGTGAAGCCGGTCGCGCCATCACCCGCAGCCGCTTCGCCGTGGCGACGATGGCCGCCGAGATGGAAGCGTTCTATCGCAACAGCCTGGCCGAACGGGGCCACGCATGAAAGCCGCCCGCGCCGTACCGGTGCTGATGTATCACCACGTCTCGCCCGCTCCGGGCCTGGTCACGGTCAGCCCCGACACGTTCGCCGGGCACATGGGCTGGCTGGCGCGCGCAGGCTACACCACGCTCGGTACGCAGCAGTTCGCCAGTTTTCTCGCTGGCGAGGCCGTGCCCGACAAATCGGTGCTGATCACGTTCGACGACGGCTACCTCGACAACTGGGTGTACGCCCATCCGGTGCTGGCGCGCCACGGCCAGCGCGCAGTGCTGTTCACCGTCAGTGGTTGGGTTGGCGACGGCCCGGCACGCCCGCATGCCGGCGACGGTGGCCCGCTGCCGGCCACACCCGATCACCGGGCCTGCAAGGCCGCCATCGGTGAGGGCCGTGCCGACGAGGTGATCGTGCGCGCCAGCGAAGTGGCGGCGATGCGCGCCGCCGGTACTTTCGAATTCCATAGCCACACACATAGCCACACCCGCTGGGACAAACAGTGCGCCGACCCGGCCGAGAAACGCGCCCGGCTGGCGGAAGACCTGGCCACCAGCCGCGCCAACTTCGCCGCGCGCCTGGGCGGCGCCAGCGATCAGTTGTGCTGGCCGCAGGGCTATTTCGACGACGATTACCTCGCCGTCGCGCGCGAAGCGGGCTTCCGCCACCTGTACACCACCGTGCCCGGCGCCAACCTGCCAGGCCAGGACCGAGAGCACATTCACCGGCTGGTGGTGAAGGACAAGCCAGCGTCATGGCTGGCCAGTCGGCTCTGGCTGTATCGCCAACCCACCCTGGCGCGGCTGTACACCGCGCTGAAGCGCCGGTGAGATGCGCCTGACCCTGCACCGCAGCGCCTGGAGGCTATCCCATGACATTGCGGATCGCTCAGCCCTCGCCGCCGCGAGGGAGCCTCGCTTTGCCCGGAGGACCGATCCAGTGTTTGTTGATCGAATGCCCCACCCGCTCGGCGTGGCCGGAGGCCACCAGCCATGCGCCTGAACCTGCACCAGAACTTCGCCATCGCGCTGACGCGCTGGCTGGTGCGTCGTCAGCCGCCGCCCGACCCGGCGGAGCTGGGCACGCCGCGTATCGCGCGCATCCTGGCCGTGTCCTGTACCGCCATCGGCGACGCACTGATGAGCACGCCCGCATTGCACAGCCTGCGGCTGGCCTATCCGGATGCGCGCATCGATCTGTTGGTGCATCCCGCCTACGCGGCATTGCTCCGCAACAATCCGGACATCGACGGGACCATCGTCTACGACAACCGCTGGCGTGAGTTCTGGCCTGTCGCGTGGCGCCTGCGCCGCCAGCGCTACGACCTGGTGGCGATCCTGCATGGCAACGAGCCGCAGGCCACGCCGCTGGCCGTGCTGAGCGGCGCGCGCTGGCGCTTCAAGCTGCCGAACGATTTCGCGCACCGCGATCTGCTGAGCAACGCCGAGCCAGTACATAGCTGGGGCGATTTCACCCACGGCATCGACCAGCGCCTGGCCGTGGCCGCGCTGGCCGGCGGCGCGCCGACCGAGCGGGCAATGACACTGATCGTCGCCCCCGATACCCAGGAAGCGCTGGATGCCACGCTGGCGCGAGATTTCGGGGTCACCCCGGGAACGCCGCTGCTGGCGTTCCAGCCCGGCGCCTCCACCGCCAGCCGCCGCTGGCGCCCCGAGCGCTATGCCGAACTGGGCCGGCGCCTGTTGGCGCACGATCCGGCGCTGCGGATCGTGATCACCGGTTCGCCCGCCGAACTGCCACTGATCGCCACCGTCGCGCAGGGTATCGGCAACCCGACCCGTGTGCTCGTCACCGCGGGCAAGCTGCCGCTGGTCCAGGTGCCGGCGCTGCTGCGCCGCTGCCGGGTGCTGGTCACACCGGACACCGGCATCATGCACATGGCAATCGCCGTCGGCACGCCCACGGTCAGCCTGTTCGCCGCCGCGCACTGGGAGCGATCCGGTCCGACGGTGGCCTTGCAGCGCCACATCGTGATCCAGAAGTGGCGCACCTGCGATCCCTGCCTGGGCAAGCGCTGCCCGTACGCGGCGCCGCTCTGCATGGACAACATCGGCGTGGACGAGGTGTACGACGCCTGCCTGCGCCACCTGGAAACCCCCGCATCATGACGCCCAAGAAAATCCTGCTGCTCGACACCGGCAACGAATGGGGTGGCGGCACCAACAGCATGTTCGAGCTGCTCAAGCGCATCGACCGCCAGCGCTTCGCCGTCACCTGCGCCTTCTACCACGACTATCCGCGCGGCGATTCCAGCCTGTCGCGCGACCTCGCCGCGATCGGCATCCCGCTCACGCTGCTCCCGCAACGCAGGCAACCGGCGTGGGCCAAGCTCGCCAAGGAACTGGTACGCGGCGTGCTGACGCCGTGGCCAGCCCGGCGCGCCCGCGCGGTGCGTGGCATCGACGCCATCTGGCGCACCCGTCCCAACGCGGCGCGCATCGGCGCCTTGCTGCGGCAGGGCGATTTCGACCTGCTGTACATGAACAACCAGCCACTCTCCAACATCGAGGGCTACCGCGCCGCCGAGGCAGCCGGCGTGCCGACGGTGCAGCATTGCCGCATCGAACCGGTGCTGGACGCGCCGACGGTGGCGCTGGTCAACCGGCTGGCAAAGAAGGTGATCGGTGTCTCGTACGGCGTGGTCCGCACGCTGACCGCCCAGGGCGTGGACGAGCGACGTTGCGTCGCGGTGCTCAACGGCATCGATCCCACGCAGCCACTACCCGATGGCGCGCCGCTTCGCGCCACGCTGGGCATTCCCGACGACGCGGTGGTGTTCGGCACCGTCGGCTCGCTGATCGCGCGCAAGAGTAATCATCATGTATTGGAGGCCCTGGCCCGCGCACGGTTGCCGGGTGACTGGCGACTGATCCTGGTAGGCGAGGGCCGCGAACGCGAAGCGCTGCAACAGCAGGCCGTGCAACTGGGCCTGGCCGACAAGGTGATTTTCGCCGGCTTCCAGCGCGAGCCACTGCCCTGGGTGGCGGCAATGGACGTCTGCATCCTGGCATCGTCCAGCGAAGGCCTGCCACGCGTGGTACTGGAAGCGATGCTGCTGAGCAAACCAGTGATCGGTTCGGCCGTGGTGGGCACCCGCGAACTGATCGTCGATGGCGAAACCGGCCTGCTCTATCCCTACGGGGACGTTGCCACGCTGACGGCCCACCTGCACCCGCTGGCGGCCAATGCCGCACTGCGCCGTACCCTGGGCGAACGCGGCCATGCCCGCGTCTGCGCGCATTACACGGTGCAGCGCTATGTATGCGAGGTCGAAGCCGTGCTCGCCGAAGCGGCCCGCCCATGATGTTGTGGCTGGTCACCTGGCTGTGCCAGCCGCTGCTGTGGCTGGCTCAACGGCGCGAGCCCGCCGCGCCGCGCCGTATCCTGCTGGTGCAGACCGCCAAGATCGGCGACATGATCTGCACGCTGCCGGTGATCGACGCGCTGGCACGCCGCTTTCCCGACGCCGCGCTCACCGTGATGCACCACCCGGTGAACCGCGCGTTGCTCAGGCACGACCCGCGCATCGCCGAACGCTGGGAAGCCGATTCCTCGGCCTGGTGCGGCCTGGGCGCCAAGTTGCGGCTGGTACGCCGGCTGCGCGCCGCGCGCTACGACTGGATCGTGCTCGGTAGCCCCAACCTGCCGTGGTTATTGATGCCGCTGTGGGCAGGCATTCCGCGCCGTATCGCAGTCACCGCCAATCACGGCCGCTCGGTGCAACGCGCCGAGCCATTGCTGACTGACGCGCAACGCCATCAGGCCGAGCGCCTGATCGTCGATGAATGGGCCGAACTGCTGGCGCGACTGGATGTGCCCGTCGCACGCGACAAGCCGCTGTACGCCGCGCCGGATGCCGACGCCGCCGTCACCGCGCTGGGATTGCCGGACGGCGCGCTGATCGGTATCGGCGTCTCCGCCGCCAACAAGCTCAAGGAGCTGGGCGAGGACAAGGTGGCCGACGTGATCGCCGCACTGCTCGCCCGCAGCGACGCCAGCGTGCTGCTGGTCGGTGGCCCGGACGACCGCCCGCTGGCTGCGCGCATCGGAGAACGCCTGGCCTCGCCACGCGTGATCGATACCACCGGCCGCCTCGCGCTCGATCAACTGCCGGTGCTGCTCGCACGGCTGGCCGTCTACATCAGCGTGGACTCCGGCATCATTTACCTCGCGGACGCCCTGGGCGTACCGGTAGTCTCCGTCGTCGGCCCGACCGATCCCCGCGAGCAACGCCCGCTGCACCCGCAAAGCCGCTTCATCATCGAACAACTGCCGTGCTATCCATGCAGCACCGTGTTCCACACCGCCAGCACCTGCAGGGTGGGCACGCGGGCGTGCATCGGGAACGTCACGGCCACTCGAATCGCCGATGAGGCCATCGGCTTGCTTCAACAGAACCAGACCCCATGAAAATTGCCCAACCGCGCCTGCTGGCCACCGATCTGTGCTTCGTCACCTTGTTCAGCATCCTGTCGATTCCCGGCACCATCGCGCTGCGCTACTGGCTGATCGCCCTGCTGCTGGCCCTGCTGCTGACACAGCAGCCGGTACGCACCGCGCTGGGCGGCCTGTTGCGCGACACGCCGGTGCCCCGCCTGCTGGGGCTGCTCAGTGCCTGGCTTTTGATCCAGCTACTGTTCACGCCCTACACCATGGAAGTGCTGCGCGAGTTGAAAAGCCAATGGCTGACGGCGATGATCGCCTTCGTGCTGGGCACTGGCATGGCGCTACTGCGACCGAACGCGCGCTCCGTGTTCAACCTGGTCTTCGCCGCCTCGGCGGTGACGTTGATCGTCCTGCACGCCGACTACCTGTGGCAGATCGCCGCGCACCGCGAATGGCCCGATCTGATCGGCACCACCTATCCACGCTTCAGCAACGATACCTACCTGACCAGCCGGGTGATGACCAGCAAGGTGCAGGTCGCCTTCTTTGCCATCCTGGCGTTCACTGTCACCCTGGCCGAGCTGCTGGCACGCGCACTGCGCTACCGCCGCACGCTGAGCGCCCCCACCGTAGCCGTCACGGCAATCTGGCTGTTGTCGATATCGGCCAATCTACTGGCCGGTGCCCGCAATGGCCTGCTGGGCGAAACGCTGACGCTGGTGGCCGCCGCAGTGCTGGTGCTGTGCTTCGCCCGGCATATCGCGCTGGCATGGCGGCTGCTGCTGGCGCTGGTAATGCTCGGCAGTATCGTTGGCGGCGCCACCATGTTGGATCAGCACGATCCGCGCTGGGATCGGGCGGTGGAAAGCGTGCGCTATGGCATGCAACCGGATCGCTATATCGCCTGGACCAACCAGAACGAAATTCCCTACCCCAAGCTACCCGACGGCAGCAACATCGAAGTCTCGGCCTTCGAGCGCACCGCCTTCATCTTCGCCGGCCTGCAATTCTCGCTGGAGCACCCGCTTGGCATCGGCTACACCCGGCAGGCATTCATGCACCTGGTCAAAGAGCGCTACGGCGGCCGGCCCCGCCACGCGCACAGCGGCTTCGCCGAATACCTGGTCGGCACCGGCTGGCCAGGGCTGGCGTTGTGGTATGCCGTATTGATCGCCGCCATCGTTGCCGCCTGTCGCTGGCTGAACCGCCATTTCGATACGGTGGGGCTGGTCGGCGTGTTGCTGCCGCTTGGTTTCGGCGGGCGGATGATCACCGAGAACATCACCCGCGACCATATGCTGCTGCTGTTCATGCTGTCGCTCGGCCTCGTCTATGCCTGTCTCAAAGCCCATGACCCCGATACCCCGCCGCATCCTCATCATCCGCCGCGATAACATCGGCGACCTGGTCTGCACCACGCCGCTGATCGCGGCGTTGCGCCAGCGTTTTCCGAAGGCCGAGATCGATTTCCTGGTCAACAGCTACAACGCCCCGGTGGTCGAAGGCCATCCGCAAGTGGATCGAGTGTTCGTCTACACCAAGGCCAAGCATGCCGGTGGCACGGGCGCGCGGCTGGGCGCCTACCTCGACCGGCTCGGGCTGGCCTGGGCCTTGCGCCGGCGCGGCTACGACTGGGCAATCCTGGCCGGACGCACCGGGGTGGCGCGGATGCTGCGCACCGCGCGCCTGGCCGGCGTCGCGAACATCGTCGGCTTCGCCCGGCCGGACGAGCTGCGCGGCCTGACCCATCCGATCGCCCTGCCCGAGCAGCCGGAACACGAGGTCGCCGCCACGTTGCGGCTGCTGGCACCGCTGGACATCATCGATGGGGCGCCGCCGCTGTCGCTGGCACCGCGCCCCATCCAGCGCGAGCGCTTCGCCCGGCAACTGACGCAATGCGCCGGGTACCGACCGGGCATGCCGGTGGTCGCGTTTCACGTCAGCGCGCGCAAACCCAGTCAGCGCTGGCCCGCCGAGCGTGTCGTGGCGATGATGCGCACACTCCATGAGCGCGAGCATTGCGCCTTTCTGCTGTTCTGGTCACCCGGCCCGCAGGATCACCCGCAGCACCCTGGCGACGACGAAAAAGCCGCCGCCATCATCGCCGCCGCCCAGGGCCTGCCACTGCTGCCCTGCCCCACCGCCGAACTCGCCGACCTGATCGGCGGCCTGTCGCTGGCCGACCAGGTGGTCTGTAGCGACGGCGGCGCGATGCACCTGGCCGCCGGGCTGGGCAAACCCATCCTGTGCTTCTTCGGCCAGAGCGACGCCCGCGTCTGGCATCCATGGCAGGTACCGCACGTGGTACTGCAACCACCCAGCCACGACGTCAGCGATGTCGATGTGGCCATGGCACTGGAAGGCTGGGAAAAGCTGCAAGGGCAGATAAATCCCAACCCCAAATCTTGAAACACAGAGCGCATAGGGTCACAGAGAAAACCTGAAGGCCGAGCCGGTACGGACGCCTGTACCGGGCGCAGACGCGGGCCTTACTCGTTTTTCCTCTGTGGAACTCCGTGTTCTCTGTGCACCCTGCGTTTCAAGATGTGGGGTTCAACTTCAGTCACTTTGCGCCCCCGGGTTCATAAGCGCCGCCAGAATCGCTAGACTTCCGTCTTTGCTCCCATAAAGCCCCGGTCATGCCCGAACCCCGCTCCGTCGGGCTCGTCAGCGCTCAGAAGGCGGTGTTCGAGACCCCCATCACGCTCACCTCCGGCGTCACGCTGCCGCGCTATGAACTGGTCTACGAGACCTACGGCACGCTGAACGCCGATCGCTCCAACGCCATCCTGATCTGTCACGCCCTGTCCGGCCATCATCACGTGGCGGGGCGCTATAGCGAGGACGACAAGAACGCCGGCTGGTGGGACAACATGATCGGGCCGGGCAAGCCCATCGATACCGACCGCTTTTTCGTCATCGGCCTGAACAACCTGGGCGGCTGCCACGGCTCCACCGGACCGTCGAGCATCGATCCGGCCACCGGCAAGCCGTATGGCTCGACCTTTCCGCTGGTGCTGGTGCGCGATTGGGTGGAAACCCAGGCGCGGCTGGCCGATCAGCTCGGCATCCACCGGTTCGCCGCCATCATCGGCGGCAGCCTGGGCGGGATGCAGGCGCTGCGCTGGACCATCACCCATCCGGATCGGGTGCGTCATGCGCTGGTGATTGCCGCGGCACCCAAGCTCACCGCGCAGAACATCGCCTTCAACGACGTGGCGCGGCAGGCGATCCTGACCGATCCCGACTTCCACGGTGGCGACTACTACCAGCATGACACCGTGCCCCGGCGCGGCCTGCGGCTGGCGCGCATGCTGGGCCACATCACCTATCTCAGCGACGACGGCATGGGCGAGAAATTCGGCCGCATGCTGCGCAGCGGCGAATACAAGTACGGCTTCGACGTGGAATTCGAGATCGAGTCTTACCTGCGCTACCAGGGCGACAAGTTTTCCGATTACTTCGACGCCAATACCTACCTGCTGATGACCAAGGCGCTGGATTACTTCGATCCGGCCCGCCACTACGGCGGCGACCTGGTGAAGGCGTTGGCCGAGGTACAGGCACGCTTCCTGGTGGTGTCGTTCAACTCGGACTGGCGCTTCTCGCCGGCGCGCTCGCGCGAGATCGTCAAGGCGCTGCTCGATGCGCGCAAGCACGTGAGCTACGCCGAGATCGACTCCAAGCACGGCCACGATGCCTTCCTGATGGAAGACGCGCCCTACCACGCCATCATGCGCGCCTATCTCGACAATATCGCCCAGGAGATCGCCGCATGACCGCGCCGCTTCGTTCCGACCTGCGCCACATCGCCGACTGGATCACCCCCGCCAGCAGCGTGCTCGACCTGGGCTGCGGCGACGGCTCCCTGCTGGCGTGGCTGGCGACCAACAAGGATTGCCACGGCTACGGCGTCGAGATCGACGTCGACAGCGTCACCGCCTGCGTCGCACGCGGTGTGGACGTGATCCAGAGCGACATGGAAGCCGGCCTCTCCACCTTCGAGGACAACGCATTCGATTTCGTGGTGCTGTCGCTGACCATCCAGGCAATGCACAACGTCGAAGGCATCCTCAAGGAGATGCTGCGCGTCGGCCGCACCGGCATCGTCACCTTCCCCAACTTCGGCTATTGGGAAAACCGCTGGCAACTGCTGCTGGGGCGAATGCCGGTGTCCGAGACCATCCCCTACGAGTGGTACAACACCCCCAACATCCACCTGTGCACGGTATACGACTTTGAACGGCTGCTGAAAAAGCTCGGCATGTGGTCGACCGGCCGCGTGGTCCTGCACCAGGGCGAAAAAGTGGATCTGTTGCCCAACCTGCTGGGCTCGCTGGCATTGGTGCGATTCGAGCGGGCCTGAGTGGAGTGGGGATACCCCACACCTTGAACCACCGAGGGCAGTGAGAACACCGAGGGGCCACGGAGAAAACCTGAAGAGGCTAGCGGCGGGAGCCCGTATCGGTTGCAGATGCAGAGGCGCTTGATCTCGTTTTTCCTCGGCGGAACTCCGTATTCTCGCAGTCCTTCGTGGCTCAAGATTTGGGGTTTGGTCTCCAAAAACAAAACCACAAACCTCGTAATCTCTCACGCCCCATTGGGTAAGCGCCTGATGGCGATCGTCACATCGCCCCGCCACAATGGCCATCCCCCATCCCCCAGGACACGGCCATGCAGACCATCCGCTTCGGCGTCATCGGCACCGGTGGCATTGCGCGCCGTTTTGCACAGGGGCTCGATTGCGTGCCCGGCGCCAGCCTGGCAGCCGTCTGGAGCCGCGGTGCGGACAAGGCGCGGGCCTTTGCCGCCGAGTTCGACTCCAATGCCTGCGACACGCTGGACGCGTTGCTGACGCAGCCACTCGATGCCGTGTACATCGGCACCCCGCACACTAGCCATGCGCCCTACGCCATTGCCGCGCTGGAAGCCGGCAAGGCGGTGCTGACCGAGAAACCGGCCGCCGTCTCCGCCGCCGAATTGGACCGCGTGCTGGCGGTCGCCCGCCAGAGCGGCCGGCTCTACATGGAGGCGATGAAGCCGCCGTTCTATCCCTTGTTCGACAAACTGGCCGCACACCTGCGGCACGACCCCATCGGTGCGATCACGTTGGTGCGCGCAGGCTTTGCCAGCCCCAACGTGCCACCCGGCCACGCCGTCTACGACCCTGCCCTGGCCGGTGGCGGGCTGCTGGACGTGGGTATCTATGCGGCCTTCCTGGCCGTGCACTGGCTGGGCGCTGCGGTAGAGGTGCAAACCCAGGGTCGGATCGGCGCCAGTGGTGTCGATACACTGGCTGCACTCAATACCCGGCATGAACGCGGCTATGCCCAGCTTTACTGCGGACTGGGCCTGTCCGGTAGCGGCGACGCGCTGCTGTGCGGGCCGGACGGCCACGTGGTGATCGACGAAAAATGGTGGAGTCCCCGCCGTGCCACCATCCACTACAAGGATGGTCGCCGGGTGGAAATCGACGCGCCCAGCATCGGGAGCGGGCTGAACTATGAAACCGCGCATTTCTGCGAGCTGCTGCGGGCGGGGCAACTGGAAAGCCCAGTGATGTCGCACGCCACCACCCGCGCCATGATCGACATCCTGGACCGCGCCCGCGCGCAACTGGGGCTGATCTACCCCTTCGAGCGGTAAGAAGAGGGAAGAGGGAAGGGCTAAGTCAAAGACCACGGCACGCCTGGCACTTCTGGTTTTACCCTTCCCTCTTTCCCTTCTCCCTTTCCAGCCTTTACATGTTGTAGGCCTTTTCCCCGTGGCTGGTCACATCCAGCCCTTCGCGTTCTTCGTCTTCCTTCACACGCAGGCCGATCAGCAGGTCCACCACCTTGTAGGCGACGATCGACACCACGCCGGACCAGACGATGGTCACCAGCACGCCGATGGCCTGGATCTTGAGCTGGCCGGCAATGGAGTAGTCGGCCGCGACGGCGTTGCCCACGTAATCCCAGATGCCCGTGCCGCCCAGTTGCGGCGCAGCCAGCACGCCGGTAGCCAGCGCACCGAAGATGCCACCCACGCCGTGCACGCCGAATACGTCGAGTGCATCGTCGGCGCCCAGCAGGCGCTTCAGGCCATGCACGCCCCACAGGCACAACGGGCCGGCGATCAGGCCGATGACCAGTGCGCCGCCGACACCGACGAAACCGCAGGCCGGGGTGATGGCAACCAGGCCGGCCACGGCGCCAGAGGCCGCGCCCAACATCGACGGTTTGCCCTTGAACAACCACTCGGCGGCGGTCCACGACAGAGCGGCCAGCGCGGTGGCGGCGACGGTGTTCAGGAACGCCAGTGCGGCGATGCCGTTGGCTTCCAGCGCGGAGCCGGCGTTGAAGCCGAACCAGCCGAACCACAGCAGGGCAGCACCGACCATGGTCAGCGTCAGGCTGTGCGGCGTCATCGCTTCGCGACCGAAGCCAATGCGCTTGCCAACCATGTAGGCGCCGACCAGACCGGCCACGGCAGCGTTGATGTGCACCACGGTGCCACCGGCGAAATCCAGCGCGCCATCCTGGAACAGATAACCGGCGGTGGCCGTGGCGGCGGTTGCCGCGTCGGCGGAGGTGTAGGCATCCGGACCGGCCCAGTACCACACCATGTGCGCCATCGGCAGGTAGGCGAAGGTAAACCAGATCACGATGAAGGCCAGCACCGCGGCAAACTTCACGCGCTCGGCGAACGCACCGACGATCAGACCGCAGGTGATGGCAGCGAACGCGCCCTGGAATACCACGTAGATCATCTCGGTGATGACGATGCCCTTGCTCCAGGTAGCGGCCAGCGAATCCGGCGTCACACCCTTGAGCAGCACCTTGCCGAACGATCCGAAGAACGCGTTGCCCTCGGTGAACGCCAGGCTATAGCCGTAGACCAGCCACAGCACGCTGATCAGGCTGAACACAGTGAATACCTGCATCAGCACCGACAACATGTTCTTGGAGCGCACCAGGCCGCCATAGAACAGCGCCAGGCCAGGGATCGACATCAGGATGACGAAGGCCGCGCAGATCATGATGAAGGCGTTGTCACCCTTATTGAGCGAGGGGGCGGGTGCCTCGGCGGCGACAGGTGCGCTGGCCGGGGTGACCGCGGCGGCCGGCTTGGCCTCGGCGGCACTGGCGACAACCGGCGCGGAGGCGGCGGTAGCGGCGGATGCTTCTTCAGCGAAGCTCGGTGCCGCGAACAGCATCGCGCCGAACAGCGCGAGCGACGCAAACAGCTTTTTCATTGGTATCTCCTTCCCTGAAAAGCTCAGATAGCGGATTCGCCGGTTTCACCGGTCCGGATACGCACCACGTGTTGCAGGTCGAACACGAAGATCTTTCCGTCGCCGATCTTGCCCGTCTGCGCGGCCTTCTCGATGGCTTCGATGGTCTGCTCGACCAGATCGTCGGCGATGGCGACTTCCACCTTCACCTTGGGCAGGAAATCGACGACATACTCGGCGCCGCGATACAGCTCGGTGTGCCCCTTCTGGCGACCGAACCCCTTTACTTCGGTCACGGTCAGGCCCTGGACGCCAATGGACGACAGTGCCTCGCGAACCTCATCGAGCTTGAACGGCTTGATGATGGCGGTAACGAATTTCATGGTTGATTCCTCGTAGGCCGGGTGATGACGACGGCAAGGTCAGCAGAAAGCGTGCCAAGCGCCGGAACCCCGCCATTGCAAGGCCATGCGCCGTAGCGCGGCGCTGCACGCACTGCCTCGGCGCAGCGCGTGGTCGCCAAAGCACGAAGAGGCACCTGATTGGTGCATGGAACGCACGCCGACGCGGCGCGTCCAACTCCCTGACGGCCATAGATCGTCTGCTACACTGACTTCCGACCAACATGAGGAGCCGCACATGCTGAAAGAGAAATTCTTCGACGAAATCGCCAGCAAGATTTCGGACGCCATTGCCAACAGCCCGGCCAAGGATGTGGAAAAGAACGTGCGCGCCATGATGTCGTCGGCGTTCACCCGCATGGATCTGGTCACGCGGGAGGAATTCGAGATCCAGCAGGAAGTCCTCGCCCGCGGCCGCGAAAAGCTCGCAGAGCTGGAGGCGCGCATCGCCGAGCTGGAGGCCAAGCTGCACGCCAACAACCCGCAGGACGGGCTATAGGACAGGTCGCCCCAGGCGGCCACCGGCCTTCCCGACGCGCCGGTCTGCGGACCGCGCAACAAGGGTGTCGCAGGACACGTGGTCCATGCGGCACCCTTCTTGCTTTAGCCGGATACTCCGATCATCCGGCCTTCACTGAACAGGTCCGCCCCCATGAACAACGCCCGCCCCCGCAGCGCCACCGGCAGCGATCTCGACGCGCTCGCCATCCTGTTCGATCAATACCGCCAGTTTTATGGCCGTCCCGCCGACGCCGCGCTGGCGCGCGAGTTCATCGCGATGCGGCTGGAGTTGCGCGATTCCCGCCTGTTCGTCGTCGATGCCGCGCAAGGGCTCGCCGGCTTCGCCCAGGCGTATCCCAGCCTGTCGTCGCTCGCCGCCGGGCCGATCTGGATTCTGAATGACTTGTTTGTCGCACCAACCTCGCGCGGCTCGCACGTGGGCACCCAGTTGCTCCAGGCGGTGGAGGTGGCGGCGCGCGGTGCGGGCGCCTTGCAACTGCGCGTGGAAACCGCGCCCGACAACGTCGGCGCGCAGCGGCTATACCAGAGCCAGGGCTTCCGCCGTGAAATGGGGTTCTTGCAGTTCGTGCTGAAGCTGTAGGCGGTTCGCGCGGTGAGGTGTGAGGAGTAAAAGCAACATCAAAACCGTTGCTGCCGACGTTACCCCGCACACCTCGCCGTAAACAAAGACGCCACCTCGAGAGGTGGCGTCTTTGTTTGAATCAAGCTGCAAAGCAGGCCTGTAAGCCGGGTTCTGTCCCCTCTTGCGAGGGTGACCGTCATTCCTCTAGGCGCCGCGTTACCACGGCGCTCCAGCAACCTACCCGCAGACTCGGCGGGCCGCTTCAACGCCTGCTGCTTGGTCTTGCTCCGGATGGGGTTTACCCTGCCAGTCCTGTTGCCAGTCCTGCGGTGCGCTCTTACCGCCCCCTCACGGGGGTTCCCCGACGGGAACACCTTTTCACCCTTGCCTGTGCCTGGTCCGGCGCGCTTCAATCGCGCTTTCAACCCAGCCGGTCTGGTCCGCATGCGTCCCAGACCGGGCGGTCACCTTGCTTGCGCTCGGCGTCCCCTCGTCCGCTTGGCCGAAGCCTCCCGGAAAGGAGCCTTTGCGGCGCTTGCGCGCCGCGCAGTCCGCGCCATCGGCGGTTCGGCTCTCTGTTGCACTGTCCGTCGGCTTTCGCCGCCCGGCCGTTAGCCGGCATCCTGCCCTATGGAGCCCGGACTTTCCTCCCCCGTGTCACCACGGCAGCGACGGTCCGTCCTGCTTTGCGGGCGCCATTATCCGGCCTCGGCGCCCGGTTCGGCAATCGGAATGCCGGTGGCCGTCGCCAACTGCTTCGCCAGCGCGTCGGCCCAGGCCAGGTTGGAGGCGCTGGCGCGCCAGTGGCCGAACACGAAACGGTGCTCACCCTCGAACACCAGCCAGACGCGGTGCCAGCCGAATACACCGGCTTCGTGCTCCAGCACGATGCGGGTGAATTCGCCCGGGGCGTGGCGTTGTTCGCGCAATGTGGCCAGCCCCAGCAGGCGCCAGCGGCGGTAGAGCATATGCCCGTCCCAGCCCTGTTCGGCCGGCACCGCCCACAGCACCGTGGCCAGCGCCAGCATGGTGTACCAGAACAGGCCGAAGAAACCGTGCTCGAAGCTGGCGCCCGACAACAACGGCTGCCCCCACCAGGCCGCCGCGATCAGTAGCGCGGCGGCGATCCACCAGCCGGGCCGGAAAGCGGTGCGATGGACGATCATTGCCCGGCCAGCCGCCACGACAGCGATTCGCCGGCGCGCAGCGGCACCACGTCGTGCTCGCCGAAGGGATACGACGTGGGCACCGCCCATGATTCGCGCACCAGCGTAACCGTGCCAGTGTTGCGCGGCAGACCGTAGAAATCGGGGCCGTTGAAGCTGGCGAAGGCTTCCAGTTTGTCCGGCGCGCCCGCCGCTTCGAACGCCTCGGCGTAGAAGGCCAGCGCCGCGTGGGCGGAATAAATACCGGCACAGCCGCAGGCGGTTTCCTTGGTGTGCTGCGCGTGCGGCGCGCTGTCGGTGCCGAGGAAGAACTTGCGCGAGCCCGACGCCACGGCGGTCATCAGCGCGCGACGATGTTCTTCGCGCTTGAGTACTGGCAGGCAGTAGTGATGCGGACGGATGCCGCCCTGGAACAAGGCGTTGCGGTTCATCAGCAGATGCTGCGGCGTGACCGTTGCGCCGACATTGTCGCCCGCCTCCAGCACGAATTGCGCCGCCTGGCGCGTGGTGATGTGCTCGAACACCACTTTCAGCGTCGGCAGCCGTTGCAGCAACGGAACCATTACGCACTCGATGAACGCCGCCTCGCGGTCGAACACGTCCACCGCCGGATCGGTGACCTCGCCATGCACCAGGAACGGCAGGCCGATCTCCGCCATTCTTTCCAGCGTCGGCATCACGCCGTCCAGCCCGGCCACGCCGGCCTCGGAGTTGGTGGTGGCCCCAGCCGGGTACAGTTTCACGCCCTGCACGAAGCCGCTGTCCCGCGCACGGACCACCTCGTCCGGCGTCAGGCCAGAGGTCAGGTACAGCGTCATCAGCGGCTGGAAGTCGCTGCCTTCCGGCAATGCCGTCAGGATGCGCTGGCGGTATTCCGCGGCCAGCGCCACCGTGGTGACCGGTGGCTTGAGATTGGGCATGACAATGGCGCGAGCGAACTCGCGCGCGGTATGCGGCAGTACCGAAGCCATCAATGCGCCATCGCGCAAGTGCAGGTGCCAGTCGTCGGGGCGGGTGATCGTCAGGGAGTTCATGTCAGCGTTTCTTGATCAGGAAGTGGAATTTGCCGTCGTGGGTCGCCGACTCGACCAGTTCGTTCCCGGTCTGACGACAAAAAGCGGCGAAGTCGGTCGGCGTGGCCGGATCGGTGCAGATTACCGCCAGCAGATCGTCGCTGTGCAACGTGGCAAGCGCCTTCTTGGCGCGCAGGATGGGCAAGGGGCAGTTGAGGCCGGACAGGTCGATTTCGAGCGCGGGGGTCATGGCGTCGGGGCAGGATCGCAAAGGCTCGATTTTACGCTGAAGCGCCAGTGCGGCAGGTAACCGCGTGGCGCGACGCCCGATGCGCAAAAAGCACCGGCCCCGGGGCATTGCCAAGGCCGGACGATCGGGGCACGCTCCTACCCTGATCCATCTCATCTGGAACCCGGCTTCATGGCGCTGACCGACCAACACCCGCACCAGCATCCGCACGATGCCGCAGGCGGCCACAATCAGGATCACGATCACGCGTTCGACCACGCGCACCACCATCATCATCATGGCGCGCCGACCTCGCAAAAACGTCTGCTGATCGCCTTGATCGTCACCGGCGGCTTCGGCGTGGTTGAACTGGTGGGCGGGGTATGGACCGGCTCGCTGGCGCTGATTTCCGACGCCGGCCACATGTTCACCGACGCCGCCGCACTACTGCTGGCGGTGATCGCCAGCGTGATCGGCCAACGCCCCGCCGACGCGCACCAGAGCTACGGCTACTCCCGCGCGGAGGTGATCGGCGCACTGATCAACAGCGTGGCCATGATCGGGCTGGTGGTCTGGATCACCGTGGAGGCCGTCGCCCGGCTATTGCAGCCGCAGCCGGTGAACGGCATGGGCGTGATGGTGATCGCGGTGATCGGGCTGCTGGTGAACATGATCTCGGCCTGGACGCTCTCCCACGATCACGACAACCTGAACAGCCGGGCCGCGATGATCCACGTGCTGGGCGACCTGCTCGGCTCGGTGGCCGCCATCGCCGCCGGCGCGGTCATCTATTTCACTGGCTGGAAACCCATCGACCCGCTGCTGTCGATCGCCGTGTGTCTGCTGATCCTGCGCTCCACCTGGAACCTGCTGCGCCAGTCGACGCACCTGCTGATGGAAGGCGTGCCCAGCCACCTCGACCTGGAGGACATCGGCTACAGCCTGGCGCGCGAGCAGGGCGTGAAGCAGGTACACGACCTGCACGTCTGGCAAATCGCGCAGCGCCGCATCGCACTTTCCGCGCATCTGGTCATCGAATCGCCCAAGGAATGGCCGGCGCTGCTGGCGCGGCTGACCCGCATGCTCGCCGAGCGCTATGGCATCGCCCATGTGACCCTGCAACCCAGTTGGTTCTTCCAGCGCGCTGGCCGCCATATTCCAATCAAGCCGGTGGCGACGCCGCATGACCACGACGACGATCACGCCTCGCCGGACGAGCACGACCATCACAGCCATCGACATTGACCGGCCGCCGCTTTAGCATCGGCCGCTCTTGTGGAGTCATTCATGAAATACCTGATCGCCCTGCTTACTCTTTGCTTTTCCGCCACCGTCCTCGCCGGGGCCTACGGTGAGTCCGGCCTGCGTCCGGAAGACGTCACGGGCAACGACAGCACCACCGACAAGGTGCTGGACCGCGTTTTCGGCAGCGATAACCCGCCGCCCCCACCGGAACAGGCGTTTACGAAGCCGGCACTGGCCGACCTGAAACTGTGGCAGCAATTCAACGCCAGCTACACCCTGCGCAATAACGACTACTACATCGCGCTCGACAGCCTGAGCGTGGGCCAGGACGACGGCATCGTCCGCTACGCCGCCGCCGTCCTGCCCAAGCGCGGCAAGCTGAAGAACATCAGCTTCGAGGGCATCGACTGCAAGAGCCGCCAGTACCGTGTCTACGCCTATGGCGACGAAACCGGCAAGAAATGGATCGACGGCAACCAGCGCTGGAAGCGCCTGGTGAAAAACCAGCGCAACGCCTACCAGGGCGAGTTCTACGATGTAATGTGCAACGGCGGCACCGCCTACCCCGTGCCCGAGATCGACAAGCAATTGCGCGATACCGACAAACAACCCGGCGATTGCCTGGGCTGCCGGTCGCGCGGCTGATCGTCAGACCGGCATGCTTCCCCCTCCGGGCCATGCCGGCGCCCCAAGGAAACGGAACCACTCCGAGTGCAGCGGGCTCCTCGTGGTGGCAGTCAAACAAGCGGGAGGCCGCTGCCGGCATATCGCTACCGTTTCGCGCCCGGCTTTGCCGGGGGCCTATCGCACCTGGCTCACCACCGCTGGGCGCCCCTCCACGGCGAGCCGCATACAGCGAATCTCCCTCGCGGCGGCGAGGGCGGGGGGAGTGGAATCAATCAAGCGGGAGGCCGCTGCCGGCGCGTCGCTACCATTTCGCGCCCGGCTTTGCCGGGAGCCTATCGCACCTGGCTCACCACCGCTGGACGCCCCTCCACGGCGAGCCGCATACAGCGAGGCCCCCTCGTGGCGGCGAGGGCGGGGGGAGTGGAATCAATCAAGCGGGAGGCCGCTGCCGGCATATCGCTACCGTTTCGCGCCCGGCTTCGCCGGGGGCCTATCGCACGTGGCTCACCACCGCTGGACGCCCCTCCACGGCGAGCCGCATACAACGAGGCCCCCTCGCGGCGGCGAGGACGGGGGGAGTGGAATCAATCAAGCGGGAGGCCGCTGCCGGCATATCGCTACCGTTTCGCACCCTGGCTTCGCCGGGGGCCTATCGCACGTGGCTCACCACCGCTGGACGCCCCTCCTCCGCGAGCCGCATACAGCGAGGCTCCCTCGCAGCGGCGAGGGCGGGGGGAGTGGAATCAATCAAGCGGGAGGCCACTGCCGGCATATCGCTACCGTTTCGCGCCCGGCTTCGCCGGGGGCCTATTCGCACCTGGCTACCCACCGCCGGGCACCAACACCCCGGAGGCCGAATGAAGATCGTCATCGCTCCCGACGCCTATAAGGAAAGCCTGGACGCCGCCACCGTGGCAATGTGCCTGCGTGACGGCTTTGCCCACGTCTTTCCCGATGCCGACTTCGTGCTGCGACCTATCGCCGATGGCGGCGAAGGCACGCTGGCCGCATTGCTCGCCGCCTCAAACGGCCAGCGGCGCCACGCCACCGTCACCGGCCCACTGGGCGAATGTGTCGGCGCCCATTGGGGGCTGGCCGGCGATATCGCCATCATCGAGCTTGCCGAGGCGGCCGGCCTGGCACTGGTGCCCCCCGCATTGCGCGATCCGACGACGAGCACCACCTACGGCATCGGCGAACTGATGATCGCCGCGCTCGATGCCGGCGCGCGCCATCTGCTGGTCACCCTGGGCGGCAGCGCCACCTGCGATGGTGGCGCCGGCATTTTGCAGGCGCTGGGTGCGCGCCTGCTCGACAGCAGCGACCAGCCGGTGGGCTTTGGCGGCGCCGCACTGGCGCGGCTGGCACGGATCGACCGCGCCGGGCTGGACCCGCGACTGTCGGGCTGCACCATTGAAGCGGTCTGCGACGTGGACAATCCACTGCTTGGCCCGGAGGGCACCGCGCAGGTGTTCGCGCCGCAGAAAGGCGCCTCGCCCGAGCAGGTCGCGATACTGGACGCCGCGCTGGCCCACTATGCCCCCATCCTGGCTCGCGATCTGCGCGCCATTCCGCTCGATCAGGCCGGCGCAGCGGGCGGTTGTACCGCCGCGCTGCTGGCGCTGGGTGCGACCCGGATCACCGGCGCGGAGTACGTGCTGCGCAGCACCGGGCTGGATGCCGAGATCGCCGATGCCGATCTGGTCGTCACCGGCGAAGGGCGGATGGATATGCAGACGCTGCACGGCAAAGCACCCTATGCAGTGGCCCGGCTGGCGGCGCGGCATGGCAAACCGGTGATCGGCATCGCCGGCAGCCTGGGCGACGGCGTGGAAGCACTTGCAGCGCACTTCCAGGCGGTGTTCCCGGTGCTACCTCGGCCCTGTAGCCGGGAACAGGCACTGGCCGAAGCTGCCCAGAACCTGGAAACCACCGCGCGCAATGTCGCGGCGGCTTTGCGGGTGGGGGGATGGTTGGGCAACCCTGAATCTTGAAACACAGAAAGCACAGAGAACACGAAGAATCACAGAGGAAAACAGACCAGGTCAGAGATCGTGCCTTTCGATCGCGATCTGCCTTGGGTTTTCTCCATGTAGCGCTGTGTTCTCTGTGCCCCCTTGCGTTTCAAGATTTGGAAGTTCGGGATCGGCTTTTTTAAACCAGCACCAGATTATCGCGATGGATCAGTTCGGCTTCGTCCACGTAGCCCAGTACGGCTTCGATCTGGCCGGTGGGCAAGCGCACGATGCGCCGTGCTTCGATCGCGCCGTAGTTGACCAGTCCGCGCGCGATTTCGCGGCCTTCGACGTCCATGCAGCTCACCACCTCGCCGCGATGGAATTCGCCCTCGACGGCCACCACACCGATCGGCAGCAGGCTGGAACCGCGCTCCACCATTGCGCGGCGAGCGCCGTCGTCCACCGTCACCCGACCGCGCAGTTGCAGGTGATCAGCGATCCATTGCTTCTTGGCCGCCAGCGGCGTGGTCTGTGCCACCAGCTCGGTGCCGATGGCCTCGCCCGCGGCCAGCCGCGTCAGTACCTGCGGCTCACGGCCACAGGCAATTACCGTGGCGGCGCCACTACGCGCCGCGCGCTTGGCCGCGATCACCTTGGTGTACATGCCGCCGGTGCCGACGCTGGAGCCGGCACCGCCGGCCATCGCTTCCAGCTCCGGCGTGCCAGCCACCGCCTGCTGGATCAGCGTGGCGGCCGGATCCCGACGCGGGTCGGCGGTGTACAGGCCCTGCTGATCGGTCAGGATCACCAGCACGTCGCCTTCGATCAGGTTGGTCACCAGTGCGCCGAGCGTATCGTTGTCGCCGAAGCGGATCTCGGCGGTGACCACGGTGTCGTTCTCGTTGATGATGGGGATCACGCCCAGCGACAGCAGCGTCAGCAGCGTGGAGCGCGCGTTGAGATAGCGCGTGCGATCGGACATGTCCTCGTGCGTCAGCAGTACCTGCGCCGTCTTCAGACCATGCTGGCGGAAGGCGGTTTCGTAGGCCTGGCACAATCCCATCTGGCCCACGGCGGCGGCGGCCTGCTTTTCGTGTACCGCCTTGGGCTTTTCCTTCCAGCCCAGCCGCGCCACGCCTTCGGCCACCGCGCCGGACGACACCAGCGCCACCGCCTTGCCCAGCCGCGTCAGTTCGGCGATCTCGGCGGCCCAGCGCGTCAACGCCGTATGATCCAGGCCGCGTCCTTCGTTGGTGACGAGACTGGAACCCACCTTGACGACGATGCGCTGCGCGGACTGGACGATACTGTTCATGATGCACTCCCCGGGAAGCCCAGGATTATAGCCGCGCCGCCCCCTTGCCGACATAGCCGCCCCACCCGCCAACCCTGACCGGAATTCAGTGATGCGCCGTCTGAAAACCGTGGTATTCCTGCTCTGCCTGGGCCCTCTGGCCTGGACCGCCTGGCGCGTGCCCGCCGCGGTGAACCCCGTGGAGTACGTCACGCACCAGACCGGACTATGGGCGCTGATCTTCCTGCTGATCACGCTCTCGATCACGCCGCTGCGACGGATCACCGGGCACAACGAACTGATCCGGCTGCGGCGCATGTTGGGGCTGTTCGCGTTCTTTCATGCCTGTCTGCACTTCCTCACCTGGCTGGCGCTGGATCACCAGTTCGATCTGGGTGCGATGTGGCACGACGTGGTCAAGCGGCCGTTCATCACCGTGGGTTTCAGCGCCTTCGTACTGTTGATTCCGTTGGCGGTCACCTCGACCGACGCCATGATGCGGCGGCTGAAGCGCAACTGGGCGCGGCTGCATCGGCTGATCTACCCGATCGCCATCCTCGCGGTATTGCATTTCTGGTGGCTGGTGAAGCGCGACATCACCGAGCCGGCGATCTATGCCGTGGTACTGGCAATGTTGCTGGGCTGGAGAATTGATGCGTGGCAACGCAGGAGGCGAACGCTTGCCTAGAATGTCCTGCATGAAGAGCGTTCGCGACCCCACTCACCTCTGCCGGCTGGTGCTGGCCGCCGGCACCCTGGTCCACCAGTCCGGCGGCGACACGGCACGCACTGCAAAGATCATGAGCCGTACCGCGCGCGCGCTGGGCGCCGACACGGTGCATACCATCGTGTCCTCGCTCAACCTGGGCGTCACCGTCGAGCTCAATGGCCGCCAGCGCACGGTGTTCCACAAGGCCCCCCACATGGGCGTCAATTTCCGCACGCTGACCGGCGTCGGCCGCGCGGTGAATGCACTGGAGGCATGCCGTATCGGGCCCGGCGCCTTCGAGTCGCTGCTCGACGACCTGCGCAGCCGTCCCAACTATTACCCGCGCTGGCTGACCGCCCTCACCGTCGGCCTGGCCTGTGGTGGCTTCGCCGCCCTGTTCGGTGGCGACCTGGCCGCCGTGCTGGTCACGCTGCTGGGCTCGGGAATCGGTAGCTGGGTACGCCTGTGGATGGCGGCACGGCACTACAAACCCTTTATCTTCGCCACCGTCACCGCCGCGATCGCCGCCCTGGTGGTCGGGCTGCTGGCGAAGCAGTTTTCGTACACTCCGGAGCCCGCCATCGCCGCATCGGTGCTGTTCCTCATTCCGGGCGTGCCGCTGATCAACGCCATGGCGGACATGCTCTCCGGCAATTACCTGAACGGCGGCGTACGCCTGACGATGAGCGCGGTGATCATCGCCGGCATCGGCGTCGGCGTCAGCCTTGCCTTGCGGGTGGTCCATTGAACGCCGCGAGTTGGTGGCTGGAGCTGTGGGCGGCGCCAGCGGCGCTGGGCTTCGCCGTGTTGTTCAACGTGCCGCCACGCACGTTGCTGCCGGCCTGTCTGCTGGCCATCGCCGGCCACACTGCGCGCCGCGCGATGATGGTGGCGGGTAGCGACATCGTATTGGCCACGCTGGTGGCGGCCCTGCTGATCGGCGTTGCGGCGGGCTGGTGGGGCCGGCGTACCCGGCAGGTATCGGAGGTCTACAGCGTCTGTGCCGCCATTCCGCTGGTGCCCGGCGTCTCGATGTACAAGGCGGCGCAGGCGCTGCTCGGCATCGCCAGCGTGGAAACCAGCGTCGGTGGCGAGGCCTTCCTGCTGGATGCCGGCGTATATGCCGTCAAGGCTGTGATGATCATGCTGGCGCTCGCCATCGGCATTGCCGCCCCCATGCTGCTCTGGCCACGCCGCTGATTGCGGCGACTTTCCGGCTCCGTTCCTCTGTTGCCATCGACGTGTTCGCAATGTCGGCTGCGCGATTTTCGCGGCGCCCTCAGCGCCCTTTTGATCTTCGTCAAAGCGCGACGGATTGGGGCTGCTTACCTCTCCCCGTTTCACCAAATCCACAATATATTGTGTGCTGATTCCAACAAAACACTAGATATTGAGGATTGTCGATGGCTTCCCTGCCCCAGTACATCGAGAAGCGCGACGGCCGCATCGTGCCGTTCGATGGCACCAAGATCGCCGACGCCCTGCAACGCGCCGGCGCGGCCACCGGCGAATTCGATGCCGACCAAGCCAATACGCTGGCCGCATCGGCAATCGGCCTGCTGACCCCGGGCCGCACGCCGCATATCGAGTCGATCCAGGATGCGGTGGAAACGACATTGCTGGGGTCTGGCTTCATTGCCACCGCACGCGCCTATATCGCCTACCGCGAGGCGCACCGCCGCCTGCGTCAGGACACCCGCACCGTGGTGGACGTGGCATCGAGCATCAACGAATATCTGGAGCAGAGCGACTGGCGGGTGAACGCCAACGCCAACCAGGGTTTCAGCCTGGGTGGCCTGATCCTCAACACCGCCGGCAAGGTGGTGGCCAACTACTGGCTCAACCACGTGTACCCGCCCGAAGTGGGCGAGGCACACCGCAGCGGCGCCATCCATATCCATGATCTGGACATGCTGTCCGGCTACTGTGCCGGCTGGTCGCTACGCCGCCTGCTGCACGAAGGTTTCAACGGCGTGCCGGGCAAGGTGGAAGCCCGCCCGCCCAAGCATTTCTCAGCCGCTATCGGCCAGATCGTCAATTTCCTCGGCACCTTGCAGAACGAATGGGCCGGCGCCCAGGCCTTCAGCTCGTTCGACACCTATATGGCACCCTTCGTCCGGGTGGACGCGCTGTCGTACACCCAGGTGAAGCAGTACATCCAGGAGCTGATCTACAACCTGAACGTCCCCAGCCGCTGGGGTACGCAGACCCCGTTCACCAACCTCACCTTCGACTGGATCTGCCCTGAAGACCTGCGCGAACAGGTGCCCTACGTGGGCGGCAAGGAAATGCCGTTCTGCTACGGCGATCTCCAGAATGAAATGGACATGATCAACCGCGCCTACATCGAAGTGATGATGGAAGGCGACGCGCTGGGCCGAGTGTTCACCTTCCCGATCCCCACCTACAACATCACCCGCGATTTCGCCTGGGATCATCCCAATACCGAACTGCTGTTCGAGATGACCGCCAAGTACGGCCTGCCGTATTTCCAGAACTTCCTGAACTCCGACCTGGAACCGCACATGGTCCGGTCGATGTGCTGCCGCCTGCAACTGGACCTGCGCGAGCTGCTCAAGCGTGGCAACGGCCTGTTCGGCAGCGCCGAGCAGACCGGCAGCCTGGGCGTGGTGACGCTCAACTGCGCCCGCATCGGACATGAGTTCAAGGGCGACGAAGCCGGGCTGCTGTATCGCGTCGATCACCTGCTGGACCTGGCCAAGCAATCGCTGGAACTCAAGCGCAAGGTGATCCAGCGCCTGATCGATGCCGGCCTCTACCCGTACACCAAGCGCTACCTGGGCACGCTGCGCAACCACTTCAGCACCGTGGGCGTAAACGGTGTGAACGAGATGATCCGCAACTTCACCAACGACCGCGAAGACATCAGCACGGTGGAAGGCCACGCGCTGGCGATCCGCCTGATGGATCACGTGCGGATGCGCATCGTGCAGTTCCAGGAGGAAACCGGTCACCTGTACAACCTGGAAGCCACGCCAGCCGAAGGCACGACGTACCGCTTCGCCAAGGAAGACCGCAAGCGCTATCCGGAGATCCTGCAGGCCGGCACCGTCAACCAGCCGTACTACACCAACTCGACGCAATTGCCGGTGGGCTTCACCGACGACCCGTTCGAAGCGCTGGCCCGGCAGGAGGAACTGCAACGCAAGTACACCGGCGGCACGGTATTGCACCTGTACATGAACGAAGCGGTGTCGTCGTCCGAAGCCTGCCGCCGCCTGGTGCGTCGCTCGCTGGAGAACTATCGCCTGCCCTATGTCACCGTGACCCCCACCTTCTCGGTCTGCCCCAAGCACGGCTACCTGGCGGGTCACCACGAGTTTTGCCCCAAGTGCGATGCGGAACTGCTGGCCCGCAAGAACCGCTGCGCTTGTCCGTGAGGAATCGCAGCAAAGCCCGGCAATCGCCAACGGGTTTTGCGTGTGATTCGAAGTTGGTGAGCCTTGCGGGGCGTGCGGGACCCGCGCCCGCCCCGCCTTTTTCTGGAGAAATGCCATGACCGATCTGTCGCAACAAAAGCACCTGCAACCGCAACCCGTCGTCGCCCTGGCCGATGAGGAACGCACCCGCTGCGAAGTGTGGACCCGCGTGATGGGTTACCACCGCCCGGTTTCCGCATTCAACGTTGGCAAGCGTGGCGAGTTCGCCGACCGCAAGTTCTTCAAAGAGCAATGACCCCGGTGCAGGAACCCGCGATGAACGACCCGCACGACGAGCAACCCAGAAGCCCCAAGCTGGGTGGGTTCGTGCCGTTTTCCAGTTGTGACTACCCCGGTCACCTGGTGTGCGTGGTCTTCACCGCCGGCTGCCCCTGGCGCTGCCGGTACTGCCACAACCCGCACCTGCAAAAGCGCGAGCGCCAGCCCGGCCTGCCGTCGTGGGATGAAATCCTGGCATGGCTGCCGATGCGCAAGGGCTTGCTCGACGGCGTGGTGTTCTGCGGCGGCGAGCCGCTGGCCGAACCGCTGATGCCGCGCATGATCGCGCAGGTAAAGGCGCTCGGCTTCAAGGTGGGACTGCACACCGGCGGCGCCTATCCAGATCGCCTGCACGCCTGCCTGCCCTACCTGGATTGGGTCGGCTTCGACGTAAAGCACCAGTTCGACCACTACCCTGGCGTCACGCTGATCCGTAATAGCGGCGACCCCGCGCGGCGCTCGCTGGCGATGCTGGCAACGAGCGGAGTGCCGTTCGAATGCCGCACCACCACGCATCCGCAACTGCACAGCGCGGAGCAACTGCGACAACTGGCCGATCAACTGGCCGCCAGCGGCGTGCGGGACTTCGCGCTGCAACTGTTTCGCGGCGACGGTTGCCTGGACGACGAACTACTACGCCTGCCCGCCCTACCGCCGGATGCCGAAACGCTGGCACACCTGGAAGCCCGCTTCGAGCATTTCACCGTGCGCGGTTGAGGGCGTAGAAAACGGCGAAATTCCAACCTTGATGTGGGGTTTCATTCACCTCCCCGCCATCTTCGCGTTGAAGTCGCGCCGCGCAGCTTGCAGGGTGGAATACAGGCGCTCATCCGGCGTCTTGCCGCGTTCGCGAAACCAGTTCAGCCATTCCTCGCGCCGGCCGGCAAAGGCCAGCGTCACGCCGCGCTCAGCCAGCTCCGCGTTCAGTTCGCGCAGCATCGCCAGCGCGGTCAGGTCGAACTGGGTGATTGGCAGCGAGTCGATCACCAGCCAGTACACCGGCGTTTCGGCGGTATCGACCAGCGCCAGCACCCGGTGCTTGAAGTAGGCGGCGTTGAAAAAGGTAAGTGGTGATTCGAAGCGATACACCATCATCCCAGGCACCGCCGCCGCGCCGGGGTGGATGGCCAGGTCGTGGAAGCTGTCACGATCCGGGTAAACGCCCAGCAGGCTTTCGCGTGGCCGTGCCACGCGCATCAGAAACCGCAGTACCGCCACCGTCACCGCCAATCCCACGCCCGGCATCACGCCGACAAAAGCAACACCCACCGTGGTGCCCAGCGCCAGCAGGAACTCGCCCCGGCTGTAACGCCGGAGCGACCACAGGCCGCGCCAGTCCACCAGCTTGAGCGAGGCATAGATCAGCACTACACCCAGTGCCGCCTGCGGCACATAGGCCAGCGGCCCGGTCAACACCAGCATCACCAGCGCGATGGTAGCGGCGGCGATCACGCTGACCATCTGAGTCTGGCCGCCGTTGGCGTCATTCACCGCTGTGCGCGAATCCGCCCCACTGATCACGAAGCCTTGCGACAACGCTGCGGCGATATTGGCGGCACCCAATGCGCGAAATTCGCCGTCGGCATCGACGTCGTAGCGGTTCTTGGCCGCGAAGCTGCGCGCAGTGAGCATGGCGCTGTTGAAGCTCACGAGCGCCAGCGCGGCCGCCGCGCCCAGCAGTTCACCCAGATTCCGCAATGGCAGCGATGGCCAGTGCAGTTGCGGCAGACCCGCCGGCACCGGCCCGACCACCGCCACACCACGCTGGTCCAGCCCCAGCAACCATACGCCCAGGCCACAGACCACCATCGCGGCCAGTGCGCTGGGCAGGCGTGGCAGCCAGCGGTTGGAGGCCCACAACACGCCCAGTGCCGCCAGCGCCACCAGCACCACCGGCCATTGCACCGGCCACAAGTTGCCGGGCAATTCACCCAGTCGTTCCAGCAGGTTGGCGTGGCGATACTGAAAGCCGAAGACCTTGCCCAGTTGCCCGACGACGATGCTGATCGCCACGCCATTGAGAAAGCCCAGCAGGATGGGGCGCGACAGCAGGTCGGCCAGGAAGCCAAGCTTGAGCCGGCTGGCGATCAGGCACAGCGCGCCGGTCAGGAACGCCAATGTCACGGACAGCGAGATATACAGCTCGGCGTTGCCGCGTGCGATGGGCACCAGCGTGGCGGCCACCATGGCGCAGGTGGCGGCATCCGGCCCCACGATCAGTTGGCGCGACGTGCCGAACAGCGCGTACACCATCATCGGCAACACGCTGGCGTACAGGCCCGCGACCGGGCTCATGCCCGCCAGCTCCGCATAGGCGACGCCCACCGGCAATGCCACCGCGGCCACCGACAGCCCGGCACGTGCGTCGGCGCGCAGCCAGTCCCGACGGTAATGCAACAGCGTGCCCAGGCCCGGCATCCACGCGCTAAGGATGGAAACGATTTTCATCGTCGCAGCATAACCGGCGAAACGACGAATGGCGAAGCAGCACACGCACCCGCGCCTTCGAGCGGCTGGGTACCGATCCCATCATTGCCGAGTCTCATGCCATCGCTCTAAAACGGAAGGCATAGCGCCATGCTATCGATAGCCAAAGAACATTCAATTTCCATATCCGATAGCACAGTCCGACAATGAAGGCATCCTTTGCCGCAGCGCAACATAGCAGAGGGAGTCGGTATGTTTATATCGGCTACAACCATTGGATTTCGCGTTGGGCTTGCGCCTGTTCGACGCGCCTGCAACCGCTTCAGAGCACCGGCAGGCTGGGCAATGCGTGAAAAACGACATGCAATGCACCGTTCCCGGCGAGCGAGGGGACCGCACGCGACAACGCGTTGCGCCACCTCGCGCCGCCAGGGGTCGGGACCCCAGGTCATGAACAGGCTTACGGCTCGTTTGAATTGGCAGATCTGCCTCATCCCAGGAGAAACCCGAAATGAGCGATAAACCCATTCTCACCACCAACTTCGGCCAGCCCGTCGCCGACAACCAGAACACCCAGACCGCCGGCCCCCGTGGCCCCGCCCTGTTGCAGGACATCCATCTCGTCGAAAAGCTGGCTCACTTCAACCGTGAGCGCGTACCCGAGCGCGTCGTGCATGCCAAGGGCTCCGGTGCGCATGGCACCTTCCGCGTCACCGGTGACATCACCCAGTACACCTGTGCCAGGCTGTTTTCCCAGATCGGCAAGGAAACACCGGTCTTTGTGCGCTTTTCCACGGTCGGCGGCGAATCGGGCTCGGCCGACACCGAGCGCGACCCACGCGGCTTCGCGGTGAAGTTCTACACCGAGGAAGGCAACTGGGACATGGTGGGCAACAACACGCCGGTATTCTTCATCAAGGACCCGCTCAAGTTCCCCGACTTCATCCATACGCAGAAGCGCAATCCGCAGACCAACCTGAAGGACGCCAACGCCAAGTGGGATTTCTGGTCGCTGTCGCCCGAAGCGCTGCACCAGGTGGTGATCCTGTTCTCGGATCGCGGCACGCCGGATGGCTTCCGCTTCATGCACGGCTTCTCCAGCCACACCTTCAGCCTGTACAACGCCGCCGGTGAACGGGTGTGGGTGAAGTGGCACTTCAAGACCAAGCAGGGCATCAAGAATCTGCATCCCACCGAAGCCGGCCGACTGGCGGGCGCCGATCCGGATCATGCCCAGCGCGATCTGTTCCATGCCATCGAGCGTGGCGAATATCCCAAGTGGCGCGTCTGTCTCCAGGTCATGACGCAGGAGCAGGCCAAGACCTTCCGCTGGAATCCGTTCGACCTGACCAAGACTTGGCCGCAGGGCGAATTCCCGCTGATCGAAGTGGGCGAAATGGAACTGAACCGCAACCCGCAGAACTACTTCGCCGAAGTGGAGCAAGCGGCGCTGTCGCCCGCCAACGTCGTGCCCGGCATCGGTTTCAGCCCGGACAAGATGCTGCAAGGCCGGTTGTTCGCCTACAACGACGCGCACCGTTATCGCATCGGTACCAACTATGCCCAGTTGCCGGTGAACGCACCGCAATGCCCGTACCACAACAATCAGCGTGCGGGCAGCATGCGTTTCGACGGCAACGGCGGCGGCGGGCCCAACTACGAACCGAACAGCGTACCGGGCACGCCCGCCGAAGCACCGCAGTTCCGCGAACCGCCGCTGCCGTTGGGCGATGTCGCGGCATGGCAATACAGCCATCGCGATGAGGACGACCATTACAGCCAGCCGCGCGCCCTGTTCGAGCTGATGAAAGCCGACCAGCAACAGTTGCTGATCGACAACATCGCCGGCTCGATGAAGGACGTGACCCAGGCCGGCGTGGTGGTGCGCCAGCTCGGCCACTTCCACAAGGTGCATCCACGGCTGGCCGCCGGCATCGCCCAGCAGTTGGGCGTGGCCCCTGCCGCCTACGGCGGTTGATCGATGTCGTAGCAGCAACGCCCGGCGCCCGCCGGGCGTTTTTCATTGTGGAGCGCCAGCCCCGTTGTTCCGAACGCCGGATCAAGGTCTTTCGCGACGGAGCCCGCATCGGCAATGGCCCGAACCCGCGGGCCCCGGCGCGGCCAGGGAAGGACTTCGAGCAGGCTCTGATAAACTGGCCCCCGTTTTCCCGTATTCCGAAGGCCACGCCATGCAAGTTCCCGACCAGCTCGTCATTGCCACCCGAGAAAGCCCGCTGGCGCTGTGGCAGGCCGAACATGTACGCGCCTGGCTGATCGCGCGCTATCCCGGCCTGAAAGTGGAATTGCTGGGCATGACCACCCAGGGCGACCGGATTCTCGACGTCACGTTGAACAAGATCGGCGGCAAGGGCCTGTTCGTGAAGGAACTGGAACAGGCGCTCGCCGACGGCCGCGCCGATCTGGCGGTGCATTCGATGAAAGACGTGCCGATGGTGATGCCCGACGGCTTCGCGCTGACCGCCATTGGCGAACGCGAGGACCCGCGCGACGCACTGGTGTCCAACCGTTACGAAACGCTGGAACAGCTCCCCGAAGGCGCCGTCGTCGGCACTTCCAGCCTGCGGCGCGAGGCGCAATTGCGCGCCCGCTTCCCGCATCTGATCGTCAAACCACTGCGCGGCAATGTCGGCACCCGGCTGGCCAAGCTGGACGCGGGCGAATACGACGCCATCCTGCTCGCGAGCGCCGGCCTCAAGCGCTTGGGCCTGGGCGGGCGCATCCGGGCCGACCTCGCCCCCGAAGACAGCCTGCCGGCACCTGGCCAGGGCGCGCTGGGGCTGGAAATCCGTGCCGATCGCGCCGACCTTGCCGCGCTGCTGGAACCTTTCAATCATCCGGCCACCGCCGCCGCCGTCACCGCCGAGCGCGCGTTGTCGCGCCGCATGGGCGGCTCCTGCCAGATCCCGCTCGCCGCCTATGCCGAGGATGACGACGGCTTTCTGCGCCTGCGCGGTTGCGTCGGCCTGCCCGATGGCAGCCACATCGTGCACGGCGAAGCCAACGGCACCCGCGCCGCCGCCGAAGGGCTGGGCCTGAAAGTGGCCGAGCTGCTGCTGACCGAAGGCGCGGCCGATATCCTGGAAGCCTTGTCCGCCCCATGACGGGCCCACTGGCCAATCGCCGCATCTGGGTCACCCGCCCGCAGGCGCAGGCGGATGCGCTGGTCGCCGCGCTGCGGGCGCAAGGCGCAACCGCCGTGCGGCTGCCGCTGCTGGAAATCGCACCGCCCGCCGACCCGGCGATACTGGACGCCACGCTGGACGATCTGCCGCGCGCCGCACTGGCCATCTTCGTCAGCCCTTCGGCGCTGGACGCCGTGTTCGCCCGGCTGGACCGCCCCTGGCCAGCGCAAGTGACCGCCGCGGTCGTCGGCCCCGGCAGCGCCGCCCGCGCCCGCGCGCTGGGCATCGACCGCGTGATCGCGCCACCGGAACGCTACGACAGCGCCGGGCTACTGGCGGAACTGGATCGCCTGGGCGGCTGGCAGGACCGGCGCGCCATCCTGTTCCGGGGCGACGGCGGCCGCGACGACCTGCCAGTGGGGTTGCGCGAACGGGGCCTCGACCTGACGGTAGTCGCCGCCTACCGTCGCCTGCCACCCGCCTTCGACGTCGAACGGCTGTGGCGGGAACTGGCCGCCGGCTGCGACGGCGCGGTGATCTCCAGTTCCGAGGCGGCACAACACTTGTTCGCCCTGGGTGGAGACGCCACGCGCGAGCGGCTACAATCGCTGCTGTACTTTGCGCCGCATCCCCGGATCATCGCGGCACTCGCGGAGCAGGGCGCACACGCCGTGCTCACCCAGGCGGGTGACGCCGGCATCGTCGACACGCTTTGCCGCCATTTCGCCGGACAAATCAATTGATGGCACGCCTCCCATGACGCAAGAACAAGAAACCCTGTCCGCCGCTTTCTCCACCCCGCCCAAACGCCCCCGCCGCCTCAGCGCGCCGTCGCCCGCCCTGCTGCTCGCCATCCTGGCGCTGGCCGCCAGCGGCGGACTCTGGCTGTACCAACAGCAGGCCAACATGGTGGTCCAGGCACAAGTGGGCCGGCAACTGGCCAACTACGCGCAGAAAGCCGCCGACGCCAGCGCCCGCGAACAGGCATTGACCGAGCGCCTGCGCGCGATGGAGCGCGAGATCGCGCTGCTGGCGGGCAAACAGGCCGAAGCCCAGGGCCAGCAAGCCACGCTCACCGCGCTGTACGACGCGCTGACCCGTAGCGAAACACAGCGCGTACTGGCCGAGCTGGAGCAAACGCTGTCGTTCGCCAGCCAGCAACTGCAACTGGCCGGCAATGTCAGCGCCGCGCTGGTGGGGCTGGAAACGGTCCAGGACAAACTGGCGCAACTCGATCGCCCGGAGCTGATCCCCGTACGCAAGGCTGTGGCGCGCGACATCGAAAAACTCAAGAGCCAGCCCTATCTGGACGTGGTCGGCATCTCCGCCAAGCTCGACACCCTGGTGGCCGGCATCGACAAGCTGCCGCTGGCGGTGGACGGCTATCGCCATCCGCCCGAACCTGTCGACGCCTCAGCCGAACGGCACTGGTTCAAACGCCTCGTGCGCGAAGCCTGGAACGACCTGAAGCAACTGGTGCGCATCCGCGAAATGGACAAGCCCGAAGCCATGCTGCTGACCCCCGAGCAATCGTTCTTCCTGCGCGAAAACGTCAAGCTGCGCCTGCTCGACGCGCGCACCGCGCTGCTGTTGCGCAACGATGGCGCGTTCCGTGCCGATCTGCACGCCGCGCGCGACTACCTGGCGAACTACTTCGACGCTGCCGCGGCGCAGACGCGCAGCACCGAAGCCTCGCTGAAGGAGTTGTCCGAGGAATCGCTGGCAATCCCGCTGCCCAGCCTGGCCGAAAGCCTGGCCGCCGTGCGCGGCGCGCGCACCGAAGCCACGGGGGTGCGCCCGTGAAGGCACTCGGCTGGATCATCGGGCTGTTCGCGCTGGCGGTCGGCCTGACGCTGTTCGCGCGGCTGAATACCGGCTACGCCCTACTGTTCATTCCGCCCTGGCGGATCGAGGTGTCGCTCAACGCTTTCATCATTGCGTTGCTGCTGCTGGTACTGCTGCTGTTCGGCGCGATGCGACTGGCCGTGGAGCTCGGCGGGCTGCCTGAGCGTGTGCGCACATATCGTGCCGATCGCCGTCGCCGCGCCAGCGTCGAGCTGGAGCGCGAATCGCGCATCGCCTTTTTCGAAGGTCGCTATCAACGCGCGGAACGCTTGGCGGCGGATGCCCTGGCCGCCAGCGTCGATAACGCCTCCTGCGCGGTGAACGGCCTGCTGGCCGCGCGTTCGGCCCATGCCACGCGTGACTTCGCCAAGCGCGACCAGTATTTCGCGCGTCTGCGCGCCAAGCTGGGCCCGCAGCATCTGGCACTGGCGATGACGATGGCCGAGCTGTATCTGGACGAGCGCCGCTACGATGACGCCGATCGCGCGCTGGCCGAAGCACGCGCGCTTTCGCCCAAGCTCACCGCTGCGCTCAAGCTGGAATTGCGTCTGCGCCAGCGCGAGGGCAACCCCGACGCAGTAATCCGGCTGGTGGAGCAACTGGCCAAGAGCGAAGCCATCGACGCACAGCAGGCGCGCCGGCTGCGCATCCAGGCGCAACTGGAAGCCTTCGCGCTCAAGCCCCGCACGACCAAGGAATTGCAGGACTGGTGGAGCAAGCTGTCCGACTCCGAACGCACTGCGCCACCGCTGGTGCTCGCCGTGGCCGAGGCATTTTGCGCACAGGGCGCACCGGAACTGGCGCGCGAGGCGATCGAGGACGCGCTGGCCAGCGATTGGTCGGGCGACCTGGCGGAACGGTACGGTACGCTGGGCTTGAGCGGCGAGCAGGCAACCAATCAGTTGCAGCAGGCCGAAGCCTGGCTCAAGTCGCACCCGCAGGATCACCTGTTGCTGCTGACACTGGGCCGCCTGTGCCGCGCTCGCGCACTATGGGGTAAATCGCAGAACTACCTGGAAGCCAGCCTCGCAGTGCAACCCACCGCCATCGCGCACGCAGAGTTGGCCGAGCTGCTGGAATCGCTCGACCGCCACGACGACGCGGCCCGGCATCTGCGCGCCAGCCTGGCGCTGGCATTGGCTACATCGGAGCACACGCCGCGTTGATGCCGGCCCCTACCCGACTGCAAACGGCCGCACAATGCGGCCGTTTTGCTATGCGGTGGCTTTGGCCAGCTGCGAAGGCAACGTAGCGCCCAGGCGTATCCAGGCGAACGGCTGGTGCTGATTGCGGGTACGGAAATCGGGCCGGCTGCGCCACAGCGGCGGCAAGGCAGGGCGGTTGGCGGCACGGTGGGTTGATGGTGGCTGCATGGCTGGCTCCTGGTTGGTCTCGCCGCGACCGGCCCCATGCCCTTCCCGCTCACGGGTGGATCAACTCAGGGCAGGTGGACCGCCTTGAGCAGGATCGAATCGTCGGCCTCGTCATGGTGCAGCCACCAGATTGCACTTTTCTTGATCTGCCAATCGATTTCAGTGCCGGCCAGCAGCAGACTGGCGGCACGCCCCAGCGTCGGCTGGTGGCCCACCAACACCACCGTGCCATCGCTCGGCCAGTTGGCAGCGACGATATAGGCGGCGGCGCGAACGTCGGGATTGATGCGACCATCCACTTCCACATGGTCGCTGAATGCCGCCGCCGTCTGTTGGGCACGCAGTGCTTCGCTGGCGATAACGCGCGCCGGACGTTTGCCCAGCGCGTCCTTCAGCCATACCGCAGCACGTTTTGCCTGCTCCTGGCCACGGGGCGTCAGGCCCCGAGCCAGATCGTTATAACCGTCTTCGGCCTCGGCGTGGCGCCACAGGATCAGATCCATCGCATCACTCCTTCGGGCCGGGAGGCCCGTCAGTTGCGCTGCTTGGCCCCCATTTCGGCCAGCAGCATGTCCTGCGCGGAGCGTGCCTTGGCCGAGCGCGTCGCCTTGCGGCGGTAACGGCCGTCCGACAGCATTTCCCACGCCTGGACGTTATCGACGAGATACGGCCGCAGCGCTTCGCGGATCACGCGGCGCTTCACGCGCGATGTCAGCGCCGGGAAGGCGATCTCGATGCGGCGGAACAGGTTGCGTCCCATCCAGTCGGCACTGGAAAGGTAAACGTCCTCGACCCCATCGTTGTAAAAATAATAGACGCGATGGTGTTCCAGGAACCGCCCGATGATGGAGCGCACGCGGATGTTTTCCGACAGGCCCGGAATACCCGGCCGCAAGGCGCAGACACCGCGTACGATCAGGTGGATGGTCACGCCGGCCTGGCTGGCTTCGTACAGTTTTTCGATGATGGACGGTTCGAGCAGCGCATTCATCTTGGCAATGATCACCGCCTTGCGACCCACCTTGGCGTGCGCGATTTCGCGATCGATGGCCTTGATGAAGTTGGGCTGCAAGGTGAATGGCGCCTGCCACAGCACGTTGTGATCGCCCGCCAGCCCCAGGCCGGTCAGTTGCATGAACACGTCGTTCACGTCGCTGCTGAGATCCTCATTGGCGCTCATCAGGCCAAAGTCGGTGTACAGCTTGGACGTGCGCGGGTGGTAGTTGCCAGTGCCGACGTGGACATAGCGCTTGAGCTTGCCTTCCTCGCGCCGCACGATCAGCAGCATCTTGGCGTGGGTCTTGTAGCCATAGACGCCGTACACGACGTGCACGCCGGCCCGCTCCAGCTTGGCGGCCCAATTGATGTTGGCCTCTTCGTCGAAGCGCGCCATCAATTCGACCACCGCCGTCACTTCCTTGCCGCGCTGCGCGGCCTCGGCCAGCGCATCCATCAGTGCCGATTCGCTGCCGGTACGGTAGACGGTCATCTTCAGCGCGACCACGTGCGGATCGCGCGCGGCCTGCAACACCAGGTCGATCACCGGCGTGAAGCTCTGGTACGGGTGATGCAGCAGGATATCGCCATGGCGAATGGCGGCGAACAGATCCGGCTGCTTGCGCAATTCGACCGGCACGCCAGGCATGAACGGCTCGAACTTGAGGTCGGGGCGATCCACCTGGTCGGGCACCTGCATCAGGCGCACCAGGTTCACCGGGCCATTGACGCGATAGAGATCCGCGTCCTCCAGGTGGAACTGCTCCTTCAGGTACTCCATCAGGTGGGAAGGCAGGTTGTCGGCGACCTCCAGCCGCACCGCATCGCCATAGGAGCGCTGCGACAGTTCGCCTTCCAGCGCGGCACGCAGGTCCTTGATGTCCTCGTCGTCCACGGTGACGTCCGAATCGCGCGTGACGCGGAACTGGTAGCAGCCCAGCACGTGCATGCCGGCAAACAGTTCATCCACATGCGCGTGCAGGATGGACGACAGGAACACGAAGCCATGGTCGGTGCCGGTGACCTCGCGCGGCATCTTGACGAAGCGCGGCAGGATGCGCGGCGCCTGGACGATCGCCATCTCGGCGGTACGGCCGAAGGCATCGCGACCTTCCAGTTCGATGATGAAGTTGAGCGACTTGTTGAGAATGCGCGGGAACGGGTGTGACGGGTCGAGCCCGATGGGGGTAAGCACCGGCATCAGTTCGCGGAAGAAAAAGTCGCGCACCCACTCGCGCTGCGCGTCGGTCCACAGGCTGCGGCGGAAGAAGAAGATGTTTTCCTGGGCCAGCGCCGGAAACATTACTTCGCGCAGCACGCGGTACTGGTATTCCACCAGCGCGTGCGCCTCCTTGCCGATCAACTCATAGGCCTGATGCGGCGTCATGCCTTCCGGCAACAGCCGCGTCGGATACTGGCGGACGTTTTCCTTCAGCCAGGCCATCCGCACTTCGAAGAACTCGTCGAGGTTGCTGGAGACGATGCACAGGAACTTCAGGCGTTCCAGCAGCGGATTGCGCGCATCGTCGGCCTGGGCCAGCACGCGGCGATTGAATTCCAGCAGCCCCAGTTCACGGTTCAGCAACAGTTGGTTGTCGGCGGGTTTGTAGGTCATGACGCTCTGAAGCCTGTTCTGAACTGATCACCGATCAGTTGTGGATAAGTTGCGGTCAAGCCCCACCTCGCCATCGCGAGCCGGCCTTGTTGTGCCCGAGGGGATATTTGAAGCATGCAATCGGATCTGCGGGCAGAGCGGCCCTGCCGGGCCGCCCGCGCCGGTACATCAGGCCTGGGGCGGAACGTAGCCCATCGGCTGATCGGCGCCTGCGCCGAAGAAGTAGTTTTCGAGCTGCTGCTGCAAGTATTGCCGCGCACGCGGATCGGCCAGGTTCAGGCGGTTTTCGTTGATCAGCATGGTCTGGTGCTTCACCCATGCAGCCCACGCCTCCTTGGAGACATTTTCATAGACGCGGCGGCCGAGTTCGCCCGGCAACGGGGCGAAATCAAGACCTTCCGCTTCGCGGCCCAGCTTGACGCATTGAACGGTACGACTCATTGACGGACTCCGGATTCGGTCGGTATTGAATGACAAGAATATTGCATCTTGATGACAGGTGCGGCGATACGGTGTTCCCCACCGCGCCCGGGAACCCATGATTGTAACGCCGTTCAGCATCCCTTCGCGCCGATCCGGTCAAGCCGGACGGCCGGGACAGATGCACGAGGCGGCCAACCCGGCCCGACATGAGGAGGCGATACACCGGCTTCATTACCAGCCAATGAAAAAGCCCCGCACCGAAGTGCGGGGCTGTTTGACGGTCGGAACGGATCAGTTGCCAGCCTTGACCGGCATGATCCACAGCTCTACCCGACGGTTCATGCGGCGACCGTCCTCGGTGTCGTTGCTGGCACGCGGTTCGGTCTCGCCCTTGCCGTACGAATCCAGGCGCACCGGATTGACCTGGCGACTGACGAAGTAATCCGCCACGGCACGGGCGCGCTGCTCGGACAGGGTCTGGTTGTACGCATCCTTACCCACGCTGTCGGTATGGCCCACCACGGTGATCATGGTCTTGCCGTACTGGTTCACCACACGGGCGATCTTGTCCAGCGTCGGCGTATAGGCGGGCTTCAGCGCGGCCGAATTGGTATCGAAGCCGGTGGTGGAGGTCATGCTCACCAGCAGCGAGTTGTCGGCCTGCTTCTGGATGGTGACTTCGCCGCGCGACATTTCCGGTGCCAACTGCTTTTGCAGATCCTTGGCCTGGTTGTCCATGTAGTAGCCAATGCCACCGCCGGCCAGGCCACCACCCACAGCGCCGATCAGCGCACCCTTGCCACGGTTCTTGTGGTTGACCAGCGCACCGACGGCCGCGCCGCCCAGAGTACCGATGATGGCGCCCTTCTCGGTGTTGTTCAGGTCGCGCTTGTCGCCGAGGTCATTGGTGGCACAAGCGGACAACAGCAAAGCGGCGATGATGGTGATCGATACGGTCTTGCGCATGGTTTTCTCCTTTCTTATCGGGCACGGATGCCGTGCATTATCGTGGACGCCTGCCCTCATCGGTGATGTAAAAGATCACAAGCCGGGAGAGACGGTCGCCACAGCCAGGTCCGCACGTTATATGACGCCATCCGTCAACATTACGCCGTCATTACAAACCATCATTTAATGCGTAGCGCTATAACCATGTGCAATCTGACGTTGCAGCGGCGCGACATGGCAGGCCAGGGACGTGCCTGCCCGCAAATACTCGTCTCAACATCTTGGTTCAGCTACATTTTTAGCTGGTGCCTGTGGGTAGGGGTATAACCCTTAAGCAGGCGGCCATCCCGTTCAGTAGCTCCTTTTGTCTTTTCTAGGCAATAACCTACGCTGATAACTCGATCAGCGAGTCCGCCCGCAGCGCCTCCGTCCTGCTGACGGGCAGACGTAAAGGGCACTGCGCCAGGATCTCCGGCGCCGGTGGCACGGAGTCCGCCGATAGGCGACCCAGCCGCAGCCCACGCCAGGGCATTGTCTATTGGCGGACATGACGGTCTCGCAGATCCTCTGGGCCCGAACTATCAGCATGAAATGTGAGCACGATGTGGCCGGCCTGTTGCCGGTGTTCCAACCATCGGAAAAGAGCGACATGGCTTTGCCGCGCCCCAATCTCTCTGCGTCAAACAGCCCGGAGGACCAGGAAGCCTACGAGCGGATGAGGGTCATGCTCGACGCGACGCCGCTGTGCTGCAACGTCTGGTCGCTGGAAGGCCAGCTCATCGATTGCAACCTGGAGGCGGTCCGTTTCTTTGGCATGTCCAGCAAACAGGAGTACATCGTGCGCTTTGCCGAACTGTCGCCGGAATACCAGCCCAATGGCCGCCTTTCCGTGGAAGTGATCGCCGAATACCGACAGGCAATACGCGAGCGGGATCACCTGCTATTCGAATGGATGCATCAGATGCTGGATGGCGAACCGGTCCCGGCGGAGATCACCCTGGTACGCGTCAAGCATGGCAAAGGCTACGTGGTCGCCAGCTACATGCGCGACCTGCGTGCCACCAAACTGAGGGAAGCCCAGTTGCACGAAGCGGACGAGCGCGTAAAGCTGCTGCTCGACGCCACGCCGCTGGCTTGCAGCATCTGGGATATCGATTCCAACCTCATCGACTGCAACCAGGCGGCAGTGGACATCTTCGGGCTGGCCGACAAGGAAGAATTCAAGGCGCGCTTCTACGAGCTGTCGCCGCCGTACCAGCCCGATGGCCAACCTTCCACGACAGCGGCCAATGATTACCTGCAACGGGTCGTCGTCGAAGGCCGGGTGGAATTCGAATGGGTGCACCAGACTGTCCGCGGCGAACCGATCCCCGCCGAAATGACACTGGTCCGCATCGAACACCACGGGCAATTGATCATCGCCGCCTACATGCGCGATATGCGCGACATCCGGGGCAGTCAGGCCGCGACGCGGGAAGCGAACGAACGTACCCGCATCATGTTCGAAACCTCGCCACTGTGCTGCAATTTCTGGGACGAGAATTTCCAGAACATCGATTGCAACAACGAGGCAGTCAAGCTGTTCGACCTGCGAGACAAACAGGAATACCTGGATCGCTTCTTCGACCTGTCACCAGAGTTCCAGCCCGGTGGGCGCCGCTCCGACGAAATGGCGCTGGACTATATCCAGCGGGCCTTCGATCAAGGCCGGATCAGTTTCGAATGGATGCACCAGAAGTTGAACGGCGAGCCGGTCCCCACCGAAATCACGCTGGTACGCGTGAAGTATGGCGATCACTACATCGTCGCCGGCTATACCCGCGATCTGCGCGAACTGAAAGCCACGCTGAGCGAAATGCGCGAGGCGGACGAGCGCACCCGCATCATGCTCGACGCCACCCCGCTGTGTTGCAACTTCTGGGACGAGAATTTCCAGAACATCGATTGCAACCAGGAGGCAGTGAACCTGTTCGAGCTGAAGGATAAGCAGGAATACCTGGACCGCTTCTTCGAGCTGTCGCCCGAGTTCCAGCCCAACGGTCGCCCCACGGCCGAGATGGCGATGGAATACATCCATCAGGCATTCCGCGAAGGGCGCGCCCGGTTCGAATGGATGCACCAGAAACTGAACGGTGAGCCGGTTCCCTCCGAAATCACGCTGGTGCGCGTGAAGCGCGGCGAGCACTACATCGTTGCCGGCTACACCCGCGACCTGCGCGAACTGAAAGCCTCGCTGGCCGAAATGCGCGAGGCGGACGAACGCACCCGCATCATGCTTGACGCCACGCCCATGTGCTGCAACTTCTGGGATGAAAACCACCAGAACATCGACTGCAACCAGGAAGCGGTGAACCTGTTCGGCCTGAGCTGCAAACAGGAGTACCTCGACTACTTCCCCAAACTGTCACCCGAATACCAGCCCGACGGCGCGTTATCGAAGGACAAAGCACAGATCAAGATCAACGAAGCCTTTGCCACCGGCCGGGTACGTTTCGAATGGATGCACCAGAAGCTTAACGGCGAACCGATCCCGGCCGAAATCACGCTGGTGCGGGTAAAACGCGGCGAGCACTACATCGTTGCCGGCTACACCCGCGACCTGCGCGAACTGAAAAGCACCATCACCCTGCTGAACAAGCTGGAAAAGATTGCTTTCACCGACAACCTCACCGGCGCATACAACCGGCATTTCTTCCTGGAACACGCGGAAAAGGAATACAACAAAAACCGGGAATCCAATAGCCCGATGTGCGTGATCATGTTCGACCTGGATTTCTTCAAGGGCATCAACGACACCTACGGCCACAGCGCCGGCGACGTGATCCTCAAGGAAGTCACCGCCAAAGCACAGAGCGCGCTTCGTCCCTACGACTTGCTGGCGCGGTATGGCGGCGAGGAGTTCATCATCATGATCAACCAGACCTCGCTGGTCTCGGCCACCAAACTGGCCGAGCGCATCCGCCGCAAGATCGCCGGCGCCACCTTCATCTACAAGGACACGCCGCTACGCGTGACCATCAGCCTCGGCGTCGCCGAACACGGCCCGGCCGACGACTCGCTCGATACGCTGATCAACAAGGCGGACAAAGCCTTGTACAAAGCCAAGCACCGCGGGCGGAACCGGGTGGAGCAGTTCTAGAACGAATCGACGTTCAAACGCAAATACAAAGGGCGCCCGATCACGAGGCGCCCTGTTTGTTGCAGCGGCGATGGCCGCATGGGGTCAGACGTTGATCGGTTGGCAAAGGGCCGTGAATGCTAGGTTTCGGGGAAAGCATGTCACGGTCTTTGTCAGGCTCATGTTTTGCATTGATAACTCACGCAGGCCAGTAAAGCCGCTTAAGCGGCACGATTCGTTTGGTTTCGGCGTCGGTGGCATCGTAGTGTTCGATCAGCGCGCGAACCACATGATCCAGCGTCCACATTGCCAGCGGAATGGATGCCCGATCCGCTTCGTACTGGGCATCCTTGGAGAAGCCGCCGGTGCTGACATATAGCCCACGATCATCCTTGTGGCGGCCACCGAGGAAGCTGCGGATTTCCTGGCTACTCATCTGCCCCTTGCGGTGCTTAACCTCCACGACGATACGTGGGTGTTCGAAGCCAAAGCCGTCTGGCGAAGCCACGATGTCCTTGCCTCGATCCGAGCCTGGCGGCGAAACCTGGGTCTTGTAGCCCATGGCGCGCAGGATGCCGGCGACCAGCTGCTGCATGTCGTCCCAGTCGAGTTCGTTGACCCGGTCCTTGATGCGCTCCAGTGCCTGGGACTCGATGTCAGCCAACGGGTCGGCGATGACGTCTCCGGTTTCATCTTCCACGGCTGGCACTGGTTTGCCCTTCAGCGCCGACAGCACTTCGGCTGCTGCGCTGGACGGCACCTCAAAGAGGGTCAAGGTTGAACCTAGGCTGTTCTTTGTGCTGGTGCCCAAGTTGTCACGTAGCAGCTCCTGCTCTTGCCAATGCACCTTGCGCGCCAGCGGCATACCCTGCTCGGCCCACTCAGGGTGATGCTCGGTTGGTCCAGTTACCTTTCCAATTGAGTACAAACGATTAGCAGGCGAATAGGTGATGACCCAGTCGCCATCCTGGATGTCGTTGACGAAACGCCAGACCTGAGATGCGCCGGACACCACAGTGCCATGTTTTGCTTGGGGCTCGGCAGACTGGTACAGAGCAATCAACTGCTTGCGACCGATGCCTGGTTTAGCATGAGCGGCCAATTGGCTCCAACCCACTGCCGCCACACCTCGCTCACGAAAGGCGTTGTACAGGCTGCCACCTTCGCCGCGCACCATCCACATCCGTGCCATTACGTTCCCTTTTATGCTCATAACTTGGCATCGGGTGAGTAGATTCACGGGCATCGTTGGACTCCATTGCGGGAAAAGTACCCCCACGGTTGAACACGAGTACCCCCAACGCTACCCCGAATTTTTCAGACCTCAATGAACAATAGGAACGCTCAGCAGACCGTATTTTTTGGCAACCCTTTGATTTCAAAAGGCCTACCCAATCCACCAAGCGCTACCGAACGCTCCTGAGTTCCGAAAAAATCGTCAGACGTTGAACAGGAAGTTCAACACATCCCCATCCTTTACCACGTAATCCTTGCCTTCCGCGCGCATCTTGCCCGCTTCCTTGGCGCCCTGCTCACCCTTGTACTGGATGAAGTCCGCGAAGGAGATGGTCTGCGCACGGATGAAGCCACGCTCGAAGTCAGTATGGATCACACCAGCCGCCTGCGGCGCGGTATCGCCGACGTGGATGGTCCAGGCGCGCACTTCCTTCACCCCGGCGGTGAAATAGGTTTGCAAGCCCAGCAACTCGTAGCCCGCGCGGATCAGGCGGTTGAGGCCCGGTTCTTCCAGGCCCAGTTCGGCCAGGAACTCGGCCTTGTCTTCGTCCGGCATTTCGGCCAGGTCGCTTTCGATGGCGGCGCAGACCGCCACCACCGGCGCGCCCTCGGCCTTGGCAAATTCGGTCACGCGGTCGAGCAAGGGGTTGTTTGTAAAGCCGTCTTCGGCGACGTTCGCCACGTACATGGCGGGTTTGATCGTCAGCAGGCACAGCGGCTTGATCAACAGCTTGTCGTCGTCGGACAGGCCGGCGGCGCGGGCAGGCTTGCCTTCGTTCAGCGTCGGCAGCAGTTTTTCCAGCACCGCCACCAGCTTGATCGCCTCTTTGTCGCCGCTCTTGGCCTTCTTGCCGTCGCGCTGGATTGCCTTTTCCACAGTGGCCAGGTCGGCCAGCGCCAGTTCGGTACCGATCACTTCGATGTCGGAGATCGGATCGATCTTGCCGGCGACGTGCACGATGTTGTCGTCGTCGAAGCAGCGCACCACGTTCACGATGGCGTCGGTTTCGCGGATATTGGCCAGGAACTGGTTGCCCAGACCTTCACCCTTGCTGGCACCCGCCACCAGGCCGGCGATATCGACGAATTCGACGATGGCCGGAACGATGCGCTGCGGATTGATGATGGCGGCCAGTTGGCCCAGGCGCGCATCCGGCACTTCCACCACGCCGACGTTGGGCTCGATGGTGCAGAAGGGATAATTGGCGGCTTCGATGCCGGCCTTGGTAAGCGCATTGAACAGGGTCGACTTGCCGACGTTGGGCAGGCCGACGATGCCGCATTTCAGACTCATGATGCATTCCCGGTAGTAAAGGTGGATCGCGCGGGGCGATCTCGGACAGGCGCGATTCTACCACCGGGCGCCACGTTGCCCGGCGCGTACTGACAGGAAGCCCGGGCAGGGCCACAATCCCGTAAGCAAAAGCGATGCGCTGTAGTGATCCCCCGGTCGCGCAGCGCGCTCCCTGACCCCAGACCACATCCAATCGTCCCGACATGGCTGCCGTTTCCGTCACCGAACAGGCCCGCGCGCTGTTGCACGATCAACGTCCCCTCGATGCCTATCGCGTGGTGCTGGCGGCGCTCGACGCCACCCCCGGCGATCCGGTGCTGGCCCGCCTGGCCGGCACCTGCATGCAGGCCGTGGGGGATGCGTCCCAGGCGGAGCGATGGTGGAGGCAGGCGCTGCAAGGGCTGCCCGACGATGCCGATCTGCATTTCAATCTGGCGTTGTTGCTGGCCTGCGGCGAACGCCGCTCCGAAGCGCTGGAGCACTTTGCCACCGCCGCCGATCTGGCGCCCGACGATCTGGAAATCCAGGCCAATCTGGGCCTGGCACTTGCCGCTGCGGGGCAGGACGAGGCCGCGCAGCCCGCGTTGCGCGCCGGCCTGCTGGCGCCCGATCCGGCCCCGGTGCACCTGGCCCTGGCCGATCTGCTGGCCCGACGCGGCCAGGTCGATGCGGCGGAGCAACACTATCGCAGCGCCGTCGCGCTGGCGCCGGACGATGCCACCGCGCCAGCCAATCTCGCGTTGCTGCTGGCGGGGCAACAACGGGATGAGGAGGCCGAAGACTGGTACCGGCTTGCGCTGTCGCTGGCGCCGGACGAGGCGCGCATCCACGCCAATCTGGCCGGGTTGCTGACGCAGCAGGGGCGGCTGGTCGAAGCGGAAGCCGCCTACCGCCGCGCACTGGCACTCGATCCGCGCGATCCGCTGACCCATTCCAACCTGGGCGTTCTGCTGGCCGGACAGGCTCGCGACGCGGAGGCGGAAAACGCCTTTATCACCGCCCTCGCCACCGTCCCCGGCCACCCGCGCGCGCGGCTCAATCGCGCCTTCCTGCTGCTGGCGAGAGGTCAGTGGCGGCCGGGCTGGGTCGAGCACGAAACCCGCTTCGACCCGCATCTGAAATACCCCACGCTACGTCCGGCCCATTTGCCGGGCCAACGCTGGCAAGGCCAATCGCTGGCCGGGCAGTCCATCCTGCTCTGGCTGGAACAGGGCTACGGTGATCAGATCCAGTTCTGCCGCTACGCCATGCGCCTGAAGCAAATGGGGGCCGCGCGCGTCGCCGTCGCCTGCCAGCCCGTGCTGGTGACACTGCTGCGCTCGCTGGGCGGTGTGGATCAGGTACTGGCACACACCGATACCCAGGCGGCCGGCCTGCGCTTCGATTACTGGGCGATGTCGATGGATGTGCCGCGCCATGGCGGTGGTACGCCGGAAACATGGCCCGCGTCGCTGCCTTATCTCGCGCCCGATCCAGCCCATCGCGCGCGTTGGCAGGCCCGGTTGCCGGATTCGGGCTTCAAGGTTGGCGTGTGCTGGCGCGGCAATCCGTTGCATCACAACGACCGCCAGCGCTCGCTGCCCGCAGTGGCGACCCTGGCGCCACTGGCACGCATCCCCGGCATCCACTGGATCAGCCTGCAACCGGGCACGCAGCCGTCCGCGCCCGAGGGCATGGCGCTACTACCGCTCGGCGCGGAGTTCGAGGATTTCGCCGATACCGCGGCGGTGATCGACCAGCTCGACCTGGTGATCAGCGTGGACAGTGCGGTGGCACATCTGGCGGGAGCGCTGGCGTGCCCCTGCTGGGTCCTGCTGCCGGCGATTGGCACCGATTGGCGCTGGCAGCGGGAACGCGGCGACAGCCCGTGGTATCCGGAAACGATGCGATTGTTCCGCCAGGACCAGCCAGGCGATTGGTCGGGGCCGCTGGCGGAGATGGCCGGGCAACTTGCCACCCTGGTTGCCGCTCCGCGCTAAGACGGGCCGGCTACGCTTCGCCGAACTCCACCACCAGATCGTCCGACAATGCTTCGAGGTCGCGTTGTAGCGCGGCTTCGTCGTAGCCGGCGGGCGCGCGCAGCACGGCATCGGCGTGGAACATCGACTCGCCCGACATCGCAGCCGGCACCACTTCGGTGGCCAGTTGATCGACATTGATGCGATGCCGCGCCAGCACCTGCGTCACTTCCTTGACGATGCCGATGCGGTCGTGCGCGACCACCGATAGCGTGAACTCGTGCGGATAATCCTCGCCGATGCCTCCTTCCACCACCGTGACCCGCAAGTCGGCCAAGCCGGCCAGCGCAGCTTCCAGCGCTGCGCGCCGATCCGCCGCCACTTCGATGCGCAGGATGCCGGCGAACTGCCCGGCCAGGCGGCTCATGGAGGATTCGAGCCAGTTGGCGCCATGGTCGGCCACGGCGTTGGCCAGTTGTTCCACCAGGCCGGGCTTGTCGGCGCCCAGCACGGTCAGGACGAGGATGGAATGCATAGCGGTTTCCCGGTTGGGTTAGTGGGCACTCAGTGCGTGTAATCGGCCATCGGCACGCAGGCGCAGAACAGGTTGCGGTCGCCGTAGACATCATCGATGCGGTTCACGCTGGGCCAGAACTTGTTGTCGCGCACCCACGGCAACGGGAACACGGCCTGCTCGCGGCTGTAGGGGCGATCCCAATCGCCGATCACGTCGGCCTGGGTATGCGGCGCATGCTTGAGCGGGTTGGTGTCGGCTGGCAGTACGCCACTTTCGACCTGGGCGATCTCGGCGCGGATGGCGATCATCGCCTCGACGAAGCGATCCAGCTCGGCTTTCGATTCCGACTCGGTCGGTTCGATCATGATGGTGCCCGGCACGGGGAAGCTCATGGTCGGGGCGTGGAAGCCGTAATCCATCAAGCGCTTGGCAATGTCCACCTCGCTGATGCCGGTGGCGGTCTTGATCGGACGGATATCGATGATGCACTCATGCGCCACGCGGCCACGGCGGCCGCTGTACAGCACCGGGTAGTGCGCGCCCAGCCTCGCCGCCACATAGTTGGCGTTGAGCAAGGCGGTTTGCGTGGCGCGCTTCAGGCCTTCGCCGCCCATCATCGCGATATACATCCACGAGATCGGCAGAATCGATGCGGAGCCGTAGGGCGCGGCGGAAACCGCGCTCTGGCCAACGCTGGCACCGGGCACCGCGCGTACCGCGTGGTTGGGCACGAACGGCGCCAGATGTGCCTTCAGGCCGATCGGGCCCATCCCGGGGCCGCCGCCACCGTGCGGAATGCAGAACGTCTTGTGCAGGTTCATGTGGCTGACATCGGCGCCGATGTGGCCGGGCGCGGTCAGGCCCACCTGGGCATTGAGGTTGGCGCCATCCATGTACACCTGGCCGCCGTGCGCATGCACGATCTCGCAGATGTCGCGTACCGCTTCTTCAAAGACGCCGTGGGTGGAGGGATAGGTGATCATCAGGCACGACAGCTCGGCCGCGTGCTTTTCCGCCTTGGCGCGCAGGTCGGCCACGTCCACGTTGCCAGCGTCGTCGCAATCGACCACCACCACGCTCAGGCCGATCATCTGTGCCGTGGCGGGGTTGGTGCCGTGCGCGGATTTGGGGATCAGGCAGATGCGGCGGTGTGCATCGCCACGCGCTTCGTGGTAGCGCTGGATCGCCACCAGCCCGGCGTATTCGCCCTGCGCGCCGGAATTCGGCTGCATGCACACGGCGTCGAAGCCGGTGACGATGCGCAGCCATTCGGACAACTCTTCGATCATCGCCACGTAGCCTTCGGTCTGCCCGGCCGGGGCGAACGGATGGACGCGGCCGAACTCGGGCCAGGTGACCGGGATCATTTCGCTGGTGGCATTCAGCTTCATGGTGCAACTGCCCAGCGAAATCATCGAGTGATTCAGCGCCAGATCCTTGTTTTCCAGGCGCTTCAGGTAGCGCAGCATCTCGTGTTCGGTGTAGTAACGGTTGAACACCGGGTGCGCCAGGATGGCATCGTCGCGCAGCAGCGCGGCGGGAATCGATGCCCCGGCGACAGCGTCGAGCGCACCCACGTCGGCGTCCACACCGAACAGTGGCCACAGCGCCGCCAGGTCGTGTCGGGTGGTGGTTTCATCGAACGACACGGCTACGGTGCCCGTATCCACTTGCCGCACGTTGTAGCCGGCGGCATCGGCCTTGGCGAGCAGCGCCGCTGCATCGGCCACGGCGATGCGCAAGGTGTCGAACGCGGTGGTGTTCAGTACGCGTACTCCACCCTGGCGCAAGCCAGCGGCGAAAATGGCGGTCAGCCGTGCGGTGCGCTCGGCGATGCGGCGCAGGCCAGTCGGGCCGTGATACACGGCATACATGCCGGCGATGTTGGCCAGCAGCACCTGCGAGGTGCAGATATTGGAGTTCGCCTTTTCGCGGCGAATATGTTGCTCACGTGTTTGTAGCGCCATGCGCAGCGCGGTTTTGCCGCGCGTATCGACCGAGACGCCGATGATGCGGCCAGGCACGGCACGCTTGTGCTCATCGCGGGTGGCAAAGAACGCGGCGTGCGGGCCGCCAAAGCCCATCGGTACGCCAAAGCGTTGCGCCGAACCCAGGGCGATGTCGGCGCCCAGCGCGCCCGGCGATTTGAGCAACACCAAGGCCAGCAGGTCGCTGGCAACCGCCACCACGGCATCGCGTGCCTTGAGCGCGGCGATGGCCGGTGCCAGATCACGCACTTCACCGTCGTCGCCCGGGTATTGCAGCAGCGCGCCGAACACGTCGGCATCCACCGCCTGCTCCAGCGTGCCGACCACCAGTTCGAAGCCAAAGCCGTGGGCACGCGTTTTCAGCACGTCCAGCGTTTGCGGAAACACGGCGGCTTCGACGAAGAAACGGTTCGACTTCGACCGGGACACGCGACGCGCCATCGCCATCGCTTCGGCGGCCGCCGTGGCTTCGTCCAGCAATGAGGCATTGGCCAACGCCAGCCCGGTCAGGTCGATCACCATCTGCTGGTAGTTGAGCAGCGCTTCCAGCCGGCCCTGAGCGATCTCGGCCTGGTACGGCGTGTAGGCGGTGTACCAGCCGGGGTTTTCCAGCACGTTGCGCAGGATGATCTTGGGCAGATGCGTGTCGTAGTAGCCCTGGCCCAGCAGCGAAGTGCGGATGACATTGCGGCGCGCATGCGCGGCCAGGTCGGCCAGCGCGTCCACTTCACACCGCGGCGTGGGCAACGGCAGGTCGGCCGGCAAGCGGATCGCGGCAGGGATGGTTTCATCCACCAGCGCTTCCAGCGAGGCCACGCCCAGCACTTGCAGCATGTCGCCGCGCTCGTCGGCATCCGGGCCGATATGGCGCTGGATGAATTCGTCGTGGGCTTCGAGTCGGGTCAGGGAGGTCATGGGCAATGTCTGGGAAAATGGCAACGGGCACGGACGGAACATCGGACAACCGGGCGGGAGGCAACGGACAAGTCAATCAAGACTCCCGCGTGGCCGGCAAAGCGGGCGAAGGCGGAGCAGGATGGGGCGCATGCTGTCGGCACGCCCAACCGGTGAAGCACCCGGCTTTATCCCGCTCCCGCCCCAGGGAGTGCGAATTCGACAGGCGTTAGGCGCCGATCAGCGCCTTGTAGGCATCTGCGGTCATCAGTCCGTCGTAGTCGGCGGCATCGGCCGGCTTGATGCGGAAGAACCATGCTTGCGCGTAGGGCGCGGTATTGGCGATCTCGGGCGCATCGACCAGATCCTGGTTGACGGCGACCACTTCGCCTTCGATCGGCACGTACACGTCGCTGGCCGCCTTGACCGACTCCACCACGCCGGCGGTATCGCCACGGTTGAAGCGCGAGCCGACGGCGGGCAGGTCGACGTAGACCACATCGCCCAGCAATTCCTGGGCATGGTCGGTAATGCCGATGGTGATGGTGCCGTCGTCTTCGCGACGCAGCCATTCGTGGGTATCGACGTACTTCAATTCGGCGGGGACTTGGCTCATGGGATTCCTCGATCGTGAAATGTGAAACATGAATGCAAAGCGTCGTTTGCCAGCCGGCCTCGTCATTCACCTTTCACAGCAATAACTGACCCTGCGGCAACAATGTGGCGCTGTCGGTCACTCAAAAACCTGCGCGCCATGGCGCACGAACGGCATCTTGATCACGCGGGCAGGCTCCAGCTTGCCGCGGATATCCACTTCCACTTGTTCGCCACAGCCGGCCGGCACGCGGGCCATGGCAATGGACAGCTTCAGGGTAGGCGAAAAGGTGCCGCTGGTAATGACACCCGCCCCGGCATCGGTCTGCACGGTCTGGCCGGCGCGCAGCACGCCCTTGCCTTGCAGCACCAGCCCCACTTGCCTGAATGCCGGGCCGGCGGCCCGTTCGGCCTCCAGCGCGGCACGGCCGATGAAATCACGCGCCTCGGGCTGCCAGGCAATGGTCCAGCCCATGCCGGCCGTCAGGGGCGAAATGGTCTCGTCCATTTCATGGCCGTAGAGGTTCATGCCGGCTTCGAGCCGCAGCGTATCGCGGGCGCCCAGGCCGGTAGGCGACACGCCGGCCACCAGTAGCGCATTCCAGAAGGCCGTTGCCTGATCGCCCGGCAACATGATTTCCAGCCCATCCTCACCGGTATAGCCGGTGCGGGCCACGAACCAGCCACCGTCGACCTCGCTCGCCGCAAGCCCCTGGAACACTTGCAGGCCATCGATCAGCGCGGACAGTTGCGGCGCGGCGGCGCTGGTCTTGGCCAGTGCGTTGGGGCCCTGAATGGCCAGCATCGCCAGTTCCGGACGTTCGGTGACGGTGACGTCGAACGCCTTGGCGTGCTGCGCTATCCACGCCAGGTCCTTGTCACGCGTGGCGGCATTGACCACGACACGGTAGTCCCACGCGGTCTTGTAGACGATCAGGTCATCGATCACACCGCCTTCGGCGGTGAGCATGCCGGAATACAGCGCCTTGCCTTCGAACCCCAGCCGCGCCACATCGTTGGCCAGCAGCTTTTGCAGAAAGGCGGTGGCTTGCGGCCCGGTCACGTCGATCACCGTCATGTGCGACACGTCGAACACCCCGGCGTCGGTGCGCACGATGTCATGTTCCTTGAGCTGGGAGCCGTAGTGGATCGGCAGTTCCCAACCGGCGAAATCGACCAGCTTGCCGCCAGCGGCGACATGCGCTTCGTACAGGGGAGTGCGTTGCAACATGGCGAGACCCGGACGTGAAAATTGCCGCGATTATAAGGGGCAAACCAGCGGTGTGCGCGGTGCTTCGTCCGGCCGAAGCGGATTTCCTTGGCGCCCATTCGCCAGACGGTTGGGGACGAGGCAAGCCGCCGGAAATGCCGACGCGGGCCAAAGCCCGCGCCGATTCATGCCCATCCGCCGCCACGCTGGCGGCCAGCGCCGCTTACTTCTGGATTTTCACCGGGCGCTGCCAGCCCTCGATGGTCACCTGTCTGGCCCGGGCGACGGTGAGCTTGCCGGCCGGGGCGTTCTTGCCGATCACCGAACCGGCACCCGTGGTGGCTTCAGTGCCGATGGTCACCGGTGCGACCAGCACGTTGTTGGAGCCGATGCGCACGCCATCTTCGATCACGGTGCGGAACTTGTTCACGCCATCGTAGTTGGCGGTGATGGTGCCCGCGCCGATATTGACGCCCGCCCCCATGGTGGTGTCACCGATGTAGCTGAGGTGGTTGACCTTGGAACCGCTGGCGATGGTCGATTGCTTCACTTCGACGAAGTTGCCGATATGGACATTTTCGGCAAGCTGGGCTCCCGGCCGCAGGCGGGCATAGGGGCCGATCAGGGCGCCAGAGCCGATTTCGGCACCCTCCAGATGGCTGAATGGATGGATGACGGCGCCATCGGCGATCCTGACGTCCTTCAGCACGCAGTTGGCACCGATCCGCACATCGTTACCCAGCGCGACGTGGCCTTCAAAAACGCAGTTCACGTCGATCAACACATCCTGTCCGTGGCTGAGCGTACCGCGCACATCGATGCGCGCGGGGTCGGCCAGGCCGACGCCGGCGGTGAGCAGCGCACGCGCGACCTCGCCTTGGTGGATCCGCTCCAGCGCGGCCAGTTGCAGCTTGTTGTTGATGCCTTCGGCTTCCCAATGGTTGGCCGGCTGCACCGTGGCGACCGCCACGCCATCGCGTACCGCAAGCGCGATCAGGTCGGTGGCGTAGTACTCGCCCTGGGCATTGTCGTTCTTCAGCTCGGCCAGCCAGCCGGCGAGGCGTTCAGTGGGCAATGCGAGGATGCCGGTATTCATTTCACGGATTGCGGCCTGCTCGGGCGTGCAATCCTTCTGTTCGACAATGGCCTGTACTGCGCCGGTGGCATCGCGCACGATGCGGCCATAGCCGGTGGCATCGTCCAGCAGATCGGTCAGGATGCCCAGCTTGCCGCCCTCGCTGGCTGCCAGCAGTTGGCGCAGGGTATCGAGCCGGGTCAGCGGAACGTCGCCGTACAGCATCAGCGTGGTACCGCTTTTCAACTGCGGGAGCGCCTGCGCCAATGCGTGGCCAGTGCCCAGTTGCTGGGCCTGGTGCGCCCAGGCCAGATCGGTGGCGTTCTGGAACCGGGCCTGCACCTGGTCGCCACCGTGGCCGTACACCACGACCAGTTGCTGCGGGTTGAGCTGGCGCGCGGTATCGAGCACGTGGCCGAGCAGCGGCTTGCCCGCCAGGCCGTGCAGCACTTTGGGCAGCTTGGAATACATTCGCTTGCCCTGGCCAGCGGCAAGTACGACGACGTTGATGGCGGATTGAGTCATGGACGGTCGAGGAGAGGAAGGTGGGATCGGGGGCGATTGTACCGGGCGCCTTTGACGGGACAAAGACGGGCAAGCCGGGAGGTTGACCCCGGTCCGCCAGTCGGCGCAAGCATTGGTAGATCGTATCCGGCAATTGCATGACGGCGAACGTCAAAAATTGCCTCAGGCATCCAGCAACGCCTGCCGGCCTGCCACCGAACGGCCTCGTGACATCCTTTGTAGGGGGCCATCCCCCCAAACAGCGTTCTCGCCCACGAATGATTCACGTGGAACATGCGCGGCCAAAGAAAAAAGGCAGCCTTGCGGCTGCCCTTTTCAACGTTCTTCGCAGGGAAGAATCAGTGACCACGCTTCTTCAGCTTATCCACCACGGCGAGCTTCGCCACGGCTTCGAGCAATTCGGCCTGCGCCATGGCGAAGTCCATTGAGCTGCTCTTGTTTTTCAGCGCTTCCTCGGCGCGAGCCTTGGCGTCACGCGCCTTGGCTTCGTCGATGTCGGCACCACGAATCGCGGTGTCGGCCAGTACGGTCACCACATGCGGTTGCACCTCGAGCAAACCACCCGAGACGTAGAGAACCACGTCCGGATCGTTGCTGTTGGCCGGCTTGATGCGCAGCGCGCCCGGACGAATCCGGGACAGCAGCGGCGCATGGCGCGGCAGGATACCGATCTCGCCCTTCTCGGCAGGGGCCGAGACGAACTCGGCCGTGCCGGAGTAGATCAGCTCCTCGGCGCTTACCACGTCCACGTGCATGGTCATGGCCATCGCCTATCCCCTTATTGCAAGGTCTTGGCTTTTTCGAGCGCTTCCTCGATGCTGCCGACCATGTAGAAGGCCTGCTCGGGGAGGTGATCGTAATCGCCGTTGAGAATGCCCTTGAAGCCCTTGAGGGTTTCCTTGAGCGGCACGTACTTGCCCGGCGAACCCGTGAACACTTCGGCCACGTGGAACGGCTGCGACAGGAAACGCTGGATCTTGCGCGCGCGGGACACGGTGAGCTTGTCCTCGGGGGACAGTTCATCCATACCCAGAATCGCGATGATGTCCTGCAATTCCTTGTACTTTTGCAGCGTCGACTGCACGCCGCGCGCCACCTGGTAATGCTCGTCGCCCACGACCTGCGGGTCGAGCTGGCGGCTGGTGGAGGACAGCGGATCGACGGCGGGGTAGATACCCAGCGCGGCGATGTCACGGCTCAACACCACGGTTGCATCCAAGTGGGCGAAGGTGGTGGCGGGCGACGGGTCGGTCAAGTCATCCGCAGGCACGTAGACGGCCTGGATCGAGGTGATCGAACCAGTCTTCGTCGAGGTGATGCGCTCTTGCAGCACGCCCATTTCCTCGGCCAGCGTCGGCTGGTAACCCACCGCGGACGGCATCCGGCCCAGCAGCGCGGACACTTCGGTACCGGCCAGCGTGTAGCGGTAGATGTTGTCCACGAAGAACAGGATGTCGCGGCCTTCGTCACGGAAGTGCTCGGCCATGGTCAGGCCGGTCAGTGCAACGCGCAGACGGTTGCCCGGCGGCTCGTTCATCTGGCCGTACACCATCGCCACCTTGTCGAGGACGTTGGAGTCCTTCATTTCGTGGTAGAAGTCGTTGCCCTCGCGGGTACGCTCGCCCACGCCGGCGAACACGGACAGACCGCTGTGCGCCTTGGCGATGTTGTTGATCAGTTCCATCATGTTGACGGTCTTGCCGACACCCGCGCCACCGAACAGACCGACCTTACCGCCCTTGGCGAACGGGCAGACCAGGTCGATCACCTTGATGCCGGTTTCCAGCAGGTCGATGGTCTGGTTCAGTTCGTCGAACTTCGGTGCAGACTGGTGGATGGCGCGCGTGGCTTCGGCTTCGACCGGGCCGGCTTCGTCCACCGGCTTGCCCAGCACGTCCATGATCCGGCCCAGCGTGGCCTTGCCGACCGGGACCGAGATCGGAGCGTGGGTGTTGCCCACGGTCAGACCGCGCTTCAAGCCGTCGGTGGAGCCCATGGCAATGGCACGCACCACACCGTCGCCAAGCTGTTGCTGGACTTCCAGCGTCAGGTCTTGGTCGACGAGCTGGAGCGCGTCATACACCTTGGGCAGGTTGTCGCGGGGGAATTCCACGTCGACCACCGGGCCAATGATTTGTACGATTTTCCCTTGGCTCATCTTAGGGTTCCTAATTCATTCAATTCGGGGAGCGACCTGCATCAAACCGCTGCGGCGCCGGCGACGATCTCGGAGAGTTCCTTGGTGATCGCGGCCTGACGCGTCTTGTTGTACAGCAGTTGCAGATTGCCGATCACCTTTTCGGCGTTGTCGGTTGCCGCTTTCATCGCCACCATGCGCGCCGCCTGCTCGCTCGCCATGTTTTCCGCCACCGCCTGGTATACCAGGGCTTCCAGGTAGCGACCCATCAGCTCGTCGATGACCGTCTTGGCGTCGGGCTCGTACAGGTATTCCCAGTTGTAACCGTGCTCGGGCTGGCCGAAGGCCTCGCCGGAGAGCGGCAGCAACTGTTCTGCCACGGGCTCTTGCTTCATGGTGTTGATGAACTTGGTGTACACGAGGTGCACTTCGTCCACTTCACCGGCGATGAATGCATCCACCATGACCTTCAGCGGCCCGACCAACTGGTCCAGGTGCGGGGTGTCGCCCAGGCCCACGGTCGAGGAAACGACCTTGGCGCCACTGCGGCTCATAAACCCCAGACCCTTGCTGCCGATAGCGGTCACAGCGACTTCGCGGCCGTTCTGGTGCCAGGCTTTCATCGTGTTGAGCGCCAGGCGCAGGGCGTTGGTGTTCAAGCCACCACACAGCCCCTTGTCCGACGTCACGACGATCAGGCCGACACGTTTCACCGTCTCGCGTTGTTGCAGGAAGGGGTGGGCGTAGTCCACGAAGGCCGCCGACAGGTGAGCCGCCACATTGCGGATCTTTTCACCGTACGGGCGAGCCGACCGCATGCGCTCCTGCGCCTTGCGCATCTTGGACGTTGCCACCATTTCCATGGCACTGGTGATCTTCTGCGTGTTTTTGACGCTCTTGATCTTGGTGCGAATTTCCTTGCCGCCAGCCATGATTCGATTCCTTCTCTAAACGGGTTCGAATCAGTAGGCGCTGGCAGACTTGAAGCTTTCCACCGCCTTGAGGATGGTTGCTTCGTCGTCGGCCGACAGGTCGCCCTTCTCCTCCACCCGCGCCAGCACATCGGCGTGGTTGGCCTTGAGGTCGGCGAGGAAGGCGGCTTCGAATGCCAGTGCCTTCTCGACCTTGACGTCGTCGTAGATGCCCTTGGCAATCAGCAACAGGGTCACGCCCAGTTCGGCAACCTTCAGCGGGCTGTATTGGGCCTGCTTCATCAGCTCGGTCACCATCTTGCCGCGCTCAAGCTGCTTGCGGGTGGCTTCGTCCAGGTCCGAGGCGAACTGCGCGAACGCAGCCAGTTCACGGTACTGGGCCAGCGCCAGACGCACACCGCCGCCGAGCTTTTTGATGACCTTGGTCTGTGCAGCGCCACCGACGCGCGACACCGAGATACCGGCGTTCATGGCGGGACGGACACCCGCGTTGAACAGGTCGGTTTCCAGGAAAATCTGGCCATCGGTAATCGAAATCACGTTGGTCGGCACGAATGCGGACACGTCGCCGGCTTGCGTTTCGATGATGGGCAATGCGGTCAGCGAACCGGTCTTGCCCTTCACTGCGCCACCGGTGAGCTTCTCGACTTCGTCGGCATTGATACGCGCAGCGCGTTCCAGCAGGCGGGAGTGGAGATAGAACACGTCGCCGGGGAACGCTTCGCGGCCCGGGGGACGACGCAGCAGCAGCGAAATCTGGCGATACGCCACGGCCTGCTTGGACAGATCGTCATAGACGATCAGAGCGTCCTCGCCGCGGTCGCGGAAGTATTCGCCCATCGTGCAGCCGGAGTAGGCGGCAATGTATTGCAGCGCGGCAGATTCGGAAGCGGCGGCGGCCACGACGATGGTGTGACCCATCGCGCCGTGCTCTTCCAGCTTGCGCACCACGTTGGCGATCGACGATGCCTTCTGGCCGATGGCGACATAGATACAAATGACGCCAGTGCCCTTCTGGTTGATGATCGTGTCGAGCGCGACAGCGGTCTTGCCGGTCTGACGGTCGCCAATGATCAGCTCACGCTGGCCCCGGCCGATCGGCACCATGGTGTCGATGGACTTCAGGCCGGTTTGCAGCGGCTGCGACACCGACTGACGTGCAATAACGCCCGGAGCGATCTTTTCGATCGGGCTGGTTTCGGTCGCACCCAGCGGGCCCTTGCCGTCGATGGGCTGACCCAGGGCATTGACCACGCGGCCGACCAGTTCACGGCCGACCGGCACTTCCAGAATGCGCCCGGTGCACTTCACTTCGTCGCCTTCGACGATGTGGGTGTATTCACCCATCACCACGGCGCCGACGGAGTCGCGCTCGAGGTTCAGGGCCAGGCCAAAGGTGTTGCCCGGGAATTCCAGCATTTCGCCCTGCATGACCTCGGACAAGCCGTGGATGCGGACAATACCGTCGGTGACCGAAACGACCGTACCAGTGGTACGGACTTCTGCGCCTTCCGACAGGTTCTGGATCCGAGCCTTAATCAGTTCACTGATTTCAGACGGATTGAGTTGCATACAAAAATCTCCTAGCTCTTCAGGCTTGTCGCCAGCGCTGTCAGCTTGCCGCGCACGGAAGCGTCGATCACCAGGTCACCGACTGTCACCGTCACGCCACCGATCAGATCGGAATCGACCTTCACCTCGGCTTCCACCTTGCGCTTGAGCTCTTTGGCCAACAGGGCCTCGAGCTGGGCGACTTGGGCGTCGTTGAGCGGGAACGCGGAGGCGATCTCGGCCTTCACTTCGCCTTCTTCGGCCACCTTGAGCGACTCGAACAACGCGGCGATATCCGGCAATGCGGCAAAACGGCGGTTTTCCAGCACCACGGCGATGAAATTCTCCACCTGGGCGCCGACGTTGCCGCCCAACAGGCCAACCAGCAGTTGCTGGAGCTGAATAGCGGAATACTTGGGATCGGCCACTACGGTCGACGCGGTTTCGTCCTGGGCAACGACAGCAAGATTGGCAAGGACTTCGGACCATTGCCCGAGCTTGCCTTCCTGCTTTGCCAGACGAAAAACAGCCTCGGCGTAGGGTCTTGCGACGGTGATGAGTTCTGCCATGACTGTCTTACAGTTCCGCTTGAATGGATGCCAACAAATCGGCGTGCTTGGCAGCGTCGATCTCTTGCTTCAGGATCTTTTCCGCACCGGCCAGGGCGAGAGTCGCCACTTGCTGACGCAGTGCTTCCTTGGCTTGCTGGACCTGTTGGCCCACCTCGGCTTGCGCACCCTTGATGAGGCGCTCGCCTTCCACCTTGGCTTGATCCTTGGCTTCGTCGACGATCTGGGCCGCACGCTTCTCGGCCTGGGCGATGAGTTCCGACGCTTGCTGCTTGGCTTCACGCAGGCGATCCGCCGATGCGCGTTCCGCATTGGCCAGATCCTGCTTGGCACGGTCGGCCGCAGCCAGACCATCAGCGATGCGCGCGGCGCGCTCATCCATCATCCGGGTCAGCGGAGGCCAGACGAATTTCATGGTGAACCACACCAGGAGGGCGAATGTGATCGCCTGCCCGATGAGGGATGCATTGAGTTCCACGAACTAGTCCTCCAGGTTTAAGGGTTTTCTCTTAAACCGACCGATTAACCGAGTGCGGCGAGGAACGGGTTGGCGAACGTGAACAGCAGTGCGACACCGACACCGATCATCGAGATGGCGTCGAGCAGACCGGCGATGATGAACAGCTTGGTTTGCAGAACCGGGATCATTTCCGGTTGGCGAGCCGACGATTCGAGGAACTTGCCGCCGAGAATGGCGAAGCCCAGCGCGGTACCGATGGCGGCAAGACCAATGATGATCGCAACCGCGATCACGGTCATGCTCTGGATGCCGGCGATGAGTTCAGGTGCAGCCATTTCTATATCTCCTAATAGGAAAGGTCGTTAGTACAAGGGTTGAAACACGAGCCGGTCCGGCAATGGCCGCCCGGCGCGATTCTTAGTGATCTTCCACCGCCAGCGACAGGTAGACGATCGTGAGCATCATGAAGACGAAGGCCTGGAGGGTGACGATCAGGATGTGGAAGATCGCCCAGGGCGCGCCCAGCACCCATTGCGCCCAGAACGGCAGCAATGCGATCAGGATGAAGATCAGCTCGCCGGCGTACATGTTGCCGAACAACCGCAGCGACAGCGAAATGGGCTTGGCCAGCAGTTCGATGGCCTGGAACACCAGGTTGACCGGCGCGAGGATGATGCTCATCACCAGCCCTTCCGCGTGGAACGGCTTGGTCAGCAGTTCCTTGATCCAGCCGACCACGCCCTTGGCCTTGATCGAGAAACCGATGATCACGAGCAGCACCGACAGCGACATGGCGAAGGTCAGGTTGACGTCGGCGGTGGGCACGACACGCAGGTAGACGTGGTGCGGATCCATGCCGAAGCCATAGTGGCCGATCAGTTGGGCGATGGTGGGCAGCAGGTCCACCGGCAGAAAGTCCATCGAGTTCATCAGGAACACCCAGACGAAGATGGTCAGGCTCAGCGGGCCGATCACCTTGCTCTTGCCGTGGAAGGCATCCTTGATCTGGCTGTCCACCATTTCGACGATCAACTCGACGAAATTCTGCAACCGCCCGGGCACACCGCTCGTGGCCTTGCGGGCCACATAGCCGAACAGGCCGACGAAAACGAAGCCGAGGATCAAAGAAAACCAGAAGGTATCGAGATGGAAACCGGACCAGAAGCCGTCGGTTTGCAGACGCCAGTGCGTCAAGTGGTGGACGATGTAATCCGTTGCGCTCAGTTGTTCGGCAGCCATATGCTCAGTTCTTTTCCAGTTTTACGAATAGGCCCAGCCAGTAGGCCGCCGTGGCGGCGATATAGCCCAACAGCAGCCCCAGGCCGTGCACCGGGATCAATACGATCACCAGCGCGAATCCGGTAATGGTCCAACCAAATTTCGCCATCTCGGCAGCGTAGTGCCGCGACAGCATCGTCTGCGGTGTTCCCCAGCCCCCCGGGTAGGCGATGCGTGCGTAGAGCAACGCGCCCACCAGCGAGATGCCTCCGCCAAGAGCACTTGAAATCCCGGCGTTCTCACCCCATAAAGCCCACGCAAGCACCGAAACGGCGATTGTCAGCACCAGCTTGAGGCGAATAACTCGGCGGATTTCCGGCCGCTTGACCATAGCTTCCTTGGGGAAAAACCCCGGGATTATACGGAGCGGCTTTGCGCCCCGTCAATTTTACCGATTGACGGAAACTATGCTTTTGTCGTCGGTCTATGAAGCCAATCTGGAAGTATGCTAGCCGCACCAATCTGGTGCTTGGTGCGGCCCATCGCATTCTGTCATTTCAGTCGGCCCAGCAGGCGATCCAGGTCATCCAGACTATCGTAATCGATGGTCACCCGGCCCCGCCCTTGCTTGCTCTGCTTGATCTGCACCCGCGCGCCCCAGCGCTCGGAGACTTCTTCTTCCAGCCGGCGGACATCCGGGTCGACCCGCTTTTGCTCCGCGGCAGCCTGTGTGTCCTGCAACAGGCGCTTGACCATGCTTTCGGTCTCGCGCACCGACAAGCCTTTTAGCGCTACCGTCTTGGCGGCATCGAGCTGCGGCAGGGTATCGAGTGCCAGCAAGGCGCGAGCGTGCCCCATGTCGAGCTGTCCTTCCAGCAACATTTCACGCACGGGCTCGGCCAGATTGAGCAGCCGCAGCAAATTGGTGACGGTGACGCGCGACTTGCCCACCGCGTGCGCCACCGCCTCGTGGGTCATGCCGAACTCGTCGATCAGACGCGCCAGCCCCTGCGCTTCTTCGAGCGGGTTGAGATCCTCGCGCTGGATGTTCTCGATCAGCGCCATCGCGGCGACGGCTTCGTCGGGCACCTCGCGCACCAGCGCGGGAATCTCGCTCAGCCCGGCCAGGCGGCTGGCCCGCCAGCGGCGCTCGCCAGCGATGATTTCGTAGCGCTGTTCCAGGCCGTCTTCGATGGCACGGACCAGCACCGGCTGCATCAACCCTTGCGCCTTGATCGACTCGGCCAGCTCGCGCAGCGCCTCGTCATCGATATGGATGCGTGGCTGGAAACGGCCCGGTTGCAGGCTGTCGAGCGGCAACTGCCGCAGGGTGTCGCCGGGCGCATCGTCGCCCATCAGGGCATCGAGGCCACGGCCGAGACCTTTGAATTTCTTGATCATTGATTAAACCGGGTGGGCTGCTTCGGCCGGATTATGCCGCGCCAGCAGTTCCTCGGCGAGTTGGAGGTAGGCCTGGGCCCCCTTGGAGGACTTGTCATACGAGAGGATGGGCCGCCCATAGGAAGGCGCCTCGGCCAGCCGCACATTGCGCGGTATGACGGTGTGGTACAGCTTGGAAGTGAAGTGCTTGACCAGTTGATCGCTGACTTGCTGCGCCAGCGTGCTGCGCGGATCGAACATGGTGCGCAACAGGCCTTCGATTTCGATCGTGCGGTTGAGGCCCTGCTTGACCCGGCGCAGCGTATTCACCAGATCCGACAACCCTTCCAGCGCGTAGTACTCGCATTGCATCGGGATCATCACGGAATCGGCGGCCACCAGGCCGTTCAGCGTCAACAGGTTCAAGGCAGGCGGGCAGTCGAGCACGATGAAGTCGTAGCTGTCCGCGACATCGGCCAGCGCCGCCTTCAGGCGCGACTCGCGGGCTTCTGCCTCGACCAGCTCCACTTCGGCTCCGGCCAGCTCGCGATTGGCCGGCAGGACGTCGAAGCCCCCCGATTCTGACACCTGCATCGTGTCCGACAACGACGACTCGCCGATCAGCATGGTGTAGACGGTGTGCTTGAGCTTGGCCTTGTCCAGGCCGGAGCCCATGGTGGCGTTCGCCTGGGGATCGAGATCGACCAGCAGCACGCGTCGCCCCAGGTGAGCCAGGCTCGCCGCAAGGTTCACCGCGGTGGTCGTCTTGCCCACCCCGCCTTTCTGGTTGGCGATCGCCAGGATTTTCATGCCGCCGCGTTCTCCGTCTTCAGGTGCACCAGGTGCCGTTCGGCTTCCAGGCCGGGCACCGCAAGATGATCGACGCTCGCCACGCGGATGTCTACCGTCAATTGCGCAATCTCTTCGTAGGGGTAGACACCCTTGAGCGCCGCCCACTCTCCACCGGGCGCCAGCAGATGGCGCGTAAGTTTCACGAATTCGCCCAGGTCGGCGAATGCGCGCGAGGTAATGATCTGGAATCCGGCCTCGGGCCGATAGCTTTCGACCCGTTCGGTCAGGACCGTAACGTTCGGCAGGCGCAGATCGACGATGGCCTGACGCAGGAACGTGGTTTTCTTGTGATTGGAATCGAGCAGGAACAATTGCCAGTCCGGCCGCGCGATGGCCAGCGGAATGCCGGGGGTGCCGAAACCCGAGCCGACATCGAGCACGCGGCAGCCAGGTTGGCCAGCCAGATGCGGCAGCGGGGCCAGCGAATCGAGCAGATGGTGCGGCACCATCCGTTCCGGCTCGCGGATCGCCGTCAGGCTGTAGGTCTTGTTCCACTTGGCCAGCAGATCGACATAGGCCAGGAGCGATCGTTGCTGCTCAGGGGTCAGGGCAATCGCCAACTCGGCGAGGCCCGCCGCCAGCGTATCGGCCAGCGGGTGTGCGGTAATCACGGTCATCATGCGGCCTTGTGGTCGATGAGTTGTCTTTTCTTGAGATGGACCAGCAGCAACGCCACGGCAGCGGGAGTGACGCCGGAAATGCGGCTGGCCAGCCCCAGCGTCTCGGGGCGATGGGTATTCAACTTCTGCTGCACTTCCTTCGACAGACCCACCACCTGGGTGTAATCCAGATCGAGCGGCAGCTTGAATTCTTCCAGGTTGTCGCGCTTGGCCACTTCGTGCTGCTGTCGCTCGATGTAGCCCTGGTACTTCACCTGGATTTCCACCTGTTCCGCGACCGCAGGGTCCTCGACCCGGGCCTCTCCCTCCCGGGGCTGCGCGCAGGTCAGCGTCAGCAGGCTGGCGTAGTCGACTTCCGGACGGCGCAGCAGCTCGGCCAGGTTGTACTCGCGCTCGATGGCGCGGCCCAGCACCCGCTCGGCTTCGGCAGCATCCAGCAAGCGTGGATTGATCCAGGTGGATTTCAGCCGTTGCAGTTCAGCTTCGACCGCATCGCGCTTTCTGCAGAACAACGCCCACTGCTCGTCGCCCACCACGCCCAGCGCGCGGCCGGCTTCGGTCAGCCGCAAGTCGGCGTTGTCCTCGCGCAGTTGCAGCCGGAACTCGGCACGGCTGGTAAACATGCGGTACGGCTCGGTGACGCCGCGCGTGATCAGGTCATCCACCAATACGCCCAGATAGGCTTCGTCGCGGCGCGGCGTCCAGGCATCCTGCCCGCTGGCCAACAATGCCGCGTTGATACCGGCGAACAGCCCCTGCGCGGCGGCTTCCTCGTAGCCGGTGGTGCCGTTGATCTGGCCGGCGAAGAACAAGCCGGCGATGGCCTTGCTCTCGAAACTGGCCTTCAGCGCGCGCGGGTCGAAGTAGTCGTATTCGATGGCGTAGCCGGGGCGCAGGATGCGTGCGTTTTCCAGGCCCTTGATCGATTGCACCGCAGCGATCTGGATATCGAACGGCAAGCTGGTGGAGATGCCGTTGGGGTAGAACTCGTGGGTATCCAGCCCTTCCGGCTCCAGGAAAATCTGGTGGCTGTCCTTATCGGCGAAGCGGTTCACCTTGTCTTCGATGCTGGGACAGTAGCGCGGTCCCACGCCTTCGATCTTGCCGGTGAACATGGGGCTGCGGTCGAACCCGGAGCGGATGATCTCGTGGGTTCGCAAATTGGTATGGGCGATCCAGCAGGGTAGTTGGCGCGGATGCATGGCGCGGGTGCCGCGTACCGAGAAAACCGGCTCCGGCACATCGCCGGGCTGAACCTCCAGCACCGAGAAATCGATGGTCCGCCCGTCGATGCGCGGCGGTGTACCGGTCTTCAGACGGCCAACCGGCAATTGCAGCTCCCGCAACCGCGCGGACAGCGACACCGATGCCGGGTCGCCCGCACGGCCGCCGACCTGGTTTTCCAGCCCGACATGAATCTTGCCGCCCAGAAAGGTGCCTGCGGTCAGCACCACCGCACTGGCCTCGAACCGGATGCCGATTGCCGTCAGCGCCCCGACGACGCGATCCCCCTCGACGATCAGATCCGCGACTTCCTGCTGGAACAGATCGAGGTTGGGCTGGTTTTCCAGCATGCCGCGAATGGCCGCCTTATAGCGGATGCGGTCGGCCTGGGCACGCGTGGCACGCACCGCCGGGCCTTTGCTGGAGTTGAGCGTCTTGAACTGGATGCCGCCAAGATCGGTTGCCAGGGCCATCGCACCGCCGAGTGCATCCACTTCCTTGACCAGATGGCCCTTGCCAATGCCGCCGATCGACGGATTGCAGCTCATCTGGCCCAGGGTTTCGATGTTATGGGTCAGCAACAGGGTGCGGCGGCCCATGCGGGCGCTGGCCAGCGCCGCCTCGGTGCCGGCATGGCCGCCGCCGACCACGATGACGTCGTAACGAGTGGGATAAAGCATGATGTGCCGCGCCGCGATGCAAAGGGCAAATATTCTACGGCAAAACAGGCACTTGCACTATGAAGCGCCTTCACGCCCGGATGAAGGCCGAAAAAGCCCGTGGAATCATCGCGCCCTGCCAGGCGCGACAGCCGCCACGCCTGGATCATCCCGACGACTTACAGCCCGAAGGCGTTGGCAGCCTCCAGCGCGGCGCCGACGATCCCGGCATCGTTCTTCAATGCGGCCGGCACCACCGGGAAGCGCAAGCCGGTCAGCTCCGGAATGAACTTGTCATGCTTCTTGGAAATACCGCCGCCAATGATCACCCGGTCGGGCGAGAGCAGCAGTTGCAGGTGCAGCAGGTATTCGTTCAGGCGCATGGCGTATTGCTTGTACTTCAGGTCCAGGTCTTCCTTCACCTTGGCGGAGCAGTACTTCTCGGCAATGTCGTCCTTGGGGAAGATCACGTGCCCGAATTCGGTGTTGGTGATCAGTTTGCCGTCGACGATCAAGGCACTGCCGATACCGGTACCCAGCGTCAGCACCAGGGTCTTGCCGGTCAGCCCTTTGGCCGCGCCGAACACCACTTCGGCCAGGCCCGCTGCGTCGGCATCATTGACCAGCTTGACCGGCAGCCCCACCGCATCGGCGAGAATCTGCTCGGCAGGTGCCTGGATCCAGCTCTTGTCCACGTTGGCCGCCGACATCGTCACGCCGTTATGGACGATGGCGGGGAAGGTACAGCCGAGCGGCCCCTTCCAGTCGAACTGCTCGACCAGCTGGCGCACCGTCGTGGCAACGGCCTGGGGGGTGGAGGGCTGCGGGGTATCGAGCCGGATACGCTCGCCGAGCAATTCGCCGGTCTGCACATCGACGGGCGCCCCCTTGATACCGCTACCGCCGATGTCGATGCCAAGTACGGCTTTGGTCGCCGCGTTCACGCTGGTCTGGGTCATGATGCCGAATCCTGTGTGCTATCTGCGCGCGCAGTTTGCCCGCACCGTTGCAAGGCTGAACTACGGAAATTTACCTAGCATCCGGGGGCATTGCCTCAGGCCGCCGGTGCGGCGGCCATTCTACGCATGATAGACAGCGGGTCGACGGCGAGGACGGATACATTTGCGACAACACAAGGGGCGGGATGTATCCCGCCCCGGCAGCGGACCAGTTCAGCGCTGGCCTGCCTGCAACTCCGTCAGCCGTTTTTTGTCTGCTTCGGCCCGCTTTTTCACCTCGATGATTTCGGTCTGACGCTTCTGGCTGTCGAGATCGATCTCGTCGATTTCCTTGCGCGTCAACGCGATATCGGTTTCCAGATCCGTCGGTATCGGCTTCTTCCGCTTGGCAAAGCGATCCGCCTGTTCGTTCAGCCGGGCCAGCTTGGCCGATGCGTTCTGGCGTTTGATCTTGTTGGTCTGGATGGTGGCCTGGATCGCTTCGACCTGCTGATCGCGCAGCAAATCCACCTCCTCGGGCCGGGAGAATGACAGCAGCAAGGCGCGATCGCGGCGACGCGCCTCATTGGCCTGACGTTCGGCTTCCTGCTTGCGCAGCCGCTCTTCCTCCGACATTTGCGGTTGCGGCGTCTTGCGCACGATGCCGCGCTTGTCCAGCTCCGTCACGCCACCCTTGGGCTGGGCGGCCGGCGGCTTGTCGCTGTATTGCGTATTGCCGTTTTCGTCCACCCACCGATACAGCGCCGCCTCGGCGGAGGCCGCCCAGATCAGCAGCAGCGCTCCGGTCAGCAAGGTCAGTCTCTTCATGCTTTTCCTCTCGATGCCTCAGCGCCGAGCGGGTTTCGCTTCAGCGGCTGTGGATGCCGTACTCGGCCCGGTAGGCCTCGGCTTTTTTCAAATTTCCAGCCATGTCGGGACGTGCGGCGAGGTAGCCGAGCAGGTCATCCAGCGTGGCGATGGGAATCACCGGGATACCAAACCGCTGCTCCACTTCCTGCACCGCGGACAATGCTCCTTGCCCACGTTCCATCCGGTCCAGCGCGATCAGCACGCCCGCCGGTTCGGCGCCATGTGCCCGGATCATCTCCACCGATTCGCGCACGCTGGTTCCCGCCGAAATCACATCGTCGATGATCAGTACCTTGCCCGTGAGCTTGGCGCCTACCAGCACGCCCCCTTCACCGTGATCCTTGGCTTCCTTGCGGTTGTAGGCGAACGGCACGTTGTGACCAGCCTCGGCCAGCTTCACCGCGGTTGCCGCCGCCAGGACAATTCCTTTGTAGGCCGGCCCGAACAACACGTCGAACCCGACCTTCGCGGCCAGTGCCGCCTGCGCGTAGAAACGGGCCAGTTCCGCCAGGGCGGCGCCGTTGCTGAACAAGCCGGCATTGAAGAAGTACGGCGAGTTGCGGCCGGCTTTGGTGATAAACTCGCCAAAGCTCAGCACATTCTGTGCCACGGCGAATTCAATGAATTCCTGGCGAAAGTCGGACATCGGTTCTGGCTCCTGCAAAGAATGGATTCATCACGGAATCCGGTCAGATTCGGCCTTACGTTTTGTTCAAGCCGAAGTGCCGCATTTCGGATCAATGTGACGAAAAACAGCATATCACGTGGCGCAAGCCCCTCCGGCGCCCGTTCAAGGAGCGACTGTGCGCATCGTTTCAGCCAATCTCAACGGAATCCGTTCGGCCACCAACAAGGGATTCCTCGACTGGGTCGCCCAATCGGGCGCCGACGTCATCGGCCTTCAGGAACTGAAAGCGCAGGATGGCGACCTGACGGAAGCGATGCGCGCCCCGGCGGGTTACCACGGCTATTTCCACTACGCGGAAAAAAAGGGCTACAGCGGGGTCGGGTTGTATTGTCGCCGCCAGCCCGACAAATTGATCGTCGGCCTCGGCCTGCCGGAATTCGATCGCGAAGGCCGTTATATCGAAGCGCAGTTCGGCAACCTGAGCGTGATCTCGCTTTATCTGCCGTCCGGTTCTTCGGGAGAGGAACGGCAGCAGGTGAAATTCGCCTTCATGGATGCGTTCTGGCCCCATCTCGCCGATCTGGCCGCGTGCGGTCGCGATGTATTGTTGCTGGGCGACTGGAACATCGCCCACAACGAAATCGACCTGAAGAACTGGAAAGGCAACCTGAAGAACTCCGGCTTTCTGCCGGAAGAGCGGGCCTGGATCGGCCGGGTATTCGCCGAGCTGAACCTGGTGGATGTGTGGCGCACACTGTACCCGGAGATGCCCGGATACACCTGGTGGAGCAACCGTGGCCAGGCATACGCCAAGGATGTGGGCTGGCGTATCGACTATCACATCGGTACCCGTGGGCTGGCGCAGACAGCGCACACCGGGTCGATCTACAAGGACGTGAAGTTCTCCGATCACGCGCCGCTGATCCTCGACTACGACTACCCGTTCTGATCATCCGCCCCCACCGTTCGCATCGTCCGCGATGCCGTGGCCGCCCGTGCGATACTGGCGGCCATTTGTTTTCCGGCCGCCTCCATGCGCCTCGCCAATTATTTTGCCGTCTTCAGCAATCGCCGTATCGCCGCGGCCATGTTCCTCGGCTTCGCCTCCGGCCTGCCGCTCGCCCTCACCGGCTCGACCTTACAGGCCTGGCTCAGCGATGCGGGGCTCGATATCACCACCATCGGCTGGTTCACGCTGGCCGGCCAGCCGTATACGTGGAAATTCCTCTGGGCGCCGGTGATCGACCGCTTCCCGATGCCTTTCCTCGGCCGTCGGCGGGGCTGGATGGTATTGACGCAATTGCTGCTGGCCCTGGCCATCGCGGGAATGGGCGGTTTGAATCCGCAGCAGCACCTGCCTACCTTCGCGGTCCTGGCGTTGCTGGTGGCCTTCTTTTCCTCCACCCAGGACGTGGTGATCGACGCCTACCGCACCGAACTCGTCCACCATGAGGAGCGCGGCGCGGCCGCGGCCGTCAATGTGTTCGGTTATCGCATGGCGATGCTGACCTCGGGCGCGCTGGCGCTGATCCTGGCCGACGGTATCCTGAGCTGGCAGCAGACCTACTGGGTGATGGCAGGGCTGATGGTGGTTATGGTGGTGGTGAGCTTCATGGCCCCGGAGCCGGAGGTCGTCGCGCGGCCACCGCTGACACTGGAAGAAGCGGTGGTCGAACCGCTACGCGAGTTCTTCTCCCGTCGCGGGGCGGTGATTCTGCTGGCGCTGGTGGTCGCCTATAAACTGGGCGACGCCTTTGCCGGCAGTCTATCCACCAAGTTCTTGCTGGACATGGGCTACACCAAGAGCCTGATCGGTCAGGCCAACAAGGTGTTCGGCATGATCGCCACCATTTTCGGTGGCTTTGCCGGTGCGTTGCTGATGGTACGGCTGGGCCTGTATCGCGCGCTGCTGTGGTTCGGGCTGGCACAGGCGCTGACCAACCTGGGCTACTGGCTGATCGCCACCACGCCAACGCCCGGCAATGACCTGCTGTTCATGGCCATCGGCCTGGAGAACCTGGCGGGCGGCATGGGAACCACTGCCTCGGTGGCGCTGTTGATGGCCTTGTGCAATGTCCGCTTCACCGCCACCCAGTACGCACTGCTATCCGCGCTGGCGGCCTTTGGCCGGGTGTATGTAGGGCCGGCTTCGGGCTATATCGTCGATGCCTTCGGCTGGTCCCGGTTCTTCGTCATCAGCGTACTGGTCGCGCTGCCAGGCGTGCTGCTGGTGTGGTGGCTGCGCAAGCAGATCCAGGCGCTGGATCACGATCCGGTAGCTTGATGAAACCCGCATGCGAAAAAACGGAGCGCCGAGGCGCTCCGTTTTTCATGGTTTGTCGCTCAGTGTCGCCCAAGGTACTTGGCCATATCCGTCTTCATGTTTTCGGATAGCGTACCGAAAACCGCCTGCACCCCGTTGCCCACGACCATCACGCCCGCGGCTCCCATGGCCTTGAGGCGACTCTGGTCCACCTTGGCAATATCGTCCACCACGATGCGCAAGCGGGTGATACACGCATCCAGACCCTTGATGTTGTCGGCACCGCCAAAGGCGAGCACCAGGTCGCGCGTACGGTCGCCTTCGCCCAGCGTGTGTTCCAGGACCTCCTCGCCCGTTTCTTCTTCCCGTCCCGGCGTCTTGAGATTGAACTTCAGGATGGCGAAACGGAACACGCCGTAGTAGATCGCGGCATAGATCGGGCCCAGGATCAGAACCAGCCACCAGTTCTGTGCATACTTGCCGAAGGCATTGAACAGCAGGAAATCGATGCCACCCTGGGAGAACGTAAAGCCCATGTGCATGTTCAGCGAGTTGGCGATGAACTGCGTGGTGGCGGCCAGCACGGCGTGAATCAGGTAAAGCTGCGGCGCCACGAACAGGAAGGCGAATTCGATCGGCTCGGTGATGCCGGTGAGGAAGGAGGTCAGCGCACCGGAGATCATGATGCCGCCCACCTTCACCCGGTTCTCCGGCTTGGCGGTATGCCAGATCGCGATCGCGGCCGCCGGCAAACCGAACATCTTGAACAGGAAGGCGCCGGAGAGAATGCCGGCGGTGGGGTCACCCGCGAAGAAGCGATTGATGTCGCCATGCACCACCTTGCCGGCGGTATCAGTGAAGTTGCCGATTTCGAAGAAGAACGGCACGTTCCAGATATGGTGCAGGCCGAACGGCACCAGCATCCGTTCCACGAAGCCGTACACCGTGGCGGCGGTGCGCGGATCGCTATAGGCGGCCCAGTGCGAGAACACCTCGATACCACGCTGGATCGGCGGCCAGATGATGGACAAGGCCACGCCGACGAAGATCGCGGCAACGCCGGTCACGATGGGGACGAAGCGCTTGCCGGCGAAAAAACCCAGGTACTGCGGCAATACGATGCGGTAGTAACGGTTGAACAGCATCGCCGCCACGCCACCGATGATGATGCCGCCGAACACCCCGGTCTCCATCGATTTCATGCCCATCACGGTCGCTGGTTCGATGCCCCAGGCCACCGCCATCACGCCCATGGTGGCAATCATCACCACGAAGCCGACCACCGCGGCAATGGCCGCGACCCCGTCGTTTTCGGTCAGGCCGAGCGCAACGCCCACCGCGAAGATCAGCGGTAGATTGCCGAAGATGGCGCCGCCGCCCTGCGCCATGATTTGCGAAACCACCGCCGGCAGAAACGAAAAATTGGAAGCCCCTATCCCCAGTAACAAACCGGCGATAGGTAATACCGCCACCGGCAACATCAACGCCTTACCGATCTTCTGCAAGATCGCAAACGCTTGCTTGAACATGGTTTTGACCTCTCTTCGCTTTGGTTTGCTGCCGATGATCCGCCCAGCTTCGTGCCCTCAGCCATCAGGTGATTGCTCTAGAAAAGGGCATTTCGTTTGTTTTGGATCAAAATTGCGAAATGAGAAGAGCAAAAACGATTTAGCTTGCAGCCATTCGGCGAATTGGCTGCACGATTCGCCCTGTTTCAGGGCAAGCGCTCCTGGAATCCGAGCCATGAAAAACGCCGCCGGCGCTGAATGCGCGGGCGGCGTTTTTCATGGCGGAAAAGAACAGGATCAATCGGCGAGCGTGGCAAGCCGTGTCCGGACCTCCGCGGCGGTTCCCAGTTGCAATACTTCGTTGGCGAGTTTGACGCAGTCGGTCTTGTTCAGCTTGCGCACCAGAGCCTTGATCGATGGAATGGCCGGCACACTGACCGACAACTCGTCCACTCCGATACCCAGCAGCACCGGCACCGCCAGCGGATCGGACGCGATGCCGCCACAAACACCCACCCACTTGCCATGCGCATGGGCGCCCTTCACCGTCATGGCGATCAGGCGCAGCACGCCCGGATGCAATGCATCGGCCTGCTTGGCCAGCTTGGGATGACCACGATCCATCGCCAGCGTGTACTGGGTCAGATCGTTGGTCCCGATGGAGAAGAAATCCACTTCACGCGCGAAGATTTCGCTCATCACCGCAGTGGAAGGCACTTCGACCATGATCCCCACCTTGACGTCGGCGGTCACGTTCAGCGCGGCCTTTTCCTCGGCGACGATGGCCTTGGCTTCGCGAACTTCCTCCAGCGAGGCGATCATCGGGAACATGATGTGCAACTTGGACAGCGGCGCCGCGCGCAGGATGGCGCGGAGCTGGGTCCGCAGGATTTCCGGTGCGGCCAGACACAGGCGGATACCGCGCACGCCCAGGAACGGATTTTCCTCAGCGGGCATCGGCAGATAGGGCAAGGGCTTGTCGCCGCCCACGTCCAGCGTGCGGATCACCAGTGTCCGCGTATTGCCCAGCGCCTTGGCGATGTCGCCGTAGATCTGGGTCTGCTCCTGCTCGGTCGGGGCATCGGTGCGCTCCAGGTACAGGAACTCGGAACGCAGCAGGCCAACGCCTTCGCCTCCCAGTTCCACGCCCTGCTTGGCTTCGTCCAGGCCACCGATGTTGGCGACCACCTCGACGCGGGTGCCGTCGCGCGTAATCGCCGGCTGATGTGCGGTGGCCTGCTCTTCTGCGCGCTTGCGCGCCAGGACCGCCTGCTTGTCGCGGATCTGCTGCACTTCGGTTTCGCTGGGATTCTTGCGCAGCACACCTCGGGAACCGTCCAGAATGACCGGCACGCCGTTTTCCAGTTGCAACACGGCATCTTCGATCCCGCAGATCGCGGGGATATTGAGCGAGCGCGCCAGGATCGCCACGTGGCTGGTGGCGCCACCGCCGGTGGTGGCAAAGCCGAGCACCTTGGTCCGATCCAGGCTGGCGGTATCGGAAGGCGTCAGTTCCTCGGCGATCAGGATGGCATTGTCCGGCACGATCAGCTCGGCTTCCTTCACACCGGCCAGCAGGCGCAGCACGCGACGGCCCACGTCGCGAATGTCGTTGGCGCGACCGGCAAGTACTTCGTTCTGCAATTTGGCCAGCTTGTCGGCGTAGGTCGTGAACGCTTTGCGCCAGGCAAAGCCCGCGCTCTTGCCCTCGCTGACGCTGGAGATCGCGATGTCGAGCAGATCCGGATCAGCCAGCAACTCCTGGTGCGCGGAAAAGATCTCAGCCTTGGCCGGGTCTTCGATTTCCGACTTCAACGTTTCGAGTTGTAGCTTGGCTTCCTTCAAGGCGTCATCGAGACGGCGACGTTCCACTTCCTGGTTGTCGCCGTTTTCGCGGACCTCGATCACATCCTGTTTCACCTGGAAAATCTGGCCCACGGCCAGACCGGGCGACGCGGATACACCGACCAGTACATTGGGATCGTCGGAATGCGCTTTGACGACGGGCTTGATTACCGTCTTCGGCTTACCTGCGGGTACGCCAGGGCCGCAATCCTCACCACAGCCGGAGCGAATCAGCTCCGTCAGCGCCTTGATCGCAGCCTGAGCATCGGGGCCGGTGGCCTTGATCTTGATTTCATCGTTGTGCTTGACCTCCAGACCCATGATCGAGACCACGGATTTGGCATTGGCGTCGTCGCCGGCACGCACCAGCTTGATATCGCTCTTGTAGGTCTTGGCGGCATTGGCCAACACCGCGGCCGGGCGCGCATGCAGCCCGGTGGGATTGGGTACCTTGATCGCGTCGGACAACTGGCCTTCGCCAGCCCCCGCAGGCGCGGCCGCCGTGCTTCCGACCAGTTCCAGCGTCAGCGCCGGCGTCAGGCCCACGCGGGCAAAGCCGCTGCCCGGCAAGAACGCCGCGACCTTATCACCGTTGGTAATCACCATTTCAGTCAGGATGCTCTTGCCGCGCTTCATGATCAGTTCCGCATCGAATTCGATCAGCGGCTGACCCGTTCGAACGTCTTCGCCTTCCTTGACCAGCGCCTTGAACCCTTCGCCCTTGAGCATCACGGTATCGAGACCGATATGCAGCAGCACTTCCAGCCCTTCGGGCGTCAGCAGGGTCACCGCATGATGCGAGGTGTGAAGTTGTTTGATCCTCCCGCTCGCGGGCGCCGCCAGCACATTGGAAGTAGGATCGATCGCGATGCCATCGCCCACCATCTTCTGTGCGAACACAGGATCGGGAATGGATTCGATGGGGACGATAAGCCCGGTCAGGGGGGCTAACAACTCGATGCGCTGGCTAGACATGAAGGACTACCTCGGAAGCGTGAATGCGAATAGATTCGCCGTATATCAGCGTTTGCCGGCAAGTTTAGGGCCACTCTCGGGGCCGGGCTGTGAAATTTTTCCAGTTGTCATGATAAACCTAGGTAATCTTGATTTAAGTCGAACCCACTTGGTTCAATGACTAAGGTATATCACTAAGGATCGCTAATAGACAGGCAGGGGACAATGCGGCGCCGGTAAGTGGAATGGTCCGGGCCAACCCCGTGTCAAGCTGGGCGGCGCAGGATCCCGCCTGGGGTGATCACGAGATCGAGGTGAAGGTCCCACCGCTCGGCTGGAACACGCTCGGCGCGCTGTTCGTCGAAGGCCAGCCCGACCAGCAGCGGTTTGCGCCAGTGCCGCCGCATCCGGCGGAAATGGAACGTGGCATCGTAGTAACCCCCGCCCTGGCCCAACCGCGCCAGGCTCGCATCGAACGCAACCAGCGGTACGAACACCACGTCCAGCAAACGAGCACCGATGACTTCCGGATGATCCGGTTCGGGAATGTCATAGCGCCCCACACGCCAGTTCGAGGTCGAATCCCATTTGACGAAGGACATCCGCCTGCCCCGGCGTGGCACGCGGGGCAGATAGACGTCGCAGCCACGATGCAGGGCATACAGCATCAATGGCCAGGTGGAAAGCTCGCTACCGGTGGGAACGTATGCCGCAACCCGACGGCTGTTGCGCAGCAGGTGGATTGCCAGCTTTGCCACCGCCAGGCTACCAGCGTGCCGTTCGGCAGCGGACAACGCGGCACGGCGCGCGCGAATCGCGCGCCGTAACGCCAGCTTGTCGTCGAGGGGTACGAAAGGGGGAGACACGAAAGAGGGCTTCCCGCGAGTGCCGTCCGGCTTAGCATCCTGAACCCTGGGGTTCAAGTGTCACCAGCTTGCCGCCTTCAGGTGCGTTCGACAAAGGAACGCGCACAACAGACGACTGGAATGCCGGCGACCGATGCAAGCTTATCGGTTCAAGGAATATAAAAGCCGGACAAACACCGCAGGAAAGCAACTGGGAGACTCGCCACAACCGGGATCAGAACAACTCGGCCTGATCCTGTAGTGCTGCGTCGAGCGTTGCATTCATGAGATTGATTCTACGCTGATAGGCCGCGATGTCAAAACCGCCCGCCTCAACGTGCAGGTACTCGTGGGCAAAGTTCAGCGCGGCCATGATGGCGACCTTCTCGATCCCGATCACTTTTCCGCTTTCGCGAATCTCGTGCATCTTGGTATCGAGCATGCGAACCGCCTCGAGCAGGGTTTCCTCTTCCTCGGCCGGGCATGCCACGCGGAACTCGCGCCCCATGATGGTGACATCGAGCTGTTTGATATCGCTCATTCACCATCCTCCTCTTCTTCGTCGGGCAACTTGGCAAGAATCGCCGCCACACGGTTCCGGGTGCCTTCCACCTTGGCACTGAGCTGCACCTTCTGTTGCTGAAGCGAAAGCACTTGCTGGCGCAGGGCGTGATTCTCCAGCTTCAGTTGTTTGCACAGGTGTATGAGTTGCCCGATCTTGTCGTCGAGCGTGGCGAGTTCGGCATCCATCAGACGGCCTCCGTTGACCCGAATCGATTCTAAGGTATTTTGCGCGCCCGCGCCGCGTCGACCCGCCGGCACAGTTCCATGGCCGCCTCGACAAAACGCGGGCCGGGGCGGACGAACCTGTCCCCGCTCAGGGCGATCACCGCACCATTGGCCACGGCGGGCAGTTCGGGAAACCGTTGCCAGTCCGCCAGCGCTTCGGCTGGACCATCCACCAGGATCAACTCGGGCGCGAACCCCAGCACTGCTTCCAGACTGGCCTGCGGCGTGACCGCGCGGTCCTCCGCATAAGGCGTCATCGCGCCGCAATCCGCCAACGCCTGCCCGAGAAACGCCTTGCGCGATACGGTGAACATGGGGGACACGCCCAACTGGAGAAACACCCGCACCGGCGGCTTTCCGGCATACCGGCGTTGCAATGCGGTCAATCCATCGCGCTGGCGGCGCGCCAGGGCCTTTCCTTGCTCCGGTTTTCCCACCAGTACCCCAAGCCGCTCCAGGTTGGTGGCAATGTCCTCCACCGAGGCAGGACGGCTGATGAAAACCGGAATAGCCAGGCGTGCCAGTCGCGCAGCCAGTTCCGTCGCTGCCTTGCCTTCCCAGATGACGATCAGATCCGGCCTGAGTGCAATCACGGCCTCCACGTTGATCGCGGCATAGTCACCAACCTGGGGCAGCTTGCGCACCTGCTCGGGGTAGTTGCTGTAGCGATCCACCGCAACCAGCGTCCGTGGCGCGAGCGCCGCGATCAGTTCCGTTGCATGTGGAGCAAGCGTGATGACGCGGGTGGCGGGTTGCTCCAGCCTGACCCGGTTGCCGGCATCATCGCGAACATCGACCGCGGCCCATGCCGGCATCGCCCACAGACCGAGCGCCAGGCACAACCAGCGACTCACTCGGCAATATCCTCATCGGCACTGCCAGTATGGTCGGTCGGTGCCAATGGTTCCGGCGGCAACAGGAAATCGTCCGGTGATTCCAGCGTGATGCGCCCGAGGGTGCCGCTACGGAAATCGGTCAGGATCAGTTCCGCCGTCTTCTGGCGGTCGATGCGTCCACCGCCGAGCACCGCGCCTCGCTTCTTCCCGATCTGGTTGAACAGTTCATCGGCGGGCAGGGACAGGTCATCCAGCTTGTATCGCGCCGCAAGCAGCTGCGGATAACGTTGCTGGAGTGTCTCGACGGCGAACCATGCCACGTCTTCCTCGTTGTAGGCATTCCGACCGACCGATCCGGCCAGGGCCAGTCTGTAGCCGGATTCCGGGCGTTCGATCTTGGGCCAGAGCAGACCAGGGGTGTCATAGAGGATGAAGCCCTCACCGGTTTCGACACGCTGCTGGGATTTGGTCACGCCTGGCGTATCCGCCACATTGGCGATGCGCCGACTCATCAGCACGTTGATCAACGTGGATTTACCCACGTTTGGAATACCCATGATCATGGCGCGCAAGGGCTTTTCCGCGCCGGTACGGTGAGGTGCCAGCTCACGGCAGTACTGAGGCAACTTGCGCGCCTGCCCCTGCTTGTTGTCCTCGCCCATCAAAATGGCGGAAGTGGCGGGTTGCGCCCTGAACCATTCCAGCCAGCGCGCATTCAAGGCCGGATCAGCCAGGTCTGCCTTGTTGAGAATCTTCAACGCGGGACGCTGCCGCGCGCGGCGCAACTGATCGATCATGGGATTGGTGCTGGACCCGGGCAGGCGGGCATCGACCACCTCGATGACCAGATCCACTTTGGCCATGGTTTCGGCCACCTGTTTGCGGGCGGCATGCATGTGCCCGGGATACCACTGGATCGACATGCGTGCTCCTTGCCTGAAAAGCGCCCGATTATAGCGCTCTGGAGAAAGAAGACGGGAAATCAACAGCTTGTTCTGTGGACAAACGACGCCACGCTGTGGAAAACCGGCAATCGGAACGAGCCGCCAAAACAATCACCGTTTCATCCACAGGCAACTCCCTGGGCTCAGGGTTGGTTTGCCAAACGACAACAGTATGATTCTTCAGTAGAATCCGCGTTATCCACAGACTTGGGACAGCCTTATTAACTGTTCTTAGTTCTTTCTATTTATACATCGTTGTATAACCCGAACCGTAACCTGCCCATGAAACGTCTCGGATGGACCCTTCTCGTACTGGTGATAGCAGGTGGTATTGGCTACCTGCTGTTGGGACAACAGCGAGACATTCCACAAGCAAGCTGGACAACCCTTCAGGGAAAGAAGCAGCAACTCGTTGATCTGAAAGGAAATGTGATTCTGGTCAACTTCTGGGCCACGACATGCACAGGTTGCATGGCTGAGATGCCAAAGCTGGTTTCACTCCAGGACAAACTGAAAACGTTGCCCTACAAGACCCTTGCCGTTGCCATGAGCTACGATGATCGTGCACGCATCGATCACTACGTGGCCAGGACTGCACTTCCCTTTATCGTCACACACGACACTACCGACCAGATCTCATCGGCCTTCGGTGATATTCAACTGACACCTACATCCTTTCTCATCGATAAGGAAGGCAGGATCGTGCAACGCTATGTCGGTGAACCCGACATGAAAATGCTGGAAGCAAAGATTCGTAGCTTGATCTAAACCTGTGTCCGACGCAGCGAACATCCCGAAACCACCGCGATCTCCCGGATATTTCCTGGTACTTGCCAGTGCCTGGTCCATCAGTTTCCATCTGATGATCCTGCTGTTCCTGCTGCTTCAACCCAGCGTCTTATGGCCGGTTTTCCACGAAACGCCACTGGAAATCCATCTGGTAAGCAAGGCAAAACCCGGCTTGCAGAAGAAGGCATCTGACGTACCGGATGTTGTGCCCATGGCTACATCAGCGGCCAAGCAAAGTACGCAGATGATCCACTCCCTTGTTGCATCGCATTTGCCTGCCTGGCAGGAAGAGATACCGGCCTGGCTGACTGCAAGCGAAGCAACGCCGGCCCTCCATACTTTCATGGAAGCCGAAGCCATCGTGGAACCGGATTTTCAGTTGCCGCCCAGGGATGCGGAAATGCCGCCACTGATCGAGCTGGATGTTGGAATCAGCGATCGTGGGGAAGTGGAAGACGTGACCGTGGTATCCAGTGTCCTGGACCCGCGGCAGACAGCAGCCATCGTGCGGCAGCTTTACCGCACACTGTTTACGCCAGCAAAGGAAGATGGAAAACCGGTGCCGAGCATCAAGCGCGTCACCGATTCCCCGCGATAAGGGCTATTTCCAGCTGTTCTGCCAGCCGCCGCCATTTTTGTTCCAGCGGCGCAGACCTGCGGAATCCAGCGACAGCGCGCCATCGCCGACCTGGCTACCGGTGGGTGTGGCCACCAGGCGGAAATAGTCGTCGGCACAGCTACCGTCGTCGTCCACCGCAATGGTGTAGTACTTGGTGCTGCCATCGATGGGCGCGGCGGCGACAATGGGTGGCGAGGTGCAGGTATAGCGATTGTTCACCGTGTAGCCGCGTTCCATGATCTGGGCATTTTGCAACAATACGGCCTGCGCGTCGGCGCGCCGGGTCTTGGTGACGTAATCCCGATAGTTGGGAATGGCGATCGCTGCAAGAGTGCCGATGATCGCGACAATGACCATCAGTTCCACCAGCGTAAACCCCTGGGATTTTCTTTTCATATGAATGGACCAGTTAAAAAGGCGCCTGCGATTGAACAGGCGCCCTGGGTTCAGTTGAGGATTTCTTTCCAGTTCACCGGCACGATCATGCAACGTGCTGACTGGGTATCGGTGCCGACTGGCGATCCCTTCGAGATGCAGGTCTTGGGCCGGTCCTTCGAGCCGTAGTCACGCCCGCCACCGTTATCATCGTTGACCCCTGCGGGACGCTGGTTGATCAGCGTGGTGGTTCCGCCTGGCAGGAACACGTCCTGCACGATGCCGACATTGGGCAGGGAGACCAGCTTGCCGCCGATGTTCTGGGCGCCGAAGCGGTTCTCGCTCTGGCCACCATTGGCAAAGTCGAGCGCCATCGTGGTGGTTTCGCCATTGATGGTGCATTCGTTGCTGGAGGTACTGGTGAGGTTGGTGATGTTGAAGACCACCGTGCCGCCGACGACGCGCGGGGCGCCCGCCATCCGGGCGTAATTCCCCTTCATCTTCATGAACCAGCCCTTGTCGGTGCTCCAGTCGATATTGCCCAGTTCGGTCTCGCCCGGGCAGTTCTCCAGGCGTACCAGGTTGCGGATGTCGCTCAAGCGGATCTGACTGTTGCCGGTCAGGTCTTCGTTGTAGGCATCGACGTCGGCCTGGGTGAAGTTGCCGTAGCAGCGTTCCAGCAAGGGATCGCTGGCGGTTACCGGTTCACCCTTGTCCCAGATCGCGTAGAACGCGTTCTTGTTGGATTCGCCGGCGCAGGTCAGCTCCGGATCGCAATCCTCGAAGAACTTGCCGGTACCGAAGAACACCAGCAGGTGGCCATCGCTGGTCACGACACCGTTGCTGCTTTCGACAAGGCCCTGGGTGGGATGGAATGCCACTTCAGGCCAGTTGGCGATCGGTTGCGCCACGCCATTGGCATCGACCGCGGTATAGAGTGGCGCGCCATTGAATGCGACGGTCCAGTTCGCCGGGTTTTTGCTACGCAGGTCGAACTTCCACATATTGCCTTTCAGGTCGCCCGCGTAGACCACATCCACGGTTCCGTTGTTGTCCAGATCGGCAAAGGTGGGGGCCGAGAGGCCGTTGTAGTTGCCGCTGGCGACGGCATCGCCCACGCCGGTGTCGATCTTCACCATCCGGTTGGCCCAGGAGCCATTATTCGGCCCGCGTGCTTCCAGCAGGAAGAGCACGGCCTTGCCGGTGGTGCTGTTGTAGCCGTTGCCGGTAATCGCGCGCCACTTGCCGTCGTTGGTCTTGACCATGACGGCGGAGCCCGGCGAGTAGCCCATATCGGCGTCATCCACGCTAGAGAACTCCCAGAGGGCGAGGCTGGCGGCATTTGCTTCGGTGAACAGCGCCGGATCCGTGATGTTCAGGGCGAAGATGCCCTTGCCGCCAAATCCGGGGCTGCCGACCAGCATGGTTTTCCAGCTATCGCTGGCGCTGGTGAGCTGCACGTCCTGCACCGAGGTCTGGCCATTGACGTAGAACTGGTGCTGATAATTCTGTTCGGACAGCTTGGAGAGCTTGTTGAACAGGAACCCCGGCACATAAGCCAACACTTCCTTGCCGGCATTGGTGCCCGGCTTCAGGGTATCGACGTTGTAGCTGTCGTCGATGCCATGCAACGCACCATCGTTGGCGCCCACATAAACGACTTGCTTGCGCGTGGCATTGGCTTCCGCATACGCGCTGTAACCCGGTTCGTCCGGCCGGTAATCCGGCGACGGGCCGCCCATGATCGCCACCGGGCGCGAATCCAGGATGTCGCCGTAGTAGTTGCTCTGGCCACCCACCTGTTGCCGCTGACGGAAACCTGTCTTGCTTTCGTTGGTGTTGTCGCCGCGCAGATAGTTGATCAGGTTGGCGCTCAGGTTCTGCGGCGCGGTCGCTGTCTGGTACGACGCGGGCCGGAAGGCAACGCCGGAATTGCTGCCGTAGTGCCAGGACAGCATCACCCGGTTGTTGGGGGAGAGCAATTTGTCGCTGGCGCGCCACGCCAGTTCGCCGAAATCCATCCCGGAGTTGATATAGGCGGTCAGATCGCCTGACCAGCGTTCCTGGATGTAGTCCGCCTTGTACAGGCGTTGCGTATTCTGCCCGCTACCGCCGGCGCCGGCGCCGATCTGGGCATTGCGTGCGTTGGAATCCAGCGAGGCGAATGCCTTGGAAAGCTGTTCCTGCAACTTGAGTGGGTTGGTCACCAGGAAATAGCTGTCCGGTGTCTGGTTGCCGTCCTTGTCCCAATTGGCCGGATCGGTACCGCCCCATTTGCCGACGTACCACAGCGGATCCTTCAGATCGACCAGGCTGCCGGCGCTGCTGGACGCCGTGAAGCGCCGGGTATCGAGCATGGGCAGGCCCCGGGTGGGGTTGGTTTTGGGATAGCCGGTGGCGGGTTTGTCCAGCCAGTAGCTGACGTCGCTGGCCACCCCGGCATCCGCCGTGAAGACGCATTGCGACGGCTCGCCGGTGACCTTGGGCGCGGTATCGCAATCGCGTACCACCAGATAAGGCCCATCGGCCGTGGTGCCGGATACGGTGTAGCCCAAGTGCTGGATGATGCTGCCCGAGGCATAGGTGGAGGCGACCGTCACTTCGACCTGGTTATCCGCCGTCAACTGGATGGTGTATTCACCGATGGCATCCATGTCGTGGTCGGCGCCGTATTCCACGTCTTCGTAGTTGATGCGGAACTTGTAGTACGGCCGGCCGCCATTGATGCTGGCGTCGTTGGGGAAGCCACCGCCGATGTTGACGATGTTGTCGATATAGAAATCGACGATCTGGTTGGTGGGCTGATAGCGACCCTTGGTGCCGTCGATGCCGTACTGGCCAACCGATTTGGCGAACGGCGTCAGCGTGACCGTGCGCCTATTGGCGCCCGTTCCCACCGGTACCTTGATGACGGGCAACGGCGATGCCAGTGCGACGGCGAAGGTGGATACGCGAAGCCGGTTGTTGGCGGAAATGAAAGCGTTGTTGCGGGCAAAGTCCGCAACCAGTGCGGAGGAATAGCTGCCCTTCTTGTTCGGCTCTTCGGGCAGGCCAAGAATGTTGTTGAAGTTGGACACGCTCTTGGAGGTGGGCGCGCCGTCCACATTGCCGGTGACACCGCCCAGGATCGCGTTGCCGCTACCGCCGAACTCGGCCGTCCACAGCGTACTGCCCCGGCTGCTGTAATTGATGGTCTGGCCGCCGACCGAGCCGGTGAGGTTGTCGTTATCCCAGGAAGGATTGATGTCCGAAATCAGCGTGACATACGGTTTGGCGCAGATATCGTTGCCGCCGGAGGAGGTGGAGCGGTACGGATTCAGCCAACTGGTTTCCTCGGGCACGCCGATGGCGGTGCCGGCGCTATCACCGGTAAAGGAACTGGTGGCTGAACCACCAGCGTAATAGCGCATGGTTTCTTCCAGCATTTCGCCGACCGGGTTGCCCCATGACAGGCAGTTGCCGTTTTCCAGTTCCTTGGACGCGAAGTTCCAGCCGCAATCGTAACTGCCGCCGCTGCCGAAGCCATGAATGCGCAATGCATCGAGCGCGGTGACGATCCCCTTGGCGGGCTTGAGTAGCACGCCATTGGCGGGATTGACCTCATCCGAGAAGGGACTGATGTTCTTGCGCAGTACCCCGCCCGCCAGGTTCTTGCTGTAGCTGCCGGTCAGCAGGCCGAAACGCATGGCATCGCTGTCGCCATATTGCTGGAGCAGGCCGGTGGGTTTCCAGCTGGTGCCATATTGTTTGCAATTGGTTTCTTTCAGCGACGAGCTCTTGCACACCTGGACCTGAACGTTCCAGAACCCACCTTTGAGCGAATCGGTCAGCGTGGTGCGGTTTTCGGTGAAGGTGACCGTATCCTCGCCAGTGGCCGTGGTGAGGGTGGTTCCCGACACGGGCGCATTCTTGCTCACCCAGTTCCAGACCCGTTCGGCGCGATTGGGCAGGAAGCGCAGCAAGGGCAGATTGGCGATCCCGCCATTGGTACCGTTGGCCGTGGTATTGGCGAACAAATGGCGTTTGTTGGTACCGGGCTGGCCCAGGGGGGTGTAGTCGGTGATCAGGTAACCATCCACCGCCTGGCTGGTGTATTCCTTGCCCCAGCTATGCGCATCCTGTGGAATATAGGCGCGGCGCAGGACCGTTTCGGTCGCGGTATCGGTGGAACGGGTGCCGCCGTAGAGCACTTTGCGCAACGCATCCATGCGCGAGGTGGTCAGGTAATTGAGAAAGTCGCCGCTCCATTTGGACGAGCATTTCTTGGTGGCGGTTTTCTCGCTGGGTTCGAAGCGGTGATTGGTCGCGCTGTAGGTGTAGCAGGTATAGGAATCGAAATAGCCGTAATAATCGATATAGAAATTGCCTTCCTTCGCGCCTTCCGAAGCATTCAGCAGTTTCCAGCCGCGATATCCGACATCGTAGACGCCGGTTTCCATCAGGTCGGACGCGTCGTTATAGGCTTCGTACCACAGCTTGTGGTCGCGACCCAGAACCAGCATGTTCAGTGGCGCGGACGTATTCTGGATCGCCAGTGGGCGAAATGGATCCAGATTGCTTTGCGCCATCTTGCCGGCGAGGACCGCGGGTGAGTGACCCAGCAGGGCGATGAGGGCGATGGCCCAAAGCGTGTTCTTTTTCATGGTTTCAACCCTTATCGCATGCAGCGTTTGACGACTGCATCCAGGACGACAACGCTATTGCTGTTGCCACCTCTGCCCAACGATTTGACGCCGTAGTAATTGCAGCCCTCTTCCGCTGCGGCGACGTTTTCGTTGCGCACCACGTATCTCGGTTTTGAGTAGGTGCCGGTGATATCGCCGGTCACCTCGATCGAATTGCTGTTCGTCCAGTGATCGGGGTCATTGAAAGCCGCGTAGGCGTCCGCGCTGAGATTCCTGGAAACCGGATTGGCCACTTTACCCGCGACGTACAGCTCGGAAAGCAGTTTGGCCTGCGATTCGCGCAAGCCGAATTCCGCGGATTGCACGGCCATGCTGCGATTGCGGTTGTTGCCGGCTACGCGTTCATAAACGGTGGCGGAACGCACCGCGTAGACCACCACGACGGTAAGCACCAGCATGAAGATGATGCTGGTGATCAGGATAAAACCCGCATCGGTTCTGGTTTGCCGTTTCATAACATGGGCCTCTCACGACGGCAGATTGGAGGCAAGATTGCGTAACTGGAATGTCGAGGTGAAATTCCGGTATATCCGGCGATCGGTCGCGGTGACCGTGTTTCCGGCGCAATCCTGATAGCTCATCGGTTCGGGGGTCAGGTTGGTGCCGCTGCCGGCATCCGAAACGATGACCACGCACATCCGGATCGCCAGTACGTCATCCCAATTGGTGGGGGTGGCGATGTACTGGGTGATGATCCGCCCGTTGTCCTTCAGCCCTTGTTTGTTGGTACCGTCATAGACACCGAAGCGCAGGCTGTAGTCGAGAACATTGCCGACCAGCACGGTGTCGTTGCACTTCAGTTGCTCGCCATCGAGTTTCAACGCGAAGGTATGTCGCTGGTTGTCGGTGAGGAACGGGGCGTCACTGGCATCGCAGCCGATGATGTTGCCCTGAGTGGCAACCGCTGATGCGCTGTCCGTGTTTTCCCCATAGAACCGGATGGACAGCGTACCGTTGTTCGCGGTGATCACCTGCCCGGCGGCAAAGGGCGATGTGGCCGGGAAGCTGGTCTTGAAGTCGGCGCCCGCCTTGGCCAACGGGCGGTATCCGGCCTGGGACAGCACGCGCTTGAAGATATCCAGTACGTAGTGGCCATCGTCGGAAACCCGGCTTTGCGCGGCCTGAATCCGGAAGGTCTGGCGCGTCTGCACGTAGACATTGGCAATGGCGAGGGCCAGCAACAGGGCGAGGGCCAGGCCCACCATCAATTCGACGATGGTAAAGCCGTGGTGGAGGCGGCGGCTCATGGCGAGGCTCCGGAAGCAGGTGCGGAAGCCGGAACCGCCAGATGGGCCAGGTTGTCTCCCAGCGGGGTGCTGAACACTTGCAGCGGCGCGCCGGCAACCCGTTTGCCGCTTTGGTCCAGATCCTGCCACCACAGTTTGATGACCAGGGGTGCCGTGGCGTATTTGGCGTTGCCGGGGGCGAGACAGCCGGTCTTCGCCTCGTATTCCGAATCGCTGCTGTCGTAGATCGGGCCGCCATGATCGGTGGCATCGGGTACATCCACACCATTGGTGATGTCGTTGTCGCGGCAGATGATGCCGCCGCCCCGATTCGCAGTGCCCGGGGCACCTACCGGCAGCGATACGTCAACCAGCCTGATCCAGGCGGCCAGTTCGGTGGCGGCCAGTGCATTGCCTGGGTGACCGTCGCTGGGGGGAGTACAGACCACGCCGCTGGCGCTGTTGCCGCAGACGAAGGCGGGATAATCCGGCGGCAGGGCGCTGCGTGCCATCGAGGCTTCGCTGGCCACCTTGACCTGGATGCTGCCGGATAGCTCGGGGGTGCGGTTGGCGCGGACCCGCTCGGAAAGATCGTTGGCCAGATCGGATGCGATGGAGCGCATATAGGAACTCTGGCTGTTTTTCAGTGAGTACACCTGCAGGCCCGCCAGGCCCAGGATGCCCAGCGCCAGCACGATCAAGGCCACCAGCACCTCGATCATGATGACGCCGTGCTGAGCCGGGGAGGAAGTCAGTCGGCGGCGCATGTGTCACCCAACAGGCGGGAAACCCGGCCGGAGCGTTCCACCACCACTTCGCGGGCTTGCACGCCGGCGATACAGAAGGTGAAGGTGGCGGCCTGGTTGCTGGCATTGGTGAACGAGCGGAAGGTCAGCTTGTTCTGGGTGGTGCCGGTAACGTCGAGCGCATCGATGTTTTCCACCGGCGTGCCGATCCGCAACGGCTGGGTTTCGCCAGGAACGATCACGATCCAGCCATCCTTCCAGGCACGGCTCGAATCGCATTCAGGCGAGCTGGCGGAGGTATCCGCCGCGCAGACATCGACGCTTCTGTTCCGCTTGATGGCCTCGGTACGCGCCAGCATCAGGTGCGTGAGCAGTTCCTCGGAAGCGGAGGACAGCCGGCTGTTGCGAACCAGAGATTGATAGCTGGGCGCGGCAATGCCCAGCACGATTCCGATGATGGCGATGACGACCATCACCTCGATCAGTGTGAAGCCCCCTTGACGCATGATGCCACTCCCCGAGCTAAATGCCGTTTATCAGTATGCTCTAATGATAACAGCAGTGACGCACCAGCTTGGCAAGCGTCCCTGACAGGCGTGCGGGGATTGGATGTCGAATGGTCGGGGGCATCAAAACATGCCTGACAGCCTTGTTTTGACTAGTGGAAAACTCTGTATCTGCAAATACTTATTGCATTTTTTGCTGGATCTGGTTGAACGCGCGACGGGCTGCGACGAACGTGGTTTCCAGTTCGGCCGAACCATGGCATGCGGAGACGAAACCTGCTTCGAATGCCGAGGGTGCAAGGTAGATACCCTGCTCCAGCATGGCATGAAAGAATAAATTGAAGTTATCACGGTCGCTGGTCATGACCTCGGCGAACCCGGTAGGAATGGCCTTGCTGAAATAAATGCCAAACATGCCGCCTATCGATTGGGTGCAGAAGCTAACACTTTGTTTTGCTGCTTCCTTCCTCAGACCTTCGACCAGATTCGCTGTTTGCTGTTCCAGGTTTTCGAAAAAGCCCGGACCGTCGATTTCCTGCAAGGTGGCGATACCGGCGGCGACAGCCACTGGGTTTCCCGAAAGCGTTCCAGCCTGATAGACCGGTCCCAGCGGTGCCAGCTTGGCCATGACATCGGCCCGGCCGCCAAACGCCGCCAATGGCATGCCGCCGCCCACCACCTTGCCCAGGCAGGTCAGATCGGGGGAGACGCCATGCAATCCCTGCGCGCATTGCGGCCCAACCCGAAAACCCGTCATTACTTCGTCGTAGATCAGCAGCGCGCCATGGGCTTCGGTCAAGGTGCGCATCGCGGTGATGAACGCCGGGCTGGGCTGGATCAGATTCATATTGCCCGCGATGGGCTCGACGATGATTGCGGCAATCTGGTCGCCTTGTTCATGGAACACCGTTTCCAGTGCCGCGACGTCGTTGTAGGGCAGGACGATGGTGTCCGCCGCGACCGCCGCGGGCACGCCGGCGGACGAAGGGTTGCCGAACGTCAGCAGGCCGGATCCTGCCTTGACCAGCAGCGAATCGGCATGGCCGTGATAGCAGCCCTCGAATTTCACCAGTTTGTCACGACCGGTATGGCCGCGCGCGAGCCGAATGGCGCTCATTGTGGCTTCGGTGCCGCTGGAAACCAGCCGCACCTGCTGCATGCTGGGGACGCGTTCACACAGCAAATCCGCCAGATCGACCTCGGCGGCCGTCGGTGCCCCGAACGAAAGGCCGTTGCGCGCCGCGCGCATTACGGCCTCCAGTACCGCCGGGTGGGCATGTCCGAGGATCAGCGGCCCCCACGAACCCACGTAGTCGATATAGCGCTGGCCATCGACGTCCCACACATATGCGCCTTCACCCCGGGCGAAAAAGCGCGGCGTGCCGCCTACGGAGCCAAACGCGCGGACGGGGGAGTTCACGCCGCCCGGAATGTGGTGGCGCGCGCGGGCGAACAGGGCGTTGTTGTGACTCATCGGGGCGACTCCGTGTTCCAGCGGCTAAAAGGGTGCTGGGAAAGATTGCTGTTGAAATAGCGGGTGTCGTGCGACACCTCGTCACCCAGCCAGTCCGGTTGGGAGAACGCCGCATTGACACTGGGAAGTTCGATCTCGGCGACCACCAGACCGCTGTTGTCGCCATGGAATTCATCGATTTCCCACACATAAGGCACGATTTCGACGAGATGGCGGGTTTTGTCCAGTACCCGGGGGCAAAGCCGGAGCAAGGCCTCGGCATCCGCCTGGGGAATCGGATACTCGAATTCGGCACGTGCAATGCCGTCGTTACGGCCTTTGATGGTGAGGAAGCCCTGGGTGCCCTTGAGGCGTACCCGCACTGTTCTGTCGGGCTCGGTACACAGATAACCCTGCGCGATGCGGGTGGAACGGCTGACCTTGGCACGCCAACCGTCATGGGCCAGCAGGAATTTGCGTTCGATCTCGATACCCATGGGGATACTCAGAAGGGTTTGACGATGGCGAGGATCACCACGGCGAACAGGATCAGCACCGGGAACTCGTTGAACCAGCGATACCAGACATGGTTGTGCTTCGCTTTGCCGCGTACGAATCCCAGGTAAAGCCGCCAGCACCAGCCGTGATAGAGCACCAGCGTGGCCACCAGCGTCAGCTTGGCATGCATCCAGTACCAGCCGGGACCGGCGTAGAAACCGTAGAACGACCAGGTCAGCACACCGAATCCGAGCGCCAGCACGGCCAGCGCCGTCATGAAGCGCAGCAGCTTGCGCTCCATCAGCAGCAACCGTGCGGCAGTGGCTTCATCCTGCACCTGCGCGTGGTTCACGAACAGGCGCGGCAGATAGAACAGGCCCGCGAACCAGCAGGTAACGAAGATCAGGTGGAACGATTTGGCCCAGAGCACGGGGCGCTCACTTTTTCTTGGGTTTGGGGGCGGGGTTGCGTGCCAGCGCGGCCTGGTAAAGCGGCTCGACGGTCGGGATGCGCGCCTGCAGATCGGCAATACGCGTCTGGTTCGACGGGTGGGTGGAGAGGAACTGCGGCGGTGCGCCGGTACTGGCCGCGGCCATTTTCTGCCACAGGGTGACCGCTGCCTGCGGGTTATAGCCAGCGCGCGCGGCGAGCTCCAGGCCGATGGTGTCGGCTTCGGACTCATGCTCGCGGCTGTTCGGCAGCGAATAGGCGACCTCGGTCAACTGGTCGGCCATGCCCAGGTAATCGTCGTACTTGCCGCCGGTGAAAATCGACAGCCCCTGCAAGGCCAACTGCTTGGTATAAGCCTGGCTCATCCGCTCGCGCGCATGTTCGCGCAGCGCATGCGCGATTTCGTGGCCCATGATCTGGGCGATTTCGTCATCGGTCAGCTTGAGCTTATCGATGATGCCCGAGTAGAACATGATCTTGCCGCCGGCCATGCAGTAGGCGTTGAGCTGGTCGCTTTTCTCGACGTTGACTTCCCAGTTCCAGCGCGTGGCATCCGGGCGGTAAACGGCGGTCTGCGGAATGATGCGATCGGCGATGACGCGTACGCGCGACACCATCTTCTGATCGGTATTGAGCGTCCCCTTGGCGCGGGCCTTGGCCAGCGCTTCCTGGTAGGACTGGACGGACATGTCCACAACCTGTTGTTCGGACAGCAGCGAACTCATGGTCTGCTTCCGGTTCACGCCGGCGGCGCCGGCGCTGGTGGTGTTCACCTGCTGGCATCCCGCCACGACCAGGGCCACCGCAGTGGCAATCAACAGTTTTTTCATCGTGGTACTCCCGATGGTCCGATCAGATTTCCACCATTTCGAAGTCGTCCTTGCGGGCGCCGCAATCGGGGCAGGTCCAGTTCAGAGGAACCACGTCCCAGAGGGTTCCGGGCTCGATCCCATCCTCCGGACGGCCCTCTGCTTCGTCATAAATGAAACCGCAAATCAAGCACATGTATTTTTTCATCCGATGACCTTCAGGGTGCTGGTTTAGAATCGAATTCTATCCCATCCCTTACACCCCCGCGATGCGTCCCACCCCACCCTTGGTTCTCGTTTTTGCCGCCAACGACCCATCCGCCGGCACTGGTCTCGCCGCAGACCTGACGACGCTGTCGTCGCTGGGGTGCCACGCGCTGCCGGTGGTGACCGCGCTCACCGTGCAGGACACGGCCGGCCTGCAGGAAGTTCAGGCCATCGAGGCCGACTGGGTCAACGAACAGGCGCGCTTCGTTCTCGAAGACATGCAGGTGGATGCGATCAAGGTGGGCCTGGCCGGCAGTATCGAGAATCTGGCGGTGATCGCCGAAATCGTCGCGGACTACCCCAATATCCCGTTGGTGCTCGATCCTGTGCTCGAGCATAGCCAGCGCGATGAGTATTCCACTGATGAGTTTGCGGCGGCGATCCGCGAGCTGCTGCTGCCCAACGCCCTGATCGTCTGTACCAACAGCAGCAAGGCGCGCCGGCTGGGGTCGGACGATGCCGAGGAACAGGACGACTTGCCGCTGGATGCGGCGGCGGCCCGCCTGATCGATTGCGGCTGCGAGTATGTGCTTATTACCGGGGCGCAGGAGCAGACGAGCAAGGTAAGCAACGTGCTGTATTCGCGCAATGGTCGTGTCCGCAGCGATATGTGGGATCGCTTGCCCGGGCGTTACCATGGATCGGGCGCAACGTTGTCCGCCGCCCTGGCCGGCGCCCTGGCCAGTGGGGTGGAGTTGAACACAGCTGTCCGCGATGCCCAGGAATACGTATGGCAGACGCTGGTGAATGCTTTCCGCCCTGGCATGGGGCAGCTGGTGCCGGATCGCATGTTCTGGGCTCGTCCGGAAGATACAAAAGCAGAAGAATAGTGACGTATCAGCTAGCATGAATACCAGCAATTAGCAGTGTGCTTACATTACTTTTTGCTCATGTTGCGAATATCGAAGGACTGCCCCCCATTCGTTGTCCGCTTGATCCAAGATTGACGGTCTCTGGATCGATTACCGCTTACGGCGGTTGTGGAATACGATCATGAATGCCCCCAGGCCCATTCTCGCCCCCGCGCCCTGCCCTCGACTGGAACGCGCGATCAATCGGATGGTGCGCGATCTCGCCGCACCATTGACGCTGGCTGATCTGGCCGAAGCCGCACATTATTCGCCTTGGTATCTGGTGCGACGCTTCCAGCTGCATTACCAGACCACCCCGCAGGCCTTTCTGTGGCGCTTGCGCCTGGAAGTCGCTGCCTCGTTGCTGCATTGGGCGCCGCGCATGCCGATCGGCGAAGTGGCGCTGGCGGTCGGGTTCTCTTCGGCTGCCACGTTCAGCCGCGCTTTCAATCGGACATTCGGTTTTACGCCCAGCGCATGGCGCAAGGGTACGCCGCCCGCCCGCGAATGGTTGCGGACCAATCTGGGCCCGATTTCCTATACCCCCGGTCAGGCCATTGTCGGAACCGAGGCGGATTACCAATGGTCCTTCGCCGAAGTGGCGACCCGGATCTCGGTGGAGGACTGGCCCGCGGCCCGGATGCTGACCGTGCGCGAGGTGGGTGATTACGGCAACCACTTGCACAAGTTGTATGAGCAACTGGAGGCGCAGTGCCGCCTGCACCAGATTGAATCCGATCCCGACCGGCGTTTCGGGCTGATCTGGAGCGATCCGGCCACGACGCCCGCTGGCCGTCGTCGGTACGACGCGGCCACCGAGATCAATCAGCAGGTGCGTGTGCCGCGCGGCATGGGTGAATACCGCATGCCGGCCGGTCGCTGGGCGGTGTTCCATCACGGTGGCACCGAGGACGATATCGGCCCGCGCTGGCGCGACCTGATGCTGACCTGGCTGCCGCAGACCGGGCTGGTGCCCGATCCGTCGCGGCCCCGTCTGGAGCATTATTTCCACGACAAACGCTACGACCTTTGCCTGCCACTGATTGCCTAGGGCTGGCGGGCCTCCCGCTGATACCATGCCGCGATGAGCCTGCCCCATGTCATCGTTCTGAACGGCACCAGCAGCTCCGGCAAGACATCGCTTGCCCGGGCATTGCAGGAATGCCTGCCGGAGCAATACCTCAACTTCTCCATCGACAGCGTGCTCTATGCGCTGCCGCCTTCCGACCTGTTACGGATGCAGCGTGGCGAGCCGATCGCCCGGCCGGGATACGATTGGGCAGCGCTGGTGCGCGCCTATCACTACGCTTTGCCGTCGCTGTTGCAGGCGGGCGTCAAGCTGATCGTCGATAACGCCTGGTGCGAGCCGGAAGAAATCCGGGAGTTGTTGACCGAGCTGGCTGGTTATTCGGTGGCGCTGGTCGGGGTGCACTGCGATGAGGAAACCCTGGCTCGACGGGAAGCCGCGCGCGGGGATCGGGCGGCCGGACTCTCCGCCTGGGAGCTGCCACGAGTGCATCGCTGGATGCAGTACGACCTGGAGGTGGACACCAGTGCGCAATGCTCGACGCTGGCGGTGCAGGAACTGGTCGATGGTTTGTCGCGCAGCAGCCCATTCCATGGCGTGACGGAAACGTTGCTCAGGCTGGAACAGGGATAGCGGGGTCACGGGAGCGTGGTTTTCGGCTTCACGTCCTCGTCGCCGCAATGCCCGGGATTCGGCTAGGATGACTGGGCTGTTTTCCCCTATCTATCTGCTCGAAATCCCGAATCCGATCATCTGCCCCATGCGTGTGCTGTTTGTGCTCGAGATGTGAAATCGCGTTCACATACCAAGCGTGGACCGACCAGGCACGGCGCGGGCGTGATCGAACCACGGGATTGCCGGGCTGTTTCCCGGAGTGAACTCATGAGTTTGTCCTACTACCAGGTTTCCGTTCCCGCTTTCATCCGCATGCTGGGTAACCTGTCGGTCCTGCTCGACAAGGCGGCTGCCTTCTGTGCGGACCGTGGCATTGAAGAAAGCGTGTTGCTCAATTCACGGCTGGCACCGGATATGTTTCCACTGGTGAAGCAGGTGCAGATCGCCACCGACCAGGCCAAGGGTGTTGGCGCGCGGCTGGCGGGGCTGGATGCGCTCAAGCTCCCCGATAGCGAGACGCGTATCGATGAGTTGAAGGAGCGTATTGCGACGGTTGTTGCCTACCTGAACACCATCGCGCCCACTTCGCTGGACGATGCCGCGAGTAAAGCGGTCACTCTGCCCTGGATGCCGGACCATCCGATGCCGGGAGATTTCTACCTGCTGCATTTCGTCCTGCCGAACGTGTATTTCCATGTCACCACGGCCTACGACATCCTGCGGCATAACGGTGTCACGCTGGGTAAGGCCGACTATATCGGTGCGATCGAGCGAGCTTGATACGGGCTTTCGAGACAGCCCGTCAGGCAAGCTGAACGGGCTGGAAACACCAATGCCAGGGTTCGTAGACATAGCCGTAGCGATTGTCGCGCGGGAACGATAAGGTGAATCCGTAGCGTCCGGCGTTGGCCTGCAGCCAGGCAAACGCCGGCGTGTCTTCAAAGGCTTCTTCCACGATGGGGCCGCCGGGCATGTAGATGTCGATGGCGCGTCCCGTGTGATGCTCGCTGCAACCCGGCGGCGCAAGCACTTGCAGGATGGCATCGATGGGCTGCCCGGCGTTCAGTTTGCGGCGGATCAGCGCCACTTGCCGGTCGGTGCCACGATAGGCGGAGGCAATGCGCAGCGTGATGCCATCCTCCGCTGCCGCAGTGCGCAGCGCCTGCCATGCCAGCGTTGCCGCTGGCGTCAGTTGCCACACGCGGCCATCGTCGCCGGTTTCCGCATCAGTCAGCGACTCGGCTTCTTCGTAGAGCGTGAGCCGCTTGGCTTCCAGGACCGACTCGGGAATGCCCAGTGCAGCCCAGCTTGCGCGCAGTGCTTCATTCATCGGTCCTGCCCTCCCGGTGGATCAGAATCCCGGGAATTTCAGCCCGGCATTGATCGGCTTGCCCTTGCGTGCCCGCTTGCCGACATAGGGCGCCATTTCGTTGGCATCCAGAATCAGCTCTGTCGGCTTGCCGCCACGGCCGGTGCCGGTCAGTCGCAGGGTTTCTCCGTCGGAGACGGTAATAGCGGCCAGGTGATCCTTGTCATCCAGCGCCATCGTGATCACGCCGCGCCCGCCACCGGCGAGTTGCTTGAATTCCGAATACGGGAACAGATGCAACTTGCCGGCTTTCGACAGGCATGCCACGACGGATGTTTCACGTGGAACAAACGTGGTGACCCGCAGCAGCGTTTCATCCGCTTCCAGCGTAATGAAGCTCTTGCCTGCTTTTTGCCGCGACAGCAGGTTCTCGAACTGGCAGGCAAAGCCATAGCCGGAAGCGTTGGCGATGATGACCCATTCCTCCGCGCGGGCCGTCATCAGTTGCACCACACGGCTCTTGGCGGACAACTCCACCAGGGTAGTGACCGGCACGCCATCGCCCCGGCCCCCTGGAACCACCGCGGCCTGAATGGTGTAGACGCGGCCGTCGCTGCCGAACAGTGCCACGGAATCCACCGTGCGGCACTCGATGGCGGTCAGCAGCTTGTCGCCATCCTTGAATCCCAGGTTCTGCAACTCGATACCATGGCCCTGGCGACTGCGAATCCAGCCTTTCTCCGACAGGATCAGCGTGGTGGGCTCATCGACTACCGCCACTTCCAGCGTGGCCTTTTCGGCCTCCTCGATCAGGGTACGGCGTGGGTCGCCATATTTCTTGCGGTCGGCCTCGATCTCCTTGATCAGCAGCTTCTGCATGGCGGCCGGGTTGGACAGCAGATGCTCCAACTCGCCCTTCTCGCGCTTCAGATCCACCAGCTCCTGCTCGATCTTGATCCCTTCCAGTCGTGCCAGCTGGCGCAAGCGGATTTCCAGGATATCCTCGGCCTGCCGGTCGCTGAGCTGGAAGCGCGCGATCAATGCGGCCTTGGGGTCGTCACTTTCGCGAATGATGCGGATGACTTCGTCGATGTTGAGGAAGACGACCATCCGCCCTTCGAGGATATGGATGCGGTCATCCACCTTGCCCAGCCGGTGTTCGGTACGGCGCCGCACCGTTACGAAGCGGAAGTCCACCCATTCCGCGATCAGGTCACGCAGCGATTTCTGGCCTGGCCGACCATCGCGGCCGATGGTGACCAGATTCATCGGCAGATTGGTTTCCAGCGAGGTATGTGCCAGCAGCACATTCATCAGCTCGGCGGGGTCCTGCCGCGATGACTTGGGTTCGAACACCAGCCGGATGGGCTGATCCTTGCCCGACTCGTCGCGAACACGGTCGAGCAGCGACAACACCAATTGCTTGGTCTGCACCTGCTCTTGTGTCAGCGCCTTCTTGCCCTTGCGCAGCTTGGGATTGGTTAGTTCTTCGATTTCCTCCAGCACCCGCTGGCTGGAAGTACCGTGCGGCAATTCGGTGACGACCATCTGCCATTGCCCACGCGCAAGGTCTTCCTTTTCCCAGCGCGCGCGCAATTTCAGGCTGCCCCGCCCTGCTTCGTAGGCGGACTGGATATCGCGGGCGCTGGAAATCAGTTGCCCACCGCCGGGTAGATCCGGGCCCTTCACGTATTCCAGCAGCCCGGCGGTATCGAGCCCGGGATTGCGGATCAACGCCACGGCCGCGTCGGCTACTTCGCCCAGGTTGTGCGAAGGAATCTCCGTGGCCATGCCCACGGCAATGCCGGAAGTGCCGTTGAGCAACAGCACTGGCAGCCGTGCCGGTAGCAGCAATGGCTCTTCCAGTGCACCGTCGTAATTGGGGATGAAATCGGTGGTGCCGGCATCCAGCTCACCCAACAGCAGTTCGGCAATGGGCGTCAGGCGGGCTTCGGTATACCGCATCGCCGCCGCGCCATCACCGTCCCGGCTGCCGAAATTGCCCTGGCCGTCGATCAAGGGGTAGCGCAGCGAAAAATCCTGGGCGATGCGCACCAGCGCGTCATAGGCCGATTGATCGCCATGGGGGTGAAACTTGCCCAGCACTTCGCCGACGATACGGGCTGACTTCACCGGCTTGGCGGTGGCGGTCAGACCCAGCTCGTGCATCGCATAGAGGATGCGTCGCTGTACCGGCTTCTGGCCGTCTTCCACCTGCGGCAACGCGCGGCTTTTCACCACGCTCATTGCGTATTCGAGATAGCTCTTTTCCGCGTACAGGCCCAATTGCACGCTTTCGCCATCGTCCGGCGCCAGCGCCGAAGTCTGGGCGTTGATGTACCGGCGATTGCCGCCGCTTGCCGCCTCGACGGGGGCTTCGGTTTCGGGAAGTTCGGGAAGATCAAGATCGGACATGAGGAGACGTCGCCGAAAAACAGGTCAGGCGGCATTGTAGCCCGATGCCGGCCCCCGTTCAGCGACGCAATGGTTTCACGTGGAACACCGCAGCAGCTCGGCCAGTTGAGCGATGGCCGATTCGGCAGTGGTGGCGAAGATCGCGTGATCGGCGGCTTCCCACAACATCAGGTTGAGCGGTGCGGCAAAGTCTTCGATCAGCAGGCCGTCGTTATCGATGGGCGTTCCCGCTGCTGCCGGCCCGGCGACGCGTTGCCGCATGGTGCTGCCTTCGGCGACATCCGGTAGCCAGAGGTAAACCGGTTTACCCAGCGCATGTGCAAACCCGATTTCGAATGCCGTGCCGCTATCCGGTTCGCTTGCGCTACGAAAAGCCCGGCAATCGGCCAGAACGACATCGGCTTGGTGGATCGCGCCACAGTTGGCCTGAAACAGCCAGCGTCGTTGCGCGGCGGTGTCGGTCAGTGGCGGCAACTGATTATCCAGGGGGAACAGCCCGGCCAGGCCGTGCTGCGCGCACAGCGCGGTGAGCTGGGCACCCCAGGCCACGGCGTCCTGACGAAAGACCCCGGGCCCGGCAAGGTAGACGATGGGTGGCGACATGGGCGATGCGTATCAAGGGGAGAGTGCTCCACTATACTGTGCCGGGCATGGCCACGGCCAAAAGCAGCCGCGACGAATCCGGGGGGAATATGTTCAAGCAACGGCCAGGACACGATGACCTGCACGCCAGGATGCAGGCGCTGAGCGACGAGAATGCGCGTTTGCGGCAGCAGGTGGAAAAGCACGAGCGCGACACGCGCTTTCTGGAAATGCTGGAACGACAAACCGGGGATCGTGGCCAGGGTGCGGGCGCCTACCCCGCCATTTTTGCCGAGTTCACAGCCGGTGGCGCCGCGTTCATGCGGTTGATCGACGCGTTGCGCAGAGCCGCCAGCGAAAGTGTCCACACACTGGATTCGGCTGCCCAGGCTTCTGCCGGGTTTTCCGAGATGAACGCCACGCTCCAGGCGCTCACCCAGGGGATGCTGCATCTGGTCGAACAGACCGATCAATCCGCGACCGAGACCGTTTCGCTGGCCGAAAGCGCGCAGGATATCGTCGGTTTTGTCGAGATGATCGGCGAGATCTCCGCGCAGACCAATCTTCTTGCGCTGAATGCGGCCATCGAGGCCGCGCGGGCGGGCGAGGCCGGGCGAGGCTTTGCGGTTGTTGCGGATGAGGTCCGCAAACTGGCGGAGCGGACCACGGTGGCTTCGGGCGAGATTCGCAAGCTGGTGGAGCGCATCAGCGGGGCTACGGTCAGTGTGCGCACGGCCCTGCATCAGCTTTCCGATGGTGCATTGGAACAGGTTGGCAAGGGCCGGCAGCTTGCGGAACATCTCCAGGCAACCGGTGGCGTCATGCAGCAGTTGCATGGCCAGGCGCGGCAAGCGTGCCACGACAGTGGCGTTGGCCTGGGCCAGGCGGAACTGCTCGAAGCGCGCGAGGCCATCTATCGTTGCCTGTTCCAGCCAGAGCAGCCATTGGCTGACGTGTTGCTGGTCAACTTCACCGCGTGGCAGGCGCAACGCCATGGCGTGGATGCATCCGTGGGCATTGCGGAGGTGGATGGCCTGGACCGGGTGAATGCCACGGGCCTGCGCGCCGTGGAGGCGTGGCGGGAGCGGCGCTATGACGTCGCGGCGACGGGTTTGCGACAGGTGGAACAGGCACTCTCGGCGGCGTTGCAATCCCTGGCCAGTCTGCCCGCGCCAGCAGGTTGATCAGTCTGCCGGCGTTTCCTCGAACGCTGCCAGCTTGCGATCGAACCACGCTTCATCGCGCCAGCCCGTGAACTCGGCATGTTTGATGTCGTCCCACAAGCTGAACAGCCAGCGCCGCTTTGGCCAGCCGGGCGCGGGTGGGGTCAACGCCAGGTAGCGTTCCAGCAGGCCATATTCGGGACGCGAATCGGGCAGGTGGAACAGATCGAGTTCGCGATGGGCGAAGCGCGCGGCGGCCGGATCGATGACGGCGCAGAGTCGCCAGGTCACGGGATCGACCAGGTAGTTACCGGCGTGCCCGTCGTCGTGGATGAAGCTGGGCATGTCGTTGGCCAGCGGCGCCAGCAGTGGTTCGAGCAGGTCCAGCGTGGCGAAGAGCCGTCGCTTTTGCGCCGGATTGAAATCCTCGGTCTTTTCCAGGAAGGCGATGCGAGGTGCCAGATAGGCACGATAGCTTTCCAGGAAATTATCGTGGAGGTTGCCATCCAGGTCTTCGAACGCCGTCTGGGTCTGCGCGTGCCAGTGTCGTTGCAGTGCCACGATGTCTTCCACCAGCATCGGCACGTGTTCCTGCGGCGTGTCATAGGCGGGGACGCCGATCACGAAGGGCATCAGAAAGGCATCCCAGCCGCCCTGCTCCACCGTTTCGAACTGGAGGATGTCGGGCACCGCCAGGTGGGCTGGCGTGTACCGACGCAGTCGGCGCGTCGCCTGCATCTCCAGGTGGGCAAACCCGGCGATGCGGAAACGCTTGATGACGCGACGCGTTCCGTCGGCCAGGGTTAGCAGATAAACCTGTCCGTAAAAGCCATCGATCACTTGATCGAGCTGTGGCTTTTCTCCCAGCCAGCGCGTACACAGGCTGTCCAGCCAGGCCTGGATGGGCGCTTTCAATGCGATGGTCATGATCGTGCCTCCCTGAACGCACGATAACCACGCGGCGGCGAGGCGGCCAGTCTCGCTGGAGGGTTGGGCAAGGCCAGCGAAACAAAAAAGGCCGTTCCACGTGGAACGGCCTGCGCGGATGGTGAAAACATGATGCCTAAAGATCGGCTTCCACTTCGTTGCCGCGCGCTTCCAGCCATGCGCGCCGGCTGCTGGCTTCACCCTTGCCCATCAGCATGTTCATCAGATCGCGGGTATTGGCGGTGACATCGTCCGGGATTCCCACGCGCAGCACGCGTCGCGTATCGGGATTCATCGTGGTATCGAACAGTTGCTCCGCGTTCATTTCACCCAGGCCCTTGAAGCGGGAGATGCTCCACGCCCCTTCGCGAACCTTCTCTGCACGCAGCTTGTCGAGGATGGCGTTCAGCTCGCCTTCGTCCAGCGCATAGAACTTGCGAGGCGGCTTGGCTTTGCCCGAGCCGGCGATATCCACGCGGTAGAGCGGTGGCTGCGCGACGAAGACATGCCCCGCCCCGATCAGCCGAGGAAAATGGCGATAGAACAACGTCAGCAGCAGCACCTGGATGTGCGAACCATCGACGTCGGCATCCGACATGATGATGATCTTGCCGTAGCGCAGGCCGGATAGATCGGCCTGATCATGCGGACCATGGGGATCGACGCCGATGGCGACCGCGATATCGTGCACTTCGTTATTGGCAAAAATCTGGTCGCGATCCACCTCCCAGGTGTTCAACACCTTCCCGCGTAGCGGCAGGATGGCCTGGAAATCCTTGTCGCGGCCCAGCTTGGCGGAGCCGCCCGCCGAATCACCCTCGACCAGGAAAAGCTCGCAACGGCCGGTTTCGTCACTGGCGCAATCGGTGAGCTTGCCGGGTAGCACTGCGACGCCGGAGGACTTTTTCTTTTCTACTTTCTGCGCGTTCTTCTGCCGGCTTTGTGCCGCACGGATCGCCAGTTCGGCAAGGCGCTTGCCCAACTCGACGTGCTCGTTCAGGTAAAGCTCGAAAGGCGATTTGACCATCTGCGACACCAGCTTCAAACCATCGCGGCTGGTGAGCTTGTCCTTGGTCTGGCCCTGGAATTGCGGGTCCAGCACCTTGGCCGATAGCACGAAGGAGCAGCGGCTGAACAGATCCTCGGGCAGCAGCTTCACCCCTTTGGGCAACAGCGAGTGAAATTCGATGAAGGTCTTCACCGCCTGGAATACCCCATCGCGCAGGCCGGATTCGTGCGTGCCGCCAGCAGGGGTGGGAATCAGGTTGACGTACGACTCGCGATTGGCGGGCCCTTCATCGCTCCAGGTAAAGGCCCATGCGCATCCCTCTCCGGGCGCGAAGCTGTCGTCACCTGCTTCGATGTATTTGTCGCCTTTGAAGATGGGAATCAACGTCTCATACCCGGCCAACTGCTCGCTGAGATAACCGACCAGGCCGTCGGGATAGCACCATTCCTTGTGCAGGAATTCGCCGCTGGGCAGTTCCACCTCCAGCGTGACGATAAGGCCCGGCAGCAGCACGGCTTTGGATTTGAGCAGGTGTTCCAGCTCGCCCTGCGGAATGAGCGGTGAATCGAAATACTTGGGATCGGGCCGCACCGTGACGGCGGTGCCGGTTTCTTTCTTGGCGCAGGTGCCGACGACGGCGAGCGGCTCGCGGACTTCGCCATCCCCGAACACGATGCGGTGCAGTTGCCCTTCCCGTTTCACTTCCACCTGAAGCAGCGTGGACAGTGCGTTGGTCACCGAAACGCCGACGCCATGCAGACCGCCGGAAAACGCGTAGGCGCCGCCGTCCTTCTTGTCGAACTTGCCGCCTGCGTGCAGTTGGGTAAACACCACCTGTACCGTGGGTACGCCCTCCTCCGGATGAATGCCTACCGGGATGCCACGACCATCGTCGATTACTTTCATCGACTGATCGCGGTACAGCGTGACGCGGATCGAGCGTGCGTAGCCGCCGAGCGCCTCGTCGGCGGCGTTGTCGATCACTTCCTGGCAGATATGCAACGGATTATCGGTACGCGTGTACATACCGGGACGATGGCGGACAGGGTCAAGGCCCTTCAGCACCTTGACTGCGGATTCATCGTAGCGAGGAGTGGTCATGGTTTCACGTGGAACAAGCGGGAGATCGCGGCCAAGTCTAACAAACTGCGCTGGACCGCGCCCAAGGTAACCGAACGTACAACCTGGAACCGAGCCGTGGAGCCGGGGGTCTGCCTTGTATCAACCCAGTGGGGCGTGCCCTGTCTGTCCTGGAGTACCCGATATGTCTTCCCTTGCTTACGCCATCGGCATCGATCGCATCATGGCGGTGATCGATGATTTTATCGATGTTGCATCGCAGCATCCAGTAATGATCGCCTTGATCTCGCGCGCTCCTGCCGCAACGCCGTGGCGTCAACGTCTGCTGGCTTTCTGGTATGCCGCGCTGGATGGCGAAAGCTATCGCCTCGCCGCCCGCAATGACGAAGCGTCGCTATTCAATCTGGTGGGTTCCAGCGAATGGCGCACCCTGGATGAAGTGCTGCGCGGGGCGATCGAACGCAATCTGCCCCCCTATCTGGCGCGGCAATGGGATCGCCGGCTGGATTCCATCGGAGAATCGATTCCCGGCTGAGGGGCAAGCCGAGCCGGCATCGATCAAAGCAAACGGCGCAGCTGAATGGCTTCGGCCATATGTCGGGCTGCGATGGCGGCGGCGCCATCCAGATCGGCGATGGTGCGCCCTACACGCAACAGCCGGTGATATGCCCGCGCGGATAGCCCCAGTTTCTCCATGGCCTGGGCCAACAGCAATCGCGCAGCGTCTTCCGCCGTGCAATGCATATCCACTTCTGCGGCCTGCAACGCGGCGTTGTTTTTCCCCTGCCGCGCCACCTGGCATTCATGCGAACGCTGAACCCGCTCCCGTATCCGCTTGCTCGAATCGCCCGATCTTGCCTCCTGCAATGCGGATGCGGGCAAGGCAGGCACTTCGACCACCAGATCGACCCGATCCAGCAGCGGGCCCGACAGTTTGCCGCGATACCGCGCAATCTGCTCCGGGGTGCAGCGGCAGGCTTTCTGCGGATGGCCCAGGTATCCGCAAGGGCACGGGTTCATCGCGCCGACGAACTGGAAGCACGCCGGAAACACAGCACTGTGCGCAGCCCGGCTGATATGGATGTGGCCGTTTTCCAGTGGCTCCCGCAGGACTTCCAGCACCTTGCGGTCGAACTCGGGCAGCTCGTCGAGGAACAGGATACCGTGATGAGCCAGCGATACCTCGCCAGGCAGCGGCGTGCTGCCTGTAAATTCTGGCAGTAAATGTGAAAATACCTCCACCCTACTAACGGTAGATGATAATGGACGATAACCTTAGGTTCGGGCCGGTACGGGAAATCAACATGGGTAGCCATGGCGTGACCGGCACGGTCCCTGGCATCGGTGACTATGAATCGACGTTGGAACGTGACCTGATGGAGATTCTACGGTTCGACCCCGACGTGGAGCGAGTCGACCCTCAGCCCCTCAAAATTCCATATCTGACCAGAAGCGGACAAGAGGGTTTCTACACACCGGATGGCCTGATCATCTTCAAGCACAATGTGAGCAGCCCGATTCAGCCGATTTTGTACGAAGTGAAGTATCGAGGGGGTTTCCGGAAGGATTGGAAAGAGCTCATGCCCAAGTTCCGAGCGGCCAAGACCTTTGCGATGAACAAGGGCTGGCGCTTCATGGTTTATACCGAGCGGGAAATCCGGACGCCCTATCTCAAAAATGCACGATTCCTGCAGATGTATCGAGACCGCGTAACCGAGCCAGAGATGCGTCAGCATGTCCTGCAAATTCTCTGGGACCTCGGCGAGGTTGACCCGGAATTGTTGTTGTGTGCGCTATGCAGCGATCCGGATAACCGAGCCGAGATGATTCCAGTGCTTTGGAATCTGATCGCGGTTGGCGCGATCGGCTGCGACCTGAACCAACCACTCACCATGCGTTCTGCGATTTGGGCAGAGGAGCTGTGTGAAGCATGAATACAATTCGTCCTGGCCAGTTGGCCTACTGGCGCGACCAGGCCGTCGTTGTGCTTGAGATCAAGGGCCTGACCGAAGCAGTGATCCGCACCGTCTCTGGCAATGCGACGGAGGTTGTCCCCGTTTCATCACTATATGCCACCCCGGCGGGTGATAGTGCGGTACCGCAGGGCAAGCATTTATTGGCAAAGGATAAGGATTGGGAAGTGGCGATGGGGCGCTATGAGCTCATCCAGCCTCTACTGGATGCCAATAGTGGTGTCACTGTTTACGAGGTAGCAGAGAGGGCCGAAAAGTCGATCATGACGATTTATCGGTGGCTCAATCGCTTCAAAGAAACAGGTTTGGTGTCCTCCTTACTGCGCACGCCGAGAGCAGACAAGGGCGCATCCCGGTTGGATGCCGAGGTTGAGAGCATTGTCCAGACGCAGATTGATCGGTATTACCTGAAGATGGAGCGGCCATCCGTAGCCAAGCTCTACAAGCAAATTCGTGAACAGTGCGATGCGGCAGATCTTCCGCCTCCTGATCGCAATACCGTGTATGCCCGTGTCAGAAAGTTGGACAGGCGTTTGGAAACGACAAAGCGTTATGGCTACAAAGCCGCACGAGAGAAGCTTGACCTGTTGCGTGGACAGTTTCCGGATGCGGATTTTCCGAATGCGGTGGGACAGATTGATCACACACCGGTTGACGTGATCGTGGTTGACGATGAATTTCGGCGGCCGATCGGCCGACCGTCGCTGACATTGGCGATTGATGCGAACTCGCGGATGGTTGGCGGGTTTTACATGAGTCTCGACCCAGCGGGTACGCTTTCGGCGGGTCTTTGCATTGGCCGGGCAATCATGCGCAAGGAGTTATGGCTGGCTAAGATGGATATCCATGCACCTTGGCCGATCTACGGCAAGATGGCCAAAATCCACCTGGATGGCGCCAAGGAGTTCCGGGGTAAGACACTAAGGCGTGCTTGCGATGAATACGGCATCTTGATTGAGCATCGTCGCAAAGGTCACCCAAACTATGGACCTCATATCGAAAGGGCCTTCCGCACTTTCATGGGGCAGGTGCAAGAGCTGCCAGGCACTACATTTTCGAATGTTCAACTAAAAGCGGACTATGACTCTGAAGGCAGGGCTTGCATGACCTTGTCCGAGTTGGATTGCTGGTTCACAACATTCCTCGTGTATGAGTACCATAATCAACCGCAAAAAGACCTTGGTGGCTTGTCGCCCATCCAGTTTTATAAGCAATGTGTCCATGGCAATGCCGAACGCCCTGGAGTGGGTTTACCTTTGCCCATATCCAATGAAGAGAAGCTGCGCCTGGATTTCCTGCCCTTCGAACTACGTACCATCCAGCGCGACGGGGTGGTCATGGACAATATCCAGTATTCATCGCCGGTATTGCGACGCTGGATAGACGCAAGTGACCCCGAAAATCCACGCCTGAAACGCAAGTTCCTGTTTGCGAGAGACCCACGTGACATCAGCGTGATTTATTTTTTGGACCCTGAAGACAACACCTACCACCCGATCCCGTATTTCAACGCCAGCAGGCCTGCGATTAGCATTTGGGAGCTACGCGCGGCAGCTCGTTTGATGAAAAGTGATCCAGCAGCCCAGATTGACGAGGATGCGATCTTTGAAGGTGTCCGCAGGCGCCGCCAAATTCAAGAACAAGCCATCGAAAAGACCCGCCTGGCTCGCAAGGCACAGACCCATGGCAAGCGGGCATTGCGCGAGGCGCAGCGGCGCAAGGGTTGGGCGGGACTTCATACCGCTGGCAAGCCCCTTGCTGTCGCCGCCACGTCAGGTGCTGAATCGGGGCCAGGCGCAGCCGTAGCAGGCTCAGAGATGCCTGAAGGTGCCGTAGGGACTGCGTTCAGCGAAATTGAGGTCGAAGGGGCCTGAACATGAGCGACTATAGCCACCTTCATCCACAAAGCCGACCTATTGCCGCGCAGGATAACGCGCTACGTGAGGACTGGATCAACCGACCCCGTTGGATTGGTTATCCACGTGCCCATGAAATCCTGTCCAAACTTGAAGATCTTGTACGCCATCCCCGGCAAACCCGTATGCCGAGCATGCTGCTGCTTGGCAATACGAACAACGGCAAGACAAGGCTGATCGAGCGCTTTATCCGTCAACATCCGGTGAAGGAGGATCTTCAAAATGATTATGTCCATGCACCGGTTCTATTCATCCAGACACCAGCGGCGCCGACTGAGGCGGCGCTTTACAGCGAGATTCTGAACGCCTTTTACGAGCGGGTGCCCGCCAGCAGCCTGGATGCCAAGCGAGATCGTGCCATGCATGTGCTTAAAGGTGTTCGGCTCAAGGTGCTGCTTCTGGATGAGCTACATAACATGTTGGCGAGTAACAAGTCGCAGCAGCAGCAAGTACTCAATTCTTTAAAGTTCATGAGTAATGTACTGTCGATTTCGATCGTTGGTTGCGGCACCGGTGATTTGGCTCGTGCCGTTAGTATCGATCCGCAGATCCAGAATCGATTCAAGCCACTGGTGCTGCCCAACTGGCGGCCTGATGAGCAGGCGTACCGTGATTTGCTGGCCTCGTTTGAAGTAGTGCTACCGTTGCGCCGGCCGTCCTCACTGAGTAGTAACACCGTGGCGCACAAGATTAATGCCATGACCGAGGGGACCATTGGTGAAATCTCAGATCTGTTGAATCTGGCCGCTAAACAAGCAATCCGTGATGGAACGGAATGCATTACCGTAAAGGAGCTCAACAGCTGCGGTTATGTCCCACCGTCGGACCGCAAAAAGCAGATCGCCTCCCTGTAGCTTCATATGCTGCCGGCTCACCCTCAGCCCCTACCGGACGAAATACTGTCTTCATGGATGGTTCGATTGGCGTTCGAGAACGGCTATTCCATCCATACCTTTTATGCCAACTTGCTGCGGTGCAAGCTGCCGATCTGGACACGGGACATCGATCGACACCCTCACCCAGCCATTCTGGCGCTGCTTGAACGGCAGACTGGACAATCCGTTGAGGCATTGAGGCTACGCACGTTGCAGTGTTATGAGGGGCTGATCTATGACGTGCTGCCGCAGTTTGGTAACGCGGCGTGGGTCAGGCCGGCTGGCGTTTTTCACCGTGATCGCAGGCGTGCGGGCATGCAGTTCTGCCCGGCATGCTTGGCCGATGACCGGGTGCCCTACTTTCGGTTGCGCTGGCGATTGGCTTTCTACGGACTGTGCCATATCCACGGAACTTGCATGCTGGATTGTTGCCCTTGGTGTGGCTCACCAGTGATGTTTCATCGGCATGGTATCGGCCGGGACAGAGTGATTCCGCATGCGACACTTTGCCTTTGTTCAGTGTGTAATGCCGATCTGAGGGAGGCCCCAGTGGCACCACCCACCTGGCAGGATCATGCGTCGTTACAACGCTACATTGACGTCTGTCAGTTGTTTTCTCACCGCCACTGGGATTGCGGTGAATTTACCCCTGGATGCTCAATATCGTTTTTTCATGGGCTTCGTGTGTTGCTAGCGGCCTTGAGTGGTCGCTTTGGCATACGAATTCGACCATATTTAGCGGACCTGGGTATTGAATTGAATGGGATGATGGGCTTACCGAAAGTTGATTATGAGTATTACCGTACTGCGGAACAGCGACAGCTAATGTTGACTGTGATGTGGCTGTTGGAGGGCTGGCCAGCACGTTTTCTCGATGTGTGCTATGCCCGGCAGCTGACACGTTCAAGGCTAACTAGTATCGAGCCAGAACTGCCTTATTGGCTATATCGAGTAGCCGCAGATTACCTGGATCAACGGCAATACTGGCCTTGCGAGCAAGAGTTACGTGCTGCCGCTCCCTATCTGGAAAGAAGATGAATCGCCCTGGGGTTTTCTAGACTATTCTGAGCATCATATGTAAAACCATAATAAATTTTCATCGGAAAAGCATTTTCATTAATTACATAATTTCCATCTGAAAATAAGGTTTAATCCTAACTCTGTCTTTTGCCCTCAAAGCGAAATAATAAAATTCCATTCAACCTTAGGGTTCCAATGCAGAATGTTATGGAAACGGAGCTGCAATGGTTAGCGGGGTTACTACTGCGCGTTCCGCCTCCCCCATATCGAGATTTGGGCTCGCGATGCGGGCATGGGCGCACAGATCAATGGCGTTGGTGCGTGTTCTGCAGTGCAACCATGGATGCGGATTCTGGTCACTTGTGACCACCCATTCTGGCGTTCGTGACCACGCCGCTGAATATATATAACCATCGTGATGGTCTCAGAGACCGCTGATCGGCCAAAGCAGAAGTTCATATCCAGCAGATTGATGTCGCCTTCGTTGCAAAGCAGACCCCAACGTAGAGCTAACCGGCGACCCAAAGCGCAGCTTTGGCGAGTTCAGCAACCAAAGGGAGCGAGTTGAGCGCCATGTTAGGATTTCCCACCCTTAGGTTTTGGAGGGGGAGGAATTCTTATTGTTGGGGGTTTGGTGCTTTTTGGGGGAGGGTTCCAGTTCTCCATTGCTGGTGTTGATTTTTTGACAGAGCTACTTTTGGGTTTTGTTTTGTCATTCATCGTTATCTCCTTCCTTTAATATTTCTATCATTTTCACATCAGACGAGTGCATTAGAATGCCTTCTGCATAATCAACCTCTATGTGGTTTGAGTCCTGATTTTCAGAAGATTCGCTGTTGCCATCATCATCCAAAAGCCATCGGCAATTTGTAATGAAGAAATGCCCCTTTTCATGATCGCTGGGCCAAACAAGTGGGTAGCCAACCAATCTTCTCTCATCTTTAAGATGAAAGACCATGTACGCTGGGTTGGCTTTTAGTACAGCACACCATTCAGAGGGGTGTGCCGATCTACTTGAAAGCCTTAACTTTCGCAGCCTAGAGTGAAACCAATCACTGTTTGATACTAGCGCCAGCAAAAATCCAAGAGTGGTTGCATTAATGATAGATATTGCTATATCGGCGGGTTCCAGCCAAGGGCCGAAGCTCCATTTTTTGCCAATGAGCAAGACGATGTATTGAAATACATCAGAAGCAATTTTAATAAAAAGTGAATATATTACAGCTTGAGCTACACGTTCGAAGCTGCTTGGGCGAACATGAGATGTTAATCCGTAGAAAATCCATGCCGAAAGAAAGCCTGGGGCAAGATATTGAATCAATAGAATTATGTCTTTGGATATTTCAGGCATGATCGCTAATCAGATCCTAACGTTTGAGTTAAGCCGCGCCACGAAGTGGTGTCGGCTTGAACGAATTGTTAGCGCTCATCTGAAGTCGTCTCCGCCGTCCGGATTTATGACGTAGCTGAAGGTTATCTCATCTATCAAATCGGACCTCGTGCTGTCCTTGATATCGGAAACTTTCAGAGCTGCGTACTTGCCGTACTTATTCTTCAAGACAATCACGTCGCCCTCTTGAGGAGTTCTCGACCGAGATGAGAAGTCGAGGCCAGAGACGCTCCTAAGATCTTTGATGTGTGCCACGCCAGGGGCTATAGCGAGGGAATCAATCGAGGGTGGGTCCTTGTAGATGTGAATCGATGTATCACTTGCCTTGCTCCACGCGGTTTCAAACAGCAATTCCTCTCGCCCGATGACGTATCGGCCATCGTTGTTGGAGTAGTTGAAAGTGACGGTTCCGCTAAGTCGCCTTGCAGCATAGCTTTTGCGGCGAGTTGGCCACCACTGGGTGAAGAGACCCATCAGGCCGACGATTACGAATAGCGATGGCTCAAAACCTGGCTCGAAAAGCTGCCAAGCGATTCCTCCTGCGATGGAAAGCAGAGATAGAGTTCGGACAACATTTCGCTGAGACACTGTCATATGCGCTAACGTTGGAGGTAAGGGGCGCGGAGCCGGCCTGCCGGCGGAGCGTCCCTCTTAACCGAAGGGTTAGGGGTCAGCGCGATGGCAAGCCTTGCGATGTTAAAAATCAGAATAGCCACCAGCCACTTGCAACTTACCGTTAACGTTGCGCCAAACAGTTGGCACAAAGCTCGCATCCATTTGAACATCGGAAAGTTTGCGAAAGCTCGTTTCCCCATTGGCAATGACCGACACGTAATCGTGAGGCAATTTTGTAAAGGTGAACTCACTGTTGTGGCCATGTAATAAGGCTAAACCAAACCCCTGTTTGGCCAACGTATTAAGCAAGTCTCTTCTGTTTTCTAACTGCTTAACCGCAGAATCATAGTCAAGTTGAGGGGCAATAAGCTCGCTACCTATTCTTGAACAGGCGCTACAGTTTTTGATTGGCCCACCGTGTTTATCACAATGCCCAGTGCAACTACTGTGTCCGCCTCTGCACTGTATCGGTTTATTTGTTTTGTCACCCATCCATCCTACGATATAGCTGTCCTCTGGCTTAACGTCAGCTACACGTGTGACAGAAATTTTTAAATTACTTTCGTTTTGTGAAAAGCCTTCATCCATCAGCTTCAACGTGCCGTCACTTATTTGTGTTGGAATGTGGAAACCTAAATCACTCCCTTCCAATTCGGTAAGATATCTGTCAAGTTCCCCAGATCCAACTTTCTCTAAAAGGCTTTTCAAATTGTCATCAACTTTCATGGCATTCCTTTCGCTGATATGGCTTTCGCCGAGGTTGATAGTTTCAACAGGTATCGCCTTTTGAACCGGTAGTCACAGTCACAACTGCTCACTGCCAATGAGTAGTTTTGTCACATCCAGGCAAAGCTAAAAATGTACAGGCCGACTTCATGGCGGAATCGCTTCTGTGACACCTTAACAGTTAATAGACTGACCGCACTGTCAGTGCAATAATAATCATACGGACGCCAAAAACACCGCCCAAGCTACTGATCTTCAAGACTTTTCCCCTTCGCCGTCCGTATATGCACCGCAATCATATGGACATGACGCACCTTACGCACTCTGTGCATACTGTCCGCTTTTTCATGTTGCTAAGGCGTAACGTTATGGGGAGCAATTCCAGCTAAGCCACGCCTGCTCGATCAAGTCTCCACTGTGTGCCGGCGCAGGCATTTCAGTCCCAAAACTGAGCAGGCCTATCGGTACTGGATTCGGCAGCTCATCTTCTTCCATGGCAAGCAGCACCCCGCCGCGCTCGGCACCGTCGAAGTCGAAGCGTTCTTGAGCCACTTGGCGGTGACTCGGCGGGTGTCAACGTCGACCAGGTTACGTCCGCTCACACGTATCAGCAGTCGAAGCGTTTAGTCAGCCCAGCGTTCGCTTTGGCCGAATTGCAGACAAAAAACTGCCGGTCAGCTCACCAGTAACCTGCGCACAAATCATCAGCGATGTAATCACGAGTGATCAGAACGGGTGGCCATGTCCGCCAGAATCCGCACATGGATGAATGTGCTGGCCGCTGCGGTAACCACGGGTGTAGTTCAACTGGGCAATCTTCAGGTGACTGCCGATGAAGCTGTCCGGGGCATCCAGATGTTCCTACTTGTGACACGGCAAAAACCGAACCGGGTAAGCCGAACCAGAACGCCTACATCGAATCGTTCAACGGCCGGCTACGGGACGAATGTCTGAACGAGCACTGGTTCACCAGTTTGGCGCATGCGCGCGTGCTGATTGAAGCTTGGCGGCGGGAATATAACGAGGAGCGGCCGAAGAAGGCGTTGGGCGGGCTGACACCGTTGGCCTATGCCCGGCAGCTAGCGATGAAGAAACCGGTAATATCGGGGGCCGGGCTCTAAAGCGCAGTGCTATTCAAGACGGGGTGATGTCGGGGCTGTCCAACCTGCGCGCCCTGGAGCCTGCGATACCCGTGGTGCGCTACGAGCGACAAAGTCCCGGCGAGTTGCTGCACATGGACACGAAGAAACTCGGGCGCATTGCCGTCACGGGTCACCGCACCAGCGGCGATCCACGTGACCACACCTGAGGCGCAGGCTGGGAGTTCGCCCATGTCGCCATCGACGACCACTCTCGGGTTGGGTTTGTGCAGATGCTCGCGGACGAGCGTAAGGGCTCAGCAGTCGAGTTCCTCAAGGCGGCGGTCACTTATTACGCGGCCCTGGGCGTGAAGATTGAACGGCTGATCACCGACAACGGTTCCGCCTACCGCTCGGGCCTGTTTGCCCGGACCTGCCAAGCGCTGGGCATCACGCACAGTTTCACCAAGCCGTATCGGCCGCAGACCAATGGCAAGGCCGAGCAGTTTATCCAGACGTGCCTTCGTGAATGGGCCTATGGTCGGGTGCGGGCCAACAGTGCCGAGCGAACGGTGTAGCTGGGGCCCCTATTTTTGAGGCTTACCAGAATGAAAAATATGCCCTTTCTCCACCAGTGCCTCTATCCCACGGTTGACCAGCAGCGACGCGATCTCAGCATGCGTTTTTCCATAGAGGCCTAACTCGATGAGTTGGTCAAGGTAGTGCGCCAGCTGTGCACTCACATTGATTGTAATCCTCATGGTCTCGTGCTGATTGGCGGTACGGGGCATCACGTTTTCCGGGCGCTAATTAGCACTATAATAGCAGCTAGTTAGCAAATTTCAGGCAATGTGAGGCTCACATGAGCAAAACCAGTTCTGTATTCAGCACGGAAGAGATGCTGGTGGATGCCTTTGCCAGCCATCTAGCTCGAGACTCAGCACCGTTCGAGCTAGCCACCTTGATCCGGGAGTTTGACTACCGCTCCGGTCGAACCGATGTCTTGGTGAGCGACTGTGAAAATCAAATTCTCGCGTTTGAGGCTAAGCTAACTGACTGGCGTAAGGCTGTGCATCAGGCGTGGCGGAATACCAGCTTCGCCGAGCGAACATATGTCGTTTTGCCGGCGGATGTCGGTCACCGCGTTTTGCGCTATCGCACTGAGTTTGAGCGGCTTGGCGTTGGTCTATGCCTCGTGAGTGACGCCACGATTGAGATTGCAATCGAAAGCAAACTGTCAGAACCGGTGCTATTATGGCTGCACGAAAAAGCAAAATCGATGCTGGCCACACATGGTGAACGACTCCACTGACGATGTAGCTCAAGCCATATGCCGTACCCTTGGACTGTCCTATGTCCAACCTTGCGCCGCTGGCGCATTCAAAAAGACCTATCTTGTTCAGGATGGGCACACCCCCTTGGCGCTCAAGATCGTGCAGGACGACCTGCATTACGAGCGCATAAAACGTGAAGCCCAAGCACATCGCACCTGTGATCATCCGCATATTGCGCGACTATTGTGTTCTGAGGTGATCCGGTATGAAGGCCGAGAATTCTTTTACTTCATTGAGCCTTTCCTAACTGGGGGTACGCTCACCGAAAGGCTTGCCACAGGTGTACTACCCATTGAGTCCATTTGCCAGCTGGGCGTAGCTCTAGTCGATGCGCTTTGCCATCTCGACGACCGAGGTATCGTCCATCGCGATATTAAACCCGACAATATCCTGTTCAATGATGAAGATAAGCCAGTCTTAGTCGATTTTGGGATTGCACGCCATTTGACAGCGACATCTCTTACACAGACTTGGCTACTGCATGGACCTGGTACGCCGGCTTTCGCAGCCCCTGAGCAGCTGAACAACGAAAAGCACCTAATTGACTGGCGTACGGATCAGTTTGCGTTGGGGGTGACCTTGTCAATCGCCGCTTTGGGGGTACATCCGTTTGCGTATGAAGAAAAACTCGATAGCACTATTGAACGGGTTATGCGTCGCGACGGGCCATCCACCTATTTTAAAAATATGGCCTGCAAGCAGGGCCTTGAAGTACTAATTCAAATGGTCAACCCTTGGCCCGTTCGCCGAGTCCTGAGGCCGGAAATCCTTTTGAAAGCGTGGCAATCTGTCGGAGGGGCGCACATTGGCTGCATACCATCAGGTCGGATATAACAGTGAATCAATCATTCTTGAGCAGGATCTTGACGCTTTCCGAGGGGTCATACTCAGCCCAGTCAATTATGCACCGGAAGAAACCACGAAGCAGGCTGCACAATATCGCAATCGCCACCGGCACGACACCCTAATCTTCGATCCTCAATTATATTTGCCACGATCAGAGCGGGGTGCATTAGCGCGCTGGCCATATTTTCCGGCGGATATGGATACCAGTGATCACTCGGACTTGGCTTGGTGGGATCAAATTAATAAGTTGCTCATCTCCTCACTGCAACACATTGATCTCGATAGCATCTGCAGCCCCGCGCCTCACCCACGCGTATTCAACGACGACTACTATGCTAGATTAGTCGCGATTGCCAACAGTTTGCATGCTCAGCTTGGCGATGGTAAACCAAAGGCAATGCTCACGGCTCATGTAGGCATGCAAGACCTAGCATCTCCAATGCGCTATATGGCTGTGGCAACGCTTATGTCTCGTTTCAAAGGAAGAGATATTTATCTCACATTATGTGATGACACGAAACCTCGCCGGGAGCGAACCAATACTGCGGAGCTGGAGGGGGCTGCAAGACTGATTCGCGTGCTGTCATCTATAGGGTATCAGGTCACCGTAGCTTTCTCATCTACAGAAATGATTCTTTGGAAAGCTGCAGGCGCAACAAACAATGCAGCTGGAAAATACTTTAACCTTCGCCGGTTTAGCTTGAGTCGATGGGAGGAAGAAAAAACTACGGGTGGGGCTGCGGCTCTTCCTTATTGGCTTGAACCATCGCTACTGGCATTTTTGCGTGAAGCTGACTTGCTGCGTTTTCAACGAGAGTTCGTTATCAGCTCATGCCACGATAATAATCCTTATAGCCAGAAAATCCTCGCAGCCTTGAGCAATACTCGCAAACAACCCGCTTGGTCTGCTCTTGCCCAGCAGCAGTTTCTGTTCTGGTTTGCAAATTGTGAAGCTAGTGTTACTTCGCTTGACGAGGCAGACCGCCTACTTGGAGCGGCTGCGGTGCAATGGGAGGCAATTCGGAATGCTAAGTTGAAATTTGAAGAAGAACTTAACGACGGCCGGTGGATTCAACCGTGGCGCGTAGTCCTCAATCAGCTGGCCAAAAAGGCCGATTGATGGTTTGCCTATAGCAACGTCATTGACCGCCACACACCCAACTCCTAGATTCGGAACCCTGCTTTTCAGCTGTTCGGTGCGGTTGGCACGAGGAACCTGATTGGCCCTGTGCCTCTGTCTTTTCTGAGTTCATCGCGACTGCCACGAGCCCACGGAAGTGGCCCGTCAAGGAGGAAAGCGACAGGTGGGTGGGGCCCGTACGCAGCTGAGGAAACGGCCTGGCGCACCTTGACGGCATGGGCTACGTAAAGTCGCGAGCGAAGTGATTAAGTCAGGAGAGACAGGAGAAACGGCTGGCATGGCAACGCCCGTCGCGATGTGCAGACCGCATGCAGGCGAAGTATGAGGGATCCACCGGCCAACTTCTTTGGTCGGGAATGCCCGCTTTACTGGTAATTGCGTGGGCATATGTGCCAGCCGCTTGAGGCGATTGTTCTCGTCTTCAAGCTGTTTGAGGCGCCGTGCTTCTGGAACGTCCATGCCCCCGAATTTGACGCGCCATTTATAGAAGGCGAATTTATAGAAGGCGATGATCTATTCATCGGTAAAACGGAAGTTGCGCATGCGGGCTCCTTGGCCATCATGCTAACTAACTCTTGGTATAGCTGGGTGGGGGAAGGTCACGTCATGCCCGTATGATTGAGGTGCATATACGGACGGCGTAGAAATAAAAGCAGTTCTTGTACGGCTTTGGAGCGTTCTTATTAATAATGTACTGACAGAGCTGTCAGTCTATTAACATTAGAGCCCAACTATGCACATCGCAATTGACGACACATATGGCCCAGAGATGGGAGCAGGGTCATCATTTGTCACTAGCAATCGCCGAACACATGTTGCTGTTGTCTTTTTAGATGAAGAGGTTCAAAACATTCGAAAACAGACGGCCGAGTGTTTGGCTGAGATTGATAAAGAGACCGGTGTTAAAGCGAAAGAATTTCACTTCGTTGACATCTACAACCGAAAACCTCCTTGGGACAAAATTAAGGATCAAGTAAATCTACGAATTTTTGAGTTCTTTGCTTCCATCTATAGGCGTTATCAATGGCCTATTTTTATTCAAACGATAGATGATCGCACTTTAGGCGACCACGACATAGGTGGTCTTGTCGGGAAAATTGAAGGTCTCGACTTGTCAGACCGCGCCGATCTTTCCCTGCTTTTGCTGTTACTTAAACTCAAGAATAAGTTCAAGGAAGCCCTTGTACCGATCACGCTCTTTCTCGATGAGGGTAGAGAAAAACCCGGTACAGCCTTTGGTTTAGAAATATTTCACGACTGGCCGGTTTCATTTAACGGATGCTACTCGTCATCTGCAGCCGAACCGTTGCTTCAAATTGCCGATTTCATCGCATTCTGCATCAATCGGTCGACTCATCTTGCATTGAAAAGAAGTCGGTCCGATGTCGACGCATGGTTCCTAAATCTTGTTGGTGAAATGAGAATTAATTGCGACGATCTCAAACTCCACAAACTCCCGAGAAATTTCTCGATCGATGATTTTGATGGGTTGCATATGCAAGATAGAGCTATAAAAGGGTTGTAAGGCTCTAACCTCTCATTCCAACGGACCTGCGCGAGAAGCCGCGCAGGCTAGTGAATTCAAACATTAATTCAAACATTCGGCTTTTAACAAAGGTTTCCCATGACTAAAAAAATAAATGAACTCGTTGAGCCATCACTTGATGCAATTGATTACAAAGTCAAGGAGAGGAAGAAATTTTTTAATAGCTCTTATGTTGAAACCAAATTCTTGACCAAAGTATGCAATAGTAATTGCTATTACATTATTGGTGAAAAAGGGGTAGGTAAAACTGCGCTCGCATTTCACATGCAACAGACATCCCCAAAAAATATCTCCTCCAAATTAATTTCCATATCTGAGACCCAGTACACCAGATTTATAAAACTAAAAGAGAACGGAAAGCTTGACTATACGGACTACTCAATAATCTGGAGGGCGACGCTCCTGTACTTGATGGCAAAATTAGTTATTGAAAAAGAGAGAACTTGGGTACACAGAATCAACAGAAAGTTTGCAGACATAGAAAAGGCGATTAATAAGTATGATCAGGAATCCCATATTCCAGAATTGGAGTATGTTGTCGAGTTTGTAACAACGCTAACTCAATCATCAGAAATATCTGGGAGTCTGCCTGAAACAGCCAAGGCTGGACTAAATGAAAGTAACAGCCAAACCAAGAAGCTAACGTCCAGAGAGATAAAATTAGCGCTACTTGAGTGCGAAAAAATTCTTAAGGCTGGGTTGCAAGGTATAAAACTAAGTAGCGACGTAGCCCTTTTTATAGATGGGCTAGATGCAAAGCCTAACGAAGTTGATTTCGCAGAATATCAAAAATGCCTAATAGGTTTAGCAGAGGCTGCTTGGCATTTAAATTCTGATTACTTTGCTTCTATAAAAGATACCCATGGCCGCATGAGGTGCGTTTTGTTACTGAGGCCAGATGTATTTGACTCTCTAAACTTGCACAACTCCAATTGCAAGCTCGAAGATAACTCAGTTATATTTGACTGGCAAACAACCAATGATAATTACAGGGATTCCGATATCTTTAATATTTCTAACAAATATTTTACATCGCAGTTAGGCTCCAGCAGCGGGTGGAATGCTTACTTCCAAGAGCAGGGTGGCAGTGAATCCGAATCATTTAAATATCTACTCAAGCATTCATTCCACAGGCCTCGCGATATTTTCGCAGCCATCAAGACCTTGATTTCCATAAATGCAAACCAGCCAGACAAAAGCAATTTCCATTTCGAAGAAATTAAGTCCTCTAAATTTACGGACAAATTTTCCGAATATCTACTGGGAGAAGTTAAAAACTATGCTAATTATTACATAACAAATAAAGAGTTTGATGACTGCATCGTATTTTTTCAATACCTACATGGATCTACGAAATTTAGTTATCAAGACTTCATTGATGCCTACAATGAATTTATCAAGTCACCAAATAACTCAGCAGTCCAGAGTTTAAGCATCGCAAAGTCTGCTGAAGCATATTTGCAGTTTTGGTACAGTGTAAATGTTATCGGCTATACCGAATCGCTAGCTGCAAGTGGTGGCGGGTATTGGCACTGGTCATACAGAGAAAGATCACCATCCAAAGTGATGCCCAGGGTGAAAGAAAATTGTAACTACAAGGTTAATTTCGGAGTTGCAAAATCTTTAAATTTAGGTAAAAAATTCCGCTCCAATCCAAAATAGGCCATTGCATAAACAGCCTACCCTTTCAGTCAACTGGACAGCCCAAAGCTTCGCTTTGGCGCTTGGGGGCCTCCATCGCTAGCGGGAAATTCAATCTTCCCTGGAATTAGCAGACAGCGCATACAGCTGTGCATAAAGTGCGCTTGGGCGCATTCAGGGCACTGGATCGGTCGGTGCAGCAGCACCGAGGCGGAGCGCTGAAACGATGTCCGATCGGGCGCCGCAAGGTGTATAGGGTACGCCAGCCCAGCCAAGTTTGTTCATCAAGGGTGTGTCGAGCCTGCGTGATCTGTTGTTGCAGCCGAACGAACAGCAGTGTCCTGCGGGTGGGGAAGTCGTTGCATGGGCGGAACAGTGTGTCGAACATGACGCTGACGACCTATATCGTTAGTCCGAGTGTTCCGGCCATTCATCACGAGCGTGTCAATGGCGGCACACCCGGGTGAGATAGCCCCCTGAATTGCCGGACACGGTCCATCGCGTATCTTCTAGTAGACATAGGACTGTGCGTATGACTAGGCATACAAAGACGATTGAAGTCATTACCCGAGACGGGCGCGCCAGGGTCGCATCCGCTTCCATCGCGCTGATGCAACCGAAGCTGAGGATACGCTGACCGACTGGACCAGCGCCCGCCAAGTTGGGCCGAACCAAGTGTCGCTGGCCAGCTTCGACTACCGCTTAGTGTTGACCCAGCACGGTAGTGAAACCTCTGCCATTGACCAAGGCACCGATGGTGCGCAGGTGGAATGTCATTTCAATCGTCGTTCAGCCATGAATGGCGCGAACCAGTTCGTCCTTGGCTGCTACCATCACCCGAGTTGGCTCTATCGCTAGCAGGTCTTTGGGGCGCTTACCGCCGAGCAGGCTATTGACGGAGGAGAACCAGCAAGCAATCTGCCATGCGGTTTTGTGCCCTTCGAAGGTGCGAAGTATCTCGGAAAGCGCCGAAACAGGCCGGTAGCCATTTTGCGCATTCAGTCCGTAGGCAGGAAAGTAATCACGACCTTCGCGGCGAATCACAAAGATACGGCCAGCTTGCTTCCATTTCCGTGGTTGCCTGCTGGTTATGCTGAGGCCTGCAAGCCTGCCTACTTCGGCAGCGGATAGCCAGTCACCTTCCGCAAAGACTGCCTGCCGAGCGTCCAATTGCATGCGCGCATGCGTCAGGAAGCGCGTTGGCACAGGCACTGGATCCACCAGCAGCTCGACCAACGCATCGAATCTCTGCTGCAGCGCCTTCTTCTGCGCCGAAAGAATGGTGGGTACAAGGGAAGCGATGGCGGTCGCCGTCGCTTGTGCAACACCCGAATCGGGGTGCTCAACGGTGAGCGCGATGACATGGCGTGGTCGAGGCTTTAGTTGCTGTAAATGGCGAACGGCCTCATCGGGTGAGCCAATGAAGATCTTTGCCGTCGCCGTTTTTTGACCCGGTTCGTTGATGTCCATCACTGCCCCGCAAAAGCACGTTCTAGATCAATTGTAGGTATCGATCGGCACGGTAGGCACAAAACCGGCACGGCGGCCCGTTTGCCCCAGCACCTGCCCATGAAAGCTTTCGTTATGTAACCCGGTTGTGGCTCTTGCTTGGTGCTAAGCACTGGCTGCCGTTGTAGACCACGCCGGTGACGATGGGGCGGTCGATATCACCTTCGACGAAGTCGACCAGCACTTCCTGGCTGATGCGGGGAATGAACTGGTGTAGTTGCGCATGCAGCGCGGCTTGTACGCATTCAGGGCACTGAATCGGCCGGTAGAGCAGTACCGAGGCCGAGGCGCTGAAACGATGCCCGGTCGGACACCGCAAGGCGTAGGGAGCACGCCAGCCTAGCCAAGTCTGTTCATCAAGGATGCACTGAGCTTGCGCGATCTGTTGTTGCAGCCGAACGAATAGCAGAATGTCCTGCGGGTGGGGAAATCGTTGCATGGGCGAACAGTGTGTCGAACATGACCCTGTCAACCTACCTCGTTAGTCCGGGTGTTCCCGCCGTTCATCGTTGGCGTGTCCATGGTGGCACATACGGGTTAGGCAATCAGCATGATGCTTGATAGCATGCCTGTTCCCTGACGGTTTGTGTCGGCAAAGGCATGGATATTCATCAGCTTTTTGCAGCGTTCACTTCTGCTTTCACCCAAGCACAACGACTGGTCACGCTCCACCTGGCCGATGCCAGCACCTACCGTGAGCAGCTGCTGCCTCAGTCGGTCACCGGCGCGGAGGCACTGTCCCAGCCCTTCCGCTATGAGGTGACATGCCTCTCCCCCGACGTTGGGTTGGAACTCAAATCGCGACTCGGTTTGCCCGCCGAGCTGGGCACCCTGACAACCGAAGGTGATAGCGCGGTGCGCTGTGGTGTGGTCCCCCAGGCACGGGCGCTCCCTGCCGATGACGGCTTTGCCCGTTCTGGCCTGACCATCAAGCCGCCGTTGGCGCACCGGCGCGCCAGCCGGATATTCCGGGATTTAGCCATGATCGAGATTGTGCAGCAGGTGTTGAACGAACCCCGCCGCCTGACCGACTGCTTTTTCCTGACTCTCGACGGGACCCACCGATGAATTTCCCCGTGGCCACCGGACAAACCAATCCACGCCCGGATAGTGTGGTTGAAGTTCAGGTCAGCACTGGCGGTATGGTGTTTTTCTGCCCCCAATTCGCCGAGGTGGTGGTAGTGCCTCCCGAGGATGCGCCGTTCGTGTTGCAGGAAGTGGCCCAGATCAACCAGTTCATGGATGACCTGCTGAATGCGCGCGCCAACTTTGGCGATGCCCAGCAACGCTTGTGGGCAACGGACCTCAAGGATCCGGTACAACTGGCCGTGGCTGAGCAGGCACTGGCCGATGCCCTCAAACGGGAAGAAGCCGCCCGCAAGAAAGTGAAGGACGAACTGGCCAACATCCCACCGCTGAACAAAGGTGGCGAGCTGTTGGAGCTGCTGCCGATGTGGACCCGGCCTGGCCAGGGCAACAACAACCTGCCCCGGGGTTTCAAGATGACCTATGTCCGCTCGGACAAGATGAAAAACCACTGGCGCCGCTACAAGCTGAGCAATGCCGACCAACCGGAGATGAAGTCCTTCCTGACGCGCGATGCCGCCAGCGGCAAGTACCGCCTGGACCAGAACAAGTTCATCGAAGACCTGACCAATCTGCAACTGAAGATCAAGCACGAATGGCAGTTCATCGACCCCGAAAAAGGCCGGGTCGAATGGGCACCGGACTTCATCAAGGCCTTCAACGAGCGGGCCAATTTTGCGGCGCCCGCCGACCAGGACGACATCAGCGAGTTCTCCGGTGGCGCCACCCTGCTACGGGCCTTTGCCGGGGTTTCGGCCAGCAGCGAAGTGGACGTGTCCGCCTCCTGGCGCGAAGTGCTGGCGCTTAAAGCCAAGGCCAAAGGGGCCTTCAAAGGCAAAGCCGAAGCTGGCGCCGTCCTCGCCGACGGGGTGCTCAATGCCAAGTTCTACCTGCCCTGCGTCAACGGCTGCGAACTGTTCATCCTGCCCGAGGGGGTCGCCAAGGCGGCGCAAATCAGCGACCAGGAACGCACCCTGGGGCATTTCAGGGCGGTGATCGAGGGTGAGCTACGCGGGACCTGCGGCGCCAGCGTGCTGGCCGAAGGTGGGTTGGAATTCGTCGTAGGCGCGGATGGATCGCAACAGATGCGCGGCGCCCCGGTACCGCGTGATGCCAGGCAGATCAACCTGCCGAAGCTCAACGTCAAGGCCAACCTGAACACCAATCAGGAGCTGAAGGGCGAACTGACCGCCTTTGCCGGGGCATCCATTTCCGCCAAGCTTGGCGGCGCGTTGCAATGGCGCCAGCCGGAGTCGCCGAATTACGCTGACTTCGCCAGCATCACCCCCAAGATCGACGGCCAGGCGGGGATCGGCGGCACGGCCGCGTTCGGCATTCGCTTCCATGAGGGCAAGTTCAAGGTCTACGCCAAGCTGGGCGCTTGCGTCGGCCTGGGGGCCAAGGGCGGTATCGAGGCGGTGGTGGGGGCAGTCCAGATGTGGGAGTTCGCCTGCTGGTTCAAGCATCAGGTCGTCAATTCTGGGGACAAGATGCTGGACTACTTTTTGGGGGATGCCTTCAAGAATTTTTGCATTATTTGTGCGCTATCGATCATCGAGGGCAAGGCCATAGGGGAATATGTTGGGCAAACATCAGGAGACTTGGAGATCCGCTTGAGTCGTATCGCGTTACGAGAACCGTGGCGGATCGTCCAGGCAGTTATCATGTCATCCAACCCGTTGCTGAACTCGATTGCTGAAGTCAAAGGGTATCTGCTGCGGCAGATGCAGAACCTGTATCGCAAGTCGCCGCAAACTCGGGCGGAAGTGGGAAGCGCGATTGAGCGGCTGTTCGAGGCGGCGCAACTCAAGGCGGAATGCGACAACATCTTCCAGCATTGCAGCGATGATTTCGGGACCAAGAGCGATGCTGTAGCCGCCCGCCAAGCGACGGAACGGATCGTCGGCGCCGAGTTTATCGAAGCGGTCTACGCCCGGGTCAAGACCGAACCCAGCCCAGGGTATCAACTGGTCTTCAACGACAGCGCGGTGTACGCCTGGCAGAACGGCATCCATCTCGCCTGGAATGACAACGCATGGTGGGCGCCGCGCCGCAGTTTGGCCTGATGGGTTATTTCCAGGGCTTCGGTTTGTTCAGTGCGCAGCGGAAGTTGAGATTCACCGTCGAAGCGATCAGTTCGTATTCCAGATCAAGCGACTTGCGATGGATCTTCAGGGTTGCCGCTTCGCCTCTACGCGATGTCACGCCCTTGCTTGGGTCGCTCGAAACGTAGCGCAGCACCTTTAACGTACCGCTGTCCGGTCCCTTGGGATCAATCTGGGATGCCTTGCCATACGGGGCGTACCAGTCGAACACCCACTCCAGTCCATAGCCGGCCATGTCATAGACACCGGCACGATTGGGGGGGTAGGTACCCACAGGACGTGAGTTGAAATGGTCCGGTGAGCGCCCTTCGGCCGCCTTATTCAATATCTCGTTCAGTTTGCCGACATCCTTTTCCGCCTCTGGCGGCGCCGCAAAGAACACCTCGCGCCCGCCTGAGCGCGCCGCGTACTCCCACTGTGCCTCGGTCGGCAGATCGAACGGCTGGCCGGTGATGTCCCCCAGCCACAGGCAGTAATCGCGCGCCTGCGGCCAGGCGACCGAGCCAGCCGGGTAGTCGGGATAGCGAAAACGCAACCCGCCGAAGTAGTCTCCGGTATTGATTGCCGGCAGCCGTTTGGCGCGGGTGAACAGATCGTAGTCGGCAAAGGTGACGCGATAGGTCTGAATCGAAAACCCGCTCAGCGTGACCGAGTGCGGCGGATCGTCCTCTTCCTCGGTGGTGATCGGCCAGGGTGGGGTTTCCCACCAGCCGAAGTCCCCCATGGTGAAGGTGCCACCCGAAAAGTGCACCAGATTGCGCTGGGTGCGCTGTTTCAGCGCGGCCAGCTCCGCCTTGCTGGGGGGGGGCAGGTTGTTCAGATAGTCGCGTGCGTCCTGGAGCGCCTGCTCTGCATCCACGGTGAAGTCGTTGGGCATGGCCTGCTCCCAGAACTCGGGCTTGGGCGAAGGGGTCTGCAGGGCCTTGATCAGCAGATCTTTAGGAATGGGATGCTTGGGGATCGGCGTCCCGGCTTCACCCATCTTGATGATGCCCTCAAGCATGGCGCGATCCGCCTCGGAGATTTCTTCCACCGCGTGGACGGATAACGTTGTTACCGAGAGGCAGAGCAGCAGGGGGAGATGATGGCGCATGGCGGCAATGGGGCGTCTGAGCATCCTGCTGATGGTAGCAGTGAAGCGCGCTGCTGAGGGGTGAGGTAAGCCTCAGCATCAACTAGGGAAGCCTGGGCGATTCACCCCGAACACTAATTCGCGGCTCTGGCATTTCAGGGAGGGGCCGGCCCATGTCGGGGGCTGTCTCCAGCAGCAGGAAGTGACGTCCAATGGCTTGGCCGGCCCCGCTTTGCCGCCTCCGGGGCCTTGATTGCCAGGAAGCGCCGACATCGCTCCAAGCCTTCCATCGCGCTTCAGTGGTGACTACTTGTGGCACTGAGGCAGAGCCTTTTCGCCGTCGGAGCCCCAGGTGTTTAGCCAAGTACGAACTTCCAGGCCGGTCAAGTGCCGGCCAGTTTCTTGATACGCTACCCAGGATGCCAAGGCTTCCTGCTTGAAGCTCTCGCGGGCTTCCTCGCGTTCGACGTATTGCTGGATAGCTTCGAGCATGATCCAGTGCGGCGATCGGCGGCGCAGACTGGCGAGATGCTGGACGCGGTCTTTCAGCGCATCGTCAATCTTGAGCGATGTTGCCATTGCTATCCGTCCTATTACCAAGTAGTACCTGCCGAAAATTTTTGTCCTGCCGTCCTTGTCCGTCAAACGAAGGATTGCAAGCTCAACTGGTCAGTCAATCGCGTCTGATCGAATACAAGAATACCCAACCGCATCAGTTCTTTCACTACGTGTGCCTAGGGCGAATCGACATTCAAACATGGGTGCGAAGGACGAAGGCCGGGATGCAGGGCAAGGCGTGCCGAGCAAAGTGGGGTGATCCCCACGAGCGAGGCACAACGTAGCGATGCGCCCGGCCTTCATCCTTCCCTTCGGGTTGGTCCGCGGGCCGGCGTCTGCTTTGTCGCACGGCTTGCAGATAGGAGGGCTATCTACTGCACCGCGCTTCGCGCAGCCATCCGGCTCGCGGACCAACGCATCCCACGTTTGAATGTCGATTCGCCCTAGTGTCGATGGGGACCGCGACGAATGTGCTTCTGAGCGCCTGAATCTGGCTCTTCTCGTCCACACACAGCACCATGGCCATAAGCGGCGGATCGAGATACAGGCCGACGATGTCGCGGACCTTCTCGACGAACAACGGATCGTTGGAGAGTTTGGAGGTCTTCTGCCGATGCGGCCGCCAGCCCGAAGGTTCGCCAGATGCGCGAGACGGATGACTGCGATAGGGCGGCCTCGCGGGCCATGGAGCGCTTGCTCCAATGCGTGGCGCCCTCAGGAGCGCTCTCCAGTGTCTTGGCGATTACCGTATCGATCTTCGCGTCCTCGATCGTGCGCGGAGCGCCTGAACGTGGCGCCTCAAGCAATCCATCGAGCCGAAGCTCGACAAATTGCGCTCGCCACTTAGGCACTGACTGCGGTGCCGCGCGCTGCTGGCTGGGCACGATCTTGTTGTCTACCCGTCAGCACAGGCCAACACGATCCGCGCGCGAAGCACCAACGCCTGGGCCGTCTTGCGTCGCAGGGTGAAGGCCGTGAGTCGCGCTCGGCCTCGCTCAACACAAGTTCGGACCTCGGTCTGTCCCCATCGCGGCCTCGTCGTTCGCACACACCACACAGCACGGCTGATCGGCACGAAGCCTGATAGTTAAATGAACGGAAAAAGGAACTGCACGTTCAAATGCCCGGCTCAACGACTTGTTGTTCCATGACTCGGCATTTGGATTCTGCTTAGTGTCACGAGAAGAAAAAGATGTCATCAAGATCCACGCACGCATTGTGTTCGGGCGCGGACTCGCCCAACTGCGTAAGCAAAAAAGGCTGACCCCAAGAAATACTGGCCCTTGAGAGCGGGGTATCACACGTGGGCTTGCAGAAATATGCCCTACTTGCCAAAGCAAATGGTATCCAACGGATCAGTTTCGAGTTCGAGATACAAATGCCCCATTGTCTCCATGGACACCGATACTTTCATCTATGACCGAACCCAGCAACTTGGCCCAGCCCGCGAGGTAACTTGCATGACGAGCGGCAATGAGGTTGGGATCAGCCTCTGCAGAACTTACTATGGGTCGTTTGGGGTGGTGAACACGATTAAGACTGACTGTTCCAAAAAGCTCTGCAGCCATTCTTTTGTGCCTTTCCGAATCCCAAGTGGCGTTCTTCTTGGGCCACCGATTCTTAACTTGTGTCAGCTCAAATAACACTTCGCAGTCTCGGTCATCGAAGCGCAGGAAGTCATGTCTATGCAGCAGAATGGTGCATTGACCACTTACTTCATCGTGTCGAAGCTGCATCTCAAAAAGATAGAAAAATTGCTGTTCAGCATGGTCGGAAAATTCCGCGAAAACGACCTGCCGGGCAGTTCTCGACATGGTTTTAGGGTCAATGACCAAGTGCCAATTTGAGCGCGGCAGCTTGTTTGAAAAAATGGCTACTTTTCCGCCTGGTGGGCCATTCAGTCCGTTGCGGTATTTAAGCTTCCATTTTTTTTTCGCGTTTAGTTGTTTAGCCAGCAAATCTAGGCTGTGCTGAAAATCTTCAAGTTGACGTGCGATAACAATATCATGCTCGAATGCGTCGACCCCCTGCTTACCGCCGTCAATCCCCTCTTGATCTCCATCGCCATGCGTATAACCGTCGATATCGATAGACCCGCCAAAAATTCTTCGATTTGCTGAACGCTTCTCGTCAGGGGAAAGAAGTTCGGTGGTGAGGTGATCTAAACCAGAGAAAGGGTCTACACACTCCACCACATGCATGCGTCTAAGCCTCGGGTCAGCAGGTGTGTCGTCAAAAAGTTGGTCTCGAGCATCTTGCAAGTCGTCTAGTGATTTTGGGTCGAAATTCGGGGGACCGCCGCTTGCCTTGGCTCCTCCTTGGCTTCCCTGCCTACCGTGGTCACTGATGATGTGGATATGATCAAAGTCAGGTCGATGGCTACACCTTATAATCCGCATCCCATAGAAACCCCATATTTTGTTACCGCGATCAAGCTGGAAGTGTTTACCCGCGATAGTCAATGTGGTCGGCTCCCCGAATGGAAACAAAGCCTTTATGACAAGCGTCTCTAGCTCCTGATGGTCCTGATTGTTACATCGGACCTCAACCTGATGTTGGTGGGGTGTTCGAAGCGCACTGAGCCCGGCATCGCTCGCAAAACAACGAGCTAGAACTTTGCGCTCTCTAACCGAAAGGCACTCGTTGGTGTGCAGTTCAACTGTGCGCGTCTCTGGCAGAAATATTCCTTTGAATTTATCTTTGTACCTGCCACTTGTGATCCAAGAGGGGAGCCGGGTAGACACACCAAAATAAAAAGCGAGCAACTCTGCCATAGGAAGAATAAGCCACCGCGTTTGCAAATTTCCATTGACGGGTAAAGCGGCGAGATAGCTCTGAGACAACGCCCTTCTGTTTTCATCGGGCATGCGAAAATATTCGTTTGGCAGAGGGGCGACATAGCGTCCACCAATATCGAGGCTCTCGCCAAACCGCAAAAATTTAATATTACGAGGATTAACGGTGAGGTGGATGTCGCTGCCGGGCTGCCCCACGCGTAACCCATTTTCCCAAGTCGTTCCTACACGAAAATACCGAATGCGCGCGATATGCGTTGTAAGCGTAAGAAAGTTCGCGCTATTGGCTGTTAGAACTAGTGAGTTCGGGGTGTAGGGCTTGTTTTTGCTCTCTGACGTTACAAGTGCGAAATGAATCCTTATGAAGGTTCCAGCTCGTTTGGCATGAACAAAGTGACTGAAGCCGTCAACTCTCCACACGCCTGGATGCTTAGCAAGCGGCTTATAACCGAACATGTTCTGCAACCCACATCACAATAAATGTTAGATTTTTAACATTTAAAGGTGGTAACTAGCAACTAATTGCATTAGTTACACTGCCGCCACCGACCAGTGCAACCGCCGAAGCGGTGTGATGAGGCGTTCTGAAGGGGCGATGCCCGAAGGTGGCGGGATCGAAGCCACCGCGAGAGAGCGATTGCACGGCGGCGGCTTCAAGCGCTTCGTCCGCGCTCAAAGGGGGTAGCAAGCCAGGCAGGCGCTGTGCCAGCATCGATTTGCCGGTGCCTGGCGGCCCCATCAGCAACAGGCTGTGCCGCCCCGCCGCTGCGATTTCCAGCGCCCGCTTGGCTTGACCCTGTCCCCGTACGTCGGCCATATCGGGATAGCTGGTCGATGCGCACATGGCTGACGTAGGGACTACGGGTAGCATCTCGCCTGCCGCAAAATGCTTACAGACTTCCAGCAGATGATGGGCGCCGTGGACCGTTGCATCGGGGATCAAGGCGGCTTCGCCTGCCGCGGCCATCGGCAGGATCAGCGCACGACGATCACGGCTGGCGGCACGGGCCAGGGCGATACCGCCGCGTACCGGCCGCAATTCTCCAGTGAGGCCCAGCTCCCCCGCGAACTCATACTCCGCCAATGGGCGCGCGGGCAGCTGGTCGCTGGCGGCAAGGATGCCCAGGGCGATCGGCAGATCGTAAAGCCCGGAGGATTTTGGCAGGTCGGCGGGGGCCAGATTGACGGTGATCCGGCGATTGGGAAACTCGAAGCCGCAGACGGTCAGTGCGGCGCGAACCCGTTCGCGGCTTTCCTTGACCTCGGTTTCGGGAAGCCCGACCAGATTGAAAGCCGGCAAGCCATTGGCAAGATGGACTTCGACGACGACGGGGTGCGCCGCAAGCCCGACCAGGGCGCGACTGTGGACAATGGCTAGCGACATGAATGAAAGAGGAACAAGCCTGAATCTGGAAGACAGACTTTGTTTATAGTGTAGGGATTACTTTCAAGACACTTCTACGAGTATCAGGGTGAACCCCGCGACCGAGCCTGACCTGCTGCCGGATTTCCGCAACATGGGCGTAATCCTGCGCATCCTGGTGTTTGCCCATCTCGCCCTCTTCGTCTATTCGCTGATTGGTCTGGCGAGCTGGTCGGTATGGGCGCAACGTTTTTCCGATAGCGTGCTGTGGCTGGAGTTTTCCCTGCTGCCGGCGTTGCTGCTGCTGGGGCTGGCCAGCCCCTTGCTGGGGCGGTTGCCCTACAACTACGGCGCCGTGGGGGTCTGCCTGCTCGCCGTGGTCGGAGGCAGCATCGGGCGGGCGGTAGTGCTGCCGGTGGAAGGTGGCGAGCAGTTGTTGTTGGCCGGCGCGATGGCGATCCTGGCTGTTTCGCTCACCCTGTTAGGGTATTTCAGGCTGAAGCAGCGCTCGCTATCGCCTAGATTGTCGGAGGCTAGGCTGGCTGCGTTGCAGTCGCGTATCCGGCCGCATTTCTTTTTCAACAGCCTGAATGCGGTGCTGTCGCTGATTCGGAGCGAGCCCCTCAAGGCCGAGCAGATGCTGGAGGACCTGGCGGATTTGTTCCGGGTCTTGATGAAAGATAATCGTCAGTTGGCGCGCCTCGACAGAGAGGTCGATTTGACGAAGCGTTACCTGAATATCGAGGCGGTTCGGCTGGGCCCGAGGCTGAAAGTCGACTGGCATATCGACAATATGCCGGGAGATGCCGCGGTACCGCCGCTGATGTTGCAGCCGTTGGTCGAAAATGCCATCTATCATGGCATCGAACCGGCGTTGGAGCCGGCCCCGATCCAGGTGAACATTTTTCGGATCAGGGATCAACTGCATCTGGATGTGAGAAATCCCCTGCCGCCGGTGGATGCGGTGCGCCAGCATCAGGGGAACGGAATTGCGCTGGAAAATATCCGCGAGCGCTTGCTGTTGCATTTTGACGCCGAAGCCAACCTCACGACTCAAGCCGTGAATGGCTATTATCAAGTACACATTGTGGTGCCTTACCGGGAGATTGCCCATGACGACGCCATTGCGCCTTTTTCTGGTCGATGACGAGTTACCGGCGCTGCGCCGATTGGAAGATGTGCTGAACGATTGTGCCGCCGACTTCCCGCTGGAAATCGTCGGGACGGCTACGAACGGGGTATCGGCCTTGTCGCAACTGGCCGAAGCCGATGCCGATGCAGCCATCATCGATATCCAGATGCCGCAAATGAGCGGTATCGAGCTGGCGCGTGAGCTACAGGGGCTGTCGCAGCCCCCTGCCGTGATCTTTGCCACGGCCTTCGAGGAATACGGCGTTGCCGCCTTCGAAGTCCGCGCTATCGATTACCTGCTCAAGCCGATCCGTCGCGAACGCCTGATGGACGCCCTGAACCGCGTCCGTGAGCTGCGCGACGCCAAAACCCAGGCCGAACCATCTTCCACCGCGCGTAGCCATTTCAGCGTGACCGAACGCGGTCGGCTGCATCTGATTCCGGTGTCGGAAGCGCGGTATCTCAAGGCCGAGCAGAAATACATCACGCTGCGTACCCGCGAGCGGGAGTACCTGCTGGAAGATTCGCTGACCCGGCTGGAAGAAGAGTTCGGTAGCCGTTTCGTGCGTATTCACCGTAATTGCCTGGTGGCGCGGGATTCCCTGATCGGGTTCGAAAAGGTACCCTCCAACGGTGGCGAAACCCATTGGGTCGCCGTCCTGCGGGATGTTCCCGATCGCCTGGCCGTCAGCCGCCGGCAACAACACGTCATCAAGGATTTCAAGAAAAATGGATGAGTTCAGCATCACGACGCCATCGCTGCTTTTCCCTGCGATTTCGTTGCTGATGTTGGCTTATACCAACCGTTTCCTGGCGTTATCCACGATCATCCGCCAGCTCTACGATGCGCATCATCGGGATCCGGACGGCAACATCCTGCGGCAGCTCGGTAACCTGCGCCGCCGGGTGGCGCTGATCCGGGGTATGCAGGCATTCGGTGTGGGCAGCCTGATGCTGTGCATTGTCTCGATGGTGCTGGTGTTTTTTGCCCAGGCGCTTGCCGCCCACCTGGTGTTTGTTGCCAGCCTGTTCATGATGGTGATTTCGTTGCTGCTCTGCCTGACCGAAGTGCTGATTTCCGACACGGCGCTCAATATCCTGCTGTCGGATATCGAAGCGGAGCTGCGCAGGCTGCCCTGATGATTTGCCGAATGCAAATGCAAAAGCCCTCGTCCGCCGAGGGCTTTTTTGCGTTTGCCGCGCCTCATCCCAGCAGGGCGAGCCCCCACATGAGTGCCAGATTGATCAGGCAGATCAACTGGGCGGCGCTACCCAGGTCCTTGGCTCGCTTTGCCAGATGATGTTTCTCCAGCGAAGTATGGTCGACTGCTGCTTCGATCGCGGAATTGAGCAGTTCGACGATCACGGTCAGCAGGTGGCTGGCGATGACGGCGACGCGGGCCCAGCCGGGAAGGCCGACGAACAGCGCCAGTGGCACGCCGACACAGGCCAGCAACGACACCTGCCGGAACGCGGCCTCGTTGGCCCAGCCCGCTTTCAGGCCGTCGATGGAGTAACCCAGCGCATTGAACACGCGCTGTATGCCGGTCTTACCTTTGTAGGGGCTCTCTGACACGCTCGATCCTTGACGGCGATTTATTCGAAGATGCCGACGTATGCGGCGTAGGGGGCTAGCAAAGCCAGGGGAATCAACACGATAAAGCCGAGAAAAAGCGGGATCGATGCCAGGATGGTCAAGGCCACGAACGCGATGCTGAACACCAGGATCGGCAGGAAATTGCGCCAGAACGCCACATAACTGAGCTTCATGGCTTCGACGGCGCGCATCCCGCGCAACATGACCAGCGCGGGCGCGAAGAAATAGATGCTGGATACCAGCAGCCCGCCGATGAAGGCGAACAGGCCGAACCATACCAATGCGCTTGAAGGGCTCTGTGCCGGCGTGTTCTTGGCCGATAGCGCTTCCTGGCTGAGTACGATCAACTGCGATTTCAGTCCCAGGAGTTCGACCATCAGCATCAGGATCATGAAGAAGGCCAGCCAGGCGACCAGATAGAAGGCGCCGACCAGCAGCAGTTCCCGGGTATTGCGCTTGAAGCCGTTGAACAGGTCGAGAACCTGGAAGGATTCGCCACGGTGGCAGCGATCGGCGGCATCCATCATCCCCGCGACCAGAACCGGCGTCACGATCGTGGCTGCGATCGATACCAGGGGCAATGCAGATAGCGCAAAAGCCAGAATGAAGAACAGCGCCGACATCGCCGTCCACTGCAACCAGCTCCGGCGATACAACGAAAACGCGCCGATGATCCATAGCCACCCGCCTATCGCATCCACGCGCCTCGGTTCAGGTGTGGTGTCGATCACCACGTCGTCTTGCTGCATTGCCTTCTCCACCAATAAAAGTCCCGCGTATCGTAGGGACGCAGGCTCTGCCTGACAAGCAAGGAAGTATTTCGTTCGATGGTGAAGCCACGATGACGAACCCGCGCCCAGGAGGACCCGGACAAAAAACAACCTGGCCATGAGGGCCAGGTTGCTTTGGTGCTGCGGTCGTGTAGGACGGCCCGCTGACGATGGATGGTCAGGCGGGAGTCGGCGTCGCGGCGTACTGCGAGGCGGTTTCGTCCACGCATCCCAGGGAATGGCGCGCGATCATCAGTTCTTCGTTGGTCGGCACGACATAGACCGCCACCTGGCTTTGCGGGGTGGAAATCAACCGTGGCTGGCCGCTGCGCTGAGCATTCAGCGATTCGTCCAGTTCCACACCCAGCCAGCCCAGTTGCCGGCACACATCGCGACGCACGATGTCGTCGTTTTCGCCAATGCCCGCGGTGAACACCAGCGCATCGATGCCTTGCAGCGTCACGGCAAGGGATGCGGCTTCGCGAGCGATCTTGCTGACGAAATAATCCACTGCCAGCTTGGCGCGCGGATCGTCGCTGGCGTGCAGCTCGCGCATGTCGCTGGAAATGCCGGACAAGCCCAGCAGGCCGGATTTCTTGTACAGCAGATCCTCGATCCCCTTGGCATCCATATGCAGATGGTTCATCAGGTGCAGGACCACGCCGGCATCGATCGAACCGGTGCGCGTGCCCATCGGCAAGCCTTCCAGCGCGGTGAAGCCCATGGTGGAAGCCACGCCATGGCAGGCCGAGAGGGCCGCCATCGACGCACCGTTGCCCAAGTGGGCGACCACGGTACGGCCGGCCGCTGCACGCGCATCGATTTCCGGCAGTACTGCTGCGATGTACTCGTAGGAAAGGCCGTGGAAGCCATAGCGGCGAATGCCTTCGCGCTGCGAAAAATCGTATGGCAAGGCATACAGCTGATTGATTTCAGGCTGGTTGGCGTGGAACGCGGTGTCGAAGCAGACCACTTGCGGTACGCCGGGCAACAGTTCGGCCAGGATGCGGATCGGCGTGATGTTGTGCGGTGCGTGCAACGGCGCCAGCGGCACCAGTGCTTCCAGTTCGGAAATGATCTCGTGGGTGACCAGCTCGGGGCGCGAGAAGCGACGGCCGCCATGCACGACGCGATGCCCGATGACAGCCAGCTTGCGACCGGCGGTGTGGTTTTCCAGCCACTTCAGGATATGGCGCAGTGCCTGATCATGGCTCTTGGGCCCATCCGCCGGCAGGTTTTCCGCAGCCAGCTTGTCGCCATCCGCGGATTTGGCCGTGAAGTAAGGCTCTACGTAGATCCCTTCGACCTGGCCCTTGTAGAGCAGGACCGGATCGGGTTCACCCTGTTCGAACAGGGAGAACTTGATGCTGGAAGAACCGGCGTTGATCACCAGAATGAGTTGTTTCATTTGTATTCAGTCTCCTTTGCGTCCTGCATGCGCCACCAGCGCCATGACGGCTGCCGATGCGAGGCGAGCCTTCACATCGTCCGCGCGGCTGGTCAGCACGATTGGTACCCGGGCGCCGAGGACGATCCCCGCCGAATCCGCCCCTGCGAAATAGCTCATTGTTTTGGCAAGCATATTGCCCGATTCGATATCCGGCACGACCAGAATGTCGGCCTGGCCCGCCACCGGCGACTTGATGCCTTTGGTCTTGGCTGCGACCATCGAGATGGCGTTGTCGAAAGCCAGCGGGCCATCCAGCACGCCGCCCTGGATCTGGCCGCGATCAGCCATCTTGCAGAGCAATGCGGCGTCGAATGTGGAAGGCATCTTCTCGTAGACGGTTTCGACCGCGGAGAGAATGGCAACCTTGGGTTCCTCGATGCCGAGAATCTTGGCCAGGTTGATGGCGTTCTGCGTGATGTCCACCTTGGCGCCGAGATCGGGCGCGATGTTGATGGCAGCATCGGTCACCAGCAGCGGGCGGCCATAGGCGGGTACGTCCATCACGAACACGTGCGACACGCGCTTGCCGGCGCGCAGGCCGGTGCTGGAGCTCATGGCGGCACGCATCATCTCATCGGTGTGCAGGCTGCCCTTCATCAGTGCCTGCGCCTCGCCGCTGCGGCACAGTGCCACGGCCTTGTCGGCGGCTTCGTGGCTGTGTTCTGCGTGGACGATCTGGATTCCGGTCAGGTCGACGCCAACCGTGGCTGCAATGCCCAGGATCTTGCCTTCGGGACCGACCAGGATTGGCGTGATCAGGCCGGCCTTGGCTGCTTCCAGCGCGCCCAGCAGCGAATCGCGGTCACAAGGATGGACAACCGCGGTGGGAACTGGGGGGAATTTCTCTGCCTTGGCGCGCAAGGCCGTGAACACGTGGTGCTGGCGCAGGGTGAGTTGTGGCGGCTCTTCAAAACGATTCAGGCGTTTTTCGGTCGGCGGCACCACAATGATGGGGCCGGAGGCGATCACTTCGCCGAGTTGGTTCTCGCAGCGGCACTCCATCTGGACCTGCTTCGAGACTTCGTGTTTTTCCGTGACTTCCAGCGCGATGGTCAGTTCGTCGGATTCACGAATCCAGCCGTGCGATTTCAGTTCGTGGCCCGCCAGGATGGAACCGTTGCCGGGAAAGAAATTGGTGGTGGTCGACGAGAACAGCGGGAACGCGCCGAGCGCGGGTACGCTACGCTGTTCACCTTCGCCCCTGGAACCGGCAATCATGCCGAACAGCGTGATATCGCTGGCTCGAACCGTGTGCTTACGCTCATAGCGCATGCCTGGGCGGATGTCGTCGAACAGAATGTTTTCGTGGACCATGGAAGCTCCTTGGCAAGGCACGGATGGGGTGTCTGACTAATCGTAGTGCGGTTTTGTTGCACCGCAATACGCACGCCGAGCAGCATAATCTTCGCCCGATGGTGTTATCTTGGCGAAGATCAATACCTGACAGCGTGAATCCGGCGATACAGAACGATTTACTTTATTTGAATACTGGCAGCATATTTCCGTACCGGCCGCGCTACATCAATCTTTCACCAATTTGTGCCAATGGCATGAAACAAACCACCACTCACCTGATATGCGCACCGACTATGCCCGGCGCAGCACGCGTCGAGGCGCTGTTGGCGAGCCCCGGCGACTACGTTGAGGTCGATGCGCCGTTGATCAGCCTGTTGCTGGACGGCGAGCAACTGCTGGTCCATGCCTCGACCGATGGCGTGATCGAGAGTTTCGTGGTGGCCCTGAATGACGAGATCGGCAGCGATGAATTGTTGCTGATGATGGAAGTCGAAGAGCCGGACAGCGAATGGCTGACCTGGGTGGATGGTCTGCCCCCTGTTTGCGAAACTTCGCTTCCGGTTTCCGCCTCTGTGGAGGGTACGCCGGAGCCGGTGCTACAGGTGACCAGGACGGCGGCCTCGCTGGCGGCACGCCTGGGCGTGAACCTGGCGGAGGTACAGGCAGGGCCGCAAGGTGTGATCGACGAGGCCGCGGTCGAGGCCTGGGTGCGTCAGGCGCTGGGCACCCGCCGCAGTTAGTCCTCATCGACGTTCATCTCAATCGCGCAGATGCGCCAGCAGGTGACGTCGCGCATCCCGGTTGAACAGCGCAACGCCGATCAGGGCAACCATGGCACCCAGCATCGCGTCGTTCAGGCGTACCCGCAGGATGGCGGCGCCGGCGCCCTGCCCCGCTGGTAGCAGCACGATATCGAACAGCAGCAGGATCATGGCGGTCATCACCGCCGAGGCGGCCCACTGATTGCGCGCAACGGCCAACGGCCGCAGGAACGCCAGTATCGTGACCCAGACCAGCATCAATCCCATATAAGGAAGGATGTGGCTGATGCACCAGGCGGCAGCCGCGCCGGCCAGCGTGCCGAACGCGGTCTGGAACAAGCGGCGCAGGCTGTCGGGACCATCCGGCCTGATGACGAACAGCGTGACGGCGGTGACCCATGCTGGTCTGGTGTAGTGAAGGTCGAGCGCCAGCCACATTGCGGCGCAGGTGGTGGCTGAAAAGCCCAGCGCATGGGTCCATCCCGCATTGCGTCCCCGCATGACCTTGCCGATGCTGTTGACCAGCCCCGGATGGGTTCGGGGCAAGGCGCGAGGCCAGATCATGCTGTCCACCCCGACGGCGGCAAGCCCGATGGCAATGCCCAGCACCGCAAAGATCAGTGCGGACCACGGTGGTGCGGGCAGGTAGGCGTAGATCAGGAATGCCAGTACGACGAAACGGGCAATGGTCTCGAGTGCCACGCCGGTGCCATCGATCCAGCCGACCCCCAGGCATAACATCGCCAGCAGCAGTAGCAGCAAGGCAGGCGAGGCGGAGCCGATCAGGTTGCCCGCGATGCCGGCCGAAAAGATCAGCGCCAGGCCCCAGGCCTGGGTCGATGCGCGATGGCGGAAGGTTCCGCCAAAATCCAGGAAGCTGGCGTAGAGGCCGCCGATGGCGCCGAACAGGATGCCGTACGGCTGATCCAGGCAATAGGCGATCAGCATGGGCAGGCCGACGCTGATGGCGCCACAGACTGCCTTGCGCCAGGGCATTTCGGCCTGCTGCAATGCGAGCAAGTGAATCGGGAGATGCATACAGGCTCCGATACGAACGAACTCAGCTTAGGGCGTGTCGTCACATGTTTCACGACAGCGTTCGGCGCAGTTCGGGATGCCGCGCCAGGCGCTGGACGCGCGGCGGTATGGATACCGCAAGCGGCCTGCGACACCGCGCAGCGCCCGAACTGCCCCGAACCCGCAGGGCTGGGCGGAAAAAACACCATCCACTGCGTTGCGCTCCTTGCCAATAACCGGTTATTGGCTGCGTCGCGCGCCTGATGGCTGGTGCTTTTTCGGCCCAGCGCTGCCGCAAAACATGTGACGACACGCCCTAGCAGCGCGAGGGTAATTGCCATGCCGAATACGTCAACGCCCCGCAGTGCGGGGCGTTGCATGGCGCGCAGTTTCTGCCTGGGTCAGGCGGTGGTTGCCGCCAGACGGGCAAACGCGCGGCGCTCCGCCACGGCATTGGCCAGGTCGGCCAGGACCTTCTCCGTATCGCTCCAGCCGATGCAGGCATCGGTGATCGACTGGCCGTAGCAGGCTGCCTTGTCGCCCACCAGATCCTGGCGCCCTTCGATCAGGTGCGATTCGATCATCACCCCGAACAACGCGTGGTTGCCGGAGGAAACCTGTGCACAGGTGTCGTTGCACACTTCGATCTGACGGCGGTAGTCCTTGCGGCTATTGGCATGGCTGAAGTCGACCATGACCTTTTCCGGCAGGCCCGCTGCGGCCAGATCGGCCTGGGCGGCGCGCACATGGTTGGCGTCGTAGTTCGGTTCCTTGCCGCCCCGCAGGATGATGTGGCAATCCGGGTTGCCGGCGGTGGAGACGATGGCCGAGTGGCCATACTTGGTCACCGACAGGAAATGATGCGGCTGGCCGGCGGCGCGAATCGCATCGATGGCGATCTTGAGATTGCCGTCGGTGCCATTCTTGAAGCCCACCGGGCAGGACAGGCCGGAAGACAGCTCGCGATGGACCTGCGATTCGGTGGTGCGTGCGCCAATGGCGCCCCAGCTCATCAGATCGGCCATGTATTGCGGCGTGATCATGTCCAGGTATTCGCCGGCGGTGGGCAATGCCATATCGTTCAGATCGAGCAGCAACTTGCGCGCAATGCGCAGCCCGTCGTTGATATTGAAGCTGCCGTTCAGGTAGGGATCGTTGATCAGACCCTTCCAGCCCACCGTGGTACGCGGCTTTTCGAAATAAACGCGCATCACCACTTCGAGACGATCCTTGTACTGCTCCCGCAACACCTTCAGCTTGCGGCCGTATTCCAGCGCGGCTTCGGTATCGTGAATGGAACAGGGGCCGACGATGACCAACAGGCGATCATCCGTGCCTTGCAGGATATTGTGGATGGCTTGTCGCGATTCGAACGTGGTGGCCGAAGCGGTATCGGTAACCGGATACTTTTCCAGCAGGGCGATCGGCGGCAGCAGTTCCTTGATTTCGCGAATGCGAACGTCGTCGGTCTGGTAATGCATGGTGTTCCCTAGCGGTGCAATACGGCGCGGCGATTGAATATCTCAATCGGATTGCGCACTGCATTAATTTTGAGCAAGGGAAGTAGATTAGCGCCTAACGACAGTCGGCGCAAATGCCTTTGACCGTGATTTCCAGGGCCTCCGCCACGAATCCGCCGGGTAGCGGAAGCGGCAGATCGGTGCTGACTTCCTCCAGGCAGAAGAAGCGTCCACAGCGATGGCAATGGAAGTGAGCGTGGCTATGGGGGACAGGGCTGACGGAAAACCGCCATACCCGATCATCGCCAGCCAGCTTGTGGGCAAGCCCCACGTCGGTCAGCCAGTCGAGCACGCGATAGACGGTGACGCGATCCGCGTCGGGATCGAGCGCGGCGAGGACGTCCAGGTGAGAAAGCGGGCGATGCGCGCTCATCAGCGCGGCGAGCACCTTGACGCGCCAGGGCGTGACGCGCGCGCCAGCCCTGGCCACCAGTGTCCGTGCGCCGGCCAGCAAGTCCGGCGAATCGGTGCTCATGAGAACGCGCGATGCCTAGTCGGCGTACTGCTTCTTCAGGCGTTCGCGGCGCTCCTGGGCTTCCAGCGACAGCGATGCCGTCGGCCGGGCCATCAAGCGCGCGAGGCCGATCGGCTCGCCAGTGTCTTCGCAATAGCCGTAGGAGCCATCGTCGATTTTCTTCACCGTGGAGTCGATCTTCATCAGCAGCTTGCGCTCGCGGTCGCGGGTACGCAGCTCCAGCGCGTATTCCTCTTCCAGCGTGGCGCGGTCGGCCGGATCGGGCGTGGCTTCCTGCTCCTGCAAGTGCTGGCTGGTCTGGCTGGCGTTGGCCAGCAGCTCTTCCTTCATGTGGAGCAGGCGCTCCCGGAAGAAAGCCAGGTGATCCGCGTTCATGTAATCCTCTTCCGGACCGTTCCAGCCGAGGATGTCTTGCTCTGTGAGTTTGGCCATCGTCTTACTCGCTTTTTGTGGCGTTCATGCTCGCAAATCCGCAGCTAACCTTACAAAACGATTCGCTGCCAAATGGGCAGGCAGCTTAAGTCAGTTCGCTGCCCACATGCAATAAGCCTGAATACTGGCCGCTGGTCCATCGCACAATTGTTATTGCGCGAGCACCCACCGCACGATGACGCGCAAATCCGCATCGCCGATCTGTTGCGCCGGCATCGCGATCTGCCCCCAGTTCCCGCTGCCGCCCTGTTTCACGCGGACCATCAGCTTTTCCTCGATGCCTTTCTGCCCGCGATACTTCTTGGCGATCTCCTTGTATGCAGGGCCGACGATCTTGTGGTCCACCGCGTGGCACGCCAGGCAGTTGTATTTTGCCGCTACCTTGGCGCCGTCCTCCGCAGCAAAGCTACAGGAAGCGAACAACGCCATTGCCACGATGCCTGCGATACGCATGGGTATGCACCTTCTCTTACAAATGGGGTATAGCGCATATTAAGCAAGCCCTCGGGGTGTGGCAAACCCTTCGGCTGGGGGGTGATTTACCGCGCGTCCCGTTGCCCCGGACGGCTACTCCCTGCCGTCGGGGGTGGCTTTCAGGGGCTATGCTACACTCGCCCGATTCTTCAACAGGGTCGGTCAGGAATTTGGCAATGGATCGCGGGCAACGTTTCATGGCAGTCGCGCTGGCGCTATCCCTGCTCGCCCACGCTGCACCTATCTTCGGCATCAAGTTCGTGCTGCCCGATCCGCGCACGCTGTTTTCCAGCCAGCCGCTGGAGGTGGTGCTGGTCAATCAGCGGACCGACACCGCGCCGGCCAAGGCCGAGGTGGATGCACAGGTCAACCTCGATGGGGGCGGCAATACCGACGCGGAGAATCGCCGGGTCAAGAGTCCCCTGCCCGTGCTGGCGAAAACGCCGTCGGCCGAGCTGGAGCGCACGCAGGCACGGCAGCAGCAACTGGAGCAGCGCACCCGGCAACTGATGACCAAGCTGGAGCGTGACGGCACCCTGGGCCAGACGGAAAAGCAGGATGCGCCCACCACGGACGCGCAGCCGGGCGTGGACCCTGAGGAAATCCGCCAGCAGGCGCGCGAGCTGTCCGGCCTGGCCGCGCAGGTGAGCAAGCGCCTGGAGGCTTACCAGACCCGCCCCCGCAAAACCTTCATCGGCGCCCGTGCCCGGGAATATCGCTTTGCGCGGTATGTGGAGGATTGGCGGATGAAGGTGGAGCGCCTGGGCAATCTGGCGTATCCCACGGACAAGAATGGCCAGAAGCTGTACGGCCGGTTGCGGCTGGACGTGGAGATCGATGCCAACGGCAACGTGACTTCGGCGGAAATCGGTAAATCGTCCGGCAACGCGGAGCTGGATGCCGCCGCGCTGCGGATCGTGAAGCAAGCCGCGCCCTACGGGGCCTTCCCGCCGGAAATCCGCAAGGACACCGATGTGATCGGCATCAGTCGCCACTGGACGTTCGGCAAGGGCGACAGCGTGCTCGGCGACGAGTGATGCGCGTTCTCGGCATCGACCCCGGCTCCCGCATCGCCGGCTTCGGTGTGATCGATGTTGCGGGTCAGCAGCGCAGTTACGTGGCTTCCGGTTGCATCAAGACGCCGGTCGGCGGCACCTTGCCGGAGCGGGTCAAGGCCTTGCTCGACGGCATTGCCCAGATCGTCGAAACTTACCAGCCCGACATCGCGGCGGTGGAAATCGTCTTCGTCAACGTCAACCCGCAGTCCACGCTGTTGCTCGGCCAGGCGCGCGGCGCGGTGATTGCGGCACTGGTGCTGGCAGGGTTGCCCATCGCGGAGTACACCGCCTTGCAGGTCAAGCAGGCCGTGGTCGGCAATGGCCACGCGGATAAGGATCAGGTCGGCCACATGGTGCAGCGGCTGCTGCGCCTGAGCGGCATTCCGCAAGCCGACGCGGCCGACGCGCTCGCCGTGGCGCTGGCCCACTCGCAGCACGCCAGCGGCGTGGCGGGGCAACTGCAAAAGCAGGGCCGTTCGATTCGTCGCGGTCGCCTGATCTGAGGCCATTCTCAGGAACTACCCGTGCAGCCAGCGGTCCCTAACGTTTCCTTATTTCCCAAAGAGAAACCTTCATGGACTGCCCGGTCTGCAAGACCACGCAACTGGTGATGAGTGAGCGTCAGGGCGTGGAGATCGATTACTGCCCGCAATGCCGTGGTGTCTGGCTGGATCGTGGCGAACTGGACAAGATCATCGAACGTAGCGCCCGGGATCAGGCTCCCGCCCCGGCGCCCGCGCCGACGGCGCAGCCCTACCCGCCAGCCCAGCCGCACTACCAGGACCACGACGCCTACAAGCGGCAAAAGCACTATCGCAAAAAGAGCTTTCTGGAAGAGCTGTTCGACTGACGCCCCGGTTTGCTTCGTTCATACTGGCGAACCCGCGAGACGCGCTCCGTATTCACGGGGCGCGTTGTCGTTTGACCGCCACAACGAAGGAATCCTCATGATCGGCCGCCTTTCCGGAACGCTGCTCGAAAAGCAGCCACCTCATGTCGTCGTGGACGCCCATGGCGTCGGCTACGAACTGGATGTGCCGATGAGCACGCTGTATGTATTGCCGGCGGTGGGTGCGAAGGTGGAGCTGTTCACTCACCTGGTGGTGCGCGAGGATGCGCAATTGCTCTATGGTTTTGCCAGCCGTGTCGAGCGCGATCTGTTTCGCGAGCTGATCAAGATTTCCGGCATCGGCGCCAAGATCGCGCTGGCCATCCTGTCCGGGCTTTCCGGGGATGAGCTGGCGCTGGCGATTGCCAGCGAGGATGTGGCGCGCCTGTCCAAAGTGCCCGGCATCGGCAAGAAGACAGCCGAGCGTCTGGTGCTGGAGCTCAAGGGCAAGCTGGGCGGCCTGCCCGTCACCGGCGGCGTGCCGTCGATGACCGCCGCGGCGCCGGCCGGTGTGAACAACGATATCCTGCATGCCTTGCTGGCGCTGGGTTACAACGAGCGCGAAGCCGGCGCCGCGATCAAGGATCTCCCCGCCGGTACGGAAGTCTCCGACGGCATCCGGCAGGCATTGAAGCGACTGGCGCGCGTCTGAAGCAGCCCGCCAGCTAACCAAAAAAAGTGAACCAACCCGCAAGGAGCGCCCATGGCAAACGTAGCCGTGTTGATCGATGCCGATAATGTTTCGCCTACCTGGATCGAACAGGTTCTCGATGAGGCAGGCAAGCTGGGAACGCTGGCGCTCAAGCGCGTCTATGGCGACTTCAGCCGGCACGAACGTTCGTGGCGCGACTTGTGTGCTCGTTTTGCCATTCACCCGGTGCAGCAGTTTCCCAATACCAAGGGCAAGAACGCCTCCGATATTGCCATGGTGATCGATGCCATGGATCTGTTGCACTCCGAGCGCTACGAGAGCTTTTGCCTGGTATCGAGCGACAGCGATTTCAGCCGTCTGGCCACGCGACTGCGCGAGGATGGCGTGGTGGTGTGGGGCTTTGGCGAACAGAAAACGCCGGAAGCCTTCGTCAAGGCATGCAGCAAGTTCGTCTACGTGGAAATCCTGCAACCCGCCGACCTGGACGATCTGAACCCGTTGCTGAGCGACCAGCCCGCTGTGGCCGAGCCGGCGCAGTTGCTGGCGATCGACAAGCGCTTAAAGCGTTTGCTGTCCGATGCGCTGGTCAAGCTGTCCGATGACGAAGGCTGGGCCAACCTCAGCGGTATCGGCAGCCTGCTCGGTCAGCAGCACCCCGATTTCGACTCGCGCAACTATGGCTACGCCAAGCTCTCCAGCCTGATCAAGGCCACCGGCTGGTTCGAAGTGCAGCCGCCCGGACCGGCCAATCGTTCCACGCTGGTGCGGCTGGTGCCCAAGCAGAAGGCGCCCAAGGCCCGAACCACCAAGGTTGCCAAGGCCTGAACATGCGTCGCTGGTATGTGGGGTGGACCGGCTGGCTGGCCATGGCTGGCGCCGTGGGCTTCGTCACATTGTGGCTGCTGCTGGGCAGTGCTCCCCTCGTGAATCTGGATGCCGGGGTTTCCGTCGCGCTGTACAACCTGGGCCCCCATTGGGTGACGGTCGCGCAGTGGGCCGCGCGGGCGGGCAGCTTTGCCGGTTCGATGACGATCGCCTGCCTGCTCGGCCTGGCGTTGTACCGGGTTGGACGCAGCGCCTGGCCGGGGTTGCCGTTGTTCCTGCTGTCGGTTTGGGGAGGCAACAGCCTGCTCAAACTGCTGGTCAACCGCCCTCGCCCGGAACTGGACTACCTGATGACGGTACATGGCTCGTCGTTTCCCAGTGGCCATGCCATGGCGGCATGGGGGCTGGGCTGCGCGGCGGCGTGGCTGCTGCGCCGGCGCTGGCCGCGGGCGTGGCCCTGCTGGGTTGCGCTGGGGACGCTCTGGATCCTGGGTGGTGGATTGGCGCGGGTGGTGCTGGGGGTGCACCATTTCTCCGATATCATGGCCGGGTATGCGGCAGCAGCGGTGCTGGTCGCCTTGTATTTCCACCTTGCGCCCAGGTTTTCCCGATGATCGAAACCGATTCCCTCTCTGCCGCGCCACCCGAGCGCATGGTCACCGCCAAGACCCTTTCCCAGCAGGAAGAACAGTTGGAGCGTGCATTGCGGCCCAAGCTGCTCGACGAATACGTCGGGCAGAAAAAGGCGCGCGGGCAACTGGAAATCTTCATCGAGGCGGCCAAGAAACGCGGCGAAGCACTCGATCACGTATTGCTGTTCGGGCCGCCCGGCCTGGGCAAGACCACGCTGGCGCACATCATTTCGCGCGAGCTGGGGGTGAATCTGCGCCAGACCAGCGGGCCGGTGCTGGAGCGTGCCGGCGACCTTGCCGCACTGCTGACCAATCTCGAACCGCACGACGTGCTGTTCATCGACGAAATCCACCGTCTTTCGCCCGTGGTGGAGGAAATCCTCTACCCCGCGCTGGAGGACTTCCAGCTGGACATCATGATCGGCGAAGGCCCGGCGGCACGTTCGGTGAAGCTGGACCTGCCGCCGTTCACGCTGGTCGGCGCCACCACGCGGGCTGGCATGTTGACCAACCCGTTGCGCGATCGTTTTGGTATCGTCGCGCGGCTCGAGTTCTACACGGCGGAAGAACTGACCCGCATCGTCGAGCGTTCGTCCTCCTTGCTGAATGTGGAGATGGATGGCGAGGGGGCGTTCGAGGTGGCGCGTCGTTCGCGCGGCACGCCGCGGATTGCCAACCGCCTGCTGCGCCGGGTGCGCGACTACGCCGACGTTCGCGCGGACGGCCTCGTCACCCGCGAGGTGGCCGATGCCGCGCTGCGCATGCTCGATGTCGATCATGCGGGGCTGGATGTGATGGACCGCAAGTTGCTGTCGGCGGTGATCGAGAAATTCGGCGGCGGCCCGGTCGGACTGGACAACGTGGCGGCTGCGATCGGTGAGGCATCGGACACCATCGAGGACGTGCTGGAGCCTTACCTGATCCAGCAAGGCTTGTTGCAACGCACGCCACGCGGACGGGTTGCCACCCTGCTGGCCTACCAGCATTTCGGGCTCAACCCCCCGGGCGATCAGCCAGGATAGGAACAAAAGCCAGCTTCACAGGTCGGGAAGATTTGGTTCACGTAAGCACGGGTTTTGTCGGACAATCCGGCAACGCCTGAAAACAAGCGAAGGGAGAATAAGGTGGACGTCGCAGTCGGCGCGCAAGACATGTCTATCCTCACGCTGGTCACGCAGGCCAGCTTCGTCGTGCAACTGGTGATGGCACTGCTGGTGCTGCTGTCGCTGCTGTCCTGGTGGCACATTTTCAGCAAGTTCTTCACGCTGCGTACCGCCCTGCGCCGTACCGACGATTTCGAAGATCGTTTCTGGAGCGGCACCGATCTGGCCGGGCTCTACGAGCATACCCGGCGCGGCAATGCCATCGGCCTGGAAAAGATCTTCGTGGCGGGCTTCACCGAGTTCCAGAAGCTGCGCCAGCGCGGTGGCATGGAGCTGTCCGACATCATGGACGGCACCCGGCGCGCGATGCGTGCTGCCACGCAGCGCGAACTCGACTACCTGGACAAGCACACGTCCTTTCTGGCCTCGGTCGGCTCGGTATCGCCCTATATCGGCCTGTTCGGCACGGTGTGGGGCATCATGCATGCGTTCCGCGGCCTGGCGAATGTTGGGCAGGCCACGCTGGCCACCGTCGCGCCCGGTATTGCCGAGGCGCTGGTGGCCACCGCCATCGGCCTGTTCGCGGCGATTCCGGCCACTGTCGCGTACAACCGCTTCGCGCACGATGTGGATGGCCTGGCCAACCGCTTCGACGCCTTCTCCGAGGAATTCCTCAACATCCTGCAGCGTCAGGCTGCGAAGTAAAGGAACGAGGGCAACGAGATGGCCGGACATCGCAGACCCCGCCGTGCAATGAACCAGATCAACGTCGTGCCATATATCGACGTGATGCTGGTGCTGCTGGTGATCTTCATGGTGACCGCACCGATGATGCAGCAGGGCACCATTGCGTTGCCGACGGTGGGCGCCACCACCGACCGCGAAGTGCGCGCACAACCGCTGCGCGTGGAAATCGACGCCAACGGCGCAATGAAGCTGATCGACAGCGGCAACATCAGCGAATCCGCCGCCGATGCCCCTGCGCTGGCGGAGCTGGTCAAGGCGCGGCTGGCCAGTGATCCCGAGCGCCCGGTGGTCATCGCCGCCGACAAGGGCGTGAAATACGAACTGGTGATGAACGCGATGGATGCGCTCAAGCGCGCGCAGATCGCCCGCGTCGGGCTGCTGGTGGAGCAGCGTTCCGGCACATGAGTCCGCGTCAGGCAATCAACGAGCGCGAGGCGCACCGTGGCTTGAGCTTCCTGCTGGCCTTGGTGGTACACGTCCTGTTCGTCGTTTTCCTGCTGATCTCGGTGCAGTGGCAGACCAAAAAGCCGCAGCCGGTGGAAGTGGAGCTGTGGGGTCCGCCACCGGCTGAGAGCGATCATATGCCGCCGGCACCGGTGGAAAAGCCCAAGCCCATTCCACCCGCCCCGCCCGCGCCGGTCGAAAAGGACCCGGACATCGCCACGGAAAAGGTCAAGCCCAAGCCGACGCCGCGTCCTACCCCCACACCACGCCCGACGCCCACCCCGACCCCGGTGGTAACACCGACGCCTGCGCCGAAGCCAACGCCGGCCAAGGTGGTGCCGACCCCTACCAGCAAGCCCACGCCGAAGCCGCGTCCGCGTAGCGAAATGGACGACGCATTGTCGATGGATGCCCTGCTCAAGCCGGGCGCGAAACCGCAGCCTGGTGCCAAGCCGGGTGGCAAGGGCACCGACCCGAACGCGCCCACCGGCAGTACTGGGCAAGGCAGCGGCACCGGTGTCGGCGACGATTACCGCGCGCGGGTGACGGCACTGATCAAATCGCGCCTGACCTACGACGATACCGGCGCGGGCAACCCCAGCGCCGTCTACCGGATCAGCCTGCTACCCAGCGGCGAGATCCAGAACATCGAGCTGGTACGTTCCAGCGGCGACGCTGCGTATAACCAGGCCATCGAGCGGGCCATCACCGGACTGCGGCAGTTCCCGCCCCTGCCTTCGGGCAAGCCGTTCAGCGGGGGCGAGCGCCAATGGAACATCACTTTCCGCCTGCGTGACTGACGCGGACGGAGCCGATCGACAACAGGGCCATCGCATGGCCCGAAGGAGCGACGCAATGCTGGAGCGCATCTTCAAATTCCTGGTCGCGGGCCTGTTGGCCGCGAGTACGGCGGCGCATGCCGACATGAGCATCGAAGTGGTCGGCGTCGGCGCCAACCAGTATCCCATCGCGATTGCCCCGTTCCAGAGCGAACAGGCGCAGCAACAGCCGCTGACGCCGGTGATCGCGGACGATCTCAGTCGCAGCGGGTTGTTCAAGGTGATCGGCGCCGGCGATCTGTCGCCCGTTCCCTATGCTCCCGAGCAGATCAACGCGGCGGCCTTGAGCGGCCGTGGCGCGCAGACGGCGCTGGTCGGCCGGGTGGAGCCCGCTGGCGATGGCAATCTCTCGATCAAGTTCTGGCTGATCGACCTGGGCACCAAGCAGACGCTGATCGCGCATGAGAAGGTGGCGCGACCGACGCAACTGCGCCGCGTGGCGCATCAGATTGCCGATATGATCTACCAGAAGATCACCGGCGAGCCCGGGGCCTTCAACAGCCGTATTGCCTATGTGCTCAAGCAGGGCAAGCGTTACCAGTTGCAGGTGGCCGATGCGGACGGTTATGGCGCACAGACCATCGTTGCGTCCAACGAGCCGATCATGTCGCCCAAGTGGTCCCCCGATGGCGGTCGTCTGGCGTATGTCTCGTTCGAGGACAAGAAGCCCATTGTCTATGCCCAGGAGCTGGCCACCGGCCGGCGCTGGCAGGTGGCGGCGTTCAAGGGCAGCAACTCCGCGCCCGCATGGGCCCCCGATGGCAAGACGCTGGCGGTAACGCTGACGCGCGACGGCGGCAGCCAGATCTTCACCGTGCCGGTGCAGGGCGGGACGCCGCGCCGGCTGACCAATACCGGTGAAATCAATACCGAGGCCTATTTCACGCCGGACGGCAGCATTGTCTTTACCTCCGACCGGGGCGGCAGTCCGCAGATCTATCGGATGTCGGCTTCTGGCGGGCAGGCCGAGCGTCTGACCTTTACCGGTGGCTACAATGCGTCGCCCAAGGTCAGCCCCGACGGCAAGACCCTGACTTTCGTCACCCAGACCAATGGTTTCCATGTGGCGGTCATGGACATGGCCAGTCGCCAGGTGCAGGTGCTGACCGATACCAGCGCCGATGATTCGCCTTCCTTCGCGCCCAACGCGCGGATGATCCTGTACGAAACGGAAGTGGGCGGCCGAGGCGTCTTGCATGCCGTATCGCGCGATGGCCGCGTCAAGCAGCGCCTGCGCGTGCAGGCCGGCGACGTACGCCAGCCGGCCTGGGGGCCGGTGTTGCGCTAAGGGCGTGAAAAATAACTGCTTCACGAAAGGTGGGGCCTGTTTAGCATGTGCTGCCGGGCACGGGTGGTGATTCGTGCCCCATCCCACATATGGCTTGTAATACATCGTGCAAATCTTGTAAGGTTTGCGGTTTATGCTGCTGCTATTGGCTGGACGACGACGCATATGCGGCCGACCCGCCAGATCCGGTTTTGACCAAGGAGATTCATGTCATGAAAAAGATCGCGCTCAGCCTCGCCCTCACGGCGTTGCTTGCCGCCTGCGCCAGCCAGCCGAAGACCGATGGCTCGTCCACCCAGACACCGGCTCCGGTGACCGATGGTGCTTCGACTTCCGGAACGAGCACCAGTGGCTCGCAAGGCAATGACCTGGCACAGAAGGGCTATAACCCGCTGACCGACCCGAACAATGTGCTGTCGACCCGCCGCGTGTACTTCGATTTCGACTCCTTCGTGGTAAAGAGCGAATACACGCCGGTGGTGGAGGCCCACTCCAAATACCTGCTGGATAACCATAGCGCCAAGATCATCATCCAGGGCCATACCGACGCACGCGGTACCGCTGAATACAACTTGGCGCTGGGCCAGAAGCGTGCCGACGCGGTCAAGAAGAACATGAACGCCTATGGCGTGCAGGATGCGCAGATCGAGACGGTCAGCTTCGGCAAGGAAAAGCCCCTGGAACTGGGCGATACCGAGGAAGCCTGGGCACGCAACCGTCGCGCCGAAATTGTTTACCAGGGCGAGCAGCAATAATTTGCGCCATGTCCGTTGCATGGCTCCGCTTGCTTGTCGCGCGGGGTGAATGCGCCTAGTCTTGCGGCGACGGGATTCCTGTCGCCGTTTTCCATTTTCAGCCTGTAGCCCGCCATGAAACTGCCCAAGATGACGTCCATGAAACGACTCGCCGTCCTCACCGCGCTGGCCCTCAGCCTGCCCGCGCATTCCGCCATCTTCGCCGACAGCGAGGCGCGCGAAGGTGTCCAGCAATTGCAGACGTTGACCAAGCAACAACAGGATCGCATCACGCAACTGGAAACAGCGTCGCGCCGCATGGTCGATCTGACCAACCAGATCGAAGCATTGAAGCAGGAGATCGCCACACTGCGTGGTCAGGTCGAGGTGTTGCAGTACAACGCCGATGCGGCCGAAAAGCGGCAAAAGGACCTGTATGTCGATCTGGACGGTCGTGTCCGGACCATCGAGGAGGCCAAGGTCGCCCAGGCCAAGGCGCAGCAGATGGCGGTGGAGCAATCGCTGGATGGCGCGGTGGCACTGGCCAAGAATGGCAAGCACAAAGAGGCGGCGGCCGGGCTGCGCAAGTTCATTGGCGATCACCCGGCCAGCCCGTTGTTGCCCGAGGCCCAGTACTGGCTCGGCACCAGCCTGACATCGCTTAAGGATTTCAAGGGCGCGGAAGCCGCCTACAACGAGGTGGTGGTCAAGGCGCCGGACGATCCGCTGGCCCCCGACGCACTGTTCGGTCTGGCCGTCGTGGCCAACGCCAAGGGCGACAAGAAGGGCGCGCGGGCGATCCTGTTGAACCTGATCGAGAAATACCCCAACTCGGAAAAGGCGGAAGCGGCCAAGAAGGCGCTGCTCGCTACCAACTGACACGATTCCCGGTCGCCAGCCAGCAGGTTGGCGGCTTACAATGGCGTCGTTGTGCACGGCCGTACCGCGGGCGATCTCCCGCATGGACGGCCGTTGTGCTTTGATCGATTGCATCCGTCGGGCTGTTTACCCGACAAGGAGAACCGCATGCGCAGCGCATCCTTGCGCATTTCCGAGATATTCCATTCGCTCCAGGGCGAAACCAGCCGGATTGGCCTGCCGACGGTATTCGTGCGGCTGACGGGCTGTCCACTGCGCTGTACCTGGTGCGACTCGGCCTATGCCTTCCATGGTGGCGAAACCATGACCATCGCCGACATTCTGGAAAAAGTGGCCGGCTATGACGCGCGGCACGTCTGCGTGACCGGTGGCGAGCCGCTGGCGCAGAAGCCGGTGCATCAACTGTTGCGCGATCTGTGCGATGCCGGGTACAGCGTCAGCCTGGAAACCAGCGGTGCATTACCGGTGAATGAGGTCGATGCGCGCGTTTCGCGCATTGTCGACCTGAAGGCGCCCGGCTCCGGCGAGACGGAAAAGAACTTGTGGAGCAACCTCGACATGCTCGGGGCGAACGATGAAATCAAGTTCGTCCTGGCGGGCCGCGAGGATTACGAATGGGCCCGCACGGTCATTCGCGACCGAAATCTGGAGCAGGTTGCACCGATCCTGTTTTCGCCGGTCTGGGATAGCCTGCCGCCAGCCAGGCTGGCCGACTGGGTGCTGGAAGACAAGCTGCCGGTACGCATGCAGGTGCAATTGCACAAGATCCTGTGGGGCGAAAAGCCGGGGGTCTGAGCTGGGTCGCGGGCTGTTCGCCCGGTAGCGACTACACTGGAATAGTTTTGCCCCATTCAATTCCCATGCTCAAACATCTGCTTGCCCGTCTCAAGGAACTCCCCGACAGAACCCGTGCCACATTGACGCTGTGGTTGGGCGCGGCTGTGGTCGGCCTGGTTGCCGTGATGCTCGCCAAGGCCGCCGAATGGGCGTTTGCCGGCTTTGATGCGCTGACTCAGCGCTGGTGGTGGTGGCCGCTGTTGTCATTGCCTCTGGGAGGGATGGCGATACGCTGGCTGATGACGCGGATCGGTCGCGGTGCGGAAGGCAGTGGTATCCCGCAGGCAATGGCGGCGTTGCAGGTGGCCGATCAGCCAGCCATGGCGGAACGCTTGCTGGGTTTGCGCATTGCATTGGCCAAGTTCGTCGGGATCGTTGCTGGCCTGGGGTCGGGGTTCGTGCTGGGGCGCGAGGGGCCGACGGTGCAGATCGGCGCCAGCATCATGTATGCCTGCCATCGCTTCGTGCCGCTGGCGGATGCCACATTCCGCCGGCAGTTGATCCTCGCGGGTGGCGCCGCTGGCATTGCGGCCGCCTTCAACACGCCGCTGGCCGGCATCGTGTTCGCATTCGAGGAATTGGCGCGCTCGGTGGAGGAAAGAACCAGCGGCAAGCTGATCGGCGCGGTGATCCTTGCGGGCGTGGTGTCGCTGGCTTTCCTGGGCAACTACACGTACTTCGGGCGTATCCGGGTGCCGGACTTCGATTACGGCATCCTGCTGCCGATGGTGCTGGTTTCGGTGGTCGCGGGGCTTCTCGGCGGCGCCTTTTCGTGGTTGTGCGTCAATCCACACCGTTGGCTGCCCAGGACACTGGCGCACTGGCGGCTGGTGCATCCGTACCATTTCATTGCCGGGTGTGGTCTGCTGATCGCGCTGTGTGGCCTGATCGCACCCATTTTCGGTAGCGGCGCGGAAGCGACCAGCGTGGCAGTCGCCAGTGGGCACGGGCTGCCCTGGTACTACCTGCCGCTCAAGTTCATCGGCCTGCTGGCGACATTCCTGACCGGCCTGCCTGGTGGGATCTTCGCGCCGTCGCTCTCGCTGGGGGCGGGCATCGGTAGTTGGTTCCTGCCGCTGTTCGACAGCAGCATCCACGTCAAGCTGATGGCCATCGGCATGGCGGCTATGCTTGCCGCGGTGACGCGCGCCCCGCTCACTTCCGCAGTCATCCTGATGGAAATGACCGATGGTCACGCCATGGTGATTTCCACGCTGGCCGCGACGATGATCGCCGCTGCCGTTGCCCGCCTGTTCCGCACCAATCTGTATCACGATCTGGCCGAGCGTTCGCTGAAGGGCTTGTTGCCGGCGACGCCTGCCATGGAAAAGAAAGAGGAAACACCATGAACACGACGCGCAGACCCGCGGTGGTGCTGTTGTCCGGCGGGCTGGATTCCGCTACCTGCCTTGCCATTGCCCGCGACATGGATCTGGCGCCCTATGCATTGTCGTTCGACTATGGACAACGCCATAACGCCGAGCTGAAGGCGGCTGCGCGGGTGGCACAGGCGCTGGGGGCCGTCGAGCATCGCGTGGCGCGGATCGATCTGGCCGCTTTTGGCGGGTCGGCACTGACCGATGCGAGCATCGATGTGCCGACCTCGGGCGTGGAGGATGGGACGATCCCGGTGACCTACGTGCCGGCGCGCAATACCATCCTGCTGTCGTATGCCCTGGCGTGGGCGGAGGTACTCAAGGCCGACGACATCTTCATCGGTGTCAACGCGGTCGATTATTCCGGCTATCCCGATTGCCGTCCGGAGTACATCGCCGCTTTCCAGGCAATGGCGCGATTGGCGACCAAGGTTGGCGTGGAAGGCTCGCCACTGACGATCCACACGCCGCTGATCCAATGGAGCAAGGCCCGGATCGTTCAGACGGGCATCCGGCTGGGGGTGGATTACGGCCTGACGGTGAGCTGCTACCAGGCCGACGATGACGGCCGTGCCTGCGGCGCATGCGATGCATGCCGCCTGCGCAAGGCGGGCTTCGAAGCGGCCGGAGTCGTGGACCCGACGCGTTATCGCTGAACAGCAAAAAGGCCTGCCGGAGCAGGCCTTTCCAGAACGGAACTCGCGATCAGGCGGTCAGCCCGGCCGGCTTCTGCCCGGTGAGCAGATAGTCGAGCAACTCACGCACGGGACGAATCGCATCGCCGAAGGGCAGGGAGTCCGCGCCACGGAAGAACAGGCCCTTGCTGACTTCGCCCCGCATTGCGGCGGCGAGCTTCAGATCGATACAGAACTGCCCGACCTTGGCCAGCCCATCGCGTAATCCGCAAACCGACAGGCAGTTCATCCCCTGCGTGCAACGTGCGGGATCGGCCTTGGCATTCCCCTGCAAGCGGGTTTCGCGGTTGAGATAATTCTTGAGCCAAGGCGTGAGCACCGCGCGGGCAGGCAATCCGGCGACACTCATGAATTCAACGATTTGCTCCTGTTGCGCCCCGGCCAGCACCGCCTTGAAATTGGGGTGGGCATCGCCTTCCTCGGTGACGGCAAACGCCGTACCCAGCTGTACCCCGGCGGCGCCCATGCCCAGGTAACGGCAGACCTTTTCATGACTGTTGATGCCGCCGGCGACGATCAGCGGGATCGCGTCGCGCGGGATGCCCAGCTCGTCGAACAGCGCCAGTGTGTCCGGCAGTACGCGCTCGAAATCGAATTTCTCGTTGTGGATATCGTCCAGGCGGGTTGCGCCCAAGTGGCCCCCGGCATGCGCGGGATGTTCGATCACGATGGCGTCGGGCTTGCGGCCCTTCTTCATCCATTTCTTCAACACCACCGCAATGCCACGTACATCGGAAAGGATGGGGATCAATGCGGTGTTGGGGTAATCGGCGGTGACTTCGGGCAGGTCGAACGGCAGGCCGGCGCCCATGACGATTGCGTCGGCGCCGGATTCGCAGGCTTGCTGGACCAGCTTGACGTGGCAATCGACAGCCTTCATCACATTCACGGCGATCATGCCCTGACCGTTGGCGATATCGCGGGCAAGGTGGATTTCACGATCCAGCGCTTCGCAGTTCAGCGCGTCGAGGATGGCGGTGTCCTTGGTATGTTTGGAGCGTTCGACCAGATCCGGATGATGATGGCGCAGGTCCACTGACGCGACGGTGCCCACGGCGCCTTCCTTGGCTACCGCGCCTGCCAGCCTGTGAGCCGATACGCCGACACCCATGCCTCCCTGGATGACGGGCAGCAACGAGCGTCCCTTGATCACGAGTGGTTTGAAGGCGTGGGCAAGCATGATGAAAATCCTTTTCGTTTTTGCCGCGGGCAATGCGGGCCGATGCAGTGTGGCGGGCCATCCCGCCATCAGGGTTGACCGCGATCAATTAACGACAATGGCAATAAGACGCAAAAAGAAAAAACGGCCCACCGTGAGGTGGGCCGCAAATAGACAAGTGAAGCGTTAGATTTTGGTGTTGGTTCGGTTTAGTACGGCCACTTCCAGTTCTTCACTTCCGGCAGGTCATCGCCATGTTCAGCGATGTACTGCTCGTGCTCGACCAGCTTGTCGACAAACTTCTGACGAACATGAGCACCGGTCTTTTGCAGCTTCTCGACGCGATCAATCACGTCGATGGCGAGGTTGAAGCGGTCGAGCTGGTTGACCACAACCATGTCGAACGGTGTCGAGGTGGAACCTTCCTCGATGTAACCGCGAGCATGGATGTTGCTGTGGCCATTGCGACGATACGTCAGGCGGTGGATCAGCCACGGGTAGCCGTGGAATGCGAACATCACCGGCTTGTCGGCAGTGAACAGCGCGTCGAACTCGCGATCGGACATGCCGTGCGGGTGTTCTTCTTCCGGTTGCAGCGTCATCAGGTCCACAACGTTGACGAAGCGGATCTTCAGGTCCGGGAAGTGCTGACGCAGCAGGTCGGTTGCGGCCAGGGCTTCCATCGTCGGGATTTCGCCCGCGCAAGCCATCACCACATCCGGTTCGCCGCCTTCATCGTTCGAGGCCCAATCCCAGATACCGGCGCCCTTGGTGCAGTGCTTGATCGCCTGATCCATGGTCAGGTATTGCAGTGCGGGCTGCTTGCCGGCCACGACAACGTTCACATAGTGACGCGAACGCAGCACATGGTCGGTTACCGACAGCAGGGTGTTGGCATCAGGCGGCAGGTACACACGGATAACCTCTGCCTTCTTGTTCACCACGTGATCGATGAAACCCGGATCCTGGTGGCTGAAGCCGTTGTGATCCTGACGCCAGACGTGGCTGGTCAGCAGGTAGTTCAGCGACGGCACCGGCTTGCGCCAGTTGATCTCGCGGGTGGTCTTCAACCACTTGGCGTGCTGGTTGAACATCGAGTCGATGACGTGGATGAACGCTTCATAGCAGCTGAAGAAGCCGTGACGGCCCGTCAGGTTGTACGCTTCCAGCCAGCCTTGGCAGGTGTGCTCCGACAGGATTTCCATCACGCGGCCGTCTTGCGACAGGTAGTCGTTGGTCTTGTCGGCTTCGAAGTAATCGGCGAACCAGGTCTTGCCGGACACTTCGAACACATTGTTCCAACGGTTGGACGCGGTTTCATCCGGGCCGAAGATGCGGAAGTTGCGGCTGTCTTCGTTGTCCTTCATCACGTCGCGCAGGAACTTGCCCATTTCGCGCGTGGCTTCGCAGGAAGCGGTACCCGGCTTGTCGAACTTGAACTCGTACTTGCGGAAGTCCGGCATGCGCAGGTCTTTGGTGACCTGACCGTGGACCACCGGGTTGCTACCGATACGCTTGATGCCGGCCGGGGCCAGTTCAACCAGCTCTTGCTTCAGTGCGCCGGTTTCGTCGAACAGGGTTTCCGGTTGATAGCTCTTCATCCAGGTTTGCAGCGCGGCAACGTGTTCCGGCGTCATGTCGGAGAACGGCACCTGGTGGCTGCGCCAGTAGTCTTCGACCTTCTTGCCGTCGATTTCCTTCGGACCGGTCCAGCCCTTCGGCGTGCGCATGATGATCATCGGCCATTTCGGGCGGGTGATCGGCTTGCCGGCATCCATTTCGGCCTTGGCGGCGGCACGGATGGCGGTCAGTTCATCCATCACGGTGTCGAGCATGGTCGCCATTGCCGTGTGGATCTCTTCGAACGATTCCAGCTTTTCGTTGAAGGTCGGTTGCTTCAGCTCGACGTAGTGCGGCGTGTAGCCATAGCCTTCGAACAGCTTGGTCAGCTCATCCTTGGACAGGCGGGCCAGCAGGGTCGGGTTGGCGATCTTGTAGCCGTTCAGGTGCAGGATCGGCAGCACGAAGCCGTCGTTGACCGGGTGCAGGTACTTGTTGGAGTGCCACGAAGCAGCCAGCGGGCCGGTTTCGGCTTCGCCGTCACCCACCACGGCCAGGACGACCTGGTCGGGGTTGTCGAATGCCGCGCCGAAGGCGTGGGACACTGCATAGCCCAGCTCACCGCCTTCGTGCATCGAACCCGGGGTTTCCGGGGCGACGTGCGACGGAATGCCGCGCGGGAAAGAGAATTGCTTGAACAGACGCTGCATGCCGGCGGCGGAGCGATCGATGCTCGGGTAGAACTCCTCGTAGGAGCCTTCCAGCCAAGCATTGGCAACCAGACCAGGACCACCATGGCCAGGGCCGGTGATGTAGATCATGTTCAGGTCGCGTTCTTTGATCAGGCGGTTGGCGTGAACATAGATGAAGTTCAGACCCGGCGTGGTCCCCCAGTGACCCAGCAGGCGCGGCTTCACGTGCTCACGCTTCAGGGCCTCTTTCAGGAGGGGGTTGTCCAGCAGATAGATCTGACCGACCGACAGATAATTCGCCGCCTGCCAATACTTGTGCATCTTTACAAGTAAGTCTTTGGTGAGCGTTTGTTGAGCCACGGAACACCTCGTTGCTGTTGTGATGAAGATGGGCGGTGACCTGCCCCGTCGCATCGCAGTATAGGCTGCGGTGATATCCGCCTCCTGACGCAAGTCAAAGGCATCAGGATGCGTGTGAGAGTGAGTAACTAAATCACTAAAGGTGATAACTAGGAGTCATGCAAGGAATACAACCTGACTCCGACACGGAGATGGAAGTTCCGGTAGCGACAAATGGAAAGCCCGGCACAAGGCCGGGCTTGGAAAAAGACGCCGTTACCGACCTAGATGTGGAAGAAAACGACCGTTACCAGCAAGAACACCGGTAGCAGAATGGCCAGCGACCAGGCCATGTAGCCGAAGAAGCTCGGCATCTTCACCCCACGATCTTCCGCTACGGCCTTCACCATGAAGTTCGGCGCGTTGCCGATATAGCTCATCGCGCCCATGAAGACGGAACCCGCCGAAATCGCCAGCAGGGTGCTGGCCATCTCGCCCATCAGGTGCTGCGCATCGCCATGCGCCAGGTTGAAGAACACCAGATAGGTCGGCGCATTGTCGAGAAACGCGGAAAGCAGGCCGGTCATCCAGAAGAACATCGTGTCCAGGGGCGTGCCGTCCGCCGCGAACACCATCCGCACCAGCGGGGCGAGATGCCCGGCCTCGCCGGCGCGGAGAATCGCGATGGCGGGGGCCATGACGATGAAGATGGCCGAGAACAGCTTGCCCACTTCCAGAATCGGAAACCAGTTGAAATCGTTGCCCGCCCGAACCTGTCTGGGGGTCAGCCATAGCGATAGCAGGGCAATGCCGATCAGCAGGATGTCGCGTACCAGGTTCTGCAAAGCCAGCGTCGCCCCGGCGATCCGGAACGAGATGCCAGGCTGCCAGACCCCGGACATCACCACGGCGCCGATCACGGCGGCGATCAGGATCAGATTGCGTTTGCCATACAGCTTCAGTGGCGTGTCCGGCGTCGGGTCACGGGGCAACACGCCTTCCTTGCGGAAGTAATGGCGATCAATGAAGAAAAACAGCGTCAGCAGGATGGAAACGCAGAGCAGCACCGGCAACGCCATATGCTCCACGGTCCAGAAAAAGCCCACGCCTTTCAGGAAGCCGAGGAACAACGGTGGGTCACCGATGGGGGTCAGCCCACCGCCGATGTTGGCCACCAGGAAGATGAAGAAAACGACGACGTGCACATTGTGCTTGCGATTGTCGTTGGCCTTGAGCAGCGGTCGGATCAGCAGCATCGCGGCCCCGGTGGTGCCCATGATCGATGCCAGCACCGAGCCCAGCGCCAGGATGCCGGTGTTCAGGGCGGGCGAGCCATGCAGGTTGCCCCAGACCAGGATGCCACCGGAAACGGTATACAGCGCGAACAGCAGCAGCAGGAAAGGGATGAATTCTTCGATCAGCGCATGCGCGACGACCCCGCCTGCCGTAGCCGGGCCCAATAGCAGCGCGCAGGGGATCAGGAAAACCAGCGCCCAGAAGGCTGCCACCTTGCCGAAATGGCGGTGCCAGAAATGAGGGGCGAACAGCGGAAACAACGCAATCGACAACAGGATGCCGGCAAAGGGCAGTGCCCAGGTCAGCGAAAGCTGGCTGCCATCCAGCCCGGCCGCCGAGGCGGCCATGGGCAGGAACAGCAGTCCCAGTGGAACAAAGCGGTTCATGGATGGCCCCGGTGGTTACTGCGTGCCTTTCTGGATGAACTCGATCTTGTAGCCGTCGGGATCCTCGACGAAAGCGATGATGGTGCTGCCGTGCTTCATCGGCCCCGCCTCACGGGTGACACGCCCGCCCTTGGCCCGAACCGCCTCACAGGCCGCATGGGCATCCGGCGTTTCCAGGGCGATGTGGCCGTAGGCATTGCCCAGGTCGTACTTGTCGGTATCCCAGTTATGGGTCAACTCGATCACGGCGGTATCCTTTTCTTCGCCATAGCCCACGAAAGCCAGCGTGAAACGGCCTTCCGGGTAGTCCTGGCGACGCAGCACGCGCATGCCCAGCACTTCGGTGTAGAAAGCCAGCGAACGCTCCAGATCGCCGACGCGCAGCATGGTGTGAAGTAGGCGCATGAAAGGTCTCCCTCGAGTCAAAGGCGAAAGTCTAACACCCACCGGCGACTCGTCCCGACGATGGTTCTCGCGGGCATCGCAGGAAAAATCGCGGCTTGGGGGTTGACAGTTTTCGGGGCTCATACAATAATTCGCCCCTCTTTCGGGCTGTTAGCTCAGTTGGTAGAGCAGCGGACTCTTAATCCGTAGGTCGAGTGTTCGAGCCACTCACAGCCCACCAAGATAGGAAAAACCGGCCTTCCAGGCCGGTTTTTCATTGTAGTTGCGTCGAGGCTTGCCTTGACGCATGCCAAGGCCGTCGCTATATTCGCGGTCTTTCCGGGTCGTTAGCTCAGTTGGTAGAGCAGCGGACTTTTAATCCGTTGGTCGCAGGTTCGAGTCCCGCACGACCCACCAGGAATTGCTAGAAGAAACAAGGGCCTGACGCATGTCAGGCCCTTTTTCTTGGTCTGCTTTTTTCCGCAAATCTGGATTTTTTCCGCAAAACGTCCTCAGCGGGTGGGTTTCACCAGCTTCCAGGCGTGGTGTCGGCCACAGGTTCGCGTCATAGCTTTATGTCCTGCAGATACTGACCATGTGGATGCCCCTCTGGTCTTCGACGTTGATAGCGGCTTTCGTGCACCGCTTTCGAAGTGGCCACGCTTTCCGCTGTCCACTCTGGTTGAGTCGTGACGCAACAACTGGCGGTACCGGCAAGCTTCCAACCCAACAGAGAGCAGGGTCGAGCGAGTTCAGGCCGCGCAATCTTTGTCGGGATCGGTGGCTACGATGATGACCAGCTTGCCAGCTTTATCGCCGAGTATCGACCGAAAATCCATATCCTTGGGATTATCGAATTTCAGGCGCAAATCAGTACATATAAAATGGTTGATACGGGTCTGGTATGCTTCGATTTGTTTCGACGCCCTTTCGATGCCGGCATCCGCCAATCCAAGGATCAATACCACCCTGCTTCCGGCATCCATTGTTGAACGGGCCGTAATACCATCGCCAATCTCATAGGGCATGTCTTGATTGATCCGGGCAAGCTTTTCCCTCAGTACCGCCTTGGCCGCAGCGTCCAGTTCTCTTGCGCCTTCAGTCAATTCTACAAGATCAATTTCGGGCCCTTCGATACCGGCACACGAGTCAATCGAATTCAGTGTGTATGAAAAAACCGGATTTTTTTGATTGTCAAAATAGGAAAAAGTAAACGCTACGCCACGAAGAAGAAGCTCCTTTGACTGGGTATTTGAGCAATACGAGATTCTGTGCGTTTCACCTATCTTTGCCTTCATTTCGGCCGCCGGTAAGTAATAGTTGCGGTCTTTTACCAAGGTATAGAGATGATCAATTCTCTTGCCGGGCCCGGCAACAAGCCTGTCCATTCTAACGTCATCGCCAATGGGTATTGGTAATTGTTCATTCGTCCCGTCGACATTGGCCCTGATCATTTCAATGGTCAATTCGTCTTGTGTTGCCATCTCACGCATTGCCGAGGATTGTTGAGTATCCGCCGTGATTTTTCCGCCCCAGGTACCGATCACGAAACACAGTCCGATGCCCCCGACAATGGCTATAACGACGGCTTTGCTCATCTTTACCCCTTGTTTTGATCTTTTCAGCCGGCTTAGGCCGATAGGGCAGTATTTGTACGGCCGGCGAAAATGGCAAAAGCATTGATGCGTGCTTTACCGTGCATCAATTTTTCCACAATCCAGCAGCCGGTGCTTTACTTAGCCAGTACTTCCAATTCTACCGATGCCGTGAGGGTGTCATGGTCCAGCGAATGGGGTCGTGCCTTCACGGCCCCGAGGCTGGTCATCAATCATTGGTTTGAAATCCTGAACCCGAAGGGGACACCCCGGTACCGGCCCTGCTGGCTTGGCACCGCATGATCGAGAGCGAGTCAGTACTTGCTCCCAAGGCGATTTGGCATTGCGTTATGCACTGATCTTGTTGGCCTGCGTTTGGCGTAGGGCCAACATGCCTTCGATGTATGCATCGACGGCCTTGCCTTGCTGCAATTCGGGATCGGTTTCAAAGAGCATGCCCAGCGGGTGGATTTTCCCCGTTTGCTGGGCCTGCCTTGCGCTCTTTGATCGTTGCAGTCATGTTTCCGGGTTAATCCTGCCGCACGCCCCAAGAATGTCTGGGGGCCGGCCCGGCAAAATGGGCACTGTTTCCCGCTGCCTGTCGATGCAATCAATTCGCGTCACTGCCACCCATACCGCCGCGCATAGAAGCCTTTCATACCCTGGGTCAGGGCCATATAGGCTAGCAGGATGGCCGCCAGCCACGGGAAGTAGCTCCATGGCAGTGCTTGTAGCTTGAAGTAGTGCGCCAGCGGGCCCATTGGCAGGAAGATGCCGATGCTGGCGATGGTCAACCCCATGGCCAACAGTGGCCATGCCGCGCGGCTCTGGATGAAAGGCAGCTTGCGGGTGCGGATCATGTGCACCACCAGGGTTTGCGACAGCAGCCCTTCGATGAACCAGCCGGACTGGAACAGCGTCTGGTGCGCGGCCGAGTTCGCGTGGAACACGAAGAACATCAGCCCATAGGTGGCGATGTCGAAGATTGAGCTGATCGGGCCGAAGAAAACCATGAAGCGGCCGAGTTCGTCCGGGTTCCAACGTTGTGGGCGGGTCAGCGATTCGGGATCGACATGGTCGAAAGGAATCGCGATCTGCGAGATATCGTAGAGCAGGTTCTGCACCAGCAGGTGCATCGGCAGCATCGGCAGGAACGGCAGGAAGGCACTGGCCACCAGCACCGAGAACACGTTGCCGAAGTTGGAACTGGCGGTCATCTTGATGTACTTGAGCATGTTGGCGAAGGTTCTGCGTCCTTCGATCACTCCTGCTTCCAGCACCATCAGGCTCTTTTCCAGCAGGATGATGTCGGCCGCTTCCTTGGCGATATCCACCGCCGAATCGACCGAAATGCCGATGTCGGCGGCACGCAGGGCGGGCGCGTCGTTGATGCCGTCGCCCAGGAAGCCGACCACATGACCCCGGTCGCGCAGCACGCGTACCAGGCGCTCCTTCTGTACCGGCGACAGTTTTGCGAACACGGTGGTGGTTTCGGCCGCCGCCGCCAGGCGGGCGTCATCCATGGCCTCGGTATCGCTGCCCAGCAGCAACCCTTTCACTGGCAGCCCCACTTCCTTGCAGACCTTCAGCGTGACCAGTTCGTTGTCGCCGGTCAGCACCTTCACCTCCACGCCATGGGCGTGGAGTGCCCGCAGCGCGGGAGCGGTCGTTTCCTTGGGTGGGTCGAGAAAGGCGATATAGCCCACCAGTACCAGCTCGGCTTCGTCGCCGACACCGTAGCTATGGCGAACCGGCGGCAGCTCCCGGGTCGCAACGGCGACGACGCGCAGGCCTTCCTGGTTCAACCCGGCGGTGATGGTACGGATCTGCGCCAGCAGTCCGGCGCTCAGGGGCTGGACCGAAGCGCCGTGCCGGACATGCGTACAGACCGCCAGCACTTCTTCCAGCGCACCCTTGCAGATCAGCAGGTGGTGTTCGTCGTGTTCGCTCACCACCACCGACATGCGGCGCCGTGCGAAGTCGAAGGGGATCTCGTCCACCTTGCGATAGTTGCCGGCGATATCCAGCGTCTTGTTCAGCTCCACATGCTCCAGCACCGCCACGTCCAGCAGATTCTTCAGCCCGGTCTGGTGATAGCTGTTCAGGTAGGCCATCTCCAGCACGCCGTCCTCCACCGTGCCGAAAGCATCGGTATGGCGCTCCAGCACGATCCGGTCCTGGGTCAGCGTGCCGGTCTTGTCGGTACACAGGATGTCCATGGCGCCAAAGTTCTGGATGGCGTCCAGGCGCTTCACGATCACCTGCTTGCGGCTGAGCACCACTGCGCCCTTGGCCAGTGTCGAAGTGACGATCATGGGCAGCATCTCGGGGGTCAGCCCGACGGCGATGGAGAGCGCGAACAGTGCGGCCTCCAGCCAGTCGCCCTTGGTAAAGCCATTGATGAGCAGCACCAGCGGCGCCATCACCAGCATGAAGCGGATCAAGACCCAGCTCACCTTGTTCACTCCGGCCTGGAACTGGGTGGGGGTGCGGTCCTGTGCGGTCACTCGTTCGGCCAGTGCGCCGAAGTAGGTGTGGTTGCCGGTCGCGACGATGACGGCGGTGGCGGTGCCGCTGACGACGTTGGCGCCCATGAAGCACAGATTTTCCAGTGCCAGCGGGTGCGTCACGGACGGATCGTGCTGGGTGGCGAATTTTTCCACGGGCAATGATTCGCCGGTCAGTGCGGCCTGGCTGACGAACAGGTCCTTTGCCGCCAGCACGCGCAAATCGGCAGGGATCATGTCGCCTGCGGACAGCACTACGATGTCGCCCGGCACCAGTTGCTTGATGGCGATTTCGGTCTTGCGGGCGTCATGCGGGCGTGGCGGCATGTCGAAGCGGCGTTGCGTATCCGCCGGCACGGTCGCGTCCGACTCCCGCCGCAGCACGGTGGCGGTATTGCTCACCATTTCCTTGAGGCGGTCGGCGGCGCCGTTGGAGCGCTTTTCCTGCACGAAGCGCAGCAGCGTGGAAATCACCACCATGGCGCCGATCACCAGGGTGGCCGTGGCGTCCTCGGTCAGATAGGAAATGACGGCCAGCAACGTCAGCAGGACGTTGAACGGGTTGCGGTAGCACAGCCACAGGTGCGCCTGCCAGGACAGCGGCTGCTCCTGGACGACTTCGTTCGGGCCGAAGCGTTCGCGTTGGTTGTCGGCTTCCTGCTCGGTCAGACCCTGCTCGTGGCTACCCAGGCGGTCGAGCACGGCGTCGGCGGTCAGCAAGGACAGCGCGCGGACGCGTTCGGCCTGCTGGCGGGGCATTTCCTTGCCCACGGCGGCGCCGCGCAGGAAGTCCAGGATCGCCAGCTGGCGAAACTGACGGATGCTCAGACCCTTGTGCAGAAAGGCCAGCAGTGCCGGCTTCAGAAAATCGAATTGCATGGTTCCTCCCCGCCGGGATGCGCAAAGGCGCCAGCCGGCCCAAGGATGATCGGACATAGGCCATCGGCGCGCGGCCGGGATCAGCCGGGCGTGCGACGCATGGCGAAGAAGTGCAGGTGGGAAAAGGGCCGAATCGGACGATTCAGCCGATGCCACGCCTTGCCGGACGGCAAGGGCAGTGGCGGGAGTGCGCCGGGATGTCCTTGCCGTCAGCGGTCGGTTCGAGGCCGACTGCCTGAGCTGCTGTCCACGGGGGACTCCATTTGATGAGAAGCGGCAAAACTACGCCGCCGAGGGGCGGGCGTCCAATTAAGCTTGCTTAACGATTGGGCCATATCGGCCGCAAGGAAAAAGCCAGTCGCGACGACTGGCTCTTTTTTTGCGGCTGCGAACTTACTCGTCTGCTTCGTTTTCGTCCGCCGCGCCGGGGGCGGTGCCGGGCCGGCGCTTGCGGGATTCCAGCCGTCCCTGCGTGCTGTCCAGTTGCCGGATCAGCTTGTCGATGGCGCCATCGAGAGCGATATCGATGTCGCCGGCGTCGTGCGTCGCCACCTGCGGAGCCAGGCCGCCGAGGCGGATTTCCAGCGTGCAGCGGATATCGTCGTCGCCGCCCTTGTCGCCATTGGTGTCGGCGAAATGCGCCTCTACGCGGGTGATCTGATCGCCGAAGCGTGCGAATTCCGCACGCAGCGTCTGTTCCACTCGCTGGGTGAGCGATTCACCGCCGTGGATATGGTGATCGGTACGAACCTGGATCTGCATGGAAGCTCCACTTGGTTGTTGAGTTACGACTTTGCCAGCGAGGCCAGCGCCTCGCGGCTGGGAACGAAGAACGCCGCCCCGCTGACCGCCCGCGTGTAGTTCAGCAGATGGTCCACGCGGCCGTCGGCGGTGGGCGACACCATGCGCGCCAGCATTTTTTCGAAATTGACCGGTGTCTTGCAATAGGACGCGAACAACAGGCCTTTCTCGCCACCGGGTGTGCCGTAGGGCATCGACTGGCGCAGGATTTCCAGCTCTTCGCCGTCCTGCTCGATTTCCACTCGCCGCACATGCGCCGTCAGTGGCTTGTCGTCGTCGCTCAGTTCTTCGTCGGATTCCTTGGTGCGCCCGATGACGGCCTCCTGCTGCTTGACCGGCAGTTTCTGCCATTCGTTCATCCGGTGCACGTAGCGCTGGATGTGGACGTAACTGCCCCCGGCCCAGGCGGCATCTTCTTCGCCCACCAGGGCCACGGTGGCACGTTCGTCCCCGACCGGGTTCTCGGTGCCTTCCACGAAGCCCGTCAGGTCGCGGCCTTCGCGGTAGCGGAAACAGGCGGTGGTTTCCACCGGGTCGAACCACTCGGCGAGATCGACCACCAGCCGTTCGCCCAGCTCATACAACAGGTCGCAGCGCTCGCCGCGCAGGTGCAGCAGCAGATCGACATCGGTGGATGGGGCCGGGTGGATGGCGCCGGAAATGCGCGGAAACCCCCGCAACCACTGCGGCCGAGCCTCGCCGAACAGGTCGGCCCAGGTATTGGCGCCAATGCCGACGACCCCCAGTGTCAGGGTTTCGGGCGCCTCCAGCGCGACGTTGTCGATCCGGTCGGGAATGGCGGCCAGCATGCTGCGCAATGCGTCGTCGATACGGCGGCCGAGGCGCCGGCGCAGCATGACGAACAGGCCATGCGCGGAGGCGGCGGGGAGGATGCCGCTTTGCGGGATGGGCATGGGTTTCAGTGCTCCTGAGCAAAATCCCAGATGGCGGGTAGCCATCGGGTGTAGTCCTGGAAGGAGTGGTCGCCGCCTTCGATCACGGTATGCCGGCTGCCGGCGTACTTATCGAGCGCTTCGCGGTAGTCGAGGACCTCGTCTCCGGTTTGTAGCAGCAACCAGTAACGGTCGGGTTGCGCGATCTCACGATTCAGTTCGCGCAGATCGTCTGCATAGCTGGCGTCGATGACGTGGGTTTCGCCGGTGTAGTAGTTGTGCTGCGGTCCGACATACTGGCGGAGCAGTTCGTAGGGATGCGCGGCTGGATTGACCAGCACCGCGCGGCCACCGTATTCCTCCACCAGCCAGGTGGCCAGGTAGCCGCCGAGCGAGCTGCCGATGAAGCATGTCGGCTCGCCTTTCAACCGGTCCAGCGCGTGCAGCAGCGCGTCGGCCGCGGCCCTGGGCTCCATCGGGATATCGGGGCAATGGAAGTAGTCGGAGAATCCTTGCTCGGCCATCCACACGGCCGTTTCCTGCGCTTTCTTCGAGAAGGGGCTGGACAGAAATCCGTGCAGATAAAGGAGATGGACCATGGGTGCTCCGGGGCTGAACGGCTTCAGAGCCTGGCTCAGGATCTGGGGGCGGGTGGACCTGGCGCGGGCTCAGGGAACCAGCAGCGTGGAGCCGGTGGTCTTGCGCGCCTCCAGGTCGCGATGCGCCTGCGCCGCGTCCGCCAGGGGGTAGTGCTGGCCGATATTGGCCTCGACATCGCCGCGTGCCACCACTGTGAAGTAGTCCGCCGCGGTGTCCAGCAGTTCCTCGCGGGTGGCGGTGTAGTGGCCCAGTGTCGGGCGGGTCAGGTAGAGCGAGCCCTTTTGCGACAGCAGGCCGGGCGAGAATGGCGGTACCGCGCCGGAGGCGTTGCCGAAGCTCACCAGCGTGCCGCGCAGCGCCAGGCTGTCGAGCGAGCCTTCGAAGGTGGCGGCGCCCACGCCGTCGTACACCACCGGCACGCCACGGCCGCCGGTCAGTGCGCGTACCCGGGCCGGCCAGTCGGGCTGGGTGTAGTCGATCACATGATCGCACCACGCGCGGGCCAGCTCGGCCTTGGCGGTGGAACCCACGGTACCGATCACCTTGGCGCCCAGGCAGCGCGCCCACTGGCAGGCGATCTGGCCCACGCCGCCGGCTGCGGCGTGGATCAGTACCGTCATGCCGTTGGCAATCGGGAAGGTGCGCTTGAGCAGGTACTGCGCAGTCATGCCGCGCAGCAGTGTGCCGGCGGCCACTTCGTCGGGAATCTCGCCGGGAATCGGCACCAGCCCGTTGGCCAGCATCAGCCGATGGCTGGCGTAGGCGCCGCACTCGCCCCCCTGTGCGGCGCGTTGGCCGCCGCCGGCATAGGCGACGCGGTCGCCGGGCGCGAATTCGACCACCCCGGCGCCCACCGCTTCGATCACGCCGGCCGCCTCCTGGCCGATGCCGGAAGGCAGCGGCAACGGATACAGACCGCTGCGGTGATAGGTGTCGATGAAGTTGACGCCGATGGCGGTCTGGCGGATCAGCACTTCGCCGGGACCGGGATCGAGCAGCGTGGTTTCGGCGAGCGTGAGGACTTCGGGACCACCGGTCTGGCTGAACTGGATGTAACGGGCGAGGAGAGGCATGAGCGGCAACCAGCGAAGAGTGAACGGATCCGGGGCGGCGCGGCGGCGGGAGACGATCCGCTGCTTGCTGGCCGAACAGACCGGGAAATCGATACTACCTTAGACCGACAAGGCGGCGCCTGCCGACGCCGCCTTGTGGTTGCCGCCACGGCCCATTGCGGGCCGGGCTGCGTCAGGCCAGGATGTGCATCCCGCCATCCACGTAGAACACGCTGCCGGTGATGGCGGCGGCACCCGGCTCGCACAGGAAGGCAGTGGCGGCGCCGACATCGTCGATGTCCACCAGCTCTTGCAATGGCGCGCGCTGCGTGGCGTCCTCCAGCATGCTGCTGAATTCGGGAATACCCGAGGCGGCGCGGGTCTGCACCGGGCCGGGTGACACTGCGTGCACGCGGATCTTCTTCGGGCCGAGCTCCACCGCCAGATAGCGCGTGGTGGCTTCGAGCGCCGCCTTCACCGGCCCCATCACGCCATAGTTGGGTACCACCTTTTCAGCACCGTAGTAGCTCAGCGTGATCAGTGTGCCGCCGTCCTTCATCAGTGGCTCGGCCTGCTTGGCCAAGCGCACAAACGAATGGCACGACACGTCCATGGCTTGCAGGAAGCCGTCGCGGCTGGTGTCCACCACGCGGCCGTGCAGGTCGGCCTTGGGCGCGAAGGCGATCGAATGCAGGGCGATATCCAGCTTGCCCCAGCGTTGGCCGATCTGCTGGAACACGTTTTCCAGGTCACCTTCCTGCGTCACGTCGCATTTGATCAGCAGGGCTGGCTCCAGCGACGGCAGCACCGGCTGGATGAAATCCAGCGTGCGGTCGTTGACGTAGGTAATGATCAGTTCGGCGCCGCGTGCTTTCAGCGCCTTGGCGATGCCGTAGGCGATGGATTGCTCGTTGGCGATACCGGTAACCAGCGCGATCTTGCCGGTGAGGGTGCTCATCGTGGTGTTACTCCTTGGCGTTGTCGTTGGCGGCGCGAGTCCGTCGCGCCGCCGGTTTGCTGCCGTTTTCGGTTTTGGGCGCCGCTGCCGCCGACTTGGCCTTGGGGGCAACTTCCGCCCGCTGTTTGGCTTGTGCCCCGCGAGTGGGCGATATCGGCTCCTTGGTCGCCGTCGCACGCTTGGCTGCCGCGGGCTTCGCTGCCGGCTTGGCAGCGGGTTTGGCCACTGCCGGTTTGGCAGTTCTGGTCGGTGGCGTGGCGGGCGGGGCATCGAATGCCGCCGCGGCGCCGGCTTCTTCCGCGATCGCTGCCGCGGTGGTCGGCTCGAACTGCCCCAGCACCTCCGTTTCCAGCAGGGCCAGGTTCGCCAGCGCTTCTTTCGGATCGGGCAGGGTGCGCACCATTTCGGTGATCCTGGCAAAAGCCTGCTTGAGCATTGCTTCATCCTGGAACAGGGCGGGCAGCGTCTTGCGGGCTTCGGCCGGGAAGCGCCAGACCAACAGCGACTGCTGCCGGATCCGGGCGCTGATCTCGTCCTGCGTCAGATGTTGCAGCGCAGGATGGCGCGCGACCCATTCATACGCTGCCACCCGGCGTTCGATGTTGATGGTGGGCAAGCCGCGCTGCGCCAGCGTGGCAATCCGCACCAGCCCGTCGAGCGGATCGCCATGGGTCAGCGAGGCGAGCAGTTCGGCATCGTTCCAGGCTGGCGCGGCCGGCCGGTCGCGGCGCAGGTAGTCGGGGATCAGTTCATTGCCGACACCCGCCAGCGCGGCGGGGACGTACAGGTTGAAGAACGCCAGCTCGGTGGCCGCGTCGCGTGCGTCGCGATAGACATCCAGTGCCGCCGCGTTCTGATCGACCACATAGCGTTCCCACTGTCGCCATTCCGGTTCGCGTGGCACGCGCATCTGGCGTACGTAGTCCGCCGCATGCTGGTTGAGCTTGGCCAGTGGGTTCAGGCTGGACCAGCCCCAGTGCTGGACGCGCAGCGGATGCATCATGCGACCGAACTTGGCCGCATCGGGCGTGACGAACGGCGCGATCCACGGCCGCAGCAGCGTGGTGTAGGCCGAAACGCCCAGGCGCGAGATGGCTTCGACCGCAGCGAACGGCGTTTCGTCGTGGCGCTGGTCGCGTTGCAGGCCACGCAGCTCTTCCACGCTGCGTTCGGTCAGCTCGGCCACGTGGTGTACGTTGCCTTGCTCGTCGGTTTCGTCGTGGATGTCCAGTTGGTACAGGCCCGGTGCCAGCGTTTCGATCACCTGCAACAGTTCCACGATCTGAGCATGCTCGCGGCGCGCGATCTTGGCGGAGACGAAAATGCCCAGATGGCCGGTGGTCTTGTGCGCCAGCCCCACGATCACCTGGCCGCTGGCCTTCAGGCTGTCGGTGTCGGGGTACAGGTCGAGCACCCAGTTGATGGCCTGTTGCGGCGGCGTGATGTTGTCGCCCATCGAGGCGAACACCACCATCGGCGCGCGAATCTTGCGCAGGTCGTATATCTCGTTGCGTCCGATGGCCTGGCCTTCGGTGAGGTTGTTGCCGACGAACAGGTTCTCGACGATCCAGCGGATTTCCTCTTCGTTCATCAGGAAATAGCCACCCCACCAGCGTTCGAAATCCAGGTAGCGCGGCGGCTCGGTATCGATCTGGTCGTAGAGGTGATGGTTCTTCTTGACCAGTGTATTGGCGGGATCGAGGTTCTCGAAGTTGTCCACCAGATAGGCGCCGTCGAAGATTCCGCCGCCCAGGTCGGCCGCGAGCAATGCACTCCACGCACCGCCCAGCATGCCACCCGCGTAGCGCATCGGGTTCTTGCCGTCGCCGCCGGCCCAGTACGAAACCGGCGCTCCGGCCATCACCAGGGCGCCCACCAGTTCCGGCGCATGCGCGGCCACCAGCATCGCGGCCCAGCCACCCTGGCAGTTGCCGACCAACGCGGGCTTGGGGGATTCGGGATGGCGGCGGATCACTTCGCGCAGGAAGTCGGCTTCGGCCAGGGTGACGTCTTCCAGCCGCTGGCCAGGCATCGGCTCGGGGAAGAACACGCAGAAATAAACCGGGTGGCCTTCGCGCAGCGCCATGCCCACTTCGGAGTCATCCTTGAAGCCACCGATGCCGGGACCGTGGCCGGCTCGCGGATCGAGCACCACGTAGGGTCGCTTGCGGTCATCGACGGTCACGCCCACAGGCGGAACGATGCGCGCCAGCGCATAGTTCACCGGCTGGCTGAAGGTGCGCGCATCCAGGATCAGTTCGTAGTCGAAGTGCAGCAGCGGCGGCTTGCCGGCTTTCTCGTGCTCGATGAAATTGTCGCCGCGCTGGCGCAGCGTGTCCCAGAACAACACCTGGCGCTCGATGCTGTCGCTCCAGTATTCCCACGCGGCAGCGATGGGATTCTGCGCCAGTGGCTGGGGCGGGGGGGTCTGGGCTTCCCACCATTTATGGGTGGTTTCGGCGATCCGGCGCTGCCATTGCAGAGCGAGTTTCAGAGGTAGCGTACTGGCAAGGGCCAGGCGTTCCGAAGGCTTGATCATGATGGAATTCCCTAGAATCGGTTCGACGCGATCATTCGCAAAAATACATAGCTTTATGGCAAGCCATACGACCGCAGGCAACCCCGGATTGTTGCACCGCAGCGAACTATTGCCACGTTGCCCGTTAAAACGGGGGGTAGGGTGGCCTATGGTAAAATTCGCGGTTTTCGCTGACGAATCAGACTCTCATGACCGCGCGCACCGCCCAGCTTCGCCAATTGTTGAACGACCGCATCCTGATCCTGGATGGCGGCATGGGCACGATGATCCAGCAATACCGGCTGGAGGAAGCCGACTACCGTGGCGAGCGCTTTGCCGACTGGCCGTCGGACCTCAAGGGCAACAACGACCTGCTGGTACTCACCCGTCCCGACGTGATCGGCGCCATCCACCAGCAATATCTGGATGCCGGTGCGGACATTATCGAGACCAATAGTTTCAACGGTACGTCCATCGCCATGGCCGACTACGGCATGGAAAGCCTGGTGTGGGAGATCAACCACGCCGCAGCGCGACTGGTGAAGGATCTGTGCGTGGCGCAGAGTGCCGCCACCCCCGACAAGCCACGCTTTTGCGCCGGTGTGCTCGGCCCGACCAACCGCACCGCATCGATCAGCCCGGACGTGAACGATCCAGGTTATCGCAACGTCACCTTCGATGAGCTGGTCACCAGCTATCTGGAGGCGATCGACGGCCTGGTACAAGGTGGTGCCGACCTGCTGCTGGTCGAAACCATCTTCGACACGCTGAACGCCAAGGCGGCGGTGTTCGCCATCCACAAGTATTTCGACGACCGTCCCGGGGTCGAACGGCTGCCGATCATGGTTTCCGGCACCATCACCGATCAATCCGGCCGTACGCTCACCGGGCAGACCACCGAGGCGTTTTACAACAGCCTCAACCACGCCGACGCGATCAGCTTCGGTCTGAACTGCGCGCTCGGCCCGGACCTGCTGCGTCCCTACGTCGAGGAAATGGCGCGTATCGCCGATACCTATGTCTCGGTCCACGCCAACGCGGGCCTGCCCAATGCCTTCGGTGGCTATGACCTGGGGCCGGAAGAAATGGCCGGGCAGGTGAAGGAATGGGCCACTAGCGGCCTGACCAACATCATCGGCGGTTGCTGCGGCACCACGCCGGCACACATCGCCGCCATCTACCAGGCGGTGAAGGACGTCGCGCCACGTCCCTTGCCGCAGATCGAGAAGAAATGCCGATTGTCCGGGCTGGAGCCGTTCAACATCGGCGACGGCGACCTGTTCGTCAACGTCGGCGAGCGTACCAACGTCACTGGCTCCAAGGCGTTTGCCCGGCTGATCCTGGCCGGCGACTACCCGGCCGCGCTGGACGTGGCGCGGCAGCAGGTGGAGGCGGGCGCCCAGGTGATCGACATCAACATGGACGAGGGCATGCTCGATGCCCACAAGGCCATGGTCACCTTCCTCAACCTGATCGCCGCCGAGCCGGACATCAGCCGCGTGCCGATCATGATCGATTCGTCCAAGTGGGATGTGATCGAAGCTGGCCTGAAATGCGTGCAGGGCAAATGCATCGTCAACTCGATCTCGATGAAGGAGGGCGTCGCCAAGTTCGTCGAGCAGGCGCGCCTGCTGCGCCGCTATGGCGCGGCCGTGATCGTGATGGCGTTCGACGAGGTGGGCCAGGCCGACACCTTCGCTCGCAAGATCGAGATCTGCGAAAAGAGCTACCGCATCCTGGTGGACGAGGTGGGCTTCCCGCCCGAGGACATCATCTTCGACCCCAACATCTTCGCCGTCGCCACCGGCATCGAAGAACACGCGCGCTACGGCCTGGATTTCATCGAAGCCACCGGCTGGATCAAGCGGCACCTGCCGCATGCCAAGATCAGCGGTGGCGTATCCAATGTGTCGTTCTCGTTCCGTGGCAACAACAAGGTGCGCGAAGCGATCCACGCCGTCTTCCTCTACCACGCGATCGGGCAGGGTATGACGATGGGTATCGTCAATGCCGGCGCGCTGGAAGTGTACGAAGAAGTACCGGCCGACCTGCGTGACCGCATCGAAGACGTGGTGCTGAACCGGACGGTGGGCGATGATCCGCTGGCCGCCACCGAGGCGCTGATCGCGCTGGCCGAAACCTATCGCGGCGACGCCAACCAGGCCAAGGCCGAGGATCTGTCGTGGCGCCAGGGCACCTTGCAGGAGCGCATCACCCATGCGCTGGTCAAGGGCATCACCACCTACATCGTCGAAGACACCGAAGAAGCCAGGCAGGCAGCCGAGCGCCCGATCCACGTGATCGAAGGCCCGTTGATGACCGGCATGAACCACGTCGGCGACCTGTTCGGCGCCGGCAAGATGTTCCTGCCGCAGGTGGTGAAATCGGCGCGCGTGATGAAAGCCGCCGTGGCGCACCTGGAGCCGTTCATCGAGGAGGAAAAGATCGCCATGGGGCTGGCCGATGCGCCGGCCAAGGGCAAGATCGTCATGGCCACGGTCAAGGGCGACGTGCACGACATCGGCAAGAACATCGTCGGCGTGGTCCTGCGCTGCAACAACTACCAGGTGCTCGACCTGGGCGTGATGGTGCCGGCACAGAAGATTCTCGACACCGCGCGCGAAACCGGCGCCGACATTGTCGGCCTGTCCGGCCTGATCACGCCGTCGCTGGAAGAAATGGCGCACGTGGCCAAGGAAATGGAACGCCAGGGCTTCGATATCCCGCTCCTGATCGGCGGCGCCACCACCAGCAAGGTGCACACCGCCGTCAAGATCGAACCCAACTACCCGCGCGGCAACGTGTTCTACGTCCCCGATGCCAGCCGCGCCGTCGGTGTGTGCGCCAGCCTGCTCAGCGATGAACTCAAGCCCGAGTTTGCCGCCAAGGTGCGTGCCGAGTACGACAACATCCGTACCATCCACGCCAACAAGGACCGCACCCGTTTCCTGGCGCTGGCCGACGCGCGCGCCAATGGCTTCAAGGTGGACTGGCAGCAATACACGCCGCCCGCGCCGCGCCGGCTGGGCGTGTTCCGCTTCGAGAACGTGCCGCTGGAAGCCATCGAGCCCTATATCGACTGGAGCCCATTCTTCAACGCCTGGGAGCTGTTCGGCAAATACCCCCGCATCCTGGACGACGAGGTGGTTGGCGAATCGGCGCGCGCGCTGTTCGCCGACGCGCAGAAGATGCTCAGGGAACTGGTCGCGGGTAAATGGATCGCCGCCAATGGCGTGGTCGGCCTGTACCCGGCCAATAGCGTGGGTGGCGAGGATGTCGAGATTTATGCGCCCGACACTGGCGAAACGTTGATGACCTGGCACAACCTGCGCCAGCAGAACGTCAAGGCGGCCGGTAAGCCCAACTGGTGCCTGGCCGATTTCGTCGCGCCCCGGGACAGTGGCGTGATCGACTACTTGGGGGCCTTCGCCGTGACTGGCGGCATCGGCATCGAACCGCATGTTGCCGCGTTCGAAGCGGCAAACGACGACTACAGCGCCATCATGGTCAAGGCGTTGGCCGATCGCTTCGCCGAAGGCTTTGCCGAATACATGCACGAAAAAGTGCGCAAGGAACTGTGGGGCTACGCCGCCGACGAGTCGCTCAGCGTGGACGAACTGACCGACGAGCAATATGTCGGCATCCGCCCCGCACCCGGCTACCCGGCCTGCCCGGACCACACCGCCAAGACCGGCCTGTTCGATATCCTGGACGCGCCCGGCATCGGCATGACGCTGACCGAGGGCTACGCCATGCTGCCGACGGCGGCGGTGAGCGGCTTCTATTTCAGCCACCCGCAGGCGCAATACTTTGCCGTTGGCAAGATCGACAAGGATCAGGTCGAGGATTACGCCACGCGGCGCGGCGTCAGCGTGGAACAGGCCGAGCGCGACCTTGCGCCCAACCTGGGCTACAACCCCTGAGCCGTTGTCTTTCCCCTGAAAAGAGCCGCGAATGCGGCTCTTTTTTTACCTGTACAGCCGAAGATGTCTGCAAAAGGGACGCGGTGACGCTTGGCCGGGATTGTCCAGTCCACCGCCTGAAAAACCTTGAAAATCCAGGCAGATGCCTGCACGGAAACCTGCGATGCCGGGCGGTGCGGCACCTTGCACCATCGGTTGAAAATTCCTGCGAATACGGTGCCGCGCGGTGCGAACGGGCCGTGGCGGGTCATTGCGATGGCGCGGCCGCATGACTTTAATCGGCGGGGCAGTACCGACAGGAACGCGCCTCGTCATGGGGCGCCGTTCGACAAGACCAATCGAGAGGAGTCCCCATGCATCAGCAACTTACCCTGGCTGGCATCCTGCTGGCCTGCGCACTGGCGCCGCTACCGCCCATCGCGGCAGCGACCGATAATACCGTCGAAGCCAGCCGTCACGGTGGACGCCAGCGCGCCGAAGTGATCGCCTACCTGCGTACCTGGGCAATGGACGACGGCCGCTTCTGGAAAGCCAAGGACATCGACGGCGATGAGATCACCCAGCTCAATCTGGCATTTGCCGCGATCCGCCCGGATGGCACTGTCCACCTCCCCGGGGTTGAGCCGCAACCACCCAATGACCAGGGCGAAACCCCGCCGGTCTTCGGCAAGCTGTGGCACGAAGTGGCCAAGCTGCAAAAGCGTTATCCGCACCTGAAAGTGAACCTGTCGATCGGCGGCTGGGCGGCCGACGGCTATTCGCAGATGGCGATGACGCCGCAAGGCCGCGCGCGCTTCATCGCCAGCGCGCTGGGCTATGTCGAACGGCACAAACTGTCGGGCCTCGGCATCGAATGGCAATACCCGGTAGGGCCGGACTGGGGCCTGCCGATCAAGACCGACCCGAAGGACCGCGACAACTATGTGGCGTTACTGGAGGAACTGCGCGCCGCGCTGGATCGGCTGAGTGCCAGGACCGGGCGCAAGTACCAGATCACCGCCGCCGTGCCGTCGGGCCCGTGGTTTGCGCAGAAGAACGATCTGCGCCGCGCCACGCGCAGCGTCGATTTCCTCACGGTGACCTCCTACGCCGGCTACGGTAGCTGGAGCCCAACCACCGGGCATTTCTCCAACCTGTACCAGACACCCGCCGATCCGGCCGGCTGGAGCAGCGACCAGAGCATGCGGGTCTACCTGGATGCCGGCATCGATTCGCGCAAGCTGCTGATGGGCGTGCCGTTTTACGGCGCGGCCTGGAGCGGCGTGACCAACCAGGCCGACGGGCTGTTCCAGCCGTTCAAGGGCGTCGCGTTCGGTGGTGCGCCGAGCTGGGATGTCATCCGCAAGGACATCCTGGGCAAGCCAGGCTATGTGCGGCACTGGGACGCCATCGGCAAGGCGCCCTGGCTGTACAACGGCGATGTCATGGTCAGTTACGAGGACGCGGAAAGCCTGAAGTACAAGGTGGACTACCTCAAGGAAAAACGCTTGGGTGGCCTGGCAGTGTGGGAATACACGCAGGACCGTGACGGCGAGCTGTTCGAGAAGATCGGCGACTACCTCAAGGACTGAGCCCGGCAGGGCGTGGCATCATCGTCCGATCGATCCGCCACGCCCGCGCCATGTCTACCTCCAGCCCATCCGCCAGCCCCGTTCCTTCACCCTGCGTGGCCCTGTGCCGGCTGGACGAGGACGGCGTGTGTGTCGGCTGTCGGCGCACGGTGGATGAGATCGCGGCCTGGTCGGGGATGGACGACGATGCCAAGGCGGCGGTGTGGCAGCGGTTGCGTGCGTTGCCACCGGTGGTGCGCAAACGCTGTACCCGATGCGGGGCGGATTTTTCCTGTGGCAGCGGCGGGCGCGACGGTGGTTGCTGGTGCGCCGATCTGCCACCGGCGATGCCGTTGCCCGGCGCCGGCGACTGCCTGTGTCCGGCCTGCCTGGAAGCGGAGATCGCACGCCGGTCGGCGGGCCGGCGCCCCACCGCCGGTTGAAGCACGCAGCGGCCGGCCGCATCTGATCTGCTTCCATTCAGCCGCGCGATGCGCAGGTGCCCGTCATGTCCACGTCCCTCAAGATCGATTTCGTTTCCGATGTCTCCTGCCCATGGTGTGCCATCGGGCTGGCCTCGCTGCGGCGCGCCGCCGAGCAACTGGGCGACGAAGTGGCACTCGACCTGCATTTCCAGCCATTCGAACTCAATCCGCAGATGGGTCCGGCCGGCCAGGGGCTGATGGAGCACCTGGGAGAGAAGTACGGCATGGGCGAGGAACAACTGCGCCAGAGCCACGACAACATTCGCGAGCGTGGCGCGGCATTGGGCTTCACCTTCGGCCCGCGCGAGCGCATCTACAACACCTTCGACGCCCACCGCCTGCTGCATTGGGCCGGTGAGCAGGGGGCGGCGCGGCAGCTGGCGCTGAAGCAGGCGCTGTTCACCGCCTATTTCACCGATGGCCAGGATCCGAGCGACCACGACACGCTGGTTGGCATTGTCCAGTCGGTGGGGCTGGACGGCGGCGCCGCGCGCGCCATCCTCGACAGCGACGAACATGCCGATGCGGTGCGCCAGCAGGAACGCTTCTTCCAGGAACAGGGCATCTCGGCCGTGCCCGCTGTGATCATCAACGACCGCTACCTGATCCAGGGCGGCCAACCCCCCGAAACCTTTGTCCAGGCATTGCGCAAGATCGCGGCGGATGCGGCGGGATGATTTGGGGGTAACCTTGAACCTCGAACCACAGAGGACAATGAGAACGCCGGGGGGTCACAGAGAACGCTTCGCGGGCTGACCACGCCCGTTACCCGAAGGCGTGGTTTTCTCTGTGTGACGCCGTATTCTCACCGTCCTCTGTGGTTCAAGATCCAGGGTTACTGTCTAAGCCCCCTGTCGGGCTACCTCTCCAGCCGCTTCCGCGCGGCAGGCAGCGGCGGTGAAGAGGACGTCGGTGGAGGAGTTCAGCGCGGTTTCGCAGGAGTCCTGCAACACGCTGATGATGAAGCCCACTGCCACCACCTGCATCGCCAGGTCGTTGTCGATGCCGAACAGGCTGCACGCTAGCGGGATCAGCAGCAGCGAGCCCCCGGCCACGCCGGAGGCGCCGCAGGCGCAGATCGATGCCACCACGCTCAGCAGCAGCGCGGTCGGCAGATCGACCACGATGCCCAGCGTATGCGCGGCGGCCAGTGTCAGCACGGTGATGGTGATCGCGGCGCCTTCCATATTGATGGTGGCGCCCAGCGGGATCGAGACCGAGTAGCTGTCTTCCGGCAGGTCCAGCTTGCGGCACAGTTCCAGGTTGACGGGGATATTGGCGGCTGAGCTGCGGGTGAAGAATGCGGTAATGCCGCTTTCGCGCAGGCAGGTGAAGACCAGCGGATACGGATTGGTCCGCAGTTTCCAGAACACGATCAGCGGATTGACCACCAGCGCCATCACCACCATGCCGCCGATCAGCACCGCCAGCAGTTGCGCATAGCCCCACAGCGCGCCGAAGCCCGTATCGGCCAGCGTGGCGGCCACCAGCCCGAAAATCCCCAGCGGCGCGAAGCGGATCACCCGATGGACGATGGCACCCACCGCGTGCGCCAGATCGTCGATCAGGCGTTTGGTGGTGTCGGCGGCGTGGCGCAATGCCAATCCCAGGCCCACAGCCCAGGCCAGGATGCCGATGAAATTGCCGGTGACGAGCGCGTGCACCGGATTGTCCACCACATTCATCAGTAGATCGCGCAGCACCTCGACGATGCTGCCCGGCGATGACAGCCCACCTTCCGGCCGGACCAGCGACAGCGTGGATGGGAAAATGAAGCTCAGCAGCACCGCTACCAGCGCGGAAAGGAACGTTCCCAGCAGATACAGCAACAGGATCGGCCGGATATTGGTGCGCTGGCCCTGCTTGTGATTGGCGATGGACGCGGCCACCAGCACGAATACCAGCACCGGTGCCACGGCCTTCAGCGCACCCACGAACAGCGCACCGAGCAAACCGCTGGCCGAGGCCACGCCGGGCGCCAGCAGCGCCAGTGCCACACCCAGCACCAGGCCGATCACGATCTGCGCCACCAGGCTGCCGTGGGTGAGGAATCGAATCAGTCCGAACGGTTGAGCCATGGTGTCTGCCTGTCACGGGTGGATGGGGCGGTGCGCTGCGTCCATGGCAGCGCGGGGCCAGTATAGGGGAAGGTTGTTGCCGTCGAACCAGGGGAAAACCGGCCCGGCCTGCGGTGGCAAGGCATGCCGGCCGGGTGGGTCGGGTGCGGCGATGGTTAGAATGGCGCTTTGTCCGGCCGGCTACCCCATGAACATCATCGTCATGTTTCCCACCCGCACCGAAGCGCAATATTTCCGGCATCCGGCTGTCAGCACGGCGTTTTGCGGCGTAGGCCTGACCTCGGCGGGCGTCACCACCGCGCGCTTGATCCAGCGGCATCGCCCGGACGTGCTGATCCTGGCGGGCATTGCCGGCGTCTATCCCGAATCGCGCTTCAAGGTGGGCGACACCGCGCTGATCGCCAGCGAGCGCGAGGCCGACCTGGGGTTCTTCACGCCCACCGGCTTTCGCCACCTGGCGCAGCTCGATCTGGACATGGATTTCGATCACCAGCCGGTATTGCACTGCCCGCACCTGCCGGACGATCCGCCGTTGCCGCTGGCGCACAGCAATTCGATGAACGCCGCGCTGGCGCCGTTCGTACAGCGTGAAGGCATCGATGTGGAAAACATGGAGGGCGCGGCGTTCTTCCACGCCTGCTTGCAGGCGGGGCAGCGCTTCTACGAAGTACGGGCGATCTCCAACGTGGCGACGGTGGTGCACGACGATTGGGATTTCGAAGGGTCGATCCGTAACATGACGCGTGGTGTGGAAACGCTGATCGAGTATCTGCTGGCGCCGTGAACCGGTATTGAAGCCCAACGGAAACAGGCAGCCGAAGCTGCCTGTTCGTGGCCGGAATACGCGACGCGCCTACTGCGCCAGTTTCTGCTTGGCCTGTTCGGTAAAGGCGGCAAGCGCCTTCTGCACCACTTCCACCCAGTTGCTCTCCATGCCGGTCTGGAACTGCGCCGACTCCTTCACTGCCAGCGATTCGCTGCGGGCCTGTTCCGCCTGCTTGATCTTCAGGTCGGTGGCAACTTCGGCGCTGAGGGTCAGGGCCATGAAGCCCGGGTTCATCCACGCCCACATTTTGGTTACCGCAACATCCACCACGAACGTATCCGGCTTGACCTGCGTGGGATCGGTGATCACGGTGTAGCCTTGTTCGACAAAGGCTTTTTCCAGCGACTTGCGCACCAGTGCCGGGGCGGTTTCGTCGGCGGGCAGCAGGATATCGCCCAAGGCCTTGCCGTAGCCGTTGCGTTTGCGGGCAATGGCGCGTGCCTGAATCTCGGCGCTTTGTGACTCGGACGGATCCAGCGACGGGATGTTGGGCTCCTTCGGTTTGGCTTCGAAGACGCGGGCATCGGTCAGCGACGCAAAATAGACGGTCTTGCCATTGGCGACCTGTGCCGGCTTGATCTCGCCGGCCGGAATGCTGACCACGCTGCGGCTGGTGGCACAGCCGGTCAGCAGTACCAGCAGTGCCAGTGCGCCCCACACGGATTTCCTGTTCATCATCATTACCCCCTGCATCATTTTGGTTTTCGGCAAATAGGCCGGCGCGCATTATGAATGCCATTCGTCGGTCTTGCTACAACGCTCATCCGCGGCGCGGGCATGAAAAAAGGCGGACCTGATGGCCCGCCCTGGTTACGCCCGCTTAGGTCAACCCGCCGCTTCGTCCTCGGCTTCCTCACCGAGGAAGCCGCCGCTCTGGTGTGCCCACAGCCGCGCGTACAACCCGTTGTGCGCCAGCAGGCTGGCGTGGTTGCCTTCCTCGACGATGCGGCCCCGATCGAGCACGATCAGCCGGTCCATCGCGGCGATGGTCGACAGCCGGTGTGCAATGGCGACCACGGTCTTGCCTTCCATCAGCCGATACAGGCTGCCCTGGATCGCGGCCTCGACCTCGGAGTCGAGCGCGCTGGTGGCTTCGTCCAGTAACAGGATCGGTGCGTCCTTCAGCATCACCCGCGCGATGGCCACGCGTTGGCGCTGGCCGCCGGACAGCTTCACGCCGCGCTCGCCCACGTGGGCTTCGTAGCCGGTGCGCCCTTTGGGGTCGGTCAGCGTGAGGATGAAGTCGTGCGCCTCCGCGCGCCGCGCCGCGGCGATCATGGCGTCGTCGTCGGCATCCGGGCGGCCATAGAGCAGGTTGTCGCGCACGGAGCGATGCAGCAACGACGTATCCTGCGTGACCATGCCCACCTGGGCGCGCAAGCTGTCCTGCGTGACATGGGCGATATCCTGCCCATCGATCAGCACGCGGCCGCTTTCCACGTCGTAAAAACGCAGCAACAGGTTCACCAGTGTGGATTTGCCCGCGCCGGAACGGCCGACCAGCCCGACCTTCTCGCCGGGGCGGATGGTGAGGGTGAGGTCTTCCATCACGCGCTGGCCGTTGCCGTAGCTGAAGTCCACGTGATCGAAACGGATTTCGCCCCGGGTGACGCGCAGTGGCTGCGCATCGGGCCGGTCGACGATCTCGATGGGGCGCGACAGCGTAGTGATGCCGTCCTGCACCGTGCCGATCTGCTCGAACAGGTTGGACATCTCCCACATGATCCAATGCGAGATGCCGTTCAGCCGCAGCGCCATCGCGGTTGCGGCCGCCACGGCGCCCACGCCGACCTCGCCGCGCGTCCATAGCCACAACGTGACGCCGGCGCTGGCCGCCAGCAGCAACATGCTCAGCGTGTGGTTGACGATCTCGAAGCCGCTGACCAGCCGCATCTGGCGGTAGGCGGTCTGCATGAACTCCTGCATCGCGCCCTTGACGAAGCCGGCCTCGCGCTGCGCATGCGAAAACAGCTTCACCGTGGCGATATTGGCGTAGGCGTCGGTGACGCGGCCGGTCATCAGGCTGCGCGCGTCCGCCTGGGCGGCGCCCGCTCTGCCCAGGCGCGGCACGAAGTACCACACCGCCAGTAGATACAGCGCCAGCCAGCCAAGGAAAGGCAGGATCAACAGCCAGTCGAACGTGCCGACCACCGCAAGCATGGTGATGAAATAGATGACGACGAAGACAAGGATGTCGGTGACGATCATCACCGTTTCGCGCACGGCCAGTGCGGTCTGCATCACTTTGGCGGCGACGCGGCCAGCGAACTCGTCCTGATAGAAATTCATGCTCTGGCCGAGCAGGTGACGGTGGAAGTTCCAGCGCAGCCGCATCGGGAAATTGCCCGCCAGCGACTGGTACTTGAACAGCGCCTGCAATGCGATCAACAGCGGACTGCCGAGCAGGATGGCGGCCAGCAGGATCAGGTTGCCCTGCTGGGTGGCCCACAGTTGGTCGCGCGGGGTGGCGCTCAGCCAGTCGACCACCGAGCCGAGCATGCTGAACAGCAATGCTTCGAAGGCGCCGATGCTGGCGGTGAGCAGCATCACCACGAAGATCAGCGGGCGCATGCCGACGGTGCCGGCCCAGATGAAGGAGAAGAATCCTTTCGGTGGCTGGGCGGGGGGGGCGTCCGGATAGGGGTGGACGCGTTGCTCGAACCATTTGAACAAGGGGATTTCCTTTTTGATTTAAAGAGCAGAAAAAACAGCCCGTTACAGGGCGGCCCCCATCTTGACCCAGCCCGATGACCGCTTCAAGCACAGCTTGCGTGCCGATTTTGTCTGGCGTTGTGCATCTGCATGGTGGATCACCCTGGACCCACACGCTGAGGTTTGATTCATCCCTGATGTTTGTCCCGGGGGTGGTGCCCACGTCGGATCAGCAACCGTCCCGCATGGTTCCGCAAGCGGTGGTGGCGCCTGGTATTGCAATGCCCACAGGGCATCCTGGCATGAGGCGAAGGCCTGCCGCTGTTACCATCGCTGCTTTCCCTCGCAACGGCGGCTGGTCATGCAAATCCTCCAGGTAGAAATCTCCACCGAGTACATCGCGCTGAATGATCTGCTCAAGATCGCCGGCGTGGTCGAGAGCGGCGGCGCAGGCAAGGCGCTGGTCGCGAGCGGTGTGGTCCAGGTGGATGGCGCGCAGGAACTGCGCAAAACCAACAAGATCCGCCCCGGGCAACAGGTGCGGGTGCACGACGTGGAAATCCACGTCGTGGCGGAGGCAGCCTAAGACTAAGCCTGCGCGACTACCGTGCCGGGCCGGCGATGGCCTCGACCGTGCCTTTCCCTTTGCAAAACAGTGCCTTGGGTGGACGCTATTTTCATGACAAATGAATGGATTTCCATCTTTCGGGGTGACGGATGGTGGGGCCGGCGCTGGATTTCTCCGTCATGAATGCGGAATATCATCACCGTATAGCCAATGGTTTTCATTGCCAGATGGAGAACCGTGATGATCGCGCAATCGTCCACCCAGCCGTTCCCGCCCTTTGTGGCCACCCACGGTGACGTTGCGATCAGCGCGGCATTCAAATGGCTAAGGCGGGTGCCACACCGTAAATGGCTGGGGCTGGTCGATGCGCCCATCGACCTTGCGCTGCCCCCGCTGCCCGAGCAGGCCATCGCCGGCAGCTTTGCCTGGCCGGTCCGGCGCGGCGCCAGCGAAGCCCGCGCGCTCAATATCTACACCGCTTTCCTCGAACAGCCCGACCAGGGCGAGTTGTTCAACCGCTATCTCGATGCCTTGCGCTCGTTGCGCCTGCGCCTGTCGCCGCGCGATTTCGAGGCATGGCGTGCCCATATGGCGGGCTGGGAGATCGAAATCCTGATCCGCGACGATGCCGCCCCGCGCGGTGTTCGCCTGTGTGAATTCAATGGGCTGGAGCTGGCGGACCTCGACACCGCCGCCGACCGGCTGGCGCATCTGCCGCGCGATGTGCCCGAAGTGCCGCTGGTGTTCCAGGCCGACGATAGCGCCGATATCGATCAGCCCTGGGCATTGTTCGGCGAACACGGCTATGCCACGCCCGACCAGATCGTCATCGACTACGTGGACTACGACGACCCGGACGACAGCGCCCCGGGCACACTGCGCCGCATCGCCGTGGACCGTGAATGGTTCGTCTCGGCATTCGCGCATGCGGCACACCAGATCGTCGAAAACATGCATCGGGTGGCGGAAGTGACCGCGCCGGACGCGCTGCACTGAAAAGCGCCGCCTGCTGGCCGGGTGCGGGAGCAGGCGGCACCGCATTTACATACAAAGGGTATTTGATTTGTCAGGAAACAGCGCAGTGGCATAGACGTGGTTGCTCGACTGCTCTAGCATCGTAAGCATTCCCACGAGCGTGCCTACGGTTCCATAGCACGATTCCCCTACTGGAACAGGGCCCCGTCGATTGCACGACCCCTGGAGTTTCGATGGCCACCTCGCTCAAGCTCGCCGAGCTGATTGCTTCATTCAGTTATGCGCTCGACATCACTGAAGGGCAGCCCGAGGGCCACTGCGTGCGTTGCTGCTGGATCGGCGTGCACATCGGCCGCCAGTTGCAATTGCCACCCGAGCAATTGTGGTCGCTGTACTACACGCTGTTGCTCAAGGACCTGGGGTGCAGCAGCAACGCGGCGCGCATCTGCGAGCTGTATCTCACCGACGACCGTACCTTCAAGCATGACTTCAAATTGAGTGGCACCGGCCTGCCGCAGGTACTGGGCTTCGTGTTCAGCCAGACCGGACGCCATGCCAACTGGTCGCGGCGGCTGTCGGCCATCCTCAACATCCTGCGCAATGGCGACACCATCGCCAACGAACTGATCCAGACACGCTGCGAGCGCGGCGCTGGTATTGCGCGTCGCCTGCGTTTTCCCGATGCGGTGGCGGAGGGTATCCGCTCACTGGACGAGCACTACGACGGCAGCGGCCGTCCCGATGGGCTGGCGGGCGACGTGATTCCGCTCAATGCGCGCATCGCACTGCTGGCGCAGGTGATCGATGTCTTCCACTTTTCAGGCGGCCCCGAGGCGGCGCTGGCCGAAGTTCACCAGCGTGCCGGCCACTGGTTCGACCCGGCATTGGTCGGCGCCTTCGAGATGGTGGCGGCGCAGCCCTTGTTCTGGGCGGGGCTGGCCGCTGATGATATTGCCGAGGCGGTCACCGCACTGGCGCCTGATCACGGCAGCGTGGTGCTGGACGATGATTATCTGGACGAGATCGCCGCCGCCTTCGGCGAAGTGGTCGATGCCAAGAGCCCGTTCACCGCCGGCCATAGTGCGCGGGTGGGCTTCTATACCGAGCTGATCGCCGAGGAACTGGGCGTGCCCGAAACCCGGCGGCGCTGGCTGAAACGGGCCGCACTGCTACATGATGTTGGAAAGCTGGGTGTCAGCAATGCTATTCTCGATAAGCCTGGTAAACTGGACGCCGAAGAGTGGGCCGCGGTCCAGCGGCACGCGCTCTATACCGAACAGATACTGAGCCGGATCGAACCGCTGCGCGAGTTGGCGCGCATTGCCGGTGCGCACCACGAGCGGCTGGATGGCAGCGGGTACCCGCATGGTCTTGCCGGCGACAGGATCGCACTGGAAACCCGCATCATCACCGTGGCCGATATCTTCGATGCCATCAGTGCCGAACGCCCTTATCACCCCGCGATGTCGGTGGAGGAAACGCTGGCGATCATGGCGGACAATGTCGGCAAGGGGCTGGATGGGGAATGCTTTGCCGCGCTGCGCCGGGTGCTGGAGCGGGAACAGGCCCGGGCGGAAACGGAAGTATGTCAATCCGCCCTGGCGGCGTAGCGGTAGCGGCCTTCGTTGCGCCTGGCTCTGGGGTGATTTGCCCTAGGCGTAATCATCAATCAGCCCGCCCGGCCCCACTCCCCGCCACGAGTTGGCGGTATCGGCGGTTTCCTTGTCGCCCGCGCGCTCCTGTGCGGCGCGGGCAATTTCCTGGCGGATCGCTTCGATCTGCTTCTTGAGCTGTTCCACCCTGGCGTTGCGTTGCTCTTCTGTTTGCGAGCGGTCCTGCTGCGCCTGGGCCAGTTGCGCCTGGAGCTGGACCAGTTGCGTGCGTAACTGCGCCGTGCGATCGCCCCGCTGCACGCCCTGGACATTCAGGGCTGCTGCGCCGCCAAAGGAAGAAACACCGCCCACGTCCATGGGATTCCGCCCTCCAATGCGCCCCGGCCGGACACCGGGCCTGGTTCAAGCTTCCGCATAGAGCGGCCACTTGGCCACCACTCAATCGCAGGGCCACCCCAAAAGGGGACAACCAAAGAAAAAGGCGTGCCTGGCACGCCTTTTCGTAACAGCGCTGAGTGCTTAGTCGCGCGGCTGGATGTTGTTCATCACATAGCGCACGCCCGGTACCTTCTCGGCAATGATGCCGGCCTGGGCCATCTGCAAGCCGGTATCGGTGGCGCCTTCGATGGTCACATCCTCGCCCTTGCCGGTGACGGCCAGGTTGAATTTTGCCAGCTCGGCGTCGCTATCCAGCGCGGTCTTCACATTGGCGGCCAGCGCGGCGTCCTTGGGCAGGGCCGGCTTGGTGGCTTCGGCGGCCGGCGCGGGCTTCTGTTCGGGCGCGCTGGCGCAGGCGGCGATGGCCAGGGTGGCGGCCAGCAGGCAGGCGCTCAAGCTCAGTCGAGAAATATTGGTGTTCATCTTGATCCCCGGTTCAGTCATGGTTTGGCCGCTGGACGCGGCGGGTTTCGGCCCGTCATTGGGCTCGACTGCGCGCGATTGTGTGGAAGCGTCATTGCAGCAAGATGACAGTCACACTACGGGGCACTGCCCGGCCGATCTCAGCGCTGCTCCCGCCAGGTCAGCCATACCCGCAGATCGAACTCCAACTGGTGATAGTCGCCCAGCATGTGACAGCACAACTGGTAGAACGCCTTGTCGTGATCCTTGACCTTCAGATGGGCCAGTTCATGCACCACGATCATTTCCAGGAACGCTTCGGGCGCATCGCGGAACAGGCTGGCGACACGAATCTCATTCTTGCGCTTGAGCTTGCCGCCCTGCACCCGGCTGGCGAAGGTGTTGCTCCCCAGCGTGCCACCAATCAGGTCGAGCTGGTTGTCGTACAGCACCTTGGCCGGCGTCGTGGCGTTTTTCAGATAGCGCTGCTTGCGCGCCATCACGTAGTCGTAGAGCGCACGGTCGGTCTGGATATCGTGGCGGTCGGGGTAGCGCCGTTGCAGCCAGTCCCCGAGTTTGTCCCGTTCCAGCAGGGCTTGCACGCGGTCCAGCAGATGGGCCGGATAACCGGCGAGATAGGGAAGCGACATGAGTGGATTGTACCGGTGCTCAGGCGGTGTCATCGCGGCGGCACCACAACAGCCGCACCACATAGCCGACAATGGCCGCATTGAGGACGACCAGGCCGAGTTCGGGCCAACCCGGCCGTTGCCACAATCCATACAGTTCCAGTGGCAGATAGATACCGCCGCTCAACGCCGCCAGCCACTCGGCCCAGCGCCGCTGCCACCACAGGCCCCACGCCTCGGCAAAGCGCAGCCCGGCATAACCACAGGCCAGCGCGGCCAGTCCCCACAGCCGCGCACTGGTGGCCTGGGTGGCGAGGTCGAGAAAAATGCGTGGGTAGCGACTGGCTGGGTTCAGGTGCAGGTGCCGGACCAGCGCTTCGGCTACGGCTTGCGCCTTCCAGTGGACCAGCGATAGCAATCCCGCGCCCGCCAGCAATACCAGCGCGCCCTTGGCGGCTTCGAACAGCGCCATCGAACGCAGGTAGGGATCAGACGAGTTCATAGGCGATCAGCGCGCAGACCAGCACCATGCAGCCCAGCGCCAGCATGAACACGCCATCGATCACGCGGCGTAGTGCCAGCAGATGGCGATCGGTCTTGAACGACCAGAACGACAGCACGCAGGCCAGCATGAACAGCACCGCATCGGCTGCCAGGATTTCGTCGCCCAGCCTTTCCACATGGGTATTGGTCGCCAGCAGGCGCAGCAGCCCGATGCCGGTCAGGCACACGCCGACCATGGCGGCGGATATCGAGAACACATGCATGGTCAGCTCATGCTCGCGCTGTTCGCGTTGCTGGGGCGTCATGACCGTTCCTGCGTAGTACCGATTCGATTCAAGTTACCGCATGCGAGCGGGCATTGCTTCGCCCACCCATGTGACCGGGAAGCTTCGCTTCAACCAAAGCCCCCATCGCGCGATGTGTGCCGCAACCACCGCTCGAGCAAAGCGAGGCCCCCTCGCGGCGGCGAGGGCGGGGGGAGTGGAATGGATCAGGAAGCGTCGGGTTGCCGGCATACCTGTTTCGACAAGCGTCCGGCTTTGCCGGATGCCTGATGCCATTCGAGTTCCAATCCAAAACAAAACCTACCCACGCCGACGCGCCAGCCACCGATCCAGCGCGCGGCCGAATGCCTGTTTGTCCGCGGTGGACAGCGCGGCGGGACCGCCGGTTTCCACGCCGCTATCGCGCAGCCCCTGCATGAAATCGCGCAGATTCAGCCGCTCGCGGATGTTTTCCACGGTCAGATGCTCGCCGCGCGGATCGAGCACCTGCGCGCCCTTTTCCACGACCTCGGCTGCCAGCGGCACGTCGGCGGTGATCACCAGGTCGCCGGCCGCCACGCGTGCGGCGATCTCGTTGTCGGCTACGTCGAAGCCGCGCGGCACTTGCAGCGCATGCAGATACGTCGAGGGCGGCACATGCAGCAACTGGTTGGCCACCAGTGTTACATGGATGCGCGCCCGGTCGGCCGCACGGAACAGGATGTCCTTGATCGGACGGGGACAGGCATCGGCGTCCACCCAGATCTGGGGCGGACGGGCATCGGCGGGAGTTAGCTGGGTCATCGCGGCGGGGTCAACCTGATCAGGGAGTAGTTTGGCAAAACCAGCTAATGGTACAGCGCCGCACTTCTCGCGAGAGCGAGGCCCCTTCGCAGTGGCGAGGGGGAATGGGTTCAATCAAGGGACGCAGGTGGCCTTTCAACTGGCGCATGCCGGTCATCCAGGCTCCTGCGCTCACCCATAGCGCTGTCCTGCCACCACGGCCAGCCCGGTACCTACGCTGCCATAGGCATCGCCTTCCACGGCCCGCGCCGAAGGGAAGCGCGCGGCCAGGGCGGCGCGCAATGCCGGCACGGCCGATGCGCCGCCGGTGAAGAACAGCGTATCCACCTGCTGCGGCGTCACGCCGGCCACTTGCAACGTGCGGGCAGCGGCATCGCCCACGGCGGCGATTTCATCGGCGATGGCGCTGGCGAAGGCATCGCGCGCCACCGGCAGGCTCAACCCTTCCTCCACCTCGGGCAGCGGCAGGCTGACCTCGGGCAGTTCGGACAAAGCGATCTTGGTGTCCTCCACCCGCATTGCCAGGTGGTGCGCCGACTGCGCGCGGATCACCTTGAGCAGCCGCTCGAAGCGGCGCGCGTCGGTGACTTCGGGAGCCAGTTCCTGAAGATTGCGCCAGCCGCGCCGCGCATACGCAAAGTTGATGGTGTGCCAGGTGGCAAGCTGGAAGAACACGCTGTTGGGAAACGCTGCGCCGTTCTTCAGCACCGTACCCAGGCCCAGCTCCGGCATCACCGCCGCCAGCGACAGGCGTTTGTCGAAGTCGGTGCCGCCGACGTGCACGCCGGCGGTGGCCAGCAAGTCGGCATCGCGTTGCTCGAGATCGCGACGCTTCGGCGATAGCCGCACCAGCGAGAAGTCGGAGGTCCCGCCGCCGATATCGACCACCAGCGTCAGTTCCTCGCGGTCGATGCGCTGCTCGTAATCGTGTGCAGCGGCGATGGGTTCGAACTGGAAGCTCACTTCGCCGAAGCCTAGCCCGCGCACGATGTCGGCCAGCGTCTGCTCGGCATAGCGGTCGGCGGTTTCGTCGTCATCGACGAAGCGCACCGGGCGGCCCATTACCACGGCATCCAGCGCATGGCCGGCCTGGGCCTCCGCGCGTTGCTTCACTTCACCGATGAAACAGCCGATCAGGTCGCGGAACGACAGCATGCGGCCGGCGATTTCCGTGCCGTTGTCCATCAGGCTGCTGCCCAGCAGGCTTTTCATTGCCCGCATCAGGCGGCCTTCGTAGCCTTCCAGGTATTCGCCCAGCGCGGCACGGCCGAAGGCCAGGGATTCTTCGTCCAGGTTGAAGAATACCGCCGAGGGCAGCGTGACCTTGCCGTCTTCCAGCGCCAGCAGGCGCGGCCCCTGTGTGGTGTGCAGGGCGGCGGTGGAATTGGAGGTGCCGAAATCGATGCCGCAGGCGTGGATCATGGTGAACTTCAAAAATAGGGGGGCGGAAGCTACGCGAGCGCCTGGCCGCAGTCAAATCGCCGACGATGCGCGTATCCTGCGCGCATTGCTACGCGGGCACAGGATCATCGCATGGAAAACCGTCTCACCGAGCTTGAAATCAAACTGGCGTTCCAGGACGACCTGCTCGACGCGCTCAACGATACCGTGGCGCGGCAGCAGCAACAGATCGACACCCTCCAGGCCCAGCTGCGCGAGCTGTACGACATGGTACGCGGGCTGGAATCCGGCGCTGGGCGCAGGCCACCGGCGGAGGAGATTCCACCGCATTACTGACCGCCCGTCGCTCACGCTGACCGACGGCGAAACGCCGTGCCGCCTGTCCCATATGTCGTTGATTCCTACACGGTTTTGGGCCACGGGACGATGCCGGGTGCTAAAGCAAATAGGAAGAATTCGCAGCGTGATCAAGCGCCGCAGTGAAGCCTGTTTGAATGGGCTGGCGAGGCGCGCGCACCCAGGCGGTACATCGAGGTACGGCGGGTTCGCGCAATATGGCCAGCAGGGTGGATCGGCGGCTCAACGTGGGGGCACCCGCAATGCGCTCGACCTATCTGTTTTTCGTACCCGTTTCGCTGGCGGCCATGAGTGCGCTGGCGTTCAGTCTCTCCGCCGCCACCGAGTGGCGGCCCACCACGCCGGCCCAGCCGGAAGCGCTGGTGATGAATGCACCCGAAATCCTGCGCCCGGAGATGGAAGTCGAACCCCCGGAGCTGTTGCCTACGCCGGCAGTGCTGGCCACCGCGCCGGCGCACCACCCGGTCGCGCCCGCCGCTCCCCAGCCCACGGTCGAGGAAGAAGCCCCCGCCGCGCTGGCGGAGGACGATCGCGACGAGGCGCAGCCGCCCGAATCGGGGCACGCGCCGGCCGTGCAGGTCGCGGCGGTGCGTATCTACGAATGCGCGGAAGATGGCGGCAGCGTGTTCCAGGACTATCCCTGCGGCCCCAAGACGGACAAGACCGACGTGCTGACGGACGAGTGGCGCCAGCGTTCGTGAGATCCTCTCGCACCGGCACTGCCGCTTCATCGTGTGACAACGCGGCCGCGCTCGCCGCAAGGTCTTGGCCCTTGGTGATGGCCGCGAAGCCGCGCTGTGCTCGAACGCGGCGCGGGCTCGAATGTAATGGATGACGATGGCAGGTGCAGGGGCGCGGCCGTCAATCCACCCGGGCGCGGGATGCCAGCCATGCCAGCGCGCCTTGTCCGGCCGCGCGGCCGGTGGCGAAACATGCCGTGAGCAGGTAGCCGCCGGTGGGTGCTTCCCAGTCGAGCATTTCGCCGGCGCAGAACACACCCGGTGCCGCACGCAGCATCAGGTTGTGGTCCAGGCCCGCGAAGGCGATGCCACCGGCGCTGCTGATCGCTTCGTCGATGGGGCGCGGCGCGCGCAGCACGATGGGCAGCGCCTTGATCGCGGCGGCCAGGGTGGCCGGATCGTCAAACGTCGCCTTGGGTGTGCATTCGCGTAGCAACCCAGCCTTTACGCCTTCCAGTCCCAGCTTGCGTCGCAGGTGGTTGGCCATCGAGTCGGCGCCGCGTGGTGCACGCAACTCGGCCTCGATACGCGCCAGATCGCGGCCCGGCAGTAAGTCGATCTCGATCCGCGCCTGGCCGCTGCGCGTGATTTCATCACGCAGGCGGGCGGAAAACGCATAGATCAGGCTGCCTTCCACGCCACCTTGTGTCACGACGAACTCGCCCTGGCGGCGATGGCTTTGACCCTGGGCATCGGTGAACGTCAGATACACGGCCTTCAGCGGCGCGCCGGCGAACTTCTGCGCGAAGAAATCGCTCCAGCCCACATCGAAGCCGCAGTTGCTCGGCTGAAGCGGCGAGACTGCAACGCCGCGTGCAGTGAGCCACGGCACCCACGCGCCATCAGAACCCAGCTTTTTCCAACTGGCACCACCCAGCGCCAGCACCACCGCATCGGCCTGCGCCGCCATATCGCCATCCGGCGTCGCAAAGCGCAGTGCGCCGTCGGCGCTCCAGCCCAGCCAGCGGTGGCGGACGTGCAAGGCTGCGCCGTGCTGTTTCAGCCGATGCAGCCACGCGCGCAGCAAAGGCGCGGCCTTCATCTCGCGCGGAAACACCCGCCCGGAACTGCCGACGAAGGTTTCCACGCCCAGGCCATGAATCCACGCGCGCAGTTGTGGCGGATCGAACGCGCGGATCGCTGGTTCCAGCGCCGCGCGGCCGGCACCGTAGCGATCGAGGAACGGTTCCAGCGCTTCGGAATGGGTGATGTTCATGCCGCCGACGCCGGCCAGCAGGAACTTGCGTCCCAGCGATGGCATCGCGTCGTAGACATCGACACGGGCACCACCGGCCAGCAGGGTCTCGGTGGCCATCAGCCCGGCGGGGCCGCCGCCGACGACGATGACGCGCGGCGTGGTCACGCCACCTCGCAGGCGCCGAAGCGCTCGCGCAGCGTATCCAGCCCCAGCGTATCGAGCAGCCCGGCCAGCCGTGCCTGCGCCTTGCCGCGTGGCAGGTCCTTGTATTCGGCGACGATCAGCTCGTTCTTCATCGAATGTTCCCAGCCCACCAGCTCGGTCACCGTTACCTGGTAGCCGTGCGCTTCCAGCTCCAGGCAGCGCAGCACATTGGTGATCTGCGCGCCGAACTCGCGCGTGTGGATGGGATGGCGCCATAGTTCGGCCAGCGGCGATTTCAGCGCCTGTGCCTTGTGCTTTTTCAACTCGGCGGCGACCTCGGCCTGGCAGCACGGCACCAGCACGATATAGCGCGCATGCTTTTCCAGCGCGAAGCGGATGGCATCGTCGGTGGCGGTGTTGCAGGCGTGCAGCGCGGTGACGATATCGACCTGGGGTGGCAGGCGCTCCGAAGTGATCGATTCGGCCACCGACAGGTTGTAAAAGCGCATGCCGGCGGCGAAGCCCAGCTTTTGCGCCAGGGCCATCGACGACTTCACCAGCTCGTCGCGCGTCTCGATGCCATAGAGCCGCCCCTGCGGCGCGCGGCCCTTGAAGAACAGGTCGTAGAGGATGAAGCCCAGGTAGCTCTTGCCGGCGCCGTGGTCCACCAGCGTGATCTCGGCGTGGTCGGCCACCAGCGCCGCCAGCAGCGGCTCGATAAAGTTGAACAGGTGGTACACCTGCTTGAGCTTGCGGCGGCTGTCCTGGTTGAGCTTGCCGTCGCGGGTGAGGATATGCAGTTGCTTGAGCAGCTCGACGGATTGGCCGGGGCGGATGTCGTATTTGTCGTTCATGGCGGATTCCTTGGCACGGGCGGCAGGGCCGCGCGGCGCGATGGGTCGCCATTCTACCGTTCCCCGCGCGGTGAGCCCGTGCCGGTGCGACGATGGGCGGCCATCCTCACGCCATACTTACGTGTTGCTTTTCGATACAGACTGGGTGACTACCATTACTTATCATCCGCCTCCATCCGATTTCCATCCGTCCCCCAGGAGATTTTCCATGAACTATCGTTCCCTCGTCCTGGCGCTGTGCGCCACCCTATGGCTGGCACCGGCCGCCCACGCACTCGACCTGGGCGGCATGCTCAAGGCCGGCAGCCAGGCGTTGCAGGCCGCCACGCTGAGCGATGCCGACGTGAAGAGCCTGGCCGATCAGGCTTGCGAGCAAAGCGATTCGGAATCGAAGATCGCGCCGGCCAAGGATAAATACACCAAGCGCATGGACAAGATTTCCAAGGCGCTGGGCACCGAGATCGATGGCCGCAAGGTGAACTACAAGGTGTATCTCACGCCGGACGTGAACGCCTGGGCCATGGCCAACGGCTGCATCCGCGTCTACAGCGGCCTGATGGATCTGATGAACGACGATGAGGTGATCGGCGTGATCGGCCACGAAATGGGCCACGTGGCGCTGGGCCACACGAAGAAGGCGATGCAGACCGCCTATGCTGTCTCCGCCGCGCGCACCGCCGCCGGCTCGACCAACAACGGCACCGTGACCACGCTGGCCGGTTCGGAACTGGGCGAGTTCACCGAAAGCCTGATCAATGCGCAATTCTCGCAATCGCAGGAAAAGGACGCGGACAACTTCTCGTTCGACCTGCTCACCAAGAAAAAGCTGAACCGCCAGGGGCTGGTGACGGCGTTCCAGAAGCTGGAGCAACTGAGTGGTGGCAACCACAGCATGCTCAGCTCGCACCCCGCGTCGGCTGATCGCGCCAAGAATATCGAAAACCGTCTGGCTGCTGAAAAGTAAGCGGCATCCGGTCCGGTAGCAGGGCGGCTTAGGCCGCCCTTTTTCATGCTGCCGCGCCTGGGGGCGATGCGGGGGCGGCGATCCGGGCGCATCGATCGCACGAAATGAAAGTCACCCGCGTATCGGAGTCACGGCCCCCAGTGTTACACCAGCTTGAGATAGCGCTGTGTCAGCAGCACGATCCCGGCCATGCTGGCGACGATCAGCACCAGACCCACCTTCACCCCGAGTGCGGCCGGCAGTGCGCCGCCGACCTGCGAGCCGAACACCGCGATGCCGATGGCAATCAGCACCGTGCCGGCCACCAGCAGCGGCCAGCTGTCCGGCGTCGAGACCGTCTGCGTGAGCAGGCCGCCGACGGTGGCCCAATTGGCGCCCACCCGCAGCATCCAGGGTGGACCGCGCTTGTTCAACAGCGGGTGAGCGGCAGCGTCATGAGGATGACGCCGATAGCGAATGGCACTCGCAGGCGAGTTCCACGGTGGGCCGTTACTTGGATTGCGTTGCAAAATTACAGAAAATTCTGGTAGAAAAATGAAATAAAATTACGATAAGCTACGTAGCAATACTACATATCGTCCCCCCAGGAGTGAAATCATGTACTCGTTTTTCGCTTCCCTGTTCCACATGGCACGCGGCAGCCATCACCAGATCACGGTGAATGACCGCGTCAACCGCATCGCCGATCTCGATGGCGGCGAGCGCTACGATGGCCGCGTGCTGAAGGTGGTTGGCCATCGCGCGCGCGTCTGCTGGCCGGAAGGGCAGAAGACCGAAGAAGAGCTGGATAGCCTGGTGCAGATCGTCGAGTAACGTTGCGCCACGCCAACAAAAGCAGCCGGGATGCATGCCCGGCTTTTTTGCGCCTGCTGCGCGGGCGCCAGCCCGGGGCGCTCCGGCGATGGGCGTCGCACCGATCACACGGCCAGGGTGATCGGCCTTCAAGCGAGAGATACGTTGGTCCGTGGCCCGGATGGCTGCGCGAAGCGTGGTGGGGCAGAGCGTTGTCCCCGCTGCAGGCCGTGCGACAAAGCCTAAGGGTTATCGCCATCTGCTGGCGTGCCGGGACAAGGGGCTAAAGTGAAGCGTTGCCGCCCCGGAGTTCGCCATGCATCCCACGCATCCCGTAGCCGCCTGGCAGGGCCTGCCGTCCTGCATCGATGTCTGTACCCAGGCGCAGGAGCTGGCGCGGGTCATTCTCGATGGCTTCGATCACCACTACCTGTTGTTCCGTGCCAGCAGCCAGGTGGCGCGTTCGCATTTCGAGGCCGGCGACGCGGCGGCACAGGGCGAGGCGGTACGCGACCGGATCGCCTTCTACGATACCCGCGTGGCCGAAACCACGGCGCTGCTGATCTCCGCACATGGTGCCGAGCGCCTGGCCGACGCGGTATGGGCGCAGGCCAAATCCGCCTATATCGGCCTGCTGGCCAACCACAAGCGGCCCGAGCTGGCCGAGACCTTCTTCAACTCGGTGTGCTGCCGCATCCTGCATCGCACCTACTTCCACAACGATTTCATCTTCTACCGCCCCGCTGTTTCCACCGAATACCTGGAGACCGACGAGCGCCCCACCTACCGCAGCTACTATCCGCGCCCGGACAACCTGCCGAACACGGTGGCACGCATCATTGCGGATTTCGGCTGGAAACTGCCGTTCGTGGACCTGCGGCGCGATGTGAAGCGCATTCTGCGCGCGCTACGGCGCCACCTGGGGCGCTGGCCACGGCTGGCGTTCAATGCGCATATCGAAGTGCTCAGCTCGCCGTTCTATCGCGGCAAGGCCGCCTACCTGATCGGCCGCGCGGTGAATGGTGATCACGAAGTCCCGTTTGCGCTGCCGTTGTATCGCAACGATGATGGCCAGCTGTATGTGGATGCCGCGTTGTTCGAACAGCGGCATATCCGTCACCTGTTCTCGCTGTCGCGCGCCTACTTTCTGGTGGACATGGAAGTACCCTCAGCCTACGTGCGCTTCCTGCAACAACTGATCCCGCAAAGCTCGCGCGCCGAGCTGTACACCATGCTGGGGCTGGGCAAGCAGGGCAAGACCATGTTCTACCGCGAGCTGTTCCACCACCTGCGGCACAGCGGCGACCGCTTCGTGTTCGCGCCCGGCATCAAGGGCATGGTGATGATCGTGTTCACGCTGCCGTCGTTTCCCTTCGTGTTCAAGGTGATCAAGGACGTGATCCCGCCACCCAAGGAGGTGAGCCGCGCCGTGGTGCGCGAGAAGTACCTGATGGTGAAGCGCCATGATCGTGTCGGGCGCATGGCGGACTCGCTGGAGTTCTCCGACGTGGCGCTGCCGCGTGAACGCTTCGATCCCGCCGTGCTGGAAGACCTGCGCGCGCTGGCGCCGTCGATGCTGGAAGAAGACAGCGATACCGTGGTGATCCGCCACCTTTACATCGAGCGGCGCATGATGCCGCTGAACATGCTGCTCGACAATGCTGCACCGGACGTGATCGAGGATGTGGTGTGCGACTACGGCAACGCGCTGCGCGAGCTGGCCATCGCCAACATCTTCCCTGGCGACATGCTGTTCAAGAACTTCGGCATCACCCGCGCCGGCCGCGTGGTGTTCTACGACTACGACGAAATCGAATACATGACCGACTGCGACTTCCGTCGCATCCCGCCACCGCTGGCGCCGGAGTACGAGCTGTCGGGCGAGGCGTGGTTCACCGGACACAAGAACGAGGTCTATCCCGAGGAATTCGGCACCTTCCTGCTCACCCGCCCCGAGGTGCGCGATGCGTTCATGAAACATCATGCCGACCTGCTGCAACCGCAGTTCTGGCAACAGACCAAGGCCCGCATCCAGGCCGGGGTGGTCGAGGATTTCTATCCCTATCCGGCGGCGCTGCGTTTCGAGCTGTGAGGGGAGGGGTACTCCAAACCCCAGATCTTGAAACACAGCGGGTGCAGAAAACACGGAGTCTCACAGAGGAAAACCAGAAGCAGAGAGAGAACCAAGTCGACGATCCCATGGCGGCCCGATCGAGCCACATTGCACACAACGCGTACTTCCTCTGCACCCTTGCCTGTTTCTCTGGTTTTCTCTGTGCCCGCTGTGTTTCATGATTTGGGGGGCCGCCCGACTTCCCCCACTCACTCTGCTAAGCTGCACGCCTCGTTTCGTTTCATTCATTTGCCATGCGCGCCTTTCGTTGTCTGTTGCTGACCTGCCTGCTGCTGCTCACCGCCTGCGCTACCGAAGTGCGGCCCGGCGCCACGGCCGAGGCGCCCAAGCGGGTGGCGTTCCAGAAATCCGGGCTCAGCCCCGAGAACGGCGGCCTGTTGATCTCGGCCGATGCGCTCCAGCCGGGCGATATCCTGTTGTCCGCGTCCAACGGCATTACTTCGGCCGGCATCCGCATGTTCACCCTGGCTCCGGTCAGCCATGCCGCGCTCTATATCGGTGATGGCCAGGTGGCCGAAGCGGTGGGCGATGGCGTGCGTTTGCGCACGATTCCCGATCTGCTGGATGAAGAGGCGGTGGTGGTTGCATTCCGGCGCGGTGGGCTCACGCCGGAGCAGGTGGTGGCGATGCGGCAGTTCGCCGAAGCGCAGGTCGGGCGTCATTACGATTATGTGGGTGTGATGTTGCAAGCACCGTTTTCGCTGGAGCGGCGGTTGTGCGAGTTGCCGCTGGTGCCGTCGCTGGTGCGGGACGCCTGCCTGCGCGGCGTGGCCGCGATCCAGCTTGGCACACCGGACAACGAGCGTTTCTTTTGCTCGCAATTCGTGCTGGAAGCCTACCGCGTGGCTGGCGCGCCGTTGCTCGACGCTCATCCGCGCTGGCTGAGCCCGGCCGATATCCTGCATATGCGGGAGGAGGATGTGTCGTCGCTGCGGATCGAGCAGCCGCTGGTTTATATCGGGCATTTGAAGTTTCTGGAGACGGTGCCGGACCCGCGGGTGGTGGCGAGGGAGTGATTTGTTTGCTGGTGGCAACAGCCAACAGCCTTTAACCCTGCTAGCGCCTGCGGCGCGGGTTGATTGATGCCCTTAGCGGCCTGCCCGGCCGTTGAGGGCGTCAATTAGTCCGCGCCGAAGGCACTTGGCGGTTAAGAGCCTTTGCAGTTGCAGTTGCAGTTGCAGTTGCAGACAGCGGCCGCGGCTCGTGCGGCCCTTCCCCCTTCAATGCACTCGATAAACCCGCCCAGTCTGGGCCCCCTCCACGCTCCGCACATATGCCTGCGCCACCCGCGCGGCCGGTACGGCCTCGAAGCCGGCGAAGAACGGGCCGTAGCTGGGCAGCGATTCCACCAACACGTTCGGGCTCACCACATTGATGCGCAGGCCGCGCGGTAGCTCGATGGCGGCGGCACGGGCATAGCCTTCGACGGCGCTGTTCACCATGCTGGCGCTGCTGCCATTGCGGATCGGCTCTTCGGTGAGAATGCCGCTGGTGAGGGTGAAGCTGCCGCCGTCGCGCAACAGGTGCTGGCCGGCCAGCACCAGGTGCACCTGGCCCATCAGCTTGTCGGCGAGGCCGATGCCGTACTGCTCGGGAGTGAAATCGGCGAGTGGGGCGAAGTGCAGGTTGCCGGCCGCTGCGATCACCGCGTCCAGCGGGCCGGCATCGCGCAATGCCTGCTGCACGCTGGCGAAGTCGGTGAGGTCGAGGCGCAGGTCGCCGCTGCTGCGGCCGGCGGTGATCAGTTCATGACGCGGGGCGAGTTGTTCGGCGATGGCGCGGCCGAGGGTGCCGTGGGCACCGACGAGCAGGATACGCATGGGGGAAGGCTCCTTGAGCAAATGAATCGGGTTGCGACGATTGATATGCTAATACAATGCAAATAAACGATAATCGGCTTCAAATCGTTTTTACTGTCAAACCAATGGAAACAATGGCGTCGGATCATCTGGAGCAGCAACTGCAATGGGCCGTTACCTTTGCCACGGTGGTGGCGCAGGGCAGTTTCACCCGCGCGGCGGAGGCGCTGGGGTGCACCAAGGCGGCGGTCAGCAAGCGCATCACCCAACTGGAGGCGGCGCTGGGCACGCAGTTGCTCTACCGCACCACGCGCCGGCTGGCGCTGACCGAGGCGGGACGCGTGTACCTGACGCACTGCGGCGACTGGCCGGAACGGGTGGCGGCGGCACAACGCGCGGTGGCCGAGGTTGGCGGCAAGGTGGCCGGCACGGTGCGCCTGAGCGTGCCGACCAGCTTTGGCGGGGTGTTCATGGCGCGGGCGTTACTGGCGTTCCGCGAGCACTGCCCCGAGGTGGCGGTGGAGCTGGATTTGTCCGCGATCCCGCGCGATCTGGAGGCCGAGGGCTACGATCTGGCGATCCGGCTGAATCTGGCGCCCCCGGAACGGCTGGTATCGCGGCCGCTGGCGGTGTTGCGCGACTGGGTGGTCGCCAGCCCGGCCGCTGTGGCGACGCACGGTCTCCCTGCACAACCGGCCGCGCTGGCGGACTGGCCCTGCCTGACCAACCACCATTTTCGCGAGCCGGAACACTGGGCGTTCGAGCGCGATGGCACGTTGCTGGCGGTGAACGTTACCGGCCCGTGGCGCGCCAATGACTACAGCCTGCTGCGCAATCTGGCGCTGGGTGGCGCTGGCGCGGCGCGCGTGCCGAGCTATCTGGTTGCCGCCGATGTGGCGGAGGGTCGTTTGCTGCGTTTGCTGCCGGCATTCGATCTGCCGGCGCAGCCGATGTACTTCGTCTATCCGCGCCGCCTGCCGCAGCCGGCCAAGGTGCGGGTGCTGATCGATTTTCTGGCGGACTGGTTCGCCCAGCCGGCACAGGCCGCCTTGCTGGGGTTGCGATCAGTGGGTGACAAGGGCTAGGCGCGGCTGGCGCAGGCCATCGTCTGTCGGCCCTATGGGCCGAAAGCGGCGGTGGCGGATACCGGCCCGGATCGCAATTATTGGTGAAGCGGAACAAGGCATGCAGGCAAAGCCGCGCGGCAGGTCGGGGCGATAGCCCCGCCCTCACCGCGCCGGAAATCCAGCGTCGCCGCGCTCAGCCCATGCGCCGCTTGCCTGGCGCCTGCTTGCCCTTCCCCTTGCCTTGTCCGGGCCGTTGCGGCTGGCGCGGCTGGCTTGGGCGCTGGCCGGGCCGGCTATCGGGGCGGGGGCCGGCAACGCGCTTTTCGCCGGGCTGCTGCGGTGGCACCAAGTGGTTGGGGCTGTTGCCGATCAGGTCGGCGCGGCCCATCGCGATCAGGCCCTCGCGCAGGGTCGGCCAGTTGTCCGGGTCGTGGTAGCGCAGGAACGCCTTGTGCAGCTTGCGCTGCTTGGCGTCCTTGACGATGCGGACCTTCTCCGAAGTGCGCGCCAGCTTTTTCAGCGGGTTGCGCCCGGTGTGCCACATGGTGGTGGCCAGCGCCATTGGCGTGGGAGTGAACGCCTGGACCTGGTCGGGCTTGAAGTTGTTCTTCTTCAGCCATAGCGCCAGGTTGAGCATGTCCTCGTCGCGGGTGCCGGGGTGGGCGGCGATGAAGTAGGGGATCAGGTACTGCTGCTTGCCGGCCTGCTTGCTGTAGTACTCGAACATTTCCTTGAAGCGCTCGAAGCTGCCGATGCCCGGCTTCATCATCTTGGAGAGCGGGCCTTCCTCGGTGTGTTCGGGGGCGATTTTCAGGTAGCCGCTGACGTGGTGAGTGACCAGTTCCTTGATGTACTCGGGCGATTCCACCGCCAGGTCGTAGCGCAGGCCGGAGCCGATGGTGATCTTCTTGACGCCAGGAATCGCGCGCGCCTTGCGATAGAGCTGGATCAGATGCGAGTGGTCGGTGTTCAGGTTCTCGCAGATGCCGGGGTAGACGCACGACAGCCGACGACAGGATTGCTCGATCTTCGGGTCCTTGCACGCCAGCCGGTACATGTTGGCGGTGGGGCCGCCCAGGTCGCTGATGTGGCCCTTGAAGTCGGCGGTCTTGTCGCGGATGTCCTCGATCTCCTTGAGGATCGATTGCTCCGAGCGGCTCTGGATGATGCGGCCTTCGTGCTCGGTGATCGAGCAGAAGGTACAGCCGCCAAAGCAGCCACGCATGATGTTGATCGAGAAGCGGATCATCTCCCACGCCGGGATATGCGCCTTGCCGTAGCTGGGGTGCGGGTTGCGGGCGTAGGGCAGGCCGTAGACGTAGTCCATCTCCGGCGTGGTCAGCGGGATCGGCGGCGGGTTCAGCCACACGTCGCGCTCGCCATGCTGCTGCACCATCGCTCGCGCGTTGCCGGGGTTGGATTCCAGATGCAGCGTGCGGCTGGCGTGCGCGTACAGCACCGGGTCGTAGGCCACGGCCTCGTAGGCAGGGATGCGCACCACGGTGCGCTGGCGTTCGGCCTGCCGCGCGGCGATGCGTTCGGCCTTGCTCTGGATGCGGATCGGCTGCGGCGCGGCCGGGTCGCTACAGGCGGCTTCCTGCTTTTCGCTTTCCATGGCGTAGGGATCGGGGTGCGGCTCCACGCGCCCGGGGGTATCGACGGTGCTGGAGTCGAGCACTGCCCAGTCGCGTGCCGGCATCCAGCCGTGCGGCGTCATGAAGGCGGTGCCGCGCACGTCGCGAATCTCGCGCAGCTTTTCGCCGGCGGCGGCGCGGTGCGCCACTTCCACCAGCGCACGCTCGGCGTTGCCGAACAGCAGGATATCGGCCTTGGCGTAGACGATGGCCGACTGGCGTACCTTGTCGCTCCAGTAGTCGTACTGGGCGATACGGCGCAGGCTGCCCTCGATGCCGCCCACCATGATCTGCACGCCGGGGTACGCCTCGCGGCACCGCTGCGAGTAGATCGTCACCGCGCGATCCGGCCGCCGTCCGCCCGCGCCTTCGGGGGTGTAGGCATCGTCCGAGCGCGGTTTGCGGTCGGCGGTGTAGCGGTTGATCATCGAATCCATATTGCCGGCGGTGACGCCGAAGAACAGCCGCGGCCGGCCCAGTGCCTTGAACGGCTCGGCGCTATCCCATTCCGGCTGGCTGAGAATGCCGACGCGCAGCCCCTGCGCTTCCAGCAGCCGCCCCACCAGTGCCATGCCGAAACTGGGATGGTCGATGTAGCAGTCGCCCGTGACCAGCACGATGTCGCATTCGTCCCAGCCCAGCGCGGCCATCTCGGCGCGGGTGGTGGGCAGGAATGGCGCAGGCTTGGCGCGACGCGGCGGGGCGTAATCGTAGATGGGGGTGGCGACGGCGGACATGAAAAACCAGGGCGGCGAGCGGATCAGGCCGGCATTGTCGCAGATTTAGCCGGCGTTAGCTGAAAACCCTTGTTTTTCATCAGGATAGAAGGTTAAGGCAAACCCCGGATCTTGAAACACAGTGGGCACAGAGAACACAGCGTTTCACAGAGAAAACCGAACCCCGGGAAGGCATGGGTCGCGACAGCGCATTGATTGGCCTTATCTCTGTGCTCCCGCTGTGCGCTCTGTGTCCCCTGTGGTTCAAGGCGTGGGGTTCAACTCAAGCTGGCACATGATCGCGCGATGGGGCGCTGGCGCTGGCGGCGTCACCGAGTTGGGTCATCAGTGCGCGGGCGCTCTGGCGCAGCAGGCGGATGCCCAACCACAGGCCGGCGATGCCCAGCACCAGCGCGAAACCGCCAATGAACAGTAGCGGATAGGTTGTCAGCCGCAGGCCCTGCACCCGTACGTTGCCGTGACCGTCGGTGATGGTCAGGTCGCGCGCGCCGCTGGCGGCGCCGGCTTCCAGCCGCACTTCGCCTTCGTGCGAGCGCACCAGCACGTTGGTGCGGCCGTCCGGGCCGGGCTGTACCGACACCATGCCGCCCTTGCCATCGTCGAGGTGGACCATGCCGTGATGCGCGCCATTGCCGGCCCAGCGGGTGATCAGCGATTCGGTGTCGTAGCCGCCGAAGGTGGCGATGCTGCCCAACAGCAGCAATGCCAGCCCGGCCAGGGTCAGGCCGGCGGCCAGCGCGGTGAGATAGGCAAGGATCGCCAGCCAGATCACCCGTACCAGCGCCAGCAGCACGTTGAGCCGGCCCAGGCCCGACGCATCGACGAAGGCGCGCCACGCGGTGCGAAATGAACGCTGCTGTTCCCAGTCCTTGACGCTGTGGCGGGCGCGCAGCTCGCGTGCCAATCGCTCGGGCTCGCCCAGCGCGGCGGCGGTCTCGGCCTCGCTGCGGCCGGCGGCCAGCGCATCCTGGAAATACTCGCGGTAGTCGCTGAGGATGTCCTCGATCTCGGCGGTGGGCAGGCCGTGCAAGCCGGTCTGTAATCGTTGGAGAAATTCGCTCTGGTTCATGACAACGCTTCCTCGGTCTGCGGTGCGGGGGACAACACCAGTTCCACTTCGCTGACGAAATCGCGCCATTCGCGGCGCATGGCGTCCAGCTCGGCACGGCCGGCGGCGGTAAGCCGGTAGTACTTGCGCGATGGCCCGGCGGACGATTCCACCAGATAGGTCTCGACCCAGGCTTCGGCCTGGAGCCGGCGCATCAGCGGGTAGATGGTGCCCTCGCTGATCTGCATGCCCTGCGCCAGTTGGTTGACCAGCTCGTAGGCGTAGCTGTCGCCCCGGTCCAGCACCGCCAGTACGCACAGGTCGAGCACACCCTTCTTCAGTTGTGTCTTCATGGCGATTCATCGAAATACGACGATCCATCATAGCGCCGCATTACCTTGCAATGCAAGGTATCGTGTTTAAGACGCTAGCGGCCGTCTATGCTTCGGTACGAACTGTGTGGAGTGCTTTATGAACAACGTGTTTGCCGATATCCCGCAAGCTCTGGACGAAGAGCTGTTCCAGACCCTGACCAGCACGCCGGGCGTGCGGATCGAACGCATCGTTTCCACCGGGCAGGTGTCGCCCGACGGCTTCTGGTACGAGCAGGAGGAAACGGAATGGGTGCTGGTGCTGGAAGGCGCGGCACGCGTGGCGTTCGCGGATACGCCCGGCGAGATGGTGCTTGGCGTGGGCGACTATCTGTTGATCGCGCCAGGGCGGCGCCATCGGGTGAACTACACCGCCAACCGGACGGTCTGGCTGGCGGTGTGGTGGTCGGGGCCTTCGTGGGTGGCCGAAAAGATCTGAGCGGGTGGCTCAGGCAGCGGCCGGTTCCCCGTCGTGTGGCGCCAGCTGGTCGGCATTCTGTGCCCGGCGCTGGTAGCGGCTGAGCGCCAGTCCGGCCGCATCGATGTCCGGTACCCGGCCCTGGATCAGGTCGGCCAGCACGCGGGCGGAGCCGCAGGCCATGGTCCAGCCCAGCGTGCCGTGGCCGGTATTGAGGTACAGGTTGTCGATGTCCGTGCCGCAAACCAGCGGCGTCCCGTCCGGCGTCATCGGGCGCAGGCCGCTCCATGGCTTGCCGGAATCCACATCGCCCGCTTGGGGGAACAGATCCCTGGCGACCATTTTCAGAGTGTCGATGCGGCGTGGATCGAGTGAATGGTCGTAACCCATCAGTTCGGCCATGCCGCCGACACGCAGGCGGTCGTCGAAGCGGGTCAGCGCCACCTTGTAGGTTTCGTCCAGCACGGTGGAGCGCGGCGCGGCATCGGCATCGGTGAGTGGAATGGTCAGCGAGTAACCCTTCACCGGATACACCGGCAGCGACAGGCCCAGCGGCAGCGCGAGCTGGCGGCTGAAGCTGCCGCAGGCCAGCACCACCGCATCCGGGTGCAGCGCTTCGCCATCATCCAGCTCGACGTAGCTGATGCGCCCGTTCTGCTTGCCCAGGCGGGTGACTTCGACCAGATAGCGGAACTCGACGCCCGCGGCCTGCGCCAGTTGCTCCAGGCGCTTGGTGAACAGGTGGCAATCGCCGGTTTCGTCGTTGGGCAGGCGCAGGCCGCCAACCAGCTTGTGCGCGACGGGCTCGAGCGCTGGTTCCACCGTTTCCAGCTCGTCCATGTCGAGCACTTCGTGCGGTACGCCCAGATCGGCCAGGATGGCGGCGTCACGCCGCGCGGCGGCCATCTGTGCCTCGGTACGCAGCAGTTGCAGCGTGCCCAGACTACGCTCCTGATAGTGCAAACCCAGCGTTTGGCGCAGCTCCCGGAGTTGATCGCGGCTGTACTCCGCCAGTGCCACCATCCGCCCCTTGTTGCGCGCGTAGGCGCCAGGGATGCAGTTGGCGAGCATGGCGGCCAGCCAGCGCAACTGGAATCCGCTGCCGTCCGGGTGGATGCGCAGCGGCGCGTGCGATGACATCAGCCACTTCAGGGCCTTGAGCGGAATACCCGGTGCGGCCCATGGCGCGGCATAGCCCGGCGATACCTGCCCGGCGTTGGCGAAACTGGTTTCCTCGGCCGCCGAAGCGTGTCGCTCCAGCACCGTGACTTCACAACCCGCCTGGCGTAGATACCAGGCCGTGGTCACGCCGATGACCCCCGCCCCGATCACAACGACTTTCATGGCGCACCTCGCGCATGGAATATTAGAGATTACTGTGAGTATATTGAGAGACCACCAGTGGTTTTCTCTATTGATCGCTGCGTTTTTGGAGGCTCCCCATGCGGACCCAATACCGTGCCGGACGTGAACTCGATCGGATCGACTACAAGATACTGCGCGCGCTGCAAGGCAATGCGCGGCTGTCGATCACCGAGTTGGCCGAGCGCGTGGGGCTGACCGCCACGCCGTGCGCGGAGCGGGTGAAGCGGCTGGAGGAAACAGGCGTGATCCTGGGCTACCATGCCCGCCTCTGCCCGCAGAAGCTGGATGCGCCGCTGCTGGTGTTCGTCGAGCTGAAGCTGTCGCAGAAATCCGCACAGATCTTCGACGAGTTCCGCCGCACGGTTGGCACCATCGGCGAGGTGCTGGAATGCCATCTCATCGCGGGCGATTTCGACTATCTGCTCAAGGCCCGGTTGCCGGACATGACGCACTATCGCCGCCTGCTGGGCGATATCCTGCTGCGCCTGCCCGGCGCGGCCGAATCGCGCAGCTATATCGTGATGGAAGAGGTCAAGGAAACGCTGAATCTACCGCTGCCGGACTGATCGAATCGCAGGACATCCCTGAAGGAGTACCCCATGGCGCTTACCGCCTCCAACATGTTGTCGCTGGGCAGCGCGCTGCCCAACTTTGCCCTGCCCGATGGCCAGGGCACCTTTCGCACCGATGGCGAGCTGGCTGGCCCCAAGGGATTGTTCGTGATCTTCATCTGCAATCACTGCCCGTACGTGAAGCACATCAATCCGGCGCTGGCGCCGATGGGCGCGGAGTTCGCCGCGCTGGGGGTGGGGATGGTGGCGATCAGCCCCAACGATGTCGCCCAATACCCGGACGACTCGCCGCAGCGCATGGTCGAGGTGGCGCGCGAAGCGGGCTACACCTTCCCCTACCTGTATGACGAGACGCAGACGGTGGCGCGCGAATTCGGCGCGGCCTGCACGCCGGACCTGTTCCTGTTCGACATGCATGGCCGGCTGGTCTATCGCGGCCAGTTCGACGACACCCGGCCTGGTGGCGCGCCAGCCACCGGCGAGGACATCCGCCGCGCGGTGCGCGCACTGTCGAGCGGGCATCCGGTGGTGGACGATCAGCGGCCCAGCATCGGTTGCGGCATCAAGTGGAAGCAGGGCTGAGCCCGCGCGGCTGAAGCGGGCAAACGCTGCTGCGAAGCCCGCAAGGCGTTGCGCGAACTGCTGGTTCCGCAACAGCCGCTGCGCTGTCGCGTCAGCGCCGGCGCGCTCCGGCGGATGGCACGCTTCCTGCAGGACAGCAGGCTTCGCGCGCCAGCCGGGCGCGCCCGACCGGATGCCTGCCATGAGCCAACGACAACTCAGCCTCAATGCCTTTATTCCCGCCACCGGCCACCATGTGGCGGCGTGGCGCCACCCGGATGCCGCCGCCAACGGCGGCCATGAGTTCCAGCATTACGCGCGCGTGGCCCAGGCGGCGGAAGCCGCCAAGTTCGACGGCGTGTTTCTCGCCGACAGCGCGGCGGTGTGGGGGGGCGCGGGTGTGGGCGGCACCGATCGCCAGGGGCTGGAATCGCTGGCGCGCAGCGCACGCGGTGCGCACTTCGAGCCGATCACGCTGTTATCGGCGCTGGCGGCGGTGACCGAGCGGATCGGCCTGATCGCCACCGTGACCACCACCTACAACGAGCCCTACCACCTGGCGCGCAAGTTCGCATCGCTCGACTGGCTGTCGGGCGGGCGCGCCGGCTGGAACCTCGTCACCTCGGCCAATCAGCACGAGGCGCAGAACTTCGGCCTGGATGCACATGTCGAGCACGCCGATCGCTATCAGCGCGCCGAAGAATTCATCGACGTGGTCAAGGGTCTGTGGGATAGCTGGGAAGACGATGCCTTCCTGCGCGACAAGGACAGCGGCGTCTACTTCGATGCCGACAAGCTGCATCCGCTCAACCATCGCGGCACGCATTTCAAGGTGCGCGGGCCGCTGAACGTGGCACGTCCGCCGCAGGGCTACCCGGTGCTGGTACAGGCCGGCTCCAGCGAGCCGGGCAAGGAACTGGCCGCCCGTACCGCCGAGGTGATCTTCACCGCGCAGCAGACGCTGGCCGATGCCCAGGCGTTCTACGCCGACGTGAAGGGGCGGCTGGCGCGCTATGGCCGCAGCCCCGATTCGCTGAAGATCCTGCCCGGCGTGTTCCCAGTGGTGGGGCGCACCGAGGCCGAAGCGCAGGAGAAATTCGAGGCGTTGCAGAACCTGATCGACCCCAAGGTGGGCCTGGCGCTGCTGTCGGGCATGATCGGTGGCTTCGATCTCTCCGCCTACCCGGTGGACGGCCCGCTGCCGCCGTTGCCGGCGTCCAACGGCGGCAAAAGCCGGCAAGCGCTGCTGATCGACAAGGCGCGCCGCGAAAACCTGACCATCCGCGAGCTGTATCTGTCGATTGCCGGCGCGCGCGGCCACTGGCAGGTGGTCGGCTCGGCCGAGCAGGTCGCCGACCAGTTGCAGGCCTGGTTCGAGCAGGGCGCGGCCGATGGCTTCAACCTGATGCCGCCGGTGCTGCCCACCGGGCTGGACGACTTTATCGAACTGGTGTTGCCGATCCTGCGCGAACGCGGCCTGTTTCGCAGCGAATACCAGGGCCGCACCTTGCGCGAGCACCTGGGGCTGAGCCGGCCGGAGAACCACCACACCGTCCAGCGCAACCGGGTCGCGGCCTGACCGCGACAGGCGTTTTCTTCCGCTACCTTATCGAGAGGCCCGCGCCGCATGGCGCGGGTTCGCCGCGATATCGGCTTTTCATCCCCATCCACGGACACTCCATGACCCAAGCGCCCACCCCTGGCGGCTTTGCCCATGCCACGACCCCGGTCACGGCCACGCTGATCGTGACCGACGATGCCGACCTGGAAACCGGCGACATCCGCCTGGACGACATCGACGCGTATTACGCCCGGCCACAAGGCGAGGGGCCATTCCCGGTGGTTCTGATCGCGCACGAGATCTTCGGTGTGCACGAGCATATCCGCGACGTGGTACGGCGCTTCGCCAAGGCCGGTTACCTGGCGGTGGCGCCGGAGCTGTTCCAGCGGCAGGGCGATGTGCGGCAACTGGCCGGCTTCGAGCAGATACGCCCGGTGGTGGCGCAGGTGCCGGACGATCAGGTATTCGCCGATCTGGATGCGGCGCTGGATTGGGCCATTGCGCATGGCGGCGATGCGGCGCGCGTGGCGATGACCGGCTTTTGCTGGGGCGGCCGCATCGCCTGGCTATACGCAGCCCGTCAGCCGCGTCTGCGCGCGGTGGTGGCATGGTATGGCCGGCTGGTGGGCGAGGTCACTGCCAACCAGCCGCGTTTTCCCGCCGACGTGGTGCAAGCGCTGAAGGCGCCGGTGCTGGGGCTGTATGGCGGGGCGGACACCAGTATCCCGCAGGACACCGTGGCGCCGTTCCAGGCCGCGCTGGCGGCCAGCGGCGGTGCATCGGAAGTTCATGTCTATCCCGAAGCCGGGCATGCCTTCTACGCGGACTATCGGCCCAGCTATCACGCCGAAGCGGCGCGCGATGGTTGGCAACGCACGCTGGAATGGTTCCGACGCCACGGGGTGTAGCCGGCTGGTACCCAGCAAAAAAAAAAACGGCACCGTCGAGGTGCCGTTTTTTGACGGGTACGCGCGGGATCAGCCGCGTGCCCGCAGCCAGCGGGCGGCATCCAGTGCGAAGTAGGTCAGGATTGCATCGGCGCCGGCACGCTTGAACGCCAGCAGCGATTCCAGCACCACGGCTTCCTCGGCCAGCCAGCCGTTCTGGATCGCCGCGCGCAGCATCGCGTACTCGCCGGATACCTGGTAAACGAAAGTCGGCACGCCGAACTCGTCCTTCACCCGGCGCACGATGTCCAGGTAGGGCATGCCGGGCTTGACCATCACCATGTCGGCGCCTTCGGCCAGATCCTGCGCCACCTCGTGCAGTGCTTCGTCGCCGTTGGCCGGGTCCATCTGGTAGGTGTACTTGTTGCCTTTCCCCAGGTTGCCGGCGGAGCCGACCGCATCGCGGAACGGGCCGTAGAACGCCGAGGCATATTTGGCCGAGTACGCCAGGATACGGGTGTGGATCAGGCCATCCTCTTCCAGCGCCTTGCGGATCGCGGCAACGCGGCCGTCCATCATGTCCGACGGTGCCACCATGTCGGCGCCGGCGCGGGCATGGCATAGCGCCTGCTTCACCAGTGCCGCCACCGTTTCATCGTTCAGCACGTAGCCGCTGGCATCGGTCAGGCCGTCCTGGCCGTGGCTGGTGTAGGGGTCGAGCGCCACGTCGGTGATCACGCCCAGATCAGGGAAGGCGGCCTTGAGCGCACGTACGGTACGCGGCACCAGGCCGTCCGGGTTCCAGGCCTCTTCGGCGCCCTCGCTCTTGAGCGCTGCATCGGTCACCGGAAACAGCGCCAGTGCCGGAATCCCCAGCGCCACCGCCTCGGCGGCCGTCTTCAGCAGCAGGTCGATGCTCTGGCGCACCACGCCCGGCATCGATGCCACCGCCTCGCTGCGCCCTTCGCCGTCGAGCACGAACACCGGCAGGATCAGGTCGTCGGCGGTCAGCACGTGTTCGCGCATCAGCCGGCGCGAAAAATCGTCGCGGCGCATGCGGCGGGCACGGAAGGCGGGGTAAAGGCGGGAAACGGGCATGACATCGGGCTCCGGACGACGGAAAGCCCTGATTTTACGCCATGCGCGGGCCCGCCGAACCCCGGAAAAACACCGCTTTACGCGGGCCGGACGCGCATCTGGGTTTTCCTTTGGTGCATGGCGGCGGCTTTGGTCTTTACAATCGACCCATCGTCCCCTGGAGCCACGCCGTGCCCGATCTCGAAAAACTGGAGCGACTATGCGCCATCGCGCGCCAGGTTGCCGAGGAGGAGGTGATGCCGCGTTTCCTGTCTGTCCCGACGGAACGCAAGCGGGACGGCAGCCTGTTCACCGAGGCCGATCTCGCCACGCAGATGGCGTTGGCCCGGTTACTGTACGACCTGGCGCCCTACCCGATGCTGGGCGAGGAAATGAGCGACGAGAAACACCAGCAGTTGTGGGACGAAAACCAGTCGGGATTGTGGGTGGTGGACCCTATCGATGGCACCACCAACTTTGTCCATGGCCTGCCCCATTTCGCTGTGTCGATTTCCTTGATGCGCTGTGGCCGGCCGATGATGGGGGTGGTCTACCTGCCGGTGCTGAACGAGTGCTTCTATGCGCTGGCGGGCTACGGCGCCTGGATGAACGGCGTGCGGCTGCCGCTGGTGCATGGCGAAACGCAGATGGCCGAGGCGGTTGCCATCGTCGAGCCCAAGTGGCTCAGCGGCCGCCTGCCATCGCGGGTGACCACCGTGCCGCCCTTCGGCAGCCTGCGCAACTTTGGCGCCTCCACCATCGACTGGTGCTACCTGGCGGCCGGGCGGGTGGATCTGATGCTGCACGGGGCGCAGAAGCTCTGGGATTACGCAGCCGGCGCACTGATCGCGGAGGAAGCCGGGTGCCTTTACGCGGCCCTGGCCACGGACGATTACTGGCGGCACAACATCTGGGCGCGTTCGGTGGTGGCGGCCCGTACCCCCACATTGTTCGAGGCCTGGAAGACCTGGGCGCGCGCCAATCATTAGGACGAAGCCGCCTGCGAACAGGGGTGTAAAGGACGAAGGCCGGGCGCATTGCTGCGTTATGCCGTGCTCGCGGGGGACCGACCCGCGCCACCCGGCACGACTTGTACCGCATTCCGGCTTTCGTCCTTTTCTTCGGGAGGAGCCTGACCCGGCGTTTGCTTGGCCACGCAGCTTGCCCAGAAAAAGGCGCCCTTCACTTGCCATTCATCGGTGAAGTTTTATAGATCGCAGCAATTTTGCTGCAATGCAACATAAATTGCTGCGCCGCAATATCCCCATTGGCATCTTCCCGCACCGCCGGGCTACCTGCCTGGCAAACCGGTGCCACCCGCACCCGAGGAGCCACGCATGAACGCACCCAGCGCCTTTGCACGCCTGTCGGATCACCCCTTGCGTCGGGAGCTGAACGACGAAGCCCACGCCCGCCCGTTCGAACCTTTGCAGACACCGGCACGGCTCAGCTTCGTCGCTTACCTGCACCGCAACGCCAGCGCGGAACAGGAGCGCTGGCTGCTGGGCGAGCTGTGCGCCTGGGGGCAGGTTCAACCGCCAGCCCCGGACAGCGTTCATTTCTCCGCCATCCTGGGCGGGGTACGTTTCAAGTGGGCGCGCCATGCCGAGTACTCCTCGATGACGGTGATCGCCGAAGGCGAAGCGGATGCGCCCTTCACCCAGACGGCGCTGAGCGAACTGCCCGCTGACTGGCTGGCCCAGTTGCCCGGCAATGTCCTGCATGCCGCACACGCGCTACTGCTGCCGGACGACGCCCTGCCCGCGAACGTGGAGGAAGTGTCCGAGCGCTATTTTGGCGGCAACGATCTGATTGGCGCGGGCCTGGGCGAAGGCGCGGCGCGCGCGTTCACCGATTTTCGCATCGGTGCCGATGGCTTTGGCCGCTATGTGCTGGGAAACGCCGGCATGGGCCGGCGCCAGGCCGGGCGCATGCTGCAACGGCTGTTCGAGATCGATACCTATCGCATGCTCGCGTTGTTGGCGCTGCCGGTGGCCAAGAGCATTTCACCCGAACTGACGGACGCCGATCACGAACTCGCCGAACTGACCGCGGCGATGCCGGCCGCGCGGCAGGAAGACGAGCCGATCCTGCTCGACCGCCTGACCCAGCTCGCGGCGCGGATCGAAAGCGCGTTGTCGCGCACCGACTTTCGCTTTTCCGCCGCCCACGCCTATTACGAGATCGTACGCCGCCGCGTGGTGGAGTTGCGGGAGCTGCGCATCCAGGGCGTGCAGCCATTCACCGAGTTCGTCGAGCGCAGGCTCAGCCCGGCGATGGATACCTGCGAATCGGTAGCGCGGCGCCAGCGGGTGCTGGCCGCGCGCGTGGCACGGGCTTCCTCGCTGCTACGCACGCGGGTCGAAATCACCCATGAGCGGCAGAACCAGCAATTGCTGGCCTCAATGGACAAGCGCGCGCAATTGCAGTTGCGCTTGCAGGAAACCGTGGAAGGCCTCTCGGTGGCCGCCATCACCTACTACACCGTCGGGCTGATCGGTTATCTGGGCAAGGGTGTGAAGGCCATGGGCGCACCCCTTGACGCGGAGCTGGTCACCGCGGTGGCTATCCCTTTGGTCGCCCTGACGGTGGCGTGGGGTTTACGTCGTTTTCGCCGTTCCCTCAGTTGCGCATGATTCGCAATTTCCCATGTAAGACAAGGGGTTATGTAAATTTGAGAGGGGGCCGTACATATGTAGGGGGGCGCTCAGTCAGGCTGGAGTGAAAACTGAAGGGTATCCATCGACATACCCTGACTGTCGCTATCAAGGTTGTCAGGTTCTGATTTCAAGCGCGGCAATCAGGTAAAACCCGATTGCACGGAACAGCTTTCCAACCAATGATCCTGGAATAAAACCGAAAAGGCACGGTCAAAAAACAGGATCGGCCATACTGACGTGGCTATATTTGCACGTTTTAAAACTCTGGAGAGAAGCTTTGCGCATTGGCATCGTGACCGATTCCTGCTGTGATTTGCCGCGTTCGTTTATCGATCGGAACGGGATCGTGATTCTTCCGATCACCATTTCCTCGGCATCGCAACAATTCATCGATAACCGAAATCCCGGCGCCACGCTGGAGTTTTATTGGCGGATCAAGCAGGGTGAAACCACCTTCGAATCGGCGCCGTTGTCGGTGGAGGAAATCCGCTCGCTCTTCCTGGAGCGGCTGGTGGTCGAATACGACTACATCTTCTGCCTGACCGTGATGGCCAGCCGCAGCCGCATTCACGAATATGCCACCCAGGCGTCGTTCGGCATCCTCAACAGCTACAAGCCCGTGCGCGAGGCCGCTGGTGTCGGCGGCCCGTTTTCGCTGCGGGTGTTCGATACCGGTACGCTGTTCCCCGGTCAGGGGTTGATCGTGGCGGAGGTGGCGCGGCTGGTGCGCGAGGAGCGTTCCACGCTGGAGATCATCCGTCATATCGAGATGCTGCAACGGCTGACCCAGGCGTTCCTGATCCCGGAAAACCTGGATCAGTTGCGGCGCCAGGCGCGCAGCAAGGGCGACAAGAGCGTGGGGCTGGCATCCTACCTGCTTGGTAGCGCGCTCGATATCAAACCCATCATCCGGGGGTTCCAGGGGCAGACCGAGCCGGTGGGCAGGGTGCGGGGCTTCGAGAGCGGCGCCGAGCGCCTGTTCGCCGCCGCCTGCCAGCAGATCGAGGCCGGCCTGATGGCGCCGACCATTTGTATCAGCTACGGCGGTGAGATCGACCGCATCACGACGTTGCCGGGCTGGAATGCCCTGGTCGAACTGGCGCGGGAACGTGGTGTGACCATCCACGTGGCGGAGATGAGCGCCACGGCGGCCGTCAATATCGGGGTGGACGGGCTGGCGCTGGCCTTTGCCAGCACGCGGGAAGCGCGCTTCGACTGAATGCGGTGAACAACGCCAGTGCCGCCGTGCGGGCACGTCGTATGGAACACCCACCACCAGTCCGGGGTTCGCCCGGTTTCCTTCGGCCGCAGGCAACACAAGGTCTGCAATACCTGGCGTGGCATTCCCGCGCGGGGTAACGAGGGCTTGCTGAGCAGCGCCAGTTGCCGGCAAGAAAAGGCCGGCATTCACCGGCGGGATGAAGTGGTTCACGCCTTGCAGTATTTGTGCCGCCGCGTTCCGGGTATCCCCTGAGCGGGCTTTCTGCTGAACAGATCAGGCGTGAACGATGGAAGGGTGGGCCATCCAATGCCGGTCGGATCGGGTACGGGGGATACCTTCACTTTCCAGCCGGATGGCCCGGTGAACTGGTCAGGCTGCGTTCAATGCGGTATCCCCGATCTTGAACTGGGCGATCTGCGTGCTGGTTCTTTCGGCGGAGGAAGCCATCGACTGCGCGTTTTCCGAGGTGACCTGCGAGGCGGCGTGGCCTTCTTCGGTCATCTGGGCCACTGTTTCCACGTGACGGGCGATGTCCTGGCTGGCTGCGCTCTGTTCGCGCAACGCACCGGAGATATCGCCGATGGAATCGGACACCCGCGATGCCAGATGTTCGATGCGCCCGATGCATTCGCCCACCTGCTCCGCCAGTTGCTGACCCTGATTGGCTTCCTCGGCCACCTGCTGCATCTCCTGCACGGCGCCGTTGCTGCTTTGCTGGATGCGCGTCACCATGCCGGAAATTTCCAGCGACGAATTCGCGGTGCGCTCGGCCAGCTTGCGGATCTCGTCCGCCACCACCGCGAAGCCGCGCCCTTGCTCCCCGGCCCGCGCCGCTTCGATGGCCGCGTTCAGCGCCAGCAGATTGGTCTGCTCCGCCACTTCCTTGATCGTGGCGACGATGGAGGAGATCTTCTGCGACTCTTCGCCCAACTGGCCGATGGTGTGCGCGGCGGCGTTCACGGTACTGGCGATCTGCCGCATGCGGGCCACGGAATCGTTGATGATGGTGGCACTGGATACCGATTCGTCGCGCGCGGCGTTGGCGACGTTCAGCGCGTCGGCGGCGCTCTGATTGATATGGGATACGCTCACAGTGAGTTCTTCCACCGCCGCGGCCATGGCCGAGGCGGATTGGCTCTGCCTGGCCGAACTGACCGCCACCTGCTCCGATGCGGTTGCTACGGTGCGGATGGCATCGCGTGATTCGTCGGTGCCCTGGCGGATCAACTGCAATGCGCGTTGCATCCGGCCCAGCAGGCTGTTGAACGCGGTGACGGTCTCGGCGATCTCGTCGTGGCCCACCACCGGGGCGCGCAAGGTGAAGTCGCTGTGCTGTTCGACGTCCATTGCGACAGTGCGCACGCTGTTCACGCCGCGCATGATGACGCGATAGGTGATAAAGCCGAAAAAGGACAAACCAGCCAGTAAAACCGCCCCGAGACCGATCAGGATGGTGATCAGTTCTTTCTGTTGCGACAGTGCGTACGCGACTTCTCTTTTTGAATCATCGGCATTGAATTGGACCATACGGTCAATGACCGGACGAAGCTCCAGGTAGATATCGTTTTGGGCGCCGGAAGTGGATTCATACTCCACGAACAATTGTTCAATGTCCTCGCGGTAAGGGTTTTGTTTTAGCGCATTGAGAATGGAAAGGTTGCGGCTTTTATAAATGGACTGCCACCGATCGACTATTTGTTTCAACTGGTTGAAGCTGGCGATATCTTCGGTGTCTTGAGGCAAAAGCAGCGACTCGTAAACTTTCATGTTTTCGTCGAGCTTGACCGTGGCGCGGTCGATCACCTCGCCGATTTCCGTCAGTTTCTTCTGACGCTCATCCGGCGCGCTGTAACGAACCAGGCTGAGTTCCCAGTCCGCGCGAGTCAAATTGGTTCTCGCCTGATCAATATTCAAAATCGCCGCTGTGGCTGGTAGCTTGTTTTCGCCAACTTCACGCATTGCTGACTCTGCGCGTGAGGATGAAAGCAAGAGCGCACCAATGGATAAGCAGAACAAAGATACGAAGGCAACGATCAATAGCGTAAGCCGCTGCTGAATTTTCACGATTACTCCCTTGAGTCCGGGGGACACCCATTTGAGGCAATGAACGATCGCCTTTAGGATATGTCCAGGAAGTAAATATTAAAAAGCATTCTAAAGGTGGTCGTGACAACTTTTGGTTGTCACCCTTATTTCAGAGCAGAGAGAAATTGGGAACAATCCTATGAAGATTCATCAATTAATTGCACTCTCCACCATATCCAAGGTGAGTAGTATTCGCGCCGCCGCGCGTACCTTGGGTCTATCCCAACCCGCCGTCACCAAAGCCGTGCGCGAACTGGAATCGTCGCTGGGGCATTCGCTGCTGGAACGTAGTCATCGTGGCTCGCAACTGACCGAGGCCGGCAGGCTGGTCGCGCAGCGCGCCGGCTACATCGTGGCCGAGTTGCAGTCGCTGGAAGTGGAGGTGGCGCAGCTCTATTCGGGCAGCCTTCCCCGCGTGGCAGTGGGCATGGCGCCCTACGTGACGCGCGGGCTGTTTCCGCAGGTGGTCGAGCGGCTGCATGCGCGCTATCCGGAAGCGTCCATCGTCGCCAACGAAGGGTTGCTGCACGACAGCCTGCGCCAACTGCGCGAAGGCGAAATCGACTTCTGCATCAATGGCTTGATCAATCTGGAGCAAGGCAGCGAGTTCGAGCTGGAGCCGATGTTCCAGATCCCCTGGCAGGTCGTGGCGCGGCGTGACCACCCGGGTGTTCAGGAGACCTCTCTGGAAGGCTTGCGCCAGTACAACTGGACGGCCGCGGGTGGCTGTGGGGATTCGGCCGCGTTGCTGGAAACCGCATTCGGCTCGACGCAGCAATCCCCGCCTGAGCATGTCGTGCACTGCGTCAGCTATGGCGCGGCCAAGGGATTGATTCTGCACGCAAATTATCTGTGCCTGCTGCCTTGCCGGGATGATACGGATTTGCATCCGGAGATGTGCGTGATTCCCGTCATCGAGCCGTTGCCCAAGCTTCAGTTCGCCATGATTTCCCTCTCTGGCCGCCCCCGTACGCCTTTCATGGCCGAGGCCATGCAGGAGTTCAGGCTCGAGTGCAGGCGGTTTGGCTAAGCATGCCCCATATCAGTCACCAGACCGTTTACCCATGCTCCTCCGCGGCTGCCCAGCCGCCGCCCGGGGGCACCCCCCGTTGAAACGTTCTTCATGATTTCCGCTGTGTCGGCACATTCTCTGTGGGTCTGTTGTTCTGCTTCTTCCCTTTCTCTTTGGGCGTGCCGCCCATCGCTTGTATCCGCCCGATCCCTCCCCCATTCTCCAAGTGTCAGGGCGAGCCCTAATGAAACTCCTGTTTATCACTGGGTCTCGCTAATTGCCTTCGAACGCGTGGAAACCAGCCTTCGAACACCCGCTTTTTTTTCCAGCATGTGACATTTTTCGTGCGCAAAAGCGAGTGATCTGCGCCATGCTTGGGGCAATTCTGGCCCTTCATCGGTAGGGCCATCCCTCACGCTCCGAGGGCATCCTCTTCTCGATCATTGGAGCAATACCCATGACTGCATCCAACGCAACGGAACCGCATCGCATCGTGATCGTCGGTGGTGGCGCCGGAGGCATCGAGCTGGCAACCGGCCTGGGCCGCTCGCTGGGGCGCACACACCGGGCCGAGGTGATCCTGGTCGATGGCGCATCCACCCATATCTGGAAGCCGTTGCTGCACGAAGTGGCGACCGGCGCGCTCAATACCGGCGAAGACGAGGTGAACTACTTCGCACATGCCTGGCGCAACGGCTATCGCTTCGAATATGGCTGGATGACGGGCCTGGACCGCGAACACAAGCAGATCGTGCTGGCCGAGGTCCGCGATGAGGACGGCACGGTGATGACCGAGCCCCGCACATTGCGCTATGACACGCTGGTGATCGCAGTGGGGGCGGTTGCCAACGACTTCGGCACCCCCGGCGCGGCCGAGCACTGCATGTTCCTGAACACCCCCACTGACGCCGAGCGTCTGCGCAAGCGCATCCTGGCGCTGACCTTTGCCGCCAGCGCGCATGCCAACCCCGCCACGCCGCTGCGTATCGCCATCATTGGGGCCGGCCCCACGGGGGTGGAGCTGGCGGCGGAAATCCACCACACCATCTGCGAGCTGCACCACTACGGTTCCAACTTCACACCGGCACAACTGGAGATCACGCTGATCGAAGCGGGCGATCGCATCCTGGGCGCCGCCCCGCCGGCACTGGCCGACTACGCGCGCGCCGAACTGGAAAAGCGGCGTATCCAGGTGTTCACGCACCGGCGTGTGGCCGAGGTCCAGCCGGGCAACGTGGTGCTGGCCGACGGTACGGTGCTGGCGGTCGACGTGGCGGTGTGGGCGGCGGGTGTGAAAGCATCGCCCTGGTTGGCCGAGCTGGGGCTGGCCGTCAACCGGCAGAACCAGATTGAAGTAACCACCACCTTGCAGACGCTGACCGACCCTGATGTGTTTGCGATGGGCGATTGCTCCAGTGCGCCTGATGGCGAGGGGGGTAAACCGTTGTCGGCTACGGCGCAGGTGGCGCACCAGGAAGCCGAATGGCTGACCAAGGCATTGGGCGACAAACTGGCCGGCCGCGCCGTCAAGCCATTCGAGTTCAGGCCGCAGGGCATCATGGTGTCGTTGGGCAAGCACACCGCCGTCGGCAGCCTGGCTGCCATTGTCGGCCCCAAGCGCAACTACTACGTGGAAGGGCGCGGCGCCAAGCTGATCTATGCGTCGCTGTACCGCATCCATCAGGCATCGGTGCACGGCTGGGTGCTGACGGCATTGCTCTGGATGGGCGACAAGCTGCGGCGGGTGGCGCGGCCGGCGATCAAGCTACATTGAACCGGGTTTTGGGGTTGGCTTGGGTTGTTGGGTAGAGGGCGGCAAGCGCCCGGCTCCGCCGGGCGCGACGTTATCCGGGTATGCGGGCACCGGTTCAATCCTGATTGATCCCACTCCCCCCCACCCTCGCCGTCGCGAGGGAGCCTCGCTGCGCTCGTTCGCTGTACTGAGCTATCTGTGCTGCGTTGAACCGGGTTTCTGGTTTTGTTTGGGCTGCTGAAGGGTGCAGGCAAAAGGCAAAGCTGGAGGCTCGTCATGGGTGATCTGTCGGGACCGGCTCGAACCTGATGGGTTGCTCTCCCACTTGGCCATCGCTTGCCAGGTGTTATCCGGCATTGCTGGATGGGCTGGCAGTCAGGTTGTACGAAGTTGAAATCCCCATCCTGCCAGTGGGGTTCAATCGCCGTTCTGCTCCAGGCGGAACGGGAGGTGGGCTTCCAGTTCGTCGCGGTAGGCGTTGACGAGGCGTCGTTCGCGGTCGAGGAAGCGGTCCACGGCATCGGCGAAGGCGGGGTGGGCCAGCCAGTGGGCCGAATGGGTCATGACCGGGCTGAAGCCGCGCGCCAGTTTGTGTTCGCCCTGCGCGCCACCTTCGACCACCGATAGCCCTGTGGCCAGCGCGTGTTCGATGCCCTGGTAGTAGCACAATTCGAAATGCAGGCCCGGCACCCAGCCGGCGGCATCCCATTGCGCACCCCAGTATCGGCCATACAGCCGCGCTGGCCCGACCAGATTGAGCGCCGCGGCGATGGGTGCGTCGTCGCGGTAGGCCAGCGCCATCATCCACGCCTCGGGCTGCGCGGCATGCGCGCGCAGGAAGAAGTCCAGGTTCAGGTAGGGAGTGGAGCGGTGTTCGCGGTAGGTGCTGTCGTAGCAGCGCAGGAAGAACGCCCAGTCCCCGGCGTCGATCGCGTGCCCGGCCTTGCGCTCGATCCGGACCCCGGCTTCGCCGATCTTGCGTCGTTCCTGGCGTATCTTGCGACGTTTGTCGCGCGACAGGCTGGCGAGAAAGTCGTCGAAATCCTGCCAACCCGCCTGCCGTTGCCAGTGGAATTGCACTTGCTCGCGCCGGATCAGGCCGACTGCGTCGCAGGCCGCAAGGTCGGCGTCGTCGCCGAACAGCAGGTGCAGCGATGACATGTCCAGTTGCGCCGCGCGATCCAGCGCGCCCCGGATCAGTGCCTGCCGGTCGGCATCGGTGCGTGCCAGCAGGCGCGGGCCGGGCAGGGGGGTGAATGGAATGGCGCCGAGCAGCTTGGGGTAGTACGACAGGCCGTGTTCGGCATAGGCACGGGCCCAGGCCCAGTCGAAAACGTATTCGCCGTAGGAGTGTTGTTTGGCGTACAGCGGCATTGCGCCGCACAGCACGCCGTCGCGCCACAGCGCAAGATGGCATGGCGTCCAGCCACTGTCGCCACCGACGCAGCCGCTTTGTTCCAGCGCATCCAGGAAAGCATGGCGCAGCATGGGTTGTTCGCCGGCCAGGGCATCCCAGGCGGTGGCAGGTAGTTCGGCAATGGTGGGGTGCAGGCTGATCATGGGTATCGGATCGGGTGATAACGAACACTCGCTTGGTGATATGCCCTAGCGACGAGTGGCGAGCACGGTTATAACATCCGCCTATCGAAGTTGGAGAGTTCGCAGCATGTCCAGTCCCCTGCGCGTGGGCCTGATCGGCTATGGCTATGCCGGCAAGACGTTCCACGCCCCCCTGATCAATGCCACGCCCGATCTGTCACTGGTGGCGGTGGCCAGTTCCCGCCCGGCCGATGTTATCGCCGACTGGCCCGAGATGGCGGTCAAGACCGATCCCGCCGCACTGATCACCCGGCCCGATATCGATCTGGTGGTGATCGCCACCCCCAACGATACCCATGCGCCGCTGGCACGCGCCGCGCTGGCCGCCGGCAAGCATGTGGTGGTGGATAAACCATTCACGCTGGACGTGGCCGAGGCCGAGGGGCTGGTCGACGCCGCGCGCGAGGCGGATCGCCTGCTTTCGGTGTTCCACAACCGCCGCTGGGATGCCGATTTCCTGGCGTTGCGCCGATTGATCGACGACGGCGTGCTGGGGCGCGTGACGGAATTCCAGAGCCGGTTCGATCGCTATCGCCCTGTGGTGCGGCGACGCTGGCGCGAGGGCGACGGCCCGGGCGCCGGCCTCTGGTTCGACCTGGGGCCGCACCTGGTGGATCAGGCGCTGGCGCTGTTCGGCATGCCGACGGCGGTCAGCGCCAATATGGTGGTCCGCCGCGATGGCGGCATGGCGGTGGACGATGCGCTGGTGGTGTTGCACTACCCGACGCTGCGTGCCGTTCTCGCCGCCAGCATGCTGGTTTCCGGTGGTACACCGCGCTTCCTGGTGCATGGCACCCAGGCCAGCTTCGAAAAGCACGGCCTCGATGAGCAGGAGAATCAGCTCAAGGCCGGCCTGACCCCTGCGGATCGGAATTGGGGTATCGATCCGCTGCCCGGCACCTTGCACCGCTGGGTGAACGATCGCCCGGAATCCGAATCGGTGCCGATGCCGCGCGGTGACTATCCCGCCTTCTATGCCGCGATGGCGGCGGCCATTCGCGGCCACGGGCCGAATCCCGTGCCCGCGCAGGAAGCGGTGGCCGTGATGCGCGTGCTCGAAGCGGCCATTCTCAGTGCGGAGCACAACGAGCTGATCCAGTTGTGATGCGGGAGGGCGGTGTGCTGGCCGCACCGCCGCGGGGCGTGTTCTAGACTTTCCGGTATCTGGAACCGCCGACTGGATTCTCCATGCGTTCGACCGGCTCGCCCCGGTTTGCCCTGTTTCTCCGGCTGGCCCTGTCGGCCGGCATCGTGGCGCTGGCGGTGCTGCAATACCATTCCTGGCCGTCCTTGCCCTCCACGTTGTATTGGTGGTTCGCCGTGCTCGCTGCGCCATGGTTGGCGCTGGCCGCCGGCGTGGGCTGCCTGGCGCGGCCCGGCTACTGGCGAAATCGCTGGGCCGCCCTTGCTGGCGTCGGATTCGTCGTCTTCATCGGCAGTGCCGCGCTGATGCAGATTCACCCCGGAACCTGGCCGGTCGCGCTTGGGCTGGCGGCCTGGATGGGCGGCCTGTGTTTTGCGGGGGCGGCGCTGTGCGCGACGCTGCCGCTGATGCGGCCCACCGGGCGGAGATGGCGCGAGGCGTTGCTGCTGCTGATTATCTTGGCGGGCGGTTTCGCTGTTCCGATGCTGGCTCCGGCCTGGGGTCGGCAGTGGTTTCTCCTGCTGTTGCTGGCGCTGGTGATGACGGCGATGACGCTGAATCCGCGCTCACGTCGGAAAGTGCAGTGGCTGGCGTTGGCGGGCATGGCCGTGTGGCTGGCGCTGGCGGTATTGGTACGGCATGACGCATCCTGGCCCTCGCTGGTGCCGGTCCTGATGTTGTTGCTGGCGATGGTGATCTGGCTGGGACATCGCGCGGCGCTTCAGCCGGTCGGTTGCAGGGCCGTGATCGTGCCCGGCGTGCTCTGGGCGTTGCTGGTCGTCGTGTTGAGGTATGGTTTCCCCGTGTGGCCTACCTGGGCGGTGGCGTTGCTGGCCGGGCTGCTGGTGGCCCCGGCAGGGTGGCGGGGTGGGCTGGCATATCGCGAACAGCGGTGGACCGAGGCGCTTCAGCGGTTGCTGAACGAGATGACCGGGCTGGACGGGGCTGCAACGCACCAGGCGCGGGATGCGATCTGGCGGCGGTTGTTGCGCCGTGTCTATCGGCCGCTGAACAGCATGGTCGTGGCTGATGCAGCCGCTCCGACGCTCGATCGGGGCCAACTGGTTTTGCCCACGCCGTTTTCCGACGCTGGCCTGCGCTTGACCGGTCGCCAGCCTTATCGATTGTCGCATCAACGCCTGGGCGCCACGCTGCTGGCCTGGTCGGGCCAGATGGAACGAGGCCGGACCGCCTACGATCGAGGCGTGGCAGCGGAACGCCAGCGCATTGCGCGCGATCTGCACGATGACCTGGGTGCCGCGCTGTTGTCGGCGCTCGCTCAGGCGGACCAGCCCGCAGCGCGACACGCGGTGCAGGCCGCCATTGCGCAGATGCGTACCGTTGTCGGCGGGCTGGCGGGCGAGGCCTTGTCGCTGGAGGAGGTGCTGGCGCAGTTGCGCCACGAAACGGCGCAACGGCTGGATCAGGCCGGGATCGAACTCGACTGGCCCTTCGATGAGGACGTCCTGCCACATCGGCTGGACTATCGCTATTACAAGAACTACATGTCGGTCTTCCGCGAGCTGGTCAGCAATGCCATCCGCCATGGGCGGCCCCGGCGATTGAGCGTGCGGCTGGAGCGTGGCATCGCCGGGCGGCTGGTCACGGTGATCCGCGACGATGGCATGGGCATGGCGGCAGAGCGGCTTGGCCGGGGCCATGGCCTGTCCAACCTGCGCACCCGGATGGGCGAGATCGACGGCGATCTCTATTTCTCCGGCGAAGGCGGGGGCACCACCGCTATCGTGGTATTCACGCCGCCACCCTCCCCACTGGCAGGGTAGAAATCGAAGGAGCCCACGATGTCCGAATCCCTCCGTGCTGGATATGCCACCCTGGTCGTGGACGATCTGCCCGCCGCGCGCCAGTCGATGCGCGGCGCGTTGCTGGCGGTGCATCCCGATTGCAGTGTGGCCGAGGTGCGCGATTGCGCCGAGGCACGGCAATGGCTGGCGCAGGCCGATGCCTGCCAGGTGGCGGTGATCGATATCGGTCTGCCCGACGATTCGGGGCTGACGCTGATCCCTGCGATCCTCGGGCGTTTTCCGCACGCGCGGGTGCTGATCAGCACCATCTACGACGACGACCAGCACTTGTTCTCCGCCATCGCGGCCGGCGCGCAGGGCTATCTGTTGAAGGGCCAGACGGCTGAGGTGCTGGTGCGGCATCTGCGCGAGATCGAAGACGGCATGCCGCCGCTGTCGCCCACCATTGCCCGCCGCATCCTGCGGCACTTTCGCGAGCAGCCGGCACCGTTGCCCCAACTGGAGGATGAGTCGGCCAGCGAACTCACCCCCCGGGAAACCGAGGTGCTGTCGTTCATCGGCCGTGGCCTGCGTGTTGGCGAGGCCGCGCGCCTGATGGGGCTGACCGACAATACCGTGGCCGGCTATATCAAGGTGCTGTACCGCAAACTGAATATCTGTTCGCGGGCCGAGGCCGCGTTGGAAGCGGCGCGGCGCGGGCTGGTCTGAGCAGCCTGTCGATCGGCTGATGTCCCCTGGCGCGTACACCGCGCCTTTTCCCCCTGACTGTCATCAATACGTGGGGCATGCCGGCTTGCGACGTGGCCGCATCCGCCAACTTGACGGCCTATGGGTCGTCGTTCCCCCTCACGACCCCACCATCCATCGCCACGGCACCGGCCAAACCCAATAGCGGCAAGCCCTGGCGGGCATCCCCCCGAATCGGGGGCCTGGCTTTGGTGATGCCGCTTCCATGTCGCAAAACCTAGATTGGCGGAAAGCAAAAGAGGCCCGGTCGAAGCAGGCCCAACCCTTACCGACAACCGATTCGAGGTGCGAAAAATGGAACACGTCAACAAGACTACGGGATTCAACTGGGCCCGCTGGGCCACCTTGCTGGGCGCTACCGCCGCCAGCATGATGTTCGTCGCCTGCGGTGGCGGCGGTGGTGGGGGCGGCAGCAGTGGCGGGGGTTCGGGCAGTGGCGGTGGTGGCGATACCGGCACCATCGCCGGTGTGGCGGCGGTGACCGAGCCGATCGCCAACGGCACGCTGAAGGCCAAATGTGCCAGCGGCTACGAAGGCAGCGGTTCGACTGGCGCCGATGGCCGCTTCAGCATCGATGTACCGAGCACGGCCTTTCCCTGCGCCTTGCAGGTAAGTGGCGGCACCAGCGCCGGCAATGCCAATGCGCTGACGCTCCATACGCTGGCGCCGCAGGCGGGTAGCTTCCGGCTGACCCCGCTGACCGATCTGATGCTGGTCATGGTCCACGGTAAGCAACCCACGACCTGGTTCGATGAACTGACCGCTGCCGACCTGACCGCCGCCGTGGCCGGCGCGCCGACCGCCAATACTACCTTGTCGGATGCGCTCCGCCAGGAGGGCGCGCCGGTACCCACCGGTTTCAATGCCTTCACCGACGACTACGCACCGCTTGCCAGCAATCCGTACTATGCCCTGCTGGCTTCGTTGTTCAGTGGGCTGGAAACCAACGCGGCGGCGTACCAGGCGCTGGTGGGGGTCTTCCTCGACGGCAGCGTGCTGCCGGGGGTGCCCACGCCTACGCCGACACCTGGTAGCGCCACGCCCACTCCTGCGCCCGGTAGCGCTACACCCACCCCGGCACCCGGTGTGCCGACCCCCACGCCCATACCAGGCGTGCCCACACCCACTCCTGCGCCCGGCACACCGACACCCACTCCGGTGCCCGGCGTGCCGACTCCCACACCCGTACCCGGAACGCCGACCCCCACGCCCACGCCGGGTGTTCCCACCCCGACGCCTGCACCCGGAACTGCCACCGCCATCGGTCTTGCCAAGTCGTTCGCGACCACGGGCCTCAGCGATGCCGACCAGATTCTCGACGTGTACGTCGGTACTTACCCGGTGGCGATCTATGACACGCCCGACGGCATGACCGGACAGATCGGCATGGCCGAGCTGACCGTGGCGCGCGAAGGCAGCGATACCTTGCGCATCACCCTGCGCGACGGTAACGGGCAGACCCTTGCCACCATCGCCCAGCAGCGCCCCACATTGACGCTGGGCGTGGGCGGGTTGATCCAGTTGTTCGTCAATCTGGGGCAACTGGTAGTCATCAATAACACTGCAGCGCCGTTCAGCCAGGCCAGCCTGACCTTTGGCGCCGATGGGCAGATCACGGGCGTGCTGACGATGGCCGGCTCGGGCCAGGTGCTGCGCTTGCGCAACAACATCGCTTATTACGGCACCGCGGTACCCAACACGCTGAAGAGTCTGATTGGCACCTGGCGCGGCAATTCGCTCAGCGGCTGCTTGTTGCAGAGCCCCATCGTGAACCTGACGGTAGGCGCCGGTGGCGATACCACGCTGGCGGGCGGTGGCGGCCTGCTATGCCTGCCCACCAGCGTCAGCGCGGTCTGGGATGGGCGCGACGATTACATCGTCCCGACTACGGGCGGCAGCTATGAGATTGTCTTCGATGCTTCGCGCACCGGCGGTCTGCAAGCCGCAGGCAGTATCCGTATCGGTATTCCCTCGCTGATGCCGGCCGCTGTCCTCCAGGCCAGCAGCAACCTGGCGCTGCTCGGTGGTCAGATCGCGGTGAACAACCCGGCCAAGCAATGAACCGACGTCACTGGTCGGTGGCCACCCTCGCAGGGTTCGTCGGCAAGACCCGCACCTCCGCCGCACCTTGCTTCTGCCCGGGGCTTCCCGGGCAGTTTTTTATCCCGGGCCGTCGCGACGGATAGTCCGGGATTCACCGCCCCGCCAGTGGAAAAATCCGATTCTCAGGCGAGAAGAGCAATTACCTTGATCAATCGCCTGCCAACCACTGGATTTCGTTGGCTGGCCCATCAAGGGGGTGGGGATGGGCGGAAGGCTGGCGCGCATAGTGGGGCTACCTGCCGGTAATCCGGTGTAGTTCAGGGCACATCATGCGCAGCTTTCTCCGCCGCGTTTCCGCGAATCGGCTCACCATTTTCCTGGCCGTGCTTTGTATCGGCCTGCTGTGTACGGCCATGCTGCATCTCTGGCTCTATCACACCCAGACGCGCATCGTGCAGGAGCGGCTGACCCAGCAGGCTGCGCTGGCGGCGGTCCGCCTGGAATCGCGCATGGAACGCCTGAATGAAATGGTCCGAGGTATCCGTGGCGCCTTCCTGGTCGACCCCGATCTCGACGGCAAGGATTTCGTGCGCCTGCTACGGCAGCAGCGCCTGACGCCTGAACTCGGCGATTACCTGATGGCGGCCTACATCCGCGAAGTTCCCGTCGACGAGGTCGCTGAGTTTCTGGCGAAGCGACACAATCCCGAACTCGGCGATGCCGGGCAGGTGACATTGCATGCGCCGGTCGCGCGCGAGAGCTATTACCTGATCGATTACCTCTACCCCGACAACGAGATCACCCGGGCCTACCAGGGGTTCGACATTGGGCAGGTGGTGGCACGGCGTCAGGCGCTGGAGTCCATCCGTGACCGAAACCAGCCCGTGTTGAGCCCGCCGATCACCTTGCTGGCATTGAAAATGCAACCCTTGGCGTTCGCGCTGCGTTACCCGGTGTATCACCCGGAGATGCCGCTTGATTCGGTGGGGCAGCGGCGCGAGGCATTCAATGGTTTCCTGTCGATCACCGTGCCATTGAGCAGTGTGACGCGCTGGGTGGAGCAGGCGCTGCCCGCCAATGTCCATTACTCGCTCTGGCAGACCTGGCAGGACCCCGCCTGGGGGGCGGCGACAAAGCCGACGCGCATGCTGGAAGGCGGGCAGAAGGCGCTACAGGGCGGATTACATAGCGAAGCGCTGGTCAACCAGCAGGGTGGCCAGTGGCGGCTGGTGCTCATTGAGACCCCGGCGAGCCGCGCGAACCTGCTCTGGGTCTGGCCCCTGGGGCTTGCCCTGAGCCTGCTGGCGGCACTGGCGGCAACCGTCGATCGCCCGCGGCAGGCGTCACGCGGGGGGGCGATTCCGGTGTCGCGGGGTGTCGAGCGCATCGTTACGCTGGTGGAGCATCTCCCAGCGATGGTGGTGTTGCGCGATGCCGCCAATGTGGTGATCTACGGCAATCGGGCGGCGCAGGCCTGGCTGGGGGGCGATGTGCCGCTGCTGGGGCGCGAAGATGCGATCTGGAGCAGTGCCGAGCTGGACCCTGGCCCTGGGCAGGAAGCGCTGCATCTGGTCTTGCCCGACCGGCACGGCGAAGAACGCCACCTGGCATTGAAGACGCTGCCGCTGTCGGGCTATCCGGGTCATCGCGTGGTGATCGTTCGCGATGTGACTGACGAACAGCAGCGTGAAGTGGAGCTGACGCTGCGTCGCCAGCGCATGTCCGAACTGCTGGAGATCGTCTGCGACTGGTATTGGGAGCTGGATACCGAACATCGCATCACCTACGTGTCGAGCAGCCAGTTTGCGCGGGCGGGGATCAATCTGAGCGCGTTGCTGGGCAAGCGAAGCTGGGAAATCGACGATGGCGGGCTGAGCCAGCAGGAATGGGATGCCCACCGGGAGCGGTTGGACCGCCGCCAGCCTTATCGCGACTTCATCCTGCGCGTGCCCCTGGAGGGCAGGCATTACATCGTCAGCCTGAGTGGCCGGCCACACTACGATTCGGCGGGGCGCTTCCAGGGCTATCGCGGCGTGGCGCGTGACGTGAGCGAATCCTTTACCTGGCGCGAACGGGTCCAGGTGGAGTCGGTGCGCTGCAAGCGCATGCTGGAGGCGCTGGGCGAGGGCCTGATCGGCATCGACGCGTCAGGGCGGGTGCAATACATGAATCCGGCCGCAGCGGCGTTGACCGGCTTTTCCAGCGAGGACGCCGCGGGCATGCCGATCGAGCGGGTGCTGGTGATGGTGGATACGGCGCGCGGCGTGCCGCTTCCCAATCTGTGCGGTCCATTGCTGCTCGGGCAGGCGCAGACGGTGCGCCCCCGACGTTGCGTGCTGTTGAACCGCTACAGCCTGCGGATCATGGTCGAGGAGTCGGCGGCCGCGATGCGTGACGATGGTGGCAACCTGGCCGGGGTGGTGATCACCTTCCGCGATGAAGGCGTACCGGAAAAGCTACCGGAGTTCGAGGCCACGGTGTGACGCGGCGGACGTGGCGGGGGCTGCCGGAAAGGGAATGATCCGCCGCGTGCTGGCACGCGGCGGATGGACTTCAGCGGTTGTCGCTGGGCAGCGTGACCGTGCTGCGGTGCATGCTCAGTCCAGCAATCCTTCGAACAGCTTGGTCGAGAGGTAGCGCTCACCGAACGACGGAATCACCACGGCGATCAGCTTGCCGGCGTTCTCCGGCCGACGTGCCACCTGCACCGCAGCCCATGTGGCCGCCCCGGCGGATATCCCGCACAGGATGCCTTCGCGGGTTGCCATGGCACGCGCCGTGGCGAACGCATCGTCATTGGATACCCGGATCACTTCGTCGTAGGAGGAGGTATTGAGAACCGCCGGGACGAAGCCCGCGCCGATGCCCTGGATCGGGTGCGGGCCCTTGGCGCCCCCGGACAGCACCGGGCTGGCATCCGGCTCGATGGCGATGGCCTGGAACGATGGTTTGCGCGCCTTGATCACCTCGGCCACGCCGGTGATGGTGCCGCCGGTGCCCACCCCGGCGATCAGGATGTCGATCTGGCCGTCGGTATCGTTCCACAGCTCCTCGGCCGTGGTGCGGCGGTGGATCTCGGGGTTGGCCGGGTTTTCGAACTGCTGTGGCATGAAATAGTTGGCGTGCTCGTCGCACAGTGCCTTGGCGCGGCCGATGGCGCCGCCCATGCCTTCGGGGCCGGGGGTCAGTACCAGCTCTGCGCCGTAGCCGCGCAGCAGCGCACGACGTTCGCGCGACATGGTTTCCGGCATTGTCAGCACCAGTTTGTAGCCGCGTGCCGCGCAAACCATCGCCAGGCCGATACCGGTATTGCCGGAGGTGGGTTCGACGATCACGGTATCCGGGCCGATCAGGCCGGCCGCTTCGGCGGCATCGATCATGCTGACCGCGATACGGTCTTTGACCGAATGCGATGGGTTCATGTATTCCAGCTTGGCCACCACGGTGGCGCCGCACCCCTCGGTCACACGATTGAGTTTGACGAGCGGGGTGTTGCCGATCAGTTGGGTGACATCGTTGGCGATACGCATGGCGGACTCCTGGAGGATGGGTGCGGCCGCAGGCCGGACGCACTGGATTCGGGGGCGGCCGGTTGCCGAGGCCGGATGGGCCGCGTGGCGCGGCGCTTCGCGATTCTGGCCGATTTCCCGGGTGCTGGCATGTTTGTGCAGCGCGTGGGATGAAATGGCGATAGCCGAATGTTTGCAGTGTACGCCCCGACGGCTGTCACTGGCAGCGCTCAGCCCAGCGCGGTATCGAGCACCATCATGATGACGAACCCCACCATCAGCCCGCCCGTGGCGTATACCTCATGCCCCTTGCGATGCGATTCGGGAATGATCTCGTGACTGATGACGAACAGCATTGCGCCAGCGGCAAAACCCAACCCCCACGGCAGCAGGGCGGCGGAATGGCTGACCACCGCCGCGCCGAAAACGGCGCCGACCGGTTCCACCAGGCCCGATGCCATGCCCAGGCCCACTGACAGCGCACGCGAGTAACCCACCGCCAGCAGGGCGGCGGCCACGACCAGGCCTTCGGGCACATCCTGGATCGCAATGCCTGTGGCCAGCGCGCCGGCACTGGTGGGATCGGTGCCGGCGAACGCCACGCCGATTGCCAGCCCTTCCGGCAGGTTGTGCAGCGCGATGGCGAACACGAACAGCCAGGCGCGGCGTAGCGCCAGTGCCTGCGGGCCTTCCACGCCCTTGATGAAATGCTCGTGCGGCAACAGGCGATCGAGCAGGAGCAGTAACGCACCGCCCAGCAGGATGCTGGCGCCTACGATGGACCCCGCCTGCCACGGCCCCGCGCCCAGGGATTCGGCGGCGGCGATGCCCGGAACCACCAGCGAAAAGGCGCTGGCCGCGAGCATGACACCGGCGCCGAATCCGAACAGCGTGTCCTGGGTGCGCTCGGAAAGGCGCTGCGACAACAGCACCGGCAAGGTGCCCAATGCCGTGGCCGCCGCAGCCACCAACCCCCCGACCAGCGCGCCACTCATGGCCGGACCGCCGACGCCGATGCGTTGCCATAGCATCTGGATCGCCACGATGCCGGCTGCCAGCACGATGGCGAAGCCGAGCATCTTCCGTAGCAGATAGGACCGGGAAAGCAGGCTGCTCATGATTGCCTCTCGTTGAACCAACACCGTAAGCGCATCGTCACAATCCATTCTAATAAGAATTATTCTTATTTGAAAGGCTGGCAGGCCGAAATGCTCGGGGCCTTTTCTGCCCCGCACGCGTTGGTCGTACCACCTGAACTGACACTTGCCGGCAGGGGCCGGTCGTGAAAACCCTCCGAACAGGCTTAAGATCAGACCCGAACGGTCTGGAGCGGATGGCGAGATGAGGATTTACAAAGTGGGCGGGGTGGTGCGTGACCGGTTGCTGGGCTTCGAGGTCCAGGACACCGACTGGGTGGTGGTCGGCGCGGACGCGGCGCAGATGGAAGCCGCGGGTTTTCGTCCGGTGGGCAAGGATTTCCCCGTGTTCCTGCACCCGCGCACCCAGGAGGAATACGCGCTGGCCCGCACCGAACGCAAGAATGGGCGCGGCTACAAGGGCTTCACGGTATTCGCCGATGCCAGCGTCACCCTGGAGGAAGACCTCGCGCGGCGCGACCTGACCATCAACGCCATGGCCGAGGACGACCATGGGCAGGTGATCGATCCCTTCAATGGGCAGGCCGACTTGCGGGCCGGTGTGCTGCGCCATGTTTCCCCCGCTTTTGCGGAGGATCCGGTGCGTGTGCTCCGGCTGGCCCGTTTTGCCGCCCGCTTCGGGTTCGTGGTGGCACCGGAAACGATGGCCCTGATGCAAGGCATGGTGGCGGATGGCGAGGTGGATCATTTGGTGCCCGAGCGGGTCTGGCAGGAGCTGGCGCGCGGCATGATGGAGCGCACCCCCAGCCGCATGTTCGCGGTGCTGCGGCAATGCGCCGCCCTGGCGCGGATCGCGCCGGAGTTGGATGCGCTGTGGGCGTGTTCCACCGCCACGGGTTCTTTCATGCCGAACCACGGTGACCAGGCCATGTGGGTGCTCGATGATTGTGCGGGCCGGAACTGGCCGCTGCCCACGCGCTATGCCGCGCTTTGCGCACGGTTGGGCGAGCCGTGCGCCGAGCCAGCGCGGCAGATCGGCGCGGAGCGGATCGACAGCCTGAGCCGCCGTATCCGCGCCCCGGCGGAATGCCGCGATCTGGCCGTGATCACCCAACGCGAGCGGCCCTTGGTTCATCAGGCGCTGTCGCTCGATGCGGAGGCGCTGATGGGCCTGCTCGGCCGCACCGATGCGTTGCGCAAGCCCGCGCGCTTCGATCAATTGCTGGATGCCTGTGCCACCGACCTGCGCAGTGAATCCGGCAACGCGGATCTTCCCTATCCCCAGGCATCCCGTCTGCGCCAGGTACGGGATATTGCGCGTGCGGTGGATGCGGGAGCGGTCGCCAGGGCTTGCGCCGATCCGGCGCAAATTCCCGAGCGTGTGGCCCAGGCACGGCGCGATGCCGTCGCTAGTGCCCTGGAGGGCATGGCCGGCTCGCCTGAGGCCTGAAATGGCAATGCGGGCTAATACCACCACTTGTTTTGTCGGGCTGGCCGTCTGTGGCTACCTTTGGGCCGTTTGTCGTCAGCCAGACGGCATCACTACATCCGTTTGAAAATTTGGCTAATTCGTTGTTATTTAACATGAATTAGTGATTGCTTACTTGGTTGACACTGACAACCATGATGAATCACCATGCGACCTGCATGCCAAGCGGGCACGACGAAGGTTTCCAGTTGCACCTTCGGCACACCGGGCCCGAATCCACGAATGGTATTAATCCAAAGACACAACGGCGGGTGGCATGCCCCGAGCCGATAAGGATGGAGAATTTGTTCATGTCGCAATTCAAGCGCTTCGCCCTCGCGGCGATCCCCGCCGCTCTCGCCACGGCCCAGGCATTCGCCGCTTACCCCGCCTGGCAGGAAGGCAATACCTACACCGCCGGTACCAACGTCTCCTACAACGGCCATGACTACCAGGCCCTGGTGACGCATACCGCCTACGTGGGTGCCAACTGGAACCCCGCCGCGTCGCTGACCCTGTGGAAGGATCTGGGCGTTTCGTCCGGTACCGCCACCCCGACGCCCGCTCCGGTGACGCCGACACCGACCTCGGTGGTGACGCCCACCCCGACGCCGGTCGTGACCCCCACCCCGACCAGCAACCCCGGCGCGTCCTGCTATGTGGCCTGGACGGCCAGCGGCGTATACACCGGCGGCACCAAGGTGACCTACAACGGCCGTAACTACGAAGCCAAGTGGTGGACGCAGGGCGATAACCCGGCGCAGTCCGGCGATTGGGGCGTGTGGAAGGACCTGGGCGCTTGCACCAGCCAGCCCACCCCGACTCCGACACCGGTGGTTGTAACCCCCACTCCGACGCCTGTCGTCGTGACCCCGACGCCGACTCCGGTCGTCGTCACCCCGACTCCCACCCCGGTGGTCGTTACCCCCACACCGACGCCTGTGGTCGTGACCCCGACGCCGACCCCGGTCATCGTCACCCCGACCCCGACGCCGGTTGGCCCCACTCCGACGCCGATCGCCGGCGCGCAAGTAGGCGCTTACTTCACCCAGTGGGGCGTGTATGCCCGCAACTATCAGGTGAAGCACATCGACACCAGCGGTGCCGCGGCCAAGCTCACCTTCATCAACTACGCCTTCGGCAACCTGTACCAGAAGAATGGTGGCTACGAGTGCGGCATCATCAACAAGCTGGAGCCGGGCGCAACCAACCCGAACGCAGCGGATGCCGGTACCGGCGGTGACGCCTGGTCCGACTACCAGCGCGGTATCGGCGGTGGCGATGCCATCGACGGCGTGGGCGACATCTGGGGCTGGCCGCAGTGGGACGACCCGCGTAATGGCGTGTCCGGTCCGCTCAAGGGCAACTTCAACCAGCTGAAGAAGCTGAAGGCCAAGTACCCGAACCTGAAGGTCTACATCTCGCTGGGCGGCTGGACCTGGTCCAAGTGGTTCTCCGCGGCTGCCAAGACCGATGCCCTGCGCAAGCAGCTGGTTCGTTCGTGCATCGACATCTACATCAAGGGCAACGTGCCGTTCGACGCAGGCAGCAATGCCGGTGGCGCAGGCACCGCAGCTGGCGTGTTCGACGGTATCGACATCGACTGGGAATTCCCGGGCGTGATCGGCCAGCCGTACAACACCGTGGCGCCGGAAGACAAGCAGAACTTCACGCTGCTGCTGAAGGAGTTCCGTGAACAGCTCGACGCCATCGGCGCCACCAACAGCGCCCGTTACGGCCTGACCGTCGCCATCGGCGCTGGCAAGGACAAGATCGAGCAGACCGATCCCGCCGAGTACACCAAGTACCTCGATTGGGTGAACGTCATGAACTACGACTACAACGGCGCGTGGGCGGCCCAGGGCCCGACGGACTTCCAGTCGCATCTGTACAAGGACCCGAGCAACCCCAACTACATCGACAGCAAGACCGGCGCGCGCAGCCTGGTGTCGTACTACAACACCGACGAAGCGATCCAGTTGTTGGTTGCCAAGGGCGCACCGCGCAGCAAGCTGGTGGTTGGCCTGCCGTTCTACGGCCGTGGCTGGACTGGCGTGCAAGCCGGCCCGAACGGCGATGGTCTGTACCAGGCTGCCAGCGGTGGCGGCAAGGGTACCTACGAGGCTGGCATCGAGGACTACAAGGTGCTGAAGAACGCAGCCGGTACGCTGCGCTATCACCCGACCACCAAGCAATCGTGGAAGTACGACGGCAGCAACTGGTGGAGCTACGACACCCCGCAGGACATCGCACTGAAGGTGAACTACGTGAAGTCCAATAGCCTGGGTGGCGTGTTCAGCTGGTCGCTCGATGGTGATACCGCCGATGCCGAACTGACCAAGGAAATGGCCAAGGTTCGCCAGTAAGGCCCAAACATATGAACTGATTTTGCGCATCCACACTCTCCGCGCAAACACTCGCCCCTGCCTTTGGCAGGGGCTTTTTTTTTTGCCGCTATCTCCTCGTGCCAGAAAGTGCGACGGTTCCGGGGCCGGCCAAGACCGAGCGGCGCACCGGGGCCTTCCCTCCTTTACTCGGGATGGTCGGGTGAAAGTTTTCCATGATTTCATCGCAATTTAAGCTAGTTATGCCATTGATTCTTACTTTATGAAGAGATGGCTGTCTTGGGTGGCACCAGTTCCAGCAAAAGTATTTCATGTGAAAACCAGAGGTGTTCAAATTCAAGTGGCATTCCGTTCATCTCCGCTCGAAGGGCAGGATGGGGTGCGGGTGGTTTGTAAATAACATTATGTTTTTAAACATAAAAACATAATTGTACTTTTTTTGACAGTTATGTGCGAATTCGCGAATATGTTCCAGGTATGCCGCCGGGAAGAACCAACGTTTTCTTCAAGGCATTGTCCCCGCCCGGTTTTTGACGGAATCGACGGTGGAGGCAACTGGCAACTCTATTTACTTGCATTTATTGCAAGAAAATACCGAATATCCAAAGAAGGAGGATGTTGCATGTCGCGTTTCCATCGCATGACACTTCTGGCGATCCCGGCGGCGTTGGCTGCCGCCCAGGCATTCGCTGCTTATCCCGCATGGCAGGAAGGCAATACCTACGCCGCCGGCACGATGGTGAGCTACGAAGGCCGTGACTACCGCGCCCTGGCTACCCATACGGCATACACTGGTACCAACTGGAACCCCGCCGCATCGCCTACGCTGTGGGTGAAGATCGGCGCTTCCGCCGATACGCCCGCTGCCCCGGTCGTAACGCCCACTGCCACTCCGGCTCCCGCGCCCCAGCCGACTGGGGCGCCGAACACCGGCTGCTTCCAGGCCTGGGGTTCGGACAATGTGTATGTCGGCGGCGATCAGGTGACCTACAACGGCCGCAACTACAAAGCCAAGTGGTGGACCCGTGGCGACAATCCGACCGCATCCGGCCAATGGGGCGTGTGGCAGGATCTGGGTGCCTGCGGTGGCGGTGATGTCACGCCGACCCCTGTTCCGCCAACTCCGACGCCAGTCGTGACGCCGACTCCGACCCCGGTGGTGACACCCACGCCGACTCCCGTCGTGACGCCGACTCCGACCCCGGTGGTGACACCCACGCCGACTCCCGTCGTGACGCCGACGCCGACCCCGGTGGTGACACCCACGCCGACCCCCGTCGTAACGCCGACGCCGACCCCGGTGGTGACGCCCACCCCGACCCCGGTGGTAACGCCGACGCCGATCGTGACCCCGACCCCGGTTGGCCCGGTCCCGACTCCGGTTGCCGGTGCGCAAGTGGGTGCCTACTTCGCGCAGTGGGGCATCTACGGCCGCAACTACCAGGTGAAGAACATCGACACCAGCGGTACCGCCGCCAAGCTCACCTTCATCAACTATGCGTTCGGTAATGTCTACCAGAAGAACGGTGGTTACGAATGCGGCATGGTCAACAAGCTGGAGCCGGGTGCGACCGACCCGAATGCACCGGGCGCTGGCACCGGTGGTGATTCCTGGGCCGACTATCAGAAGGGCATGGGCTCCGACGCTGCGATCGACGGCGTGGGCGATACCTGGGGCTGGCCGCAGTGGGACGATCCGCGTAATGGCGTGTCCGGTCCGCTCAAGGGCAACTTCAACCAGCTGAAGAAGCTGAAGGCCAAGTATCCCGACCTGAAGGTGCTGATCTCGCTGGGCGGCTGGACCTGGTCCAAGTGGTTCTCCGCCGCATCGGCCACCGATCCGCTGCGCAAGCAACTGGTGAAGAGCTGTATCGACCTCTACATCAAGGGCAACCTTGCCGCGTTCGATGGTAGCGGCGGTGTGGCGGCGGCCAATGGCGTGTTCGACGGTATCGACATCGACTGGGAATTCCCCGGCTCGCACGGTGGCCAGCCATACAACACTGTCAGCCCGGCCGATACGCAGAACTTCACGTTGCTGATGAAGGAGTTCCGTACCCAGCTCGACGCGCTGAAGAGCGGGTATCTGTTGACCGCGGCGGTTGGCGCCGGCAAGGACAAGATCGACCTGACCGAGCCCGCCGAGTACAGCAAGTACCTCGACTGGATCAACATCATGTCGTACGACTACAACGGTACTTGGGCAGCGCAAGGCCCGACCGACTTCCAGTCGCACCTGTATCCGGATCCGGCAAATCCCAATGCCATCGACAGCAAGACCGGCGAAGCCAGCCTGGCAACGTACTACAACACCGATTCTGCGGTGAAGTCGCTGCTCGCCAAGGGCGTACCGGCCAAGAAGCTGCAACTGGGTATTCCGTTCTACGGCCGTGGCTGGACTGGCGTACAACCGGGCCCGAATGGCGATGGTCTGTATCAGAAAGCCTCCGGTGCCGCGAAGGGAACCTACGAAGCCGGCAACGAGGACTACAAGGTGCTGAAGAACGCGCCGGGTACGGTTTACTACCATCCGACGACCAAGCAGTCCTGGAAGTACGACGGTAGCAACTGGTGGAGCTACGACACCCCGCAAGACATCGCGGTCAAGATCGACTACGCCAAGCGTAACGGCCTGGGTGGTGTGTTCAGCTGGGCGCTGGATGGCGATACCGCCAATGGCGAACTGGCAAAGGAAATTGCCAAGATGCGCCAGTAAGGCGACTTGTCCACCCTCTGGTTCCACGCTTGAACCCCGCCCTCTGGGCGGGGTTTTTTATGGCCGGAATGGGGGGGAACAATGAAAAACGGCCCCGTTGGGGCCGCCGTGGAACAAGGAGAACGCTCAGGCCTGACGCCGGTTTTCCACAATGCGCATCCGTTCCGCCAGCGCCTTACCCCGCAGCTTCGCAACGTGAGGCTGGGCGCCGGCTTCCGCCATCCGCTCCGCCAGGGCGAAGTGCTTTTGCCAATGTACGAACTCGCGGTCGGTACGGCCGACTGCCGCGCTGACGCGCGCGAGGACGCCGTGGATCTGCATTTGCAGATACAGCATTGGCGCTTCCTCGACACTGTTCAGGTAATACTGCGCCGCGTGCAGTTGCCCCAGGTCCAGGCAGGTTTCACCCAGCTCGATCAGGTTGACGGTACGGCCCCACTGGTTGCTGGTGCCGGCATTCAGCGCCAGCGAGCGCTCGAGTTGCCGCAATGCCGCATGCAGCTTGCCCTGACGGCGATAGATGTGGCCCCGGTAGTAGTAAAGTTCGTGCTCGTACTGGCAGTAACCCATCTCATCGAGCAGCGCCTCGGCGGAGGCAAGCTCCTTCAGCGCGGCGGAGAAGTCCGCATGATGGCAGGCATCGGCGGCCAGGTTGATGTACAGGCCAAAGGCGACGTCATGCCGCGTGATCTGCGGCAGGTATTCGCGGGCCTTTTCCAGCATGGCGGTGGTGGTGGGCAGGTCGCCATACATGAAGAACACCTTGCCCAGCCCGAGGTAGCCCCGCAGGATGGCCAGTGGCTCGTCGCGGTCGAAACCCCGTTCCAGTTGCTTGAGCCAGCCGTCCACGGCGACGTCGTATTGTTCCAGGTCGTAGGCAATGCCGGACGCCAGGTCCAGCGTGTCGAACCAGAGTGCCCACAAGGCGTGGGCTTCCGCCATCTCCTGCGCGCGGCGCGCCATCCGTTCCGCGTCCACCAGCGCATTGCGGGCACTAAATGCGGCGGCCTGGGTGTAGAGCGCCAGCGCTTGCCCGGCATGGTACTCGATGGATTCGGCCAGCATTTGCGCCTGCCCGGCCAGTTGCAGCGCCTGCTCCGGGGAAACGTTCGCCAGGGTGCCAGCCACCGCCAGGGTCTGGTCGATTTCGGAGCGCAGATCGTGAGCGCGCGGTGGCATGGTTTTCATCGGGTCAGGCCGCGGTGATGGTGAGGTACTTCTGCATCAGGTCTTCCTTGGATTCCTTGCGATCGGGGTCGTGGGGAATACAGTCCACAGGACAGACCTGCTGGCATTGCGGTTCGTCGTAATGCCCTACGCATTCGGTGCACAGGTTGGGGTTGATCTCGTAGATCTCCGCACCTTGCGAAATGGCGTGGTTGGGGCATTCCGGTTCGCAGACGTCGCAGTTGATGCATTCGTCGGTGATCATCAGAGACATCGATTACTTCCTCGGCAATACAGATAAAAAAACGAGTAAAAACATGGCCCTAGGCCAATCGTGCGCGATTGTCCCACTTTCGGGCCCGGCAAACAATGTCAGTAGGAACGGCTTTGGCCTTTCTTTGCAGCATCACAAGCATTGCCGCCGCAGCCTGGGCTTCGCTGGCCGGAAAATCACTGCCGGGCGGTATGCCATATCGTGCAGGCGGTGAGGCTCGAAGCGAAACCGCGCGACCGTTCAGTCCGTGTGGCGCAGCAAGGCGTAATGCACGGTGCCGGCCTTGCCTTCGCGCAGGATTTCCCAGCCCTTCAGGTCGGGCCGCTGCGCGCATTCGGCATACACCAGCGCACCTTCATTGAGCCGCACCGGCAGCACCGTCAAGGTCTTGACCAGCAGGTCGGAAGCGAAAGGCGGGTCGAGGAACACCACATCGAATTGCTCCGTACAGCGCGCCAGCCATGCCGCCGCGTCGGCGTGGACCAGCTCGATATGGGTGGCGCCGAGCAATTGACGATTGACCTGGAGCGCGGCATGCACCGGCTTGGCCTTCTCCACCATCACCACACGTCGGGCATTGCGACTGGCCGCTTCGAAGCCCAGCGCTCCGCTACCGGCAAACAGATCGAGGCAGGTCTTGCCGGTGAGATCCTGGCCCAGCCAGTTGAACAGCGTTTCGCGCACCCGGTCGGGTGTCGGGCGCAAGCCTTCTGCATCCGGAAAACGCAGCACGCGGCGACGATATTCGCCGCCGACGATGCGTAGCTGATTGCGTGCCTGGCTCATGGTGCCGACGCTGCTATGGCGGCGGGCGTTGCATCGGTGGCGGGCTTGGCCGGCTCGGGGCCTTCGATGGCGATGCGGAAGCGGGTGGGGTCCACATGGCGCTGCCATGCGGCCTTGATATCGGCGGCGTTCAGTTTTTCGATCCGTGCGGCCAACTGGTCGTAGTAATCCAGCGGCAGCTTGTAATAGCCGAGGTTGGCAACCAGCCCCAGCAGGGCCTGATTGGTGCTGCCCCAGAAGCTCATGCTGCGCAGGTAGCGATCCTTGGCTTCGGCCACTTCGGCTTCGGTGGGGCCGTCCCGGGTGAAGCGTGCCAGTTCGTCGTGCAGCAATTGCAGCGCCTGCTGCTCCTGCTCGCTACGCGTGCTGATGTCGATGCTGAGCATGGCGCTGCCCCGCAGGATATCCAGCGAACTGCTCACGTCGTAGGTCAGGCCGCGCTTTTCGCGCAACTCGCGCATCAGGCGCGACTGGAAGCCGGAGCTGCCCAGCATGTAGTTGCCGAGCATGATCGCCGCCATGTCGGGGGATTTCCTGTCGATCGGCAGCAACTGCGCAAGCTCGATGGAGCTCTGGTTCTTCTGGCGAACCAGGCGTTGCGGCGCCGCTTCCACGCTCGATGCGCTCAGTGGGACGGGAGGCAGCGGCGCTGCCGCGTCGCCTTTGGGCAAATGCTCGGTAAGGAGATTGGCCATCTTTTCCGCATCGGCGCGGCTTACGTCGCCGACCAGCGTCACGATGAGATTGCCCGGTACGTAAAAGCTGCGATAGAACCCACGGGCTGCGGAGTTGCCCACGCTTTTCACTGTATCCGGCGTGCGGCGATCCAGATTGGCCAATGGATGATCGCCGTACAACGCCAAAGACAGATTGCGCTCGGTGGACGACTTGGCGGGGTTTTCGGGTAGCTGGCCGACCACGGCATCGCGACGGTATTTGAAGTATTCGAACGGGTACTTGGCATCCGCCATCTGCTTGGCCAGGGTGCTGACCATGGTCATGGGGCCGCGCGTGCTGACCACGCGCAGCAGAATACTGGCCCGGTCACGCCGCAGGTCCACGCCGTACTGGTTCCCGGTGTCGGTCAGCAACTGGTAGGGCGTGCGCAGTTCGTTGGTTTCGAAGTCCTTGTCCATCAGCCCGTACAGGGTCATGGTCGCCAGTCCCGGCGTACCGGCTGGCGAACGGCTTTCGCCCGCATCGACGTCGATGCGCAGATCGATCACGGGCAGATCGTGTCGCTCGACCAGATAGACCGGCACGCCATTGGCGGTCTGCCACTGCTGGACGACCGGAAACGCCGCCGCACCGGCGGCCCAGCACAGGGCGATGCCGGCAAACAACCAGTGCTTAGCGGTCATGCGTGATTTCCTTGGCGGCGACGGCCTTGTCCAACGGCTGCGCTTCCAGGATGCCAACGACGCGGTTGTCATCCTTCAGGTAGGTGGTGGCCACGCGCTCCAGATCCTTCAGGGTCACTTGCTGCATCAGACTCAGGTGATTCACGTATTCCTCGGGCGTGAAGCCATACAACGTCAGCATCCCCAGTTCCTGGGCACGGTTGGAAAGTTCGTCGTAGGAAAAATAGTTGCGGGCCAGCAGGCGTTGCTGCGCACGTTCGAGCATTTCCCCATACAAGCCGGCACCGTGCAGCAGCGTCACCTGCTTCTGCATCGCGGATTCCAGCTCGCTCAGGCTGGCGTCCTGGGAAGGAACGGCGTTGAGCATGAACAACGGCTCGCCCCGGGTGGGATAGTCGAAGCCGGCATAGAGGCTATCGCTGGCCAGCGCCAGGCGGCGATCCTGATAGTCGTTCGACAGCATTTCCGCCAGCACATCCAGCGCGGCGAGATCCTTGGGCGGGGTGCCATCCGGAATGCGCCAGCGGAAGCTGACCAGGCTGGAGAGCGACGGCTTCTTCACCACCACGCGCTTGCCGGCCTGCTGCACCGGCTCCACCGGCTTGGCGCGGGCGGGCAGCTCGTGCCGGGGTATCGATCCGAAGTAGGTCTTTACCAATGACATGACCCGGGCCGCGTCGAAATCGCCGGCCAGGACCAGCGTGGCGTTGTTGGGCGCATACCATTGGCCATACCACTGGCGCAGATCGGCCACCTTCATCTTGTTCAGGTCGTCCATGTGGCCGATCACCGGATTGCGCATCGACGAATCCGGGTAGACCACGCCTTGAACGTTTTCACTGAACGCACGGAAAGCGTTGTTCTCGGTATTGAGGCGGCGCTCTTCCTTGACCACTTCGATTTCGGTATTGAACAGCGGCTCCGCCAGCGTCAGGTGCTGCATGCGATCCGATTCCAGGTCCAGCGCGGTTTCCAGGTCGGATGCGGGCAACGTCAGGTAGTAATAGGTGTAGTCGCGCGTGGTGAACGCGTTGTTCTGCCCGCCCAGCCGTGCCACACGGCCGTGATATTCGCCGGTCGGCACCTTGGTGGTGCCGCGGAACATCATGTGTTCCAGCGCGTGCGAGATGCCGGTCAGCCCGGCGGGCTCGTCGATGGCGCCGATGCGGTACCACACCTGCAATTCCACCACCGGTGCCCGGTGATCTTCGTGCAGCACGATCGTCAGGCCGTTATCCAGGTGCGTGATCTGCGTGGCGAGCAGTGGATGGACCAACTGGTGCTCCACCACCGGTGTGCTGGGCTTCAGCCCGCCAACCGTCTCGGCGGCTCGGGATGGAACGGCGCAAGCCAGCGCCAGGCTGGCGCAACAACAGGCGAGCGCGATGCGATGTGAGTTCGACATTAGGGCTTCGGGTGGGCGGTGGGGGGTAACGGAGATAGAATTCTACCAACTTGTCAGCATGCGCTTGCCATGCTGGGTGCCGAAAGGAAGTCATTCCCCATATGTTCAGTTTTTTCAAACAAAAGCTTGGTAAGCATGAAACGCCGGAAACGCAGCCAGCGCCAGCGGAGGGCTCCCAATCTGTCGAGGTAGCGGCAGTGGAAACCCCGCCGCCCGCCCCGGAGGTCGTGGCGCCGGTCGATACCCAGCCTGAGCCGCCCAAGGCGGCCCAGCCGCAGGATAAACCCAAGCTTTCCTGGACGGAACGCCTTAAAGCAGGTTTGGCCAAGACGCGTACCGCGCTGGGCAAGAATCTGGCCGGCCTGTTCGGCGGTGGGCAGATCGATGAAGACCTTTACGAAGAGCTGGAAACCGTCTTGCTGACGGCAGACATGGGCATCGATGCCACCGGTCACCTGCTCAAGGATGTCCGTAACCGCGTTTCGCTCAAGGGTTTGAAGGACAGCAAGGAATTGAAGGGGGCGTTGAAAGAATCGCTCAACGAGCTGATCGGGCCGCTGGAAGTGCCGCTATCGCTGGGCGAGGCCCGCCCGTTCATCCTGATGGTGGCCGGTGTCAACGGCGCCGGCAAGACCACCAGCATTGGCAAGCTGGCGAAGTACTTCCAGGCGCAGGGCAAGAGCGTGCTGCTTGCGGCGGGCGATACCTTCCGCGCCGCCGCGCGCGAGCAACTGGTGGTCTGGGGCGAGCGCAATGGCGTGCAGGTGATTGCGCAGGATGGCGGCGACTCGGCTGCGGTGGCGTTCGATGCCGTCAACGCGGCTCGCGCCCGGGGTGTCGATGTCGTGATCGTCGATACGGCCGGTCGCCTGCCTACCCAGTTGCACCTGATGGAAGAAATCAAAAAGGTGAAGCGCGTGGTGCAAAAGGCCGACCCGGCGGGCCCGCACGAGGTCATGCTGGTGCTCGACGCCAATACCGGGCAGAACGCGGTAAGCCAGGTCAAGGCGTTCGACGACGCGCTTGGCCTGACCGGGCTGGTGCTGACCAAGTTGGATGGCACGGCAAAGGGTGGGGTGATCGCGGCCATTGCCAAGCAGCGCGCCATTCCCGTGCGCTTTGTCGGGGTGGGCGAGGGGATCGACGATTTGCGCCCCTTCGTCGCCAGCGACTATGTTGATGCGCTGTTCGACTGACGCTCGCCATGTACCTGCCAGTGCTCGATACCCCTCGTCTGGTGTTGCGTACCCCGCGTGAAGCGGATGTTGCCGGCATCGCTCACCATGCCAACGACTGGGAGGTGGCGCGAATGACGCGCCGCATGCCCTATCCCTATCTGCCGGCAAGCGCCGAGCGCTGGATTGCCGAGCAGGCGGCGCTGGCCGCGGCAGAGATCGAGTACAACTTTGTCCTGCAACGGCGCGACGACGGCATGGTCATCGGCGCGGCGGGGCTGATGCGCCACAACGCCACCGAGGCGGAACTGGGCTACTGGCTAGGGCGTCCGTTCTGGCGCCAGGGGCTGGGCATCGAGGCCGGCCGGGCCGTGGTGCAATTCGGCTTCGGCGCATTGCAACTGAATACGGTATACGGTGACTGCCTGGCGCTGAACACTGCATCGGCCGCACTGCTGCGCAAACTGGGCATGCAGCAATACGATGAGATCACCGATACCTGCCGCCCGGGCCAGGGCCCGGTATCGATCCTGCGATTTCGCCTGCTGGCGCAGGAATGGCAAGATGCGCAGGATGCCTTGTTCGCAGACGCCGGCAACCTGGCGGCCGGCCCGGATGCCGGCCCTCCTTAGTGCCCGGACCGCTGTTGCGGTGCCAGAACCGGCCCACTATTTTTGATTCGAAGAAAAGTCGTCGGGAATCGAGACTTCATGATCCAGTTCCAGCAAGTCAGCAAGCGTTACCCAGGCGGCATCGATGCCGTGAAGCAGCTCAGCTTCGAGATCCAGAGTGGCGAGCTGGTCTTTCTCGCCGGGCACTCGGGGGCGGGCAAGTCCACGCTGCTCAAGTTGATCGCGGGCATCGAAAAGCCCAGCGCCGGCGCGGTATTGGTCAATCATCAGAATGTCTCCCGCCTGGGGCGCAAGGCGCTGCCGTACGTGCGTCGGCATATCGGGCTGATCTTTCAGGATCACAAGATCCTGTTCGATCGCAGCGTGTTCGACAACGTGCGCTTGCCACTGGATATCATCGGCTTCAGCGGCCCGGAGGTGCGCCGTCGCGTACTGGCTGCGCTGGACAAGGTGGGGCTGGCGGGTAAGGAATCGTCCAACCCCATCGCGCTATCCGGTGGCGAACAGCAGCGGCTGTGCATCGCCCGTGCCGTGGTGCATCGCCCCGCGATCCTGCTGGCTGATGAGCCGACCGCCAACCTGGATCGCGACTATGCGCACGACATCCTGGAGTTGTTCAAATCCTTCCACCAGGTTGGCGTCACCCTGGTGATCTCCGCGCATGATGAATCGTTGATGGCTGATTATGGCCGCCGCATCCTGCGGCTCAAGCACGGCGAATTCACGGCATGAAGTCGCTCCGCATCTTTTTCCGCCGCGCAGCCGACGGCACGGTACGGCCGATGCAGCGGCGCGTCCTCCCCTTGCGATAGGCCCTCACATGAAACACTGGCTGCGACTGAATCGCCTGGCCCTGGTCCGAACCTTCGGCGGCATGGTTCGCCATCCCGTCAACAGCCTGCTCAACCTGCTGGTGATTGCCATCGCCGCCTCGTTCCCGTTCGGCTTCTACCTGCTGCTGAGCAGTGTGGCGACGGTGACGGACAAGATGCCGGTGGAGCCACAGCTTTCGGTCTTCCTGCGTGCCACGGCCACCGCGGCGGAAATCGGCAAGCTCAAGGAACAACTGGCGCTCGATGAGCGTGTGGCGCAGGTGCGCTATGTTCCGCGTGACGAGGCGCTCAAGCAGTTGCAGGCGCGCGTGGGCAGCGCCGACCTGATGGCCGGGCTGACCGAGAACCCGTTGCCCGATGCCTTCATCGTTACCGCGCGGCTGGATGCCAGCCCGGCGGAGCTGGAGCAGTTGCGCGACACGCTGGCCCGTCACTCGGGCGTGGAGGAAGTGCAACTGGATTCGGCCTGGGCCCAGCGGCTGCATCGGCTGATTGCCTTTGGCGAAGTGTTGTTGCAGGTGGTCGTGGTGTTGCTGGCGGCGGCGCTGGCGCTCATCACCGGCAACGCCATCCGCATGCAGATCCTGACGCGGCGCGAGGAAATCGAGGTCTCCAAGCTGATCGGCGCCACTGACTCCTTCATCCGCCGGCCGTTCCTCTACGCCGCGGCGATGCAGGGCCTGCTGGGTGGCCTGGCCGCCTGCGGCATCGTCGCCGGCGCCATGTGGTGGCTGAACCCGGCCGTGCGCGATCTGGCGGCCACCTATGGCGAAGCCTTCACGCTGCGCATGCCCGAGCCGGCCGAGATCGTCGGGGTGTGCGGCATCACCGTCGTGTTGAGCGTGGCGGGAGCCTGGATTGCCGTCTGGCGGCATCTGCACCGGCACTTGTAACGCCTGCTCTAGGCGGATCGTTCATCATGGAAGGCCGGCCGTCACGCTGCGATGGTGGGCGATACGGCAGGCCCACCCCCCCGCTGTCGACTGTTTCCGGGCGGAAACCCTGATACTGCAAGGGTTTCCCTGCCGCGCCGTATAGTGAAAAGCTATCTTCGCCATGAGAATTTTTGACGTGCAACGCTGGCAAGGCGTGTGCTTGAATCGGAATTCTCCAATTGAAGGCTTTCCGCCCAAGCTCAACGGCGGAATGAACTTTCCCGACGGCTTAGCACTCCTAAGGTTCGAGTGCTAACATGACTGCCGGGGTGAACCAACCCCGGTTTTGTTTGATAGGAGATTCGCATGAGTCACAGTCTCACCCTTCCCGTGATCTCGGGCGGCGACAGCATCGAAGCGTATATCCAGCGCGTCAATGCCATCCCTTTGCTCACGCAAGAAGAAGAGACCGACCTCGCAACCCGCCTCACCCGTGACAATGATCTGGAAGCGGCGGGAAAACTGGTGATGTCCCATTTGCGGGTGGTGGTCTCGATTGCACGCGGTTACGCGGGCTATGGGCTGCCGCAGGCGGACCTGATCCAGGAAGGCAATATCGGCCTGATGAAAGCCGTGAAGCGCTTCGAGCCCACACGCGGTGTGCGCCTGTTTTCGTTCGCGGTGCACTGGATCAAGGCCGAAATCCACGAGTACATCCTGCGCAACTGGCGGCTGGTGCGTGTTGCCACCACCAAGGCGCAACGCAAGCTGTTCTTCAACCTGCGCTCGATGAAGTCCAGCCTGGCCGCGCTGACGCATACCGAAGCCCAGGCCATTGCCGACGACCTCGGGGTCAAGCGCGAGGAAGTGCTTGAAATGGAGCTGCGCATGACCGGCCAGGATGTCGCGCTGATGGCCGACGATGGCGACGAAGACGGTTTCGCGCCTATCGACTGGCTGGCCGACAGCGAGAACGAGCCGGTCGCCACCATCCAGCGCCGTGCGTATGACCGCTTGCAATCCGAGGGCATCACCGAGGCACTGGACACGCTGGATGCGCGGAGCCGCCGTATCGTCGAGGCTCGCTGGCTGGCCGACGATGGCGAGGGCAAGACGCTGCATGACCTGGCCGCCGAGTTCAAGGTGTCGGCCGAGCGGATTCGCCAGATCGAATCCAAGGCGTTGCAGAAGATGAAGCAGGCGCTGGTCCCGGCCTGATCGTTTCGCAAAAAGCCCGCTTCGGCGGGCTTTTTTGTGCGTTGCAAAATGCAAGGCGCGTACGGCGGAGCGGTCAGTTCAGCCCGCTGAACGAGATTTCTTCCTTTTACGCCAGCAAAACGACCGCCCGTCCGGCCTATGGTCAAGCACGCCGATAACCTCCCGATATATCTCCCAAAGCCATTGATTTGGAAGAGATTATCATGCGTCTATTCAACCACGACCTGGTCGAGCCTGTGCTGGCCTTCATCGGCGCCAGCACCGCCGGCCCACCGCCCTCGCCGGCGCCGAAGCCCGTTGCCGAGGAAACCGTATCGCCCGAGCAGGAAGCGTGGGATGGCGTCGAGCGCCGCAGCGGCCAGGATCGTCGCCACGAGCAACGCCGGCACGACAGGGTGGATACCACGCTGGACACCCGCTGCAATCAGGACCGCCGCCAGCACGGGCGCCGGGCCACGGATCAGGTAACGTCCATTTCCCTCAAGATCTGATCGCCGGCGCTCAGCGCAGCGTGTCCACCACTGCCCGCAATGCCAGCAACACCGACGCCCCCAGTTGCCGGCTGCGTTCGCCATTCCAGCCCACAGCAGGCAACGGCTGATCGGCGGTGTCCTTGAACGGCATCTCGATGGTGAAGGCCAGGCAATCGAAGCGATCGCCCACCCAGTTGGTCGCCAGCGTCATCTGCTCCGGGCCAAACTGCCGCACCTCATAGCCGTACTTCACCTGGAAATCCGGGCTGGCTGCCAGCCATGCCTGCTTGAACGCAGTTTGCAGCCGGTCCTGGTGTTCCGAGAACGAGGGATTGCCTTCGCAGCCGGCCACAAAGTTGTGCGGTATGGCCTCGTCGCCATGCGCGTCGAGAAAGGCATCGACGCCGACCTCCAGCATCTTGTGCCGCACCAGTGCCACTTCCGGGCTGCGTTCCATGGTCGGCTCGGCCCATTCGCGGTTGAGGTTGGCCCCTGCTGCATTGGTCCGCAGGTTGCCGCGCACGCTGCCGTCCGGGTTCATGTTCGGCACTACGTAGAACACCGCGCGTTCCAGCAGCGCTCGTGCTGGCGCGTGTTCGCCATCGAGCAGGGCTTCGATCAGTCCTTCGGCGAACCATTCGGCCATGCTTTCGCCCGGATGCTGGCGGGCGATCACCCAGATGTTGCGCTTGCCGGGCGCGGGTTCGCCGATGCGCAGCAGGTCCAGATCCCGGCCGTCCAGTGTGCGGCCCAGCCGTTCCACGGTGCACCACGGCGCCGCCGCCTGCGCGCAGGCGAGCAGATCCAGGTGGCGCTCCCAGGAATACGGTTCGAAATAGGCGTAATGGATGGTGTCGTATTCGGGCGTGTGAGCGAAGCGCAGCGTGCCGTCCACGTACTGACTGGGCACGCAGAACCAGTGTTGCCGATCATAGGAGGCGCGCACCGCATAGCCTTCCCAGCCATCGGGATACGCGGCTTCGCCGGCATTGGCGAGGGTGTAGGCACAGGCAACATCGCGCACACCGCTGGCGCGGAAGTGGAACCATTGCTTGAAGTCGGACGCGTTGTCGGGACGCAGCGCCAGGCGGATATCGGCGGGGTCGGCGCTCGACAGCACGGTGATGGCGCCGGAGTCGAAGGCGGTGGAGAGTTGGATCATGCGGTTGCTCGCGAAACAGGCGCGGCGCAGGTCAGTCTTCGGCCTGGATCACCTTGCCCGGATTCATCAGATTGCGCGGATCGAGGGCGCGTTTTACGGCGTGCATCAGCGTCAGTTCGAGCGGGTCGCGGTAGTGCGCCAGTTCGTCGCGTTTGAGCACGCCGATGCCATGCTCGGCCGACAGCGTACCGTGCAGCGACGCCACCAGCCGGTAGATCACGTGGTTGATCGCGGGCTCGTCGGCGTAGACCGCGTTGGTCTTGTCGTCCAGAAATACGTTGTAATGCAGATTGCCGTCGCCCACATGGCCGAAAGCCACGATGTCGGCGGTGGGAAATTCAGCCTTCAATGCCGCTTCCGCTTCGGTCAGGAACGCGGGAATCGCCGAGATTGGCACTGCCACGTCGTGCTTGATCGATACCCCGCGCCGTCGCTGCGCCTCCGGGATCGATTCGCGCAATGCCCAGAATGCCTGGGCATCCTGTTCCGACTGTGCCACCAGCGCATCGTCGAAATCCAGCGCCATCAGCGCTTCGGCCAGCCGTTCCAGCAGCGCGTCGCTGTCGCCGGCATCCGAGACCTCCACCAGCACGCACCACTGTGGCGGTTGCGCATGCGGGTGCGGCAGCTCGGGGCAGTGTTCGGCCAGCAGTTCCCAGCAACGCCGCGAAATCAGCTCGAACGAGGTCACGCGGTCGCCGATGGCGGCCTGCAAGCCGCGCAGCAGTGCCACCGACGCCGCAGGGTCGGTCACGGTGACCAGCGCCGTGGCGCGTGCCGACAGCACCGGATACAGGCGCAGTACTGCGCGCGTGATCAGCCCCAGCGTGCCTTCGGCACCGATGAACAGATGTTTCAGGTCATACCCGGTATTGTCCTTGCGCAGGCCCCGCAGCCCGTTCCAGACGCTGCCGTCGGCGAGCACCACTTCCAGCCCCAGCGTCAGCTCGCGCATGTTGCCGTAGTGCAGCACGTTCACGCCGCCGGCGTTGGTGCCGAGCGCCCCGCCGACCCGTGCCGAGGCGGAGGCCGCCCATTCCGCGGGAAACAGCCGGTTCGCCGCACGGGCGGCGGCCTGGACTTCCGCGATGGTGGCGCCGGCCTCGACGGTGACGGTGTCATTGGCGGCATCCACTTCCACGATGTGGTTCATGCGCTCGAACGAGATCACCAGTTGCCTGCCGGTGGTGTCCGGCGTGGCGGCGCCGCACAAGCTGGTGTTGCCGCCCTGCGGCACGATGCTGACGCCATGTTCGGCACATAGGCGCACCGCCGCGGCCACGTCACCGGTGGTGCGCGGCCGCGCCACCGCCAAGGCGGCGCCTTGCCAGCGTCGACGCTGGTCCAGCAGGTAACCGTCGATGTCACGGCCGACGAGCACACCGCCGTCGCCGAGCAGGGTGGTGAGGGAGGAAAGGAATTCGTTCACGGGATGGCCTATCGGACGGAATCGCGTGGGGCCGGTCGTCAGGGCCGGTCGGTACTGTTCAGATTGGGATGCCCGCCGCACGTTGCAAGGAGCGCATTGCGGCGGCAACGGGTGTTAGTTGCGTTCAATCCATCCACCGTGGGCATGGCGGGCATCCGACGCCCGGTTCACACCCAGAAATCCCGCCGTGCCACGTGCCGCGACAGCACGCGATGGAAATGGCCCGGGTCTTTGGCGAAAGTCATTTCGCCGGCGGCCGGCTTGTGGAAATCGAGCAGGCGCGATGTCCAGAAACGGATCGCCGCACCGCGCAGCATCAACGGCCAGGCGGCCACCTCGGCATCGCTGAGCGGGCGCACGCCCTGATAGCCCTTCAGCAGCGCGCGGGCGCGCTCCGCGTCGATGTCGCCATCGGCGGTCACGCACCAGTCGTTGAGCGTGATCGCCACGTCGTACAACAGCACGTCGTTACAGGCGTAATAGAAATCGATGAAACCGCCCACCTGCTCGCCGTCCATCAGCACGTTGTCGCGGAACAGGTCGGCGTGTACCACGCCATGCGGCAGCGTGCTGAAATCGGCCTCGGCCTGCAACGCCAGTTCGCGACGCAGGAAATCGGCCTCGGCCGGCGGCATGAGGGCGTAGACCGATTCGGCGGTGTCGCGCCACCAGCCCAGCCCGCGCGGGTTGTCCATATGGCCGTGGTAATGCGCGGCCGAGCGATGCATCTGCGCCAGCATCTCGCCCACCTGGGCGCACTGGCCCGGTGTCGGCGCATCGATCACCTGGCCGGGCACGCAAGTGACCAGCAGCGTTGGCCGGCTATTGAGCGTATCGATATAGGCATCGTCCAGATTGGCGATGGGTGCCGCCACCGCGATACCGTGCTGCGCCAGGTGCGCCATCAGGTTCACGTAGTACGGCAGCTCGCTGGCGCGCAGCGTTTCGAACAGCGTCAGTACGTAGCGACCGTGCGTGGTGGTGACGAAATAGTTGGTGTTGGTCACCCCGGCGGCAATGCCCTTGAGGTCGACGAGCGTGCCGATGGCGTAACGTTTCAGGAACGGTTGCAGATCGTCGGCGGTGACGGTGGTGAAGACGGACATTGGTGCGCTCGGAATCGGGGCCGCGGGAAAGCCCGCAGTTTACGCAAGCCGCCGCCGAAAGACGATGGCCGGGCCGCGTTCACACCTTGCGGCCGACGATCACCAGATCGCGCGCCACGCCATCCAGAATTGCCACCTCGGGCAGATCGCCCCAGCGGGCGAAGCCGTGCGCCTCGAACAGCGCCAGGCTGGGCGCGTTGTGGCCGAAGATCAGCCCGACCAGCGTATGCAAGCCCAGCGCGGGCGCATGGGCGATGGCGTCGCGCAGCAGTTGCCGCCCCAACCCGTGCCCGCGCTCCGTTTCATTGACATAGATGCCCAGCTCGGCCGTCCCATCGTAGGCGGAACGGCTGTGGAAGGCGGAGTAACTCAGCCAGCCCACCACTTGCCTGTCGCGCTCCGCCACCCAGAGCGGATGGCGCTGCGGCGCATGGGCATCGAACCACGGTTCCCGGCTGGCGACGCTCACCGGCACCAGATCGGCGGTGACCTGGCGGGAGGGAATGGTGGCGTTGTAGATCTCGACGATGCGCGGCAAATCGGCGCGGGTGGCGATGCGATGGGTATAGCGAGCGTCGGTATGCATGAGGAGCGAGCTGGGTAGGCAGGAAGGGCAATTGCGGCAAAATCTGTGGACACAGCGGGCACCGAGAACACAGAGAGCACGGAGAAATCTATCGTATAGAGCGATGACCCAAGCCGCCATACGCATGACGGCATGGATTTACTCCCGTTTGGTTTTCTCCGTGTTCTCCGTGCTCGCTGTGTTCACAGGTTTTGTTTTTCACAAACCCACTCTCACCATTCAAACAACACCCAGCGAGGCACGGAGATATTGGCGCCGCCGCCGTCTTCGCGATCGAAGCGGCCGTCGCCTTCGCGGTCGATCAGCACGTAGGGCTTACCCACCCTGGGCGTCACCCGCATCATGTAGAGCTTGCCCTGGATGCGGTACTCGGCCACGGTGGCGTCGTCCTTTTCGATGATGCGTACCTCCGGCTCCTCGGCCGTGGCGGCGTCGGCGCCTTCGTCGGGCATGGGGGGCGGCGTATCGTCGGCGGCGATGGCAACGGCGGCGAGCAGGCTCAACAGGCAGGCAAGATAGCGCGGGCTGACAGGCATGGGGTTCTCCGGTTGGTTGTCCGGGCGCTTCGGAGCCGGCGGGCCCGCGTGCGCGGTTGTGAAAGGCGGGAAGGATACGCGGTGTCGCCGGGACGGCGGGCAGCGCGGTCAAGCTGTCCGCAACGCTTATAATGGCCGGGGTTCGCGGCACGACATGCTGCCTTCCTATTTCTTACAACGAGTATAGCAGGCGGTAAGCCCGTCTCGCTGCCAGGTTCCCTTCCCATGCCCACGCTGCTTTTGATCGACGGTTCGTCCTATCTCTATCGCGCCTTCCACGCGATTCGTGAGCTGTCTGCGCCCGACGGCACGCCGACCAACGCGCTGTATGGCTTCGTCAACATGCTCAAGCGGCTGCGCAAGGGCACGCCGGCCGATTACATCGCCTGCGTGTTCGATGCCAAGGGCAAGACGTTCCGCGACGATATCTATGCCGACTACAAGGCCAACCGGCCGCCGATGCCCGACGAACTGCGGGTGCAGGTCGATCCGATCCACGCGGCCGTCAAGGCGTTCGGGATACCGCTGCTGTGCGTGAGCGGCGTGGAGGCCGACGATGTGATCGGCACGCTGGCGCGGCAGGCGGCCGCGCAGGGCATCGAAACCATCATTTCCACCGGCGACAAGGACATGGCGCAACTGGTGGATGGCCATGTGCGCATCGAGAACTCGATGACCGAAGAGGTGCTGGACGAAGCCGGCGTTTTCGCCAAGTTTGCCGTGCGCCCGGACCAGATCGTCGATTACCTCACCCTGGTGGGGGATGCGGTGGACAACGTGCCCGGCGTGCCCAAGTGCGGCCCCAAGACCGCCGCCAAGTGGCTGGCCGAATACGGCACGCTGGACGAACTGATCACGCACGCCAATGCCATCAAGGGCGTGGTTGGTGACAACCTGCGCGACACCTTGTCCTGGCTGCCCACCGCGCGCGCGCTGGTTACCATCAAGACCGACGTGCCGCTGGACGACGAACTGCCGCACGGTCTGCCCGACCTGGCGCCCAGCGCCGAGGACTGGAACACCTTGCTGGCGATGTTCCGCCGCTACCATTTCCGCACCTGGACCACCGAGGCCGAGGCCAAGGTGGCGGGCGGCGGCGCCGAGCCGGCCGTCGCGCCCACTGGCGTCAGTGGCGCATTCGATTTTGGCGATGCACCCGCGCCCGTGCCGGCGCCCACCATCCACGTGGATGAGCCGGCGCTGGTCGAGCGTCACTACGAAGCCATCACCACCGAAGTGCAACTGGATGACTGGCTGGCGCGGATGATGGCCGCGCCGGTGGTGTCCATCGATACTGAAACCACCAGCCTGGATCCGATGCAGGCGCGCATCGTCGGCATGTCGTTCGCGCTGGAGGCCGGCCGCGCAGCCTATCTGCCGCTGGCGCATCGCGGCCCGGACAGCCCCGTGCAACTGCCGTTCGACGCCACGCTGGCACGGCTGAAGCCATGGCTGGAGGCCGAGGCGCACAAAAAGCTGGGGCAGAACCTCAAGTACGACCAGCATGTGTTCGCCAACCACGGCATCACGCTGCGCGGTGTGATCGACGACACCCTGCTGATGAGCTACGTGCTTGCCAGCCACGAACGCCATAACCTGGACGACCAGGCCGCGCGCGAACTGGGCGAGACCACCATCCTGTACGAAGCGGTATGCGGTAAGGGGGCCAAGCAGATCGGCTTCGACGAAGTGGCGGTCGATACCGCCACCGCCTACGCCGCCGAGGATGCCGACATCGCGCTGCGCCTGGCCGGCCGCCTGATCGCGCGCTTGTCCGATCAGCCGCGGTTGATGGCGCTGTACCGCGACATCGAACTGCCGGTGCGCGAGGTGCTGTTCAAGATGGAACGCAACGGCGTGCTGATCGACGCCAGAAAACTGGCGCAGCAAAGCCACGAGATCGGCCACAAGCTGCTTGCGCTGGAATCCCAGGCGTACGAACTGGCCGGCCAGCCGTTCAACCTTGGCTCGCCCAAGCAGATTGGCGAAATCTTCTTCGACCGCCTCAAACTGCCGGTCGTGAAGAAAACCCCCAAGGGCGCGCCGTCCACCGACGAAGACGTGCTGACCGAACTGGCCAAGGATTTCCCGCTGCCCAAGGTGCTGCTGGAACACCGCTCGCTGTCCAAGCTGAAATCCACGTACACCGACAAACTGTCGTCGATGGTGAACCCGGCCACCGGGCGCGTGCATACCAGCTTCAACCAGACCGTGGCCGTTACCGGCCGGCTGTCGTCCACCGAACCCAACCTGCAGAACATCCCGATTCGTACCGCCGAAGGTCGCCGCATCCGCGAAGCGTTCATCGCACCGGAAGGTAGCCGCATCGTCTCGGCCGACTACTCGCAGATCGAGCTGCGCATCATGGCGCACCTCTCGGCCGACGCCGCGCTGCTCAAGGCCTTCGCCGAAGGCGTGGACATCCACCGTGCCACCGCCGCCGAAGTGTTCGGCGTGGCGCTGGACGAAGTGAGCAGCGAACAGCGCCGCTACGCCAAGACCATCAACTTCGGCCTGATCTACGGCATGAGCGCCTTCGGCCTGGCCGCACAGCTCGAAATCGACCGCAGTGCGGCGCAGAACTACATCTCGCGTTACTTCGGGCGCTTCCCCGGCGTGGCCGAGTACATGGAGCGCACCCGTACCGAAGCACGCGACCGGGGCTACGTGGAAACCGTGTTTGGCCGCCGCCTGTGGTTGCCGGAAATCAAATCGGCCAACGCCGCCCGCCGCGCCGGCGCCGAGCGCGCCGCGATCAACGCGCCGATGCAGGGTACGGCCGCCGACCTGATCAAGCTGGCGATGCTGGCGGTGGACCGCTGGCTGGAACAGGCCGGCCTTGCCAGTCGCGTGATCCTGCAAGTGCACGACGAACTGGTGCTGGAAGTGCCCGATGCCGAGCTGGCCGTGGTCCGCGAGGAGCTGCCACGCCAGATGGCCGAGGTGGCCAGGCTCTCGGTGCCGTTGGTGGCGGAAGTGGGGGTCGGCGACAACTGGGAACAGGCGCACTGAAAGACGGCGGGGAAGGGAGAAGGGAGAAGAAGGAAGGGTAAGTACCACAGCAACAGCCACCTTGTTCCGACCGTTGCTTTTGACTTCACCCTTCCTTCTTCCCCCTTCTCCCTTCCCAGGGCAAAGCCCTTACCCCAGCAACGTCCGTAGCGTGATCGCTATGTTGTCGTCACCGTTGGATAGTGAAATCTCGCCTTCCTGGATTGTCACGTGCAGCGTCATCCCGCGCTCGGCGAGCGTGCCCAGCGCGGCCATGGTGTCGCCGTCCAGCGCGCGCACGTGCAGGTTGTCATAGCGCCCGGCCTGGCTGGATACGCCTTGCCACCACACATCGGCGGTGCGTGCGCCGTAGGTGTACACCCAGGCCTCGGCGGCGCGGTTGGCCGCTTTTTTCAAACGGCGCTCGTCCGGCTGGCCCAGGTCGATCCACAGTTCCACCTCGTCCACCAGGTTGCGCCGCCACAGCGCTGGCTCGTCCTCGTCGCTGATGCCGCGACCGAACTCCAGCCCCTCGCCAGCGTGCAATGCGAAGGCCAGCACGCGCAGCATCATGCGCTCGTCGGTTTCCGACGGATGTCGGGCGATGGTCAGCGCATGGGTGCCGTAGTAACCGTGATCCATGTCTGCAACATTCAGCTCGACCTTATAGATGGTTGATTTGAGCGCCATCGCCCCTCCCGTGAAAGCCGGCAAGTATAGAGGGAGTCCCGCGCCAACAGGGCGGGGCATGCGCAATTGGCGACCCTGATCGCGCAATGCCGGCCGCATGCCATGCTGCTGGCATCCGCTATCATGGACAGCCCAATCGTACGGAACGCACCCATGCACGCCAGCATCCTCCAGCACCTGCTGCGTATCGACCGCCATGGCGAGCGCATGCAGCTCGGGCGGGCCGGGCTGTTCCAGTTCCGCCGCGAGACGCGCGTGCTGCGTGCGCCGTTCTTTTCGCCCTGCCTGATCGCCGTGCTCGCCGGCGAAAAACGCATCCATCGCGGCGAGGAAACGCTGCTGTGCCGACCCGGCCAGTGGATCGGCGTCGGTGCGGGGCAGGAGGTCAGCTTTACCAACCTGCCCGATCCGCACCTGGGCTATTTCGCCGGCCTGACCATCGTCGGCGATACCGGCTGGATGAAACGCTTCGCCGACCAGTACGCCGCCGAGCTGCCGTCCACGCTGGATGCCGACCTGGTGTTCACGCCGGATGGCGTGTGCTGGAAAACGCTGTCCGACTACGTGGAACAGGTCCTGCTGCCGCAAAGCAGCGCGCTGGATGCCGCGCTGGTCGAACATCGCTGGCAGGCGTTGTGGCTGGCGCTGGCACGCCAGGGTGTGGCGCGTGACCTGGTGCTGGCGCAGCCAGGAAGCTGGCGCGAGCGCGTGGCGCGCCTGATCGACTATGACCCCGCGCAGGATTGGCGCATGGGTGAGGTGGCACGGCGGCTGGCGGTCAGCGAAGCCACGTTGCGGCGCCGGCTTCTGGAGGAAAACACCAGCTTTGCCGCGCTGCTCAGCGACGTACGCATGGGCCGGGCGCTGGGACTGGTGATGCAGACGCAGCAGCCGATCCAGCGCGTGGCGCAAGCGTGCGGCTACAACTCGCCGTCGCGCTTTACCGATGCTTTCCGCGCCCGCTTCGGCCTCACCCCCACCGCGCTGCGCGAATCGCACGAACAGGAACGCGAAGCCGAACCAGCCTGAACGCCGATCGAGGACGGGACTGGTCGGGGCCGCTGAATACCGCTGGTAGCCCATTCCTGCCCTCCAACCACATCGAACGCAGCAAGGCCCCCTCGTAGCGGCGAGGGCGGGGGAGTGGAACGGAACAAGCAAGCGCCCATGCCGGCATACCACCCACCTTGCGCAGCCGGCTAGGCCGGGGACTTTGATCCCGTTTCCCATCAACGCGGCTGACACCTACAGGCACGGCTCCCACCACATCGAGCGCGGCGAGGCTCCCTCGCGACGGCGAGGGCGGGGGGAGTGGAATGGAACAAGGAAGCGCCCCCTGTCTGCGCGCAACCTACATGCCGCACCCGGCTTTGCCGGGGACTTTGATCCCATTTCCCATCAACGCGGCTGATACCTACAGGCACAGCCCCCACCACATCGAGCGCAGCGAGGCTCCCTCGCGACGGCGAGGGCGGGGGGAGTGGAATGGAACAAGGAAGCGCCCCATGTCTGCGCGCAACCTACATGCCGCACCCGGCTTTGCCGGGGGCCTCGATTCCGTCTCCTCATCAACGCCATCGGCCGATTCAGGCGCTGAGCGCCGCAGGCGATAACCTGCACGTTTCAGGCGAGACGATACCGAAGGCGTGACGTATCGTGGGCTATCCCTTACCGGAGATTCCCCCGATGAAGCGCCTCCTCGCCATGTTCGCTTTCCTGCCCGCCCTCGCCTGGGCCGATTTCACCCTGACCAGCCCCGACGCGCCAGCCGAAAGCACCCTGTCCGATAAGCAGGTGTACATCGGCTATGGCTGCAATGGGGGCAACACCTCGCCCGCGCTGAAGTGGCAGGGCGCGCCGGCCGGCACCCAGAGCTACGCGGTGGTGGTGCACGACCCCGATGCGCCGGTGGAAGGCGGCTGGTATCACTGGATCGTCTATGACATCCCGGCCAGCGTTACCACGCTGGCCACTGGCGCGGGGGTCAGCACTGGCGCCAAGGTGCCCAAAGGCGCGGTCCAGGGTCTGACCAGCTTTGGCGGCAAAGGCTACGGTGGCGCCTGCCCACCGATCGGTCACGGCCGTCATCGCTACAACTTCGTGCTCTACGCACTCAAGGTGAAGCAGCTCAAGCTGGACGAATACGCCACCCCGGCCGAGCAGGAAAAAGCCATCCAGGCCGCCAGCCTGGACCAGGCGAAGTTCACCGCCTACTACCAGCGCTGACCGCGAAATTCCCTCCTGCGCGGCCGTCCGTCGAGACGGCCGCCCGCCGTTCGCCGGGCCGGCGCGACAGCCGGCCGAACTTCCCCCCGCGCCTCTCGCTCGGAGCAAGAGCCGCCACCGTGGTGGCAACCCGGCATTGCCCGATGCGGCAGCCGGTCCGTGGCGTTCACAAGCTTCTCCAGGCGCCAGTCCAGTGTTTCATCCTGCCGTGCCAGGGCGCCGTCACTGCGCTCCTTTTCAGCCGAATCGAAGGCTTTTCCCCCTGGCCGAGCCGACGGACGTTGCAAATGGCGTCCTGTCCGAAAAAAACTCGCAATGTTCGCGGTCTATGCTGGGAGGCCCATGTCGCCAGCATGCCTTCATAACCTCTAGCGACGAGATTGATGATGACCGACTACAGCCCTATCTCGTGCGAGCTGCACGATTACCTCGAAATTGCCTGCATGCACCGTTACCCCCTGCTGGTCGAACGGCGCGAGGCGCCCGATTGTCTTGGCGTGGCGCTGGATGTGTTCGGCCGCCACGGCGGCGAGTACCTGCGGCTTTCCACCCGCGATGGCGTGCTCGATGTGCGCCTGGACAACCTGGTTGCCATCACGCCCACTGAGGAACAGGCGCGCTTCGGCCGGGTGGAATACAGGATTTGAAGGAGCCCTCGGGTTTCTCGCAGGCTTTGGTGATGGATCACCCACAGCAAGCCCCCGGCCAGACCGGGGGCAAGCGTTTTCTGGTGGGCGAGCATCGGTTTCCGCTGATTGAATTCACGTCCCCTCACTGGGCCTGATCCGCATGACACGCAAGCCGTCGGTGGGTACCCGTTGGGGATGCCACGGACGCGCCGCAGGCGGTACATGGGCTAAGCTGGGGCGACTTTCCCTTCCTGGCTTCATCATGCGCGTTGCTTCCGACTGGCTTGCCCGATTGCCCAAGACCGAACTGCACCTGCACATCGAGGGCACGCTCGAACCCGAGCTGATGTTTGCCCTGGCCGAGCGCAACGGTGTGGCGCTGCCCTATGCCGACGTGGACGCGCTCCGTGCGGCCTACGACTTCAACGACCTGCAATCCTTCCTCGATCTCTACTACGCCGGTGCCGACGTTTTGCGCACCGAGGCCGACTTTTACGACCTGACCCGCGCCTACCTGCTGCGTGCCCATGCCGATGGCGTGGTGCACGTGGAAATCTTCTTCGACCCGCAGACGCACACCGTGCGCGGCATTTCCTTCGCCACCGTGCTGAACGGCATCCGCCGCGCGCTGGCGGAGGGCGAGCGCGAGTTCGGCATCACCTACCGGCTGATCCTGTGCTTCCTGCGGCACCTGCCCGAAAGCGACGGCTTCGCCACGCTGGAAGACGCCATGCCGTATCTGGCGCAGATCGACGGCGTGGGGCTGGATTCCAGCGAATCCGGGCACCCGCCGCAGAAGTTCGCGCGCCTGTTCGCCCGCTGCAAGGCGCTGGGGCTGCCGCGCGTGGCGCATGCCGGCGAGGAAGGCCCGCCCGAATACGTATGGCAGGCGTTGAACGTGCTCGACGTAAGCCGTATCGACCACGGCGTGCGCTCGCTGGAAGACCCGGTGCTGGTGGCCGAACTGGCGCGCCGCCGCACGCCGCTGACGGTCTGTCCGCTGTCCAACGTGCGGCTCAAGGTTTACGAGCGGCTGGAACAGCACCCGCTGCGCCAGTTGCTTCAGGCTGGCCTTGTCGCCACCGTCAATTCCGACGATCCGGCCTACTTCGGCGGCTATGTCGGCGAAAACTGGCGCGCCTGTGCCGAAGCGTTGGACCTGACACGCGACGAACTGCTGCAACTGGCTCGCAACGGTATCACCGCAAGCTGGATGGATGCCGCCGACAAAGTGCGCTGGCTTGGGGTGGTCGAGGCGATGTGAGGGGTTTTCAGCATCTGAAAACACAGAGCGCACGGAGAAACCACGAACGGAATCCGCGTTGTCACTCACCTGGCTTGGTTTTCTCCGGGCTCTCTGGGTTCTCCGTGTTGCTCTGTGTCTACAGACCTTCCAACCCACCCCGGGCTCCTCAATCCCTCGTGCCCTGATGCTTTTCATGATGCACACTGATAATTCTTGTTTATCGATGATGCCCCCATGCCGCTGTCCCGTCGTGCCTCAGGGATTTTGCTGATCCTGCTGTCCGCTGTTGCCTTTGGCCTGATGCCGATCTTCGGTACGTGGGCTTTGCGTAGCGGCGTGGATACGCAGGGCCTGCTGCTCATCCGTTTCAGCGTTGCCGCCGTGGTGATGAGCGCGATCATGCTGTGGCGCGGTGCGCGCTGGCCGCGCGGGAGGGTGCTGGCGGGGCTGGCCGCGATGGGGGGCATCGGCTATGCGGGACAGGCGTTCAGCTACTTCACCGCCCTGCAATACGCCAGCACCGCACTGGCGGCGTTGCTGCTCTACCTCTACCCGGTGATCGTCACGCTGTTGTCGGCCTGCTTTCTCGGCGAGCGGCTGCGCCGCCGCGTCTGGGGCGCGCTGGCGCTGGCCTGCGTCGGGCTGGTACTGACCATCGGCGCCGCGCTGCGCGGCAGCGTGCTGGGCGTGGTGTTCGGCGTGGCCGCGGCGCTGATCTACTCCTGCTACATCCTGGCCGGCGCCCGGCTCACCCCGCGCGCGGGTGCGTTGCCGGCGGCCAGCGTGGTGATGATCGCCGCCGCCGCTGTCCTGTGGGGCTCCACCGTATTCCGCCAGCCGCACTGGCCTGCCGGCGCCGAAGGCTGGGCAGCGGCGCTGGCCATTGCGATCATCTCCACCGTGATCGCCATCTTCGCCTTCCTGGCCGGGCTGGATCGCCTGTCCGCCGCCGAAGCGTCCACCCTGTCCACGCTGGAGCCCGTCGTCAGCGTGCTGCTGGCCGCGTGGCTGCTGGCCGAACCGCTCAGCCCCGGGCAATGGCTGGGCGGCACCGCCATCCTCGCCGCCGCGCTGATCATCTCCCTGGCGCCGCCGCTGCCAGTGCCGGAGTGAGTTTGAACCCCACACCTTGAAGATTTGGATTTCAAAAAAACCTAAAATCCCCGCATGACCGCCCGCATCCTGCTGATCGAAGACGAAACCGCCATTGCCGATACGCTGTCGTTTGCGTTGCGCCGCGATGGTTTCGACGTGGCGTGGCATCGGCTGGCGCGTGATGGCGAGGCTGCGCTGCTGGCGGGGGCCGATCTGGTGATCCTGGATGTCGGCCTGCCCGACGACAGCGGTTTCGAGGTGCTCAAGCGCATTCGTCGCGCTGGCGACCTGCCGGTGTTGATGCTCACCGCCCGTGCCGATGAGGTGGACCGCATCGTCGGCCTGGAGCTGGGCGCCGACGACTACGTGGTCAAGCCATTCAGCCCGCGCGAGGTGGTGGCGCGGGTGCGCGCCATCCTCAAGCGTACCGGCGCGCGCACCGCCCATGTCGCGACTGCCGCGCCGGGGGCGGCGCTGGAACACGACGCGGCTGGCCGCCGCCTGCGCTATCGTGGCCATTGGCTGGCGCTCACGCCGTCCGAGTATCGCGTGCTGGTACTGCTGGCCAGCGCCCCGGGCCGTGTCTTCAGCCGCGCCCAGTTGCTCGACGCGCTGGGCGAGGCCGCCGAGGACAGTTTCGAGCGCGTGATCGACAGCCATGTGAAAAGCGTGCGCGCCAAGCTGCGGGAGATCGCGCCGGACGCCGATCCCATCGAAACGCATCGCGGCTTTGGCTATGCCTACCGGGCGGACGCCTGATGCGCTTCAGCCTGCGCATCTTCCTCGGCTACTTCCTCATCGTCGCCGTGCTCGGCTGGTACGTGGTGGACCTGATCCGCAACGAGATCAAACCCGCGATGCGCCAGTCGGCCGAGGAAATCATGATCGATACCGCCAACCTGATGGCGGAACTGATCCGGCCCGATTTCGTCGCCGGCACGCTGGGCAGCGGCGAGTTCGCCCGAGCGGTGGAGGACTACGCGCGGCGCTCGCCCAACGCGCGCATCTGGGGCGTGGCCAAGGGGGCGGTCGATCTGCGCGTCTATGCCACGGACGCGCGTGGCATCGTGGTGTTCGATTCCACCGGCAATGCCGTGGGGCAGGATTACTCGCAGTGGCGCGATGTCCATCTAACGTTGCGCGGCCAGTACGGCGCGCGTACCTCGCGCCATGAATACGCCGACGAAGCCACCACCGTGATGTACGTCGCCGCGCCGATCCGCGTGGATGGCCGCATCGCCGGCGCGCTGACCGTTGCCAAGCCCAACCACGCCATGCAGCCCTACATCGAACGCGCGCACGGCAAGCTGCTGCGTGCGCTGGTGCTGATTGTCGGTCTGGGGCTGGCGTTCGGGGCCGGGTTCTCGTGGTGGCTGTCGCGCGCCATCGGCCGCCTCACCGACTTTGCCCATGCCGTCAGCGCCGGCCGCCCCGCACCGGTGCCGGCCTTGCCCGGCAACCGTGAGCTGGCCGTGCTGGCGCAGGCGCTGGGCGAAATGCGCGAGCGGCTGGAGGGCAAGGCGTACGTGGAGCACTACGTCCATGGCCTGACGCATGAACTGAAAAGCCCACTGGCGGGTATCCGTGGCGCCGCCGAACTGCTCGACGACGACCTAGACCCGGCCGAGCGCGCGCGTTTCGCCGGTCACATCCGCCGCGAGGCCGAACGTCTTCAGAGCATCGTCGACCGCCTGCTGGAGCTGGCGCGACTGGAAACGCGGCAGGCGCTGGCCGTGCACGAACCGGTGTCGCTGGCCGACGCAGCCCATATCGTCCTTGGCGCGCTGGCGCCCCGGCTGGACGCCGGCCGCATCGGGCTGGAGCTGGCCATCCCGCCCGATGCCAGCGTCACCGGCGAACGCTTCCTGATCGAGCAGGCATTGCGCAACCTGCTCCAGAACGCCATCGACTTCACCCCGCCTGACGGCCTGATCCGCATCACCGCCACCCCCGATGGTGGTGGCTGGACGCTGCGCATCCACAACGACGGTCCCGCCATCCCCGACTACGCGCTGCCGCGCCTGGGCGAGCGCTTCTACTCGTTGCCACGCCCCGATGGCAACCAGCGCGGCACTGGCCTGGGCCTGGCGCTCACCCGCACCATCGCCGAACTGCACGGCGGCGGCGTGACGGTGACCAATCACCCGGCGGGCGGTGTGGTGGCCGTGTTGCGGCTGTAGCCGGTTCTCCATCCTTTCTCCACATTCCCTCCATCGTCCCTCTACATCGCCGTCGCACAGTCGTTTCATCCGCGCCGCTGGCGCCTTTGAGGAGACGACAACATGAACAAATCCCTGGCCTGGAAACTGGCCGCCCTGGCATTTCTGGTGGTGTTGCTGCTGTTCCCGCTATCGATGGTGCGTGGGCTGGTGACGGAGCGGCAGGAACGTGCGCAACAGGTGGAACAGGAAATGGCCGCCTACACCGCACGGCCGCAGACACTGGTCGGGCCGCTGCTGGTGCTGCCCTATCGCAAGACGGTCTGGACGCTGCTGGAAAAGCAGGAAAACGGCCGCACGCTGAAGGAATGGCGCGCGGAATCGGCCGATGAATCGGTGGTGGCGTTGCAGCCGGAGCAACTCACGCTCAAGGCCGGGCTGGATACCGAAACACTGAAGCGCGGCATCTACGAATCGCGGCTGTTTCACGCCGACGCGCGCATATCCGGCGGCTTTCGCATCCCGGCGCTGTCCACGCTGGAAGCGCCGGCCGGCAGCGGCAAGCGCGTCGAATACCAATGGGGCCAGCCCTTCCTCACGCTGGGTGTGAGCGACGCGCGCGGTATCGGCGCGCTGGCGGGGCAACTGGACGATGCGCCGCTACAGTTCCTGCCGGGCACGGATGTGAGCTGGCTGGGCGCCGGCCTGCACGCGCCGCTGGCGGCAGGGCCGGGGGTGGAGGCGCGGAGTGTGTCGTTCGCGTTGCAGCTCAAGCTCACCGGCACCGGCGAACTGGCGGTGGCGCCGGTGGGCAAATCGGTGAACGTCACGCTGAGCGGCAACTGGCCACACCCCAGTTTTGCCGGCCGCTTTGCGCCGGTGCGGCGCGACGTCACCGCCAACGGCTTTGCCGCCGAATGGCAGACCAGCTACTGGGCCAGCGGCTTTACCGACGAAACGATCAACGCCTGCGCCGCGCGCGGCGCGGAGTGCGGCCTGTTCGACGGTGAACAGCTCGGCCTGCGACTGATCGACCCGGTGAACCGCTACCTGCTGACCGAGCGCACCGTCAAATACGCCGAACTGTTCCTGCTGCTGATCTTCGGGGCGGTGCTGGTGATGGAAGTCGTCAAGCGTGTGGCGGTCCACCCGGTGCAGTACGGCCTGGTGGGGCTGTCGCTGGCGCTGTTCTTCCTGCTTACGCTGTCGTTGGCCGAGCACATCGCCTTTGCCGCCGCCTACTGGATCGCCGCCGTGGCCTCCACCGTGCTGCTGGGCTTTTATGGCGCCCATGCGCTGGGCGGCTGGCGGCGTGGCGCGGGGTTTGCCGGCCTGTTGGCGGGTTTGTACGGCCTGCTGTTCGGTATCCTGCAATCGGAGGATATGGCCTTGCTGATGGGCAGTATCGCCCTGTTCGCGCTGCTGGCCGTGGTGATGGTGCTGACCCGCCGCGTGGACTGGTACGCGCTGACCGCCAGCCGCCCGGTCCGCACCGACCCGGTGCCGCAACTGGCCGGGCAGCCCGACGAATTGGCCCCATAGGCCATCCCTGAATGAGACAGCCCCCACGTCGCGCGCGGGGGGGCTGTTCCGGTGGATGGAGCGCTGCGATACCCTTGGCGGCGTCTCCATCCGCCTTTCCGCCCGCCATGAGCCAACCCCTGCTGCTGCTGCACGCGCTGCTCCACAAGATGTACACCCAGGCCTGCATCGAACTGGTGCAGCGCATGTCGGCGCTTTGGGGGTACTTCCACGATCGCGCCGACCAGGTAAAGCCCGAATCGAAAAGCGCGCGCAAGCGGCTGGCATTCAACAAGATCGACAGCCGCGCCTTCGAGCACCTGCTGACGGAGATTGCACCGTCCGGTATTGCCCGCCCGCACTTCCTGTCGCTGGAACTGCTGTCCAGTCTGAAATCGCGCGGCAAGCTGGCGGCGCCGGTACCCGCAGTGACCACCGACATTAGTTCGCGCGCCTTCCGGGTCTACCCGCATATCGACCATGATCACGTTGCCACGCCGGACGGCGCGCGCGAATTGCAGCGCAAGGGCGTGGACGCCGCGTGGCTGGCGCGCCCCGATGCCGCGTTCGCCGTGGCGGATCGGTTGCTGGCGGCGGTGGGTCGATGACATGCGCGCCGTGTTGCTCGGGCTGACGATGGGCTGGAGCGTGCTGTCCTGGGGCGACGATATCCTGCACAACACCGTGGACGACGCGCTGGTGGGCGCTGGCGGGCTGGCGCTGAGTGGCCGGGTCACCGAGGCGCGCACCGCCGCGCATGCCGACGCCGGACGCCTGCGCACGCTGTATCGCAGCGCGCGGCAATTGCTCACCGATGGCGAACACGCGGAAGTCAGCGTGCGGGTGGGCGAGCGCGCGTGGCGCGCTGAGGTGGACGACGACGGTTACTGGCTGGTGAGCGAAGCGCAGGCGCCATCACTGGCGCCGGGGTGGCATCTCGTCGAAACCGATCCCGCGCCGTCCAGCGCGGCCGGTGTGCTGGTCCCCTCGCCGCTGCACCGCGTCGCCATCGTCTCCGATGTGGACGACACCGTCATGGTGTCCGAGGTGAACGCCACGCGCCGCCTGCTGAAGAACAGCCTGATGCGCACGCCGGAACGGCGCCACGCCGTGCCGGGGATTGCCGCGCTGTACGCACGGCTGGTGGCCGCCACGCCGCATCCGGCGTCGGCGCCGCTGTTCTACCTGTCGGCCTCGCCGCGCCAGTTCACCGACAACCTGCGGCGCTTTTTCGCCGCCAATGATTTCCCACGCGGCGTGCTGCTGACCAAGCGGCTGGGGCAGGGCTCGCTCACCGACCAGCGCGGCTACAAGACAGCGCGGCTGGAAACGCTGCTCAACGCCTTGCCCACGCAGCGCTTCGTCTTGTTCGGCGACGATGGCGAGCAGGACCCGGAAATCTACGCCGCCCTCGCCGAGCGCCACCCCGGGCGCATCGCGGGCATCTGGATCCGTCGCGTCAACCCGGACCCCGCGCGGCCACGCCTGCCGGGGCAGGGCGACCTGGATGCCCTGCTGGCCGATCCGGCCCTGCTGGACATCGCAGCGATGCAGGCGCAACCGTTGCCCTGATCGTCAGCATTCGTCAGCAAGCTTTCGCCAGTGGGCGGTGAATACCGGCCATTGGGCGGACGGACGTCAATTCATGCCGCCACAACGTAAACAGAAAAGATTGATTGGAAAATAACCCGCACCAATACAGCGGACAGGCGGCCGAACGGGCGATTTGGTGCATGGAAGGGCACGAATTGAATGGATGCCCGGGCGGGCTTGGTTCAATTGAGCAGGCCGAGCATCGCGGCGCGAACCACGGCGGCCGTCTTGTTCGCGGTCTGCAATTTGGCCACCGCGTTCTTGATATGGAAATTGACGGTGTTTTCCGAAACGGAAAGGATATCGGAGATTTCGCCAGATGTTTTTCCGTCGCCGGTCCATTTCAGGATTTCGATTTCCCTGGCGGTGAGCGAAGGGGGCGCCGCCTTGCGCATCTCTGATTTATGCGCACTGGAAAGCGCCAGGTGCGTGATATTCACCAGCCAGCGCATCTTGAATTCTTTGCCGGCCAGTTCCTCGGGGGTGAGTATCTCGCCCGAGCGTGCCAGCGTCAGCATGCTGCCGACCCCCTGGGCATCCAGGCTGGACTGCGCCCAACCCACACACAAACCGAATGAATTCGCCTCTTCCCACAGTTTTGGCGCGTTGTGGAACACTTCGCGTGACCAGACCAGCGGGGCTTGCGACTGACGGCCGTGCAACACTGAAGGATCGGAATCGAGATATCCGGCGGCGACATAACGCTGTTGCCATTCGATAGGGTAATTGCTCTGGATGAAGGTACGGGGATTCGATAATGGCAATGGCAGGCGCAATCCATGCGCCACATAATCGAAACCCAATGCCGCGGCAGCGGTTTCAATCTTCTGGAAAGTCTGCGTTTCATCCTGAATGCCTTCCAGGCTGGATAGCAGATCTTCCGCCCAACTCTTCATCCTGTTCTCCTCGCCATCGCATTACGGTGCATTGCCGTTTCCAATGGGTGCAATCTTCAAATCCAGCGATCCGGCTCCCGGGGGGGAATGGACATGCTTCCTGCCGCATATTGCGCCGATCAATCTTTCCGATTGATGAACCTGTCGAATAGCCATTCTAAAATCCCTGCACGATGCTAACACAAAGCGTTATGCGGATCGCATTGCAACGTGTGACTTCAACATCATTTGCTGATGTAGAACTTACTTTGTATCCGATGATTTTCATGGGGGATGCCAGCACCAGCTTTCGCGAGGCAAGGATCACTACCAGAGTTGGTAGCTTCGGACACCGTCGCTTTCCTGTTCAATTCGCAGCAGTCGAATCAACACCTTGACGGGAAAGCAACATGTGCCTGCTGGCGGAATACCGCGTTACCCAAGCTGCCTGCGCAACGGCCCGGCCGTTGTCCTTGGGCCGGGGTGCGCGCCGCGCGGCGGTGCTCCCGAGGGGGCTGTGCCGGCTCTGGACGGGTGGCGCGATTGTGGCGACGCTCGGCGCGCTGCTGGCGGCACCGTGCCGTGCCGCCGACGGCGAAGACTGGTTGCCGGACAGCGCCGACGTCCCTGTCATTGCCGCGCCCGACCCACAGACCGGCAAGCTGTTTCTCGAACTGGCGCTCAACCGCCTGTACCGGCATGCGCCGTTGGACGACACCTGGCACGGCAACCTGGGGCTGGATGGCTATGTCACGCGCCGGATCGGCGCCGACTGGCGCGCCACGCTCAATGTCCGCGTCGATGTGGATAGCGAACCGGGCGCCGGGCTGGATGCTGACAACCTCAGCCTGACGTTGCGCGAGCTGTACGCCAGTCGCTCGGGTGACGACTGGGCGGTGAATATCGGCCGCATCAATATCCGCGATGGCGTCGCCACCGGCTTCAACCCGTCGGATGTGTTCCGCGACGGCGCGCTGCTGGCGCGCCGCACCGCCGACCCCGCCACCCTGCGCGAAAGCCGGCTGGGCGTGGTCGGCGTCCGGGCGCAGCACAGCCTGGCCGGCGGCACGCTGGCCGGCATGCTGGTGCCGGCGCTGTCCAACGGCACGCCCGAACATTGGTACGACCCGCGCTGGGGGGCCGTCAACGATGGCCAGGCCCAGGCCTACCTGATGTATGCGCTGCCGCGCTGGGAGGGGCTGTACAGCAACGTGGTGTTCCACGCGATGGATCACGGGGCGACCACCTGGGGCTTCAATCTCACCAACAACATAGGCCGCTCGGTGGTGGCGTATCTGGAATACGCCAATACCCGCCGCCCGCGCCTGCTCGATCTGGCCCAGGACGCCGATGCCGCGCCGCAACGCTATTCGCAGGCGGCCACCGGGTTTTCGTTCAGCACCGAGTGGAACCAGACCCTCACCGTCGAATACGACTACAACGGCGGCGGCCTCGACCGCGACGACTGGCGCAACGCGTGGCAATCGCTGTCGCCGGCGCAGGTCGGCCGCGCGCTCGGCATCGCCGGCCAGCGCCAGGACCCGCTTACCGAACACAGCGTGATGGGCATGGTGCAGTGGGATCGCTTCCTTGCGCACGACGCCGATCTGAACTGCCTGATCCGCGCCAGCCTGGTGGATGACAGCCGCTTCGCCTGGTGCGAGTGGCGCAACCGCTGGCCGCGTACCGAGCTGGCGCTCAGCGCGAGCTGGGCCGACGGCGATGCCAACTCCGAATACGGCGCCGCCGGGCAAGCATGGATGCTTGCCGCGAAGCTCCGGGCGTACTTTTGAGGGCCGGGAAATGAGTCCATCGACATCAAGCACCCGGCAAAGCCGGCTGCATGAAACGACACCGGCATCGGCCGTTTCCGGCCGATCCCACTGCCCTCTCGAACAGGTCTCGCGTTGCCCGGCGATACGCCCGGTCGACCGCACGCCGCGCGCCGGAGTTGCGCGATGATCGACTGTCTTCCCGTCCGCGAAACCCCGGCACTCGATGTCGATCCAGCGTGGCGCGCCTTGCAGGACCTCGCCCGCGCCGAAGCGGCCCGTGATCCGCTGCTGCGCAGCTTTCTCGATGCCGCCGTGCTGTCGCATCCCGACCTGGGCCACGCGCTGGCGGCGTTGCTGGCCGACTTGCTCGCCAATCGCCACCTCGACGCCGCGCGGCTGCGTACGTTGATCCTCGACATCTACGCCGACGCGCCTAGCTTGGTGCGCGCCGCGCAATCCGACCTGGACGCCGTGGCCGCCCGCGATCCGGCGACCCGCGATCCGCTGGCGCCGCTGCTGTTCTACCGGGGCTATCGCGCCTTGCAGTCGCAGCGCATCGCGCACTGGCTGTGGGGGCGCGAGCGCCACTCGCTGGCGTTGTGGGTGCAGAGTCGCAGCGTCGAACTGTTCTCCATCGACATCCATCCCGCCGCGCGCATCGGCGAGCGCGTGATGCTCGACCACGGTACCGGCATCGTCATCGGCGAAACCGCCGTGATCGAAGACGATGTGTCCATCCTGCACGGCGTCACCCTGGGTGGCACCGGCAAGGCCGCGCAGGACCGCCATCCCAAAGTGCGGCGCGGCGTGATGATCGGCGCTGGCGCCAAGGTGCTCGGCAATATCGAAGTGGGCGAGGGCGCGCGTGTCGCCGCCGGCTCCATTGTCCTCAAGCCTGTGCCGCCGCATGCCACCGTGGCCGGTGTGCCCGCGCGGGAGGTCGAACGCGTCGGCAACATCTGGCCCGCGCTCGACATGCGCCAGACCCTGGTCACGGAGTGAAGGCGCGATGACGACCGAACGCTACGTCCTGCTGAGCCATCGCCACCCCGGCCGCGCGGGATCGCCCGACGTACCGGTGCGCCTGGTGGCCTATGGGTTTGCCGGGGGAACCGTCACCGCACTGCTGCCACTGTTGCGGCATCTGCCGCCGGGCATCGAAGTCTGGGGCGCCGAATATCCCGGCCGGGGCCTGCGCTGGCGCGAGCCGCTGCTCGACCGCGCGGCCGACGTCATCGACGACCTGCTGCCCGGCCTGCAACGTCTGGCCGACCGACCGCTGGCGCTGCTCGGCTACAGCATGGGCGCGCACTTCGCCTACCGGCTTTCGCTGGCTGCCGCCTTCGCACCGCTAGGCCTGGTCGCGATCAGCGCCCGCGCGCCGGGTGGCGTCGTGGTGGCGCCCTCCTGGTCCGAACTGGACGACTCCGATCTGCTGCGCCGGTTGCGTGCCCTCGGTGGCATGCCGGACGAGGTGCTGGAGAACCCGGTGATGCGCGATGCCTTCCTGCCGGTGGTCCGTGCCGATCTCGCCTGCTGCCGCAGCCTGGAACGTCTGCCGGTACGGCCGGCACCGTGCCCGGTGCTGGCGCTGCGCGGCGACGCCGACCCACTGCTCACCCCATCCGATCCCGCGCAATGGCTGGCGCTGGCGCCGCGTCGCGCCAATGCCACGCGGCGCTATCCGGCGGGGCACTTCATCCACCCCGGGCGCGAAGCGCAGGTGGCTTCCGACATCGCCACCTGGCTGGCGCGTGCCACGTCGCCCGCCACCGACCACAACCCCGCCTTGCTGGCGGCATCAACCAGAAGGTAACGACGACATGTCCCACCGCCCCACCGTACTCGCCGCGTTCTGCGACGCGGTCAACGCCCTCAAGAAAACCGCCTTCGACGCGGATCGCATCGACCCCGCGCTCTACCTGGGCGGCGACCTGGGCATCGACTCCATCGAAATGCTGGAGATCTGGTTCCGCATCGAACGCAGTGTCGGCGCGCGCATCCCGGACGATGCCAAGCGCGACATCTATACGGTCGGCGAGGTGGCTGCCGTGGTCGAGGGCGCGCTGGCCTGACGCCGGCACGGCCGGTATCGGCCCGATCGAGCGCGGCCCGGCCTGACCCGGCGCCGTGGATCGGGCCGGGTAACCGCTTCTGAAGGAATGGACATGTTCAGGAATGATCTCTTCGAAGGCCACGTTGCCTTCGTCACCGGTGGCGGCAGCGGCCTGGGCCGCGCCATCGCCGAGCACCTGGTGCGACATGGCGCGCGCGTGGCCATCGTCGGCCGCCGCGAGGATGTGCTGGCGCAGACCGCGCGCGAACTGGGCGCCGAGCGCGTGCTGCCGGTGCGCTGCGACATCCGCTTCGCCGATGAGGTGGAGGATGCCGTGGCCCACACGCTGGCGCACTTCGGCCGCATCGACAGCCTGGTGAACAGCGCGGCCGGCAACTTCGTCGCGCCCACCGAACGGCTCAGCAACAACGCCTTCAAGCTGATCGTAGATACGGTGCTGATGGGCACCGTGCATTGCACGATGACGCTGGGCAAGCACTGGATCGAACGCGGCCAGCGCGGCAGCGTGCTCAGCATCAGTACCAACTACGCCAGTACCGGTTCCGCCTTCGTCGTGCCGTCCGGCTGCGCCAAGGCTGGCGTGGAAAACCTGATCAAGTCGCTCGCCGCCGAATGGGGCCGCTACGGCCTGCGCTTCGTCGGCATCTCGCCCGGCCCGTTTCCCACGGATGGCGCCATGGCGCAGTTGCGCATCCATGAGGACCTGCTGCCCGGTGTGGACATCGCCGCGATGATCACCGAGCGCATCCCCATGGGCCGCCTGGGCAAATTGCAGGAACTGGCCGACCTCGCGCTGTTCCTGCTCAGCCCCAATGCCGAATACATCAACGGCGAAATCATCCGCATCGATGGCGGAGAAACCCCCAACCTCGCCGGCGAGTTCAGTTTCATGCGTGACGTGCCGGCCGAGGTCTGGGAACAGAAGGCCGGTGGATTGAAGCGTCAGCAGCCTCGTTCCGCCCACCCCACGTTGGCCACCGTCGGCAACGTCTCACCCTGATCGACCCAACCGAGGAACCACCATGAATGCCACGCAAGAACGCATCGTCGAAATCTGTCTGCAAGTCATCGAAATGGATCGCGCCGAAATAGGCCTGAACGACGAGTTTCGTTCGTTCGCCCACATCGATTCGCTCAAGTCGCTCGATCTGATGACCGCGCTGGAACGCGAATTCAAGCTGAAGCTGCCCGAAGCGGAACTGCGCGAATTCGAAACCATCGCCAAGGTGATCGCCGTCGTCGAGCGGTATCTGCCCGAAACCGTCGCCGCCTGATTGCCCAGGACGAATGCCGGGCGCATTGCGGCGTTGCATCTCGCTAACGGGGGAAAAGCCCCGTGTCGCTCGGTGCGCCTTGCACTGCATCCCGGCCTTCGTCCCGGACCCGGAATCTGCGCCGAGCGCATTGCCGCGTTGCACCACGCTGGCGGGGAAAAGCCCCGCGTCGCCCGGTGCGCCTTGCACTGCATCCCGGCCTTCGTCCCGGCTTCCGGCGCCTGCGCCAAGCCCGTTGTCCCGCGACCGCAGCGCGCTTTGCCCAGGTTCCGCCCTCCGGCGGTTGTGAAAAGACTTTAAACAGGCTTCCAGCCAAGGAATCGAACATGCGCGTCCTTCTCACCGGCGCCACCGGCTTTGTCGGCCTCAACATCGTCCAGGCGCTACATGCGGCCGGGCACGACGTGCTCTGCCACGTACGCCCGCAGGCGCGGCGGCAATACCTGGATCGCCTGCCGGTCGCCGTCGTTGCCGGGCAACTGGGCGACGTGCCCGGGCTGGCCGCCGCCATGCGCGGCATCGATGCGGTGATCCATACCGCTGGCGATACCAGTTGCCTGCCGTGCGACCTGCCGCGCCTGACCGAAACCAACGTCGAAGGCACCCGCGCGGTGCTGGAGGCGGCGCGCCGCAGCGGTGTGCGGCGCGTGGTGTACACCAGCACCACGTCCACCATCGGCTCCACCGAAACGCCGGGCATGGCGGCCGACGAAACCATGCCGTTGCAGGCATGGCGCGCCGCGTCGCCCTATGGCCGCACCAAGCTGGCCGCCGAAACGCTGGTACGCGAAGCGCGCGGCGTGGAAGGCATCGTGCTCAACCCGGCCGAGGTGCTGGGCGCGTGGGATCACACGCTGCAATGGGGGCGCATCGTGCTCGCCGTTGCCAGTGGCCGCCTGCCGTTCATGCCGCCCGGCAGCGGCACCTTCGCGCCGGCCGCCGACGTGGCCGATGCCCACGTCGCCGCGCTGACGCGGGGCGTGCCGGGCGAGCGCTACATCCTGGGCGGACACCACCTGACTTTTACCCGCCTGATCACCGAAATGGCCATTGTCACCGGCGGCAGCGCCGCGCCGCTGTCGCGCCGGCCGTACGCGCTGCAACGGCTGGAGGCACAACTGCGCCAATGGCTGCCGCCGCTGGCGCCGCCCGCGGTCGATGCCTATCGCATGCGCGTGTTCGGCGGGCACCACCTGTTCGACGACGGCAAGGCCCGCCAGCACCTGGGCTATGGCGCCCAGCCCATCCGGCAGGCCATCGAAGCGTGCTTCGCCTGGTATCGCGAACACGGCTTCCTGCCCGCCGCGCCGGATACCCCGATCAACACTCCCCAATGGAAAACAGCATGAGCGACATCAACGAACAGCAGGCGCCGCAGCCGGTGGCGCTGGTCACCGGCGGCTCGCGCGGCGTCGGCGCCGCCATCGTGCGCGCGCTGCACGGCCAGGGCTGGCGCGTGGCCTTCACTTACCTGGGCAACGAAGCGCGGGCGCGCGAACTGGTGGACGAACTGGGCGAAACGCGCCTGCTGGCGATGCGCGCCGATGCGCGCGATCCGGCCAGCGCCGGCACGATGCTGGGGCGCACCCTCGCCCGGTTCGGCCAACTGGATGCGCTGGTCAACAATGCCGGCGTCACGCGCGACGGCTCCATCCTGATGATGAACGAGGACGACTGGCGCGAGGTGCTTTCGGCCAATCTGGACGGCGCCTTCCACACCTGCAAGGCGGTGATCCCCACCTTCCTCAAGCAACGTGCCGGCGCCATCGTCAATGTGTCGTCGGTGGCCGGCGTGGTCGGCGTGCCGGGGCAGGCCAACTATTGCGCCAGCAAGGCCGGCCTGATCGGCATGTCGCGCGCCCTAGCGCTGGAGTGCGCCGGCCGCAATGTCCGCGTCAACGTCGTGGCGCCCGGCTTCATCCGCACCGACATGACCGATGCGCTGAACGAGCGCCAGCAGGCCGACGCCATGGCGCGCATTCCCCTCAAGCGTTTTGGCGAAGCGGCCGAGGTGGCCAGCCTGGTCGCCTTCCTGCTGTCGCCCGGCGCGTCCTATGTCACCGGCCAGGTGTTCGTCGTCGATGGGGGGCTGACGACATGAGCGATCCCGCCCTGCTCGATATCGACCCGCTGACGTTGCCGGTGGCCGATGTGATCCCGCATCGCGCGCCTTTCCTGCTGATCGACACCGTGACCGAAGGCGTGCCCGGCGAATGGGCCAGCGCGCGCTACACGGTGCAATCCGACAACCCGGTGCTGCGTGGCCATTTTCCCGGCGAGCCGGTGTTTCCCGGTGTGCTGCTGCTGGAAAACATGGCGCAGACCGCCTGCTGGGTGATGGCGTCGGCCGAGCTGGCCGAGCGCGGGCTGTACGTGCTGGTGCGCGTCACCCAGAGCACGTTCCAGCAGATGGTGCGCCCCGGCGATGTGCTGATCACCCACGCCCGGCTGAGCCGCCGGCTGGAGCAGTTCTCGCAGTTCGAATGCGACATCACGGCGGCCGGGCGCCGCGTGGCGAGCGCGGAGCTGCTGGTATCGCGGCGGGCGAAAGCGCCGCAGTCGCTTCCCCAACCCGTGTCGTCAACGCAAGCAGAGAGGCACTCATGAAATCAGCAAATCCCCCGCGCATCGTCGTCACCGGCATGGGCGCGGTGACCACCATCGGCCGCGATGTGCCGACCTTTTTCGCCAACGCGTTGGCGGGTGCCATCGGCATCAGCGCGGTACGCGGCATCGACGTATCGCGGATGAACTCCGATCGGGGCGGCGAGGTGCACGATTTCGATATCGCCGAGCACTTTCCCGGCCGCGCCGATCTGGCGCAACTGGGCCGCGCCAAGCAACTGGCGCTGGCGGCGGCGCGGCAGTGCGTCGAGGACGCCGGCTTTCCCATTGCCGAGCACGCGTTCGATGTCGGCGTGGCACTGGGCTACACGCAGGGTGAATCCAAGGAACTGGAGTTCTGCTGCGACCAGATTGCCGCCGGCCGCCTGGACGACGAGGGCTTGCGCGCCTTCGCCGGCTACGCGCCGCAGACCGTATCGCAGGGTATCGGCCATGAGTTCGGCGCTTGCGGGCCGATGATCACCATCGGCAACGCCTGCTCCGCCAGCAACTTCGCCATTGGTGCCGCCATCGACCTGATGCGGCGTGGCGACGCGGTGGCGATGATCGTTGGCGGTGCCGATGCGTTCTCGCGCTACGGCTATGCCGGGTTCTCGCGCCTCGGCGCCATCGCACCGGACGTGCCCCGTCCGTTCAGTCGCGATCGCCAGGGTATGGTGCCGGCCGAAGGCGCGGCGATGCTGTTCATCGAAACGCTGGACAGCGCGCTGGCACGTGGCGCCGTCATCCATGCCGAGATCACCGGCTATGGCGAAAGCTGCGACGCCCACCATATCACCCAGCCCAACCCGGCCGGCATCGCCCAGGCCGCGCGTGCCGCGCTCGACAGCGCGCAACTGGCGCCGGAGGCCGTCTGCTACCTGTCGGTGCACGGCACCGGCACCCAGGCCAGCGACAAGGTCGAATCGGCCGCCTTTACCCAGTTGTTCGGCGAGCGCATCCCGCCGCTGTCGTCGGTGAAATCGATGGTCGGCCACGCCATGGGCGCCGCCAGCGCCATCGAATGTGTCGCCGCTGTTTCCTCGCTCAAGGCGCAGGTGCTCACGCCGACCATGAACCACCTTGGCCCGGACGAGCAATGCCCCGTCGATTGCGTGCCGCTCCAGGCGCGCCCGGCGCGCGTGCGCAACGTGCTCAAGACAGCCTCCGCCTTCGGCGGCAACAACGCCGTCGTGCTGTTCCGCCAATACCCCGCACAGGAAGACTGACCATGCATGCCGAACTCGTCATCACCGGCGCTGCCGCGCTGTCGCCCTATGGCCTGGGCGTGGAAGCACTGATCGAGGGCCTGCGCGCCGCGCCGCCCGCCTATGCCCCGGTGGACGGCGCCCTGTGCGACGGCCCGGCCGTGGCCCGGGTGCCCGACTACGACGCGCGCGAGTTGCTCGCCACGCGCAGCGTCGCCAACTTCGACCGCCTGACGCTGCATGTCTGCGCCGCCGCCACCCAACTGCACCAGCGCATGGGGCTGGCCGACACCGCCGCGCGCCAGGCGCAGGTGCCGGACGAGCGCGTCAGCCTGGTGCTGGGCAGCAGTGGTCCGCTGCAAAGCGTGCTGGCGTTCGACCTGCAGGCCATCGAAGAGCCGCGGTATGTCCAGCCCAGCATCTATCCCAACGTGGTGTTCAACGTGCCGGCGAGCTATGCCGCCATTCGCCACACCATCCGTGGCAGTTGCATCACGCTGACCGACGGTGACGCATCCGGCCTGATCGCGTTCTCGGTGGCCGCAGCGCAACTGGAATCCGGCCGCATCGACCTTGCTCTGGTGGGGGCGGCCGAAGAGGCCACTCCCGCCTACGCGCTGTACCGCCACAGTCTGGCGCACCAGGCCGGCGTGCCAGCGCAGCCGCAGGTGGAAGGCGCCGCGCTGCTGGCGCTGGAAACCGCCGGACAGGCGCAGCGTCACGGTCGCGCCACGCTGGCTGGCGTCTTCGGCTGCGCCCACGTGTATGCGCCGGGCCGCGCCGAACAGGGGCTGGCCGCGTGCCTGGACAAACTGCGTCGCCGCTTCGGCACGCTGCTGGACGAAGTGGGCACCGTGGCGCTGGCGCCGGAACTGGACGCCGCCGCGCTGGGCCTGGGCG
>NZ_SUMF01000020.1 GCF_005048205.1 Chitiniphilus eburneus
GCGCCAACTCGGGCACCGTCGGCGCCTGGGTGGAGCGCGACGTCAGCCGCATCCGCCTCGGGCTGGATGTGCAGCAGCGTGAGGGCGGCGATATGGACGTGCGCGTGCGCGCGGGGTGGGTGTTCTGATGCGACGCGCCGACCTGACCTACCGGGGGTTCCGCGGCGTCCACAATGCATCGCCACCCGAGGAACTGCCCGCCGGTTACGTGGCGGACGCGCTGGATGGCTGCTTTACCCAAGCCGGGGTCTTTGAGGCGCTGCCGGCCATGGTGGCATGGGGCGGCGCGGCGACGAGGGCCAGCTTTTGCCGTGGCCGCGTGCAATTGGTGCTGGCCGAGAATGGCGAACTGCATCGCCTTGACGATGGCCAGGTACTGGCAACGGAACTGACCGGCGACTGGCTGGCCGGCGATGTACTGGCCGATGCGACCTATCTCACCGATGGCCAGCGCATGCTGCGGATCGATGCCGACGGTGCGCGGCCATGGACCGTTGATGCGCCGCTGCCGCAGGCCGAGTGCGTGACCGGTTCCATCCCGCCCGGCCAGTACGAGTTGGGGGCGACCTGGGTGCTGGCAGATGGCCGCGAGAGCCATGCCGAGCCATTCCGCGTCCTGTTCGACGTTCCGGGAGGCCTGGCACTGCGCCATACCGTGCCGCCACCGCTGACCGCCGTGGCCGCACGCGTCTATCTCACTACCCAGGATGGGACCGAGCTGTTCCTGCGCGGCACCTGGCCGATCGATCTGCCCGAATTTCGCCTGATCGCCTTGGGCGATGCTGGCCCGGTGCTGGAAACGGCCGGGCTACGACCGCTCCCCGCTGGTAGGGCTGTGGCGGTGTGGGGTGCGCGACTGGCGGTGGCCGTCGATGACACGGTGGTGGTGTCCGCGCCGTATCTGCCGCACCTGTGGAGCACGCTCGGCTACCGGCTCGAACACCCGGTCACCGCGCTGGCCGGGCTGCGTGCCGGGTTGCTGGTGGCGACCTCGAGTGGCCTGTGGCTGCTGACCGGCGACGATGCCGCACAGGCCACCCTCGTGCGCCTAGCATGGGTATCCGTGCACCACCAGAACCCGACCCCGCTCGGCCCGCAGCAATTGCGCCACGGCGACGGCTGGCTGCCCGAAGGCGTGCTGCTGGTCGCCGAGTCCGGCGTGCTGCACGTCTCCGAGGACGGCACCGTCACCAATCTCACCGCCGACGTTTACACCTTCCCCGCGGGACGCCGCGCCGCCGGGGCCATGGTCACCCTGTCCCGCGGCTGGCAATTCATCTTTTCGATCGAGGAATAACCCATGGCACTCAAGCTCAATACCCATCTGCGTCAGTTTCTCGCCTGCGGCGGCTCGTTGCAGCAGGCGCTGCGTGGCGGCGAGATCCGCATCTACGGCAGTTCGCGCCCGGCCAACGCCGATCTGGCGCCCGGCGCCGCGCCGTTGGCGGTCATCACCGCGGCCGGTGCGGTGCGCGTGGCCGAGGTGTGCCCGACTGGCACCCTCACCCTCGGCGGCAGCGCTGGCAGCCTGACGTCGGTGACCCACGATGGCAAGGAGGTGCTGGGCGCGACAGTGGAGTTCGCCGGTGATCTGGCCACCACGGCGGGGCTGGTGGCGCAGCAGATCAACGCCAGCCAGGCGGTGCCAGTGGTGTATGCCACCGCCAGCGGTCCCGCCATCACCCTCCACGCCATGCCGGGCGTCGGCGCCAGCGGCAATGCCAAGGTGGTCGCCGCCACTGCCGGTGGCGGTCTGACGGCCACCACGGCCAATATGGCCGGTGGCGTCAATGCGGCCAACGGGTTGCTGTATGGCGCCGCCACCGCCGGTGCGCTGCCCAAACTGGCCACCCAGGTATGGTCCGGCACCGCGCTGGCCGGTGGCACGGCAGTGTGGGCGCGTGCGGTCGGTGCCGTGGCCGACGACGACACCGCCAATCCGACCCACCCGCGCATCTTCCGCATCGACGGCTCGTTCGGCGTGGGCAGCGGGGATTTTCAGGGGGCGACCACGACGGTGGTCAACGGTGCGCCGCAGACCATCGTCGGCGGCTCGTTCGTGATGGGCGGCGCCTGAGGAGTCGGCTATGAGCGATGCGCCGCCGGTGGAGCCCAACCCTATCACCCTGGCCGGCACCACGCCGGAGCCAACCGGGCAGTGGGAGGTGCTGCCGGCCAACCTCCAGCGCTACACCCTGGCGGCCGCCATCGATCCGCCCACTGCGGCTTGGTCCAGCTATGGCTGGTTGCTCAGCGCGGCGGTGCCGGCGCCCACCTGGGATAGTGGGATGCACCTGGCCGGAGAGATGCCGGGCATGGTGGGCGCTTTCGAGGTGGTGGCTACCAGCCAGTGGGTGATCCAGGGCACGGTTCCTGGACCGTCGGCGTCGTTTGTCGGCACTGCCGGCAGCCTGTTTCTGCTCGCAGGGTTGATTCCCGCGGCGCAGGGTGCGATCGAACTGGTGGCCGGGGCGCAGTGGCGGATCGCCGCGCAACTGCCGGCGCCGTCGGGCGCATTCGACGTTGCGGGGCGCCAGGAACTGACCCTGGCGGGCGTGTTGCCGCCGCCGGGCGCCGAGTTCATCACCGCCGCCACCGTTCAATATGCCTTCGCCGGCGAAGTGCCCGTGCCGCTGGGCTGGCTGCGGTTTCGCGCCACGCTGCGGCGCCATGGCTATCTGATGGGCCCGTCTGGCGCCATCGCCCGGCACTCGCTCGATGCGACAGGTTACGCCGTCGTCGCCGGTGGCACGGTGCTGGCACTCGGTCCCAGTAACCGCACGCTGGATGGTGCCAATCATGCCGCCGCGATGCTGCTGACGGCAGCCACCGATTTCGACCTGGCGGCGACCAAGACCGTGCGCGAGGTGTTCATCGATGCCGATCTCGATGCCGACCTTGATCTGGCTAGCATCGTCGATGGGCGGGAATACGCCTATCGCGTGGCCTACCACCCCAACAACCATACCCAGCGCATCACCCTCGGCCGTGGCGCGCGCGGGCGACGCTGGCAACTGCGGCTGACCGGGACCGGCGGCGCGATGCACCTGCGCGCGCTCGACGTGCTGGTCGGCGTGTCCAACACCAGGAGATCCAAATAATGGCCGATCCCGGCAGCATCATCGATGGCGCCCAGACCTCGCTGGCAGCGATCTCGGGCCAGATCACCACTGCGGCTTCGCAGATCCAGTCGGTGGCGACCAGCCCGCCGATCTTCGTGCCGGGCGAGTTCCGCCAGTTCGTGCCGTCGTTCACCCCGGGCGTGCTCAATCTGCAACGGCAGGAGATCGACGCGTTTAAGCCGGCCAACGGCGGTAATCCCCTGGATGGCGTGACATTCCCCGCCGAGCTGCCGGTAGCGCCGCAGACCACCGCGCCCACTATGCCGAACCTGGTGCCGATGGGCGAGGTGGAGGCCCCCATCGTGTACGACGTTGGCCTGCCCAACGCGCCCGCGGTTTCGTTCGGTGCCCGGCCGGATGCGCTCGCGCTCAGCATTCCCGGCGCGCCGACCGTGCTGCTCACCGATCTGGATCCCGAGGCGTACCGGCTGGCCGACGACTTGCCGCCGGTACCACATTTTGCGGTGGGTGACGTCGAGCGCGAGTTTGAGATGGCGCTGACCGAACAGGAATTCGCTGGCTGGTTGCAGGCGCTGTGGCGCGGCGACAACCTGGACGACGGCCACCGGCTGTTCGAGGCCGGGCGTGATCGCCTGGTGCGCGAGGGCGCGCGGACCATCGACGACGTGGCGAACCAGTTCAGCGCGCGCGGGCTGCGCGTCGCCTCGCCGTTGCTGGCGGGCGCCCTGGCCGAGGTCGGGCGCGCTACCGCTGGTGCCGTGGCCGAACTGAACCGTGATCTCACCCTCAAGCGCGCCGATCAGTTGCAGCAGCAGCAATTGCAGGTGACGGCGACCGGCCTGCAATTCATCGACCTGCTCAAGCGCTACGCCGCAATGGCCATGGAACGCGCCTTGCAGGTACAGCGCATGCAGATCGAGGCGGCCCAGGCGCAACTGGCCTACGCAGTGCAGCGCTACAACGCCCGCAACGAACAGCTACGCACGGTGCTGGCCGCCTACACCGAAGACCGGCAGACCGCGCTGGGGCGCATCGAGGTCTACGCGCAGCAGATCCAGGCCGAACGCCTCAAGGTCGATATCAATGCCCAGCAGTTGCAGGCCTGGGAGGCCGAGCTGCGCGCCGAGCAGATGAAGGTACAGCTCTACAGCGAGCTGATGCGCGGGGTGCAACTGGTGACCGAAGTGAATCGGTCGCGCGTCGATGTCTATCGCGCCAAGGTCGAGGCCGAGGCGACCCGTTATTCACAGAACGAGCTGAATGTGCGGCTTTACGAAGCCCTGTGGCGCGGCGAACAGAGCAAGGCCAGCGTGTTCGGCGAGCAGGTGCGGGCCCATGCCGCCGCGGTGCAGGCGGCGAGCGCCCAGGTCGATGCCAGGACCAGCGCATTGCGTGCTGAGGTGGCGGCCTACGAGGCGTATGTGCAGGGGGCGCAGGCCAACAATCAAACAGAGGTGCAAGCGGCCCAGCTCACCGTCGAACAGGATCGGCTGCGCGCTGAACTCGACCGTACCCTGGCCACTGCGCTGATGCAGTACAACCAGGTGCTGGCGCAGCAGGAAGGTCAGGTGCGGGCCACGGCGATTTCGGGGTACGAGGGCCGGATCAGCGCCCTGGCCGCCGCGATGCAGACGCTGGGTGGCGCGGCCGGCGCGGCATCCTCTGCCATCGCTGGGGTGGCGCAGGTGACGGAGTTCAAGTTCTGATGCCCAGGATCCTGGTATTGGGCGGTGTGCAGGCCACCCGCGCCCACGTGCGAGGCGTCGCGCAGACCGTCCTGCTGGGCAACCCGCGCTTTACCGGCGTGCGACGGCTGGCGTTCAGCGGCGAGTCGGCCGTGCTGCGCTTCCACCAAGGGCAGTGCGTGGCGCAGATCCAGGGGGCTGGTCAGGCGCTGGCGTTTGGTGACGCCGATCCGGGCGGCGTGGTCGGCAAACCCTACAGCTTGCCCTTCGGCAGCGTAGTGGTGGGCCCGGTCCGCGAGCATACCCAGGCCACGGCGGGGCCGTTCGCCAAGGGCGCTGCCTACTGCACCAGCGACTGGCTGGTGGACCAGACGCCGATCAACAACGCCTATCAGCAATATGTCCCCCTGAGCGCCGCCAGCAGCATGACGCGCGGCCTGATCCATCTGCACACCGAAGATCGCAGCACCCAGTTCGCGATCAGCACCGCTGGCATCGTCACCGCCGACGGCGAGGTGGTGCAGCTACCGCAGACGTTTTTCGAGGCGCCGAATTACTACTACGCGCTCAGCGCGGTGTGGGGCACTGCGGCAGATGGCACGCCGGTGCAGGCAGCCATCGCGGTCGGTAATAACATTTTCGGTGCGGCGTCAGTCTCCCTGGCCAGTGCTGATGGTGCGAAGGCGCTTATCCCAGTCCTCTCCTATCCAGGTCCTGGTTTCATGGTGTTGGGGCACTGCATGCAGCGCGGCGTGCATACGCTCGGGGTTGCACTACAGCAGGGGACCAGTACGACCACCTCGCTGCAATCGCGCAGCACGCAGCGCTACCCCCAAACAGACGTCAACGGCATGATCGCGACTTTGGAAGTGCATACCGACAGCTCGTCCATGAGTGCCGACGGCACGCTGCTGGGCAGGATATGCCGCAGCGTCGTGCCGCATGGAGACCTTACCGGCACCCAATTCACCATCGCCGAGATGCCGCCCTACATCCTGTCCGCTGTGGATGCGATCAAAGGAGTGGTGTCTGACTTTTTGCCACCGGACGGATTTGAAGATACGCCGGCGCTGGTAGCCGAACGTGATGCCTGGGTGGCCGATGCCCAGGCCGCAATCGCCGGCACGCCCGCCACAGTCAGCGTCAACAGTTGCAGCTTGCCCCCGGCAGTGTTTGCCTTCGCCGACTCCACCTGGATGCCGCAGGCCCCGCAACACACCCCGTTACGCTGGGTGACTCAGCTCGCTTATCCGTTGACCATCGCCAACCATACCTACGGCGTGAGTTATGGCGCACCCACCTCGGTGGTGCAGGATCTGCTCGATGCAGATCGACAACTGATCTTTGCCGGGGTCTGCTACGGTCTGGCATCGTTGCTGCCCGATGGGGACTTCGCCGGCGTCACGCTCTGGACCAGTGGTGCACCACGTGGCGCACAGATACCCACCCCGCTGATCGAGCCCCCGCGCTTCGCGCTGGTGCCCGATGACCAAGCCAACACAGCGCTGGATCGTATGCAGCACGCCAATGTGCTGGTCACCCGCTATGGCGCCACCTGGGAGCCCAGCCTCTACATGGTGGTACCTGCCAGTGAATGGGAGAACGACTACCCGCGCGCCTACTATCCCTTCAACCCCTGGGCCCAGCAACTGATCTGCCGGCAGCGGATCGACGATGGCTGGTACTGCACCGCACTGCTGATCGGCAACCGGCTCAGCAAGTGGTCTAGCCCGGCCGACATCGGCTGCCACGGCTTCCTGCTCGACACCGATGGGGCCATGAAACCCCTGAAAATGCAGCTCAGCAATGCTGACGGAGTGCACGATGCCTGGGTGCTGGGGCAGTTCACTTCACCGGCCGGAGAAACGCTACTGGTGGTGACGCCGCCTTACCAGCAACCCGCAGGCTTCCCGGCGCCGCTGCTACTCGCCGCGCGCCCGTTCATGGCGCTACCCGACACGGGGCCCCACGCATTGAGCGGCCTGCCTTTACGCTCGGTGGGTGGTTTCGGTGAACTCGATATCACCACGATCAACTGGATTCACCATGTGTGGGCGTAGACCAATCCGGCGACGGTGAACTGCACAGCGGTGGGCTAGGGAATTTTGCGACCGAGGTCGGCATAACTTTTGGAACGGGTAGGAGACACTGCATTCACGGTGATCGCCCCCCATGACTTATGCCGCGCGAGTGAAGCAGTGCAGTGCTGGTATGGGAAGGGGGAAGCGCAGAATCACCATTGTCCGCAACCACCTCCACAACAAAAAGCCGAGGACCCAGCCATGACCAGCACCAACCCCATCAACCGCGCCACGCTTTGTGCGATGGCCAGTCGCCGCTACGACGCTGCCAACATCGCCCACCGATACGCATGCATGATGGCCACCACAATCAACGTGATTACCAAGCTGCACCAAGCCGGTGATCCGCTATTGGGACCCATGCTTGATGTGGCGGGTTGGCTCACCGAGGATGTAGAGCACTGCTTTGCTAGTGAGCTTGATGAGGCACAGTTGCAGATGGGGAAGCTTGGGAACGAAGGCCTCGCCTCATAAAGGGGTCACATCGAACGGTTGTCACCACACAGCAGACAGCGATAGTGCAGGCTGTATCGCCCGCTGCGAAGTTCAGTAGGCCCGCCGCAGGTCCAGCAGGCGTTGTCGGTGCCCCTATGTTGCAACCACAAACGCCAAGTACCACGCAGCAGGAGATACAGAGAGCAGAGCAGAAGGCCAATTGTGGCCCAGTGCGCAAACGCGGCCATGCCAGCAACGTACTGGGATGCAGCAAGAAGGCGGCCAAGGTGTGATGTTCCCAGGCTGAGAAGCATGAGCATCACTGGAGGTGCAAATTGGCGAAGCAGAATCTTGGTGATGAGGTCCATTGGGCTGAGTGAGGCTGTCGGCGGGTTGTTTACGCAGGGATGCCTGATGAATAGAATGAAACCGCAGTATAGAGTCCGGCGTTGCATGCCGTGGCCCGAATCTCTGATCCGTTGCCGCTCGGCCTTCTGGCCCAGCGGCTTTTTTTGCTCGCCGGAACAGTTCTTGGTTAGGCGAGGCCGTACCCTGTCGAAAAGTGCCCATTCATGAGACCGTAGAGGGCTTCTGCTGAGCTTCCCCGTGTACGTAGGTTTCAGTGTAGTTGATCAATTGGGCCAGCTGACACTGGCCGTTCCTTCCACGATCCTGTGATTGTGGTCTGCGGCTGAGCTATCATGAGTGCGGTGGTTAACTTACAAGGGGGGTATGAAATGAAAATTCAAGAGCAAGATCAATTCCACGGCGCAGCACTTACCCAAATTGTCGAACACTTATCTTTCAAAGCACTGAATCGAGCTAGCGAAAAGTATGGTCACTATCTTGTGAATACTGATCGTCATGTCTTTGCGAAATATAGTACAGCTACGCACTCACCTTGGAGTTTTTCCTTTAAGTTGAATGATCTTGAGGCAATTCAAGCTGAAATTGACGCTCAAAACATCGTTTTTTTGTGTCTCGTTTGCGGCACTACTACTGTTTGCGCACTAAATGAAGATGAGTTCTCAAAATTAATTGATCTCCGTTCCCCCACATCACAATGGATACGTGTCGAAGTGCCATTGCGCGGGAGTTGCCATGTTTCCGGAAGCCTTGGGGCCTTAAAGCACACCGTTCCGCATAATTCGTTTCCAGTAAAAGTTTTCGCGTGACATCAACCCGGCAAATTAAGCAAGCCTTGTACCTACGGTGCCAATATCGATTGAGGCTTTACTTGTGCATGCCCGATATCTACAACGATTCGATACGATATAAATGTTGCGCCCCGCTGATGCGGGGCGTTCTTGTTTGTAGCTGCCGAGCCCGCACTTGCGGGCTTTTTTCATGTGTACGCAATGCCCATGAAGAAGAGTTTAGCAAGGCGAATTTATTGAGGGTAATCAATAAATTGCCACGGCAAACGATCGCTCAGCATTTATCGTGAAAGCTCCAACAAAAGTGTATGACTTTCAGATGCTGAGGAGGTTTTTTATGGACTATAAAATGACGCCGAAAATGGGTAGCTCTGTTCTAAGTCCCTTGTCGTGGAAACCTGGCCGGGATTTATTTGAAAGCCCGATAGATACACCAGTACGCGCCAAAGGATATCCACTGGGATTCGTTAATCTTGATAGTTCGCGAGATATAACTCGTGGAGTGGCTCAGGCATATCGCGGAAGTAGAATTATTATTTCAGGCAGTTCTGTCACGGGTGAGAGCTATGAGACGGGCAAGAAATTTTCATCATCAAGCGATATTGATGTTGGAGTTATTTTGCCGAAAGGCGCACCCTTTCCGAAGGGCGTAGATGAACATGGATTTCCTATCTATGGCAAGGGCTCTTATGGCCGGCGCGTGCCCACGGATGTGCCAGCTCAGGTAGAAACCCAACTGCAAAAAGAAATGGGCAGCACTCGGAGAACTGGGATTAGATTTTTCCAATATGAACCCAAAAGGTCATTTGTCGAAAGGCCGCATACACCTCCACCTCCACCAATTTTTACTCCGCCAACCTTTGCTCCACCAAAGTTCACGCTTGAGGATTTCCCCCCGCTTAAATAAGGCGAGCTGAGGGAGCCCACCATATAGACCACGCGTGTGAGATTGTCCGGTACTGAAATTTGCCCTTGCTCAAACAATCTGTACGGTGCGTAAAGCCGATGGTAACTACCTTAAACCTGTTGTCATAGTTGGCGGCCTTCGATTGCAGGCGCCACAACAGGAGAAGGAAATGAAAAGACTTGTCATTGCACTGCTGTGCATCGCGTTCAGCGCAACGGCGTTCGCGCACTCGGGCGGCCTGAACAAGGATGGTTGTCACCACAACAGGAAGACGGGCGATTACCACTGTCACCGTTAAAGGCCAGTTCTTCAGAAGCTTGGCCAGGCAGTGTCGCGTGCTTTGTTCGCAAATGTCCGACATCTACATTGTTTCTGTAATCTTGAACTCATGCGCCCCGCTGATGCGGGGCGCAGTTGCTTGTGGCGGGACAGCAGACAACTGTCGGGACATGACGGCCCATGATGCTACGGCCAAGTGTCTACCTCAGATGCTCTCGAATGTCCTTGGCAACAACGCTGCTGAAGACTAACCTTTCCTTCTGAGACAGAAAGTAGAGGTTGTGCCATGTTGAAAAAATGTTTGATGTTGGCGGCGCTCCTAGTGGCGCCGACATCATTTGCTGTGAACAAGTGCATGCTGCCGGATGGAACTGTTGAATATTCTGACAAGCCGTGCGCTTCGAATGCCAAGGCATCTCAGCCACGACTGGTAGACAACACGATCATTGATGGTAAGACCTATCAGGACTTGGCCGCTCGTCAGGCCGCCGAAGAACAAAAAGTCATCGCAGCACAGAATGCGCCGAAGAAGTGCACGTTAAAAAATGGACTTGGGCAAGTCAGCCCGCCAATGGACTGTGTTGAAGCATATAAACTGATGCAACAAAACAATCAGAATTTGAGAGCAACTTTAGCGGCACAACAAGCAGCTCAAGCGGCGGCTTCAGCAAATAGTCCAAAATTTACCAATTGCAATAAATTTGGAAATACCGTGAACTGCACGACGTATTGACGACTGATTATTGGCTGTAAAAAAAGCCCGCGTTCGCGGGCTTTTTTTACAGAAATTTAGCTGAGCCAACTGAATTCCGGTGCCAGAAAGAAGTTAAGGTGCATTGTTGAATTGAGTATTAAAAAAACGTTGTAAGGGCTTGCATGTTGGGTGCTGTGTTCTAAGATTGCATTGCGGTAACTGGCCGCTTAATAAAACTTACTTAAATCTAGGAGATGTTTATGAGCAAAGCTGGTGAATACAGCCAAGAGCAGCAAGAGTTGGCTAATAAAGTATCAAATGCACTTCCCGATTTGATGGAGAAATTCAACGAAGTTTTGAAAAAAAGTGGTTTTGTCGGGGTTCAGATGAAGTCATTCGAGTTGACTACTGATCCGCTGCAAGTTTATTCTGGTGCGTGTTGCTGCTGCGGAGCAAGCAATGTTTGTTGTAATAGCGCTTGTTAATGCTTTGAATATGGGCGGATATTTCTTCGGTAAGATCAAAGCACCGCTGGCATTCAGTTGAATTAATCAGAGCCTCGCGAAAGCGGGGCTTTGGTGTATTTGACTGAGTTAATGATGGCCAACTGGAACGATGAAATGTCCTTCTTCGAACGACCAGCAACAGACATGGCGATGCGTGCTCATTATTGGATAATTGAAAGACTTGAGGGGCTGCAAGGCATCAAAACCAATAAATGCGCCATAGCATGCTTCGATGTTGCGCTTGAGCATCATTTGGCTATTTCCATTTTGATACGTGCCGGCGCAGTTGGATCGGCTTTTTCCTTGGTTAGATCGCAGTTTGAGTCATTTGTTAGGGGTATGTGGTTGGCTCAGTGTGCCACGAACGATGTTGTCGAAAACTATGAGAATGATAATTTCAAAGTGCCGATGGGGGATATGGTAAAAGATCTGGATGCGGCCATTCCAAATGTAAATGGCTATTTTACGAAACTAAAAAATGATGGGTGGAGGGCGATGAATAGCTATACCCATTGCGGAGCGCACCAGGTCAGTAGGCGATTTTTAAACGGTGATATTTTCCCAGGCTACAGTGAAAAAGAAATTGAAGAAGTCGCCGAATTGACCACTAAAATTGCTCTTGGTGCTGCGTTCGCATTGGCCGCATATGCTGAAAGGAATGATATTACCGATGAAATAAACAGCTACGTCCCTACGTGAGATGTCGAAAGGTGCTTTACTCGCCTGTGCCCGACATCTACGATGATTCGGTACGATAGAAATGTTGAGCCCCGCTAATGCGGGGCGCAGTCGTTTGTAGCTGCCAAGTTTGCACATGCAGACCTTGACCCTATACGCCCTGGAATTGATTGATCAGCAGAAACCACACGACAAGTAACTGCGTCGAGATCATGAACACTATCAGGTCTGCCAAAACGACAACCAAGGCGATCCAGCCGGGCCGCAGTTCAGCAAGGTACATAAAGAACGGCACTGCGATCGCCAGATGCAAAGACAAACCAGCAAGTACCCAGACATGCCAAGGCAGCAGGACTCCGGCGCTCATCAAGCCGGCGTTCACCAGGCTGTACGAAACCATGGCGATATATGCAAAGCCAATCGCGTGGAGCCAGCGCATTGGGGTTTTGAAAAGCAGGGCAAAGAGCTTTATGAGGCCCGCGAATATCAACGGCAAAACCAGTATTTGAAGGAGGGGGACGTAGGAGGACATGAGGACTATGCGAGGTGCGTAAAGCGGGGAAGTGTACCCGGCACCTCGACTCCCCGTGCAAATCGTTGCTCAAGCCCGCTGACGCGGGCTTTTTCTTGTGCCGCGATCAGGATGGCTCCATCGAGGTGTAGAAACCTTTCCCACTGCAAGTGGCCTGGGCAGGAGCGTAGATTTTGGGCGGTCGGCGGTTGCACGCGGGCCGTGGAGCAAGGCCGCTAAAAACTGGATCGAAGCGCAAATCGTGCACGTAGCCCACTGTACTGGTACGCCTGATTAGGACCGCAGGCTGGCCGTAGAGTGGCTGCACTTGCAACGTTATAAGCAGGCCGAAACCCGCCTGAAGCGCTTCCAGCTCGGGTGAGACTTGGATGGAAGCGTAGATTTTGGCTGGTGCTGAGGTGCCCCATTGACTTCGAGTTGAAGGGTGTTAGGCGCCCGCGAGTAGTGTGATCTAGTTCACAAAATTTCTTTTTTGCGGGCTCTTGATTCCCGATTGCGATATGGGAAGCTGGTTTCGTCAGCAGCGACAGAGGAGGAAGGACCGGACTTATAACGTTGCAAGCGAACCGCAACAACGCCCACCGGCGATCTTGCGGCGGCCAGAGAGGAAAGTGACTTGATTAAATCACTCGGAGTCGAGATCGAGATCCATCTGTTGACGCTCGAACTCCATCTCAAGCTGAGCAGCGCGACGCAACATAATCAATAGGCGGTCAGCCACCGCCGACTCATCGATGGTCGTGGGCTGAAAGCTACTTTCTAGTCGGTGGATCAACTCGGCATTCATGCTTCTGCCGGATTTTGCGGCGGCTTCTTGAATGCGGCTGTGCAGCTCTCTTGGGAGTCGGAGAGCGGTCTTGAGGTAGTCGTCTTGGGGGGTTAGCTGCGCCATGCGGCGAGTATAGCACCGCTTAAAAAATGCCTTCACGGTAGAGTTGACCGACGCGTGCTGCGCTTTTATAGTGAAGGCATGCCTTTGTGGTGAAGGCATTTAGAGGAAAGGCGAATGACACGAGGAACCAGGGCAGACCCGCAAACAAACTTCCGCATGCCCGCGGACTTGAAGGCTTGGCTTAAGGGGCGGGCCGCAGAAAACCATCGCAGCTTGACCGGCGAACTGATTGCGACGCTGGAAGAGAGCAGGAGGAGGGAAACGCGTGAACACGCAACAGACCGGGCCTAGGTCCACAAAGAGTGATGCCCCAGCGGGTGAGAGCGCCAGGGCATCGATTGGCAGTACCCCACCCAGCAAAGGAAAGGTAATTCCAATGGAAAAGCTTAACGTCACTGGTGACACCCAGCAAGCGGCATGCCCGCCATCTGTCACCATTCCCAAAGACTTGGGCCCAAACCAGCCCCATCAAGCGCTGCGCTCGGCGGTTGGTGGGCATCTGATACTGCCATCCTGGCTCGCGATGCTCTTCGGCGCATTGGTTCAGTAGCAGCCGCAGTGCAGCGGCTCGCAAGTGACCGGGACGCTGTAGTCGTGGGGCTGCTCGATGTACTGATTAGTGAGGCGACCTATGTTGAGCACCAGATGGTCACCGACATTGATGACGCCCAGGCGCGTTTCGACGCGCTGCAAGAGCACTGAGGGGGTGACCATGGACCTGATATCTCTTAGTGCGCCGCGCACGATGAGTAGCTTGGAAGTGGCCGCGCTGACTGAAAAGCGGCATGACCATGTCCTGCGTGATACCCGTTCGATGCTCATCGGGCTTTATGGCGAGCAGGGGCCCCAAACTGAACTGCCAGGCAAGGAGGTATTCGAGGCGTTGTGCACCAGAATGTGTTGGTGGGTAGATTCCCCAAAACTGGGGAATCAACAAATTCAAGGGGTTATGGTATCCCACGATGCCCGGGGCTTTGTTAGTGAAATAGCCCTGGACTACAGCCACTGCATGACGTTGATTACCGGATACAGCGCCAAGTTGCGTAAGGCCATTGTCGATCGATGGCAGGTACTGGAAAAGCAGGTTTCGCAGCCGGCTGCGCTGCCCGACTTCTCCAACCCCGCAACAGCCGCCCGCGCTTGGGCCGAGCAGTACGAGGCGAGAGCCTTGGCTGAAAAAACGAAGGCGGAAATCGGATCCCGCCGCGAAGCAACGGCAATGGCGACGGCTTCTGCGGAACGGCGCCGTGCCAACCAACTTGAGCAGGAGTTGGATAGATCCCAGCAGTACGCGACGATCAAGCGAATGGAGGCGCTGTATCGCAGCCGTCACTTTGATTGGCGCGTGCTGAAGCGGGTGTCTGGGAAGCTGGGACTGCCGTCGATTGCAACGTTTGATTCAAATTACGGCACGGTTCGAGGCTACCATGTTGACGTTTGGCGCGAGGCGTATGGCGTCGATATTGGGCAGTTGCCGGACGCCTTCCTCAGCAAGCCTTCCGCCCTGAGGCATACCCATTAGCGCAGTCCGTTCCCCGCGTGAGCGGGGATGATGCTTCATCGCAGCAGTAACCCCGGCTTCGGCCGGGGACCGCTACTGCGTCCGATGATCCGTTGAAGCGGTGGCCCTCTCCGTTAACTTGTGCCGCCTCCGCCTGATCTACTTGTTCCGTTTGACGCAACAGATTCTTTCCTTGGGTCTCGCTGAAAGTGGCGTCTTTGCTGGATTCATGCGCTTGAGGTAAGTATTCGCTGTTCCGAAATGTGGCATTTCGGCTGCCAAAATGGGATATTTTGGCCTACCGAACAGGTAAACCTCCGCGCCATGCGGACGAATCTTCTAACGTTCCCCGCGTGAGCGGGGATAGATCATGCGACGCATTTGATCGGTACTGGTAAGCCAACTCCCCGCGGGGCGGGGACTGGAAGTACTTGATTTTGATGCGCTTGGATACCACCCTACCAGAACGAATGTTCTGTTTGGGGTAAGTCTTCCGCGAGCGAATACGCCATGGGCACATCTGAAGCACTCTTCTCTCGTTTGTCGTTCTCACCTGCGCGTGAGATGGCGGCTTACGAAGCCCTCTGGTCGCACACAAAGGCTTCGTTCAAGACCATTGCTGACCTCTTCCGCCAAAGCCCTGATCAGTTCCCTTCCAACTTGGTAACGGAAGAGGAGATCAACCAGACGCTGCCGCTTATCCTTGAGCATCTGAAAAAGGCCAACATCGACAATTTTGGCGTACGTTTGAATGGCAGCTTTGAGTACCCAGAGCGGCTTCGGGACGCGGCTCACCCCATTGAGTTTTTCTACTACCGGGGATGGTGGGATCTTGTCAGTACACCATGTGTCGCCGTGGTGGGGACTCGCAACCCTTCTGAGGAGGGAGTCCGCCGAACTCGCAAGCTTGTGAAAAAGCTCGTGGAGGACGGCTTCACAATCGTCTCTGGTTTGGCGAAGGGCGTGGATACCGCAGCGCACACCGCAGCCATTGAGGCCGGTGGTGATACTATTGCGGTAATTGGCACACCCATTACACATTACTACCCACCGGAAAATAGGGCGCTTCAGGACTTGATCGCCAAGGAATTTTTATTGATCAGCCAAGTTCCGATACAACGGTATTCCCAGCAAGGGATTAATGGTAATCGTCTGTTCTTTCCTGAGCGGAACATTACAATGTCTGCGCTAACGAAAGCTACAATAATTATTGAAGCAGGAGAAACTTCCGGGACTTTGACGCAGGCGCGCGCAGCCTTAAATCAAGGCAGGAAGCTATTTATTTTGGATAGTTGCTTTTCGAATTCTAAGCTGACCTGGCCACAAAAATATTTGGAACAAGGGGCTATCCGAGTTCGCGAATACGAGGATATTCAGCGTGAGCTCGTTCAAGCTTGAAAGAATCGACCAGTTATCGCTGAGGCAGTACCATTACCTTGATGCGAGCGATGTATGTTATTGCTTTGGTGAGTACTTCCCAAGGGATGGCTATTCGAAACCTATGAATGGCCTGATCCAAAATCTCAAGAAGCCAATGGAGCGAAGAGGTAAGCCAGAGTGGCGCTATAAGGCAGATGCTATTAATACGGCTAGCCGACTTCTGGGGAGTATAGGTTCAGCATTTTCTGATTCTGTGACTTTTATTCCTACGCCCTCATCAAAGTGTCGGCAAGACCCAAATTTCGATGACCGGATTGAACAAGTTTTAATCCGATCTTTTGGATCGAGACCGAACTTTGATATGCGCCAGATTATAATCCAGCAACAGAATAGACCTCCGCTCCATGGCGGGGCTCGCAGGGATATCAACGCATTGAGGGCGGGTCTGGCTTTTGATGAGGCAATGCTGACGAGCCCTCCACGCCAATCGATTGTAATTTTTGATGATGTCATTACAACTGGTTGCACCTTCAAGGCTATGAAGTCCATGCTTCAGGATCGATTTGGAAAGCAAATCGAAGTGGTGGGGCTTTTTCTGGCGAGAACTGTGCACCTTGATCCTGATGTTGGTGTTTTTGAAAATCTGGATGATATTTAGTTCGGGAAAGCCTAGGTTTGTAGATGGAATTTGGTACGAAGAAACGAAATTTTCTAGTATGAAAGGCATAGCGCAAATAACAAATACCCAATGGTAAGGCAAAATAGCAGTGTGTGTTTGTCAACGAATTCAGAAGTTTTCTTGCTTAGTGCACGTAGTGGGGCGCTAAGAAAAATTAAAGCAATAAATCCAAATATAAATGCGATCGCTGTAATAAATGGGGAAAGGATGATTGCGCCCAGGGTGGAAAACTTGCTTTCAAACTGAGCAATAAATAGGATGGCAAAGCCAAACGCAACAAGTATATGGTAAAGGGATTTTGAACCTTCCGCGCTTCCTTGCTCTGAAGGCTTTTGGCTCATTGGTTTTGTGGCAACTTTCGAAGGTGGAGTACTGCTTGTGTGGTCGTGAGGTTTCGGCGTCGCAGGGGTTTGCCACCACAAATCTCGCGCGCGCTCTGCGCCAGCTAGGCTCTTTCTGCACTTTGGGCAATGAGTTTTGTTGGCGCTGCATAATTTCCCGCATGAGCGACAAATTAGTCTCATATACATCGCCTAGTGGTTTTGTACGATCCGGGCTTTACCAATCAATGTCCTATATTTACAATGATTCAATACGATGGTTTTTCTGCGCCCCGCCCAAGCGGGGCGTTGTCATTTCAGGCGCCGCGACGTGCCGTCGATGGTGCGGATGTGCTTGCCCAGCTTGCGCTGGCGAATGATGTAGAACGGTGTGCAGATCAGGCCGATGGCAACCAGTACCGCCCAGATTGTTGCCGCCCAGCCGTATTGGAAGCGGAGCCACGCCGCGCCGTAGGCAAGGCTGGCGGCGAGCGCCAGGCCGCCAACGACCATCGCAACGGCTTCGAACCACGAGAGGCCACGTTGGACGCGGAAATACTGGACCCAGGCGAGCAGCGGGACGGTCGCGCCGAAAACGAGTAGACCCAGCAGAGCCCCCGTTGCCGCGGCAAGTGCTGCAAAGAAGAGTACTTCGCCTGTCACGTTGGCAAGCGAATACCCTTCAAGAGCAAATTGGATGGTAGGCAGAGCGAGAGCAAGCAAAGCCCCAATCCCAACAAACCACAACACGAGGCGGTCTGAGAAAATAGTTTCGCGTGACATTGAAGTGACATGTGCGGATGGATGCGTCGAGCATACGCCCGCTGACTAAGTGTGTAAAACCAGATGGCCCGGTAAATCCGGGCCTTTTTTGTGCCCGCGCAAGCGGGCATTTTCTTTTGAGGAGCTTTGTCATGGCCGGTAACCCGTTCAACGACAAGTTGACCGCAGCGGACCGTTTGCGGAATTTTGATATCCCGAAAACTAGCGCTGCACCAAAGCCCAATGTTGGTGGTGCGGGGCCTTTCGGCGACACCATGTCCGCAGCGGATCGATTGCGTGCGGTCAACCCATCGGTAAGCGCTCGTGCGAATCAATTTCGTCATGCCATTGCCTCGCCCGCCAGCACCAGCAAAATTGGGCAGGCTTCAGACCGAGTGCTGGAGATGCTGTCGTGGGACAACATCAAGCGCACACCGACCGCGCCTGTTCCTATCAATACCCCGCCGATGTCGAATGCCGCGCAGGCGCTGGCCAAGGGTGTCCGCGCCGGGGTTGGCACGGCAGCAGGTGCTGGGATTGAAGCCGGTGTACGTGGGCTAGCTACTGGTACCAATGAATACGATCAACGGCTGGGGGACGTCGCTACTTTAGTGCGGGAGGGGCCGGAAATTGCAGGCAAGAGGCGGTTCGGTTTTGGGGATGGGGTAGCGGGAGATACTGCTGTTCGTGCGCTTGGCGTCTTTTCTGACGTTGGCCGCGGCGTCATCAACTCGGGTGTGAACCTGGCCGGGGCTGCGCTGGCAGTGTCGCCGCTGGCACTGGCGCAGAAGCACATCACGGGTGACACGAGCGTCGGTGATATGGCTCGCCGAATGCTGGCCTACGATTTCGGCGCAAGCAATTTTGACGACGTGAAGGCCGCCCCAAAGCCGGCGCCGGCTGCTGCTGCGCCCATGACCAACCTCGAAAAGCTGCGTGCGGAATTGATGAATCCAACGGGGGCGGCGCAGACCCAACAGGCCATTGCCAATGCCAACGGCGGACCGACGAAGAGCCCTGAGCCCCGCCCTGATCGGCCGCAAACGCTTGGCGAAAAGATGCTCCAGCTTCCCGAAGGATACTTCCAGCGCATCAACCAGCCGGGCCAAGCGCCGACCTACAGCAATTTTGCCGATCCTGGGAAGGCGCTGGATCTGGCCAAGGGCAACGTTTCGGGTGCCCATTGGGAGGGTGACCCCGGCATGACCCAGGCCGAGCGCACTGCACAGCGCGTGGGCGAGCTCGAGCGGAGCACGCAGCTCCAGCGCGATCTGCACCAGGCGCGAATCGGCGCGATGGACACCAACCGGTTAGCCACCCCGGTAACGCCCAGTGAAATGGCGCTGCGCATGCTGGGCTCCACCGACATCCGTTCCCAGCGTACTGGCGCGGAACTGGCGGCGCAGTTGGGCCAGCAGGATCTGGCCAGGCGTGCCGCAAGCCGACCTGACTCCCCGCTGGCTATGGCGCAGGCGCGCGGCCAGCAGTTGCAGAACCAGGCCCTGAGCCGGCGCGATGAGATGGAGCGGCAACTTGCGGGGTTTACCGACGCAAACGATCCGGACGGCTCGAAGCGCAAGAACATGATCGCCCAGATGATCTTGATGGGTTACCGCCAGCCGGGGCAGGTGGACGAATGGCGAGCTGCTGAGATTGGTGGAGGTGAGGATGCGATGGGTGCCAAGCAGCCGAAGGGGGCTGTGCTTTTCAACCAACGAACGGGGGAGACACGGCCGATCGCATCCGGCCCGCAAGCGCCGGCAGCGGGATCTGTCGAAGATGGATATCGGTTCCGTGGCGGTGACCCTGCGGACCCGAAGAACTGGGAGAAGGCGTGATGGCGGAGCCTTGGAAGAAGTACAGCGGGACCAATAGCGGCGGTACACCCTGGACCAAATATGGTCCGACGCCGGCAGCGGCCCCCGCTGATGCGCCTGGCGATGTTTGGCAGGGCGTCAAGTCCGGCGCGGCCAACCTGGGTAAGTCGGCGGCGCGTGCGGTGGAAGGTATCGCCACTGCGGTCGGCGCGCAGGGCCTGAAGGAATCTGCCGGCCGTGTAGCTGAATCGCTGGGCGAAACAGCAGACCGCAACGCGCCGCGCATTGGGCGCGTTGAGGATATCCAAAGCTTGGGCGATGCGGCGGACTGGGCCCAGGGGGTGGGCACCAGTAGCGCGGTGCAAATGGCGCCGTCGCTTGCCGGTGCTGCGGCGGGTGCGCGCATGGGCCAACGGTTTGGCGGTGCGCGGGGCGCTGCAATTGGGGGTGTGCTGGGCGCGGTTGCGCCGAGCTTTGTCCAGCAATTTGGCGAGATGTACGACGAGCAGCGGCAAGCAGGGGCCGACGATCCGGGCCAGGCCGCCGCATATGCTGCGCCGGCCGCCGCACTCGACGCACTGCCGGTGGGGCGGGTGGTCGGTAAGGTGGTGGCGCCTGCGGCCAAGGAAGTGGTGCAGGGCGTGGTCAAGCGTGGGCTGAAAGGCATGGTCGAAGGTGGCTTGGCCGAGGGCGCGACCGAGGCTGCCCAAGAGGGGCTGGCCATTGCCAACCGGGCAGGTGTGGACCCCACCTATGACGCGACTGGTGACGATGCACGTAGCCGTATCCTCAATGCCGCCGCAGGTGGGGTGCTGCTGGGCGGCCCGCTGGGCGGAGTTGGCGGAATCGCAGAGCGAGGGTCGCGCACCGAGGCGCCGCAGCAGGCCAGTGAATTGCCCGCCCAGGTTGAACAGCCTGCCGCAGCAACTGATGCCACGCCTGCACCGCCTGGCTCGATCAAATTCGAACGGGTGATGCCACCCCAGCAGGAACTGGCACTAGCCGAGCAGGGTAGCGAGCGCGCGCCGGATGGCATTGATTACGAGCGTCAGATCGACACCACCGGACTTGCGCTGGAGGATGGCGCCGCCGCACAGCCGGTGGCGATGCCAGCGCCGGAGCTCGACACTTCGCACCTGGCACTGAATCCGATGAATCCGCTGACCGCGCCGGCCGCACCGCGTGGCCCGCTGGCACGTGCTGCGGCCATGGCACCGCAGCAGCGCGTGTTGGAGGGGGAGTGGCTGGGTCCGGAAAACGCCGTGACGCCGGCACAACCCGTTGCAGGCGCCGTGGAAGGTCCTGTCATTGAGGGCGAGCTTGGTCAGCCGCGCGCATTCGCCCGCCCTGCGCTGGCTGCCGAAGGCATGGAGGCGCAAGCCCGCCCCGGGCGTGAAGTCGCCGCGCTGCCGGCGCCTGCCGACCAGGTTGAGTCGCTGCCGGCCGCTACCGCCGAACTGCCGCCCGATCCATCGTCACCCGCTCAGCAACCCGACCTTGCCCCGCCCAATGCGGGGCAAGTCGTTTCTGGGCCGCTGGCCAGCGCCTACCGTAACGACTATGGCGCAATCCGGATCAAGGGCGAGGTGGGGCAACTGCGGTCGGCACTGGCCGAGCGGGGGATCAAGGGCGGTCTCTATGATCGCCGCAACGGTGAACTGGTATTCCCACCCGGCAGCCGCCTCGCCAGCGATCCGGATGCCGTGGCGAAGATCCGTGGCGAGATGCCGATGCAGCCTGATCATCTGGCGACGGCCTACCGCACCGACAATGGCGGCGTGCGGATCAAGGGGCCGGTCGCCGAGGTAAGGGCCGCGTTGTCGGCGCGGGGTATACAGGGCGGGTTGTATGACCGGGCCAATGGGGAACTGGTTTTCCCGCCTGGAAGCAGGATGGCCAACGACCCGCAGGCGCTGGCCAGGATCCGGGGTGCGGCTGTCGAAGTGCCGGCTGCACCGGCCGGTCCGGCTGGCAACCCGTTGAATCTATCGCTGGCGAAGGAGGGCGGCGAGTACGTGGCGCGCGATGCCGCTGGCGTGGAGGTAGCGCGGGCACCGTATCTGGTTCCTTTCGGGGAACGGGTACGCCAGTACGAGGCGACGCAGGGAATCGCGCGTGGGTCGGGCATTCGCATTGTGCCGGGCCAAATCCAGGAGCGGCCCGCTGGGCAAGCGAAACCGGCACAGCCGACCAAGACCGATCCGGAAAGCCTGCCCAGCGGAACCAGCGCGCAGTATAGCCGGGGTGGCCAGCGATCTACGGGAGAGCCGATACAAGTTGCGCTTGAGGCGGCCAAGAATAATGCGACCGAGAAAATCGAAGTTGAGTTAGCTCAGGCGAGCGCTAGCGATGTAGCCGAAGCGCGGCAAACCCTTGGGGTTGATTTGTCTGGCTATCGCCATACCGCTGACAACTATGCGATTCGTCACGCAATTCGCCGGCATGGCACCGACAAGGAGTACAAGCATGGCCAAATACCGCTGACCGATAGCGATTTTCTCGCCGCGCAAGCCGCCGTTGAAACGCCTGATGCCAGTGTTTATGGGGCGAAAAACGAACGCGGCCAAGATGTCATTGGCCGGCTTAAACGGCTGGACGACGGGACGTTGCTGTACGTGGAGGAGGTGAGGACAGGACGCAAGACACTGGCGATGGCCAGCATGAGGAAGTACCCCGCTACGAAGGATGCCACTGCGATTGCTCGCTCCCTCCTTCACAACGCGCAAGACGATAGCGGGGATGCGGCAAGTATAGTTTGGCGGGCACAGCAGGACAACGGCAATTCGGAAGGGACACTGGTCTGGAGTGGTCGCCCCCGGGAGCCGGTGCAAGCACCGGCGCACTCATCGGATCAGGATCCGAAACCACCACTACACGACTTTCAGCGAGCCGGTCCGCCAGCGAGCCCAGAGGCTCCAGGGTCGGGTGGGGAGTCGAGGCTGAACCCACGCCCTGTTGGTCGATTTGCGGACCAGACCAGAACCGACAGCGTACCGCCTACGGATGCCGAGGGCAACGCTGAAGGACAGCCGTACCGGCGTGCCGAGGGCAAGATCGGCGGCATCCCCGCTGCCACGGTCGAGCGCATGCTGATCAATCGCTCGGCCGGGTGGGAGAACGCGCCGGATATTGCGGTGGTGCAGCGCATCGACGATTTGCCGGCCCATCTGCGCCAGCAGATCACTCGCGATGGTGCCACCGATGTGGAAGGCGTTTATGACAACGGGCGCGTCTACCTGGTGGCCGACAACCTGCGTAGTCCGAAACATGCCGCATTCACCCTGCTGCATGAGGTGATGGGTCACCACGGTCTGCGCGGCGTATTCGGCCGCAAGCTGAACCCGCTGCTCAACAGCCTGTATCACAGCCATGCCGAGCTGCGCGCAGGCGCCGATGCGCTGATCGAGCGCTACGGCTACGACCGGGCGCTGGCGGTGGAAGAGGTGTTGGCGGACATGGCCGCACGCGGCGAGATCCAGCAGCAGCCGTTCTGGCCCAGGCTGGTGCAGGCCATCAAGAACTGGTTGCGGCAGGTTGGTTTCGACATGCCGTGGACCGATGCGGATATCCAGGGTGTGCTGGCCAGCGCCAGGCGCTATGTGGAGGGCCGCAGCGCGCCGGCCGCCGAGGGAATGCCGGCTGCCGCATCCGCCTACAGCCGGGCTGGCCAGCGTGCCTGGGACCTGGCGGATCGCTTCGCGCAACGGAACGACACCCCGATGCCGGACAACCTCACCGACAGCCAGCGCGCTGCACTGGGCAAGATCGGCACCTATGCGGGGACACGGCCGATCCGCGAGACGGCCAGCGAACTGACCGACCGATGGAAGCTGAAAGTGGTGCAGGGCGTGTTCGACCAGTTCCGCCCACTACGCGACCTGGATGAGACCGCCTACATGCAGGCGCGGCTTTCCAAGGGCACGGACGGCGCGGTGGAATCGGTGTTCAAGTTCGGCCCGCCCAAACTCACCGACGGGGCCCTGGATGTGACACGCGATGGTAAGGGTCTTCAGGGCATTCTGGCCGACCTCGGTGGCGAGCATGACCGCTTCATGGCCTGGATCGCTGGCAACCGTGCCAAGCAACTCAAGGGCGAAGGCCGGGAACGCCTTTTCAGCGATGACGACATCGCTGCACTGACCTCGCTGAACCAGGGCCAGATGGCCGATGGCCGTAGCCGCGCTGGCACCTTTGCCAAGGCGATCGCGCAGTTCCGCGCCTACCAAAAGGCGGTGCTCGATGTGGCGACCGAGGCTGGCTTGATCGATGGCAAGGGCCGCGAACTCTGGGAATCGGAGTTCTACGTTCCGTTCTACCGGGTGATGGAAGAGGACGGCACCGGTACGGCCGGCCCTGGCCAGATCGGTGGCATCGTCGGCCAGCGCGCCTTCCAGAAGCTCAAGGGTGGCAAGGAGCCGCTGGGTGATCTGCTGGCCAACACCCTCAGCAACTGGTCGCACCTGCTTTCGGCATCGATGAAGAACCTGGCCGCTCAGCGCGCGCTGACTGCGGCGGAGAAAGCGGGCATCGCCGAGCAGATCACCAGCGCCGAGAAGGGGAGCGTGCGGGTGATGCGCGACGGGCATGAGAAGCACTACCAGGTGCACGATCCGCTGGTGCTGGATGCGTTGACCATGCTGCACCACCAGGGCTGGAACAACCCGGCCATGAAGGCCATGCGGACCATGAAGCACCTGCTCACCACTGGCGTCACCATGTCGCCCACGTTCCGGGTGCGTAACCTGATCCGCGATATGGTGTCGGCGATTGCGGTCAATGACATGGGCTACAACCCCGTACGCAACGTGATTGACGGCTGGAAGGCGACCGGGGAGGGCAGCGACACCCTGGCGCGACTGATTGCCGGTGGCGGCGCGGTGAGGTTCGGAGCGCTCAACGATGGCGATCAGGCCACCTACGCCAAGCGCCTGATCGATTCCGGCGTGAAGGCGGATCAGATTCTCGACGGGCCGGCCAAGGTCAAGGCGTTTTTCCGCAAGGGCTGGGATTGGTATCAGGAGATGGGGGACCGGCTGGAAACGGTCAACCGCGCCGCGCTCTACGAAAAAGCGCGTGCCGACGGCAAGAGCCACTTGGAAGCGTCGTATGCCGCCCGCGACATGATGGACTTCACCAGCGCCGGCAAATGGGCCTCGGTGCGTTTCCTCACCCAGATTGTGCCGTTCATGAACGCGCGCCTACAGGGCATGTACAAGCTGGGGCGCGGTGGCTGGAACGACCCGCGTCGCTTCGCCACGGTGGCCGGCGCCGTGGCGCTGGCATCGGTAGCGCTGCATCTGATCAACCAGGACGATGAGGAATACAAGCAGCTACCGGACTGGGTGCGTAACACCTACTGGTGGGTCAAGCTCGGCGACAAGGCGTTTTACATCCCCAAGCCGTTCGAGCTGGGCGCATTGGGCACGGTGGTCGAACGCGGCGCGGAGTTGGCCACGGCCGGCAACGACTACCAGGCGCGCGACTTCGCGCAGACGGTGCTCCGTGTGGTTGGCGATCAGCTCGCGATGAACCCCACGCCACAACTGGTCAAGCCGTTCATGGAGGCCAGCTTCAACCGCGATCCGTTCCGCGATCGCGCCATCGACAGCCCAGGGCAGATGCGGCTACCACCGGAGGAGCGCTACACCGCGCGAACCAGTGCCGGCGCCGTGGCGGCGGGGCAACTGCTCGGCGCCTCCCCGCAGCGCATTGAACACCTTATGCGCGGCTACTTCGGCTGGCTAGGCACCCAAGCGCTGAATGTCTCCGATCTGGTCGGCCGGCCGCTGATGGACCTGCCGGGCAAGCCCGCCAGGGCAATCGGGGATACGTTCGTGTTGGGCGATTTCGTGAAGGACAGCGATGCGAACGGTGGCAAATACCTGAGTCGGTTCTACGAGCAGCAGAAGCAAGTCGATCAACTGTATGCGGCATTCAACCTGGCCAGGACCACGGGCGATCTGGAACGCGCCCAGGAGCTGGCCGGCGACAATCGCCTGCGGCAGCGCGCGGTGTTCAACGCAGTGGGGCGCCAGATTACGGAACTCAATCGGCGCATCAAAGCCGTGAGCAACGACCGCGGAATGGATGCCGAGGAACGTCGGTCACTGTTGGACACGTTGAATGCCCAGCGGGAGAGGCTGGCCAGGATGGCTGATGAGCGGGCGCGGCAGTCGGCGTAACAGGTGTTTATCCGCAACTAGACCGGGATTTGTTGGCCGCTTACAGGATGTTGCCAAACAACTTCTTTTGGCGAGACCAATAGATCCCAGTCTTCCATCGTTGTGGGTTTGTCACAGGTAATACCCGAGACTAGCATCACGGCCATGCACAGACCTGCATCTGGATCGCGCACCGATTGGTATTGAATCAACGGCACGCCCGCCGCACGAGCTTGCGACCCAAGAGCTTGGCACGCGTGATAGTCGTGAGGATGGATCCACGTAGCGGCGTCGGCGTTGTAGGGAGGCGCCGTGAGATCAATAACGGGGCCGCCGACCTGTAGGCTGAACAGGCAACGTCGGCGGATGATCGATTTCGTGCTTAACCCTGTCGATGACGCGCTGAATTGCTTTGCCCAATGCCCGGCCTCCCAGAAACAAGTGATTGGGTTGTGGGCGCTATACAGCGCGCACTTGGCGCCCTCCATGACGAATCTGGAACCCCCGGGGGTACGCTCTGGATAGCGAAACGGCGTTGTCAGCAGAAAGTGCTTGACGGAAGGTGTCGGTGAAGGGGGCTTGGAACTCTCCAAGATGCGCTCAAGCAGGTCAAGTTCGGCAATGTCGTCTACGAGGGACCATGTGTATTGCTTGGTTTGGCCCTCGCAGACGCGCCAGACTTCCCGGTCGAAAGTGGCGTTAGAATCGACCGCGATAGGCATCCAGGTAAGCCCCCAGTTGGTATACACCGCCACCCGTTTCCAGCGTTTCGATGGGCGTCGCAGCCAAGTCGTGATTGAAGGTTGTCATCCAGAGTTTGATGAGCTGATCATTCCCGTCGAGTAGACCACCCAGCGAGCGGTACACACGAATCAACGCCGTCGCTGCGTCCCACTCCCCGGTGTTGGGGCGTAGCTGGGCCTCACCCTGTACCATCCGGGAAACCGTCGAGGGGGAATTCCCGAGAATCCGCGCCAGTACCTTCTGGTTGATCTCCAAGGCATCGCTGGCGCGCACGACGGCCTTTGTGAGGACGGTCGCTGCGTCAGGTGCTACTTTTGCCAGTGCTGTCATCGTTCCTCCTGGCGAGCAATGGAATTCATTTGAAACTATAGGTTAGTATTGTTGCATGTGCAATTTTATTGCCTGTGGCGAAATTGCTCAGTACCTGGGGAGCTGTGTTGCTGGAGGGGCCAGGGATGTTCGCGGTAGTGTCCCAAATTTGTCCCGGGCTGGCTGCTAAGCCAGTATCTATGCGCCCGTTCGAGTCCCCCCTCTCGCACCACCGGATCATGCGCGGCTTGCCGCAGCGGGTGGCAGAAAGCCCACAAAACCAGGCCTTGGCTTGATTTTGTGGGCTTTTTCTTTTGCTTCGTCGGCCGGTATCCGGGTGGATCGAGGTTGGCGCCGGATTGTCCCGACCGTTGCCACGGAAAGCGGACTACTGCGGAACGGTACGCGGATCGCCTTCCAGGGGCATGGGTTCGCTCAGGTGGCCCGTGATGGTCTGGCCGAGAACAATGCGCGTGGCTTCTGCCGGTCGGCAGACATTCTGGCTGTTGCAGGCCCAGAGGCTGACCCACGCCGTACCGGGGAGTTGCGTGGTGGTGAACTTGCCGTAGCCGGTCCAGTACGAGCCGGGCTGGCATTCGGGTAGCCCGAAGCAATCGTGATACAGCGCGGGGAACTGGGTGATGCGGCCGAGCGCGACGCCTTGTTCGCGCACTTCCAGATACGCCGGCCGGCCGGAAATCGCGCCATTGACGCTCTGCACGTTCACGGTGAGCTCGCCGCCATTCCAGCTCAGGCTCGCGCTGTAGCGGCTGGGCAGGGCGACAGGCTGCGGAACCGTTTCCGTGGTAGCCAGCCACGCGCCCCATTCATTGCTGCCCGGTTGCTCGCCCTGGCTCCACCAGCGTGCTTTCCAGACGGTATTCGCGTACACGACCTTTTCCTCGGCCTGGTAAGCACGGCTTGCCGACCAGGCGCCGATACCACCGCCGTCCTCCACTTTCCACGCGCCGTAGGCGACGCTTCCAGGCGGCTCGCCCTGTGTCCACCACTGGGCCAGGTAGACCGCACCATTGAAGCTTGCACGCTCGCCTTGCAGGTAGACGCGGGTGGAATCCCATGCGGGGGCGCTGGGAGCGCTGGTGGTCGGTAGGCCCGCTTGCTGGATCTGTTCGTCGAGCAAGGCATGAACGATTGCTACGGGGCGGTAGTTGTACACCCGGTAAGCGACGCCGATTTCGATCGGCATTGGGCAGCTGTAGTCGGTTCCCGCGCCGGTCAGCGGCCGACGAACCGGCAGCCTGGCATCGTCGCCGACCCGCTGGGGGATCGGGTTATTCGCCGTTGCATTACTGAATGCGTCGGGTGGGGGCGGAATACAGGTGGCCTGGGCGGCTGCGGACGCGAGCAGGGCTATTGCGCAGGAAATTGCGAGCTTCATGATGTTGCCTCCGGAATCGTTTTATTGTCGTCAGTGCGACGGGCCAATATGACGTATTCCATGGGCATAAACAAATTAGCGCATCCTGAAGTTCCTCGACCTCCCGACAACAGACATTCGCCTTCCTGATCGGGTTGTTTATCAAGGGCGGCGGGGCGCATCCCCGATGGTCAACGCAGGGTGGGTGGCGGCTCTGTGGCCCGCGCGCCGGCCAGGGCAACGGTGGTGCGGGGAGGTTCGGCGACGTCGGCCTGGACGATGGGGTCCTTGTGCAGCGTGAGCGCGGCAACGATGCTGACCAGCAGGGCGGCGCTCAGCAGCAAGGATGGGATGCGGGTGTGCATGGGAAGGCTCCTGGAAATGAGGTCATTTCATCCCATCGCTCCATTTCCGCGCAGCGGAGGCTGGCCGAAACGTCTGTAGGAATACAGGTGGGGCTGCATGCCTTGCCATGCGCTCATTGGCGAACAGCGATGGGTTGCGTTATCCTTTTGAGCTTGCCGTTGGGAGGGGTGCGGCATTCGCAAGCCGTCGCGGCCTGGTCGCCTCCCCCCTGTACCGGCCGTTCAGCGCCGGTTTTTCACTTTTAAATTAACGCACTGCGTATGCGCGTGCCCGCAGCCGCCCGCGGTTGAAGAATTCGCATCAAGGACATCTACACATGCAAGCACAACTGGAAACCCTGAGCGGCCTGGAACGACGCCTCAGCATTTCGATTCCCCGCGAGGAAATCACCAAGCGCGTCGACGCCCGTCTGAAGGATGTGGCCAAGAAGGCCAAGATCGCTGGCTTCCGTCCGGGCAAGGCGCCGTTGAACATCGTCGCCCAACAACATGGCTTCCGCGTGCAGGAAGAAGTGCTGGGCGAAACCGTCGAGCGTTCGTTCGGCAAGGCTGTCTACGAACAGAAGCTGCAAGTGGCCGGCTACCCGCGTTTCGAGCCCAAGGACGGCGCCGAGGAAGACGGCGATTTCCAGTTCGTCGCCACTTTCGAGGTTTATCCGGAAGTGAAGCTGGGCGATCTGGCCGGCAAGGAAATCGAGAAGCCGGTGCTGAACGTCGGTGAAACCGAAGTGGACAAGACGGTTGAAATCCTGCGTCGTCAGCGCACCCGCTTCGAGCGCGTGGAGCGCGCCGCGCAAGACGAGGATCGCGTGATCATCGACTTCAAGGGCACCATCGACGGCGAGGTTTTCCAGGGTGGTTCCGCTGAAAACTACGCATTCCTGCTGGGCAAGGGCCAGATGCTGGCCGACTTCGAAACCGGCATCCGCGGCATGAAGGAAGGCGAAACCAAGAACGTCGACGTCAAGTTCCCGGACGATTACCAAGGCAAGGACGTGGCCGGCAAGACCGCCGTGTTCGAAATCACCGTGAAGAATGTGGCCGCGCCGCAACTGCCGGAAATCGACGGCGAGTTCGCCAAGGCACTGGGTATTGCCGACGGTGATGTGTCCAAGATGCGCGCCGAGGTGAAGAAGAACTTGGAGCGCGAAGTACGTCTGCGCCTGAAGGCCCGCGTGAAGGAAAGCGTGATGAGCGCCCTGGTCGATGCCACTCCGGTTGATCTGCCGCGCGCGCTGATCGGCCTGGAAATCGGCCGTCTCGCGGAACAAGCCCAGGCGGACTTGAAAGCGCGCGGTATCGATCCCAAGTTGGTACCGTTCTCGCCGGCGATGTTCGAAGAGCAGGCCAAGCGCCGTGTCCACCTGGGTCTGGTGCTTGCCGATCTGGTGAAGGCCAACGGCCTGGAAGCCAAGCCGGAACAGGTCAAGGCCATCATTGAAGACCTGGCCGAGAACTACGAAGACCCGGCGGATGTCGTGGCCTGGTACTACGAGCAGCGCGAGCGGCTTGCAGGCCCGGAATCCATGGCGCTGGAAGACAATGTGGTTGACTTCGTGCTCGGTCAGGCCAAGTCCGTCGAGAAGGCCGTCGCCTTCGACGAACTGATGGGCCAACAGGGCTGAAGCGGCCTCCACTGAGGAACACCCAAATGCAACGATCGGAATTCGACCCGCAAAACCTCGGTTACATCCCCATGGTGATCGAGCAGAGCGGCCGTGGCGAACGCTCATACGACATCTACTCGCGCCTGTTGAAGGAGCGGGTCGTCTTCCTGGTCGGCCCGGTCAATGACCAGAGTGCCAACCTCGTCGTCGCGCAATTGTTGTTCCTGGAAAGCGAGAATCCCGACAAGGATATCCACTTCTATATCAACTCCCCCGGCGGCTCGGTCACGGCCGGCATGGCGATCTACGACACCATGCAGTTCATCAAGCCCAATGTGTCCACGCTATGCGTGGGCATGGCGGCCTCGATGGGCGCCTTCCTTCTGTCGGGTGGCGCCAAAGGTAAGCGCTTCGCATTGCCGCATTCGCGGATCATGATCCACCAGCCGCTGATCGGCGGCCTGGCGGGGCAGGCGTCGGACATCGAAATCCACGCCCGCGAGCTGCTGAAGACCAAGCGGCAATTGAACGAACTGCTGGCTCATCACACGGGCCAGCCGCTGGAAACCATCGAGCGCGACACCGACCGCGATAATTTCCTGGCGGCCGATGAGGCGAAGAGCTATGGGTTGATCGATGACGTGCTGACGTCGCGTGCCCTGATCTCCTGATCGATCCGGTTGTATGCATGGATGCGCCGCCAGCGTTGCGCTGGCGGCTTTTGTATTGATACCGCGGCTCCCGCGTGTTGAGGGAGATGGCTGATGACCGACAAGTCCAACGAAAAACTGCTTTATTGCTCCTTTTGCGGCAAAAGCCAGCATGAGGTGACCAAACTGATCGCCGGCCCGCAGGTGTTCATCTGCAACGAGTGCATCGAGCTATGCAACGACATCATCAAGGATGAAGCCGCGCAGACGCCGACCGCCGATACGCAGACGCCCTCCGGCAAGAAGCTGCCCAAGCCCACCGAGATCCGCGAAGTGCTGGATCAGTACGTGATCGGGCAGGAGCGGGCCAAGAAGATCCTGGCCGTGGCGGTGTACAACCACTACAAGCGGCTTTCCACCAAGAATCAGAAGGTGGGCAACGATGTGGAGCTGTCCAAGTCCAACATCCTGCTCATCGGTCCGACCGGTTCGGGCAAGACGCTGCTGGCCCAGACCATGGCCAAGCTGATCGACGTACCGTTCGTGATCGCCGATGCCACCACGCTGACCGAAGCCGGCTACGTGGGCGAGGATGTCGAGCACATCATCGCCAAGCTGCTGCAACAATGCGACTACGACGTGGAGAAGGCGCAGCGGGGCATTGTCTACATCGATGAGATCGACAAGATCGCGCGCAAGTCGGAAAACCCGTCGATCACCCGCGATGTATCTGGCGAAGGCGTGCAGCAGGCGCTGCTCAAGCTGATCGAGGGCACTGTTGCCTCGGTGCCGCCGCATGGTGGCCGCAAGCATCCGAACCATGAGATGCCGCAGGTCGATACCACCAATATCCTGTTCATCGTCGGCGGTGCCTTCGAAGGGCTGGACAAGATCATCCGCAACCGTTCGGTCAAGGGCGGCATCGGCTTCAGTGCCGAGGTGCAGGCGCGCGACGACAAGAGCAGCGTTGGCAAGATGCTGCACCAGGTGGAACCGGACGACCTGATCCGCTTTGGCCTGATTCCCGAATTCGTCGGCCGCGTGCCGGTGATCGCCACGCTGGACGAGCTGGACGAAGCGGCGCTGATCACTATCCTGACCGAGCCCAAGAACGCCTTGGTCAAGCAGTACCAGAAGCTGTTCGAGATGGAAGGCGTGGAGCTGGAGCTGACTCAGGCCGCGCTGGAAGCCGCCGCGAAGAAAGCGATGGAACGCAAGACCGGCGCGCGTGGCCTCAGGTCGATACTCGAAGGCGCGCTGCTCGACACCATGTACGAGCTGCCGGCGCTGGAAGGCGTGGCACGCGTGGTGGTCGGCCCGGAAACGATCGTTTCCGGGCAGGCACCGGAGCAGGTAGCGGTACCTGCCGAGGAATCCGCGGCCGCCTGAACGCGATGACTGCCGTGCCGTGGCCTGGACAGGCCGGCCGGTTTCTCCGCGATCCACACCGCCCGCCGATTGTGGCGGGCGGTGTTCTTTTTCGATGCCATCCGCATGGTTGTCCCGGATGGCGTTGAATTTCCCGTAGTCAGGCCACATCATTGGAAAGGCGCTTCACGGCGCCCCATACAAACTCACCAGGTCATCCAATATGTCCGAATCCCAAGTCCTGCCTTCAGAGCCAGCCCAGTTCCCGATGTTGCCGCTGCGGGACGTGGTCGTGTTCCCGCACATGGTGATTCCGCTCTTCGTGGGACGACCCAAATCGATCCGCGCGCTCGAAGCCGCCATGGAAGAAGGACGGCACATCCTTCTGGTGGCGCAAAAGAATGCGCAGAAGGACGAGCCCAGCATGGCCGATATCTATCCCGTCGGCACGGTGGCGACCGTCCTCCAGTTGCTCAAGTTGCCCGATGGCACCGTCAAGGTGCTGGTGGAAGGCTTGCAGCGCGCCACCGTCAGCGCGTTGCACGACGGCGAAGGCTACTTCCGCGCCGATGCCTTGCCCCATGATCCCAATGAAGACGCTGGTCATGAAGCGGAGGCAATGCGCCGTGCGCTGCTTTCGCAGTTCGACCAATACGTCAAACTGAACAAGAAGATTCCGCCGGAAATCCTGACCTCGTTGTCCGGTATCGAATCGGCGGGCCGCCTGGCCGATACCATCGCCGCGCACCTGCCGCTCAAGCTGGAGCAGAAGCAGGCCGTGCTGGAGATGGAAGACGTGCGCCGGCGGATGGAGCATCTGCTCAAGCAGCTTGAAACCGAACTGGACATCCTCCAGGTGGAAAAGCGCATCCGCGGCCGCGTCAAGCGGCAGATGGAAAAGAGCCAGCGCGAGTACTACCTGAACGAGCAGGTGAAGGCCATCCAGAAAGAACTCGGCGAGATCGACGAGAACGCCGAGCTGGACGAGCTGGAAAAGCGCATCAAGGCCGCGGGCATGAGCAAGGAAGCCCGTGAGAAGGTCGAAGGCGAGCTGAAGAAGCTGCGCATGATGTCGCCGATGAGTGCGGAAGCCACGGTGGTGCGCAACTACATCGATACGCTGGTCGGCCTGCCCTGGAAGAAGAGATCCAAGATCAGCAAGGACCTGAGCGAGGCGGAAGGCGTGCTCGACGCCGATCACTATGGTCTGGACAAGATCAAGGAGCGCATCCTCGAGTACCTCGCGGTGCAAGGTCGCGTGGACAAGCTGAAGGCGCCGATTCTGTGCCTGGTCGGCCCTCCCGGCGTGGGCAAGACCTCGCTGGGCGAATCGATCGCGCGGGCGACGAATCGCAAGTATGTCCGGATGGCGCTGGGCGGGGTGCGCGACGAGGCCGAAATCCGCGGCCATCGCCGGACCTACATCGGCTCCATGCCGGGCAAGATCCTGCAAAGCATGACCAAGGCCGGCGTGAAGAACCCGCTGTTCCTGCTCGACGAAGTGGACAAGATGGGCGCCGATTTCCGTGGCGACCCCAGTTCGGCGTTGCTGGAAGTGCTCGATCCGGAGCAGAACCACGCGTTCAGCGACCACTATCTGGAAGTCGATTACGACCTTTCCGACGTGATGTTCGTGGCGACCGCGAACTCGTTGAACATCCCCGCGCCGCTGCTGGACCGGATGGAAATCATCCGTCTGTCGGGCTACACCGAGGACGAAAAGGTCAATATCGCCCTCAAGTACCTCGTGCCCAAGCAGATGAAGAACAACGGCGTGAAGGAAGGCGAGCTGGTCATCAACGAAGGTGCGGTGCGCGATATCGTGCGTTACTACACCCGCGAAGCGGGCGTGCGTAGCCTGGATCGCGAGATCGCCAAGATCTGCCGCAAGGTCGTCAAGAGCCTGATGGTGAAGCCGAGCGACAAGAAGCTGACGATCACCGCGAAGACGCTCGACAAGTATCTGGGGGTGCGTCGCTTCGAATATGGCGTCGCCGAGCAGCAGAACCAGGTGGGGCAGGTGACGGGCTTGGCCTGGACCGAAGTGGGGGGCGAGTTGCTCACCATCGAGGCGGTCAAACTGCCCGGCAAGGGCAAGATGATCCAGACCGGCCAACTGGGCGACGTGATGCAGGAGTCGATCCAGGCGGCGCTGTCGGTGGTGCGCTCACGCGCTATTTCGCTGGGGATCGACCCCGAGTTCTATCAGAAGAACGACATTCATATCCACTTGCCCGAAGGCGCCACGCCGAAGGATGGTCCGTCCGCGGGCATTGCCATCGCCACCGCGATGACGTCGATCCTCACCGGTATTCCGGTGCGCTGCGACGTGGCCATGACGGGGGAAATCACCTTACGTGGCGAAGTGTTGCCGATCGGTGGCCTGAAGGAAAAGCTGCTGGCGGCCCACCGTGGCGGCATCAAGCATGTGCTGATTCCTGACGGAAATGTCAAAGACCTTGCAGAGATTCCGGACAACGTGAAGCGTGGTCTGACGATCCACTCGGTCAAGTGGTTCGACCAGGTTCTGGGACACGCGCTGGAACGTCAGCCCGATCTGGCGGGGAAGGCAGAGGGCGCCGAGGAGCCCATCAGCGCGCAAGCCCCTGCCAACCCTAGTGCGGAAACGACAACACCGCCCACCAAGCATTAGTTGACACCTATTTTTGCCGCTTGCTATAAAGCTCAGGCAATCGGCCGACCGGACCTATCCAACCAGAACCAAAGGGGACGTAAGTGAATAAATCCGAACTCATCGACGCTATCGCCGAATCCGCAGGCCTGTCCAAGGCTTCCGCTGGCAAGGCACTGGATGCCACCATCGATGCGATTTCCGCTGCGCTGAAGAACGGCGGCGAAGTGACGCTGGTCGGCTTCGGCACGTTCTACGTGGCTGAGCGCGAAGCCCGCAATGGTCGCAATCCGCGGACTGGCGAGACCATCCAGATCGATGCCGCCAAGCAACCGAAATTTAGGGCTGGCAAATCCCTGAAAGATGCAGTACAATGATTGTCTTTCGTCGCTAAGGAATTAGTGACGAAAGAAGAAAGGGGTGGTTAGCTCAGTTGGTTAGAGCGCCTGCTTCACACGCAGGAGGTCGGTGGTTCGAATCCACTACTACCCACCACAGCGCTTCAGGCAAGATTCAGTAGTGCGACAGTAGTTGCAATTTTCTGAAAAGCTGCTAAGATCGCTGCTCTTCACCGGAGCGGTAGTTCAGTTGGTTAGAATACCGGCCTGTCACGCCGGGGGTCGCGGGTTCGAGTCCCGTCCGCTCCGCCAGCTTCGACAAAAAAGCCAAGCGCAAGCTTGGCTTTTTTGCTTTTCCGCAAGCCTCATCCCGATATCGCCGCAGTCGCCGTTCATGTTCAGGTCAATGGTTCAACACAGTGCGCCTGCCTTCTGGCATCATGGTCGCCGCCAAAACTTGGATGTGGAGCGCCTGTTTTCATGTTTGACATAGTCCAAAAAAATAAAACGCTGGTTCAGATTGTCCTCGGGCTGGTCGCCCTGGGCCTGGTAATCGGCGCGGGGGTGACGGGATACAGCGCCATGGGCGGTGCCGATGGTGCGCTGGTCAAGGTCGACGGAAAGTCCATTACCGAATACGACGTTCAGCAAGCCACCAATGGCCAGCCCATCTCCAACGAGATGCGTCCCATGGTGGTCGAGCAGCTCGTTCAGCAGCGCTTGGTCCTGGCCGCCGCCGACAAGCTCCGGCTGAACCCGAGCACCACGCAATTGCAGCAGGCCATTGCCCAGATCGATGCGTTTCATGAGAACGGCAAGTTCAGCGCCAAGCGTTATCAGGAAATGCTGGCCGCCCAACAGATGTCGCCGGCAATGTTCGAGCAGCGCGTGCGGGAAAGCATTGCCGCGCGTACCTTGCTGGGCGCCTATAGCGTGACCAACATCGTGCCGCAGACCACCCTGGCCCGCATGGCCAGGCTGGTTGGCGAACGTCGCGAGGTGCAGGCAACGGTTCTTGCTCCGTCCACTTACGTGGGCCAGGTTGCCGTGAGTGCCGACGAAATCAAGAAGTACTACGACGGCCATGCCAGCGAGTTCAAAGCCCCCGAAATGGTGCGGGTGGAGTACGTGATGCTGTCGCGCCAGCAGATCGCGGCGCAGTTGCCGGTCAGCGATGCCGATATCCAGCAATACTTCGAGACGCACCGTGCGGAGCTGCTGGGCGAGCAGCGCGATGTGGCGCACATCCTGTTCGAAGTACCCAAGGATGCCAAGCCGGATGCCAAGGCCAAGGTCCGTGCCGAAGCCGAAAAGGTGCTGGCCGAGTTGAAGGCCAACCCCGGCCGCTTCGCCGAGCTGGCCAAGCAGTACTCCAAGGACCCCGGCTCGGCCGCCAACGGTGGTGAACTTGGTGTGTTCGGTGCGGATGCTTCGCTGGTGCCGCCGTTCAAGGAGGCCATGTTCAAGCTGCCGAAGGGCCAGTTGAGCGACCTGGTGGAAACCCAGTTCGGCTTCCACATCATTCGTGTGAACGATATCCAGGCCAAGTCCACCTTCGAACAGGTGAAGCCGCAGATCGTCGCCAAGTTGCAGGGTGAGAAGGCGGAGTCGCAATACCGCAGCCAGGCCCAGGCATTCAGCGAACTGGTCTATCAGAAGGCGGACAGCCTGAAACCCGCGGCGGACGAGTTCAAGCTGCCGGTCCAGCAAAGCGGCTGGATTACCCGCCAGGGTGCCCAGGATGCGCAACTGAACAACCCCAAGCTGGCCGAGGCGGTGTTCAGCGACGATGTCCTCAAGGGCAAGCACAACTCCGAAGCGGTGGAAGTGGCACCGGATGTCCTGGTTTCGGCCCGGATTCTGGAACACAAGCCTGCGCAACAGACGCCGCTGGAAACGGTGCGCGGCGATATCGAACAGCGCCTGAAGCTGGAAAAGGCCACCAAGCTGGCCGCCGAAGCCGGTGCCAAGCAACTGGCGGCATTGCAGGCTGGCCAGGCTGTGGAACTGCCGTGGCAACCTTCGCGGCCTGTCGCTCGCCTGGGCGAACAAGGGATCGACTCCGCGACGCTGGGCGCGATCTTCCATGCCCCGGCCGGTAAGTTGCCCGCCTACGTGGGCAAGGATGTTCCCGGCGCGGGCTATGTGATCTACAAGGTCGTGGCTGAAATCCCGGCTCCGCCCGTGAGCGACGAAATGGCCCTGCGCATGCGCCAGGACGTGGCGCGGACCTATGGTCAGGTCGAAGTGGCGAAATACATCGACGATCTGAAGAAGAGTTTCAAGGTGGAGTACCGGAAGGCACCGGCAGACGCCGGCAACCCGGTGGAGTAAAGGAAAAACGGCGGAAACCCCGCCGTTTTTTATTGGCGACAGGCGGGATTGAATTTCTGGCGGGGGACGCCGATATTCCGGGTGTAAGCAAGTTTTCGCGCAGTACGGTTCCACTCAAGGAGGGCAGGCCATGTTGAAGACTTACGATATGTCTTCGGGGAGCGCAGAAGCGCTCGAAGCGCCCGCAACCACCAGGAAGCAGGCGGTATCGTGTCCCCGGGAGGCACAACCCGGGCGGTTGCGCCCTGAACTGCAACTGCGCTTATTGACGGTCGCGGAAGCTGAAGCGAGCCGTCGCGAAATCCAATTCCACCAACCGGAAGTACCGCATTTCATCTAGTCGGCTTCGTGCCAGCGAGGAGGGCGTCCAGCCACATGGGCTGCGACGCCCTCTTGCGCTTCCGCCCTTGCTCTCAGGTGGGCGATACGATGCGCGATATCCGACAGCAGCGCGTCGTCGATCGGCCGGTGTTCGATGGCCGCCACCAATCGCTTGGCCGCCAGCATGGCCCGTGGGCCGTTCTGCACAATCGCATCCAGCCAGCGCGTCACCCACTGTTCTAGTTCCGCCTCGGTCTCGGCCACTTCGTGGATCAACCCCAGCGCATGCGCACGGCGGCAGTCGATCGGTTCCGCGGTGAGAAAGTAGCGCCGGGCGCCGGACACCCCGATCTTCGACTGGATGTAGGGCGCGGTCACGGCGGGCACCAACCCGAGCCGCACTTCCGAAAGCTGGAAATAAGCGTCCTGGTGAGCGACGACCAGATCGCAACAGGCGATCAGCCCCAGCCCCATGCCGAAGGCCGGACCCTGGACGCGGGCAATGGTGGGGACGGGAAAGCGGTCCAGCAATTGCATCAGGCGCGACAGCGTCAGGGCCTCTTCGAAGTTGCGGTGCTGGTCATGGCTCGACGCACGCAGCAGCCACTGGTAATCCAGCCCCGCACAGAAATGCCGACCCGTCGCGGACAGGATCAGCGCGCGCAGATCGCTATTCTGGGACAGGCCGGCCAGGCAGGCGGTCAGTTCGGCGATCATCACATCGTCGAACGCATTGCAGGCCGTGGGGCGATCCAGCGTGATCCTGGCGATATGATCGTCGCCAATTGCGTATTGCAAGGTATCGCTCACGCGGGCTCCTTGTTCGTGTTCCGGTTTTCCATCCGCCCCGCATCCGGTGGTGATCCGGATATCGGGGTTCCCGTTTGCGGGCCTGCCACTGGCGCGTGGATGGCTCCGAGGCGCGCTTCCCGATTTAGCCGAGTGCCGGGCCGACTGCCAAGCTTCTTCTGGTCTGCCGTGATAAAGTGCGGCCTCTGTCTGTTGTTCAGATTTTCCTGATTCAGCCCCATGACCCATTTTGCGCGCGCTTTGCTGTCCGGCTTGTCGCTGCTGCTTGCCATACCCGCTGTTGCCGATCCGATCTCGTTTGCCGGCCCGGGGCGCACGCTGCGTGGCGAGTACTTCGCACCGAGGGAAAGCGCGCACGGTGCCCCCGCGGTGGTGCTGATGCATGGCTGCGAAGGCATGTGGCGCCGTGGTCAACTGGCACCGCGCTATGCACACATGGCCGGATTGTTTCAGGAACTCGGATACGCGGTGCTGATTCCGGACAGTTATGGTCCGCGTGGCGTGCGTGAACAATGCACGGTCGCGCCGCAGCGGCAGAAGGTCACCGCGGCACGGCGCGCCGACGATGCACAATGGGCGATTGCCTGGTTGCGTACGCGTTTGCAGGTGGACGCGGCACGGATCGGCGCGGTGGGGTGGTCGCAAGGTGGCTCGGCGGTGCTGACGCTGGCCGGCCGTCAGACGGAAGGGCTGGAAGTGGCTGCGGTGTTCTATCCCGATTGCTCCAGCCTTGCCCGCCAGCAGCGTTACCATGCCCGTGTTCCCGCTCTGGTGTTGATGGGAGAGTCGGACGACTGGAGCCTGATCGAACCATGCCGTGCGCTGGTGGAACGGGACGAACAGAAATCGCTGCATCTGGTCGGCTATCCGCTGACCTACCAGGATTTCGATGTGCTGGGGGCCGAGTTGCATGTCCGGCGCGGCATTCCGGCCGGGCGCTACCCGCATCAGGGCGTGACGGTGGGGCCGAACCCCGAGGCCGCCGCCGATGCCTATCGCCGGTTGTTCAAGTGGTTTTCGCGCTGGCTGGAACCCGAGGCATGATTTGTTCGGGCCTGGTCAGGCGGCGTATATTGTGCAACGCACAACGTGCAGTCCCAGCCAGGAGAAAACGGTGTCCTATACCTTTGAAGAACTGTATGTGGGCCTGAAGGCCGAATACCGCAAAACCGTCACCGAAACCGATGTGGTGCTGTTCGCCGGGCTGACCGGCGACAACAACCCGATGCACATCGATGAGGAGTTCGCCTCCGCCACCCGGTTTGGCGGGCGCATCATCCACGGTATGCTGACTTCCGCCCTGTTGTCGTCGGTGATCGGCATGAAGCTGCCCGGACCGGGTTGCATCTACATGGGTCAGAACCTGCGCTTCCTGAAGCCGGTCAAGATCGGCGACACCGTGACCGCGCTGGCCGAAGTCATCGAACTCATTCCCGAAAAACAGCGCGTCCGGCTGGGCACCTATTGCCTGGTGCGTGGCGAGAAGGTGCTCGACGGCGATGCCCTGGTCTGGGTGCCGCGCCAGGGCTGATTTGCCGGTGCTGCACAGACAAGGGCCAGCCGCGAGCAGTGGCTGGCTTTGCTCTACAATGCAGTACTTTGTCACGAGGAAAGTCACGATGCAGACCTTGTCCGCATTCGATTCGCGCCTGGCCGATGTTGCCGGTGTGTCCGTAGCCAATTCCACCGAAATCCATGGCGGCGACGGGGCGGGCCTGCCCATGCTGGTCGTGGAGAACGCCTTGGGCCGTGCCGAGCTGACGCTGCAGGGGGCCCACCTGACTTCGTTCGTGCCGGCTGGCGGTCATGATCTGTTGTGGCTGTCGCCCAAGGCGACGTTCGTTCCCGGCAAGGCGGTGCGTGGTGGCATTCCGCTGTGCCTGCCTTGGTTCGGTGGTCACCCCGAAGGCAAGCCGGCCCACGGCTTCGCCCGCAACCACACCTGGACGCTGGTTGGCGCCGAGGCGCTGGCTGATGGCACCACCCGTGTCACGCTGGAGTTGCTGCCCAGTGATGCCACGCGCGCGCTGTGGCCCGACGATTTCGTCGCCCGCCTAGCCGTGACCGTGGGGGGCTCGCTCACCCTGGCGTTGCGGTTCGAGCACCGTGGCGACCATGAAGTGCCGTTTTCCAGCGCCTTTCATACCTATTTTGCTGTGCCCGACGTGGCGCAGGCGGATATCGAAGGGCTCGACGGCTGCACCTTCATCAACACCGTCGGTGGCGCCAACACCCGGCAACCGCAGCAAGGCACGCTGCGCCTGGATGGCCCGACCGACCGCGTCTATCTCGACGTGCCGGCGGTGCAGGCCATCCGTACCGCGCAAGGCACCACCAGGATCGAGAGCGATACCCGCAGCGCGGTGGTCTGGAATCCGGCCGAATTCGCGCTCAACATCGCCGATGTCGGCGATGCCTACCGCCACTTTGTCTGCGTGGAGCGCGGCGATGTGTTCGACGACGCGCGCCCGTTGGCCGCCGGTGGTGTCTACGAAAAATGGCTGACGCTGTCGCTGGCGTGATCTGGCCCTGCCTGACCAGGAACGCCCGGCATCGGCCGGGCGTTTTCGTTTGCCGGTTACAATGACGGCTTCCCTCTTCAGAATCCCGCAATGAAATATCGTGATCTGCGCGATTTCTGCGCACAACTGGAAGCCCAGGGCGAATTGAAGCGTATCGCGGCGCCGGTATCGCCTGTCCTGGAAATGACCGAAATCTGCGATCGCACTCTGCGCGCGCAAGGGCCGGCCCTGCTGTTCGAGAATGTCCCCGGTCACAGCATGCCGGTCCTGGGCAATCTGTTCGGTACGCCCCGGCGCGTGGCACTGGGAATGGGCGCCAGCGGGACCGAAGCGTTGCGCGAGATCGGCCGGACGCTGGCCTACCTGAAGGAGCCCGAGCCGCCGCGCGGCCTGAAGGATGCCTGGGACAAGCTGCCGTTGCTGAAGCAGGTGCTGAGCATGTCGCCCAAGATAGTCCGCAACGGGCCTTGTCAGCAGCGGGTGAGCGAAGGCGCCGACGTGGACCTGGGGCGCATCCCGGTGCAGCATTGCTGGCCGGGCGATGTGGCGCCGCTGATCACCTGGGGCCTGGTGGTCACGCGCGGGCCGCACAAGAAGCGCCAGAACCTGGGGATTTATCGCCAGCAGGTGATCGGTCGCCACCAGGTCATCATGCGCTGGCTGGCGCATCGCGGTGGCGCGCTCGATTTTCGCGAGCATGCGGCACGGCACCCGGGCCAGCCGTTCCCCATCGCGGTGGTGCTCGGTTGCGATCCCGCCACCATCCTGGGCGCGGTCACACCGGTGCCCGACAGCCTTTCCGAATACCAGTTCGCCGGGCTGCTGCGTGGTGGCAAGACCGAACTGACCCGCTGCATCGGCAACGACCTGGAGGTTCCCGCCACTGCCGAAATGGTGCTGGAAGGCGCCATCAAACCCTGCGAGCCCGGTTACGAAGGCGTCTCCGAGCATGGCATACCGCTGAAGGAAATCGGCGGCTACCTGCATGCGCTGGAAGGCCCGTATGGCGACCACACCGGTTACTACAACGAGCAGGACTGGTTCCCGGTATTCGAGATCGACCGCATCACCCAGCGCGACGATGCGATCTATCACAGCACCTACACCGGCAAGCCCCCGGATGAGCCGGCGATGCTGGGCGTGGCGCTGAACGAAGTATTCGTGCCCATCCTGCAAAAGCAGTTTCCCGAAATCGTCGACTTCTACCTGCCCGCCGAAGGGTGCAGCTATCGCATGGCCGTCGTCTCGATCCGCAAGCAGTACCCGGGTCATGCCAAGCGGGTGTTGTTCGGGGTGTGGTCGTTCCTGCGGCAGTTCATGTACACCAAGTTCATCGTCGTGGTGGACGAGGATGTGGATACGCGCTCGTGGCAGGAGGTGATCTGGGCCATCACCACGCGCATGGACCCGGTCCGCGATACCGTGCTGGTGGAAAACACGCCCATCGATTACCTGGATTTCGCCAGCCCGGTGTCCGGCCTGGGCGGCAAGATGGGCCTGGATGCCACCAACAAATGGCCGGGTGAAACCGCCCGCGAGTGGGGCAGGGTGATCGAGCGCGATCCGGCGGTGGTGGCGCGGGTGGACGCCATCTGGCAGGAACTGGGCATTTGACGCGGGTTGTCCGGTCTACCGGGCAGCGCGATCGAGGAGAACGGCATGTGGTGGCTCAACGAACTGGCGGAACGGCGGATCGCCGAGGCGCGCGACGCCGGCGAGCTGGACAACCTTCCCGGCAGCGGGCACCCGTTGCCGGCCGAGGATATCGACCCGCTGGTGCCCGAACATCAGCGCATGGCGTATCGCGTGCTGAAGAATGCCGGCTACCTGCCGCCCGAACTGGAACTGCACGCCCAGGCCGTGGAACTGGCGGTGCAACTGGCCGCGGCGGGCGAGGAGGCCGCGATGCTGCGGCAGCGCTTGGCGCGTATCAATGCGCTGCTCCAGCACTCCGGGCATCCTGCACTGGTGGTTCCGCCGGATTACGTCGAGCGCAGCCTGACCAAACTTGGCTGCCATCCGGCGCATTGATTACAAGTTGCCTGACAGCAGGCTATTCTTCGGAATTGTGAGACCCCGCCCGGGCCCCCAGAAAAAACAGCCTGAACGTACTCGCCCCCTGATCAGAACGGGGCAAAGCGCGACGCTCGATAAGGCCATAAGGACAACGCATGCTGCAACCACCCACTCGAGAATTCGCCTTCACCGAGCAGGATTTCGACAAGATCCGCAAGATGATCTACGACTATGCCGGCATCGCCTTGTCGCCCACCAAGCACGACATGGTCTATGGCCGGCTGGCCAAGCGCCTGCGCGCATTGAATCTCAAGACATTCAACGATTACCTGCACGTGCTGGAGCGCGGCGACCAGAAGGAATTCGAGCTGTTCACCAATTCGCTGACGACCAATCTCACATCGTTCTTCCGCGAATCGCATCACTTCCCCATCCTGGCCGACCACCTCAAGGCCAGCCGTGGCGCCGGCACGCTGAACCTGTGGTGTTCCGCCTCCAGTACCGGCGAAGAACCCTACAGCATGGCGATCACGGCGTGCGAGACCTTCGATTCCTTGCGCCCGCCGGTCAAGATCATCGCCACCGACCTGGACACCAACGTGCTGGATCAGGCGCGTGCCGGCATCTATGCGGGCGAAGAGGTGCAAAAGCTCGACCCCAATCGCGTGCGACGCTTTTTCGAGCGCCTGCCCGATGGCCGTTATCTGGTGAAGCAGGAAGTACGCGACATGATCGTCTATCGCCGCCTCAACCTGGTGGAACCCAACTGGATGATCCGTGGGCCCTTCGATGCGATCTTCTGCCGCAACGTGATGATCTATTTCGACAAGACGACGCAGCTCAAGATACTGCAACGCTTCGCGCCCTTGATGAAGCAGGAAGGGTTGCTGTTCGTCGGGCACTCCGAGAACCTGTACCACGCGGCCGATCTGTTCAAGCTGCGCGGCAAGACCGTCTACGAACTGGCGCGGGTGGTGCCGCATCCTCCCGGACGCTGAACGCGTAAAAAAACGGCGGGCATTGCCCGCCGTTTCGTTTTCGGTGTCGATCAGACATACAGCATTGCGCGGCCCACCTTCAGCGCGGCTTCCTCGCCCGCCAGTTGCCGGGCCAGTTCCAGTGCGAACAACCCCGCGGTGGCCGGACCACGGCCCGTGGTGAACTGCCCATCCTGTACCACGTTGTAGCCCGCATATTCGGCGCCACCTGCGCGCAGTTTTTCCTCGTATCCCGGAAAGCAGGTTGCCTTGCGGCCTTCCAGCACGCCGGCGCGTGACAGTACCGATGGCGCGGCGCAGATCGCGGCCACGTGCTTGCCGGCGCTCTGGTGGGCGCGCAGTCGGGTGGTGATGCCGGGATGGGCGGCCAGCGCTTCGGCACCGGGGCCACCCGGCAGCACGATGGCGTCGGCCAACTGGCCTTCCACCGCGGCGAAAGCCCGGTCCGCCTGCACGACCACGTCGTGTGCGCCGGTGACGGAAAGCTGATCGTCCAGGGCGACCAGCAGCGTTTCGACACCGGCGCGGCGCAATACATCGACGATGGTCAGCGCTTCCACTTCCTCGAAGCCGGGGGCGAGATAGACATGGGCCAAGGGCATGATGTTTTCCTCAGGTCAGTTGAATTGGTGGCGAGGCCGAAAGGCCCCGCCCGCGGGTGGGGCGATCTTCGTTTTCGGGGCGGCGGATTGTGGTCCTGGGGTGACACTCCCTAGCCTTCCTCGACGGAGACGACTGGCGCCCGGGCGTGATCGCCATCGCCGGGGCGCAATTGCATGAAGATGCACGCCGCCAGCATCGACAGCACGCCCACGCAGATATAGGTGTCCTGGAATGCGCTCAGCAGCCGTTCCGGCTGCGGCGCGATGCCATGATCGGAGAAGCCCGCCAGCAACGCGGCGGCGGCGGCCACGCCGAGGCTCATCGACAACTGCATGACCACCGACAGCAGGCTGTTGCCGCTGCTGGCCGTATCCGGCTCCAGATCGCCCAACGTCAGCGTGTTCATGGCCGTGAACTGCAAGGAGTTGATCACGCCGAACACCGCCAGTTGCAGTAATAGCATCCAGTGGGGGGTCTCGCGATCGACGAGGGCGAAGCTGGCGATCATCATGCCCAGCAGCAAGGTGTTGCCCACCAGCACTCGGCGGTAGCCCTGGCGGCGGATCAATGGTTCCACCAGTGTCTTGGAAACCATTGCGCCCAACACCGTGGGAATCATGAACATCCCGGCCTGGGTGGGTGGAAAGCCCAGCCCGATCTGGAGGAACAGCGGGGTCAGGAACGGGATGGCGCCGCTGCCCAGCCGGGCAAACAGGTTGCCCAGTACGCCGATGGCGTAAGTATGGATATGGAACAGTCGCAGGCTGAACAGCGGCAGCGCCGAGCGCGCGGCGTGCAGCCAGTAGCCCGCCATCGCGGCCAGTCCGGCGAAGAGCAGGACCAGCGAGGTGGCCAATGGCAGCGCATGCTCGCCCATGCCCTGCAACGACACCGATACCAGCACCATCCCGGTGCCGAACAGCGCGAATCCCACCCAGTCGAACCGCGTTTCGCCGCCCAGCAATTCGGGCATGTAGCGCGAGGTCACGAAGCAGCCGACGACCCCTACCGGGATGTTGATCAGGAACACCCAGTGCCAGGTGGCCACTTCCACCAGCCAGCCGCCCAGTGTCGGGCCCACCAGCGGCCCGATCAGGCCGGGAATGGTGACGAACGACAGGACACGCAGCAGTTGCTCCTTGGGAAAGACCTTGAGGACGGCCAGCCGCCCCACCGGTAGCAGCAGCGCACCGCCCATGCCCTGAACCACGCGCGATGCCACCAACTGCGTCAGGCTGCTCGACAGGGCACACAGCAACGAACCCAGGCTGAACAGCACGATGGCGCTCATGAAGACCTTGCGCGTGCCGAAACGGTCGGCCAGCCAGCCCGAGGCGGGAATCAGCAACGCGACCGTCAGCATATAGGCCACCACCACCGACTGCATGCGCAGCGGGCTTTCGTTCAGGCCGCGCGCCATGGCGGGCAAGGCCGTGTTGAGAATGGTGGAGTCGAGCGTCTGCATGAAAAAGCCGATGGCGACGAGCCAGGGCAGCAAGCGGCGGGTAGTCTGATCGATCACGGTAGCCTCGCGAAAGCGGCGGATGCCGACATTGTAGTGCGGCACTCCGGCAGGCGAATCCTTTACAATTGCGCGTTTGCAGGGCGCAGCCGCGCCCTGTGCGTTTTTTGGGAGAACTGGATGTCCACGATGAACCTTGCGCTGCTGGGCGCCGACACTGCGCTGGGCACGGCCCTGCTCGATGTGATTTCGGATAGCCCCTTGCGCCTGCCGATGCTGTTCCCGCTCACGCCGGGCGACGAACCGGGCATGGTGGAGTTCCGTGGCGACGATTACCCGGAGCTGGAAGTCGCCGATTTCGACTGGTCGCAGGCGCCAGTGCTGGTGAACTGTCTGCCCGACGCGCGGGAAGCGATGGATGCCGCCGCCAGCGCGGGCCTGATCGTGATCGACCTGACCGGCAGCCAGGCCCCGGGCGGCAAGCTGGCGCGCGGGCAGGTCCTCTCGTTGCCCGACCCGTTCTCGCAGCAACTGGCCAGCGTCGTCGCGCCACTGGCGGAACTGGGGCAACTGCTGTCCGTCAGTGCCACCGGCATGCTCTCGGTGTCCACCGAAGGCCAGGCTGGCGTGGACGTGCTGTCCGGGCAGACGCGTGCGTTGTTCGCCCAGACCGAGCACGAAACCGCCGTCTACCCCAAACGCATCGCCTACAACCTGCTCGGCGGCTTCGGCGAGCCGGACGAGGCCGGCAACACACCGGAAGAGAAGGCGGCATTGACCTTGCTGCGCCGCCTGGTCCCCGAGGATTGCCCCGTGGACGTCACCTGCGTGCGGACGCCGCATTTCTTCGGGCATGGTGCCTCGGTGTCGCTGCATTTCGCGGCGCCGGTCGCGCTCGATGCGGTTGCTGAGGCGCTCAAATCGGCCGAGCGCGTGTTCCTGTTGCAGGTGCCCGGTACCGCCGGCATGGCCGCCAGCCAGGATGCAGTAGGGGCCGACAAGGTCTGGGTGAGCCGGTTGCGCGCTTCGGCGGATGGACGCAGCGTCACGTTGTGGAGCGTTGCGGACAACACGCGCTTGCCGGCACTGGCAGTGCTGCAATTGCTGACGCTGATCGCCGCGCGCCAGGGCGCCTGAGCCGCTTCGCGTTACACGCGTTCTCATGCTGGTGCCCCTCGGGGCGCCGCGTTTCGCTTCAACCGTTCACAGGTTTCGCATGCTGCCCCCGATTTCCCACCGCATTGCCCAAGAACTCGCCTGCCGTCCCAATCAGGTGGATGCCACGATCCAGTTGCTGGACGATGGCGCAACCGTTCCCTTCATCGCGCGTTATCGCAAGGAAGTCACCGGTGGTTTGGACGACACCCAGTTGCGCACGCTGGATGAGCGGCTGCGCTACCTGCGCGAACTGGAAGATCGCCGGGTGACGGTGATCGCCAGTGTCGAAGAGCAGGGCAAGCTCAGCCCGGAGCTGAAGGCGCAATTGCTGGAGGCCGACAACAAGCAACGGCTGGAAGACCTGTACCTGCCCTACAAGCCCAAGCGTCGCACCCGCGCGCAGATCGCCCGTGAAGCAGGCCTGCAACCGCTGGCGGACGGTCTGCTGGCTGACCCCGCCCAGACGCCGGAGGATGTGGCGCAGCGCTACGTCGATCCCGAGCAGGGTGTGGCCGATGTCAAGGCCGCGCTCGATGGCGCCCGCGCCATCCTGATGGAGCAGTTCGGCGAACATGCCGCGCTGCTGGGCGAGTTGCGCGATCACTTGCTGCAACAGGGCGTGGTCAAGACCACGCTGGTGGAGGGCAAGGCGGAGGAGGGCGCCAAGTTCTCCGACTATTTCGCCTATGACGAAAAGCTGTCCGCAATGCCGTCGCACCGCATCCTGGCGGTGCTGCGCGGCCGCAATGAGGGCGTGCTGAACCTGGCTCTGCTGCTGCCGGAGGAATTGGACGCCAGCGTCCGGCCAGCGGGCCCCAATGTCTGCGAAATGAAGATTGCCCGGTGCTTTGGCATTGAAAACCAGGGCCGGCCGGCGGACAAATGGCTGAGCGATACCGTGCGCCTGGCCTGGCGGGCCAGGATCTTCCTCAGCCTGGAATCCGAACTGGTCGGGCAGTTGCGCGACAAGGCCGAGCTGGACGCGATCCGCGTGTTCGCGCACAACCTGAAGGACCTGCTGCTGGCCGCGCCGGCTGGCCCGCGTGCCACCATGGGGCTGGACCCCGGCCTGCGCACGGGGGTGAAGGTGGCCGTGGTCGATGCCACCGGCAAGCTGGTCGATACCGCCACCATCTATCCGCACGAGCCGCGCCGTGACTGGGATCGCTCGCTGGCCGTGCTGGCGGCACTGGCGTCCAAGCACAAGGTAGAGCTGATCGCTATCGGCAACGGCACTGCCAGCCGCGAGACCGACAAGCTGGCTGCCGATCTGATCAGGCTGCAACCCGAGCAACGCCTCACCAAGCTGGTGGTCTCCGAGGCGGGCGCGTCGGTTTACTCCGCGTCGGAGCTGGCTGCGCGCGAGTTTCCCGATCTGGATGTCAGCCTGCGCGGGGCGGTATCCATCGCCCGGCGCTTGCAGGACCCGCTGGCCGAACTGGTCAAGATCGACCCGAAATCGATCGGCGTGGGCCAGTATCAGCACGATGTGAACCAGGGGGAACTGGCCCGCTCGCTGGATGCGGTGGTCGAAGACTGTGTGAACGCAGTTGGCGTGGACGTGAATACCGCCTCCGCCGCGCTGCTGGCACGTGTGTCCGGCCTGAGCGGCACGCTGGCGGCCAACATCGTGCAGTACCGCGATGCCAACGGCGCCTTCGCCAATCGTGCCGCGCTGCTCAAGGTGCCGCGCCTGGGCGAAAAGACCTACGAGCAGGCGGCGGGTTTTCTGCGCGTGATGAATGGCGACAACCCGCTCGATGCCTCGGCGGTGCACCCCGAAGCGTATCCGGTGGTGGAAAAGATCATTGCCCAGGTACAGAAGGACGTGCGTACGCTGATCGGCGACAGCGCCTACCTGAAAAAGCTGGATGCCAGAACCTATACGGACGAGCGCTTCGGTTTGCCGACCGTGAAGGACATCCTGGCCGAACTGGAAAAGCCGGGTCGCGATCCACGTCCGGAGTTCAGGACCGCCAGCTTTGCCGACGGCGTGGAAGACCTGAAGGACCTGCGCCCGGACATGGTGCTGGAAGGCGTGGTCACCAACGTCACCAACTTCGGGGCTTTTGTCGATATCGGCGTGCACCAGGACGGGCTGGTGCATATCTCCGCGCTGTCCACCCGCTTCGTGAAGGATCCGCGCGAAGTGGTCAAGGCGGGTGACGTGGTCAAGGTGAAGGTGCTGGAGGTCGATCTGAAGCGCAAACGCGTGGCGCTGACCATGCGGATGGGCGATAGCGCGCGTGATCACGCGGCCAGCGAGCCGGCGAAGGTACCCGCCAGCCGCGCGCAACAGCGGGCTACGGAGCGTCAGCCCGAGACGCAGGGTGCGATGGCGGCGGCGCTGGCTGGGTTGAAGCTGCGCAAGTAAACGCGCGAAAAAGCGATGGGGACGGGCTGCCGGGGCGTTTGTGCCGGGGTGGTCAGTGCAGCAATTCGATGGCGGTGAGCGCGCCGCCCTCGAATACCAGCACCGCATCGAACTGGCCGGGGGAACGTTGATAGTGCCAGCGGTGCATCACGCGTTCGCCACTTTGATAGCGGGTGCCATTTCGCTTGTAGGACATGATCGGTGCGGTGCGCACAGTGGTACTGGCAGGTGTGCCGCATTTGGCGGCAACCTGTTCTTCGCTCATGCCCTCGGTGATCAGCGAATTGCCGCAACGCAGGGTATCGCTGGCGACAGCTTCCAGGGACAGCATGAGCAGGCTCAGGGTCAACACGGCGCGCAGCATGGGTGATTTACCGGAAACGGGAATATCGCCATGGTAGGCGGTGGGATACATGACTGGGTGTTCCGGTATTGCTGTTTGGCCCGTTCGCCGATCCAGGCCCGCCGTCTGCCTGGCAGGGCCCGGGTCGCCATGGCGGGCTCAGTGGACGTACATGTAGTCGCGGGTCAGTGGCAACGGATATCCCGGACGTGCGCCGCCGCGCTTGATCCCCAGTACCTGATGCAGCGCCACCCATTCGTGCGTAAAGGCGTGGGCGCAGCCTGCAAGGTAGATGCGCCAGATCCGGTAACGCTCCTCGCCGGCCAGTGTGCGGATACTGTCGCCCGCCGCTTCGAAGCGCGCGGCCCAGTGTTGCAGGGTGAGCGCATAGTGATGGCGCAGGTTTTCCACATCCGCCGCTTCCAGCCCGGCCGCGCTCATGGTCTGGAGCACCAGGCTGATATGCGGCAACTCCCCGTGTGGGAACACGTAGCGATCGATGAAATCGCCACCACCCCAGGGCGATGACCGCGACCAGGGGTCGGTGCTGGTGATGCCGTGATTCATCACCACGCCGCCATCCTCGAGATGCTCGTCGATACAACGGAAATAGGTTTCCAGATTGGCCAGGCCGACATGCTCGAACATGCCGACGCTGGTGATGCGATCGAATTTCCCGCTGACGTCGCGATAATCCAGTAACCGGACTTCGCAGCGATCGGCCAGGCCTTCGCGCTGGATGCGCTCGCGCGCGAACTCGTACTGGTTCTCGGAGAGTGTCACGCCCAGCACCTTCGCGCCGTAGTGACTGGCGGCGCGGATCGCCAGCGCACCCCAGCCGCAGCCGATGTCGAGTAAGGTCTGTCCCGGCTGGAGGCGGATCTTGGTCAGGATGTGGTCGATCTTCTGGCGTTGAGCCGCTTCCAGCGTATCGTCCCGCGTGTGGAAATAGGCGCAGGAATACACCATCTGCGGGTCCAGCCACTGGGCATAGAAGGCGTTCGATACATCGTAGTGATACTGGATGGCCGAACGGTCCAGTTCGCGGCTATGCGAGCTGGATTCGGCGTTGTCATTGCGTTCGGCCTGGCCGGAATGGCATGCCAGTTGTGTCGCCACGTCGATCAGGTCGAGCAGCTTGCCTTCCAGATCGATATGCCCTTCGACATAGGCTTGTCCCAGGCTGTCGAGCGAAGCCCGCGCCACGTGACGCAACCCTTTGAGCGATTTGACGCGAATGACGACGGGCGGCTCGGGCGCGAGGTCCACGGCGTGGCCGTTCCAGAGCTGGATGCGCACCGGAATGGCATGAAGCTGCATCCGGCTCATGAAGTCGTCGATCAGTGCTTGCCAGAACATTGATACCCTCCTGATAACATGTACCGAGGATGGCGAACGGTTCGCGGCGGGAAAACACGATTCGGGAACCGTCGTCGGCGATGAGGTCCCGTCCAGGCGCAGCACCCCGGGGTAGGGCGAGCGCACGACTGGAGGCAGGCCGGGGTGGCCTGGCAGTCAATGCTGGACGCATATATCGCCGTCTGAGCATAAACGATTATTCAAGTAATGCTGCCCAACGACGATAACCACTGAACCGGTGCTTACCATGATGGTGGCTCCGGCGTGGGACTCCCGACATGAATGATGCACCGCAAGAGCAAGAAAGAAAATGTGTCGGGCATTGCACCCCTTGCGCAATGGGGCGGGAACGTTTTTCCGGCCCGCGGCGTCCGGTATCATCGGCAGGCCTTGATGACGGGGAAGTCCGTGCACACGAAACTGAAATCATCGCTGTTGATGGCTGCGATACTGCTGGCGGCCTGTGGTACCGCGCCGCAGAAAACGGCCAGACCCGCCCGCCCACCGGCGCCCACGCCGATCGGGCAGATCGTCGTCGATTCCACCCAGCGGCAGGAGGTCCTGATGTATGCCCTGGGGTTACTGGACGTGGGTTATCAGTTTGGCGGGAACAATCCGGAAGCCGGGCTCGATTGCAGCGGCATGGTCAGCTTCATCTACCGGAACGCAGCCGGCGTGGCCTTGCCGCATAACGCGGCGCAGATCGCGCAGATGGCGCGGCCGGTGGAGCGCAACGTGTTACAGGCGGGCGATCTGGTTTTCTTCAATACGCTGGGCCGATCGTTCTCGCACGTCGGCGTTTATATCGGCGACGGCAAGTTCATCCACGCGCCGTCGAGCGGCGGCAAGATTCGCGTGGATTCGCTGGACAAAGCCTATTTCGCCCAACGCTTCGAGGGTGGGCGCAGCCTGTTCGCCGCGCGTTGAGCGGCGTGATGCCGAGTGAATGGGGAAAAGCGGGCGGCAGACAGGCGACGAAGGCCCGATCAGGCCTTGTCGAATGGCTGGCCGCCGATCGTGCTGCGCACGCGGCCATCCTCGCCATAGAGCTGCGGTGTTTCGCGCAACTGCGAAAGCTCGTTGAACAAGCGGTCGTTCAGATGCTTGCGGCTATCGATCAACTGGCCGTTGCTGGTATTGCGCGCTTTGGCCACCAGGCTGAGGTCGCGGATGCGGTGCCACTGCTCGCCAAGTCCGGCATCGAAGCGCATCAGCGCTTCGTCCAGCACATGGGCGGGGCTGAGCGGCATGCCGGAGAACTGTGCAAAGGCGCGGAAAGCCTGGAATTGCTGGTCGAGCTGATTGCTGGTGGCGAGCTTGTCGGCGGTCAGCGGCGGCAGCAGGTCTATCCTGGAGTGGACGAGAATTTCCTCTTCTTGCGCCAGCAGTTCATTGAAGTGTGCCAGCGTGGCTTCCAGTTGGATCAGCAACGCTGACAATTGCGCATGGCCCGCTTCACTCACTCAATAATTCCTTCACGCTGTTGAGCAGCTTGTCGGCAATGGCGTCGGGGCGGACGGAGAATCGTCCTTCGGCGATGGCCTGGCGCAGGCTGGCCACGCGGGCGCTGTCGAACGTGCTGCCGGTTTCGTCGCCCTGGCTGATCTGCGCGGCAACCGGATTGAGGGTCACGCTGTCCTGAACCGCGTTTCCGGCAGGCTTGCTCGCCTCCTCGACGGGGCGACCGCCGGTACGAGGGGGTTGGGTCAGCGTGTTCTTGCCAGTGTTGTCGATTTTCATGACGGTGTACCTCGTCGCGCCTCTGCGCGGGCGTGCAGTTCAGGATTATGCCTTCACTATCGACAACGATTCCGAAAACTTTAGAGAATCATTGATCTATAAGTTAAGCCTAATGCGAGGACAACGCCGTATTGTTCGAGGCTGCGTTTCGCTATGCTACGACACATCAAAGCAACCGACGCAGTCGAGAGGAGAAACCATGCAAATCGTCAAAACCCGCTTCGGCGAAGTCGAAGTCGATCCGAACACCGTTCTTACCTTCCCGCTGGGCCTGCCGGGGTTCGAACCGTGCACGCGCTTCAAGCTGCTGCATGAAGACAAGCCCCAGCCCAAGATTCTGTGGCTGCAATCGCTGGATGAGCCGGCGCTTGCGTTCAGCGTCGTGACCAGCGAACTGCTGGGCGTCAATTACCAGATCCAGCTTTCGGACGAAGAGTGCGAGTTGCTGCAACTGGAAGAGCCCGATGACGTCACGCTGCTGCTGGTGCTGGCCCGGCCGCCGGAGGAAGGCGATCGCCCGATCAGCGCCAATACCCAGGCGCCGCTGATCATCAATTCCAAGAGTCGCCTGGGCCTGCAAAAGACCGGGCTGCAAGCGGATATCGTATTCCGCAACGCGATCTGACCCGTCCCAGGGCCGGCATCGCGTGCTGAGGCCCTGGAAAGCGGGAAAGCGGACATCCTTCGGTTGCTGGTGGGTATGCGGCGTACACCGGGTGACCGAAGGGCGCCGGGATGGCTTTGTCCGCCATGCGGGCCCCAGGCGGCTGCCGGTATTGGGCCCCCTGGGTGCTTGCTGTATGATTGCCTGATTTTTCGCCATGCCCAGGGGGGTAAGGCGGCCTTGCTCCCGCAGGGCGGGGAAAGAGAAGCATGAAGACCACATTCCTGGATTTCGAGCAGCCCATCGCGGAGCTCGAGAACAAAATCGAAGAACTGCGCTTTGTCCAAGACGATTCCGCCGTCGATATCTCGGCGGAAATCGGCCATCTGGAAAAGAAAAGCCAGGAACTCACCAAGACCATCTACGGCAAACTGACCGCCACGCAGATTTCGCAAGTGGCCCGCCATCCGCAGCGGCCTTATACCCTGGATTACATCAAGGCGCTGTGCACCGATTTCGAGGAACTGCACGGTGATCGCACCTATGCCGACGATGCTGCCATCGTCGGTGGCCTGGCCCGTTTCAATGGCCAGAGCGTGATGGTCATCGGGCACCAGAAGGGGCGCGATACCAAGGATCGCCAGTACCGTAATTTCGGCATGCCGCGTCCCGAAGGCTATCGCAAGGCACTTCGCCTGATGAAGCTGGCGGAAAAATTCGCGCTGCCTGTGCTCACCTTTGTTGATACCCCTGGCGCCTATCCCGGGATTGGTGCGGAGGAACGCGGGCAGTCGGAAGCCATCGGTCGCAACCTGTTCGAGATGGCCAAGCTGCGCGTCCCCGTCATCACCACCGTGATCGGCGAAGGTGGCTCCGGCGGCGCGCTGGCGATTGCCGTTGGCGACATCGTGATGATGTTGCAATACTCCACCTATTCGGTGATCTCGCCCGAGGGGTGTGCTTCCATCCTGTGGAAGACGGCCGAGAAAGCGACCGAGGCGGCCGAGGCGATGGGCATCACCGCTGGCCGGCTGAAGACGCTGGGCCTGATCGACAAGGTGGTCAACGAACCGCTGGGTGGCGCGCATCGCAACTACCCGCAGATGATGGCTTCGATGAAGAAGGCCATTGCCGATGCCCTGAAGGGCTTGCAGGAAAAATCGGTCGATGAGTTGCTGGACGCCCGTTTCGAGCGCCTGATGGGCTATGGCAAGTTCAAGGAAGTCAACGTCGCCTGATCTGGCGCAACAGGTGGCGGCCGAACTGGCGCGCCACCTTGCCCCGGCGGCCCGACGTCTCTGCGTCGGGTTGTCCGGCGGCCTCGATTCCGTGGTGTTGCTGGATATTCTGGCAACGCTACGTTCCCGGCTCGGATTCCACCTCACCGCGCTGCACGTCCATCATGGTCTTTCGCCCAATGCGGATGCATGGGCACGGCATGCCGCGGCGGTTGCCGATCGCCTTGGCGTGCCGTGCACGGTAGAGCGGGTGCGGGTGGTCGATATCGCCGCGCTGGGGGTCGAGGCGGCGGCCCGTGCCGCCCGCTATGCCGTCTTCGAGCGCTGTGCCGCCGATGCACTCTGCCTGGCGCACCATCGCGACGATCAGGCCGAGACCCTGCTGTTCAACCTGTTGCGTGGCGCGGGGCCCGCCGGCCTGGCGGCGATGCCGGCATCGCGGCCGCTGGGGGATTTGCAGTTGCTTCGCCCCTTGCTGGACGTACCGCGCGACGCATTGCTCAGCCATGCGCGCGCCCGGGCGCTGGACTGGGTGGAAGACGAAAGCAATGCCGATCCACGCTATGACCGCAACTTTCTCCGGCATCAGGTGATGCCATTGCTGCGGGAGCGTTTTCCAGGCTGCGATGCGGCGCTGGCGCGCACCGCCGGCCATGCCGCGGAGGCAGCACAGTTGCTGATCGCCCAGGCGGAGCAGGATTTGCCCCAGTGCCTGAACGGTAGTGGCGGCTTTTCACTCGCCCAGGCGGCTCCGCTTGGGGTCCCCAGGGGGCGCCACGCGTTGCGGCACTGGTTGCGGTCCCAAGGCATCGTGCCCGACGAGCGCGCCTTCGAGGAGCTGTGGCGTCAGGGGGATGCGGCGCCGGACGCGATGCCGCTCTGGCGCTGGCGCGGCCAGCGCCTGCGCTGTTATCGCCGGACCTGGTATCCGGTGCATCCCCGGGCTGCCGGGCCAACCACGCCTGTTTCCTGGCTGGAGGGGGCTGCGCAACCCGTGGCGTCCTGGGGTGGTGTGCTGGAATGGCTACCCATGCCGGGTGGGCTGGATGGCGCCAGGCTCGCGGGGGGGCAGTTGAGCCTGCGGCGGCGGCAGGGCGGGGAGGGCCTGTGCGTTCACCCCGGTCACGGCACGCGCCCGTTGAAGTCGCTGTATCAGGAAGCATCCATCGCCCCCTGGCTGCGCGAGGCCCTGCCATTGCTCTATCTGGACGACGTTCTGATCGCCGTGCCGGGCCTGGGGGTTGCCACGGAATATCGCACCGCCAGCGGTTGGCAACCGGTGTGGCGCGCTTTGCCCTGAAAACGCCGCCGATCATCGGCTGAACGATAGGCTCTGCTGCACTGCAATGGTGCTTGCAGGTGCCGTTTTTGCTCATCGGCTGCGATGGCGTGCCAGCCGGTTTTCTCCCTTCGTCGGTTTCATTCATGACTTTTGCCGAAGTTGATCGCATCATGAAACCGCTTTCATGACAGGCAGTCGCAAGCTGCCAAACGACGCGGAGAGGATGGAACCCCATGAAGACGAAGCACAATCCCAAACTGGGCCTGTTGGCCTCATGTCTGTTGATCGCGGGGCTGGCAGGCGCCCCGATGTTGACCCACGCGGCGGCCTGCGTCGCCGGGTGGGTGGAAGGAAACACCTATGCCGCCGGCACCGTTGTATCGTACAACGGCCACAATTACCGGGCCCTGGTAACCCATACCGCCTATGTGGGCGCCAACTGGAACCCGGCGGCCACGCCGTCGCTATGGGCGGATCAGGGGGTGTGTGGCGGTAGCCCGACTCCTGTACCGACGCCTGCGCCCACACCGGCGCCGACGCCAACACCGCAGCCCACCCCGGCACCGACGCCGGTAGGCAGCTATGGCCACCAGATCCTGTCTTCCTCCAGCGTACGCTTCTATGCCAACAATGCGCCGTGGGCGGATCTGCACTATCAGGTCAACGGCGGTGCACAGGTGAACGTGCGCATGACGGTATCGGGTACCAATAACAGCTACACGGTGTCCGGCCTGCCAGCGGGCGCGGTGGTACGCTATTTCCTCACTGTGGGGCAGGCGGCCGGTGGCGCCTTCGATACAGCGTGGACGCAATTCAATCTCAGCGGCGCGGTGACCCCAACGCCGAATCCCACTCCGAACCCCACCCCGACGCCGACACCCGGGCCGAATCCGACCCCGACGCCCACGCCCTCCGATGGCTGGCATGTGGTCTGGGAAGACACCTTCGATGGCAGCGGCCAGCCCAATTCGGCCAACTGGAATTACCACGTCGGCAATGGCTGGAATCCGGGTCTGGGGGCATTCCAGGGCTGGGGCAATGGCGAGTGGGAATGGTATCGGCCGGAGAATGTGTATCGCCAGAACGGCAACCTGGTGATCCGCGCGGATTACGCGGATACACCGACCGATATCGCGGGCCGCCAGTGGTTCCAGCGCTCGGGGCGCATCACCACCAAGGGCAAGCATTCGTGGCAGTACGGTCGGATCGAGGCCCGGATGGCGCTGCCGGGCCGCATCGGCACCTGGCCGGCCTTCTGGATGATGGGGGCCTCGTGCGACGACACCGTCACCAGCGACTATAACGCGCCGTTGTCGCGCTACGACATCATGGCGTCGAACTGGTCGAGTTGCGGCGAGATCGACATCATGGAACATCGCAACACCGAAACGCGCACCTTCCAGAACGTGTTCTGGGATTCGCGCGTGGGCGTGTTCCCATGGGCTGACGGCCAGAACAATGAGCGGCCGAACAATGCCGAGGCGGGCAATGTCACGCAGTTCCATCTCTATACCATCGAATGGGATGCCAACCAGATCCGTTACTACATCGACCGGGAAACCCGGCCGACGCCGGTACACACCATCGATATCACGCCCGCCAACATGGAGGAGTTCCGCAAGCCGTTCCACATCATCCTGAACCTGGCCCTGTCCGGGCAGTTCACCGGCTGGACCGAGCCGAACAAGGCGGATTTCCCGCTCTATATGTACGTGGATTACGTGCGGGTCTGGCAACGCTGAGGCACTGCCGCAAGAAAAAGGCCGTCCGGAAGGACGGCCTTTTTGCTGGGTGACACGCCCTGGAGCCACTAACAAAACCCAGTGCAGCGGTTCTGGCAAGGAGCGCGAAACGTCCTGAAAGGCAACAAACCGGACTTCCTTCGGTCGCAGACAGTACAAGGCGTACGGCAAGTGAGGCTCGGCGCCCCCGCGCGACATAGCCAGAAGGGTTTTGTTGGGGGCTCTTAGGCCCCGTGGCCCTGGTCTTTGCTCATGTCCCAGAAATTGGCTTCGATCTTGTGGCCATCCAGGTCGCGCACGAAGCAGCCATAGTAGGCCTCGCCGTAATGGGGGCGGGGACCGGGGGCGCCGTCGCCGCGCGCACCGGCCGCAATTGCTGCGGCGTAGAAATCGTCGACCGACTGCTGGCTGGGGGCGATGAAGCCAAAGTGCGTACCATTGCCGACGTTGGCTGGCTGCCCGTCAATTGGCGACTGCACCCAGAACTCCGGGAACTGCTTGCCATAGGCCACAGCCTCGACACCGGGCACTTCCAGGATGCGGCGCGCGCCGATGGTCGGCATCACCGCATCGTAGAAGGCGATGGCCTCGGTATAGCGATTGGTGCCGATTGAAACGTGCGACATGATGCTGGGGATTTCGGTCATCTCAGTCATTGGAGCCTCCATGAAAAATGGCTTCAGCTTAAGCTGAAGCCATTCGTTTGGCGATATGCTGACAAAAACTGACAAGTTCAGCCTAGCAGGCGCTCCAGCGTGCGGCGATAGATCGCCGACAGCTTGGGAATGTCCTCCACCGCCACGCATTCGTTGAGCTTGTGGATGGTCTTGTTGATCGGGCCGAATTCCACGACCTCGGGGCAGTACTTGGCAATGAAGCGGCCATCGGATGTGCCGCCGGTGGTGTTCAACTGCGGGGCCTGCCCGACCACGTCCTCGACGGCGCTGCGAAGTGCGTCGATCAGCGCGCCGTGGTCCGTGAGGAACGGCTCGCCGTTGAGGGTCCAGTCCAGTTCGTATTCCAGACCGTGCGCATCCAGGATGGCGTGCACCTTTTCCTTCAGCGTCTCGGCGGTGTTCTCGGTGGAGAAACGGAAATTGAACATCAGCTCGGCGGTGCCCGGAATCACGTTGGTCGCGCCGGTTCCGCCATGGATGTTGGACACCTGCCAGGTGGTCGGGGGGAAGTAGGCATTGCCCCGATCCCACTCGGTCCCGGCCAGTTCGGCCAGGGCCGGCGCCATCAGGTGGATCGGGTTCTTCGCCAGGTGCGGATACGCGATATGGCCTTGCACGCCGTGGATGATCAGGTGCCCGGACAGCGAACCGCGCCGGCCGTTCTTGATGGTATCGCCAAAGCGTTCGGCGCTGGTGGGCTCGCCGACGATGCAATAATCGATGGCTTCACCGCGTGCCTTCAGGGTTTCAATGACCTTGACCGTGCCGTTGCGCGCCGGGCCTTCCTCGTCCGAGGTGATCAGGAAGGCGATCGAACCGCGTGGGGCGGGGTGCTGCGCCAGGAAATCCTCGGTGGCGGTGATGAAGGCGGCCAGCGAGGCTTTCATGTCGGCCGCGCCGCGGCCGTACAGGTACCCGTCGCGCAGTTCGGGCATGAACGGGTCGGAATGCCAGCGATCGACCGGGCCGGTGGGCACCACGTCGGTGTGCCCGGCGAACACCAGCACCGGCCCGCTGTCGCCGAAGCGTGCCCAGAGGTTGTCCACATCCTCGAAGCGCAGGTGTTCGATATGGAAGCCGATCTTCTCCAGCCGATGCGCCATGATCTGCTGGCAGTCGGCGTCTTCGGGCGTGACCGAAGCCTGTTTGATCAGTTGGACCGCGAGGTCGAAAGTGGGATTGCTCATTTCAGGAATGCCGCGTAGTCATCGGGTTTGAAGCCGACATTGATCTTACCATCGTGATCCAGCACTGGCCGCTTGATGACACTGGGTTGCGCCAGCATCAGGTCGATGGCGGACTGGGCATCGATGACCCCGGCGCGCGTGGCGTCGTCGAGCCTGCGCCAGGTGGTTCCGGCGCGATTGACCAGCTTTTCCCAACCCACCTGCGCAATCCAGCTTGCGAGCAGGTCGCGATCGACACCTTGTTTCTTGTAATCGTGCCATTCGTAGTCGAGGCCGGCTTCGGCCAGCCAGGCGCGCGCCTTCTTCACGGTGTCGCAGTTCGGGATGCCATAAAGCTTCATGTCGGAGTCCAGTGGGGCGCAAAGGCGTGATGGTAATCGCTCGCGCTTCGCGACTGAAGCGCCACGCGCATCGAAACGAAGACGCCCCGCGGGGCGGGGCGTCGGATAAGGCGCGATGCGTTCAATGCAGCGAGATATCGAAGTTGATGTCCAGCGGCGGTGCCGACTGCACCTGCGGTGTCGGGCTGCGCTTGGCGATTTGCTGTTCTTCGACGGTCTGCGCGTTGTTCACCATCCACGAAAGGTTGGTGGCCGAATCGGCGTTGCGCAATGCTTCGTCCAGTTCGATCTCGCCATCGCGGTACAAGCGGTACAGCGCCTGCTCGAAGGTTTGCGAGCCCTCGGACAGCGACTGTTCCATCGCTTCCTTGATGTCGGTGAGCTGACCATTGCGGATCAGCTCGGCGATGCGATTGGTGTTGAGCATGACTTCCACGGCGGGGATCAGGCGGCCTTGCGTATTGCGCACCAGTCGCTGCGATACGATGGCCTTCAAGGCCGTAGACAGGTCGTACAGCAACGATTCGCGCGCGTCCTGCGGGAAGAAGTTCACGATGCGCGACAATGAGTGGTAGCTGTTGTTGGCATGCAGGGTCGAGATGCACAGGTGACCGGCCTGGGCGTACTGCATTGCGTAATTCATCGTTTCGCGATCGCGGATTTCCCCGATCATCAGCACATCCGGCGCTTCGCGCATGGCGTTCTTCAGCGCTTCGCCGTAGCTTTTGGTGTCCAGGCCGATCTCGCGTTGGTTCACCAGGCTTTTCTTGTGCGAATAGAGGTATTCGATGGGGTCTTCCACGGTCAGGATATGGCCGGGATGCAGCGCGTTGCGGTGTTCCAGCATGGCTGCAACAGTGGATGACTTGCCCGAGCCGGTCGCCCCGACCATCAGCACGATGCCGCGCTTTTCCATCACCAGGTCTTTCAGGACCGCCGGCAGGCGCAGGTCCTCGATGCTGAGTGCGCGCGGGCGGATGAACCGCGCCACCATCGCCACGTTGCCCCGCGTGCGGAACACGTTGATGCGGAAATTGCCGAGGCCTTCCAGGGGCAGGCCCAGGTTGAGTTCCATGTCCGCTTCGAAGCGCTCGATCTGGTCGGGCTTGAGCAGTTGGTAGACCAGTTGCTTGACATGATCCGGGCCCAGCACCTGGGTATTCACCGGATGACACAAGCCGTTGATCTTGATGGTGATCGGCGAATGGGCGGAAAGAAACAGGTCGGAAGCCTGTTTTTCCGCCATCAACTTGAAGAAGGGCAACAGATTCATGGCTGGTTCTTATGTGGTGGTGGCACGCAACTCCCTGCGCAGAATCTTACCCACATTCGACTTCGGTAGCTCGCTGCGGAATTCAACCTGCTTTGGCACCTTATAATTGGTCAGGTTTTCCCGACAGTAGGCGACGATTGCCTCGGCCGTGAGTGCCGGGTCCTTCTTGACCACGAAGATTTTCAGCGCCTCGCCGGTTTTCTCGTCGTTGACGCCGACGCAGGCGACCTCCAGGACACCGGGATGCGCCGCGACCACATCCTCGACTTCGTTCGGATACACATTGAAGCCCGAGACCAGCACCATGTCCTTCTTGCGGTCCACGATCTTGAAATAGCCGGTCGGGGACATCACCGCCACGTCACCCGTCGCCAGGAAGCCATCCGCACCCAGCACCTTGTCGGTTTCATCCGGCCGGTTCCAGTAACCCTTCATGACCTGCGGGCCCTTGATGAACAGCTCGCCCGCTTCGCCTGCGGCCAGCACCCGGCCCTCATCGTCGCGAACCTGCGCATCGGTGGCGGGCACCGGCAGGCCGATCATGCCGTTGTATTCCTTGATCGTCAGCGGATTGATCATCGCTGCCGGCGAGGTTTCCGTCAGGCCATAGGCTTCCACCAGCGGCACGCCGGTGATCTTCTTCCATTTGTCCGCCACTGCCTGTTGCACCGCCATGCCGCCGCCCAGGGCCAGCTTCCAGGTGCTGAAGTCCAGTTGAGAGAACTCCGGCTTGTTGGCCAGTGCATTGAACAGCGTGTTCACACCCGTCATGCAGGTGACCGGGTACTTGGCCAGTTCCTTGATGAAGCCGGGAATGTCGCGCGGATTGGTGATCAGCAGGTTGGTGGCGCCGATCTTGGTGAAGACCATGCAGTTCGCTGTCAGGCAGAAGATGTGGTACAGCGGCAGCGCGGTCACGATCAGTTCGCCGCCTTCGTGGACCGCGCCCTTGATCCAGGCGTGCGCCTGCTGCATGTTGGCGACGATGTTGCGGTGGGTCAGCATTGCGCCCTTGGCCACGCCGGTGGTGCCACCGGTGTATTGCAGGAATGCCAGGTCTTCCAGCGTGATCGGCACGGGCTGGAAAGTGTGGCGCGCCCCTTTCGCCAAAGCCTCGTTGAAGCCGAGATGGCCCGGAAGGCGGTAGGCCGGCACCATTTTCTTCAGATACTTCACCGCCAGGTTGACCACCAGGCGTTTCGGGAAATCGAACTGGTCGCCGATGCTGGTGACGACCACGTGCTTGACCTCGGTGTGGGCGACGATCTTTTCCAGCGTCTGCGCGAAATTGGCGACGATGACGATGGCCTGGGCCCCGGAATCCTTCAACTGGTGTTCGAGTTCGCGCGCGGTGTAGAGCGGATTGACGTTCACCACCACCAGCCCGGCCTTGAGAATGCCGAAGATGGTGATGGGGTACTGCAACAGGTTGGGCATCATCACCGCCACGCGCGCGCCGCGCGGCAACTTCAGTTCATTCTGCAAAAAGGATGCGAACTGGGTGGCGCGCTCGTCGATTTCGCCATAACTGAGGGATTTTCCCATGTTCACAAAAGCGGGCCGGTCCGCGTATTTTGCGACCGACTGCGCAAACACGTCCGGAATCGAACTGAATTCTTCGATATGCACGTCGTGCGGCACATGTTCCGGGTAGCTTTGAAACCAGGGGCGATCCATTGTGTTTATCTCCTTTTCTGCACGGCTGGCGGCGGGTCGCGCTGTGTTTTGGGGTGCCAGGGCAAGCATGCACCGGAATGTGCCATGTAACGTTGTGTGACGTAAATGAATGCAACGGGCGCCTTGTTTCGACAGTTTCGCCAAGTGGTTGTTTCTGATAGAATCCGGTCTATCCCCAAGGGGGTTGTTTGAAAACCTGACTCGGCAGCATGACCGACGAAGGTTGGAGGGCGGCTTTCGCAACCGGGGTGTGCTTTTCAAATGGGCGCAGTTTTGCAGCCCATTTTTTGTTTGCGGCGAAGGAATGGAATGGCAGTCAACCTGCAAGAGCTTCTGGAAACAACGCTGACCGCGATGGGCTATGAAATGGTCGACCTGGAGATCGGCCACAACGGGTTGCTGCGCTTGTTCATCGACAAGCCGGGCGGCATCGTGGTCGAGGATTGCGTCCATGTCAGCAACCACTTCACGCGGTTGTTCATGGTCGAGAACATCAACTACGAACGGCTGGAGGTATCGTCGCCGGGCCTGGACCGCGTGGTCAAGAAGCCAGCCGACTTCCAGCGTTTTGCCGGTGAGATGGTGAAGGTGAAGCTGCGCCTGCCATTGCCGGACAAGCGCAAGCGCGTGATGGGCAAGCTACTGGGCCTGGAGAACGAGGCCGTGGTGATCGAATGCGATGGCGAACGGCTCGCACTGCCGCTCACCCATATCGACAAGGTGCGGCTGGAGCCGCAGTTCTGATCCGGATTTACCTGAACATCATCGAATACAGTCTGTGCGAAGGATTGAAAGGATTAAACGACAATGAGCCGTGAAATTCTATTGCTGGTCGATGCGCTGGCCCGCGAGAAAAATGTAGAAAAGGATGTGGTGTTCACCGCCCTGGAAATGGCGTTGGCCTCCGCGACCAAGAAGCGCTACGACGACGAAGTGGATATCCGGGTGGAAATCGATCGCGAAAGCGGCGACTACCGGTCGTTCCGCGTATGGACCGTGGTCGAGGACAACGATCATGAGGAGCCGAGCCGTCAGATCGCCATCACCGATGCGCCCGACTACGACAAGGACCTGCAACTGGGCGAGACCTGGGAAGAAGAGCTGGAGCCGATCGAGTTCGGCCGCATCGGCGCCCAGACCGCCAAGCAGGTCATTCTGCAACGCATCCGCGATGCCGAGCGCGAGCAGAACCTGAACGACTTCCTGGAGCGCCGCGAGCACATCGTTTCCGGCAGCATCAAGCGCATCGAGCGTGGCAACGCCATCATCGAACTGGGCAAGTTGGAAGCCGTGCTGCCGCGCGACCAGATGATCCCCAAGGAAAACCTGCGCGTGGGCGACCGCGTCCGGGCCTTCCTGTTGCGCATCGATCGCCTGGGCCGTGGCCCGCAGCTGGTGCTGTCGCGTACCGCGCCGGAGTTCATGCTCAAGCTGTTCGAGATGGAAGTGCCGGAAATCGAGAACAACCTGATCGAACTGATGGGCGTGGCCCGCGACCCTGGCATGCGCGCCAAGATCGCCGTGAAGTCGAACGACCAGCGTGTCGATCCGCAGGGGACCTGCATCGGCGTGCGCGGCACCCGCGTGAACGCGGTGACCAACGAACTCGCCGGCGAGCGCGTGGACATCATCCTCTGGTCGCAGGATCCGGCCCAGTTCGTGATCGGCGCGCTGTCGCCGGCCGAGGTGAGCTCGATCATCGTCGACGAGGAAAGCCATGCCATGGACGTGATCGTCGACGAGGACAACCTCGCGATGGCCATTGGCCGTGGCGGGCAGAACGTGAAGCTGGCTTCCGAGCTGACCGGCTGGAAGCTGAACATCATGACGGTGGATGAAGCCGAACAGAAGCACGAGGAGGAATTCTCCAAGGTGCGCGAACTGTTCGTCCGTGCGCTGGATGTCGACGAGGAAGTCGCCGACGTGCTGGTGCAGGAAGGCTTCAACACCCTGGAAGAAGTGGCCTATGTGCCGCTGAACGAAATGCTGGAGATCGAGGCCTTCGACGAGGACACGGTCAACGAGCTGCGCGCCCGCGCCCGCGATGCCCTGCTGACGCAGGCCATCGTGCGGGAAGAGAAGCTCGAGCATCAGGCCGAAGACCTGAAGACGTTGGAAGGCATGACCTCGGAACTCGCAGCCTCGCTGGCCGAGCACGAGATCCATACGCGCGACGACCTGGCCGAACTGGCGGTGGACGAACTCATTGAGTTGACCGGCATGGACGAGGACGGCGCGAAGCAATTGATCATGAAGGCACGCGAGCACTGGTTTGCGTGAGCCGGGAGGGATTTGAATGAGTGAAACCAATGTCAGTCAATTTGCCGCCGAGCTCAAGATGCCGCCCCAGGAACTGCTGGAGCAGTTGCGCGCGGCTGGTATGCATAAGTTGAGCCCGTCGGACACGGTGAGCGCGGATGATAAGTCGCGCCTGCTGAACCATCTGAAGCAAAAGCACGGCGCAGCCGCCGACAAGCAGAAGATCACGCTGACCCGCAAGGAAACGTCGGAAATCCGCAAGACCGATGCCACGGGCAAGGCCAAGACCATCCAGGTCGAGGTACGCAAGAAGCGTGTGGTGGTCTCGCCGGAAGTGCCGGCGGCGCCTGCCGCCGCGCCCGAGCGTGCCGTGGCCGCCGCGCCGGTGCTGGATGACGCCGAGCGCGCCCGGGGAGGTTTGCTGTATCTGCTTGAA
>NZ_SUMF01000021.1 GCF_005048205.1 Chitiniphilus eburneus
CAGGTTGCCGTTGGCGTCGTAGGTGAATGTGGTGCTGCGGCCCGGTTCGGTGATGCTGGCGGGCAGGCGCAGGGTGGGATGCCAGGTGGTGGCGATGGTGCGCGCTTGCGGGGTGCCGGCGGCCTCGGTGCGGCTGGTTTCGAGGTTGCGGCTCAGGTCGTAGACGTAGGTGGTGCTGATGCCATTGAAGTCGCTGCGCGTGCTCACGTTGCCATTGGCGTCGTACGTCAAAGCACTGTTGGCTGCGTTACATCCCGCGCCGCCGGGCTGACTATTTCCGACCGGCAGGGAAGCCCCTACCATCGTTTTGAACGTATATCTACGAGTAGTTCCTAACGGGTCCTTTTCATCGGTCCAACGTAGAGTCCCATCGACGCCATATGTAAGCGTTACCCGCCCCACACCTTGTGCGTGTTCCGAACTGATGGCCCGCAATTGGCCGTCATAAGTCCAAGCAGCAAACACAGTGCCGGACTCATCAATAAGCGACTTAAGAAGAAAGGACTGCCTACCCGTTCCGTATGTGTAGCGACGACTGCTTCCATCCGCATAGAGCACTTTGGCTAAGCCACCCAAGGAATTGTATTCGAAATTGACAGCCTCCCCATCTTTATCAATCGAACCTAACCTTCCTCTCAAATATTGAAAAACCAGCACTTCCCCACGGTCGTTGGATACTTGGAAAATCTTGCCATCACTTCCATATTGAATAGTGGTTTTTAGGTAATTTCCATCTTCGACACTTAGCAAGGCTCCTTTGCCGTTATAACGCTCCACTTGCGTTCCATTAGACAATTCAAAGCCATCTGGACTGATTCTCATCGAGAATCCTTCCTTCATTGGAGCTCCCATGGCCGCTCCACTCAAACTAAAGGCAAAGCTCTTACCATCGTCTCGTTCAGCTAAATAGTATGCAACAGTTTCACCAACCAGCTTAACAATCCAGTCGGGGTCGATATCATTTCGCGGAGGTGGGTTGAAGTGCGTTTGATAGACGGGAACAATCTTTCTTACAAAGGAGTGACGCCATCCACCACCAATTCCAACATTTCTCGAATCATAACTGTTATAGTACCGGTCGAAGCGCAGGCCTTTCCTGCTTGCAATATCATTTTCAATTTGGTATTTATTTCCCATTGCAGTATTGATTGGATTTCCGGAGCATACATCAGGCGCCCCCAAATCAGGGTCGGCAGTATATGGCCCCGTGCAGGGATATGTTGAGCATGGCGTTAATGGGCTGCACCCCCCTTTTGCCAAGCTCAAATACGAACCTTCATTACACATCGGACGACACTGATTGCTTGCCTGACCTAAATAATAATCAGCGGGGCACTCGCACCAAGCAGAGTTTCCATCTCCCTTGATCGACAACGATCGAATGCCCCCTGTATGAGCCGCCTGGCATGATGCTTGATAAGAAAAATTCCCACTGTGGATACATGTCTGACTGGTTCTCGCCCCCACCCAAGTGGCCGTATTGCGATAGGTGTCTACTTTCGTTAGGGAAAATATCCAATCACTCAAATAACATGGATACTGCGGATTATATAGTTCAATATTTGGAATCAATGTTTGCTTTGCGGCCTCTGGGCTGGAAACCACAACCGAATTAAACCCCAGCCAACCCGGTTCAATACGCTCCGCCTCAGCAAAAGATAAATTTGAAATTAACGCAAAAACTGAAAAAATCAGCACTTTATAATATTTAATATTTTTCATTCAAAAACAAAGCCTATCAGCATAATCAGAAAGAAGAGGGGGTGAGTTACCAAGCCCACTTTTCAGGGGGAGGGTCCGCACAGCAAATAGCAAGATTACTATAAAAATTGGGCATTTCTTACAAAAGAATCGTACAAATCTGCGGAAATAACATAAATTTGTTGTAAGTCATAATGTGCGCTCTTCGTTATGAGCTCTGCACAGCCACGGCTCAACGCAGCGTCAAACTCATAAGTCAGCACCACGGCAACTCGCCCAAACTGCCTGCCACCGTCGCGATAGCCAAGCAGATGCCGCTTCGCCCATGGGCTCTGCGCGCTCTACGTTCTTTGGTCGATGAGCCTGGATGAGTTCCGACCATTCCCACGACCTATGGCAATCCCGCACGGCAGAATGTCTCAAGCCCCACTCAAGGGGCAGCACGGAGATCCTGGTAAGAGTCGCGAAACATGTCGGGAGGAGGCATATGGCAACTCATCCCCACGCCTCGCTGCCAGAAGAGCTTGTTTAGCTGTTCTGGAGAACGGCGGATCACCGTTGTCATAACTCCTGTTACCGCTCCGCTCGCCGCTCTACCCACTCCTCCACCCAATGCACCACCCGCAGCACCGCCAGGATCAGCAACGTCACCGTCACCGCCAGTACATGCTGGCGCAGGGCCACGGCGATGCCGACGGCGGCGGCCATCAGCAGGCCGGCGGCGGTGGTCAGGCCGTGGATGCCGGTGCCGCTGCCATTGCGAAAGATGGTGCCGGCGCCCAGGAAGCTCACCCCGGTGATGACGGCGCCCATGATGCGGATCGGGTCGGTGTTGACCAGTTCGCGCATCTCGCTATCGCGATAGTGGGCAAGCAGGGTGTCGCCCAGCCCCACCAGCAAAGCGGCGGCGCCGGCAACCAGCATGTGGGTGCGCAGGCCGGCCGGTTTGTCGGCCGCTTCGCGCTCCAGGCCGATCAGCCCGCCCAGCAGCATCGCTAGCGCCACTTCGGCCAGGATGCTCAGTTGCGATAGATAGAGCGGGTCCATCACACCCCCGGCTGTGTAGGAATTGCAGTGCTTTGCAAATTGGGATGGTGCTGCGGGGCGGCCAGGGGTGGTGATTGCAGGGTGGCCAGCAACGCCAGTACGGCAAAGACCATGGCATAACCGGCGTGGCCGGCACCGCGTGCCAACGGCAGCGGCACGGCCACGGAGCGGGGGGATTTCATGGGTAATGGGCGCATCGGTATCTCTCCCTTCCAATTGGTAAAAAAGAAACATCGAAGCGGAAAAAGCAATTAACAAGCCAGCATTCCGTACCCCGCAAAATTGCTGGCACGAAAACTGCTCATCCCCATTGCCTGCCCTGCCCTCGCAATTTCAAGGGGCAATGCAAATCGACCCATTCGAAAAACAGAAAGGAGATATGTCATGTCGCTGAGCCTGATTATTCTGATCGTGCTGGTATTGCTGCTGGTTGGTGCCTTCCCCGCGTGGCCGCATAGCCGGGGCTGGGGCTATGGCCCGACGGGCATCGTCGGCGTGCTGCTCCTGATCCTGGTGGTGCTGATGCTGACCGGAAGCCTGTAGCGGCACGGCTTGCCACGCACCAGGACGGCGGACCGCGATGCGGTCCGCCGTTTTTCGTGGTGACGCTCCTACAGCACCGTCGCCCTTTTTCCTACACCAATATCAGTCCCGCCTTGAATCCGCCTTCATGCCCCGCTGCATTACCGTGGAGGCTGGTGGGACAAGTCGAATGAATCATTCCCGCCGATTGCCATGAATGTGAATGCGCAATTGGCGGCAAATAAGGAAATCCAATTTCCGCCCGCTGCGATTTCGCTTTTTTTCTTTAAAAGCGCATATCAGCCATTTCCCCTTCCCCACCGCCATCGGCGATTTGCCGGACGCCAATCAATCTGGAAAAAACAATGAGTCTTCACGTACTGATGGTGGCTGCCGAAGCGGTGCCGCTCGCCAAGACCGGCGGCCTGGGCGATATGGTGGGTGCGTTCGCACCCGCGCTGCATCGGTCGGATGTGCGCGTCACGTTGATGTTGCCCGGCTGGCCCGAGGCGTTGGCGGCGGTGGGCGATGCCCGCGAAGTGGCACGCTTCGACGATCTGCCGGGTGGGCCGGCCACGTTACTGGCTGCCACGCTGCCGGGCACCGATGTACCGCTGCTGTTGTTGCGCAACGATGCGCTGTTTGGCCGTGAAGGGCCGCTCTATGTCGATGCCGATGGCCAGGAATACGCCGATAACCCGCTGCGCTTCGGCGCCTTCTGCCGCGCCGCCGCGCGCGTGGCCGCCGGGTTGCCCGGCCTGCCGGCAGTGGACGTGGTTCACGCCCACGACTGGCACGCGGGCCTGGTGCCGCTGTTCGTGCGCGAAACCGGCGCCCCGGTGCGCACGCTGTTCACCATCCACAACCTGGCGTTCCAGGGCAATTACCCGCTGGCGTGGATGGATACGCTCGATCTGCCCGCCGAGGCGCGCGGTAGCGAAGGCTGCGAGTTCTGGGGCCAGCTCAGCTTCGTCAAGGCCGGGCTGGTCTATGCCGATCGTCTCAATACCGTGAGCCCCAGCCATGCTCGCGAGATCGTCACGCCCGAAGCCGGACACGGCATGGATGGCGTGCTGCGCCCGCGTGCCGATCGGCTGAGTGGCATCCTCAATGGCATCGATACCGGCGTGTGGAACCCGGCCCTCGATCCACTGCTGCCGAAAGGCTTCAGCGCCGCCGATCCCGCCGGCAAGCATCGCTGCAAGGCCGCGCTGCAACACCGTCTCGGCCTGCCGGAAGATGCCTTCGCACCCGTGGTGGCGCTGGGCAGCCGCCTGACGCACCAGAAGATGGCAGACGTCGCCCTGGAAGCGCTGCCGTTTCTGCTCAACCGCTATCCGCGTCTGCAAGTGGCCGTGCTCGGCTGCGGCCAGCCACAGTACGAGCAGGGCTTTCGCATGCTGCAACAACGCTACCCGCGCCGCGTGGTGGTGCATATCGGCTACACCGAGGCACTGGCCCACCTGCTGCACGGCGGCGCCAACATCCTGTTGCACGGCAGCCGCTTCGAGCCGTGCGGCCTTGCCCCGCTATATGCCATGCGCTACGGCACGATCCCGGTTGCGTCACGCGTCGGCGGGCTGGCCGACACCATCGCCGATCCGGTCGAGCACGACCCGCAGGTCGCGCGCGCCAACGGCTTTCTGTTCGACGGCGCCGAGCCCGCCGCCATGGTGGAAGCCGTCGAACGCGCGCTCGCCGCGTATTCGCAACCGCGCGTGTGGCGCCAGTTACAACGCAATGCCATGCAGGCCGACTTCGGCTGGCAGCCATCGGTCGCACATTACCTGGCGCTGTACGCCGGCCTGATCGGCCCGCGTCCGGAAACCGCTTCGCGTCAGGCCACCGCCTGATTCCCTTCGCCCCGAGGACCTCCCATGCCGCATACCCTTCCCGATCGACTCGACACCGGCCGCCCCTATCCGATGGGGGCACACTGGGATGGCCAGGGCGTCAACTTCGCCGTGTTCTCCGCCAGCGCCACCATGATCGAGCTATGCGTGTTCGATGAACGCGGCCGCAAGGAGGTGGCGCGCTATCCGCTGCCGATGTGCACCGACGAGGTGTGGCATGGCTACCTGCCCGACGCCAAGCCGGGCCTGCTCTACGGCTACCGCGCACACGGCCCGTACGATCCCGCCAACGGTCATCGCTTCAACCCCAACAAACTGCTGCTCGACCCCTACGCACGCCGCATCATCGGCGACATCAAGTGGAGCCAGGCCGTGTTCGGCTACAAGCTGGGCGCGCACCGTGCCGACCTCAGCTTCGACAAACGCGACAGTGCGCATGCCATGCCGCGCAGCATGGTCGAGGGTGGGGGCTTCAACTGGAGCGGCGACAATGCGCCCGACGTGCCGTGGCGCGATACGGTGATCTACGAAACCCACGTGCGCGGGGTGTCGCAACGTCGGCCCGACCTGCCGGCACACAAGCGCGGCACCTTCGCCGCGCTGGCCGACCCGCGCTTCATCGACCACCTGCACAAGCTGGGCGTCACCGCGGTCGAGCTGTTGCCGGTGCAGGCGTTCACCCAGGATTCGTACCTGCTCGACAAAGGCCTGGCCAACTACTGGGGCTACAACACGCTCAGCTACTTCGCGCCGGAACCGCGCTACCTGTCGAACGGCTCGCTCGACGAAATCCGCACCGCCGTGCGCCGGCTGCACTCGGCCGGCATCGAAGTGATCCTGGACGTTGTCTACAACCATACCTGCGAAGGCAACGAGCGCGGCCCCACCCTGTCGTGGCGCGGCCTGGACAACGCCAGCTACTACCGCCTGATGCCGGATGAGCGCCGTTACTACATCAACGAAACCGGCTGCGGCAACACGCTCAACCTGTCGCACCCGCGCGTTTTGCAAATGGTGATGGATTCGCTGCGCCACTGGGTGGATGCCTACCACGTCGATGGCTTCCGTTTCGACCTGGGCTGCACGCTGGGGCGCGAAAGCTGGGGCTTCGACCCCGGCGCAGGCTTCTTCGACGCACTGAAGCAGGACCCGCAATTGTCGCGCCTCAAACTGATCAGCGAACCGTGGGATTGCGGCCCCGGCGGCTACGTGCTGGGCCAGCACCCGCCCGGCTTCGCCGAGTGGAACGACCAGTACCGCGATACCGTGCGCGCCTACTGGCGCGGCGACCCCGCCACCCGCGCGCCGCTGGCCGCGCGCCTGGCCGGCTCGGCCGATTACTTCGACAAACGGCACCGTAAGCCGTGGGCGTCGATCAACTTCATCACCGCGCACGATGGCTTCACCCTCGCCGACCTGGTGTCGTACAACGACAAGCACAACGACGCCAACGGCGAAGGCAACAACGACGGCCACAACGACAACCGCAGCAACAACTGGGGCGCCGAAGGCCCCACCGACGACGCCGACATCCGCCTTACCCGCGAGCGCGTCCAGCGCGCCATGCTGGGTACGCTGCTGCTATCCACCGGCACGCCAATGCTGCTGGGCGGCGACGAAATCAACCGCAGCCAGCAAGGCAACAACAACACCTACTGCCAGGACAACGAGCTATCGTGGTACGACTGGGCTGCCGCGCGCGGCGAGGAAGGCGCCAGCCTCACCCGCTACGTGGCACGGCTGATCGCGCTGCGCCGCGAATGCAAATCGCTGCGCGCGCTGGGCTTTCCGCACGGCGAAACCCAGACCCTGCCCGGCGTGGCCGACCTGGCGTTCTTCGACGAGCGCGGCCAGCCACTGTCGCAGGGCGACTGGGAGAACGGCGACGCCCGGGCGCTGGCGGTGCGCCGCTCCGGGGTGGACGAAGACGGCGACGGCACCGTGACGATGGTCCTGCTCAACGCCGGCCACGATTCGCTCCGCTTCGAGCTGCCTGACGGCCCGGATCTGCCGTGGCAGGTCGCGATCCAGAGTGCTTTCCCGGAACAGCCGAGCGCGCCACTGGGCAACGAGGACGGGCTGGAAGTACCGGCGCACAGCATGGCGCTGCTGCTGGCTTCGGTGCGCATCGATCAGGTGCCCGGCCCGCGCGTACGGGTACCCAAGGCCGAACCGGAAACGTATGACGATCACGAAGGCGATGCCGACGACGCGCCGGCCGAAGCCCACGCCGACGGCGCCCCGGAGAACGCGCCGGAGCCTGCATGAACGCACCGCAGCCCCTGCCCCTGCCTTTCGGCGCCGACTGCCTGACCGGCGAGCTGGCGCGCTTTCGCCTGTGGGCGCCCGACGCCGCTCGCGTCGCGCTGCAATTCGCCGATGGGCGCGTGCTGGCAATGACCGCCACGCCGCATGGGGGCCACGAGATCGATGCCCCCGCCCGCCCCGGCGAGCGCTACCGCTTCCTGGTGGATGGCCAGCCAGTGCCGGATCCGGCATCGCGCGCCCAGCAGGGCGGGCCAGACGGCTGGAGCGTTCTCACCGATCCCGATGCCTACGCTTGGGAAACTGGCGGCTGGTTAGGCCGCCCCTGGCTGGAAACGGTGATCTACGAACTGCATGTGGGTGCGTTCGGCGGCTTTGATGCCGTGCGCGAACACCTGCCGGCACTGGCGCAACTGGGCATCACCGCCATCGAACTGATGCCGCTGTCGGCATTTCCCGGCGCCCGTGGCTGGGGCTACGACGGCGTGCTGCCGTTCGCCCCGTTCGAAGGCTACGGCACGCCCGACCAGCTCAAGGCCCTGATCGACACCGCGCACCGCCATGGCGTGCAGGTATTCATTGATGTGGTCTACAACCACTTCGGCCCGGCCGGCAATTACCTGCACGGCTACGCACAGCCCTTCTTCCTCGACAACGGCAGCGGCTGGGGCAACCAGCTCAACACCGCCCACCCGGTGGTCAGCGCCTTTCTGGTGGCCAACGCACTGTACTGGTTGAATGAATTCCGCTGCGACGGCCTGCGGCTGGATGCCGCACACGCCATCGGCGACCACGCCTTCCTGCGCCACTTCGCCGAGCGTATCCGCGCCGGCGTGGAGGCGCGCCGCCATGTGCACCTGGTCCTGGAAAACGCCGACAACAGCGCCAGCCTGCTCGACACCGCGTATACCGCCCAGTGGAATGACGATGCCCATCACGCGCTACACGTGTTGCTCACCGGCGAAGCCACCGGCTACTACGCCGCCTATGCCGACGCTCCCGCCCGCCACCTGGCGCGCAGTCTGCGCGAAGGCTTCGTCTACCAGGGCGAACCGTTCGCCCCCTGGCAGGGTGCGCCGCGCGGCGAACCCTGCGGCCACCTGCCACCCACGGCTTTCGTCAATTGCCTGCAAAACCACGACCAGATCGGCAACCGAGCGCTGGGCGAACGGCTGACCACCCTGTGCGAACCCGCATCACTGAACGCCGCACTCGCCCTACTGCTGCTCACGCCACCGATCCCGATGTTGTTCATGGGTGAGGAATGGGGTGAAACCGCACCTTTCCTCTACTTCATCGACCATCAGCCGGAGCTGGCCGATGCCATCCGCAACGGCCGGCGCGCAGAATTCGCCGACTTTGCCGATTTCGCCGACCCGGCGCAGCGCGAACGCATTCCCGACCCGCAGGCTCCCGATACGTTCGCGCGCAGTTGCATCGATCCCAGCGCCCCGCGCAACGCCGCCGCGCGCGAACGGCTGGCCTTGGTTGGCCTGCTGCTCACCTTGCGCCGGGACTACCTGATTCCCGCGCTGCCCGGCTGCCAGGCGGTGCTGGCCGAACCGGCGGGCGAACGCGGCGTGCTGGCGCAATGGCGCCTGCGGGACGGCCGCCTGCTCACGGTCCTGGCCAACTTCGGCCCGGCGCTACCCATCGCGGCACTGCCGGCCGAACTACCCGACAACGGCCTGCTGTACCAGACGCCGCCCGACGCCACCGCCACCCTGGCTGAAGGCCACATCCCGGCACAGTGCTGCCTGATCTGGCTGAGCGACGGGGAGACCCTGCGATGAAAGCTGATCCAAGACTGGGTTTGAAGGCAAGTTCAAACCTTGACCCACAGAGAACAATGAGGACACAGAGCCACACAGAGCAACCCATTCCGTTCGGCATGAGGTCTTTCTTGTTGTTCTCTGGGGCTCGCCGTGCGCTCTGTGTCCGCAGTGGTTCAAGGTTTGAAATTGCTCCACCTTCCCACCCCCGCCGCACCCCGGAGCGAACCCATGCCTAAAGTCCGCGCTACCGTTCGCCTGCAACTGCACCGCGACTTCACTTTCCATCACGCCGCCGACCTGGTGGATTACTTCGCGAGCCTGGGCATCAGCCATCTGTACACCTCGCCGATCACCACCGCCGTGCCCGGCTCGCGGCATGGCTATGACGTGATCGACCCCACCCACGTCAACCCGGAACTCGGCGGGGAGGACGGGCTGGCGCATCTGGTCGCCGCGCTGCGCCAACGCGGCATGGGGCTGATCGTCGATATCGTGCCCAACCACATGGGCATCGATTGCGAACACAACCCGTGGTGGGTGGACGTGCTCACCTGGGGCGCGCGCAGCCGTCATGCCCATTGCTTCGACATCGACTGGCACTCGCCCACGCCCGGCCTCGCGGGCAAGGTGCTGCTGCCGATCCTGAGCGGGCACTATGCCGCGTTGCTGGAGGCAGGCGAACTGCTGCCGCGCTTCGACTGGGACACCGGCCACTTCTACCTCTGCTACGGCGAACGCCGCCTGCCGCTGTCGCCGGAAAGCCATGCCCGGTTGCTGCGCGACGGCCTGGGCGAAGCGGAGGGGCTGGCGCTGGCCGACCTGTTCGACGCTCTGGGTGGCCACGACACCCCCGAAGCGCTGACTGCCGCCGCGGCATTGGCGTGGCGCAAGCTGCGCGACTACGCCGCCACCGGCTCCGGCCGCGCCGACATCCTGGCCACGCTGGTCGCGCACGACCCGCGCAGCCCCGAAGCGATCGACCGCCTGCACGAGATACTGGAACAGCAGCACTACCGGCTGACGAGCTGGACCACGGCGTCGGACGCCATCAACTGGCGGCGCTTCTTTGCCGTGGATACATTGGCCGCGCTGCGCATCGAAGACCCCGCCGTATTCGAAGCCGTACACGCACTGATCTTCCGCTTGTACGCCGCCGGCCTGATCGATGGGGTTCGGGTCGATCACATCGACGGCCTGACCGACCCGGCCGGCTATTGCGCCGCGTTGCGGGCCCGCCTGACCACGCTGGCCGAACGCCGCCCGGCCCACGCTCCCGTCGGAGCACCCTGGCTGGTGGTGGAAAAAATCCTCGCCCCCGACGAAGCCATGCGCGACTGGCCAGTGGATGGCACCACCGGCTACGACTTCATGAACCAGGTGGGCCGGCTGCTGCACGACCCGGCCGGCGCTCAACCACTGGAAGCCGGCTGGGCCGCGTTGTCCGGGCTGGGTGATGCCGGCGATTTCGATGTGATGCGCCTCGCCGCGCGCCGCAAGATGCTGGTGGAGTGCTTTCCCAGCGAACTGGCGGCCGCCGCGCAGGCACTGGCCGACGTGGCCTGCTCGCGCCGCGCCACGCGCGATTATCCACCGCGCGCGCTGACCCGCGCACTGACCGAGCTGGTGGTGCATTTCCCGGTCTACCGCATCTATGCCCGCGACGACGCGCTGGACGGCGAAGACCGTCGCCAGCTCGATGCCGCCGTGCGCGCCGCACAGGCAACATTGCGCCCCATCGACCGCCCGGTGCTGCAACGCATCGCCGACTGGCTGGGCCGCGAACCGGCGCGCGACAGCGCCTTGCTGCACACGGCGCGCCGGCGCTTCCAGCAACTGACATCGCCAGTGGCCGCCAAGGCTATCGAAGATACCGCCTTCTACCGCCATGGCCGGCTGCTGTCGAGCAACGAAGTGGGCGGCGATCCCGCACGCTTCGCCGATGATCGCGATACCTTTCACGCCCTGGCCGCGCAGCGCGCCGAGCGTTATCCGAACGCGCAACTGGCCACCGCCACCCACGACCACAAGCGCGGGGAAGACCTGCGTGCGCGGCTGGCGGTGCTGAGCGAACACCATCGCGACACCCTGGCCGAACTGGCCGTATGGTGCGACGCCAACGCCGCGCTCAAGCGCGAGGTCGATGGCCTGCCCACTCCCGACCGCCCGGCCGAACTGATGCTGTACCAGACACTGATCGGCGCCTGGCCACCGGGATTGCGCGCCGACGACGCGCCGGGGCTGGCCGCGTTCGCTGAGCGCATCGTGCGCTGGCAGGAAAAGGCCGAGCGCGAAGCCAAGCAACGCACCGACTGGCTGACTCCGCACCCCGACTACGAAGCCGCCAGTCGCGCCTTCGTCGAAGCGCTGCTCCGGCCGGATAGCGAATTCGTGCGGCGGCTGGTGGCCTTCGTCGAACGCATCGCCGCCGCCGGCGCCTTGAACGCGCTGACACAGACCACGCTGCGCCTCACCGTGCCCGGTGTTCCCGATCTGTATCAGGGCACGGAGTTCTGGGATTTCAGCCTGGTGGACCCGGACAACCGCCGCCCAGTGGACTGGCACAGCCGCGAAGCCGCGCTGGCCTTGTTCGAGCGCCAGGGCACGCTGGCACCGCTGGTGGCGAGCTGGCAGGACGGCCGCATCAAGCAGGCACTGATCGCCCGGCTGCTGAACGCGCGGCGGCTGCATCCCGAACTGTTCACGCTGGGGCAGTACCTGCCGCTGGCCGCAAGCGGCCCGCTGGAGCGGCACCTACTGGCCTTCTCCCGGCTATACCAAGGCGACACGCTGGTGGTGATCGTGCCGCTGCACATGGCCGCGCTGCTGGATGGCGCCGCCGCGCCGACGCTGGACCCGGCGCACTGGGCCGACACCGAGGTGACACTGCCCGGTGACGGCCCATGGGAAGACGTACTGAACGGCCGGCGTTTCGACGCCACCGACCGCATCGCGCTGTCGGCAGTGCTCGACCCACTGCCGGTCGCCGTGCTTCGGCGCCACCGCGCATGACAACGCCAACAGGGCGATTCGACCTTCAGGCACAGGAGGCATCGGTCCATCGATCGAACGGGGGCACAGGAGAATGCAAATGAACAAGAACACCGAAACCCGAAGTTGGGCGCGCCGGCATCGCACTGCACTGGCCGTCATCGGCACCGTGCTGGCGCTGCTGATCGCCGCCATCGTGCTGTTCGACTGGAACATGCTGCGCGGCCCCATCGCCCGCCGCGTCACCGCCGAAACCGGGCGCAGCTTCGCCATCAACGGCGACCTGGACGTGCGCCTGTCGATGCGTCCCACCGTAACCGCCAACGACCTGGTATTGGGCAACACCGCGTGGAGCAAGGAGCCGACCATGGCGCACGCGCGCTCGCTGGCGGTGCAGATCGACCTGTGGCAACTGTTCAAGGGACACGTGGTGCTGCCGCTGGTGGCGCTGGATGCCCCGCGCGTGCTGCTGGAACGCAATGAAAAAGGCCAGGGGAACTGGGCCTTCGACCTGAAACCGCGCACAACCAGGCCCGACAGCGAGGGCGTGGACATCGTTACGCTGCGCGTGGATGACGGGTTGGTGCGTTACCTGGACCCGCGGCTCAAGAGCGACGTCACCATCAAGGCACACTCCAAGGCCAGCGATGCCGACACCCGCCACAGCCGGCTGGTGATCGATGCCGACGGCCGCTACCAGAACCAGCCGCTGGCCGTGGCCGGCGAGATCGGCTCGGTCACCGACCTGCAACAGACGCTGGCACGCGGCCAGCGCCCCTACCCCGTCGTAGCGCGCGGCCACATCGGCCCCACCCGCGTCAGCGCCGACGGCACCATCACCAACCTGCGCGAGTTCAGCGGGCTGGACGCCAACTTCTCCATCGCCGGGCGCAGCCTGGCCGAGCTTTATCCGCTGATCGGCGTACCACTGCCCGCCACCCCGGCCTACTCGGTACGGGGCAACCTCAAGCACAGCGGCGAAATCTGGGACCTGAGCCGTATCGCCGGCAAGGTGGGCAACAGCGACCTCAACGGAGAGTTCAAGGTGGATCGCGGCCAGAAGCCGCAATTCATCCAGGCCAACCTCAGCTCGCGCCGGCTGGACCTGAAGGACCTGTCCGGCTTTCTCGGCGCGCGCGATGAGCAAAGCGGCCAGACCATCGCCGTGCCGGGCAGCAAGGTACTGCCACAGAACACCTTCAACGTGGAAAAGCTCAAAGTCGCCAATGCCGACGTGCATCTGAAAGGCCATCGCATCCAGACCGAAAAGCTGCCGCTGGATGACTTCGAAGCCCACATGCTGCTGAAAGACGGGGTGGTCACGCTGAATCCACTCAACTTCGGCGTCGCCGGCGGCGACCTGCGCTCCACGGTGAAACTGGACAGCAACCTGGAGCCGTTCCGCACCCAGGCCGACATCAAGGTACGCAAGCTGGAACTGAAGCGCCTGGTACCCAAGCTGGATCTCGGCGAAAAAGCCAGTGTCGGTCTCGTCGGCGGCTGGGCCAAGCTGGACATGCGCGGCGATTCCGTCGCGCGCATGGCCGGCAGCGCCAATGGGGACATCGCGCTGCTGATGCACGGCGGCAGCACCAGCAAGCTGATCATGCGCCTGGCCAATCTGGACGTGGCCAACTCGCTGGCGATTCTGCTCACGGGCGACGAGCAGATCGACATCCGCTGCGCCGTGGCCGATTTCGAGGCCAAGCAAGGCAACCTGATCACCCGCACGCTGGTACTCGATACCGAAAAGAGCGTGGTCAAGGGTGAAGGCACCATCGATCTGAAGAACGAACAACTGGACATGCGGCTGCGTTCCGATCCGAAGGACATCAGCCTGGCCGCGCTACGTGGGCCGATCGTGCTGTCCGGCCCACTGGGCAAGCCCAATGTGCGCCCCAGCCTGCCGCAACCCACCGGCCGCGTGGCCGTCGCCGCCGCGCTAGCCACAATCTCGCCGCCGCTGGCGCTCTTGCCGCTGATCGAGCTGGGCGGTGCGGAAGATACGCCGTGCGCGGCGCTGCTGAAGAATCCGCGCAAAGCGGGGAAGCAATTGCAGGAACAGGAGAAGGCCCGCGCACCAGGCGGGAAAGGTACGGCGAGCGATCCGGCGGAGCGGCAAGGCACCTGGAACCGCACGCCGACGGGAACGCCGACCCCCGCACCGGCGCCGACCTCCACGCCCAAGACCAAGGTAACGCCGGCCCCGGCAACGACGAAGCCGAAGGTGACGCCGACGGCGGCGGGGGGAAAGTGATGGGGGCCGAGAACCAGGACTTTGCCGTTGCGGTTGCTACGGCAACGACGACGGCAACTGCAACAACTTCAAAGGCTTTAACCGTTGAGCGCCTTACGGCGCGGATGATTGACGCCCTTAGCGACCGGGCAGGCCGGATCATTTCTTTTGCTCCGCCAAAAGAAACGAACCCAAGAAAAGGCGGTGCGACGCTTCGCTCTGCATGGCGCGTCGCCAAGCGGCAAGCCGCTAAGCTTTGGCGGCACCGCCGTCTGCGCCCCTCCGGAGTGCCCTCAGTCGGTCGGGAGCCTAAGGTCTCCCTCCACTCCTCGGCGCCACGTAACGGGGGCAAGGCCGTTGAGTGCCAAGGGACTGGAAAAACAAAACTAAGGTTTGTGAGTTTTGCGAGCGCCCGAATTGCCAATGTGGCCGCTTTTACCCGCAGGCGCTCGCACACGTCACCTCTTGCCTTCAAGGCGAGGGGTCGGGGGAGTGGATGGTCTGCCGGGTCCCCTTCAGCAGCGCCGAGAGGAAGACAAGCGGGCGGGAATTCGGCGAGGACTGTCTGAGCGCGCTTGCGCGCGAGTTCCGCAGCCACCGCTCGATTGTCTGGAGCGAGGGAACCCCGAAGGGGCGCGGATGCAGGGTCGCCTTTTCTTTGGTTCGTTTCTTTTGGCGAAGCAAAAGAAATGAACCGGCCCGCCCGGCCGCCAAGGGCATCAATCATCCGCGCCGCAGGCGCCAGGCGGTTAAAGGCAGTTGCAGTTGCAGTTGCAGTTGCAGTTGCGGTGGCAATGGCAATGGCAATGGCAATGGCAAGTCACAGTAAGCACCACGATTCCAGGCACCGCCCCCAAAGGGCGATGCAAAAAGAAAGGAGTACCGAATGATCCGCCAGATCCTCCGCGACAACAGCCAGCAAGACCTGCTGGTTGCCATCGCCATTGCCCTCGCCACCCTCGTGGCGCTGTACGCCATCCGGTATGCCCTCACCGCCTGGCTGGCGCCGCGCCTGCAAACGCGCAAATCCAGCGTCGTCCAGGCCTGGGCCGCGTCGTTCGCCGCCACGCGCTTCTGGCTACTGCTGCCCATCGCCATCAAGGTGGGCACCAACGGATTGACGCTGCCGGTCAAAGTGGACAGCACACTCTCCATCATCGCCCTGATCGCCTTCATCGTGCAGGTGGCGTTCTGGGTAAACCGCGCGCTGGTGCAATGGTTCGCCAGCGAAACGGTGCGTCGTCGCCAGATCGACGCCGAGGCAGCCACCGCCATGACCGTGCTCGGCTTCCTGGCACGGCTGGTGCTGTGGACGATGATCCTGCTGATCGTGCTCGATCAACTCGGCTTCAATATCTCCGGCCTGATCGCCGGCCTGGGCATTGGCGGCGTGGCGGTGGCGCTGGCGGTGCAGAACATCCTGGGCGATCTGTTCGCCTCGCTGGCCATCGTGCTGGACAAACCATTCGTGGTGGGCGATTTCATCATCGTCGGCGACATGATGGGCAGCATCGAGCGCGTGGGGCTGAAGACCACGCGGGTGCGCAGCCTGTCGGGAGAGCAACTGGTGTTCTCCAATGACGACCTGCTGAAAAGCCGCATCCGCAATTACCAGAAGTTGCAGGAGCGCCGCGTGGTGTTCAGCGTGGCCGTGCCCTACGACACGCCGCGCGACAAGCTGGAACGGCTGCCCGGCCTGATCCGCGATATTGTCACCGCACGCGAGAAGGTGCGGATCGACCGCGCCCACTTCCAGGGCATCGGCAACGCCGCGTTCACGTTCGAAGTGGTGTATTTCGTACTGTCGCCGGATTTCAATCTCTACATGGACATCCAGCAGGCGATCAATCTGGACCTGGTCAGCGCGTTCGAGCGTGAGGGCCTGGAGTTCGCCGTGCCGGTGCAGGCGTTCCGCAATGCCGGCATGCTCGGCCCCGGTCAGGCCAACGCCACACCGCCGCAATCGCCAACCGGGCCGCAGCCGGTGGAGTGACGACTATCGCATGCCGCATCGGGCGACCCGACGCTCAGGGTGCCGGAGCATGCGCGTCATCCGCCACGCGATAGCCCCCGCCCAGCGCCAGCGTCAGGGCAATTTCGGCGTTGAGCTGGCGGCTGCGCAGCGCCAGTTGCTGGCCTTGTTCGTAGAGCACCGGCAGGCGAGATTCCATCGCCAGTACCTTGTCGGCCAGGCCACGCTGGTAATGGGCGACGGCGCTGTCGCTGGCGAAGCGGGTGGCGGCCAGCTTGGCGTCCTGGATATCGGCTTGTTGCTGCAAGCCTTGCAGTTCCACCCCGGCATGCGCCACCTGGCGCACCGCGTCCACCACAGCGGCGTTGTACTGGGCAATGGTGAGGTTGCTACTGCTGCGGGCGCTGGCGAGGTTGGCGTTGAGCCGGCCGCTGTCGAACAGCGGCAGCGTCAGGCCGGGCACTACCTGGATCTGTCGGCTGGAGCGTTCCAGCAGATTGTCGAGGTGCAGCGAATCCAGCCCGAAGAACACCTTGATGTCGAAGGTGGGGTAAAACGCCGCGCGGGCGGCATCCACGCCGCTCAGCGATGCCTGCACCGACCAGCGCATCGCCTGCAGGTCGGCGCGCCGCGCCAGCAACTCGTAACCCAGCGTGGCGGGGATGGCGCCGGCTTGCGGGGGCAGCGGGCGCTGCGCGATCTCCGGCAGATCGTCGGCACCGGCGCCCAGCAATGGCCGCATGGCCTCTTCCAGCATCTTCAATTTGCTCTCTACATCCGCCATCTGCTTGTCCAGCTCCAGCACGTGGATGCGCGTGAGTTCGACCTGGGTACGCGGCTCCAGCCCGCGCTCGGCGCGCGCGGTATGCGCGGCCAGCATTTCGCGTTCGATCTCCCGCGATTGGCGCAGCAGGTCCCGCGCGGCGTACAGCGACTGGATATCGAAATACACCTGGGCGATCTGGGCCGCGATCCACAGCTCTGCCTGCGCCGCTTCGGCCAGGCGCGCGTTTTCGATGCCCAGTGCGGCCTGGGTCTGCGCGCTGTGCTTGCCCCACAGGTCGAATTCGTAGCTGCCTTCCAGCGCCAGCGTCCCGCCGGTATACCAGGGGCCGTCCAGCCCCAGCGCCGGTTCGTTCTTGGCAAACGGGCCGAGATAGCCGTTTTCGGACGGCGACTGGCGCGAGATGGAGCCAACCAGCCCCAACAGCAGGCCGCCGCTGGCATGTGTCAGCCGCGTCTGGGCGCGGGCCGCTTCCACCTGGGCGCGAGCGATGGCCATCCGGGGCGAGCGGCGCTGGCCGGTGGCGATCAGTGCGTCGAGCTGCGGGTCTTGGTAGCGTTGCCACCATTGCGCCTCGGGCCAGCCTTCGCGCGCCAGCTTGATGTCTTCCGCCAGCCTGATCCGCGCCGGATCGACGGCAGCCATCGCGGGGGGCTCGTCGCGGATCAGGGCGCAGCCGGTCAGCGCCAGCAGCGCCGCACCGCCGACCACGGCGCGCCAGGAAATGATGAGTCGTGTGCGCATGTTCGGAAACCTCAATCCGCCGCCGCCTGAGAGGCCGACGGCTGCATTTGCGCGATGCAGGACCGCACCGCGTGTACCGCCGCAATCAGCGCCGGTTGCCCCGGCGCATCGTCCACCCCGTCCAGCGCATCCACCGCCGCGCTGGAGAGTGCCGTTACCTCGCCCGCCCGCTGTTCCATCCTTATCGCCAGCGCGTCGAGGGTGGCCGCCGCATCCAGGGCAAAGCGCTCCGCCGCCTGGCGCATCGGCGCGGACAGATCGCCCAAACCCGCCTGCAACAATGTTTGCAAACGGTTCACCGCCAGCAATGCTTCCTGCGCCTGCGTCAGCCAGGTCTGCACCTGGGTCGGGTCGAGCGCCGCAACATGCCAGCCCGGCTCCAGCAATGCATTGGCCTGCGCTTCGCGCGCGCCGGCCACCAGCGCCCAGCCAGCCAGCCGTGCCTGGTCGATACTGGCCTGCCGCCGTTCGGGCTCTGCCTCGCGCGCGCGCGCCAGCGTGGCGATGCTGCGCAGGATGCGCGCCAGCCGGGGGCGCAGCGCATCGCGGTCCAGTTCGGGCCATACGGTCAGTTGCACCAGGGTGGACACCGCAGCACCCAGCAGGATGCCGATCATGCGATCACGAATCTCGGTGAGGTCAGTGCTGGGGCCCGCATGGGCAAACATCGCCAGCACATAGGCCAGCACCAGTTGCATGCCGGCATAGTTGCTGCGCGCCGGGCCGGCCGCCACCCAGCCACCGGCGCCGATCACCACCAGCGACATCAACAGGAAGCCGGTGAGACCGTCCAGATGCGGAATGACGAACACAGTGGCCGCCAGCGCAATCACGCTGCCCACCGCGCAGCCGGCGATACGCTGCCAGCCCTTGGTCCGGCTACTGCCGACGCTGGGCAACGCCAGGATGATGACGGTGAGCATGATGGTGTGGATGCCCTGCCACTGCACGGCGGTGTAGAACACATAGCAGACCAGCGTGGCCAGCAACGTTTTCACGGCGAAGCGGGCATACGCCGGATTGCTGAAGGCGTCCGCCGCCATCAGGCCGCGCGGCCGGGACGGCGGCGGGGGCAGGTCGGCGTCGCTGGCGTCGCCCAGCCCTTGCAGCGCGTAGGCCATTTCCACCAGGGTCGGGTCCGCCGTTGGCGCTTGCGCCAGCGCCGACAGCGGTTGTGGCGGCTGGAACGCCGCCCGCCCGCCGGTCTGGTCCCGCAGGGCCCGCACCGTCGCGAGCAGCGCATGCAGCAGTTCCCGGTTTGCCGGATCGAGCTCGGCCGGCGTCTCGCCAGCCAGGTGGCTGGCGGCGGTGTGCAATCGGTCCACGGTGGTGATGCGCAGCAAGTGCCACGCCTGATTGCGGCGATAGTCCGCCTCCGCCATCACGGCGAAACCCAGGTGGCGTTGCAGGGTGAGCACGCCACGCTCCAGCGCACTGGCTGGCAGCGGCGGCGCGGCACGACCCAGCAGCCGGGCGTCGAGCTGGGCGATCACGTCATCGAGCTGGCGGCGGATTTCGGCCTCCAGCTGGCGCTGCGGCTCGGTCGGCAGGAACAGCAGGTTCACCAGCACGGTCAGCACCACCGGGTAGGCGGTGGCGACCCAGCTCCACAGGATCACGCGAACCAGCAGTTCCGGCGGCAGGTTCAGATCGATGAAGCTCTGCGTGTAGATCACCTGGATCGAGCCGAGGAAGCCCAGCACGCCCAGCGAGCTGGTACGCAGCAGATACAGCCCGCAAAACACCAGCGCGCACGCGCCGAGGATACGCGGCACGGGGTAGTCGAACGTGAACATCACCAGCAGCAGGCACAGCGAGGTGATCACCAGGCTGCCCGCCAGCATGATGGCGGCGCTCAGCTTGGTGAGGGCGGTGTTTTCCTGCGCGGTGAAAAACACCACGATCAGCGAGAGCGAAAGCAGGGGGATCTGAAAACCCAGCGAGATGACGATGACGCAGGCGCTGGCGAATACATAGCGCCACATGGCGTTGGCGCGGCCGGGAAATGGCGCGAGCTGGCTTTTCAGGAACGACCACGCCGGCGTCGTATCGAGCCAGAGGCGCAGGTCGGCGAGCGCTTGCATTGATCCGGTCCGCTCAGTGCTTCGCACGCGGTTCCGGCGCCGGCCCGGTGATGCTGGCCACGGCCGACGTACCGATGCGGAACAGTGCCGGATCGGCGCCCTCCACCTTGATCCGCACCGGGAAGCGTTGCGCCACCCGCACCCAGTTGATGCTGCGGCCCACGCGCGGCAGACCGGCCACCGTTGCGCCGCCATCATCCGGGAACACACCGAAGCCGACCGATTCCACGGTGCCGTTGAAGTGCCGGCCGCTGTCGCTCATCAGGTAGACCTGCGCTGGCGAGCCCGGCCGGATGTTCGACAACTCGGTTTCGCGGAAATTGGCCACCACGTACCAGTGGCTGCTGTCGATCAGCGTGAACACGGGATGCCCAGCAGCGGCGAACTGGCCGGCTGTGGTGGAAAGCCCGGTGACGCGGCCATCGAACGGCGCGCGCACGATGGTGTAGTCCAGGTTGAGTTCCGCGAGCGCGATCTCGGCCCGCGCCACTTCGCGCCGGGCCACCAGTGCATCCACGCCGCCAATCCCGGCAGTGGCCCGCTGCGCGTCGTGTTGCGCCGCCAGCAGTTGCGCCTGCGCCGCACGCGCCGCGGTGCGCGCCTGATCCACCTGTTCGGCCGCCACGTAGCCCTTGCCCAGTAGCGGCGCCATCCGTTCCAGTGTGTCGTTTGCCTGCCGCGCCGCCAGCCGCGCGCGCTCGACGCTGGCAATGGCGGCGTCGGCACCGTACTTCTGCGCATCCACCGAGCGCTGGGTCAGCCCGATTTCCTTGTCCAGCGCCAGCAACGCGGCCCGTGCCTTGGCCAGCGTCTGCCGATACGGGCGCTGGTCGATGCGGAACAGCAGATCGCCCTTCTTAACCGCCTGGTTTTCCTTGACCGCCATTTCGACGATGCGTCCACTGACCTCCGGCGCGACATTGATGGTGTCGGCATAGGCGTAGGCATCGTCGGTGCGCGGCGCGGTATCCACCCGCCAGATGACATACAGGGCCAGCAGCAGCGCGGCGACCACCAGGAGGATGGCGATCAGCTTTCCGCGGGCGGGTTGAACAGGGGTATCCATGAATGCTCCTTAACGCCTGCTACGAGCCGGGGTGGTTGAACGGTGGCCCCGCAAATGCCGGGCACCGGGGCGAGCGCGCCCGATGGAAACATGACGCAGGGCGCGGCGGCTGGTCATGCCTGGAACACGATCAGCCAGATCACCAGCGTGGTCAGTACCGTCAGCGATGCATAGACCAGGCCGGGCCAGGCCAGGTGGCGCGCCCAACCCAGGCGGCGGATCAGCAACCGGATCAGTAGCGTCAGGAAGATGCCGCCCACGATGCAGAACAGCCAGTCCGGGAAGAATGCGCCCAGCACATTGATCGATGGTGCCCGGGCGCAACCGGCAAGGAACAGCGATGCGGCGGCAATGCCTTTCTTGTGCATGGGGTGACCCTGGTGGCTGGCGGGAGCGGGATGAGCCTTGCGGAAACGGCTCGTTCGGGGAACGAGCATGCCTCTAATATTAATTTTGAATAGGCATTTGTCACGGACGGCGTGCGCCGCCCCCCACATCAGGCGGGGGACTGAAAGGCGGCGATCCGCCCCAGGCGATACAGCGCGTGCCGGCATAACGGGTGATCCGCCGCCAGTGCCGGATGGTCGAAATCATCGCCCCGCGTCATGCCCAGCCGCCGCATCACCGCCTGCGAGCGCAGGTTGGACACTGCGGTGAACGACACGATTTCATCCAGCCCCAGCGTCCCGAAACCGAACGCCAGCGCCGCGCGCGCGGCCTCGCTGGCATAGCCGCGCCCCCAATGGCGCGCAGCCAGCCGCCAGCCCACCTCGACGCAGGGCGAGAACGGAAACACCAGCACCGGTGGGTTCAACCCGACCATGCCGACGAACTCGCCGCCATCGCGCAACGCCACCGCCCAGAACCCCCAGCCACGCTCATCGATGCCCTGCTGCCAACGCGCCGCCAGCGCATCGCTCTGCGTGCGATCCAGCGGCGCGGGAAAGTGACGCATCACCTCCGGGTCGGCATTGAGCGCCGCAAGCGGCGCCAGGTCTTCGTCGCGCCAGGGGCGCAGGATCAAGCGTTCGGTGGTGAGCATGGTGATCGGGAAGGGGAAGAGAGAAGGGGGAAGGGTAAAACCCGAACCCTTGAACCCCCAAATCTCGAGTTCCAAAACTCACAGCGCCCAGCGCAGCGCTCCCGGCGCGATAGGGAGTTCGTCCACCTGTGGGGTGGCCAGTTCGGGCTGGCGCAGTACGCGCGCCAGCACCTGTTCTTCAATGGCGCCGAAGCCGGTGGCGCCGCGGGCACGCGGGCGGGATAGGGGCACCGGCAGGTCGAGGCCAACGCGGCCTTCTTCGATCAGCAGCACGCGATCGGCCAGCGCCACGGCCTCTTCCACGTCGTGCGTCACCAACAGCACGGTGCAGCGGTGGCGCTGCCACAACCGTTCGATCAGTTGTTGCATCTCGATGCGGGTCAGCGCGTCCAGCGCACCCAGCGGTTCGTCCAGCAACAGCAGTTGTGGCTCGTGGATCAACGCGCGCGCCAGGGCCACGCGCTGGCGCTGGCCGCCGGACAACTGGCTGGGCCATTTGTGTGCATGCTCAGCCAGGCCCACTTCGCCCAGCGCGGCGCGGGCACGCGGCTGCCAGTCGCCGGCCAGGCCCAGGCCGACATTGGCGAGCACGCTTTTCCACGGCAGCAGGCGCGCGTCCTGGAACATCAGCCGGGTGTCGGCGCCGCTCTGCGCCAGCGGCACGCCATCGGCGTCGATGCGACCGGCACTGGCACGGTCGAGCCCTGCAACCAGCCGCAGCAAGGTGGATTTTCCGCAGCCGGAGCGACCGACGATGGCGACGAATTCGCCGGCCTGGATGTCCAGGTCCAGCGTGGTCAGCACGGTTTGGGTGCCGAAGCGCTTGCTCAGCCCGCGAATGGCGAGCGCTACGCCGGCAGTGCCTTCAAGAGTGGTCTGGGTCATGGTGTTTTCTCACTGATAGGCCGGATGCCAGCGCAGCCAGATGCGTTCCACCCAGCGCGCGGCCCAATCCGACAGTTTGCCGAGCACGGCGTAGAGCAGGATGGCGAGCACCACCACGTCGGTCTGAAGGAACTCGCGCGCGTTCATCGCCAGGTAACCGATGCCGGAGCTGGCGGAGATCGTTTCGGCCACGATCAGCAGAATCCAGGCGAAGCCGATGGCGAAGCGCACGCCAACGAGGATGCTCGGCAGCGCGCCGGGCAGGATCACGTCGCGGAACAGCGGCCAGCCGCGCAGGCCGTAGCTGCGCGCCATTTCCACCAGGCCGGCGTCCACCGAGCGGATACCGTGGTAGGTGTTGATGTACACCGGGAACAGCGTACCGAACGCCACCAGGAACAGCTTGGCGGCTTCGTCGATGCCGAACCACAGGATCACCAGCGGAATCAACGCCAGCGGCGGAATATTGCGGATCATCTGCACGCTGGTATCCAGCAGCAGTTCGCCGCGCCGCGACAACCCGGTGATCAGCCCCAGCAACAGTCCCAGCCCGCCACCGATGGCAAAGCCGATCAGCGCGCGCCAGAAGCTGATCTTCAGGTGGGTCCACAGCTCGCCGTTCTCGGCCAGCGTCACCCCCGCCTTCAGCACCTCCAGCGGAGGCGGCAGGATACGGCTACCGATCAAGCCGTGAGTGGCGGCCCATTGCCACGCCAGGACCAGCAGGGCCGGCGCGGCCCAAGGTGCCAGGCGTTTGAACAGGACATTGGCAATCGTCATGAGTTACCTCCTAAAGCTTGCTTCAAGCGTGCCATTGACCGGGAACCACACCCCGAGCAAAGCGAGGCCCCCTCGCGGCAGCGAGGGGGGGAGTGGAATCAAACAAGCAGCGCCGATACCTGCCTACCAGACCTAGTGCGCGCCCGGCTTCGCCGAGGGCCTGATTCAGGTGATGCCGCGACACTGCCCGCAAGTTCATGCCGGCACCGCGATCGGTACGATGTCGTTGGCGATCACCTCGCCAAACGGGCCGGTCAGGTTCTGCTTCGCGGTGGAGCGGCGCTGCGCCAGTGGCAGCAGCGGAAACAGCAGGTCGGCCACGCGGTAGGCTTCTTCCAGGTGCGGATAGCCGGAGAAGATGAAGGTCTCGATGCCGAGATCGGCGTATTCCTTCATCCGGGCGGCCACTTCCTCGGGGCTGCCCACCAGCGCGGTGCCAGCGCCGCCACGCACCAGACCGACGCCGGCCCACAGGTTGGGGGCTACTTCCAGGTTGTCGCGCCGGCCGCCATGCAGTTGCGCCATGCGGCGCTGGCCTTCGCTGTCGAAGCGGGCAAACGCCTTTTGCGCGGCAGCGATGGTGTCGTCGGTGACATGCTCGATCAGCTTGTCGGCGGCGCGCCACGCCTCGGCGCTGGTTTCGCGCACGATCACGTGCAGGCGGATACCGAAGCGCACGCTGCGGCCAACGGCGGCGGCCTTGGCGCGCACGTCGGCAATCTTGCGGGCGACGGCCTCGGGAGGTTCGCCCCAGGTGAGGTAGACGTCGAGCTGCTGGGCGGCGAGTTGGTGCGCCTCCGGCGACGAGCCGCCGAACCACAGCGGCGGGTACGGTTGCTGGATCGGCGGGAACAACGCCTTGGCGTTCTTCACCTTGAGATGCTTGCCTTCGAAGTCCACCGCCTCGCCCGACAGCACGCCGCGCCAGATGCGCAGGAACTCGTCGGTCACCTCATAGCGCTGGGCATGGTCGAGGAAGTTACCGTCGCCGTGCTGTTCGTCCGGATCGCCGCCGGTGACCACGTTGATCAGCAGTCGGCCACCGGAGATGCGGTCCAGCGTAGCGGCCTGCCGCGCCGAGACGGTGGGCGAGATGATGCCGGGGCGGATCGCCACCAGGAACTTCAGGCGTTCGGTAAACGGCACCAGCGAGCTGGCGATCACCCACGAATCCTCGCAAGAGCGGCCGGTGGGGATCAGCACACCTTCGAAGCCGAGCTGATCGGCGGCCTGGGCGATCTGCTTGAGGTAACCGTGATCGACGGTGCGGGCCCCGTGCTGGGTACCGAGATAGCGGCCATCGCCGTGGGTGGGCAGGAACCAGAAGACATTCATGGCGAAATCCTTGTAGGTATGTCGATTACCGGCGACGGGCGCCCGGCCGAAGCCGTGGGGGCGGCGCGTCGTCGCGCTCGGGTTGTGGGGCGTGGCCAGTGGCCGCACCGCCCGGTCATTGCGTTTGCGGCTGCCAGACGATGTCCTTCACCACCACGCGCCTGGGAATCAGCTTCAGATCGGTGAAGCGGTCGGCGATGCGCTGCTGCTCAGCCACCACCTGCGGCGTCAGCCAGGTGACCTTGAAGCTGGGCCGCCGCGCGACCACCTGATCGAAGGTGGGCACGTCCAGCCCCACCGCGCGCGACAGCACGCGCGCGGCTTCGGCCGGCTGCTGCTCCAGAAAGTCATCGTTGTCGCTCAGCGCGTCGAACACGACCTGCAACAGGCGGGTCTGCTCGTCGGCGAAGCGGCGCGACGCCAGGTAGAAGCTCTGGTTGGCCACCAGCCCTTCGCCGCTGGCAAGCACGCGTGGGGTCAGGCTCTTCTGCGCGGCGGCGTAGAACGGGTCCCAGATCACCCAGGCATCGACGCTGCCGCGTTCGAACGCGGCGCGCGCCTCGGCCGGGGTCAGGTAGGCGGGCTGGATGTCGTCCCACTTCAGTCCGGCCTTGTCCAGCGCGCGCACCAGCAGCCAATGCGCGCTGGAGCCCTTCTGCAATGCGATGCGTTTGCCTTTCAGGTCGGCCAACTGGCGGATGGCCGAATCGGCCGGCACCAGGATGGCGGACGCCTGCGGCTTGGGCGGCTCGAAGCCGACGTAGACCAGCGATGTGCCGGCGGATTGGGCGAAGATCGGCGGAGTGTCGCCGGTCATGCCCACGTCCACCGAGCCGACCGCCAACGCCTCCAGCAATTGCGGGCCGGCTGCGAACTCGTGCCATTTCACGGTGTGGCCATCGACAGCCAGACGCTTTTCCAGCAAGCCGCGACTTTTCAGCACGATCAGGTTGAGCGAGCTTTTCTGATAGCCGATGTGCACTTCGGTGGCGGCGGTCCCGCCCGCCAGCAGCAGGCCGGCAAGCGCGAGGGTGGCAAGGTGGCGGATCATGGCCAGCCCCTTATTTAGCGGGAACCAGCGCGTCCTTCACCTTGATCGGCTTCGGAATCAGCTTCAGGTCGTGGAACACATCGGCGATCTGTTGCTGGGCGTCGGCCACCTTGGCGGTCACCGGCTGCACGCCGTAGCTGTAGCGCGCCACCGCGAGCTGCACGATGTCGGCCGGCAGGCCCAGCAGCGGGGCGATCTGCTTGACCACTTCGGCCTGGTTGGCGGCGGCCCACTCGTCAGTCTTGTCCAGTTCGTCGAGTACGGTGCTCAACACCTTGGGATTGCGCTCGGCGAAGCCGCGCTCGGCCAGGAAGAACTGGTGGTTGGCCACCAGGCCCTTGCCATCGCGCAGCACGCGGGCGTTCAACTGCTTTTCGGCGGCGGCGAGGAACGGATCCCAGATCACCCACGCTTCGACCGAGCCGCGCTCGAACGCGGCGCGCGCGTCGGCCGGCGGCAGGTACACCGGCTGGATGTCGGTCCACTTCAGGCCGGCTTCCTCCAGCGCCTTCACCAGCAGGAAGTGCACGTTGGAGCCCTTGTTCAGCGCCACTTTCTTGCCCTTGAGTTCCTTCACCGATTTCAGCGACGAATTCTTGGGCACCACGATGGCTTCGCTAGCCGGCGCCGGCGGTTCGTTGCCGACGTAAACCAGCCTGGCACCGGCGGCCTGGGCGAAGATCGGCGGCGCTTCGCCGGTGGTGCCGAAGTCGATGGCTCCGACATTCAGCCCTTCCAGCAGTTGCGGCCCGGCCGGGAACTCCACCCAGCGCACAGTGAAGCCCAGCGGCTTGAGCCGCTGTTCCAGCGTGCCGCGCGCCTTGAGCACGGTGAGCGTGCCGTATTTCTGGAAGCCGATGCGCAGTTCCTCGGCGTGGGCGGCATGCGCCGCGAAGGTCAGGGCCAGCCCGGCCAGGGCGGCGGTCAGGATACGTTTCATGGGTGTTCTCCAAATGGTGGTTATTGGTTCGAATCGATTGTTTTCATTCATTGCGATACAGCGAACCCACACCGCCCCGAGCCAGGCGAGGCCCCCTTGCTACGGTGAGGGCGGGGGAGTGGAATCAATCAAGGTGGGCTGGCTACCGGCGCACAGCCGCCCCGCTCGCGACCGGCTTTGCCGGGGGCCTTGCCTGGGTAGCGCACCGCCACGGATTGCCATGTCATTTCCGGCTCATGCTCAAACGGAAATCGCGGCGATCCGGACCCGGTCATGCAGCGCATGCGGGTCGAGCTGGGCGCGGCCAGGGTTGGGCAGGTGGGCGATGAAGCGCGCCAGTACGTCTTCCAGGCGCTCGGCGATGCCGGACGCCAGTTGCAGCGTGCCGTCCTCGCCCCAGCTCAGTTCCTGGTCGGTGCCGTACACCCCGCCGACGATGTGACGCGCCTTCAGCGCCGCCAGCACTGGCTGCAATGCGTAATCGACAGCCAGCATGTGGGCATTGCTGCCACCCGTGGCCAGCGGCAATACCGCGTGGTGCGACAGCGCGCGTTCGGGCAACAGATCGAGCAACAGCTTCAGTGCGCCGGAATACGCCGCCTTGTAGACCGGCGTAGCGACCACCAGGCCGTCGGCCTGGGCAACCGCCTGGTGCAACCGTTGGATGTCGGGGTGATCGAAGTGGGCGAACACCAGCGCCTCGGCCGGAAAATCGGCCAGCGTAAACGGCTGGATCTCGATGCCCTGCGCCGCCAGTCGCGTGGCGGCATGGTTGAGCAACCCTTGCGAACGGGACCGGCTGCTGGGGCTGCCCGAGAGCGTGACGACGGTCGGCATGATTTTCTCCCTGGAATAACGGCTGTTATTTACAGAACAGGAAGGAATTTATGTCGTCGTTATTAGTGCTGCAAATACTTTTGAATGATTCTTTTATTTCCAATGGAAATAAAAGTGTGAGGAGTGAGGGGTAAAGGCAGCAGCAAAAGCAGGTGCCGGAGTTGTTGCTGCTGCCTTTACCCCTCACCCCTCACGCACCCCTACCCCTCCGCCGCCAGCGCGGCCAGCACCGAGGGACGCGCCTGGTAGGCCTCGCGGTAGCGGTTGAGGGCATCGAATTCGGCGAACTCAGGGCCGAGGCGGGCGATCCAGCGGACGAATACGCCCAGGTAAGCGTCGGCAATGGTGAAACGACCACCCACCAGCCAATCGCGCGTGGCGAGGTGGCGATCGATGTGCGCCACGGTGGCATGCAGCGTGCGCCTGGATTGCGCGCGCACGCCTTCATGGCTGGCCGGGTCTTCCGCGTAGCGCTCGGGACGGTTCACCTGGCGGAAGCCGCCAGCATGTACCTCGGCGCTGAAGTAGCCGATCCACGATTGGATCAACCCGCGCTCAGCGCTGCCGGCCGGCGCAAACAGGGATGTACCCGGCGCAAGGTCCGCCAGGAACGGCAGGATGGCGCTGTTCTCCGTGATGACGGTGCCATCGTCCAGCAGCAGCGCCGGCACGCGGCCCAGCGGGTTGACGCTGTGGATGCGCGACGCGGGGTCGCGCGGCGGCGACAGCACGATCTCGACCGGCAGATCCAGCTCGCGCACGACGACATGGGCACCCAGCGAACACGCGCCAGGCGAAACGAACAGTTGATGGGGCATGGTTATTCCTTGTAGTGAAAGAAGTGAGTGGTTTGATCGGTCTTGTGTCACGACCGCTTCCCTTCGCACGCAACGGGTTTTCAGGTTCCGTTACATGGCGCTGAGGAGTGGAGGGAGACCTTAGGCTCCCGACCGATCGAGGGAGCCCCGGAGGGGCGAAGACGCAAGCGGCCCTTTTCTTTGGCTCGGTTCTTTTGGCCGCGCAGAAGAAATGAACCGGCCTGCCCGGCCGTTGAGGGCACCAAGCCATCCGCGCTGCGGGTGTTCAGTCGCGGGGACCTGGATCTGCCTTTTTTTGCATCAAGTACCAAGATGGCTCACCTACACCGGCCGGTGCGCCAACGCGAAATGCAGATTGCGATGCAGCAGCAACCCGTTCGGCGTCGCCAGCTCCTGCAATGCCTGGCGTAGCGCCGGCAGCAGCTGCGCGCGCACCTCGGGGACGAAGTCGCCAAGGAAGTTGCCGAACGAGCTGGCACTGCTGAATGCCAGTACCGCATCGACGTTGGGGAAATGGTCGGGAAAGCGCCGCAAGCGGATTTCATCGATGAAGAAGCCGCCTTCCTCCAGTTGCCGCGCCAGTTCGGCGTGGCTGACACGGAATGGCGTGCTGCCGGACGAAGTGGCGCGGCCCAGGCCGGCGCGTGCCAGTACTCGTGCCAGCACCTGCTGGATGTCGTGCGGCCGCTCGCGGCTGGCCGTGCTGATGGCGATGCGCCCACCCGGTTTGAGCACGCGAAACGCCTCGGCCAGTACCGGCGCTTTGTCCGGCAGCCAGTGGTAGACGCTGTTGAGCACCAGCGCGTCGAACTCGCCATCGGAAAAGCGCGTCAGGTCTTCGCCCCGCGCGACGTCGAACGACAGTTGCGGTAGTCCGCGCCGGCGCGCGATCTCGATGCGCAACGGCAGCGGATCGACGCCGACCACGCGGCCAGTGACGCCCACATAGTGGCGCGCGGCGTATTCCGCCAACCGGCCAGTGCCACTGCCCACGTCGAGCAACGCTTCACCAGGCTTGAGCGCCAGCGCCCGCAACAGGTACTGGCCGTGTTCGTATTGCAGGTCGCTGACCTGATCGTATTGTTCCGCCAGTTCAGGCGTATCGAGGGCAAGGCTGGGCATGGGGGCGCTCCAAGGGTGGGATCGAACGGTTCATGGCGATACGGGTGGTTCGGATGCGCCGGACCGGAAGTGGCTTTGCGCCGGGAAACGGGCCGGGGCCATCGCGTCATAGCCAGCGCGCCCAGGCCGTCGAGCACCGGTGCCGGTTTCCCGGCCATGCCCAATGCGGCCATTCCTGGCGCTAGATCAGCGGAAAGCCCAGTTGCGCCAGCGCCTCGCGCAGCCGGTGGCGGCCGGACAGCGACTCCGGCCCGCGTAAACGCGCCACGGCCTGGCGACTCCACGCCTGCTGCGGCAGCGCCTGGGTAGCCTGGAAATGCTGGATAAGGTCGTCGTACTCCGCCACGGCGGCCGCTTCCGGGCCGCTGGAATACTGTTCGTGGTGCAGCACGGCGCGTTGCGGCAGGCGCGGCTTCACCGCGGTCGGCCGGGCCGGGTCGGGATGACCCACCACCAGGCCGAAGGCCGGCGCGACGTGCAGGGGTAGCCCCAGCTCGGCGGCCACTTCCTCCGGGCGGTTGCGCAGCGCGCCGATGTAGACGGTGCCCAGCCCCAGCGATTCGGCGGCGGTGACGACGTTCTGCGCCGCCAGCGCGGCATCGATGAAGCCCATCAGCGCGGTGTCGAGATAATCGGCGCCCACCAACGGTTCGCCCTGCGCAGCGCCGATGCGATGCAATCGCGACAGGTCGGCCAGGAATACCAGCAGCAATGGCGCCTCGACGATCTGCGTCTGGTGGTTGGCCAGCGCCGCCAGCCGTGCCTTGCGCGCCGGTTGCCGCACTGCCACGGCGCTCCACACCTGGAGATTGGATGAGCTGGGCGCCGATTGCGCGGCAGCCAGCAGCAGTTCCAGCGTGCCGTCGGCCAGTGGCTCGGGCGTGAACGCGCGCACGGAACGATGGCTCAACTGGGTGGCGAGCGTGGCGTTGAAGTCCGGCAACGTGCGCAGTTCATCGCGACCATAGCGGCGATTGGCAAGCGTCAGTGGATCGAAGTCGGCAGGGTTTCCCATGGCGGGCGGTTCTCGGTGGGTGGCAATCGGAACCACCCCCGGAGCAAACGCCATACCAGCGCGTCAGGCCGCGTATTGCCTGGGCCAGACTGGGCAGGACTGCTGCATTTGCAGCATGGCGCGCAGCAATCGGTTGGCCTGGCAGCACACGAAGCCGCAAGCGGAGGCCCGGCACTGCGCCGCCCACCGCCGTGAAAAGGCCTGGAACAGGCGCTCAGGGCTCGACGCTGTCTGCGAGCGGTTCGATCGCATCGTTTTCGGTGACAACCGCCGAGGCATCGTCGGCCACCGGTGCGGCTTCTTCTTCCGGCTCTGGCTCCGGCAGCGGGGGCGAGAACTTGCCCAGGTCGATGACGACCTGCTCGGCCACCCGGGTCACGCCGGTGTACAACGCCTTACGAGGCACCTGCGGCTGGGCAAGCAACTGGTCCATGTTGTCGAAAGACGAACTCAGCCCGCTACCGACGTGGATGCTCTTCTGCTTGAAGAAGGAAAAACCATAGGTAAGGTCTTGCTGGTACAGCGTGGCCCCGCTGCGGTTGTTCAGAAAGGCCGTGTTGACCAGCAAATACGGCTCGTAGGGCGAGATGATCGAACGGGAGATGAACGCCGAGTACAGCTTGGTGACCAGGATCGCATCCACCCCGGCGTCCTGCCGCAGGCGGGCGACGGTTTCGACGAACTGCTTCTGATCGGCAAAACCCACTACCTTGGTGACGTAGCCACGCTGCGCCAGGCCGGCGGCAATCTGGTCGGCCAGCGCGCCTTGCAGATTGGTGGTGGCTGGATCCATGGCCTTGGTCAGCTTATGACCCTTGCCCGAGATCAGCGACGGCATGAAGGGACCGGCATCCGAGTTGGGGTCCAGCGTGCTGAGCAGCGCGCCCAGCATTCCGAACGCGAACCACGGGTTGACGTTGTTGGAGACGTCATACCATTCAGGCGTGTCCTGGCGCAGGACCACCACGTTGTTCACCTCCTTCACCTCGGCCGGATTCAGATACTTGCGCTCCGCCTCGGCCCCGTGCGCCACGACGACGGCCAGCAGGCCGGCGCACAGCGCCATGTATTTGATGATTCCCACGACATTCCCCCTGGTTGACCGCGAATGGGTCGCCTGCTGCGTGCAGGTCTACCCGCCCGGCATGAATGGGGCGGCACTATCCCATCTTTTGCGGTTCACCACACCAGCTTGCGACCACCATCGGGCAACAGCTTCAACCCGCCACCGGCACCGCGTTCCACGGTTCGCCCACCGCGCAACCCTGGCTGCCGTGTTCGACCAGATAGCGTTCGATGGCCTGCATGCCCAGCCAGTGATTTTCACACCAGTCCGGCGCCAGCAGCGTGGGGCGGCGCGCGGTGGCGGAGACACGGTGGAACACCACGTCGGCTGGCGTGTGGCGGATCAGTTCACCGGCAGTGCGAGCGTAATCATCCAGCGTCAGCGGCGCGATGCGCCCGCGCTGCCACACGCGTTCCAGCGTGCTGCCCTGCACCACCATCAGCGGATGCAGCTTGAGGCCATCCACGCCGGTGGCCAGCACCGCACCCAGTGTTTCCAGTGCATGACCATGCGTTTCCCCCGGCAGGCCGACGATGAGATGGGTGCACACTTTCAGCCCCAGCGCGCGGGCGGCGCGGGCGGTGTGCTGATAGCAGGCGAAATCGTGGCCGCGATTGATCTTGCGCAGCGTGTGATTGTTGGCAGTTTGCAAGCCCAGCTCCAGCCAGACTTCGCAGCCGCTCCGCTGATAGCCGGCCAGCAGTTCCAGCACGGCGTCGGGCACGCAGTCCGGCCTAGTGCCGACGCACAGGCCGACGATATCCGCCTGCGCCAGCGCGGATTCGTACATGGCGCGCAGCCGGCAGACTTCATCGTAGGTACTGGTGTAGGCCTGGAAATACGCCAGGTAACGCAGGGCGCGATCCACCTTGCCCATCTGTTCGGCCAACTGGGTGGCGATGTCCTGGTGTTGCATGGCTTCGTCGGCGAACGATTCCACGTTGCAGAAGGTGCAGCCACCGCGCCCCAGCGTACCGTCGCGGTTGGGGCAGGAAAAACCGCCATGCAGCGCCAGCTTGTGCACCTTCTGCCCATGGCGCCGGTGCAGGTCGGGGCCGAACATGTTAACGCGCAGGTGCAGTTGCATGAGGAAGATCGCAGCGGGAAAGAAAACCACGATAACCGCGACGCGGGCGCTGCAACTTGTTACAAGGCAGGCTTGCACTACAAAAAGAAACCCCCGGTCGGGCCGGGGGCTTTGCTCAGGCGAGCGATGTCGCCGAAGGCACGCGGCCTTACTTGCCCTGGTTCAGTTCCTTGTCCTTGAAGTACTTGCCCGCCGCCACCGTGGCTTCGGCGGTCAGGCCGTTCTCGGTGAACTGATAGCCATAGACCTTGGGCGCGATCAGCGTGGCGCCGGCGATGCCGCCGCCAGTATCGCCCGCCTTGGCCGCTGCGGTGGCCTGGCCTTCGAAGGCCCAGCCCTTGTTCACGAATTTGTCGAATGCCGCCTTGTCGGTGAACACCAGCACCAGGCGCGAGTTCTTGGCGCCCAGGCCCAGGCCGGCCTTGGCCTGTGCCACCTTCATGAAGGTTTCCTTGCCGTTGCGAACCGCCACACCATCGCCACCGCCAGCGCCGAGGAAGATCACCTGCACGCTGCCGGTATTGAACACGGCATAGCCCGCGGCCTTGGCAATCTGGTCCTTCGCGTCGGGGTACTTGCTGTAGATCTCGTTCAGGCTTTCCTGGGCCATCTTGCGGATGCCGGCGCGGCGTTCGGCCGGCGTCTTCTTCGCCTGTTGGGCTTGCGGGTCCTTCATGTGGGCGCCATCGGCCTTTTCCGGAGCGACGGAATCGGCATGGGCCTGCATGCCCAGGGCGAGGGCCAGGGTGCCCATGGCAATCAACGTTTTCTTGAACATGATGTTTATCCTTTGAGATGGGAGACCACCCCCTGCACGTTACGCGCGGGGTGAAGGCTTCGATGTAGGACAAGCCCGCTCAGCACCGTAGGAAAGGCGCGGAAAGCGCCATGTTGCGTGGCGCTCGATCTACGGAGTCGAAGTGGTGAGCCCAGTGTGGGCGACGGCAACCGCCGGCATGTCTTAAAACAGACAAGGCCGTTGGACGAACGTCACATTCTGCAAAAGCGGTGCATTGCGCTACCCTCGAAGCGCCCGCCCTCGCGGGCATGACCTCGTTCGACCGCGCGGCCATCCGCCACCGCGCCAAAGGAAGTCCCATGACGTTGAGTACCGGTCTGTTCGTGCTGCTGCTGATCGCGGCCAGCGCATTTTTCTCGATTTCCGAAATATCGCTCGCCGCCGCGCGACGCTTTCGCCTGCAACGGATGGCGGAGGAAGGCAACGCCGATGCGGCGCGGGTAATCGCCTTGCAGTCACGCCCGGGCGACTTCTTCACCGTGGTGCAGATCGGGGTGAACGCGGTGTCGATCCTGGGCGGTCTGGTGGGCGAGGCCACTTTTTCGGCCCGCGCCAGCGCATGGCTTTCCGCCCATTTCCCCGAGGGAAACGCCGCGGACAACCTGGGATTCCTGCTTACCTTCCTGCTGACCACCGCGCTGTTCATCCAGTTTGCCGACCTGATCCCCAAGCGGCTGGCAATGCTGGCGCCGGAGCGCTGTGCCGTGACGGTGGTGCGGCCAATGCTGGGCTGCGCCTGGGTGCTGCGACCGCTGGTGCTGCTGTTCGACGGCGTTGCCAACGCGATATTGCGGCTATTCAAACTGCCGGCCCGGCGCGACGAATCGATGACCGCCGACGAGATCGTCGCCGTGATCGACGCGGGTGCCGCCGCCGGCACGGTGGCGCGTACCGAACACCACGTGATCGAAAACGTGTTCGAACTGGGCGAGCGCTACGTGACCAGCGCAATGACGCCGCGCGAGCAGGTCACCTACTTTCTGGTGGACGACGACGAAGCCATGCTGCGCGCCAAGATCGCCGGTGCGCCACACTCCAAGTACCCGTTGTGCCGCGATGGGATCGACAACGCCTATGCCTACGTGGCGACCAAGCTGCTACTGGCGCACTCGCTGGCCGGCGAGCGCGGCGGCAACCTGCTGGCCAGCCTGAAGCATGCCACCAGCGAACGGCTGCTGGCGGTGCCGGACACACTGTCGCTGGCCGAGATGCTCGATCGCTTTCGCGAGGCGCGCGAGGATTTCGCCGTGGTGGTCAACGAATACGCGCTGGTGGTCGGCGTGATCTCGCTGGCCGACGTAACCGGCCACCTGATCGGCGCCGGTGCGCTGCCGGGCGACGAACTGATCGTGCAACGCGACGCCAACTCATGGCTGGTGGATGGCTCCACCCCGGTGGACGATCTGCGCAAGGTGCTGGGCCTGGACGAACTGCCGCACGAGGAAAGCTACGAAACCGTGGCCGGGCTGATGATGTGGGTGCTGAAAAAGCTTCCGCGCAAGGCGGAGTCGGTGAACCTGTCGGGCTATCGCTTCGAAGTGGTGGACGTGGACCACCTGCGGGTGGACCAGGTGATGGTCACCCGGGAGATGACGCCCCCCGCCCCGGACTCGGCAAGCGAAGGCTGATTCGCTATCATTGCGACTCCCCGAGGAGCGTTGCGAGACGGCTATCCGCCATCCCAGGCTCGGACCCGGTAGCGGCTACCCGCCATGCCGTCCAACGACGCTCACCTGACCGTGAATCGCCAGCGATGCCGCGCAACCGCGCGTCGTGAGCGAATCGACGGGCCGCTGACCAAACCCGATGCAACGATGCTGGCAAGGCACATGGACGAAGATGTTCGTGCCACGCCTCGAAGGGCGATGCGCCGTTCCCAGCAGGGTTTAGTCAGCGGCCCGGAAACCCGTGCCGGGCACGGGGCGCACAGGTGAGCAGCGTCGAACTCCGACCGCGCGAGCGCCCTTCCCGGCCACACCAGGAGCACACACTGTGGCCGAATTCAAAGACTTCCAGGTCGCCGACCTGTCCCTTGCCGCCTGGGGCCGCAAGGAACTGAACATTGCCGAAACCGAAATGCCGGGCCTGATGGCCGTGCGCGAGGAATACGCCGGACGCCAGCCGCTGAAGGGCGCGCGCATCGCCGGCAGTCTGCACATGACCATCCAGACCGGCGTATTGATCGAAACGCTGGTGGCTCTGGGTGCCGAAGTGCGCTGGGCCTCGTGCAATATCTTCTCCACCCAGGATCACGCCGCGGCCGCCATCGCCGCCGCCAACATTCCCGTGTTCGCCTACAAGGGCGAATCGCTGGAGGAATACTGGCAGTTCACCCACCGTATCTTCGAGTGGGGCGCCGACCAGTACGCCAACATGATCCTGGACGACGGCGGCGACGCCACCTTGCTGCTGCATCTGGGCGCGCGCGCTGAGCAGGATATTTCCGTGGTGGGCAACCCCACCAACGAAGAAGAAACCGTGCTCTATGCCGCGATCAAGGCGCAACTGGCCAAGGATGCCAAGTGGTATTCCACGCGCCTGGCCCGGATCATCGGCGTAACCGAGGAAACCACCACCGGCGTGCATCGCCTGTACCAGATGCACGAACAGGGCAAGCTGGCCTTCCCCGCGATCAACGTCAACGACTCGGTCACCAAATCCAAGTTCGACAACCTGTACGGTTGCCGCGAAAGCCTGGTGGACGGCATCAAGCGCGCCACCGACGTGATGATCGCCGGCAAGATCGCTGTGGTGCTGGGCTACGGCGACGTGGGCAAGGGCTGCGCGCAAAGCCTGCGCGGCCTGGGCGCCACGGTATGGGTCACCGAGATCGACCCGATCTGCGCCTTGCAGGCGGCCATGGAAGGCTACCGCGTGGTGACAATGGACGACGTGGCCAGTCAGGGCGACATCTTCGTCACCACCACCGGCAACGTCTCGGTGATCACGCACGATCACATGAAGGCCATGCGCCACAACGCCATCGTCTGCAACATCGGGCACTTCGACAGCGAAATCGAAGTGGCCAGCCTGCGCCAGTACAACTGGGACAACATCAAGCCGCAGGTGGACCACATCGAATTCACCGACGGCAAGCGCATCATCCTGCTGGCCGAAGGACGGTTGGTGAATCTGGGCTGCGGCACTGGCCACCCCAGCTTCGTGATGTCGAACTCGTTCGCCAACCAGACGCTGGCGCAGATCGAACTGTTCACCAAGCAGGGCGAATACCCGGTAGGCGTGTACGTGCTGCCGAAACAACTGGACGAAATGGTGGCACGCCTGCACCTGAAGAAGATCGGTGCCAAACTGACCACGCTGACCGACCAGCAGGCCGCCTACATCGGCGTGCCGAAGGATGGGCCTTTCAAGCCCGCTCACTATCGGTATTGAGCGGTTGGGTTTGTAGGGCGCCGGCTTTGGGCTGGCGCCCGGCGAAGCCGGGCTGAGGCTGAAGCACGTGGCACATCCCCGCTCAATCCGATAGGTACTTGATCCAACCCACTCCCCCCGCCCTCGCCGCCGCGAGGGGGCCGCGCCTTGAGGCGCGACGGGGACGCTGGTGTGGTCCGAGTTGGCTGGGTGCCGGCTTTGGGCTGGCGCCCGGCAGAGCCGGGCTGGGGCTGAAGCACGTGGTACATCCCCGCTCAATCCGATAGGTACTTGATCCAACCCACTCCCCCGCCCTCGCCGCCGCGAGGGGGCCGCGCCTTGAGGCGCGAGGGGGGGCGCTGGCATGGTTCAGGTCAGTTGGATTGGGTAGGTGCGCTTGGTCTGGCGCTGGATGGAGCCAAGCTGAGCATTGAACCAATGAGTCCCAATGGGATACCCGTAGTCCTTCGGCCGACAACCAAAAAGAGCGCCCCCACATGGGAGACGCTTCTTTTTTCCTAGCTGGCTGGTGGGTAAACGACTTCGAAGTCTTCGAACAGCACCAGGCTTTCCGGGGTGAAGGGGTAGCCTTTGGCTGCGCCTTCGCGGCCAAAGAAGGTCTGGTGGTTGTTCACCCAGCTCTCCAGGCAATCGTCCTCGCCTTCGCGCTGGCACAGGTCGAAGGTCATGTCGCAAAAGCGCAGCGGGGTGACCGCAGTGGTTTCGATCACGCAGGCGGGGTTGCCATCGAAATCGGTGAGCAAGGTCAGGCTGCCAACCTGGGGCGGCGCTTCACCGCTGGTTTCGTACTCCGCCAGGCACGAGGTGGTCGCACGCTTCTTGCCCGACAGTACCAGCGCCATCAGTTCCGCGATCAACTCGCGGGTGTCGCCGATCACATCGCAGCCATAAAAAGGGGTATCCAGCGGGCGGCCGGTGTCGCGCAGGAAGGCCTGCCAATAAGTCCGTTGGCTTGGGGTCATGGAGTCCATGTCGCTTCGTTTTGTCCTTGTATTTGCAATGCAGCAAATTCTCCTCTTGGATTGATGTATTCATAACCACCACATCCATGCCGATCTTGCGGACTTTCATGCGCAGAACGACAAGCACATGCCGACCTCCCACGAACAGAGCAGCAAGCCTCGCTGCCTTGCATGGCAAAAGGGCCTGGTGTCATCACGCCAGGCCCTTGTTGCTGTGATCTGTCACTGCCACGCCGCAGCGCCCACACTCCAATCAGCACTACCCCTGGCTCACGCCAATCCGCGCCATGCCGCTATCGTCCGTGTCGATCTCGATCCGCACCGGCAGAAAACGCTCGACCACAGCTTTGTTGGTGTGCAGGTGCGACGATGCGCTGCTGGCGGTGAATGTGCCGCCCCGGGCCAGCGCCATCGGCAGCAACAGTTGATCCGCCAGGTGCTCGCCCACCGCCGCCTTGCTCGCCAGATAGTGCAACGCTTCGCGAGCGGCGTGGTCGGCCACTGCTTCGGCACTGGTGCCACGTTCACCGAAGGCGGTGATCAGTTCAGTCACCTCGGCATGCGCAATTTCGATCAGCAAGGCATTGCCGGGGCCTTCCTGCAAAGGCAGGACGCGTGCTTCGCCGGTAATGCCTTCCAGCCGCGCATTCAGCCGTGCCAGTTCGCGATGGGCCACCCCCACCGGCACGCCCGCCACCAGCGCTTGCGCGTGCAGGTGCAGCCGGTCGCCGCGCGTGCTCAGGTCGAGCGGGCGCAGTCCGTCACACGGCTGTACGCTGGCGCTGACTTCGCCGCCGCCCGCGGGGTAGAAACCGTGGCGCAGCAATGCCAGCTGCTGCCGTACCCCCATGCGCGCCAGCAGCGGTTGCCAGGCACGGATCAGGAAATCCACCGGGGGAGCGGCTTTGTTATGGGTACCGCCACTCACAGCCACCGTGCTCGGCGTGTCGGCAAACCACAGCGCCGGCAGCACGGTTTGCAGCACCAGCGTGCAACTGCCGGCGCTGCCGATCGTAAAGCGGTAGTCGCCGCCACGGATGACGCCCGGTTCAAAGCTCAGGCATTGCGAGCCCAGCGCCGCGCCCTGCACGGTGGCGCCACAGATGGTGGCGGCGGCCTGGACCGCCGTCAGATGCTGGCGCAGCAAACCGGGTTTGCCGCGTCCGGCACGGATGCGTTCGATGCGAAACGGACGACCGGTGATCATCGACAAGGTAAGCGCACTACGCAGCACCTGACCGCCGCCCTCGCCCTGCGCACCATCGAGTTCGATCCAGTTTCTTGTTTTGGTCTGATTCATTTTTTTGTTCTTTGTAATTTGCCCTGGGGGTGCCGGCACCACTAGGGTGAATCGACCTTCAAACGTGGGTGCGAAGGAGGAAGGCCGGATGCAGGGCAAGGCGTGCCAAGCGAAGTGGGGTGATCCCCACGAGCGAGGCACAACGCAGCCATGCGCCCGGCCTTCTTCCTTCCCTTCGGGTTGGTCCGTGGGTCGGTGTCTGCTTTGTCGCACGGCTTGCAGAGAGGAAGGCTCTCTGCGGCGCCGCGCTTCGTGCAGCCATCCGGCCCACGGACCAACGCATCCCATGTTTGAAGGTCGATTCACCCTAGGGCGCAGTCACCATGTCGAACAGCAGCCGATCCAGCGCTGCGTCGTCCCCTTCGGGTCTGTTGAAATCCTGCGGCGCCTGTTCCGTCGCCAGTTCACGTTCGATAAAGGCATGGATCAGTGGAAAGCGTGGGCCATGTTCGGCCTCGCCGGCCGCCATCTTGATCGCCAGCAGGCGGTTGATTTCCTCGCACAGCGCGACCTCTCCAACCATGGCTTCGACCAGTTCGGCAAAGCGCATCGGCGGCCTGCCGCGCCCAGCATCGATCCAGCGCGCGGCCAACAGCGGACGCAATACGTAGAGGTACTTCTTCAACCGCACCGTGTCGCCCTGGAGATAACCGCGAAAGTTCTTCCTGGCCATCATCAGGTAATGCCAGCGCCCCTTGCGCTCGGAAAAGAAGCCCTCCGACAACGCGCGTAGCCGCGCCACAGCCGCGTCGTCCTGGCGATAGATCACCGGCGAATCCAGCCATTCCAGCAATGTTGGGTTGGAACGGCGCAGCAGTTGCAACGCCTTGCGTAACTCCCAGCCCGCGACATCGAGTTCGTCGCTGATCGGTACTTCGATCACATCGCGCTGCGGCTCCACCCGCAGGTACCAGTCGAGCCGGTGCACGTAGAGAAAGCGCACGTCGTAATCGCTATCGGGCGAGGCAAAGCCCCAGCCCCGACTGCCCGATTCGCAAGCGAACAACACCCGCACGTCGTGCCGCGTTTCGATGGCGGCCAGTTCGGCCATGACCCGTTCGCGTACGGCGGGGTCGATGGGATGGGCGCTGAGGATGTCCATGGGTTCTACTTCCTTTTTTTTATGGCACCGACCGCACAGGTGGTCGGGCCTATCCCTTCACACACACCACCTGGCGCAGCGTATGCACGATTTCCACCAGTTCGGATTGGGCGGTCATCACGGCATCGATGTCCTTGTAGGCCATCGGGATTTCGTCGATCACGTCGGCATCCTTGCGGCATTCCACGTGCGCGGTGGCCTGGATCTGGTCATCCACGGTAAAGCGCTTCTTGGCCTGGGTCCGGCTCATGGTACGACCGGCGCCGTGGCTGCATGAGCAGAACGCTTCCTCGTTGCCGAGGCCGCGCACGATGAAGCTCTTGGCGCCCATCGAACCGGGGATGATGCCCAATTGGCCCTTCTGCGCCGAGACCGCGCCCTTACGCGTAACCAGCACCTCGTGGCCGAAGTGCGTTTCCTTCTGCACGTAGTTGTGGTGGCAGTTCACCGCTTCCACGTCGGCCGCGAACGGCTTGGTGATCACGCGGCGCGCGGCGGCGATGACGTTCTGCATCATCACCGCGCGGTTACGGCGCGCAAAATCCTGCGCCCAGCCCACGGCTTCCACGTAGTCGTCGAAGTGCTGGCTGCCTTCGGTGAAGTACGCCAGGTCACGGTGCGGCAGGTTGGCGATGTGCTGGCGCATATCGGCCTGGGCCAGTTCGATGAACAGGTTGCCGATGGCGTTCCCCACCCCGCGCGATCCGGAATGCAGCATGAACCAGACGCGGTTTTCTTCGTCCAGGCACACTTCGATGAAGTGGTTACCGGTTCCCAGCGTTCCCAGGTGCTTGTGGTTGTTGGTGTTCTTCAGCTTGGGATACTTGTCGGTGATGGCCTTGAAACCGATGGCCAGTTCGCCCCACATGGCATCCACGGTCTCGGGCGGCGTATCCCAAGACCCTTTATCGCGCTTGCCGGGAGTACGGCCGTGCGGCACGGCGGCTTCGATGGCGCTGCGCAGCCCAGCCAGGTTATCCGGCAGGTCCGACGCGGTCAGCGTGGTGCGGGCGGCCATCATGCCGCAGCCGATATCCACGCCCACCGCCGCGGGGATGATGGCGCCCAGCGTGGGAATCACGCTACCGATGGTCGAACCCTTACCCAGGTGCACATCCGGCATCACGGCCAGGTGCTTGTAGATGAAGGGCATGCGCGCGGTGTTCATCAGTTGCGCGCGTGCTTCGTCTTCCACCGGCACGCCTTGCGTCCACATCTTGATCGGGGCGCCGTGCTCGACGGCGAGGGTATCGTACTTGTTCATGTTCCTGGTTCTCTCTATTGCTTGCTATTGCTTGGTCGATCCGGCCAGGGCGCGGCGGCGCTGCTGTCGGCAGCCCAGGCAGCGCACGGCGCTCGAATACACATAACCCTTGGCGGTTTCGTACCACCACTGTTGCTGTGCGGCCGTCCACACCTGGTGGGCGCCACAATCACGGCAGGTGAATGCCAGGTCTACGTAGTAACCGCGCATCACGAAGCTCGGTACGCCATAGCTGTTGCTGTAGGGCGCCAGATGCGCCGCATCGACCGTGACCGCGCCTTTGGGGCGGGGCGGGGGCGGCGCAATACGCGCCATCGCCATCTGATCCCGTACGAGTTTGCGTCGCACCATGATGGCGGCGCGTTTTTGTTTTCCGCTTTGCATCATGCTTTCCTTCCGCGCCCGGCGGAGCCGTTCCGCCGGGCATCGCTATACCTTCAGTTTCACCAGCCCGTTCAACAGCTGGTCCAGGCCACCGAACACCGAAATCCGGTCGATGCGTTCAGCCAGGCGCTCCAGCGTTTCCAGCTCCTTGAGCCGTAACGCGGTGGGGTTGTCCTCCATCACCCTGGCGGTATTCAGCAGCGAGCGTGTGGCACCGGTTTCCTCGCGGCGGCGAATCACGTTGGCCTGCGCCGCCTTTTCGGCCTCCACCACCTGCGCCAGCAGCGCTTTCATCTCGCCGGGCAGGACAATGTCCTTCACCCCCAGGCTGACCACCCGTACGCCGAAGCCGGTCAGTCGGGTGGCAACGTGCAGCCCCACCACGTCGTCGATCACCTGCTTGTTTTCCAGCAGCTCATCGAGCGTGCGGGTACCCACGGCGGCGCGCAGTCCGAATTGCAGTTCGCGGTAGACATGCTCCAGCGGCTTGGGCAAGCGCGAGAACGCCAGCGCCACATCGTCGAACAACCAGTTGGCCGCCAGGTTGATCCGCAGGCTGACCTTGTCGCGGGTGAGGATTTCCTGGCCGGTGATTTCCATCGCCTGCAACCGGGTATCCACCAGATCGACCGCCACGTCGCGGTTGAAGCGCCAGTATGCATAGCGTCCCGGCTGCAACAGCGCCACGCGCTGACCGTTCACCCGCAGCACGCCCACCTGTCCGTCCGGCACCAGTACGTTCAGCACTGCGCCCAGACCGACGATGGCCTTGCCGCGCAATGCCGGTTGCGCGATCCGCGCCAACAGGTCAGACGGCACCGCCCAGTCCTGCAGCAGATCGATGCGCTCGAAGCGTTGTGGCATCGCCGCCCCCCAGTACATCCGGCGCGAGCCGGGCGGCACGATCTCGACCAGCGTGTCGTTCTCGAAGCGCAGGCCGGCTTCGTTGTCGCCCAGATCGAACATGTCAAAGTGTTCAGCCACCACGGCCGGTTCGTACTGGCGCAGGTATTCGGCCAACGGGTGTTCGAACAGCGCTTCGGTCAGCGGATAGGTGCAGGCGCTGAAGCGTTGGCGCAGCCCGGTGCGCAGATAAGTACCGGGGTTCAGCACAGCGACGAAGTCGCCATCACGCAGTAGCAGCGCACGTTCGTTCTTACGAACCAGGAATCGTTGCAGCATCATTTTTCTTTTTCCTTTTTTCAGTAGCGCCGTTGGCGCCGCAAAAGCCGGCGGGCGCTGGTCTGGCCGGACCGTCGCATGACCAACCGGGGGCCGCTCGCAATGTGCCGGCCTGTCACGCGGACACCGCTACCGCCAGTGTCGCGCTCAGCGCGGGGCGCTTTGCGAGGGGCTGCCGGGGGGCGATGCGCCAGCCGGGCCAGACCAGCGGCGGTGTCGCCACCGCGCCGGGTACTTCGTTTACAAGACACCGGAGAAGGTGTTTCGGGCGGGAGTCGAACCCGCGACACACGGCTTTTGGCCGTTGCTCTACCCATTGAGCTTCCGAAGGAGCGACGTCGGGAATCGAACCCGACTGGACACCAGCGTCGCGCTGACTGTGCTTCGTTGCGGCGGTACACGCGGGATCAACCCACGATGCCTGCGTGCCGGTGCGGTATTCGAACCGCTTACCCCAGGGCGCACATCGTTGCGGCAGTCCCTGGAATAGTTAGCAAAAGTCGTGCCAGATGCTCAACGATGAAGAAAAATTCCATAACACTATGTTTTTGATTGATTTTTATCTTTACCACCATCACCAAGCCATAAACCCATGTCGGAATTTCATATACAATTCGATCGTTATTTATCTTTTTGTATAATTCGATGAAGAAGACCGTCGCCTTTGGCTTTGTCGGCACCACACTCGATTACGTCGGCAAGGGCGGCCAGCGTTGGGACAAGTGGCGACCCACCATCGGGCTGTGCCAGCAGGAAGACCTGCTGATCGACCGGCTGGAGCTGCTGCACGACAGCCGCAGCCGGGGGCTGTTTGCCCGCTTGCAGCAGGACATCGCACAGGTCTCGCCCGGCACCGAAGTACGCAGCGTGGAGATCAACCTGCGCGATCCGTGGGATTTCGAGGAGGTTTACAGCGCGCTGCACGATTTCGCGCGAGGCTATGCCTTCGACCCGGACCACGAGGATTACCTGATCCACATCACCACTGGCACGCACGTAGCGCAGATCTGCTGGTTCCTGCTGGCGGAGGCACGCTATCTGCCGGCACGGCTGGTGCAGACGTCACCGCCGATCCAGCGCAAGGAACAAGGCGTGGCCGGTAGTTACGCGCTGATCGACCTGGATCTGTCGCGCTACGACAAGATCGCCACCCGGTTTGCCCACGAGCAGGCGGAGACGCTGTCGTTTCTCAAATCCGGCATCGCCACGCGCAATGCGCGCTTCAACCGGATGATCGAGCAGATCGAGCGCGTGGCAGCGCGCTCGAAGGCACCGATGCTACTGTGCGGCCCCACCGGCGCCGGCAAATCGTTCCTGGCGCGGCGCATCTACGAGATGAAAAAGGCGCGACATCAGCTCACCGGCCGCTTTGTCGAGGTCAACTGCGCCACACTACGCGGCGTCAATGCGATGTCCGATCTGTTCGGCCATGTGAAAGGCGCATTCACCGGCGCGCAGACCGAGCGCGCCGGGCTGTTGCGCAGCGCGGACGGCGGGCTGCTGTTTCTCGATGAAATCGGCGAGCTGGGGCTGGACGAGCAGGCAATGCTGCTCAAGGCCATCGAGGAAAAACGCTTCTTCCCATTCGGCAGCGATCGCGAGGTAACCAGCGGCTTCCAGTTGATCGCCGGCACCATGCGCGACCTGGGCCAGTGGGTGGCCCAGGGCCGTTTTCGCGAAGACCTCCACGCGCGGATCAACCTGTGGACCTACGCGCTGCCGGGGCTGGCGGAGCGCGTCGAGGATCTGGAACCGAACCTGGATTTCGAGCTGGCCCGGTTTGCCGCGGAATACGGCGAGCAGGTGCGCTTCAATGCCGAGGCACGGCGCGCCTATCTGAAGTTCGCCGCTTCGCCCGACGCCACCTGGAGCGGCAACTTCCGCGAGCTGTCGGCCTCGGTCACGCGCATGGCTACGCTGGCCGACGCGGGGCGCATCACCGAAGCCGGGGTGGAAGAGGAAATCGCCCGTCTGCGCGGTAGCTGGCGGGCACAGGATGCATCGCCACTGCACGATCTGCTCGGCGAGCGCCACGCACAGCTCGACCTGTTCGATCGGCTGCAACTGGAAAACGTGATCGCAGTCTGCCGCCAGGCCGATACGCTGTCCGATGCCGGCCGGCGACTGTTCAGTGTGTCGCGCCAGGAGAAGGCCAAGCCCAACGATGCGGATCGCCTGCGCAAATATCTGGCGCGTTACGACCTGGATTGGCAAAAAATCCACACCTGGATCAATACGCAGGCCCCGGCCCGTGGGCACACTTGATCCGTAAGTAAAAATTCAAACTTCGCAAGGCCCATATCAATGATTTATCTCTGGCTAGCCCTCGCCCTGGCCGCTGTTGCCGGTCTGTTCTATCTGATCACCTACAACCCCTGGCTGGACCGCTACTGGCGCCGCCTGCCCACGCGCGATGAGTACCTGGCCATGCACCCCCAGACCCGTAGCGACGAAGCAGCGCACCCCGGCTGCTGCCATTGCGACGGACGCGAGATGCTGGATCTCGGCCTGGCCCGGCTGACCGATTATCGCCGCCAGTTCATGTGCCGCCAGTGCAAACGCCTGCTGTGGCGGGAGCAGGACTGAGGCATTTTTCCTTACAAATTTTCCTTCGCTCGCCGTGTACCCGGGAACACGCAGTGACGCGGGTTTGCGGGCATCAAGCGACCTGATTTTTCCTGTATGCCTGGCCCCTCCGTCAGCATCCCGTCATCCCGCCTTGAAGGGCCAGGGGAATCGCGGTAGGCTCGAATTACCCTTTTCCCGACATCCGCCATGCATACGGCCGCCCTTGCCGAAATCACGCACCTGATCAACGAAAGCATCCGGCTCACCTACACCGAGCCGCATGCGTCGCTCAAGCTGGCCGAAGACGCCAGCCGCCTGGCAAGCGCCTGTCCGGAGCCGCTGCTGGCAGCCAGCGCGTGGCAGCGCTACGGCAACATGCTGTTCGCCTTCGGCCAGATTCCCGAAGGGCAGATGGCGCACCTGAAGGCGCTGACCATCGCGGAAACGGAAGACCTGCCCGCGCTGCGCGGCGAGTTGCTCCAGGAACTGGCCGGCGCCTATTACACCCAGGGCGATTTCGACGAGGCCATTTCCTACTGGGCGGATTGCCTGACCGGCGATGCCAACGGCTTCTCCACCGAAACCCGCATCTATGCGTACATTGGCCTGGGACAGGTGTATTTCGCCCACGAGCAATTTCCCATGGCGTTGGCGCAGCACCTGAACGCACAGGCGCTGACCACCGACCAGATGACGCTGGAACTGCGCGCGCGGGTCTGGATCAACCTGGCCGCCGATCAGATCGCGCTGCATCTCTGGCAGGACGCGAACGCCACGCTCGATCTGGCCTGGCCGCTGGCGCTGAAGGATGGTCACAAGGAGTACCAGGGCGAGATCCTGGTCTATCGCGCCGAGGTGGCGCTGGGCCTGGGCGACACCGCCACCGCGTGGGATTTCGTTGCCCAGGCCGAACAACTGCGCCGCGTGTGGCACTGGGGCGAGACCTCGGAACTGATGCTTAAATCGCGCATCCTGGTGGCCGAGGGGCGCCTGGATGCGGCCCTCAAGGCCATCCACCATGCGCTGGACCGCTCCAACGAGACCGGCACCGGCCACAAGACCTTCAAAGCACATCACCTGCTGGCACAGATCTACCGCCAGTTGGGCGATCAACCCGCAGCAGAGCACCATCATCGGTTGTACCAGGAAGCCTACAAGCGCATCGTCAGTACCAGCTCCTACAACAAGCTTCAGGCCCTGGAACAACGCCTCGCGTCAGGAATCAGCCCGACGTCCGCCCCTCATCCGTGACGGACGCCGGTGGCGAGGGGCGTCATTGCCCGCGCCAATGCAAGGATCATTCCGCTTTCTCCAGTAATGCCCGCATACGCGAATGATGCGGAACGGCAAGAAAGCGCTTCCAAACGCGTGGAGCCGTCAATGAATCGAATCACTGTTCACCCCCTCCCCCGCCAGCAAGCCCGGCGCGGCCAGCCCGGGCCGGTCGCGAGCGCGGTGTTCATCAATCGCGTGCGCAACGGCACCGGCGCGCGAAGGACTGCCCCCGGCAATGACGCACCGCCCGGGTGCGCAGCGACCTGACCCCTCCTGCCCACCCGGCGCCCCAGTTGGGGACCGGGAGGGCGCATGTTACGCTTCACGCCTGATTGCGGCCCTATCACCATGACTGATCTCCCCATCTTGTTGCAGCGTGCCCGAAAGCTGGTCCACCACCAAAGTGCCGAAGCAATGGCCTTGGCGACCCAGGCCCGCAAGCTGGCGCAGAGCCAGGACGATGCGCAAAGCGAATCGCAAGCGCTGACGGTGTTCGCGCATGGTCTGTTCATGTTCGGCCGCTCGCTCGAAGCCCAGGACACGCTGCTGGAAGCGCTGGTGCTCGGTGAAAAGCGGGATATCGGCGCCGCCCGTGGCGAGGCGCTGCAACTGGCCGGGCGCGTTGCCTACACGCTGGGCGACTACGACCGCGCCGCCGACTGCTGGTGCGCCTGCATCGAACTCGAAGACAGCCAGATCAACGCTGCTGAGCGTATCCAGGCCCATATCGGGCTGGGACAGTTGCGCTACGCCCATCAGCATCTCGAACTGGCGCTGGCCCATCACCAGCGTGCCGCGCAACTGGCCGAGAACTGCGACAACGTCTATCTCACCTGCACCAGCTTCATCAATATCGCCGCCGACCTGGTGCAACTGGGCCGCGCCGACGAAGCCATCGCCATCCTCAAGAAGACCCTGCCGTTGGTGCGCGAAGACCAGAACTACCAGTTCGAAGCGGAGATCTTCGGCATGTTCGGCCTGATCCGCATGCAGGCGGGCGAGTACGAAGCCGCGCGCATGAGCCTGATGGTGGCGCTGAAAATCAATCGCCTGCACATCAACACCTGGGGCGAGGCCTCGGTGCTGTTGCGGCTGGGTCGATGCAGCCTGGAATCGGACGAACTGGACATGGCGGTCGAGCAGTTCGCCCGCGCGCAAATGCTGGCCGAATCGATGAGTTCGCTGCCATTGCTGTCCGAACTGGAGCAATCGCTGGCCGAGTTGCACCTGCGCAGCGGCGATGCCGAAGCGGCCGCGCAGCATCAGGCGCGGCACGAAAGCCTGCGGCAGAAGCTGTTCATGCAGACTCACTGCCCACGCTTTGCCAACCTGGAATTGCGCCTGCTCGAATAAATCGGGCGCCGCTTCGCCCGGGGCCGCCAGATACATACATTTCGGCCTGCCCCCCTTGCAAGCCATGTCTTGCCGCCCCCCGCGCCGAGGGCTATCTTGGCGAATAACCCTTTCAAATCACCGGTCTTCAATGGATCAGTCCAGCCCGACCCTGGAATCCGTCGATGCGCTCAACGCGCAGGCGCGCATTCTTTTCCATTCCCGCAGCGAAGAAAGCCGCGTGATTGCGGAGCTGGCTTGTCGGCAGTCGGTGACGTTGTCCTACAGCAATGGCTTCGTGCACGGCCTGATCAACGCGGCCATGGCCGTCACGCTCCAGGGCGGCTACCTGGAAGCCGTGGCGATGATGCGGCACAGCCTGTTCCTGGCGGAGGTCTATGGCCTGCGCATTCCGGTGGCCGAGTGCATCCAGGAAATCGCCCGCTCGTACTACACACTGGCCGATTACGACCGCGCGCTCCAGTACTGGGCACAATGCCTGGACGTCTCGCGCGATCACGCGGCGCAGGAAAGCTACGTGATGGCGCTGATCGGCATCGGCCAAATCTACTTCGCCCATCAGGATTTCGATACCGCGCTGCGCCACCACGAAAAGGCGCGCGACGCGCTGAACGCGGAGGTGCCCGAACACCTGCATGCCATGGTGCCGATCAATATCGGCATGGATCTACTGCAACTGCGGCGCCTGGATGAAGCACTGCACGAGCTGGAAATCGGCCTGAACCGTGCGCTGCATACCAAGAATCGTGAGTTCGAGGCCGACGCCCACCACGCCATCGGGCTGGTGCGGCTGGCACAAGGCCAGCCCGACCTGGCCGAGCGTCACCTCTACATCGCCATCGATGTCTGCCAGCGCTTCGGCAAGCTGTGGGGCGAAGCCAACAGCCGCGTGGCGATGGGGCAGGTGGAACTGGCGCGCGGCCACCCCGTCGGCGCCATCCGCCACTTGCAGGAAGCACGCGAACTGGCCTACCAGATCGGCGCGCAGCACCTGCTGTTACAGGTGGAGCTGCATTTCGCCACCGCACAGGAAATGCTGGGCGAGTACGCGCAGGCATTGCAGCACTTCAAGCATTATCACGATCGCCAGCTCGAGGTGATGCGGCAGACCTCGCCGTTCAAGATGCAGGCCATGGAAATGCGACTGGAAATCGAAAAGGCGCGGCTGGAAAACGACGGGCTCAAGCGCCAGCACGCCAGCCAGCGCCGCGAGCTGCGCCGTGCCGAACGCATGGCCAGCCAGGACAGCCTGACCGGCGTGCTCAACCGCCGTGGCCTGGAACGCCTGGGCGGCACCGTCTTCGGCCGCTGCCGCGAGGACGGTACGCCGCTGGCACTGCTGCTGCTCGATATCGATCATTTCAAACTGGTGAACGACGAGTTCGGCCATCTGGTCGGCGACAAGGTGCTGCGGCAGGTCGCGGCGCTGCTCAAATCCGGCTGTCGCCAGGACGATGTGGTCGGTCGCTTCGGCGGCGAGGAATTCCTGGTGCTGCTGCCAGGGCGCGATATCCACGCCGCCGTGGAAGTCGCCGAGCGCTTGCGCCGGCTGGTGGCCGAATGGAGCTGGAACCACATTGTCGAAGGTCTCGGGCTGACCCTGAGCGTCGGCGTTGCCGAGCGGCAATATGAGTTGACGCTCACCGAGCTGATCGAGAACGCCGACCGTCATCTTTACGGGGCCAAGACCAGCGGGCGCAATCGCGTTTCCACCTAGGCGCCCCTTTGGCAGGAACACCCCCGCCCCGCCGTCTTCGGCGCGTATCGATAGCGCGCCCCTGCCGTACCGCGTGACTTTGAGACGACCTGGCTCAAAACCCTAGCAAAAATGGGACTTTAGCCGATTCGTTTTCCGATAAAATCTCGGTTCCGCACTGCCGAATTTTCCGAGAGCCCGCCCACGACATGGCTGATCCGATCCCCCACATTCAAGAACGCCTGCGCGAGATTCCCTACAACTACACCTCGTTCTCCGATCATGAGATCGTGGTCCGGTTGCTCGGGTCCGATGCCTGGCGCGTGCTCGACGAATTGCGGCAGGAACGTGTCACCGGCCGCTCCGCGCGCATGCTGTTCGAGGTGCTGGGCGATATCTGGGCGGTCAAGCGCAACCCGTACCTGCAGGATGACCTGCTGGACAACGCCAAGCGGCTGAAGCTGCTGGTCGAAGCCCTGCACCATCGCCTGGGCGAAATCGACAAGCGTCGCCAGGGCAATGAGAAGGTGGGCCTGCTGGTGAAGCGCGGCCGTGAAGCCATCGATGGCTTCGAGCGCGAGTTCCGCGAAACCGCCGCGCTGCGCCGCAAGGTGATCAAGCGGATGGCGCCGCACACCCGGCGCGACAACATCTGCTTCGACGGGCTGGCGCGCGTCAGCCACGTGACCGACGCCACCGACTGGCGCGTCGAGTATCCCTTCGTCGTGCTGTCGCCGGATACCGAGGCCGAAATGGCGCCGCTGGTCGCCGCCTGCATCGAGTTGGGCCTGACCGTGATCCCGCGCGGTGGCGGCACCGGCTACACCGGCGGCGCCGTACCGCTGACGCCGATGTCGGCGGTGATCAACACCGAAAAACTCGATCTTCACAATGGCGTGGAGTTCATCGACCTGCCCGGCTGCGCCGACAAGGTCGCCACCATCCAGTGCGGGGCCGGCGTGGTGACGCGCCGCGTGATGGAAGCCGCCGAAAACGCCGGACTGGTGTTCGCGGTGGACCCGACCTCGGCCGACGCATCGTGCATCGGCGGCAATGTGGCGATGAACGCCGGCGGCAAGAAGGCCGTGCTGTGGGGCACTGCGCTCGACAACCTTGCCAGTTGGAAGATGGTCGATCCGGACGGCAACTGGAAATTCATCGAACGCCTGGACCATAACCTCGGCAAGATCCACGACGCCGAACAGGCCACGTTCCGCGTCACCACCTACAAGCCCGATGGCAAAACCCGCCTGGGCGAAGAAACGCTGGTGGTGCCCGGCTCGCATTTCCGCAAGGAAGGGCTGGGCAAGGACGTGACCGACAAGTTCCTCGCCGGCCTCCCCGGCGTGCAGAAGGAAGGCACCGATGGCCTGATCACGTCGGCGCGCTTCATCCTGCACCGCCTGCCCGCGCACACCCGCACCGTCTGCCTGGAATTCTTCGGCGAAGTCAGCCGCGCCGTGCCATCCATCGTCGAGATCAAGGATTACCTCGATGCCCACCCGGCGGTACAGCTCGCCGGCCTGGAACACCTGGACTGGCGCTATGTGCGGGCCGTCGGCTATGCCACCAAGGCCAAGTCCAAGGGCCGGCCGAAGATGGTGCTGATCGCCGACCTGGTGTCGGACGATGAAGCCGCTGTAGGCGAGGCCGCCAGCCAGGTGGTACGGCTGGCCAACGCACGTACCGGCGAAGGCTTCATCGCCGTCTCGGCCGAAGCGCGCAAGAAATTCTGGCTGGACCGCGCCCGTACCGCCGCCATCGCCAAACACACCAATGCGTTCAAAATCAACGAAGACGTGGTGATCCCGCTGCCGCGCCTCGGCGAATACTCCGACGAGATCGAACGCATCAACATCGAACTGTCGATCACCAACAAGATCGAGCTGCTCGACCGCCTTGCCGACTTCTTCACCCACGGCCAGTTGCCGCTGGATCTGGCCGACTCGCCGATCAGCCGCGAAGCGCTGATCGGTGAACGCCGCGAGGCCGCGCTGGCGCTGGTCTACACCGTGCGCGACCGCTGGAGCTGGCTGCTGGAAAACCTGGACGGCGCTTTCGAAAGCTATACCGCGCGCCACCCGGACGCCCCACTGGAAACAGGTGTCGGGGTCGAGAACATGCCGCAGAGCGTCTACCACGCACTGCGTGACTTCATGCTGCGCGTATCCTGGAAGCGCGAAGTCTGCGCCGAGCTGGAACTGCTGTTCGCCGACCGCAACAGCAAACCGGTGCTGGACGCGATCCATGCGCTGCACCAGAAAGTGCTCAAGGGCCGTACCTGGGTGGCACTGCACATGCACGCCGGCGACGGCAATGTGCACACCAATATCCCGGTGAACTCAGACGACTACGAGATGCTGCAACGCGCCCACCACGCGGTGGCGCGCATCATGGCCGTGGCGCGGCGGCTGAATGGCGTGATCTCGGGCGAGCATGGCATCGGCATCACCAAGTATGAGTTCCTCACCCGCGAGGAACTGGCGCCGTTCGAAGCCTACAAGCGCAAGGTCGATCCCGAGGGCCGCTTCAACAAGGGCAAGCTGCTGCCCGGCTCCGATCTGAGCAACGCCTACACGCCATCGTTCAGCCTGCTGGGCGCGGAATCGCTGATCCTGGAGCAATCGGATATCGGCGCGATCTCCGATTCGATCAAGGATTGCCTGCGCTGCGGCAAGTGCAAGCCGGTGTGCTCCACGCACGTGCCGCGCGCCAACCTGCTCTACAGCCCGCGCAACAAGATCCTGGCCACCGGCCTGCTCACCGAGGCCTTCCTCTACGAAGAGCAGACCCGGCGCGGTATCTCGTTCCGCCACTTCGCGGAGCTTGCCGACGTGGCCGACCATTGCACGGTCTGCCACCGCTGCGTGAATCCCTGTCCGGTGAAGATCGACTTCGGCGACGTCACGGTGGCAATGCGTAACTTCCTGCGCAAGGAAGGCAAGAAGCCGTTCAACCCCGGCACCGCGCTGGGCATGGCGTTCCTGACGATCAAGGACCCTGCCACCATCAAGCTGCTGCGCGTCGGCATGGTGCAGCTCGGCTACAAGGCACAGCGCCTGGGCCACGCCCTGGCCAAACGGTTCGGCCTGATCCGCGGCATCACCCGGCAACCGCCGGCCACGCTGGGCAAGGCGCCGATCAAGGCGCAGGTGATCCACTTCATCAACAAGCCGCTGCCCGCCAAAGTGCCACTGAAGACCGCGCGTGGCCTGCTGGATGTCGAAGACAGCGCCATCGTGCCGGTGATCCGCGATCCGGAGCGTCCGCAGGAAGAATCGGAAGCCGTGTTCTACTTCCCCGGCTGCGGCTCGGAGCGACTGTTCTCGCAGGTGGGCCTCGCCACCCAGGCGATGCTGTGGCATGTCGGCGCCACCACGGTGCTACCGCCGGGCTACCTGTGCTGCGGTTACCCGCAGACGTCCAGCGGCTTTGCCGACAAGGGCGAAAAGATCACCACCGAAAACCGCGTGCTGTTCCATCGCGTCGCCAACACGCTCAACTACCTGGATATCAAGACCGTGGTGGTGTCGTGCGGTACCTGCATGGATCAGTTGATGAAGTACCAGTTCGAGCAGATCTTCCCCGGCTGCCGGCTGATCGACATCCACGAATACCTGATGGAAAAGGGCGTGAAGCTGGAAGGCGTGGATGGCGTGCGCTACATGTACCACGAGCCGTGCCACACGCCGATGAAGCAATACAAGGGCATCGACGTGGCCAATACGCTGATGGGCAGCCAGGTGGACCTGAACGACCGCTGCTGCGGCGAATCGGGCACCTTCGCCGTGGCTCGCCCGGACATCTCCACCCAGGTGCGCTTCCGCAAGCAGGAGGAGATGCAGAAGGGCGCCGACAAGCTGCGCGAGGAATCGGGCGCGCAAACGCCGGTGAAGATCCTGACCTCGTGCCCGTCATGCTTGCAGGGCCTGTCGCGCTACAACGACGATTCGGGCACCGAGGCCGATTACATCGTGATCGAGATCGCCAAGCACATCCTCGGCAGCGACTGGCAGGCGCAATATGTGGAACGCGCCCGCAACGGCGGGATCGAGCGCGTTTTGCTTTAATTGTTTGGTTGATGGGGCGGCCCACCATTAATACGGGCCGCTTACGTCCGTCGTAGACGGCCGGGGCCAAACGACGGGGGTTCTCCTGATTGTTTCTGGTTGGGGCTTGTTTATAATCCCTGAAAAATCAGGAAAGGGTAATGCAAAGCGTTTGCGAGCTGTGTACCTCAATGGGCGGGGAACGCGTGTGGCAGGATGAACTCTGCCGCGTGGTACTCGTGGACGATGCCGCATATCCCGGATTTACCCGCGTCATTCTGAATCGCCATGTCGCCGAACTCAGCGACCTGGACAGAACGGAACGTCAGCGGCTGATGGATGTAGTGACCGCCGTCGAGCATGTGGTGCGCGATGTCTTGCACCCTGACAAAATCAATCTTGCCAGTCTGGGAAACATGGTGCCGCATCTGCATTGGCACGTGATCCCGCGATGGCAAGGCGATCGGCATTTCCCCAGCCCGGTCTGGGCCGAACCCCGCCGTCCGAGCGCCGTGCCGCCTGTCTCTGAAGAGATGCTCGCCATGTTGCGCCAACGGCTTAGCCTGCTCGAGCCATAATGGATTCGGAACACCTGCCCACCTATCGCGGCTCCGCCGCACCGCCCTTCACCGATGCCCGTTCGGCCAAAAGCTGGATGCAGCTTCTGCCGTTGATCAACGCACCGGTTGCCCATAACGAACTCACCGAGGCGCTGGCCCTGCTCAACGCCAGCAGTATCAGTCCTTACGAATCGCTCAAGATCCTGGAGCTGTTCCGCGAAGGCGTCCACATGGTCCAGACCTCGCTCACCGAGCGCTTTCTGGGCCGCGCCGTACCGTTTGGCCAGGATGAACAGAATGCCTGGCAACAAGTGGTGGGCATGTGGGCATTGCTACGCGACGCCTATGCCCGCTGCTGGCGTGCCGCGCTGGATGGCGAAGCCGAAGCGCTGGACCACCACGCGCTGGCCGCCGAACGCACATTGCGCTACCAGTGCCTGGTGATGCGCGAACACCTGCTGGCCTACAAGCCGGTGCCACCGGAACTGTGGCAGGCGCTTTACGGCTACTACACGCTGGCCGACAAGGCCGGCGTGGCCGAAAAACCCGCCAAGGACAGCATGCTCAAGGTCGCCGGTGTCGCCGCGCCCGAGAACGTGTTCGTCCATACGCTGTTGCTGGCCGGCGCCAGCCCGTATCACTTCACCGCCCGCCAGATCCTGTGGCTGGACGAGCGCCTGCCCGCCTTCGCCCAGCGTGCGCCGCTGGAACGCGAAGCCCGCGCCCTGCCTGGGCGTGGCAGCCTGCAAGTGGATTTCGCCGCGCCCTCGGCGCCACGCCGGATCGAACCACGCCTTTCCGGCGACACGGTGCGGGAAATCGATACCTATCAACTGGCGCAGGCGCTGTCGCGCCGCATCAAGTTGCTGCGCAATGGCGAAAACCCCGAAAAACTCGGCCTGGGCGAGCAGTTCCCGTCCAGCGCGGTGGAATCGCTGCTGACCGACCTTTACCGCACCTGGTGCGAGCAACCGACCGAACGCGTTCACCCGCGTGCCGACGGCAACCGTACCATCGACGTGATCTTCGGTCTGTCGCGCCAGCATCTGGCAGTGGGCAAGGGTAGCTTTGCACTGCCGACCGACGGCCCGCAGGAGCTGGCCGGTGACGATCTGGTACGCATGCAGTTGTTCGGCCGCACGCAGACGCTACAGAACTCGGCCGCCGCCTCCGCCGAACTGGCCCCGTCCGAATCGTGGTGGCTGCGCAACGAAAGCCCGCAGGGCATGCAACTGTCGCGCAAGGCCACGCCGGGCCATCGCGTGGCGCTGCAACAACTGCTGGCGGTCTCCATCGCCAATCGCTACTACGTCGGTACCGTGCGCTGGTTGCAACAGGAAGGTGACCAGGTTGTCATCGGTGTCCGACTGTTGCCGGGACAACCGCATTCCGCGGCGGTCCGCCCGGTGGACCTGGTCCACGCCGGCCGTCGCGGCTGGACCGAAGGCCTGGCACTGCCGGCCACCCCCACGCTGCGTTCGCCCGCATCGCTGATCCTGCCGGTCGGCTGGTTCCGGCCGGGCCGCGTGGTGGAATGGTGGGATGGCGAAAGCACGCGCAAGCTGCGCCTGGAATCGGCGCTGGAGCGTGGTGTGGATTACGAGCGCGTGCATTACGTACTCGCCGGCCATACCCGCTGATCGCCAGCGCCAGCCACGACGCCCCGCCTTTGGCGGGGCGTTTTCCTTGCCGCTACGCCGATGCGGGCGACGGCATCTATCCGCCGCAGCCCGCCTGCGCCAGCAGCGCCGCCTCGTCCACCGCGTCGATCTGCTCGGGCGGGAGGAACTCGTTCGCGTATTCCAGCCAGACCTGCTCGCGCATGAATACTTCGAACAGATCGCTGTCCACATGCTGTTCATGCGCCATCCGGGCCAGGATGGTCAGCGCCTGCGATAGCTTCATCCCCGGCTTGTATGGCCGATCGCGCGCGGTCAGCGCCTCGAACACATCGGCGATACCCATGACCCTTGCCTGCACGCTCATCTGCTCTCGGGTCAGCCCGCGCGGATAGCCGCGCCCATCCATGCGCTCGTGATGTCCGCCCGCGTATTCCGGCACCATCGCCAGGCGGCTCGGCCACGGCAGCGATTCGAGCATGCGGATGGTCACGTCGATATGATGATTGATGATCTGGCGTTCGGCGGCGGTGAGCGTGCCACGGCGGATCGACAGGTTTTCCTGCTCATCGTCGTCGAGCAGCGATGCCTCACCGTCCGGCCCGTGCCAGGTCCAGCGTGCGATCTCCGCCACGCGCGCCACATCGGCATCGGCCATCGCCTCACCGCCAACATTGCAGCGCCGCAGGAACGCCATGGCATCGTCCAGCTCGGTCAGCCGCGCGGCGTAAGCGGCAGCATCCAGTTCGCCCTCCAGATGGGCGATGCGCGCATCGCGCTTGAGCACTTCGAACCGCGTTTCGATCAACGCGATGCGGTCGAATAGCGTGTGCAACTTGGTCGCCTTGTCGATCACGTGCACCGGCGTGGTGATCTTGCCGCAATCGTGCAGCAGGCCCGCGATCTTCAATGCGTAGCGATCGGTATCGTCCATCTCGAACGATGCCAACGGCCCGTTGCGGGTACGGACGGCCGCCTCGGCCAGCATCATGGTCAGCACCGGCACCCGCTGGCAGTGCCTGCTGGTATAGGGCGACTTGTCGTCGATGGCGAGGTTGATCAGGCCGACGAAGGATTCGAACAACTTCTTCAGCGACAGGATCAGTTGCTGGTTGGTCAGCGCCACCGCCGCCTGGGAGGCGAGCGATTCCACCAGATGCGTATCGTCCGCGTCGAAAGCGCGGATCTGTTTGTCGGCATCCAGCGCATTGATCAATTGCAGCGCGCCGATCAGTTCGCCCAAGTGGTTCTTCATCGGCACGCTGAGGAACGATTGCGACCGGTAGCCCAGCTCGGCGTCGAAAGTGCGCGTGCCGGAAAAATCGTAGCCTTCGGCCGTGTAGGCATCGTCGATGACGATGGTGCGATCCTGATTGACCGCGCAGGCCACCACGTTGTTGAAGTTGGGCCTGCCGTCGGCATGGGTCAGCGGCACCGGCGGCAGGCCCACCGGCTGACCGCTGGTCCCACCCACCTTGCGACCCAGCCGGTCGGTGATGGCGATCTCGAAATGCAGGGCGCCATCGCGGACGATGTACAAGGTGCCCGCATCGGCGCAGGCCAGATCCTTGGCCGCCAGCAGGATCGCCTCGGTCAGCCGCGCAATATCGGCCTCGCCCGACAGCGCGATGCCCACCGCGTTCAGCTTCTCCAGCCGCTCGCGCAAGGCATCCTGGCTCAGCATTTCCCACCCCGCCGCGACGGCTCTGACACGCGATCGAACAGGCAATACCCTTGGCTCGGTTGCATCGGCACTCCTTGCGCGGACTAGAACCGGATGATTTGCCCCTGCTCCAGCCGGGCAATGCGGAAATCCGCGCCGCTTTCCAGTACCTCGCGCATGGTCAGCGCGTGGTCGGCCGGTTTCAGGTGCGTGATCAGGATTTCCACCGCGTCGGACCGCGCCAGTTGCTTCAGCGCGTCGAGCAGCAGGCGCGGCGAGAAATGCCTGGACAGCCGCGCCAGCGCCTCCTCGCGGTTGGCGAACGCGGTCTCGATGATCAGCGTGCCCAGGTTGGGGATGGCGTTCACCGCTTGCCAGAACTCGGCGCAGTCGGCGGTATCGCCGGAAAACACCAGCGTGGCATCGCCCGAATCCAGCGCGTAGGCCACGGCGGGCACGGTATGCAGCGCGGGCAACGCGGTGATCCGGCAGCCGTCCACCTCACGGCATTCGCCCGTTTCCATCGGCTCGAAGCGCAGCATGGCGGCATCGGCGGCGGGGATGACGGTGAAGTCGGGCCACACGGCCCAGTTGAAGACATGCTGGTGCAACACACCCAGCGTGGCCTGGCTGGCGTGCACGACGATCGGGCGCTCGCGCGCACCGAACACGGTGTCGATCAGCATCGGCAGGCAAGCGATGTGGTCCAGGTGCGCGTGGGTGAGGAACACGTGATCGATACGCACCAGTTCGTCGTAGGTCAGGTCGCCCACACCGGTGCCGGCGTCGATCAGGGTCCGTTCGCCGAGCAGCATCGCGGTGGTGCGGTGCACACCGCCGATGCCGCCGCTGCATCCGAGAATACGAAGTTGCATGGTGCTCCGGAGAGGATGAAGAACGGGACGCAATACGCGCCCGTTTCCATTGTGGCCGAATGGCGCGCCGGCCGCGTCGTCAGGCGTCACACGCCTGCCGCACGGCAACGCCAGCTTCAGTCGCGCAGGAAGAACACCATCTTGATACCCATCAGCTCGATCATGTCCTCGTCGTTGAGCGTGTGCGCCAGCGCGCCGATATCCCTGCCGTTGACCAGCGGCGTGCGCTCGCCTTCCACGTGCACCAGCACATAGCCCTGCTGGCGCTTGCTGATGACCGCAACCTGCGTGCCGGCGCGGCCGAGCGTGGTGGCTGGCTTGTTGAGCAGCAGCTCCCGACCGGCATTGGCGCCCGTCATGACCTTGACCACACCCATGGGGCCGGAAGCCTGCATCGCGGGCGCGGCCTGGGCCGGCGCAGCCGCGGGGCGCGTCGGGGCCAGCGTGGACGCCACGGCG
>NZ_SUMF01000022.1 GCF_005048205.1 Chitiniphilus eburneus
CGCCACCACGCCGACCGGGATTGCCACGTTGAACACGCCGCTCGATCCGCTGGACGCGCTGGCCGATCAGGCGGCCGCGGCCCGCGCGGCCAATGAAGCCATCGCCGGGCAGACGACGGCAACGCAGGCCGAGGCGGCGGCCGAGGCCGAGCGGCAACTGGAGGACGAACTGCTGCTGAATGCCGCGCTGGCCGGCCAGACGCTGCGCGAGAATGCCCGCACCCGGCAACTCGATACGCTGCTGGCGCGCCGTGAGGTGGAAAACGCCCTCGGCGGCCTGGGCAGCATGGTGACCAATCCGCAGGCTGGCGACATCAGCCGCGTTGCGCCGGATGCGCCGCTGTCCACGCTGCCCGAACTCGCCGCGCGCAGTGCGGCGGTGGCGAATGGCGGGCGGGTGCTCGCCGATGAGCTGCTGACCGCCGCGCTGGCCGAACCCGCGCCGACGGTGACCGCGCCCGCCACCCCGGCTGCGGCGACCGTGACGGCGGCGACCCAGCCCGATCCGCGCATGGCGCTGGAGCAGCGCTTGATCCACGATGCGCTTACCCCGGGCGTGGGTAATACGCAGCCGTACATGGTCTATGGCACGCCGGCCAATCCCGCCCTCAATCCGGTACGCGACACGTATATGCAGCCGGATCGGGTGGTGAACCCCGTCGCCGCGTCCAAGGCGGTGGATGAGGTGATGTCCGAGCCGGTGGATACCGCCGGCCTGGTGAGGTCGATCGGCCCGCGTCGTTGACCTGACGCGTCGATGGTGCCCGGCGAGGCCATGCCTCGCCGCCGGCCTTGCCGGTCGGTTTGCTTCCTCGCGCCGGCCCGCTGTGCTTCCGATCGACGCCATCTTCCGCCGCGTATCGCTTCGCGCTTCGCTGTCCGTGGCGCGCTGTCTATCCCGATAGCTGTCTGTCATGCGAGCGGGGCGCTGTCCATGAGCGAAGCAATCGGGAAAACGGGCATTCTCACTTCCATCAATCTGGGCGTGACCATTCTGGCCGCGGCGGTGGGTATCTGGACCAAGACCAAGCTGGATCAGGCCGATGTGGTGCTCAAGCGGGTGGAGGCGCAGACGCAGGAGTCGAGCGAGCGGCGCGCCGAGCGCGAAAGCCTGGAACGGCGCCAGATGAGTGTCTACGAGGCGGTGGTGCGCTCGCTGGAATCCGATGACCGTCGCCGGCAGGAGGTGGCGATGGCGCTGGTGACCAGCATGCTCAGCGATCCGCTGCGCCAGGAACTGCTGCTGGTGCTGACCAAATCGCAGGTGCAGGAGATCAAGCAGGTGGCGCTGCGTACGGTGCGCCAGGAGCAGTTGTTCAAGCAGGAGCAGCCGCCGGTGGTCGCCACGTCGGCCCCCATGGCCCAGGCGCCGGCGCAGCCCGAGGCGGCGGATTTCCCACGCTATCGATTCGACGTGTTCTGGTGCGAGCGCCTGGGGGCGGGGGGGCAGGCGCAGGCGGCAAAAATCGGTGCCGCGCTGCGTGAGCAGGCGGTGTCGCAGGCGCGGGTGCGGATGCTGCCCGATTCGATCAATGCGCAGGCGGGCTACCGGGTGACCGGCTATGTGATCCGCGCCGATCAGGGCGAGGAGGCGGTGGCGCGGCGGCTGGCGCAGTTGCTGCAAGGGACGGGCGTCGCGGGCAAACTGATCCAGACCACGCGTTCGCGCCAGGGAACGGCGAACTACATGAGCGCGTTCGTGTGCCCGGCCTAGGGCGAATCGACCTTCAAACATGGGATGCGTTGGTTCGTGGGCCGGGTGGCAGCACGAAGCGCGGTGCCGCAGAGAGCCTTCCTCTCTGCAAGCCGTGCGACAAAGCAGACATCGGCCCACGGGCCAACCCGAAGGGAAGGAAGAAGGCCGGCGCAGCGCTGCGTTGTGCCTCGCTCGTGGGGATCACCCCACTTCGCTCGGCACGCCTTGCCCTGCATCCGGCCTTCGTCCTTCGCACCCACGTTTGAATGTCGATTCGCCCTAGGGCGGGTCATCGAATGCATCGCGGCAGCGCTGGGCCGAAAAGACACCCTCCACCGCATCGCGGCCTTCGTCCACCCCTCAAAAGCTGACCGCGAAGCCCAGCGACATCCCCGATACGTTGTCGCCCATCACGTGGCGTGCCACCAGCCGCCAGCGGGTGACGAAAATGTCGTACTTGCTGGAATCCAGTTCCAGCCCGACGCCGAGGGTGGACAGCGAATCGAAGCCCAGGATGCCGGCCTGGCTGCCCAGGAACTGCGAGTGCGACACTTCCAGTACGTAGCGGAGCGGCCGGTCCAGCGCGGTGAAGCCGGTCGGTGCGCGCCAGCGGGCCCACAGGTTGGCGGTCTTGGCATCGGCATGCCCTTTCACCGCTTCGCTGCCGCCGATGCTTTCCAGGCGGATATAGGTGTAGCGCAGCTCTACGTCGATTTCGTAACCGGGGCGGTAGTGCTCGTAGTCGAGCATCAGCGATCCACCCCAGCCGGCGGCGGCAAGATTGCCGTCATTGAGGAAGTCCAGCTCGTACCCGGTGCGTTGGCCGACGAACCAGTTGGCCAGGCTGGCGTCGCTGGCCATGTAGCCGAGGGCGAAGTTGGCGATCGGGCGCAGTACCAGTTCGTCGGCGATGGGAAAATCCCAGCCGATGCCGCCGGTGGCGGACACGGTGTTCCATTTCACCGGCACCACCCGCGTTTCGGCGCCCTGGGTGACGACGAATTCGGGATCGTAGCGGCTGTAGGCGATGGCGCCTTCCAGGTAGAGCGGCAGCGATTTGCTGACGGTGAAGCCGCCGCCGAGCTGGCTCATGGTGATGCCGGGGTTGCCGGTTTCGGCCTCCTGGATCGACAACGAACTGGTGGTGAGGTCCGGGACCACCGAATACGCCATCAGCGACAGGATGCCGTTGGCACGCTGTTGCAGGCGGTTGTCCACCTTGGCTTCGAGCCGGTCGCCGGGGGCGGCGTGGGCGGTGGGGAACAGGGCCGCGCCGGCGGCGGCCAGGAGCAGGGAAACGGCACGGGGCGCGGTAATATTTCTCATGCCGTTTACCATAGGCGGTCACCCTGCGGCTTGCCAGCCGCTCGCTTGAAGCTTTTGTGAACGCCGGGCCGCGTTGCGCGGCCGGCGTTTCAGGCGGCGTGGGCGCGGCGGTTGTGGCGGATCGACGAATACAGCGACAAGCCGATGAAGCCGGCGCCGATCAGGCCGGTCACCACTTCGGAAATCTCGTGGAAAGTGCCGACGAACATGATGGTGGCCAGCGCGCCGATGGCGTAGAAAGCGCCGTGTTCCAGGTAGCGGAAGGCATCCAGTGTTTCGCGCTCGACGAACATGATGGTCAGCGAGCGCACGAACATGGCGCCCACGCCGAGGCCGATGGCGATGATGAAGATGTTGTTGGAAATCGCAAACGCGCCGATCACGCCGTCGAAGCTGAAGCTGGCGTCAAGGACTTCCAGGTAGAGAAAGCCGGACAAGCCGGTGCGCGCCGCCACCTGGTCACCGCCTTCGAACAGGCTGCCGAAGCCATCCACCGCGATATAGGTGACGATGCCGGCAATGCCCGCCAGCACGAATTCGAGCTGGCCATGCCCGCCCAGGAAGGTGGAAATCACGTAGATGGCGATCAGGCACAGGCCGATTTCCACCGCTTCGATCCGCCCGGTGCGCGCCAGCGGGCGTTCGATCACGCCGATCCAGTGCACGTCTTTTTCCTGGTCGAAAAAGAACTTGAGGAACACCATCATCAGGAAAGCGCCGCCAAAGCCGGCAATCACTCCGTGCGCCGAGGTCAGCGTGCGGGCGTAGTCGTCCGGGCGGCTGACCGCCATCGCCAGGGCATCCCACGGCGTGAGATGGCCGACCACGGCGACGATGATCACCGGGAATACCACGCGCATGCCGAACACGGCGATCAGCATGCCCCAGGTGAGAAAGCGCCGACGCCAGACGGCGTTCATGTCCCGCAGCACGGTGGCGTTGACCACCGCGTTGTCGAACGACAGCGAGATTTCCAGCACGCAGAGGATGGCGACGATGAACACGGCCTTGGCGCCACCGAGCATTCCGGCGGCCACGAGGCCGGCCAGCGCGACGAGCAGCGAGCCTTTGAAGAAACGGAACAGCAGGGACATGGGGCAGGGTCCGCGGTAAGAGTTGAAAACGGGCCGTCTCAGGCGGCGTGGTATTCCAGCACGGGCCGCGCACCACGATCCTGGCCGAGCAAGGTCGTCAGCAGCGGCAGGATGCCGCCCAGCGTGGCGGCCAGCGTGTACGGCGGGTTGAGGATGAACATGCCGCTGCCGTGCATGCCGAAGCCGTCGGCGGCCGGGGCCTGGACGTGCAGTTCGGCGCGCAGCCAGCTTTTCACCGGCAGCTTTTTCAGCCGTTGCGGCAGTTCGCGCGATTCCTCGCGCGACAGGCACGGGTACCAGACGGCGTAGACGCCGCCGGGAAAGCGGCGCAGCGCTTCTTCCAGCGCATCGACCACGCGCCGGTAGTCGCCTTTGTCCTCGTACGGCGGGTCGATCAGCGTCAGCGCACGGCGCGGTGGCGGCGGCAGCAGCGCCTTGATCCCGGCAAAGCCGTCGGCCTGCTGCCATTGGGCCTGGCGGCCCAGCGTGGCGACGTTCTCCGCCAGCAGCCGGGCATCGGTGGGGTGCAGCTCGAACAGGCGCAGCTTGTCGTCGCGCCGCATCACGCGCTGGGCCACCAGCGGCGAGCCGGGATAGAACGCCAGCCGGCCATCGGCGTTGAAGCCACGGATCACGTCCACGTAACGCGCCAGCGGTTCGGGCAATGCCGGTGCGTTCCATAGTCGGGCAATGCCGGATTCGAATTCCGCATTGCGTGCCGCGTAGCCTTCGGTCAGCGCGTACAGGCCGGCGCCGGCGTGCGTATCCAGATACCAGTAGGTCTTGTCTTTCTGGTTCAGGTAGTTCAACAGTTCCACGAGCAGGAAATGCTTGAGGACATCGGCATGGTTGCCGGCGTGGAAGGCGTGGCGATAGCTGAGCATGGCGGGCACAAAATGGGTTGCAGGCCGCGAGCGTAGCGCCTGGGGGGCGTGTTGCCAATCGGATCGGGGGAACTTGGACGCCGAACGCGCGCTCCGATACCCGGATGATCATGTGTGCAGGAGGAACCTTCGATGAAAATGCTCGGTCTGGTGGCGACGGTGCCCCTGGTGTTCGGGTTGGTGGCGTGCGACAAGGCGATGGAGTCGGTCCAGAAGCAGGGCAACGCCGCGGTGGAGAATGCCACCCGCGATGCGGCGTCGGCGGTGGCGGCCGAGGCGCGCGAGGCGCTGGACAAGGTGAAGCAACAGGCAGATGAGGCGCTGGCCGGGGTGGATGCCAGCGGTGTCGCGGCCGAGGTGAAACGCCATGGCGACGCGTTGAAGGACAGTGCCCGCCGCCTGGCGGGCAATGACTGGAAGCCGCTGGACGATTATGTCGGCCAGTATCCGCGCGATATCGGGCTGTTCTCGGAGGTCAGCCCCATCACGCCGGAACTGAAGAAGCTGCTGGGCGCCAAGCTGGAAACCTTCCGCGCCAATATGGGTACCCAGGGGCCGCTGTCGCGCGAACAGGTGTTGTACGTCACCGGCAACAAGCCGCATCAGGGCGGCGACGAGATGGCCTATCTGCTGATCGATACCGCCCAGCGCCGGCTGGAGGTGGGGCTGGTGGAGCACGGCAGGCTGACCGTCTATGCCTCGCCCGGCGAGGCACTGGCGCGGCCCAAGGATGTGCAGACGATGCTGAGCAACCTCAACAGCGTTTGATCGATCGCCTTGCCCTCGGGCAGGATGCGGGCTTTGCGCCCGTGGAGCCTGATCGTGGACCTGCCCGAACTCACCGCCGAGATCCGTGCCTTTGCCGAGGCGCGCGACTGGCTGCCGTACCATTCTCCCAAGAACCTCGTGATGGCCATGTCGGTCGAGATGGCCGAACTGCTGGAGCACTTCCAGTGGCTGACACCGGAACAGGCCACGGCAATGGCGCACGACCCGGTACGCCGCGTGCCGGTGGAAGAGGAAATGGCCGATGTGCTGATCTACATGCTGCGGCTGGCCGACGTGCTGGGCGTGGACGTGGAGGCGGCCATCCGTGACAAGATGGCCAAGAATGCGCTGAAGTATCCGGCTCCCTGAACGGCGCGCGGCGAGCCAGGGCGCGGCGGGGGCGGACAGGTTCTACCATAACCGTATCGTCACATTCGGAAGGAAGCGCCATGCAACGTGTCTTCGAAGCAAGCAACGGCATCGAGGCCCACCTGGTGAAGCACTGGCTGGACGCCAGCCGCATCCCGTGCGAGGTGCGCGGCGAGTACCTGCAAGGCGCGCTGGGCGAGTTGCCGGTCGGGTCGCTGGTGGCGCTGTGGGTGGAAGATCACCAGGCCGAACAGGCGCGCGGCGTGATCGCGGAATGGTTCGCGGCGGCGCCGGACGAGGACGCGGCCTGACGCTGGGCGATCAGGCGCGCCTGCGTCGCGCCGCCCAGAATCCTTCGGCCGTGTAGATCAGCAGCGCGCCCCAGATCAGCGCGAACCCCGTGACTCGCGCCGCGCCGAACGGCTCGTGCCAGAGCAGCACCCCCAACAGCAACTGCACCGTTGGTCCGGCGTATTGCAGGATGCCCAGCAGCGACATCGGAATGCGCCGCGCGCCGGCGGCAAACAGCAACAGCGGCACGGCGGTGACGGGCCCGGCCATCAGGCACAGGAATCGTACCCACGGCGTGGCGTGATCGAACCCGGCCTGGCCAGAGGCCAGCAGCCACGCCAGCACGCCGCCGGCCACGGGGAAGAACACCAGTGTTTCCAGCGACAGCCCTTCCAGCGCGCCCAGCGAGGCGGTCTTGCGCAGCAGGCCGTAGAAGCCGAACGACAACGCCAGCGTGATGGCGATCCATGGCAGTTGCCCGGCCTGCCACGTCAGCCAGGCGACGCCGGCCCCCGCGACGGCGACCGCGAGCCACTGGCCCAGGCGCAGCCGCTCGCGCAGGACCACGACGCCGATCAGTACGCTGACCAGGGGATTGATGAAATAGCCCAGGCTGGCATCGACCACGCGATTGGCCTGCACCGACCAGATGTAGACGAACCAGTTGACCGCCAGCAACGCGGCGCTGGCGGCGAACCCGGCCATTACCTTGGGTTGCCGTAGCGCGGTGCCCAGCCAGCGCCAGTTGCGGCGCACCGCGAGGATGACGCCGAGGAACACCAGCGACCACACCATGCGGTGCAGCAGTACCTCGCCGGCGGGAATGCCCTGCAACTGTTTGAGGAACAACGGCAAAAGCCCCCACATCAGGTAGGCGGCCAGGGCGTAGAGAATGCCGGTTTGCATGGAAGGCGCAGCGGGGCGAAGCGGGAGGGCGTTCGACTCTAGTGGAATCGGCCTGGCGGCGGCATCGGGAAAAGCCCACCCGGCAAGCCGGGTCAAACCCGGTGGGATAGGCTGAGTGCCGGACCGGGCGTAGACTTCGGCCATTCCCGGTTTCCACTTTGTACAAGGTTCTTCGATGAAAGCCATCATTTCCGACATGGACGGCGTGATCTACCGCGGCAAGCAGTTGATCCCCGGCGCCAACGAGTTCGTGCAACGCCTGCTGAGCGAGAAGGTGCCGTTCCTGTTCCTGACCAACAACGCCGAGCAGACGCCGCTGGACCTGAAGCTGAAGCTGGAATACATGGGCATCCGTGGGGTGACCGAGGAAAACTTCATCACCAGCGCGATGGCGACGGCAATGTTCCTGCGCCAGCAGAAGGAGCGCGCCACGGTGTTCGTGGTGGGTGGTGGCGGCCTGATCAATGAGCTGTACAACATCGGCTTTTCGATCTCGGAATCACACCCCGATTACGTGGTGGTGTCCAAGACCGGCAACTTCTCGTTCGAGACGCTGAAGAAGGCGGTGCGATTGATCGATGGCGGCGCCAAGTTCATCGGGACCAACCCGGACATGATCGATCCGGTGGAAGGCGGCAACGAGCCGGCGGCGGGGACGCTGCTGGCGGCGATCTCGGCGGCAACCGGCAAGAAGCCCTACATCGTGGGCAAGCCGAACGCGCTGATGATGACGCTGGCCACGCGCAAGCTGGGCGTGCATCCGGAAGACGCGGTGATGGTGGGCGACCGGATGGACACCGACATCGTGGGCGGCATGGAGGCGGGCATGACCACCGCGCTGGTGTTGTCGGGCGTGACCACGATGGACATGATCGATCACTTTCCGTACAAGCCCAACCACGTGTTCGATCACGTGGGGCAGATCGACCCGGCCGCGCTGTAACACTGCTGGGCAGGAAGAAAGGGGAAGAGGGAAGGGTGCAAAGGCAAGTCAAAGACAAAGACGAAAGCGTCTTTGTTTTTGCAGTAGCCCTTCTCCCTTCCCTCTTCCCGTTCTGTCAGCCCAGCAGCAGCGCGTCGTCGTCCAGCGTTTCGCCGCGCGTCTGCTCGAACATCGCCAGCAGGTGCGGTACGTCGAGCCGGGCGCGCTCTTCGCCGGAGACATCCAGCACCACGCGGCCCTGATGCAGCATCACGGTGCGGTCGCCGTGATCCAGCGCCTGGCGCATGGAGTGCGTGACCATCAGCGTGGTCAGCTTGCCGTCGGCGACGATCTGGTCGGTCAGTTCCAGCACGAAGGCGGCGGTGCGTGGGTCCAGCGCGGCGGTATGTTCGTCCAGCAGCAGGATGCGCGATGGCTTGAGCGATGCCATCAGCAGGCTCACCGCCTGCCGTTGCCCGCCCGAAAGCAGACCCATGCGATCGGACAACCGGCTTTCCAGCCCCAGCTTCAGCGTGGATAGTCTGGCGCGGAATTCCTCGCGCAGGGCGGGTGTGACGGCACGGCGCAGGCCGCGCCGCGCGCCGCGCTGCCAGGCGAGCGACAGGTTCTCTTCGATGCTCAGCCCTTCGCAGGTGCCGGCCATCGGGTCCTGGAACACGCGTGCCACCAGCCCGGCGCGCTGCCAGGCGTTCTGGCGGGTGACGTCGTTGTCGTCGATATGGATCGAGCCCTGGTCCACCGCCAGATCGCCGCTGATGGCGTTGAGGAAGGTGGATTTGCCGGCGCCGTTGCTGCCGATCACCGTCACGAACTGGCCGGTGGGGATGTCGAGATCGAGGCCGCGCAGCGCGCGGTTCTCGATCGGCGTGCCGGGGTTGAAGGTCTTGGTCAGGTTCTGGGCGCGCATCATTTGCCGATTCCTCCCAGGGTCTTGCGCAGTCTGGCCTTGAAGGCGGGCAGTACCAGGGCGAAGCCCACCAGCACGGCGGTGATCAGGTTCAGGTCCTGCGCCTGGAGGCCGATGAAGTCGGCGGTCAGCGCGAGGGCAATGAACAGGCGATAGAGAATGGCGCCGATCACGGCGGCCAGCGTGGCTACCCAGAGTGAGCGGCTGGGAATCAGTGTTTCGCCGATGATGACGGCCGCCAGGCCGACGACGATGGTGCCGATGCCCATCGAGATGTCCGAGCCGCCCTGCGTCTGCACGTAGAGTGCGCCACCGAGGGCGATCAGCGCGTTGGAGATCGCCATGCCGGTCAGCACGGCGCGGTCGGTGGAAATGCCCTGCGAGCGTGCCATGCGGGGGTTGGCGCCGGTGGCGCGCATCGCCAGCCCCGATTGCGAGGCGAAATAGGCGTCGAGCGCCAGCTTGGCGATGACCACGATTACGGCCAGCACCAGCGGCTGGATCCAGTATCCTGCGTCGCCGTCGGCGGGCAGGAAGGGGGCGAACACCGTCGGTTCGCCGATCAGGGGCACGTTGGGCGCACCCATGATGCGCAGGTTGATCGAATACAGGGCGATCATCACCAGGATGCTGGCCAGCAGTTGCAGGATATTGAGCCGTACATTGAGCCAGCCGGTGACGAAGCCGGCGCCGGCACCGGCCACCATGGCCACGCCGGTGGCCATCCATGGGTCATGTCCGCCGGCGATCAGCGTGGCCGCCACGGCGCCGCCCAGCGGAAAGCTGCCGTCGGCCGTGAGGTCCGGGAAATTCAGGATACGGAAGGAAATCAGCACGCCCAGCGCCACCAGCGCAAAGATCAGGCCGATTTCCAGTGCCCCCATCAGGGATATGAACGACATGTAAAACCTCTTGTTATGCGTGGGGTCGTCTTCATTGGAAACGAAAGCGGCATGGGCTCACTGTGTGAATGTGCGCCCGAAAAAGCAAATGCTGCTGGAGCGCGTTCGGTCAGGCGTTCAAGGTGATGTGGTGATGGCCGGTTTTCGTTTCTGGCGGGATTCGTCCCCAGGCCGCGCCTCCCCGACGCGGCATTCTTGTGGAACCCGCCGGCCGGTGCATCCGGGGATGCGCCGGCCGGGAGGGGTTCTTTACTTCACGACTTCCTTGGCTTGCTTGAGCAGCGCATCGGACAGCGGTGCGCCCTGCTTTTGCGCGGCGGTCGGGTTGACCACCAGCGTGGTCTTGATGCCGACTTCGGGCGCGATGGCGCCGGGTTTTTCACCCTTGAGGATGCGCGCCACGACCTTGCCGGTCTGGCGACCCATGTCGTAGTAGTTCATGCCCAGCGCGGCAACGGCGCCACGGCCCACCGAATCGGTATCGGCCGCCACCAGCGGAATCTTGGCGTCACCGGCTACCTTCACCATCGATTCGTAGGTGGAGATCACGTTGTTGTCGGTGGAGGTGTAGATCACGTCCACCTTGCCGATCAGGCTCTTGACGGCGGGGGCGACATCCACGCTGCGCGCGGCGGCGGCCTGCACCAGCGTCATGCCACGCTTGGTCAGTTCGCTTTTCAGCGCCTTGGCGACGATCACCGAATTCACTTCGCCCGGGCTGTAGACCAGGCCGACGCGCTTGGCGCCCGGCTTCACTTTCTGGATCAGGTCGATCTGCGGAGCCAGCGGCAACTGGTCGGAGACGCCGGTGACATTGGTGCCGCTGGGCTTCCAGCTCTTGACCAGCTTGGCCGCCACCGGGTCGGTCACGGCGGTGAACACGACGGGAATGGAGCGGGTGGCCGCCACGGCGGCCTGGGCGCTGGGGGTGGCGATGGCGACGATCACGTCGGTTTTGTCGCCGACGAACTTGCGGGCGATCTGCGCGGCGGTGGCGGTGTTGCCCTGGGCGCTCTGGTACTGGTACTTGATCTGTTTGCCCGGTTCGAAGCCTTCGTCCTTCAACTGGTCTTCGATGCCCTTGCGCACCGAGTCGAGCGCAGGATGATCGACGATGGCGGTGACGCCGACCGATTTCTGCTCGGCGGCGAAAGCGGCGGGGGTGAAGGCGGCCAGCATACCGGCTGCCAGACAGCTCAAGGCGATGCGACGGGTTACACAGGTCATGATCAGTATCCGAAAAGTGAAAGCGGGGGCGCCTAGCGAAGCGCGTCGAATTCTATGACAAAGTTCGTGCCCATTCCCGAGCCGCTGACAGAAGCCCGGCTGGCATCGGGCCAGTGGGGCTGTCTGCGGTTCGCGAGCCGGTTACGGCGCCGGGCTCGCGGAAAATCGCATGCCGGGCGCCATCCGGCAATTAGGGAAACACGGCGGTGGCGCTGATGCGACGGTCCGTCCGTGTTTTTACACCGATGGCTTGCGTCCGAATGTGTTCTGGCGCAGAACCTGACGGGGTTTTCGTCGCCGCGAAGCCAAACGGGCTTGCAAAGATGCGCGGCCCGGGTTTCATGCAAAACGCCACGTGGATCACGTGGCGTCGGGGGCCGGGCTATTTTTTCAGGGAATCGCGGATTTCGCGCAGCAGCAGGATGTCCTCCGCCGGCGGCGCGGGTTCGGCGGCCGGTACGGCTTCTTCCTTGCGGCGCAGGTTGTTGATGGCCTTGACCAGCAGGAACACCGCGAAGGCGACGATCACGAAGGTGATGGCGGCGTTGACGAACAGGCCGTAGTTCAGCGTGACGGCGCCCGCGTCCTGCGCGGCTTTGAGCGTGGGGTAGGGGCCGGCCAGTTTGTCGCCATCCTTGAGCAGGATGTAGAGGTTGGAGAAATCCACCTTGCCCAGCACCAGGCCGATCGGGGGCATGATGATGTCCTTGACCAGCGAATCGACGATCTTGCCGAACGCTGCGCCAATGATGACGCCGACCGCCAGGTCGACGACATTGCCCCGCATGGCGAATTCCTTGAATTCCTTCAGCATCGAGCGCGCTCCGTTTTGTGGTTTTTGACAGCCGAAGCGTAGGCGGCGCCCGTTTGCGCTGTCAAACCCTCGCGGCCTATCTGCGCCGCTTGGCCCATTCGCTGCGCGTCAGCGCCAGGTAGCAGGTGATTTCCTCACGGTCGTGATAAAGCTGCTTGGCGCTGAGCGTGTAGCGCAGGCCGGCTTCGTCCAGCGCGCCTTCGATCAGGCCGAAACAGCGTTCGATTTCGGGCCAGCGCTTTTTCATCGGCAGCTTGAGGTTGAACACCGCGTTGCGGGTGTGGCCCTGCACGAACCAGTCGGCGACCAGCTTGGCGATGCGCGCGGGCTGCTCGACCATGTCGCACACCATCCAGTCCACCTGGTGTTGCGGGCGGTAGCGGAAGCCGTCTTCGCGCAGGTGTTTGACGTGTGGGTGGATCGCCATGTTGCCCTTCATCGGGCCGTTGTCGATGGCGAACACCTTGAGGCCGCGCGCCACGAGCTGGTAGGTCCAGCCGCCGGGCGCGGCGCCCAGGTCCACGCCGACCATGCCGGGCTTCAGGCGGTCGTCGGCGTCGGGCACCAGCGTCATGAAGGCTTCGCTCAGCTTGAGCGTGGAACGGCTGGGCGCTTCGCTCGGCATGCGCACGCGCGGGATGCCAAGCGGCCAGGGGCTGGCGCGGCGCACGTCGGCGCTGGCGATCCAGACCGTGTCGAGCGCGGTGAAGAACAGATGCAGGCGCGGGCGTTTGGCATCGTCGGAAATCAGCCCGCGCTCGGCGAGCGCTTTTTCCAGGATCGGCCCGAAACGGCGGCAGAAGCCCGACAACGGCTTGCCAGCATCGCTGTCCGGGTGCTCCAGCCAGACGGCGGACCAGGGGCCTTGCTGCTGCGCCGGCAGGCGGTCCAGCAGGTCGAGGATGGGGGAAAGCCGGTCGCGCTCGCCCAGGCTGGCCTGACCCAGGACATCCAGGACCTGGCGGGCGAAGATCCAGTTGGCGGCATCGTAGACCTCGGGTTCCGGTCGCTGATCCAGGTGGAGCGCCGTGTAGCCCTCGCCCGTTTCCCAGCGGCCGGCCTCGGCGCGCTTGCCCGCCCATTCCTGGCGGACGTCGTTTTCAAAGCCGGGACGGCAGTAGAACAGTAGGGTTTGGGACATGGTCGGCTCCAGGCGGGTGCGGCAGTGTAGTGCGCAAGGCGGGCTTTGACGAGCGTACCCGACCGAGTGGGAAATTTACCTACCAGCACCTGATAAATGCCGACTGGCAACTTACTTATACCTTTTGATAATTATGGTAAATATTTGCTGTAACACGGATGAGGTAGGCGTGCTCTAACGAAGGTATGGGAGATATCCCATTCCGCGCCCGGTGGCGCTTCGATTCGAAGGAGAAAACGACATGACTCGATTCCGCAAAATGGGGACCTATGGTGCGTTGTGGCTGGCCCTGGCCGCTCCGCTTTTTGCGGCGGACCCCGCCGCTCAGCCGAATTTTGTGACCGGTGGGGTGGGTGACGAGGAATTGGCGTCGCTCAACGCGGTCAAGCCGCAATACAACGTGCGGCTGCTGCTGACCCAGAAGGATGGTGCCTATATCGCCGGGGTTCCGGTGACGATCGTCGATCGCAAGGGCGCCACGGTGCTGGAGGCGGAAAGCAAGGGCCCGCATCTGTTCGTGCAGTTGCCCGATGGCAGCTACCGGATTTCGGCCACTTATGAAGGCAAGACCCTGGCGCGCTCCGTGAGCGTGAAGGGCAATGCGGCGAGGAACGTGCACTTCGCCTGGTAGCGACGGGCGCCTGACGCCCAGGGCAGCAGGAGGTGGATGATGGCGAGGAAGCTGGTAGGGTTATGGCTGGTGGTGATCGTCGGCGTGGTGGCGACCAGCCCGTGGTTACATGAGGTGTCCGGCCTGCTGCGCGAGCATACCGCCAGCAATGCGCCACCGCCTGCCCGCCAGGGCTGAGCGCGCCCCCTGCACGAAAAACGGCTTGCCTCCCGGCAAGCCGTTTTCACTGGTGGATCAGTCGGGGTAAGCCCACAGATCGACCACCTTGGTGCCGTCGTCCATCACCAGCCGCAGCCGGGCGGGGGCGTAGTCCGGATCGGCGAACAACGCGCCGCTTGCGCTGGCCGGCAAGCCGGCGCAGTTGGTGGCGGTCAGCGCCACGCTCAGTACGCCGGGCAGCTTGCCCGCGCCGGTGGTGCCGGCGATCCGGCATCCGTTGCCGCGAGGTGAGATCTCACCCGTGGCCGACAGCGTGAACGTTGCGGTGTCGCCCCCTGTCAACGCGACCGCATAGTCGCCCGCCAGTTGGGCGGGATCGACGAGCGGGCTGCTGCGGGTTTCGTAGGTCTGAAGCTGGATCGTGGTGTCGGCCTTGGGTGCGGGCACGGCGCTCCAGACCCCGCCTGCGCTTTGCCGGTAGACGGTGCGGGCGGTTTCGTCGGCGTCGTTCACGATCAGCAGCCTGCTGCCGTCGCTGCCGGTGTAGTACTGCCCGACTTCCAGTGCGTCGGTGTCGCCGATGGCTACGGTGTAGCTGCCGGCCGGGAGTGCGTCGACGCTGATTCTGGGTGCGGGCGGCGGGCTGGGCGGGGTGCTGCTGTCGTCGCCACAGGCCGCCAGCAGCAGGCCCAGGAAAAGGGGCGCGATTCGTAGCGCTTTCATGCGTATCCCCTTCATTGCGTCAACAGGTCTTTGAGGCGCAGGCGCAGCCATTGCTGTGCTTGCGGGCGGGCTTCGAAGCCGACCTGCATGGTGGTCACCGTGGCGTAGCCCTTGCCGTTCAAGGCTGCTTCGCTGCCGGCTTCGGCGGCGGGCGGCGTGCTGTTGAGCGCAAAGGTGACGCCGGGGTACGGGTAGTTGACGCCGTAGGCCGAGGCGATCGGGTCCTGCGCCAGATTGGCGACGAATTTCGGGGTCATCGAGGTATAGGTGCCGAAGCGGCTGAACACCCATTGCACTGCGCTGCTGCCGCCTGCTTCGAACTTGGGCAGGTTGACGTTGATGGCGGTGCCGGTTGGCAGGATGGCGCCGTTGCCGCGCTTGGCAAGCAGCGCATCGACGAACTTGACCGTCAGGATGGCGGCTTCGTCGGCCAGTGCTGCGTTGTCCTTGGTGTTGGTGTCGGCGCTGATCGCGATCGACGGAATGCCGCGGCTGGCGGAGAAGATGACGTTGCTCACGGTGCCGGACGAGTTGACGATGGCGCCCAGGTTCTGCCCTTCGTTGGGGCCGGAGATCACCAGATCGGGTGCCTTGCCCCAGCGGGCCGGGGCCAGTACGTCCAGGCCATACATGGTGGCCATCACCGGCGTGCCATCGACGTAGTGGATGTCCGAGAGGCTGGGATCGGCGCCGACCGCCGGCGCGCCGGCCTTGACGGTGCCGCCCCGGCAGTCTTTCGCCAGCGGGGTCAGCGGGGTGAGGAAGTTGACCGAGGTGCCTTTGCCGCTCTGATCCTGGCAGGGGGCGGAAACGATCACGTCGTGCCCGGCGGCCTTGAGCCGGGTATAGAGCGCCCGGACGTTGGCCGCGGCAAAGCCGTCGTCGTTCGAAACCAGGATGTTCAGCGCGAAAGCCGGCGTGGCCAGCCCCAGCGCCAGCAGCGCACAAGCCGTATGGCGGAGTTTCATCTTTTCCTTTCCCTTGGTGTTTGGTTTTGGTGCGGGCGGAATTGAAACAAAACCGTATGTAAATTTTGTGAAGCCCCGGGGTGACCGTGCTGCACGCGTGGCGATTGCCATGAAAAACGGCCTGCCGTGGGGCAGGCCGTTTCCGGTCAGCCGCTGCTTAGCGCCGCTGACAAAACCCAGCGCAGCGGTTCTGGCAAGGAGCGCGAAACGCAGACAGTACAAGGCGTACGGCAAGTGAGGCTCGGCGCCCCCGCGCGACATCGCCAGAAGGGTTTTGTTAGCGGCGCTTAGGGCGTGTCGTCCTGTTTCACGAGAGCGTTCGGTGCAGTTCGGGATGCCGCGCCAGGCGCTGGACGCGCGGCGGTATGGATACCGCAAGCGGCCTGCGACGCCGCGTGGCGCCCGAAATGCACCGAACCCGCAGGGCTGGGCCGAAAAAACACCCTCCACTGCGTTGCACGCCTTGCCAATAACCGGTTATTGGCTGTGTCGTGCGCCTGGTGGCTGGCGCTTTTTCGGCCCAGCGCTGCCGCGAAACAGGTGAGGACACGCCCTAGCGCGGCAGTGGTTGCGGCAGGCGGATCTTCACGAACTCGCTATCGTCCGGATCGCCCGTGCCGAGATGCCGGCCGACGCTGAACGGGTAGTTATTGTCGTCGATGACCAGCAAGGTTTGCGCATCGAGCAGCAGGACGTCCTCAATGGTGTTGAACGGCATGCCGAACGGGTTGCCGAGGGCGATGTCGCCAGGCTTGCCACCCGCGGTAATGCCCTGTGGATCGGCGATCTTCATCAGGTCCACCAGTTGGGTCTTGGTGACGGTTTCGCCGTTGCCGCCCAGTTTGATCCGGTAGAGCTTCTTGTGTCCGTTCGGGTCTCCCTGGCTGGGGTCGCGCTCGATGACGATGCCTTCGGTGGCATTGATCAGGATGAAGTCGCCGATATTGGTGCCTCGGTCTTCCAGCCGGTATTTCATCGTGACCCCGGTATAGCTGCGGCTGGCGATGTCGAACTCGTGGATCAGCAGCGTCTTGGCGTCGTCGCCGTGCAACGGTTGCTCCAGCAAGGGATAGAGCTTCTTGCCGTCCGGGCTGATCGCCATGCCTTCGAAGCCGCCGGAACGCTTGGCGCGGAATGGATCGGTGAGCGCCGTGCTGCGATAGGGCCAGTACAGGCCGGCCATCCATGGCGTGTTGCCGCCGCCTTCGCCCTGCATGTTGGTGCCGTCGTCGCTGTCCGGCCCGTTGTAGATCGGGAAGTCGCCGAACAGGTAGACGGTGCGGATGGCGGGAAACTGCGCCTGCACCCGGATCAGCGTGCGGAAGTCGAAGCTCTGGATGTCGGCGCGCGCTTCCAGATGGTTGGCGACGATGACGCCGGCCACGGTGTCGGCCATGGTCTGGGCGTCGGTGGTGCGATCGCGATAGACGTTGCCGTGCCCATCCTGGTCGCTACGCGGGTTGAGCTTGGTTTCGATGTTGAACCGCACGCGCTCGGCGTTTTTGGCCCGCTTTGCGGCTTCCGCATGCCCCTTGCCGGCTCCGGTGCGGTAGTACGCCACATAGGCGTTCACCAGGTCGAACACGTCCTGCAAGGTGGGCGGTACGTACAGGCTGGCATAGCCTCGGGCGGTGGCCAGTTGTGCCGCCACGGGGGAGAGCGCCGGATCGTTGAGCTGGCTGGGACCACGGAACAGTTTGTCGCAGATGAAGGTGGACTGGATCTGCGCCTGGGTCAGCGCGTGGATCAGTTGTTCATCGGCGAATGCGTACGGTGTGCCGTCGGTACGGCGGCATTTCTGCGATTCGATATAGGGATCGTGCTTGAGCACCACCTGACCGTCCCGGGTGATGCCGGTATCGAGTTCCAGCGTGCTCATCAGGTTATCGAGTGCGACTTCCATCGCGGGCAGGGTGTTTTCCGGCCGCAGGTCGCGTCCGCCGCGATGGCCCTGCGCATCGAATTTCTTCGGGTCGATCAGGCCATCGGCATCCAGGTAGTCACCGGCCTTGCCGTCCCCATTGGCATCGAACGCCGCCACGGCCTGCCACAGCAGGTCCGGCCGATCCGAGATGATGCCGCTGACCCCGGCCTTGAGCAGCGTGTCCATTTCTTCCCGGGTGTCCACTGTCCATGTCACTACCGGAAACCCGGCGGCTTTGAGCAAGGCTAGGTCGTGGATGTCGCTGGCGGCGCCGGCCAGGTCGGCGGGGGTGTTCGCACCGCGGGCGTAATGCGCATCGGGGCTGGATTTCACGCCATTGGCGTCGTACTTCAGTTCGACGTAGTAGGGCGAGAACACCGGCGGGCGTGTGGCGCCATGGTCGAAGGCGTGCTGGCGCACCGCATTCATGATGCGCAGTGCCGCGGTTTCCTCATGCGCGGGGTTCTGCGGGGAGCGGATGGTTTTGCCGGGCTGCGAGAAGTCGGGCAGGGGAATGGGCGGCTCCAGCAGGATGCCGTCGGCGTCGGTATGCAGCAGGAAAGGCCCGAACTCGTCGCCGAACCACAGCGTTCCGTCCGGGGCGCGCTGCATCGATTCGATGTCGAAGTCGGCGCCCGTCAGCACCCGGTCGGCGCTGAAGTGATGCACGATGGGAAAGGGCACCTGTTTGCCGGGATCGCGTAATTCGATATGGCCTTCCACCGTGACGCCACCCGTTGCACCGGCCTGGAAGTCGGGGCGCACTTTGTAGACGCGCAGGTTGAAGTCGGCGGAGTTTTCCAGCGCGCCATAGCCATTGTCGGCCATCACCCAGAAGGCGCCGCCACCGGCGTCGAGCACGGCGGAAAATCCCTGGACCGGCTGGCCATCGAATGGCGCGGTTCGGCCGTTCAGATTGCCGGAGAGGTACTGGCCGGAGCGGGGGCCCGCGGCCAGGGTGTCGGCTGGCAGCACGGCCCGGCCCGTCACTGTGGGTTCGAGCGGATCGGGCACATCGCTGTCGCTATTGCATGCGGCCAGCAGGAGTGAAGCCCCGACGGCGAACAGGATCGGGGCGGAACAGAAACGGAAAGCAGGCATGGCAACTCCGGGGAGGAAGGGTCCGGAGCGATCTTGGTGCAGGGCTTTGACAGCACTGTGACGTATCTGGCTGCACGGGTGACGGATGGCGCGGCGGTTTCGGATAAATCTTATGGAACAATGGTTTGAGTGAAGTGGGACCGCGTGGTGTGGTGACAATTGGCAGCCTGGCGCAGACAAACAGCAAGCTGTGACCAGCTATCGTTCAGGCAGGATATGGTGGCAAGCGGGCGCTCGGTAACAATAGTTTTCCGGAAAAAGAGTCTTCGAATTGATTTCGCCGCTTAATCGTGCTCAGCACGGTATCCGGGGTAACCGCGTGTAATGCGTTGTGTGGTTTTTTATACACTGGCTTTTCCCCCGCTTGGATTGTGCTAATAATGCCTCTACGCTTCATAAGCAATTTCTTGTCACCCTTATAAAGAGGTACCAGTAAATGTCCAAGATCCTCACAGCCCTGCTCGCCGGTGTGTTTGCTTTGTCGATTGCTGCTTGCAGCAAGCAAGAGCCTCAAGCCGCCGACGGCGCCCAAGGCGAACTGGCTACTCAGCCGCAAGCTGGTGACGGCGCCGAAGGCGAAAACGCCACCCAGCCGCAAGCTGGTGACGGTGCCGAAGGCGAGAACGCCACCAAGCCGCAAGCTGGTGACGGCGCTGAAGGCGAAAATGCCACCAAGCCGCAAGCTGGTGACGGCGCTGAAGCCGAAACCGCCACCAAGCCGCAAGCTGGTGACGGCGCCGAGCCGGAAAAGGCTACCAAGCCGGCCCAGTAATCGCCGGCAGGCGCGGCTTGCCACGGTGCAGGTCGCCGCTTATAAAAAAGGACAGAATTCAATTCTGTCCTTTTTTTCGTCTTCATTTTCGGGGGAATCGCATGCGCCGTTCTGTCGTGCTGCTGCTGATGGGGGTGCTGGGCCTTGCTGGCTGCAAAGAGGAAGCGCCGCTTGCCAAGAGTGCCGCGCAAAACGCGGCGCCAGTGAGAAAGGAATTCAAATACCTCTACACGCCGCCCAAGAATCCGGAATTGCAGAAATACTATGAATGGTTGAAGCAGGAAAACGCTGGAGCCAAGCTCGAGCCGGTGCTCAAGCTGATCAACTGGCCCGCAGGGCTGACCATTGAAACCAAGGAGTGCGGCGTTTCCAACGCCTACTACTGGCCGGGAAAGGCCGAGATCGTGGTCTGCTATGAGCTGTTCAAGGATTTCCACGATAAATCCGAGACCGAAATGGCCAAGCGCACGCCGGAATATCGGCGCAAGGTGGCGATTGGCGGGGTGCGCTTCCTGATCCTGCATGAAGTGGGGCATGCGGTTTACGATATTTTCAAGGTGCCGGTCATTGGCAATCCGGAAGACGCGGCGGATGCATTTGCGCTGTACATGCTGCTGAAATCCAAGGACCCCGAAGTGCACTGGGTACTGCAAGGGGCCAAGTTCTTTTTCATGAAGAACCATACCGACTTCACCAGTACCTCCGACTTGGAGTTCGGCTCCTTTGCCGATGCGCACCCACTGCATCAGCAACGTTATTTCAACATGCTGTGCGATGCCTATGGCAGCAGTACCAAGCGCTATGGTTTCCTGGTGGAGAAAGGCTTTTTGCCCAAGGGGCGTGCCGAATCCTGCCCGCAGGACTGGAAACGCCTGGATTACGCGATGGAAAAGCTGGTGGCGCCGTATTTCGACATGGCGGAAGTCCGGAAACTGCAAAGCAAGAAGTATCCGGAATTCGAGCCCGAAGCCTACGATGCATCCGCTATCCAGAAAATGCATGGACAGGGAAGTTGATGGGTGCAGCAACAAAAAAGGCCAGCAGATGCTGGCCTTTTTTGTCGATCCTCGCCGATCAGGGCTCGGGGCGCACGCAATCGACAAAGTAGCGGAATTCGCCATTCACCTTTTCCGCAACGAGGCCGTGGATATAGGTTTCGAATCCCGGGAAGCGGGCATTGAATTCGCGCACGAACCGCAGGTAATCGACGATGGTGGCGTTGAAGACCTCCCCCGGGATCAGCAACGGAATCCCGGGCGGATAGGGCGTGAACATCACGGCGGTGATCCGGCCTTCCAGCTCATCGATCGGCACCCGATCGATCTCGCGATGCGCCATCTTTGAAAACGCTTTGGCGGGCTTCATGGCCGGCGTCATGTCGGACAGGTACATCTCGGTAGTCAACCGCGCCACGTCACGCGCTTTGTAGATGCCATGGATCTGTTGGCACAGATCCTTCAGGCCGATGCGTTCGTACTGCGGAAACTGCGCCACGAATTCCGGCAGGATGCGCCACAGCGGCGCGTTCTTATCGTAGTCGTCCTTGAACTGCTGCAAAGCGGTCAGCAACGTGTTCCAGCGGCCCTTGGTAATGCCGATGGTGAACATGATGAAGAATGAATACAGGCCGGTTTTTTCGATCACGACGCCGTGTTCGGCCAGATACTTGCTCACGATGCCCGCCGGAATGCCGGTCTCGGCAAAATCGCCATCGACGTTCAGCCCCGGCGTAAGCACCGTGGCCTTGATCGGGTCGAGCAGGTTGAAGCCTTCGGCCACGTCGCCAAAGCCGTGCCAGTTTTCGCCGGACTTCAGCATCCAGGCATCGCGGTGATCCAGGCCTTCGTCGGTAAGATCATCCGGCCCCCATACCTTGAACCACCAGTCGTCGCCGTATTCCTCGTCCACCTTGCGCATGGCACGGCGGAAATCCAGCGCTTCGGTGAGCGATTCTTCGACCAGGGCGGTGCCCGCCGGCGCTTCCATCATCGCCGCCGCCACGTCGCACGAAGCGATGATGGCGTACTGCGGGCTGGTGGAGGTATGCATCAGGTAGGCTTCGTTGAAGATATCGCGGTCCAGCCGGTTGTGTTCCGCATCCTGCACCAGGATTTGCGAAGCCTGGGAAATGCCCGCCAGCAACTTGTGCGTGGACTGGGTGGAGAACACCATCGAAGTCTGGCAGCGCGGTCGGCCCTCGCCAATAGCGTGGTAATCCCCATAAAAATCGTGGAACGCCGCGTGCGGCAGCCATGCCTCGTCGAAATGCAGGGTTTCGATCTTGCCGTCGAGCAGGCCCTTGATCTCCTCGACGTTGTACATGATGCCGTCGTAGGTGGATTGGGTGATCGTCAGCACACGCGGCTTGGTATCGGGATCTTTTTCCAGCTTTTCGCGGCAGAACGGGTTCGCCAGCATTTTCTGACGGATCGTTTCGGGTTCGAACTCCGAGCGCGGAATCGGCCCGATGATGCCGTAGTGATTACGGGTGGGCATCAGGAACACCGGCACGGCGCCGGTCATCATGATGGCGTGCAGGATCGACTTGTGGCAGTTGCGGTCCACCACCACGATATCGCCGGGCGCCACGGTGGAATGCCAGACGATCTTGTTCGAGGTGGAGGTGCCGTTGGTGACGAAGAACAGGTGATCGGCATTGAAGATGCGCGCCGCATTGCGCTCCGACGCGGCCACGGGGCCGGTATGGTCGAGCAGTTGCCCCAGTTCATCCACTGCATTGCAGACATCGGCGCGCAACATGTTCTCGCCAAAGAACTGATGGAACATCTGCCCGACAGGGCTTTTCAAAAAAGCCACGCCGCCGGAGTGCCCCGGGCAATGCCATGAATACGAGCCATCCTGCGCGTAATGGGTGAGCGCGCGGAAGAAGGGTGGTGCCAGGCTGTCCAGATAGCTTTTGGCCTCGCGGATGATGTGACGCGCCACGAATTCCGGCGTGTCTTCGTGCATATGGATGAATCCATGCAGTTCACGCAGCACATCGTTGGGGATATGCCGGGCGGTGCGGGTTTCGCCATAGATATACAGCGGGATGTCCACATTGCGCCGCCGGATTTCCGCGACGAACGTGCGCAGATGGGCCAGCGCCGATTGCGTCTCCTCCGGGCTGCCCTCGCCGAATTCCTCATCGTCGATCGACAGAATGAAACCCGCCGCGCGGCTTTGCTGCTGGGCGAACGAAGTGAGATCGCCATAGCTGGTATAACCCACGACCTCCATCCCCTCGGCCTGAATGGCGGCCGCCAGCTCGCGGATACCGGAGCCGCTGGTGTTCTCGGAGCGGAAGTCTTCGTCGATGATGACGAGGGGGAAGTGAAAACGCATGCCAGTGTCCTTTAAAAGCAATGCACGAGCTGCGCTTGGGGCACGGCGGAAGCGTATAGGTTCAATCCGACCGGCTTGAGGCGCTGGGAAGAGGGCGCTTTGCGCCGCGGTCCGGACAGGGTTTCAGAAAGAAACCCCGCCTCCAGCCGGCCTCGAACGTCCCGCGAAGGGGCGAATGATAGCTACTTCTAACCAAGACGGGAATGCTTTCCTTCGGAGGACCGCATTTCATTTTTCTTTCAAGAAAATACTGTACTACAGATTTCCATTCATCGCAGGGTACCCTAATCGCATTGTCACTGCCTGCGTATAGTTTTTTCCTTTATACGTCCATGCCGCATTAACCGTCACATCTTTGTAGATAGGAATAGGAAAACTCCCGGAGGCGGAAGCTGTCGCCCCATTTACCACGACTGGGTTGGAAAGGGTGTATGCCCCATCGGAAGAAGGCAAGGTTGGCAAGCTGCCACTTAAATAATTTGCGAAACAGCTTTTCGCGCTAAATCCCGAAGCGCAGGTCATCGAACCATTATCTACTCTGGCACGGCGGATTAGCCACCTACTACGAATCGATTCCAGACGTGTATTCAATATCTTAATTGCCTCGAGCCGTTGTTTGCTCAATGCCGTATCTTCAAGTTTTGCCGCTTGAAATCTGCCCACCACTAACAGGCCGCTGCTGAGAATGACTACGGCAATTAACGCCTCTATTAAAGAAAACCCTTTTTGACTAGAGTGCATGATAGAACCACCCATACTAAACCCCCGAATCAATCCAGCTGGAATTGACTAATTCATATTTCGGAGGAAATATTTGATTTTGCAACGTCTTGACTACGTCCGGGTTCCATGTGAAAACAAACGAACCAGTTGCGTCAAATTTTCCGGATTGGTTGAGTACTTGCCCATTGACAGTCATTGTCCCAAATACACTCAAGGAGGTTGTGTTTCCCACCACCAAGACGATTCCCCATACTGTTGCGACACTGGATTGCGGTGATGCAGCGTCCACGATAACTAAAACTGGATTTGCCGCAGTCCCATAAGTTCCATTCAAGGAACTGTTTGCATAAATAATCCCCGAATTGCACTGTGTTCCGGAAACACAACCCCCAGTAGAACGAGTTGCTTCGGATTTTAAGGTGTTAGCATCTTTCCCAAAAAAATAATTGGTAAAAGTATCAGGGCTGGCAGAAGCTGCTTTCAAGGCAGTATCATTAATAGTTTCAGTGCCGTTAATGGCGATCGATGATGCGGATACAGTGTCGCCCCCTGACACGACGGCGGGCTTGTTAAAAGGAGGGACAGTACTCCCATTTACCTGGACAGAGCCCTTTATTGTTGTGCAGGAATTTCCACAAATCAGCGCGCCATCGCGAATCAAAATTTCTTTGATAAGAATTACTTGTGTGGCTACTGCAATGTTTTCCCAAGTATCCACATTTCCAGAATAATAAGATTTGGAAGGGCAGCCATCGGCACAGCCATAACTGACCAATTTATACATGCTGCTTCCTAAATTTTGAATGGATACTTTGTATCCCCAGTTATTTCCCGCGTCATGGTTTTCAAGAATGGCCGTGGAATAGCTGCTGACGCTGCTTTGTTTAGATACCAAGCGGCCTATCATTTCCCCCAAACCATTTTGGGCTGCTTGCCGTGCCAGGCTGTTATGCAGCTCATTTCTTGTAGCAAGCTGCTCAAAGTGAGCACTTCGGCTTGAAAGCAAAGCGGTCAAGGAGATTACTACTAGCAAGAAAATTGCTGTTGCCAGTACGAGAATGCCGTTTTGCTTCTTTAGCCCGGCTTTAAATAGGCCTCTATTCATGACAACCGCTCCGGGAAATTTGGCAGGTACACGGTTTCTGTCAACGTTTGCGAAAAGCGTTGATCAAGGGGGCCACAGCGATTAGCTCCAGTTTGCGAAGAATATTTTTGTTGAGTTGAGCAGGCGGTTATCGTTATGGTTACGCTGGCTGGTGAAAAATCGTTATACGTAACACCGCCAGAAGTGCTTGTAGAGAGAGACGCGGGGCTATATGTGAAGTTTAGCGCTGTAACTGTCACTGCATTTCTATCCGTAATGGCTTGCCAAGCAGAACTCGCGGCACAACTATGGCTTGCAACTGTGGCTGCTGAAGTGCTGCCAGTAAAGACTTTGATGACATCGCCATCCAGCCAGAAGCCGTGTCGTTCATCCAATATGGCGCCCCCTGCAATAGATGTTGCTGAATCCAGCTTTCCAGGAGTTCCAATATTGGCGCCGCCTTCAGGTGGCGTGTCGTAAGCATATAAGGCACAACCATTGGTAAAGTCGGTCAATGGAGAAAATGGATATGCGGCTCTTCCAGAAATGTCATATTCCACAATGAAAGCATTTACCGTTGGAAGAGTTGCTCTAAGTGAAGTATCAGCGCTAGTCGGAGAGTTTATCGGGGGGCTGGTAGAATCCAATAACGGCATTGCCCTGCATTCATTCAGGGTGCTATTTGCACAATAGCCCGCACGCTTTAAGTCCCGTGAAATTAAATTCATGGCGGCAGAGACTTCGTTGTTGAGTCTTGTCAGTAAAGTCACATCTTTGGCGGTATTCAAGCTGTTTATATAAAGTGAAAATGCAGCACTCAAAATGACCAAGGCAATTGTTGCACTGATCAGCAATTCAATAATGGTCATGCCTGTTTGGGATTTTCGATAAGAGGCTAGCATGCCATCACTCCCGGTAGTGGCTGGGCCGCATTAGTGCACATTGAAAATTTACCAAGCATGTTTATGGAGATCGATATGGTCGTTCCATTGCTGGAAGTTGCATCCACAGTAGCAGGCAAAGTATCAGTAGCACTTGATGTGCTAATGATGCCACGGTTGGGGGAAATAATAATTGAGGAAACACTGGGGGAGAGGCTTCCTTTCTTAATTCCCAGGATGGAGAGGTCGAGGCGGCGGGCGCTGCAATAGCTGCTATTGCTTGAATCTTCAATTGTACAGTCACATATGGCGTTGCCTGATTTTACGCCAATGCAACTGTTGCCAAACTGGACATGCACTGGCTTGTTTTGTCGTATTGACTCTGTTTTTGCAAAGTACAAGGCCGCGACAATTTGCTGGGCGGCGCCCTTGATTCGCGCATTGTCGAGTGCGCGCGTGAGATTAGGCATTGCGATGGCCGCAATGACGCCAATCATCGCAATGACGACCAAGCTCTCTATCAGAGTAAATCCGATTACATGTTTCATTACAGACCCCAGCACTTCTTTTTTGCGTCTGTGTTGGCTTCAGGCCCTTGCTCGGTCAGTGCGATGGTCGAACAGTCGGAATCCCCCGTTTGTGCTCCAGTTGCTGTCGCAACAACTCGATATGTGGCCCCGTTTCCGCTCACGGTAGCTCCTGCGCTATTTTTTAACGTCAGGCTTAAGGTATAGTAATTACCTGCGCTTGATGAAGAAAGGCCAATGTCGCTCAGTGAGCCATATCCCGTATGACTTATTCTCCAGCGTTCCTGTTGTGCTTGAACACGAAGCAATACAGTTTTTGCTTCTGATCGGCGACTCTTTCGCACGTATTCTTGGTAATTGGGCACAGCTATTGCCGCCAGAATGCCAATGATTACTACCACGATCATCAGTTCAATTAACGTGAAACCTGCAATGTGTTTGCTCGAATTTGGCCGCATCTTGCCCCCTTAGGATCGCCGTTAGCATTTTCCTTTCATCTTAAGGGTTTTCCTTTACAACCATCAACCTGACCCTCGCGCAGTTTGCCCGACCTGCGGTTTAAGCTGACAGCCGGCGGCGTTTGTCTGGACAAGCGGTGGCTAAATTCTGGTATGGGCGGCGCGGCGCAGGCGGTCGTTCACTGCCAGCCAGCCGGGTGTGGCAGGGGGGAGTTGCAGGAAAATGATGGTGTAGCCTTGTCTATCTATCTGACGAAGTTTGTCATATATAAGACGGGCATATTCTGACGGATTGTCGGGCATTTCGTGGATTGCACTCGTTGCCGCATCACCCGCCCATGGACCGAAGCTGAGAATGGCCAGTTTTTCGCCATTTGCCCTTGCCTGTGTGATGGCGGGCTGGAGGTGCGCGTATTCGCCGGTCACCAGATGGGTGCGCGGCGAGTAGTGCGAGTCCAGTAAGCCAGATGTTCTGATCTTCGCTGTGCCGCTATCGGTATGGTGAGTGAGCGATTTTCCAAGCAGCGCTTCGATCGCTTCGCGCGTGATGCCGCCGGGGCGCAGCAGTGTGGGCTGTTCATGGATCAGGCTGACGATGGTCGATTCCACGCCCACTTCGCAGGGCCCGCCGTCCAGTACCAGGGGGCAGTCTGCGCCGAATTCGTCGCGAACGTGTTGCGCACGGGTGGGGCTGACATGCCCGAAGCGGTTGGCCGATGGGGCGGCCAGTCCGCCGCCGAAGCGCTTCAGGAGTTCATGGGTGAGGGGATGGGAGGGCGCGCGCAGGCCCACTGTATCCTGCCCGCCGGTGATGGCGTCCAGTACATGGGGCTGGCGTCGCAGGATCAGGGTGAGGGGACCGGGCCAGAAGGCGTCTGCCAGTTTCCAGGCGTCGGCGGGGATGCCCAGCGCCCAGTCGTTCAGTTGCTGGCTGCTTGCGATATGCACGATCACGGGGTGATCGGCTGGGCGTCCCTTCAGCGCGAAGATCCTGGCGACGGCATCCAGGTTGGCCGCATCCGCTGCCAGGCCGTAAACGGTTTCGGTGGGAATGGCGACCAGTTCGCCGGCCTTGAGGCGGGCGAGCGCGAGTTCCAGCTCGGACATATCGGATTGCATCGGCAAAACGCGAAGTATACCGCACGCGATTTGCCGGGCTCGAATGCGAAAAAGCCGGCATACGCCGGCTCGTTTCGGGAATGGCTGGGGGTCAGAAGCGCTCGGGCAGTTTCTGCAGGATGATGATGCGCTTGTTTTCCAGCTTGACGTAGCCGCCGAAGACCAGTTCCTTCAGGATGCGCGCGATCATTTCGCGGGAGGAACCCACGCGGTCGGCGATGGCCTGCTGGGTCAGTGGTTCCTGGATCATCCAGTGATCTTCGTAATCCTGCGCCATTTCTTCGAACAGGGCCCGGACGCGGCCGTAGACATCCAGCAGCGCCAGGTTTTTCATCGTCAACGAGAGGCGCCGGACGATGCGCGACAGGTTGAGGATGAGTTTGTCCTTCAGTTGTGGATAGGTTTCCAGCGCGGTGCGGAAATCCTGCTTGCTGAACATGATGAAGGTGGAGTCGTCTTCCACCTGCACCGACCAGCTACGCGGCTCGTCGTCGATCATCGAGATTTCGCCGTAGACATCGCCAGGCTCGCCGATCTGGAAGACGAATTCCTTGCCCTGGTTATCGCTGGTAAATGAACGGGTGCGGCCTTCCATCTGCAGGTACATCGCTTCCGCCGGGTCGCCCTCCCGGAACAGGAAGCTGCCCTTGGGCAGGTGCCGCTTTACGGCGGCCTGCATCACGACTTCGAGGTCGCCGTCGGAAAAGCCTTCGAAGATGGCGATCTGGCTGAGAAAGATGCGGACGGTGGGGTCCATGTTGGTTGCTCCGGTAGCTTTTCTAGGTATCAGTGGCTTATTTGGTCGGGGTGTTTGTTGCGGCCTTGGAAGCTTCTTTGTCGCTCGGTTCTTCCCGGGGTTGCACGACGGGATCGGGCGGAGGGGGCACGATATCCAGCTTTTTCTGCTGCATGTATTCGTTCATTTCCTTCCAGCCATCGAAGATATCCGCTTTCGCCACCCGCGGGTTGCGCCGGTAGCAGTCTTCCAGTGCTCGTCCACTGTGGCGGCACGCCGCGCCGATGGCCTTGCCGTTTTCGGTCTGTTTGTTGAGGGCGCTCATCAGTTGATCGCAGCCAGCAAGCGGAATGATGAGACACAGCAGGAGCGGAGCGAGACGGGGCATCGTAGCTGGCATGGGCACGTGTTGGGTTAGCCGATTGTAGGAGAATCGCGATAGGCGCGAAACATGCCGAATACGCCAATACCCGATGATTCGGGCATGGCCATCATCGCGACCGGGCACAAATCGTCAGTCGCGTTCGCTCATCGACCAGAGCAACCAGCGCTTGTTCCCGCCGTGTTCCTTGATGAAGCGCCAGGTTTCCTGAAATGGGGCGGTCTTGTTGGCGGCCAGCACTTTACCGTAGAAGCGCACCTGGGCTTGCAGATGGGGCGCATCGTTGTGGGTCGCCACCAGTTCGATGTGCAATTCGGGAAAATCGGCCTGCTCGCCCCGGGCCAGGTCGGCACGCGTCAGGTCTTCGAACAGCTCCGGCGTCATGTACTTGCGCAGCAGTTCCAGTTTGGCCGGATCGCTCTGCGCACGCACATAGAGGAAGGTCGATTTGGCGTGGCGCAGGAAGGCGCCGGTGTCGGTACCGTCCGGGAGCCGTCCGGATCTGGCGATGGCGGTGTCGATGTCCTTGCCCACGTGATAAAAGCGCTGCTTTTCCGTGTCGACATCCCCCTGCCACCCCGGCATGGGGCGGGTCTCGGGGTAAGGGTCCACGACCGGTCGCTCGCTACGGCGCAGGTAAAACAGGCCCCCCAGGGTCAGCGCTCCGAGCAGGATCAGCCACGCCCACGGCAGGCTGCTGCCAGCCTCCACGGGGGCGGAGGCATGCGGCGCGCCAAAGGCGGTGCTGTGCATCAACGCCGCGACGACGATGAAGAGGGGGCGAGCGCGTAAGCGTTCCATGTAACCGGGCGAGGTGTATGACGTCTGGGACAAAAAAGAGTTGGGCAAGATCGAGTCTTCAGCCAGATTTGTATGCTCAACCATAAAGATAGCTGAAAGCCGATAGCCGCGCTGCGGCCCAAAAAGACCGGCCTCAGGCGCGTTGGCCGCGTTCCACCGTGACGCCAGCGCGGCCGACATCTTTCAGGATACCGGGCTTGGTGACGGATACGCGTACCCAGGGCGCAGCGAAATCCGTGATCAGAACCTGGGCGAGATGGGCCGCCAGGGCCTCGAGCAGCAGGAAGTGCCGCGCTTCAAGTTCAAGGTGGATGCGGTTTACAACGCTGGCGTAGTCGATGGTATCGGTCAGGTCGTCGGTCTGGCAGGCCCGCGAGGAGGGCAGACCGATATCCAGGTCGAGTTCGACGGCCTGGGGGGCGACGCGCTCCCAGTCGTAACAGCCGATCAACGTGCGCGCACGCACGCCGTGCAAAAAGATAATGTCCATGGATTCGCCGACGGGCGGAGCGGGGTTTGACGCCATGCTCGCCGAATGACTTACAATGCCGAGCGCTCGATTGTAGTGGATTTCACGATGACATCGTTAATTGCCGTACTCGCGGCATATCTGCTCGGTTCTCTTTCCTTTGCCGTGATCGTCTCCCGCCTGATGGGGCTGGACGATCCGCGCTCCTATGGTTCCGGCAACCCGGGGGCGACCAATGTCCTGCGTTCCGGCAACAAGAAGGCCGCGCTGCTCACCCTGGTGGGCGATGCGGTCAAGGGCTGGCTGGCTGTTTTCATCGCGCTGGCGCTGGCATCGTCACTGGGCCTGACGGTGCGCGATATCGCGCTGGTGGCGGTGGCGGTGTTCCTGGGGCACCTCTGGCCGGTGTACTTCCGGTTCCAGGGCGGAAAAGGCGTGGCAACCGCGGGCGGTATCCTGCTCGCGCTGGACTGGCGGGTGGGCTTGATCACACTGGTTGTCTGGCTCGTCATCGCCAAAGGATTCAAGATTTCGTCGCTGGCCGCCCTGGTCGCGGCATTGCTGGCGCCGGTGCTGACCGCCTGGCTGATGCCCGAGCGCGATTATCTCTATGCCACCTTGCTGTTGTCGGTGCTGCTGATCGTGCGGCACCACCGCAATATCCGCGATCTGTTGAGCGGGCGGGAAGGGAAGATCGGGCAATCCGGCGGTGGCGAGGCTGGCTGAGGGCCGCGCGGGCTGACATGGCTCGCGGCGGCCGGGGTATTGCCTCAGCCGCGCTTGCTGTCGTTGCGAACCAGTCGCTGCTTCTCGCGCTGCCATTCGCGTTCTTTCGTGCTCTCGCGCTTGTCGTGCAGCTTCTTGCCTTTCGCCAGGCCGATATCCAGCTTGATCCGGCCGCGCGTGTAGTGCAGGTTCAATGCGGCAACGGTATAACCCGAGCGCGCCACCAGGCCGGAGAGGCGTTCGATCTCGCGGCGATGCAGCAGCAGCTTGCGGGGACGTACCGGGTCCGGCGTCACATGCGTCGAAGCGGCAACCAGCGCGGAGATATGCGCCCCCAGCAGCCAGAAGTCGCCGCTCATGTAGGTGACGTAGGATTCCTTCAGTTGCACGCGTCCAGCGCGGATGGCCTTGACCTCCCAGCCTTGCAGCACCAGCCCGGCTTCAAAGCGCTCTTCGATGAAATAGTCGTGAAAAGCCTTGCGGTTGTCGACGATGGTCATAGGGCTTGAAATCGAGGTAAACCGCGATTGTAACCAACCGGCAAGCAAAACGACGAGGCACGCAGTGCGCATCCTGATTATTTATACCGGTGGCACCATCGGCATGGCGCCGGGCCCGCACGGTCTGGCCCCGCTTGCCGGCGGCCTGGCCGTCCCGCTGGCGACGCACTGCCCGGGCGCCGAAGTGCTCGAATACAGCCCGCTGCTGGATTCGAGCAGCATGACGCCTCGGCATTGGCTGCGCATCGCACAGGATATCCGCACCCATGCGGATATCTTCGATGGTTTTCTGATCCTGCATGGCACCGACACGCTGGCCTGGACGGCGGCGGCGCTGGCGTATCAATTGCAGGATCTGCCGCATCCCGTGATCGTGACCGGCGCCATGCATCCCTGGCATCACGTGGGTGGAGATGCCATGGGGAACATCGCGGCGGCATGGGCATTCCTCCAGGGGCCGGCTTGCCCCGGGGTGGGGGTGGTGTTTGCGGACGCGCTGTACCGAGGCGTACGGGTGCGCAAACTGGATTGCGAATCGGCCGCCGCGTTTGGCAGCCCCAATGCGCCAGGCCTGGGCGTCTTTCGCGCAGGCATGTGGCAACTCGATACGGCCCGGCTTGATGTCCCCGCGATGCCAAGGCCCCAATCAAAGCCGCTGCGGCCACAGACCGACATTCTGAGCTTGCGGCTGGCGCCCGGTTTCAACGCCGAATGGTTTGCCGATCAGCTTGCGACGGCGCCGCCGCAAGGGCTGCTGCTGGAGGCCTACGGGAGCGGCAATCTGCCGGAGCATCCGGGGCTGCTTGCCGTGCTGGGCGACCTGGCCGCACGCATTCCGGTGGCCGTGTGTACGCAGTGCCTGCGCGGTTCGGTGCGGCTGGGGCTGTACGCGGCGGGTGGCCCGCTCGCGGCGGCGGGCGCATTCGATGCCGGTGATATGACACCCGAAGCCAGCCTGGCCAAGCTCTACTGGGTCATGGCGCAGGCAGAGGATCTGGCCGCTCGGCGCGCCCTGTTCGAGGCCCCGCTGCTGGGGGATCGCTCGGCGTAGCCGAGGCGAAGGCGGCCATGGTATAGTCGCGCTCTCTATGGCGGGTCTCCCCGCATGGCTAGAGGGTGAACCTGGTCAGGTCCGGAAGGAAGCAGCCACAGCTCTTGATGCCAGTGCCGGGGGTTAGGCTCGCCACCTCCCCATTCCCGAAGCAGGGCCGCCTTATGGCGGCCCTGCTTTGTTTTCAATTTTCAACGTTTTCTGAAATCACTGAAAAAAGTTGATGTCGGTCAAGATGGCCAGGCCGGGGGACGCGCAGTATTCGTTACGCAAGCTGATGCTTCGTGTATCTCCAGTGGTAATTAAGCCCCGCGCTGAGCGCGGGGCCTTTTTTTGCCCGGCGGAAACGCAAAAAGGAACCGAAGCCGTACCTTGTAATCGAAAGAGACCGCGCTGCATAATGCGCCATCCTTCGCGTGTGACCGCCCATGAAGTTTCTCTTCGATCTCTTCCCTGTTCTGGTGTTCTTCGGCGTCTACTTCGGTAGCGGTGACATCTTCATCGCCACGGGGGTAGCGATCGGCGCCAGCACGCTACAGGTGCTCTACGCCTGGTGGCGCTGGCGCAAGGTAGAGCCGATGTTGCTGATCAGCTTCGCGTTGATCGTGGTGCTGGGCGGCGCCACGCTGCTGCTGCATAACAAGACCTTCATCCTCTGGAAACCCACCGCGCTGTACTGGGCGTTCGCGCTGGTGCTGGCGGGCGCCAAGCTGCTCAAGGGCCGCGATCTGCTGCGCTCCGCGATGGGGGCTCAACTGGCATTGCCCGATCCGGTGTGGACGCGGCTCACGCTGGCCTGGATCGTCTTCTTCGTGGCGATGGGGGTGCTTAATCTGTATGTCGCCTTCTCGTTCACCGAGGCCACCTGGGTGAAATTCAAGACATTCGGCACGCTGGGCCTGACGCTGGCGTTCGTGATCGGCCAGGGCCTCGTGTTGTCGCGATATCTGCAGGACGACGAACCCGTGACCGAATCCGCCGGCGAAGAGAAATAACCCATGCCGCTATACGCCATCGTTGGCACCGACCATCCCGATAGCCTTTCCAACCGCCTTTCGGTGCGCCCGGCCCACCTGGGGCGGCTCGAAGCCCTGAAAAGCGAAGGCCGCCTCGTGCTGGCCGGGCCGTTTCCCGCCGTGGATGCGGCCGATCCTGGCGCGGCGGGCTTTACCGGCAGCCTGGTCGTTGCCGAGTTCGAATCGCTGGAGGTCGCCCGTGCCTGGGCCGAGGCCGATCCATACTGCGGCGCGGGCGTGTATGAATCTGTCAGCGTCAAACCTTTCAAGCATGTGCTGCCGTAAAGGTTTGATATGATGGATGTCAGCGATGAAATCGTCCGGCGCTTGGCTGTTCTGGCGCCGGAATCCATTGATGTGCACGACGATAGCGCTGCGCACGCCGGCCATGCCGGTGCCGCCAGTGGCGGCGGGCACTTCGATCTGACGGTCGTGTCGGCCGTCTTTGCCGGACAATCGGCCTTGGCGCGTCATCGGCAGGTGTATACGCTGTTGGCCGATCTGATCCCCGGCCGAATTCACGCCTTGCAGATCAGGGCGCTGACTCCCGACGAATTTTGATTCCCGCTAACGATCCCCGGGATTTTCCGAGAAAGGACCCAGCAATAATGCGTCAAACCAAGAAACTTGCCGTTGCCGTTACCCTTGCGCTGTCCACGGCCGGTGCTTTCGCAGCGGTCGCCACGGTCAATGGCGTTGCCATTCCCGACAACCGCGCCGACTTCTTCGTCAAGCAGGTGACCGAGCGCGGCCAGAAGGATACGCCCGAGCTGCGCAGCCGCGTGAAGGAAGAGCTGGTCCGCAACGAAGTGCTGACCCAGGAAGCCGTGCGCAAAGGCCTGGACAAGAACGCCGACGTGCAGACCCGTGTCGATCTGGCTCGCCAGCAAGTGCTGGTCGGGGCGTTGGTCAACGAGTACGTGAAGGCCAACCCGGTTTCCGAGGCCGAGCTGAAGAAAGAGTACGACCGCATCAAGGCCAACATCAGTGGCAAGGAATACAAGGCTCGCCACATCCTGGTGAAGGATGAAGCCGAAGCCAAGGCGATCATTGCCGATCTGAAGAAGGGCAAGAAGTTCGAGGATATCGCCAAGGCCAAGTCGATGGACAAGGGCAGCGCGCAAAATGGCGGCGACCTGGGCTGGTCCAACCCGAATGCGTTCGTTCCTGAATTCGCCAACGCGTTGAAGGGCCTGCAGAAGGGCAAGCTGTCCGACCCGGTGAAGACCCAGTTCGGCTACCACATCATCAAGCTGGACGATGTGCGCGATGCCAAGGGCCCGAGCTACGAGGAAGTGAAGCCGGAACTGCAGCGCGAGCTGCAAGGCCAAAAGGTGCAGAAGTACGTCGAAGACCTGGTCGGCAAGGCCAAGGTTCAGTAATTCGAGTGCTGCTCGTCAAAACGCCCCGCGATTGCGGGGCGTTTTGCTTTGGGCTGTGGCGTCGATCAACCGCCGCTGCCGCTGGCCTCGGCGGCCTTCTGCAATTTGGACTGCTCGTGCCGCCAGCGGTTACGAACGTTCATGTCGGCCAACTGGGCATCGGTCAGATCGCCCAGGCCCTGTGCCTTGGCACGTTCGCGAATGCCGGCCAGGCAGGCCGATACATCGCCCGGCTGCTCGTCTTCGAACAACTGCTTGCCGCAGTCGCCGATCACCGACAGGTACAGCGGCGGCGGCGCGTCGAGCAGGGGATTGTGCACGTAGGCCGGATCGACCTGTTGCTGTGCGACGGGCGAGGTCTTGGGGGCGTCGGGGTCGGGTGTCGGCTCGCAGGCGGCCAGCAGCAGCGCCGCGCAGAGCGCGGCGAGCGCGGAAATTCGGTTCATGGGCTCCTCCTGAATCAGTATGTCATCGTGGGCGCTGCGATCGGACTGTCGCCGCGCCCGACGATTGTAGCGTGCCGCGCCCCACGCCGCGCTGCCGCCTCATTGGCCGCGCAGGCGATACCACAACAGGCCCAGCCACTCGTGCAGCGCGGTCCGGCTTTGCCAGAGCGCCGTGGCATTGGGCATCAGCGCCAGCAGGGCCGATGGTTCCGGAGCGGTGTAGTCGGTGCCGGCGGGCACCACGTCGAAGCCTGCCGCGCTGAATGCGCGCGTGGCGCGTGGCAGATGCCAGGCCTGGCTGATCAGGGCGATCCGACGATGGGCCGGCAAGAGCAGCCTGGCGGTTTCGCCCGCATTGTCGCTGGTGTCGTTCGATCCAGCCTCCACCCAGTGCACCGGAACCCCGAACTCATGCTCTAGCGCATCGCGCATCAGGATGGCCTCGGCGGTGCCGCCCTTGGGCGCGCCGCCGCTGACCAGCAAGGGCTTGCCCAGGCGCCGGGCCAGCTGGGCGCCATAGCGAACGCGGGTCAGTGTGGCGTTGTTGATCGATTCGCCCGCCGGCTGATCCAGCGCGTGCAGCCGTTTGCCGCCGCCCAGCACCACCAGCGCATCCACCGTGGCCAGCGCGGTGGGCGCAGGGGGAGGGGGCTCCAGTCCTTGTGCCAGCCAGGTGGCAACCATCGGCGTCGAGAGCAGATAGAACACGCACCAGGTGCCACCCAGCAGCCAGCCCGAGCCGCGCGGGCAGCGGCGGCGTAGCAGCAGGGCGACGCCCAGCGCCAGCAGCAGCACCCCCGGGGGGAGCAGCAGGCTGCCGAGGGCGTTCTTGATCAGGACGGTGGTGGCGATCATGGTATCCGCGCGGTGCATGGGAAGACGGGCCGCATGATCGCGGCCCGTCGCAGGGGGGGTCAAGCCGGCAGGTCATTCGCCCAGGTAGGCTTTCTGGATCGCCTCGTTGGCCAGCAGGCTGGCCGCGCTGTCGGCCAGCGTGATCCGGCCCGATTCCATCACATAGCCACGATTCGCCGTTTCCAGCGCCAGCTTGGCATTCTGTTCCACCAGCAGCATGGTCACGCCTTCCGCCGCGATCATGCGGATGATCTCGAAGATCTTCTGCACGATGATCGGCGCCAGCCCCATCGAGGGTTCGTCCAGCAGCAACAGCTTGGGGCGGCTCATGATCGCGCGGCCGATGGCCAGCATCTGCTGTTCGCCACCGGACAACGTGCCCGCCAGCTGGGCCTGGCGTTCCTTCAGACGCGGGAACAGGTGATAGACCCGTTCCATGTCGTGCGCGATGTCCGCCTTGTCGTTGCGCACGTGCGCGCCCATCAACAGGTTTTCCGCCACGCTCAGCCGTGGGAACACGCCCCGGCCTTCGGGCACCAGCACCAGCCCCCGGCTGACGTAGTGATAGGGCGCCAGGCGCGCCGTGGGTTGACCGTCGAAGCGGATTTCGCCGCCCGCTGGCTTGATCATGCCCACCAGTGTCTTCAGGGTGGTGGTCTTGCCGGCGCCATTGGCGCCGATCAGCGCCACCAGTTCGCCCTGGTTGATTTCCAGGTCGATGCCCTTGACCGCGTGGATGCCACCGTAGGCGACCTTCAGATCCTTCACTTGCAGCAGTGCTTCGCTCATTCGGGTGCGACTCCCAGATACGCCTCGATCACACGCGGATCGCATTTCACCTGTTCGGGCCGGCCTTCGGCGATCTTCTTGCCGTAGTCCAGCACCGCGATACGGTCGCACAGCCCCATCATCAACTTCACGTCGTGTTCGATCAGCAGGATGGTCACGCCGTCGTCGCGGATTTTCTGCATCAGCTTTTTCAGGCCTTCGGTTTCCGACGGGTTCATCCCCGCCGCCGGTTCGTCCAGCGCCAGCAGCTTGGGGCGGGTGGCCAGCGCGCGCGCGATCTCCAGGCGGCGCTGGTCGCCATAGCTCAGGTTGCGCGCCAGGTCGTCGTGTCGCCTGGCGATGCCGACGTATTCCAGCAATTCCCGCGCCCGTTGCTTGATCGCGGCTTCCTCGGCGCGTGCCCGGGGGTGACGGAAGATCGCGCCGATCACGCCCGAGCGGGTGCGCACGTGTTGGCCGACCATCACGTTTTCCAGCGCCGTCATGTTGGCGAACAGGCGGATGTTCTGGAAGGTGCGCGCAATGCCACTGCGCACCACCACGAACGGCTTCTTGCGGAACAGATCGTGGCCGTCGAAATGGAAGCGGCCTTCGTCGGGCTGGTACAAGCCGGTGAGTACGTTGAACAGCGTGGTCTTGCCGGCGCCATTCGGACCGATCAATCCGTAGATCTCGCCCGCGTTGATCGACAGGCCCACGTCGTTCAGCGCATGCAGGCCGCCGAAGCGTTTGTGGATGCCCTGGATTTCCAGCAGTGGCGTGCTCATGCGCGGGCCTCCTCGTCGTGCTCGTGGAACTCACGCGCGCGCCGCTTGGAGGGCCACAGCCCTTCGGGGCGCACCAGCATGATGGAGATCATGGCGAGCCCGAAGATCAACATGCGCAGGTTTTCCGGATCGACCACCCGCTTGCCGAACAGGCCTTCCTGTAGCGGGTTGATCACGTCGCGCAGGATTTCCGGCGTGATGGAGACGATGATGGCGCCCAGGATCACGCCGGGGATGTGCCCCATGCCGCCCAGTACCACCATGCACAGCACCATGATCGATTCCATCAGCACGAACGATTCCGGCGAGACGAAGCCCTGGAAGCTGGCGAACAGCGCGCCTGACACGCCACCGAACGATGCGCCCATGGCAAAGGCCAGCAGCTTGACGTTGCGGATATTGATGCCCATCGCGTTGGCGGCGATCTCGTCCTCGCGCAGCGCCACCCAGGCACGGCCGATCCGCGAGTGTTGCAGCCGCAGCGTGACGAAGATGATCACGATGCAGAACGCCAGGATCAGGTAGTAGTACAGGTGCACCATGTCGAAGGTCAGGCCCAGCCACTCCACCGGCCGGCCGAAGTCCAGGCCCAGGAAGTGCACGCGTTCGATGTTGTTGATGCCCTGCGGCCCGTTGGTCAGGTTCACCGGGCGGTCCAGGTTGTTCATGAAGATGCGGATGATCTCGCCGAAGCCCAGCGTGACGATGGCGAGATAGTCGCCCCGCAGCTTCAGCACCGGCGTACCCAGCAACAGCCCGAACACCCCCGCCGCGAACGCCGCGATCAGCAGCATCAGCAGGAAAGGCGGGTTATGCAGCCAGTACGGCAGCATGGCTTGCAGGTGCGGCGAGTTGAGCAGGGCGTAGGTGTAGGCGCCGACGGCGTAGAACGCGATATAGCCCAGGTCGAGCAGGCCGGCGTAGCCGACCACGATGTTCAGGCCCAGCGCCAGCATGATGTAGAGCAGCGCGAAATCGACGGCGCGCACCCACGACTTGCCGTTTTCGAAGCCGCCGGTCAGCACCCAGGGCAGGATCGCGAGGACGATGCCCAGCACGGCGAACGTGATCAGCTTGCCGCGTGGGGTTTGCAGGAAATCGATGTTCATGAGGTTCTCCTGGTCACGCGCGTTCCGCGACGCGTTCGCCCATCAGGCCGCTCGGACGGAAGATCAGCACCGCGATCAGCACCACGAAGGCAAAGATGTCCTTGTAGTTGCTGCCGAGGAAGCCCCCAGTCAGATCGCCCAGGTAGCCCGAGCCCAGGCTCTCGATCAGCCCCAGCAGGATGCCGCCGACCACTGCGCCGGCCAGGTTGCCGATGCCGCCCAGCACCGCGGCGGTAAAGGCCTTCAGGCCGATCATGAAGCCCATGTAGGCATGGGCCTGATCGTAATTGGCCGCCACCATCACGCCGGCCACCGCGCCCAGCGCGGAGCCGATGACGAAGGTCATCGAGATCACGGTATTGATGTTCACGCCCATCAGCCCCGCGACGTCCGGGTTCTGCGACGTGGCGCGCATCGCGCGGCCCAGCTTGGTGCGTTCGATCAGGAAGAACAGCCCGCCCATCAGCAGGAAGGCCAGGATGAAGATGGCGATTTGCAGATCGGTGATGGCTGCGCCGTAGAAATCGTGCACCTTGGTCGGCAGGATGCTGGGGAAGGGGCGGTAGTTGCGGCCCCAGATCAGCATTGCGAGCTGTTGCAGCACGATCGACAGGCCGATGGCCGTGATCAGCGGTGCCAGCCTGGGCGCCCGTCGCAACGGTCGGTACGCCACGCGTTCGATGGTGAAGCCCAGCAGCATGGAGACAGGGATGGCCATCAGCAGGCCGGCCAGCAACAGGAGCGGGCCGGGTAGCTGGACACCCAGGTCGAGCAGCAGGTTGATGCAGGTGATGGTGACCATGGCGCCGATCATCACGATTTCGCCGTGGGCGAAATTGATGAGCTGCATGATGCCGTACACCATGGTGTAGCCGAGCGCGATCAGGGCGTAGATGCTGCCCACGATCAGCCCATTGATAAGTTGCTGGATAAAGATATCCACGGTCTCGCCTCTTGGAACTTGGTCTTGGATTACCGGCCCGCGATTCGTCCAGGCGGGCGGTTGGCACCGGGGGGATCAGGCGGTTCATCCGTGGCGAACCCCGAAGGGGCCGGCCTGGACGACCTGGTTACGGTTCATGGACGCTGGGTCTGCGCGATGCTCCTGTCTGAACGTCGATCACGGTTCCGGACCGCCGGGTATCCGGCGGTCTTCCCTGGCACGTCGGGTGCGGCGGGCTCTGTGCTGGCCGGCGGATGGCGCCGGGCGGCGTTGGCGGGACGGATGCAGTGGAGCGTGAATACTACCGTAACAGTTGTGGAGCGCACCTTACAGACCCGCATCGGGATGTCGATACTGCGGCTTTCCCCTACTGGGTAGACCCGATGCAAAGCCACTGGGCACCACGGCCTACACGGCCCGGTCGCCATGCGGGGGCTCGGGTGGCGCCGTGACCCCCTTGCCCATCAACTCGGCATCGCCCCCTGCCGCCGCGGTATTGATGGCGGTGACGCACTCGGTCAACAGCCGGAACAGTGGGTAATCGCCTTCCGCGTCCGGCAGTACCGGCTGGATGATCGGCCCGGCGCGTGCCGCCAGGCGTCGCGGCAGATCGGGCTCGGCGATGCCGTCCCACAGCAGCGCGTCCAGCGGCGCTTCGTCCAGGTTGGCGCTCAGCACCACGTATTCGGGCAACGCCGCCTGAATGGCCACGTTATCGGCGGTGTCCGGCAGGCACACGCGGTTGCCAGTGGCCAGCGCGGTGGCGGTTTGCAACAGCGTTTCGCGGATCGTCCGCGCCACGCAGCCCACTACGCCGCGCCCGCGATACGCCAGCACATTGCGCTCGCCCACCACCGCCGGCAGCTCGCGCCGTTGCGCCAGTGGGCTGCGCTGGAACAACGAGGTGATCGCCGGATGCAACGGCGCGTCCTGCCCGCGCTCGCGGGCCAGGCGCAACAGCGTGGGCTGTGCCGGGTGCGCGGCGGTGGGGTTGGCCGGCTCGCCGCAAGGATCGGCGTTGCGCAGCAATCGCCACAGCAGCCATGGCCCGCCCGCCTTGGGCCCGGTGCCGGAGAGACGTTCGCCGCCAAAGGGCTGATGGCCGACCACCGCGCCGATCTGGTTGCGATTGACGTAGACATTGCCCACCCGCACCGCCGCCGCCACCTGCTCGACGAAGCTGGGGCAGCGGCTGGCCACCGCCAGCGTCAGGCCGTACTGCCGCGCATTCAGCTCGGCCAGCAGGCCCGGTAGTTCCTCGTGGCGATAGCGCAGCACCGCGAGCACCGGCCCGAAGATTTCACCGGGCAGGCGTGCGAGGTGGCTGATCTCCACCAGCGCTGGCGCCATGAAATGGCCTTGCTCCACCTGGAGCGGCGCCTGATGGACCGGCTGCCCCTGCTCGATGAAGCCACGCAGCGCCGCACTGACCCGCGACAGGGCGTCGGCGGAGATCAGCGGCCCAACGTCGGTGTCCAGCCGGCACGGGTCGCCCACCTGTAGTTCGCGCATCGCGGCGCGCAGCAGGTGGGTGATGCGCTCCGCCGTCGCCGCTGGCAGGCACAGTACCCGTAGCGCGGAACAGCGCTGCCCGGCACTGTCGAAGGCGGAATCCAGTACATCCTGCACCACCTGTTCCGGCAGTGCCGAGCTATCCACCAGCATGGCGTTCATGCCGCCGGTTTCGGCAATCAGCGGGCGTCGCGCGTCACCGGCGGCCAGCGTGCGGTGGATGGCTTGCGCGGCGGGGAGCGAGCCGGTGAACAGCACGCCGCGGATCGCCGGGTGGCGCGTCAGCGCCTCGCCCACTTCCGGGCCGCCAGGCAGCAGTTGCAGCGCCGCGTGGGGTACGCCCGCCTGCCACAGCAGGCGCACGGCCAGCGCGGCGGTGAGCGGTGTTTCCTCGGCCGGTTTGGCCAGCACCGGGTTGCCGACGACCAGGGCCGCCGCGATCTGGCCGACGAAGATGGCCAGCGGAAAATTCCAGGGGCTGATCGCCGCCACCGGCCCCAGCGCGCTGGGCATGCGTTCCGGCCATTGCCGCCGCGCTTCGCGCGCGTAGTAACGGCAGAAGTCGGCCGCTTCGCGAATCTCGCCCAGCGCGGCGGGCAAGGTCTTGCCGGCCTCGCGGCAGAGCAGGGGCAGCAACGCGTCGCGTTGCGCCGCGATCAGATCGGCCGCGCACTCCAGCACGCTGGCGCGTTCCGCCGTCGGCAGGGCGCTCCAGAGCGGGGCGAACGAGGTCGCGGTCTGGCAGGCGGCGGCAATGTCGGCGGGGCTGGCGGTCTGCATCGTTCCCACCGCCTGCGACGGACTGGCGGGATTGGCGATGAACAATACCGGGCCCGGCTCGGGCGTGCCGGAGGCCAGCATCGGCATCGCGTGTTGCGGCGCTGGCTGCGTGGCCAGCGCCCGCGCCAGTGCGGCCAGCGCGGTTTCGTCGCTCCAGTCGATGCCGGGGGTGACCGGGGGATGCGCGTGGCGGGCGATCGGCAGGGCAATGCCCCGCGCGGGTTGCTGGACGCTCGCGGCGACCGGGTCCAGCGTCGCGGTATCGGAATCGCCGCTGGCCAGCAGCAGGTGGACGAAACTCTGGTTGGCGCCGTTTTCCATCAGGCGCCGTACCAGGTAGGGCAACAGGGCCGCATGGCGGCCGACCGGCGCATAGAGCCGGCAGGGGCGGTCGATCCCATGCCCGCGCAGCAGGCGGTACATTTCCTCGCCCATGCCGAACAGGCACTGGAATTCGAACTCGCGCCCGCCGGCCATGGCATGGACCGCCAGCGCGCTGAATACATTGTGGGTGGCGAAGGCGGGGTAGAGCGTATCGTCGGCGCGCAGCATCTTGCGCGCGCAGGCGAGAAAGCTGGCGTCGGCATGGTACTTGCGCGTGAATACGGCGTAGTCCGGCCACCCTTCGAGCTGTGCGCGCTTGATCTCGCTGTCCCAATAGGCGCCTTTGACCAGCCGCACCGTGATATGCCGCCGATGCGCCGCTGCCTGGGCGATCAGCCAGTCGATCTGGCGCGGTGCCTGTTTCAGATAGGCCTGGACCGCCAGGCCCAGGCCGTCCCAGCCCTCCAGCCCCGGTTCGGCCAGCAGCCGCTTGAACAGGGCCAGCGTCAGCGGCACGCGCTCGCTTTCCTCCGCGTCGATGGTGAAGGGCAGCTCCGCTTCGCGTGCCATGGTTGCCAGCGCCAGCAGGCGCGGGTATAGCTCGCGCATCACCCGCTCGCGCTGGCGGCGCTCGAAGCGGGGGTGAAGCGCCGACAGCTTGACCGAGATGCCGCAGGGCGAGCGCGCGCCGATGGCGCCGCCCTGTTCGGCCAGCACCATCAGCGCCTTGGCATACCCTTCGCTGTAGCGTTCGGCGTCCTCTTCGGTCAGCGCCGCCTCGCCCAGCATGTCGAACGAATGACTGAAACCCGGCACGCGCTGCGCCAGCGCGGTGGCGATGTCCTCGCCGATCACGAAATGCTCGCCCATGTGGCGCATGGCGCGCCGCAGCGCAAACCGCACCAGCGCCTCGCCGGGGCGCGATTCGCTCCAGCTCTCGGCGGCGATCAGCCCCCGGCGCGCCAGGTTGACCAGCAGCGAGGGGCTGCGCTCGCCCTGCTGCCAGTCGGCCGCATGCAGTTGATCGCGGATCAGCCGGTCCATGGTCTGGATATCGGGAATGCGGATCAGCGCTTCCGCCAGCGTCAGCAGCGCGCGGCCGGCGGGGCTGGCCAGCGGGAAGGCCGCGAACAGCGCATCGGCGCCGCCGCCATGCCGGCGACTGTTGCGCAACGCATCCAGGATCAGTTCGCCCCGGCCCTGGACGAAATTGTTCTCTTCGCCGGAAAGGCGGGCCAGCGGCAGCAGCTCGCGCAGCACCTGGACTTCGTCGGCGTGGCGCACGGCATCGAGAACGGGTTCGCGATCCGCGTCGGGCAGGGCGAACTCGGCAGACATCATGGCGGCTCCGGAAGGTTGGCGGACATTCCTTTCAAATTAGTGGGCGTAAGCCCGCTTCGCGAGCCGGGTTGCAGTGGTTGTTGCGTCGATGTGCAACGATGCGGCGCGGACGCCGGGGCGCGGCGTGCCGGTACCAAGAAAACAACTGCCACGAGATAACCAATGCTTATCGCAACACATGGCCCCGCATCCATCGGATCGGGCAAAGTTGTGCTGATAAGTCGTCTTTTCATCGTGCTACAATCGCGGGCTTTGCATCCCATCGGCTTCCTTACCCATGTCCCGCCCCATCCGCAATATCGCCATCATCGCCCACGTCGACCACGGCAAGACCACCCTCGTCGATCAACTGCTGCGTCAATCCGGTACCTTCCGTGAAAACCAGCAGGTGGATGAACGGGTCATGGACAGCAACGACCTCGAACGCGAACGCGGCATTACCATCCTGGCCAAGAACACGGCCATCGATTACGAAGGCGTGCACATCAACATCGTCGATACCCCGGGGCACGCCGACTTCGGCGGCGAAGTGGAACGGGTGCTGGGCATGGTCGATGGCGTGTTGCTGCTGGTCGATGCCGTGGAAGGCCCGATGCCGCAGACGCGCTTCGTGACCAAGAAGGCGCTGGCACTCGGCCTGCGCCCCATCGTGGTCATCAACAAGGTGGACCGCCCGGGCGCGCGCGCCGACTGGGTGGTGGACCAGACTTTCGACCTGTTCGACAAGCTGGGCGCCAGCGATGAACAGCTCGACTTCCCGATCATCTATGCCTCGGGCCTGAACGGCTTTGCCAAGCTGGACCTGAACGAGCAGTCCGACAACATGCGCCCGCTGTTCGAAACCGTGCTCCAGCACGTGCCGACGCCGGCCGGCGATGCCGATGCGCCGCTGCAACTGCAACTGGCCGCGCTGGATTACTCCACCTATACCGGCCGCCTTGGCGTGGGCCGCGTGCTGAACGGCCGCATCAAGCCGGGCCAGCAAGTGGTGGTGATGAACCATGAAGAGCAGGTCGCCAGTGGCCGGATCAACCAGGTGCTGGGCTTTCAGGGCCTGGAGCGCGTGCCGGTCGATAGCGCCGAAGCCGGCGACATCATCATCGTGTCGGGCCTGGAAGACATCGGCATCGGCGTGACCATCTGTGACAAGGATGCCCCGGTTGGCCTGCCGGTGCTGGGCGTGGACGAGCCGACGCTGACCATGGACTTCATGGTGAACAGCTCGCCGCTGGCCGGCACCGAAGGCAAGTTCGTCACCAGCCGCCAGATTCGCGACCGCCTGCACAAGGAACTGCTGACCAACGTGGCGCTGCGCGTCGAGGATACGGCCGATGCCGATATCTTCCGCGTTTCGGGTCGTGGCGAACTGCACCTGACCATCCTGTTGGAAAACATGCGCCGCGAAGGGTTCGAGATGGCCGTGGCCAAGCCGCGCGTGGTGTACAAGGAAATCGACGGCCAGAAGTGCGAGCCGTACGAAAACCTGACCATCGACCTGGAAGATGCGCACCAGGGCGGCATCATGGAAGAAATCGGCCGTCGTCGCGGCGAGCTGACCAACATGGAATCGGACGGTCGTGGCCGTACCCGCCTGGAATACCATATCCCGGCGCGTGGCCTGATCGGCTTCCAGAGCGACTTCATGACGATGACGCGCGGCACCGGCCTGATGAGCCACGTGTTCGACGACTACGCCCCGGTCAAGGCCGACCTGCCGGGTCGCCACAACGGCGTGCTGATCTCGCAGGACAACGGCGAAGCCGTGGCCTACGCCCTGTGGAAGCTGGAAGATCGCGGCCGCATGTTCGTCAGCCCGGGCGACAAGCTGTACGAAGGCATGATCATCGGCATCCATAGCCGCGACAACGACCTGGTGGTCAACCCGATCAAGGGCAAGCAACTGACCAACGTGCGTGCCTCGGGCACCGACGAAGCCGTGCGCCTGACCACCCCGATCAAGCTGACGCTGGAATCCGCCGTCGAGTTCATCGATGACGACGAGCTGGTCGAAATCACCCCGGTATCGATCCGCATTCGCAAGCGCCATCTGCAAGAACATGAGCGCCGCCGTGCCGCCAAGGCCGAAGCCTGAGTTGGCTCAGCCACAAAAACCCCTGTTTCGGCAGGGGTTTTTTTATGGCCGTCGCCGGTCTGTGATCTGTGTGGCTTGACGATGGCATGGACCTGTTTCAGGCTCCCGCCCACAGGTGGTCTGTATGGCGCAGCGATTTGATACCACTGCGGCAGGCCGTTCAAAACGGAGCCGGCGAAGCTGGACCAGGAGGATGGAAATGTCTGAACGTCTGTGGCGGCGCTGGCTGCCATGTTGCGCCTTGCTGGCGCTGGCCCTCGATGCCCAGGCCGCATGCCGGGGCGGCTGGGCGGAAGGAAATACCTATGCGGCGGGCGATGGGGTGATCTACGCCGGTGCGGGCTACACCGCCCGCAGCACCCACACCGCTTATGTCGGGACCAACTGGAATCCCGCATCGACGCCTACCCTGTGGCAGTCGGGCGGCAGTTGCGGCATCGACCCGACCCTGACCCCTACGCCCACGCCTACGCCGGTTCCGACACCGACTCCGACTCCCGCTACGACGCCCAGCCCCACGCCGGAGGTGACGCCCACTCCCGCAGGTGCGTGCCACCCGGCCTGGGTCGGTACAGCGGCCTATACCTCGGGCCAGCGGGTCACCTACAACGGCCGCAACTATGAAGCCAAGTGGTGGACGCAGGGCGATAACCCGGCGCAATCGGGCGAGTGGGGCGTGTGGAAGGATGTGGGTGCCTGCAATGGCAACCCGACGCCGGTCGTTACCCCGACGCCCACCGTCACACCGACGCAGCCGCCGACCCCGACCCCCACGCCGCCTGTCTTTCCCAATACCGACTTCCAGTATCTGAAGCTGTCCGCCATCGGCGGCGCGGTCACGGTGGCCTGGCAGGGCAACCTGACGGGGTCACCGTATTTGCTGCGCTGGGAGCTGGTCGAGAACGGCGCCACGGTGGTGGCCAGCGGCACCTCCGCCAATTCCTCGTTCACCGGCTCGTGCGCCGGCAGCTTCTGCGTCGATGGCTACGTATGGAGCGGGCAGCTCACCTTGCAGGACGTGGCGCCGGGCCTGCACAGCTATCAGGTTCGCCTCCAGTACGACGCCAGTGGCTACGGCTTCGTCAGCCGCGCGGCCTCGATCACGGTGGTGGCGCCCACCCCCGGCCCGACCCCCACGCCGGTGGTCACCCCAGTGGTGACGCCAACCCCGGTGCCCGGCAATGCGCTGCTCGACGTGCGCTTCGACGACCATGCCGGCGGCCTGTATACCGCCAGCCAGTTCCAGGCGGACTGGCATACCGCGCCGTCCGGTTCATCCGGGCTTGCGGCGGGGCGGCTGGCCATCGTGGCCGACCCCGACAACAGCGCCAACAAGGTGTTGCGCGTGACCTACCGGGGCGGCGAGATCGGCGGCAATTCGGCCAGCGTGTTCGATGCGCCGCTGCCCGCCGGCCACAACCATCTGTTCCTGCAATACAAGGTGCGCTTCGATAACAGCTTCCTCTGGGTGAAGGGCGGCAAACTGCCCGGCCTCGGCGGCGCCGACACGCCCACCGGCTGCATCGACAACGGCACCTTCGACGGCTTCACCACGCGCAACATGTGGCGTGAAAACGGGCTGTTGTTCCAGTACCTGTACTTCCCCGGCAAGGCCGAGCGCTGTGGCGACTACTTCAGCCAGCTCAGGCGCTTCGAAGCCGGCAAGTGGTACACGGTGACGCAGGAAGTACAGTTGAATGACGCCGGCCAGGCCAACGGCTCGATCAAAGCGTGGCTCGATGGCGAACCGACACTGGCGCTGAACGGCATGAAATGGCGCGAAGGCGCGGCGGTGGGCATCGATGCCGTGGTATTCCATACCTTCTTCGGTGGTTCCACCGCCGACTGGGCGCCGCCGACCGACCAATACGCCTACTTCGACGACGTGCGCGTTTCCACCGAGTCGCCGCTGGCGCTGGTCGATACCGCCAAGCCCGCGCCGGATCACGCCAACCCGTTGCCGGGCTATACGCCATGGCAGGCCGGAACCGCCTACGCCGAAGGCCGGCTGGTCTATCGCATCGACGATGGCCGCCATCGCTACTTCAAGGCACGCTATTACGTGGCGGCCAATATCGATCCGCTGGTATCGAGCCTGCCGGAAGTCCACGTCGGGGTGTATTCGCCCAAGCTGGACAACGGCGAGAAGTGGATGGAACTGGCGCAGCCCTGGCTGTAGGCGGCCATCCGGAAACGATCACGGCGCCACCAGGCGCCGTGATCGCTCCGTTATCCCCGCGTGAGCGGGGATGAACCGACGGCGGTTGGATCGAATCCAGTTCGCCGGCCGTGTTCCCCGCGTGAGCGGGGATGAACCGCCAGGACTATAAAATGCGTGGCTGGTACCTGGGTGTTCCCCGCGTGAGCGGGGATGAACCGGACTGGATGGACTGGCAGGACGATGGCGCCGGGGTGTTCCCCGCGTGAGCGGGGATGAACCGGCTTCGGCCATTGCCTGAGCCATGAATGTGGCGTGTTCCCCGCGTGAGCGGGGATGAACCGCGCCGCGCCGAGGCTGACGTATTCCAGACGCCGGTGTTCCCCGCGTGAGCGGGGATGAACCGTCGCTTGGTGTTGGTACCGCCATGACGGTCTCGTGTTCCCCGCGTGAGCGGGGATGACCCGCTCACCGCGCATCGCACCATTGCATTGCAAGCGTGCTCCCCGCGTGGCGCGGGGAGGGGATGGCGCCGGTTCAGCCCTCGCGATCGGACCCGTCCTGTTTCAGCTTGAAATGCGCCACGACTCTCTTGAGCACCGTGGCCTGCTCCGACATGCCCTGGGCCGAACCGGCCGACTGCCCCGCCGTGGTGGCGATGCTCTGCACCACGCTGGAAATATGGTTGATCCCATCGTTGAAACAGGCGATGGCGGCCTCCTGTTCCTGCGATGCCTCGGCGATGCGGGCCATCAACTGCGACGATTCGCCGGTGCAATGAGCGGCCTTGCGCAGGCTCTGGCTGGTGCGCTCCACCAGCTCGTTGCCACGGTTCACGCTCTGCACGCTGCCCTCGATCAGCACGGCGGTTTCCTTGGCCGCCTTGGCCGAACGCGACGCCAGCGTGCGCACCTCTTCGGCCACCACCGCGAAGCCCCGGCCCTGTTCCCCGGCGCGGGCCGCTTCCACGGCCGCGTTGAGCGACAGGAAATTGGTCTGGAACGCGATATCGTCGATGGTCTTGATGATCTGCGCGATGTTGTCCGAGGCGTGCCCGATTTCCCGCATCGCTTCGAGCAGCTCGCCCATCTGCGCCACGCTTTGCTGCATCAGGTGATCGACCTCGCCGGTCATTTCCGACGCCTGCTGCGCGCTTTGCGCATTGTCGCGGGTCTGGCGATAGATATCGCCGGCGGTGGCGCTCAGGCCTTCGATGGCCGTCAGTTCCTCGGTGGCGCCGCCCGCCAGGTTGCGGGCGCCCTCGGCGACGTGTTCCGCCTCGATCGATACCTCGCCGGCCGAGCGGTTGATTTCCGCCAGCGCCGCGTTGTTGTGGCGCATCAGTTCCGCCAGGGCCTGGTTGATCACATCGTTGGCCGAGCGCATCGGGATTGTCTGGCTGAAGTCGCCGTCGGCGGCGCACTGGATCAGCTTCGTCTGTTGCCGGATGCCGGCGATCATCGTCTGGAACGATGCGGCCAGCGTGCCGATTTCATCGTTGCTGCGCACATGCAGATCGACATCGACATCGCCGACCGCCAGCTTGTCGGCGGCGGCCACCATGTCCTGCACCGGCCGGACGATGCGGCCGATCAGCACCAGGATCAGGGGTATCGCGACCGCCAGCAGCAACAGGCCGACCAGGACGCCATGGACCAGGAAATCGCGTACCGTCTGGTCGCGCACGTCGAGGTACTGTCCGACGAATACCATCCCGATCACCTTGCCGCTGGCATCGCGCAAGGGCTCGTAGTGCACCACGGCGTTGCTGCCCACGACCATGGCCTGTCCGGTGTAGGCGCTGCCGGCCAGCACCTGCCGGCTGACCGTCTCGCTGGCCTTGGTGCCGATCGCCCGGCTGCCGTCGGGGTTCTTCACCGTGGTGGCGATGCGCTCGTCGCCGAGGAAGATGGTGGCTTCGATGTCGAGCAGTTGCTTCATCCGGTCGACGAAGGTGGATTGGTCGAGGCGAAAGCCGGTGGACACCACGCCGATCAGTGCGCCGTCGTGGTTGTAGACCGGCGCGCCCGAGCGGATCGACAGGCGGACCTGGGTGCCCGATTCGATCGTCGTCAGTTGCTTGCCGGTCAGCGCCTGGGCCACATTGGTCTGGCGCGTCACGCTGTCGCCGTATTTGTCCGGCTCGTGCGAGCGGGCCAGCACCGTGCCCCGGGCATCGGTGATGGTGCTGAATTCGATGCCGGTTTCCTTTTGCAACGTGCTGGCGCGCCGGATCAGCGCTTCGCGGTCGCCACTCGCCATGGCGGCAATGATCTGCCGGTCGAAGGACATCAACAACGCGGCGCTGTGGGCTCTTGTTTCGAGCGTACCGACTTCGGAAACCATGATGGCGGAATAGGCGCCTATTTCTTTGCCGAGGGCTGAGTTGACGTAATTGTAAAATGAAAGAATGACGACAAATAAAATTGCGATGATTGAAATGACCATTAATATGGCCACGGGAAGAATCAATTTGAATTTGATCTTCAATTTATTGCTGCTCCAACTGCATGCGTCTGTCGCCCTGTCGGGCGATGGACATGGATATGGTTCGAATCAACGGCGCGGCGTGGCCGCGGGTACGACAATGGACTCAAACGAAGGAAAGCAGGCGCTGCGCGACGGGATGGGGTTTGAAAGTGCAGCCGACTGCCCATACGCGCGAGTATGAAACGGCGGATTCGGCATTTGCACGCCAAAGAAGGGCGGCCCTCCGCAATTGACCTTGATTTCGGTTATCGCGATAACCTGCGGTTGATTCGCTCGGGCCGGAGGGGGGATCAGCGACGCGGAGAAGGCTGGGCGGGGGGCATGGTCTGTTCGGCGGAACGCATTGGATTACGTCCCTCTTCGATAATTCGCGCCAGCCGTCCATTGGCACGCAATTTCTCGATGCCCCGCGCCAGTTTTGCCGCCCATTCGTAGGAATCGGGGCGGCTCCGGGAAAACATGACATGCAATGGCCGGCTGAAAACCGGCGTTGCATCGTAGTCGATGGCGCGGCGATAAGGGCTTTGCGCCAGCATCATCAGGCCGACCTCGCGCTCCATGGCAAAGGCATCGATGCGCCCCGTCGCCAGCTTGGCCAGGTTCTGTTCATCGCGCGGTGTGTATTCCACGTGCACGCCCCGGCGCCGGAACAGGCTGTTCAGTTGCTCGCCATAGTCGTAACCCAGCGTTGCCCCCCAGCGCAGCTTCGCCAGCGTGTCGGGATCGGTGGTGGCGTTGACCGGGTGTCCGGCGCGATGGAACACCACCCATTCGGTGTTCAGGATCGGCACGCTGACGATAAAGGCGCGCTGGCGCTCCGGGGTATCCAGCCATCCCATCGAGCCGTCCAGTTCTCCGGCCCGCGTCAGCTCCAGGCTGCGCTTCCACGGCTGGAACACATACTTCACCCGCATGCCTTCCTGCGTCAGCGCTTCCTCCACGATGCGCGAAAAGCTGCCCTGGCCAGGGAGCGACGCTGAAAAATACGGGGGCCATTCGCCATTGCCCAGCGTCAATGACTCGGCCAGGGCCGAGGTCGCCAGAAGCAGGCCGGACAGACAAGGAAGCAGAAGCAGACGGATACGTCGCATGGATTCCCGGATAGGCGTTTGGTTCGGACCCGCTCGCGGGCGGGGTTTGCCGGCCATGACGGCGGCCCGGTGAAGTGATTGCCCGGGGGCGGCCGGGCCGACGACACTGGCAACGGTGGCGTAGTACCATCCCGGCTGAGTTCATTCCCCTGGAGCCGCTTCATCGTCCCGCTGTGCGATCGACGTTGGGGCCTATTACATCTGCATATGACCGATGACGTAAAGGTCAGGCTGGACAAGTGGTTATGGGCGGCGCGTTTTTTCAAGACGCGCTCGCTGGCCACCGACGCCATCGACGGCGGCCATGTCCATCTCAACGGGGAGCGCGCCAAGCCCGCGCGCTCGGTCAGGATCGGCGACATGCTGCGCATCCGCGTGGCGCACGGTGAGTTCGAGGTGGCGGTGGTGGCGCTGTCGGACCATCGTGGCCCTGCCGAAACCGCGCGTGCGCTATACCGGGAGACCGAGGAAAGCGCCGCGCGCCGCGAAGCCGCCGCGCTGGATCGCGAGCTGGCGCCCCAGTTCGAGCATCCCTTGTCCAAGGGCCGACCCACCAAGAAATGGCGCCGCCAGTTGCACCAGTTCGACCGCAAACAGCACAAGGATTGACCTGTCCGATGACGATCCAATACCGCATCGCACCCGCTGACCTGTCCGGTCATTATTTCGACGTCACCCTCACCATTGCACTGCCGGACCCGGCGGGGCAGGTGCTGTGGCTGCCGGTGTGGATTCCCGGCAGCTACCTGGTGCGCGAGTTCGCGCGGCACATCGTCACGCTGACCGCCAGCGCCGACGGCGCGCCGGTCGGGCTGACCAAGCTGGACAAGCATCGCTGGCAGGCCGCCCCGGTGGCTGGCCCGCTGGTGGTCGAATACCGCGTCTACGCCTTCGACCTGTCGGTGCGCGGTGCGTACCTGGACGACACCCGGGGCTTCTTCAACGGTACCGCTGTATTGCTCGCGGTGGCCGGGCAGGAGGATCGCCCCTGCCGGATCAAGCTGGTGGCGCCCAAGGGCAAGGCATATCGCGACTGGCGCGTAGCGACCAGCCTGACGCCCGATGGCGCCGAGCCGGGCGGGTTCGGTCACTATCGCGCCGCCAACTACGACGAGCTGATCGATCACCCGGTGGAGCTGGGTGAATTCACCAGCGACACCTTCAAAGCCTGCGGCGTGCCGCACCAGATCGTGATTGCCGGCCGGCATCGCGCCGACCTCAAGCGCCTGAAGCGCGACCTGAAGAAAATCTGCGAATACCAGATTCGCCTGTTCGGCGAGCCCGCGCCATTCCAGCGCTACGTGTTCATGACCATGGTCACCGGCGATGGCTACGGCGGCCTGGAGCACCGGGCTTCCACCGCGCTGATGGCCGCGCGCGACGATCTGCCCAGGGCGCAGGATACCGATATCCGCCCCGGTTACCGGCAATACCTCGGGCTGTGCAGCCACGAGTATTTCCATAGCTGGAACGTCAAGCGCATCAAGCCGGCCGCCTATGCGCCGTATGACCTGCATCGGGAAGCCTATACGCGCCTGCTGTGGGCGTTCGAAGGCATCACGTCCTACTACGACGATCTGACGCTGCGGCGCGCGGGGCTGATCTCCGAGGCCTCGTACCTGGAGTTGCTGGCCCAGACCATGACCCAGGTGCAGCGCGGCGCCGGCCGCCTGAAGCAAACGCTGGAGGAGGCCAGCCTGGATGCCTGGGTGAAGTACTACCGGCAGGACGAGAACAGCCCGAACGCCCTGGTCAGCTACTACACCAAGGGCGCGCTCGCCGCCGCCAGCCTGGACCTCACCATCCGCCTGCGCAGTGACGGCCAGCGCAGCCTGGACGATGTGATGCGCGCACTGTGGCTGCGCTACGGGCGCGATTTCGACGCACGCGGGCAAGGGGTGCCGGAGGACGAATGGGAGCGCGTCGCCAGCGAGGCGGCGGGGCTGGACCTGGCTGATTTCTTTGCGCAGGCGCTGCGCGGCACCGGGGAACTGCCGCTGGCTGGCCTGCTGCGGGAGTTCGGCGTGGACAGCCAGTTGCGGCCGATGGCGGGGGGCGCCGACAAGGGGGGCTGGAAGGACCTGGCGCCGAATGGCGCCGGTAACAGCCTGGGCGCGCGCGTGACGGCGGAGGCGGGCGGCGTGAAGCTGACCCACGTGCTGGAAGGCGGTGCCGCGCACGCAGCGGGTTTGTCGGCCGGCGATGTGCTGGTCGCCATCGACGGCCTGCGGGTGAATGCCGGCAATCTCGACGGACACCTGGGGAGCTGGCCCGCCGGCAGCCGGGTTGGCATCCATGCGTTCCGCCGCGACGAGCTGATCGAGCGCGAACTGGTGCTGGCGTCCGCCACGGCGGATACCTGGGGGCTGCGCCTGCTGGATACCGCCGAAGCCGCCATGCTGGCCCGCCGACGCGGCTGGCTGGGCGGGGCGTAGCGCGGCGATTCGTGGTGGCGTGACGGCCACAACGCGGCGCTGACGCGGCGGCCGGCCGCTTGTCGGTCGATCGCGTACCGGCGGGTAGCGGGCATGGGGCCTGCCGGTCGCCACCGCCCGTGGCGCCAGGGCTGCACGGGCGCCGGATTGTCCAGCCATTGTTGCGTGGGGGACACGCCTTCCCGTAGGTAGGTATTTCATCAGACGATGCTGCTACACTGAGTCGCCTTACAAAGTGACATGTAAATGTCATTGGTTGAGAGACCAGCCATAAGCGAGAGCGGCCGCGTGTCAGGGTCGCCGAACGGGGGCAAATCGCCAGATGACGAGACAACTGGGTTGGGGCTTTGCCAATACGATACGCGGCAAGATTCTCGCGGTATTCGTGCTGATCAATCTGGTCGCGACCTGCGCCTACAGTTTTTATATCTATTCGCTGAAGTCCGACACGATCAGGCAGGAGATCGACAAGCGCCTGCACTCGGCGACGGCGGCCGCGCCGCTGATGCTGCCGCGCGATTACTTCGATCGGGCCCAGCGGCCCGACGCGGTCAGCGGCGATGAATATCGCCGGCTGATGGCCGACTTCGACCGCTATTGCCAGACCGTCGGCCTGCGCTATCTCTACGTGTTCATGCCGGTGGGCGAGCGGCTGGTCTACCTGATGGACAGCGCCACGCCCGCTGAAGTGCAGCGTGGCCGCTACGGGCGCTACTTCACCGCCTACGAGGGCCCGGTGCCCACGCTGAAGGACATCCTGGCCGAAGGGCGGCCCCGCTTCGTCGAGTATCGCGACCACTACGGTGAATTCCGCTCGTTGTTCGTGCCCGGTGTCACCGCCGATGGCCGCCCGTACCTGATCGGCGCCGATGTCGGCACCAGCTATATCACCAGCCAGTTGCGCGACGCGCTGCGACAATCGCTGTTCATCGGCTTCGCCACGTTCGGCGTCGGGCTGCTGCTGTCCTTGCTGCTGACATGGCAGTTGTCGCGCCCGGTGGAGGCCCTGGTGTCGGGGGTACGGCGCATCGAGGCGGGCGACTATACCGCGCGCGTGGCATGGCGCAGCCGCGACGAACTGGGCCAGTTGGCCACCAGCTTCAACACCATGAGCGGCGCAGTGGCCGAGCGCGAGCGCGAGATGCTGCGGCTTGCCTTCGTCGATCCGCTGACCGGGCTGGCCAACCGTACCCGGTTGATCGAAGCCATCGAAAGCCACCTGAGCGGCGGCCCGGCGCATTTCGCGGTGGTGCTGTTCGATCTGGACCAGTTCAAATACATCAACGATTACCTGGGCTACCAGGTGGGCGACGCGGCTATCGCGGCGCTGGGGCGACGGCTGGGTGGCGCGCTGGGCGGCGGCGGCGAGGTCTGCGCCCGGCTGTCCGGCGATGAGTACGCGGTGCTGTTCCCCGAGACCAACGCCGCGCAGTTGCCGGAGCGGCTGGCGCGGATCGAGGCGATGCTGGCGCAGCCGGTGGTGGTGGCGGGGCAGCGGTTGGAGCTGGGAGCCAGCATCGGCGTGGCGCTCTATCCGGAGCACGGCGATTCGGGCGATCTGTTGCTGCGCCATGCCGAGGTGGCGATGTACGCCGCGAAGCGGCTGCATCACGGCCACGCGGTCTACGATCCGGGTTTCGAGCAGAATCGCCAGACCCAACTGGCGCTGCTGTCCGACCTGCGCAATGCCGTGGCGGAAAACCAGTTCGTGGTGTGCTACCAGCCCAAGGTGCGGATGAAGGATGGCGAGATCGACGCCGCCGAGGCGCTGGTGCGCTGGCGCCACCCCGAGCGTGGCTGGATTCCGCCCAACGATTTCATTCCTTTTGCCGAACAGACCGGCCGGCTGCGCGCGATCACGCAATGGGTGATCGAGGATGTGCTCGAACGCGCGGTGCAATGGGCGCGCGAAGGCATTGTGCTGACCGTGTCGGTGAATGTGGGCATGAGCGACGCGGAAGACGCCGCCTTCGTTGATTTCGTCGAAGACGCGCTGATCCGCTTGCAGGCCGACCCGGCCCGCCTGTGCCTGGAAATCACCGAGACCGGCGGGATGAGCCGCCAACTGGAGCTGATGGGCAACCTGGAGCGCCTGCGCCGGCTGGGCGTCAAGCTGTCCATCGACGATTTCGGTACCGGCTATTCCTCGTTCGCCTACCTGGCGCAGATGCCGGTCCACGAGCTGAAGATCGATCGCTCGTTCGTGCAGGCGCTGGATTTCAAGTTCGAGAACGTATCCATCGTGCGCTCCATCATCGAACTGGGGCACATCCTGGGCTTGCAAGTGGTGGCCGAGGGCGTGGAGACCGAATCGGCGTGGCAGGCGCTGGCGATCATGGGCTGCGACGAGGCGCAGGGCTACCTGGTGGCCAAGCCGATGCCGGCGGAGGATTTCCTGCGCTGGTACCTGGCAACGCCGCTGCTGCCCTATACCCCGCCCGATATGTCCATCTACGACACCAGCGTCATGCCCGAGGTGTTGCAGCGTCTGCCGGGCGTGCGCGCCGGCGATCCTTCCTAGGGCGAATCATCCAATGGTTCGCGACAGCGCCGGGCCGAAAAAGCGTCAGGCACCAGGCGTGCGACGCTGCCAATAACCGGTTATAAACGGCGCCTTGCGGCGCCGTTTTCGCTCAAGGGCCGCGCCATTGCCGCCTCAACCCAGCTTGCGCAGCACCGTCATCAGTTCGCCGATGGCGGCCTCGCCGTCACCGGCCTGGATGGCGCTGGCCACGCAGCCACGGGCGTGCGATTCCAGCAACTGCATACCCAGGCTGTCCAGCGCCGATTTCGCGGCGGCGATCTGGGTCAGGATGTCGATGCAGTAGCGATCCTCCGCCACCATCTTGTTGATGCCGCGCACCTGGCCTTCGATGCGGTTCAGCCGGCTGATCAGCGCCTGCTTGTTGTCGCGGTCGACGCGGCGCGGATCGTGGCCGCAGCATTCGTCAACGGACGACGTCATAACCCGCGTCCTCGATGGCTGTCTCGATGGTGCGCCGGTCGGTGTCGGCCGGATCAAACGTGACGCTGGCCGCGCCCGGCGCGAGCGTCACGGCGACGTCGGTCACGCCCTCCACCGCCTGCAATGCCCGCGTGACCGATGCCACGCAGCCGCCGCAGCTCATGCCTTCGATGCCGATATTGATGTGTTCCATGGTGAGTCTCCTTGGTTGGGGTTTCAGGCTTTCCAGCGCTTGAGCAACAACGCGTTGCTGACCACCGAAATCGAGCTGGCGGCCATGGCCGCGCCGGCGATCACCGGCGACAGCATGCCGAAGGCTGCCAGCGGAATGCCGAGCACGTTGTAGAAAAAGGCGAAGAACAGGTTCTGGCGGATCTTGCGCACCGTGGCGCGCGACAGTGAAATCGCCGCCGCGACGTGCGCCAGGTCGTTGTGCATCAGCGTAATGTCGGCGGCCTCGATGGCGACATCCGAGCCGGACCGCATGGCGAAGCTCACGTCGGCGGCGGCCAGCGCGGGGGCGTCGTTGACGCCATCGCCCGCCATGGCCACCACGCGGCCCTGCTGTTTGAAGGCGGTGACGGCCCCGGCCTTGTCGGCGGGCTTCACCCCGGCGCGCACGTCGTCGATGCCCAGTTGCCGCGCGACCGCCGTGGCGGTTTCCACGTTGTCGCCGGTCATCATCACTACCCGCACGCCCTGGCGTTGCAGCGCGGCCACGGCATCGCGGGAGCTGGCGCGTACCGCGTCGGCCAGGGCGATCAGCCCGGCGAAGCGGCCGTCGATGGCCACGCTGACCACGGTCTGGCCACTGGCGGCAAGCCGGGCCACCTCGGCGCGCTGGGCATCGTCCAGCGCGACGGCCCCAGCCGGCGTGCCGACGCGCACCCACTGGCCGGCAAC
>NZ_SUMF01000023.1 GCF_005048205.1 Chitiniphilus eburneus
AAGGCCGACGAATTGCCGGTGAAGCTGACCGCGCATTCGCCCTGCTTCCGTTCCGAAGCCGGGTCCTATGGGCGGCGATCTGCGCATCGATGGCCGCCAGGTCGCCCTCGGCACGGACCCGCGCATTGGCCGGGTCCAGCCCGCGTGCCACGCGCTTGGCGCGGCCTTCGGTCAGCCTGGCCTGTGCATCGCGTGCCTGCTGGAGCGTGGCCACGCGTGCCCAGTCGGCCTGCAAGGCGAAGTAGCTTTGCGCCACGGTGGTGGCGATGGTCAGCTCGGCCTGCTTTTCCTCGGCGCGGCGGGCATTCACCTCACCGAGCGATGCGGCGATCTGCGAGCGATGCTTGCCCCACCAGTCGAAGTCATAGCTGGCGTTGATGCCTACCTTGCCTTCGGTGTACCACGCGCCGCCGAGCGGGGGCGGGAACAGACCGGTGCCGGAAATGTACTGCCGGTCCACCGTGCCATCGAGCGTGACATTGGCTCCGCCGTTGGCCTCGGTGATGGCCTGGGTGGATTGCGCCTGCCGGATGCGGGCCTGGGCGGTGGCCAGGTCCGGCGAATCCTTGAGCGCGCGCTGGATCAGCGCATCGAGCTGGGGGTCGCCATAGCGGGTCCACCACTGCGCGTCGGGCCAGCCTTCGCGGGCCAGGCGGATGCTCTTGGCGAGCCCCGCGCCGGCCAGATCGCGCTCGGCGACCGTGGCGTCATCCGGGGGGATGGCCGCGCAACCGGCCAACAATAGTGCAAGCAAGCCCAGTGTCGGTATTTTGTTTGAATATCGATTATTCATTTTTCAACAATACGGGTAAAAAAAGGGACGCCGCGCCGGCCCGGCGGCTGCCGGGCCTGGGGATGCGCGCTGGTAGGCGGGCTTCGCATCGGGGGGCGAAACCGGCCGATTCGCTTATCGGCTGACAAATCCTGCTGGCTGCGTGGCGCAGAGGTATCGCCTTTCAGGGCGCTTTGCACGACTTGCCAGAGCCGCTGTGCCGGATTTGTCCGTCGCTCTTACTGATCGAGTGCGCCGAGAACTTTCTTCATCAGGCGCTCGAGTTGTTCCTTCTCCTTGGTATTCAGTACGTTGTAGGTCGAATGCACACGGGATTGCAGCGTCGGCAGCAGCGCTTCCACCAGCGCGGAGCCATCGGGCGCCAGCCGCAGGTCGATGCGGCGGCGATCCTCCGCGTTCGGCTCGCGGGACAGCAAGCCACGCGCCACCAGTTCATCGCAGATCCGCGTGACGTTGGCACGCGATTCGCCGGTGGAGTCGGCCAGATCCGACGGATTGAGCACGGTGTCTGGCGCACTGTAGAGCATGGTCAGCGCGGTGAAGCTCACCGGATTCACGTTGTGTTCGCGCAGCACGACGTTCATCCGTTCATGCAGGCGACCATGGATATGCTTGAACAACTGGGTCAGCACCACGTGCTGCCGGTCCGCACAGGGCAGGCGCATGCAAACGCGGTTGATCTTTTCCTCGACGGGCAGGAAACAGGGTGGGGAAGGCTGGGTTTTGTTCATAGGTGGATAATACAAATGTTAACTATATCGAACAAGAGGGTATAGGAATTTTCTTTTTAGATGCAAGGACATGCATCGATTTGTGTGTAAAGCGACGCACGATTTTGAGTTGCTTAGCGTGCCTTGGGCCGTAGCAGTGGCGCGGTGCGATGCCTTAGTTCCGGTACCACTTCGGCTTCGAACCAGGCGTTGCGCCGTAACCAGAGCTGGTTGCGCGGGCTGGGGTGAGGCAGCGGCAGGAAGTCCGGTGCGTAGGTGGCCCAGTCGGCCACCGTTTCGGTCAGCGTGGCGCGCATGCGGCGGCCCAGATACCACGTCTGGGCGTACTGGCCGATCAGCAACGTCAGTTCGATGCGGGGCAACAGCGCATGCAGGCGCTCGCGCCACAGTGTTGCGCATTCCGGGCGTGGCGGCAGATCGCCGGATTTACCGCGTCCCGGATAACAGAAGCCCATCGGGATGATGGCGATGCGCGATGCGTCGTAGAACGTGTCGCGGTCGATATCCAGCCATTGCCGCAGCCGGTCGCCCGATGGGTCGTTCCACGGAATCCCCGTGGCGTGAACCCGGGTACCTGGTGCCTGCCCCACGATCAATAGCCGCGCCTCGGTGCTGGCGACCACGACCGGGCGCGGTCCCAGCGGCAGTTGCGGTGCGCAGTGGGTACAGGCGCGAATGTCGGTCAGCAGACGGTCCAGATCGGTCATGGCTGCATGGTACTGCGGCGGGCCGCCAGCCAGGAATGCGCCGACGACTGTGATTGGCCTCGCGCGTCGCCGGGTGTAGTATCGCCATTCCCTCTTCAGGAGTTTCGTCCGATGCGCCATTGATGCCGCCGTGGTTTCAGCCCACGGAAACGGTCTTTCCCTTCCGTACACGGTATCGAGGTCGCACATGACGAATTCCCCCGCGCTGACGCTGGACGGCGTCGCCTTCCACCTGCCGGATGGCAGGCCTTTGTTTTCCGATCTCTCCCTGGTGTTCGACACTGGCCCGAGCGCGCTGGTCGGCCGCAACGGCATCGGCAAAAGCGTGCTCGGCCAGATACTGGCAGGCATCCTGCCGCCCAGCCGTGGTGTCGTGCGCGGCACCGAGCGGGTGTTCCACCTGCCGCAGCGGATCGACCTCGCAGCACGGCCCACCGTTGCCGCACTGGCCGGCGTGGACGGCGCGCTGGCTGCACTGGCGCGGATCGAGGCCGGCAGTTGCGACGAGGCGGATTTCGCGCTGCTGGCCGACCGCTGGGCGCTCCCGCACGATCTGCAACGGCTGCTGGAGCGCGCGGGGCTGCCTCATCTGCGCCCCGATAACCGCAGCGCGTGGATCAGCGGCGGCGAGGCAATGCGGGTCGCCTTGCTGGGCGCCTGGCTGTCCGGCGCCAATTTCCTGATCCTGGACGAGCCGACCAACCATCTGGATGCGCGTCATCGCGAGGCCTTGCTCGCGCAACTGGACGACTGGCCGGGTGGTCTGCTGGTCATCAGCCACGATCGCGCGTTGTTACGCCGGATGCGTGTCATCGTCGAACTCGACGAACGTGGCCTGCATCGCTATGGCGGCGACTATGACGTGTATCGCGCGCAGAAGCAGGCCGAACGCCACGCCGCGCACGCGCAACTGGCGCATGCCCGGACCACGCAGCGGCGCGAGCAAAGCGCGTTGCGCGAGCAGGCGGAGCGTGCACAACAGCGCCAGGCGCGCGGCCATCGCGACGCGGCGGACAGTAACCAGGCCAAAATCCTGTTGGGGCGACAGCGGCAACGCGCCGAGCAATCGGGAGGGCGATTGCAGGCCCGGCACGACGAGCGCCGCGCGGCGCTGGCCGAGGCCGTCGCCCAGGTGCGGGGGCTGGCCGCCGAGCCACTGGCGCCGCAGCTCGTGCAGCCGGCGATCGTCGTCCCGTCCGGCCGGCAGGTGCTGACGTTTTCCGGGCTGGTGCTGCCGTTTGCACCGAATGCGCCGCTGGACTGGTCGCTGCGTGGGCCGCGCCGCATTGCGGTGGTCGGACCGAATGGCTGCGGCAAATCGACACTGTTGCGCGTAGTGGCCGGGCAACTGGCGCCCGCCGTGGGCACGGCCGACGTGGCCTTGCCGGCGCTGTTGCTCGACCAGCACACCGATCTACTCGATCCGGCGCGCGATGCGGTGTCGCAACTGCTGGCGCGTGCACCAACGCTGGACGAAACCGGCGCCCGCACCCGGCTGGCGCTGCTGGGGTTGTCCGGGGAACAGGCGTTACGTCCGGTGGCGACACTGAGCGGTGGCGAACGGCTGAAAGCCGCGCTGGCGTGTGCGCTCTACGGCACCAATGGTCCCGGCCTGCTCGTGCTCGACGAGCCGACCAACCATCTCGATCTGGCCGGGATGCAGGCGGTGGAGCAACTGCTGCGCGATTATCGCGGGGCGTTGCTGGTGGTATCGCACGACACGGATTTCCTGGCGGCGATCGATCTGGATGGCCAACTCGCCTGGCAGGACGGCGGCTGGCGGTTTCACGAGGGCTCCGGCTGATGGGCGAGGGCACGTAATGCGTTGTGTCGTCATGTCGTCGAGCCTGGTTCCCGGCGGGGGCGGGCGATGATGGCGCACCCCGCATGGGCAGACATCGGCCCAAAAGCGCAAAGCCGGTCAATCGTTGCCGCCTATGCTTGGGGCGATCGTACAACTCGCAAGGAGTAACAGGCATGAACGTGGACATCCTCACCAAGGCGTCGTTTAGCGTGATCGGCAAGGAGGGCAGCGGCTTGGCCAGTGACGGCATGCAGTGGGTGCCGCCATTGTGGCGGGAGGCGGAGGCGCATTTCGACGAAATCGCCCAGCTCGCCAAGTACGACGACCAGGGCCGGATTCTGGGCCTCTGGGGAGCGATGACCGATCCGGGGCACGCGTTCAAGCCGTGGGCCAGCCATGGAAAGTATCTGGCTGGTGTTGAAGTGGAGCACGGTGCCGAGGCGCCGGTGGGTTGGTGCCAATGGACGATTCCCGCATTTCGGTTCGTGGTGGCGCCATGCAGCAAGGCGGACTACGCATCGGTGTTTCATGCGGTCCTCGACGAATACTTCCCCGCCCATGGCCACGTACTGGCGGGGGCGGTCCAGGAGTGCTACGCGGATGGCGGCGGCGACACGCTGGCGCTGTATTTTCCGATCGAACGGCTGTAGGGCGGATCGGCCTGCAAACAGATGAAGGATGCGGCCTCCCGGCCCGTCGGTACATTCCGCATTCATCCCGGGCGCGCGAATTGGTAAAGTCGCGCCCATGAAAAAACTCTCATTGGATCGCATCCTGCAAAGCCAGGGCTTTGGTACCCGCAAGGGCTGCCGCGTGCTGGTGGAGGATGGCGAGGTCGCGGTGAACGGCGAGGTCGTCACACGCTGGAAAGACGAATTCGTGCCCGAAGGGCTGGAATTCACCGTGTTCGACGAACCCTGGACCTATCGCCAACATGTCTATCTGGTACTGAACAAGCCACCCAACTTCGAATGCAGCCGCAAGCCCAGCCACCATCCCGGCGTGCATACGCTGCTGCCCGAGCAGTTCACCTGGCGCGACGTGCAGCCGGTGGGCCGGCTGGATCACGACACCACCGGGTTGCTGCTGCTGTCGGACGATGGCGATTTCATCCATGCCCAGTCGCACCCCAAGCGTCACCAGGCCAAGGTCTATCGCGCCACACTGGCGCAACCGGCCGATGACGGGCTGGTGCGGCAGTTGCTGGACGGGGTGAAGCTGATCGACGAACCGGCGCCCATCGCCGCGCTGGCCGCCACGCTGCTGGACCCGCTTACCGTCGAGATCGAACTCGACCAGGGCAAATACCATCAGGTGAAACGGATGTTGGCGGCAGCAGGCAACCATTGCGCCGCACTGGCCCGTGTGCGCATCGGCGGGCTGGCGCTGGCCGATCTGGATCTGCCCGAAGGCGAGTGGCGTTACCTGGATGCGGCGCAACTGGCCGCGCTGAACGCGGACCCTGCGCCGTGAAAGCGTTGCAGATTCTGGCTGGCCCAAAGGCGCTGGCGCAAATTCGCGAGCAGGGCATGCGCCCCGAGCAGTTCAGTCATCTGGGCGCGGCCGCGGGCGGTGCCAAGTGGCTGATGCTGGAAGGGCTGGATCGGGTGTTGTTCGGCCAGTGGCTGGTCGGGCGCACGCTACCGCTGATTGCGGTGGGCACATCGATTGGCGCGTGGCGGCTGGCCGCGGCGGCGCAGCGCGATCCGCTGGCGGCGATCGAACGGTTTCGCCGGGCCTATGTGGACGAGCAGCGCTATGAGCGTGACGACGGTATGCCGGAAATCACGCGCGAGGCGCGGCGTATCCTGGATGCGCTGCTGGGCGAACGCGGCGCGGTGGATATCGTCGATCACCCGTGGTTGCGCTTGAATGTGATCGCCGCGCGCGGCGTGGCCGGTATCGACGGCAGCGGTGGCTTCCGTGAAAAGCTGGCGCTGGCGCACGCCGTGTTCGCCAACGTGGCCGGGCGCCCGCGCCTGGGGCGGCATCTGACGCGCACCGTGCTGCATACTGGCGCCGCGCCGGTACGGCTGCTGGACGATGGCCTGGGCGCGCATGCCGTACCGCTGACTGTCGAGCGTATCGCGCCGACGCTGATGGCCACCGCGGCGATACCCGGCGTGATCGCCGGCGTGGCCGAACTGCCGGGCGCGCCGGCCGGCTACCACCTGGATGGTGGCCTGATCGATTACCACATGGATTTGCCGCTGGCCGAGCCGGAAGGGCTGATGCTGTTGCCACACTTCGTGGCGACGGTAACGCCGGGCTGGCTGGACAAGTTCCTGCCCTGGCGCCGCGCACGCCACCTGTCGCACACCGTGGTGCTGGCGCCGACGCCGGAACTGATTGCGAGCCTGCCGGCGAGGCGCATTCCCGACCGCAAGGATTTCCTGCGCTACGCTGGCCGCGACGCCGAACGCATCGCGCACTGGCATGCCGCCATCGAAGCCAGCCGCCGCATGGGCGACGAATTCGCCGAACTGGCCGACAGCGGCAGGCTGGGCGAGGTGGCGCGGCCGTTGCGGGGGTAGGTTGCTGAACCCCAAGTCTCGAATCACAGAGGATACGAAGAACACTGAGGCTCAGTGAGTACACCCAAGGCCTGAGTTTGCCCTTGGTTTTCTCCGTGAATCTCTGTGGTTCACGATTGGGGGTTCGTCTCCCCCCGCAGCAACCCAGCCAGCGCTTCCTTTTGGTCGGTAGGCAATGCTGTCAGCGGCAGGGTGGCAAGGCCGAGGGTGCGGTAAGCGTCGCCCAACAGCGGGTCGTCGATGATTGCCAGATGCCGCGCCACGGTTTGCGCGTCGCCGCGTGCGATGGGGCCGGTCAGCGCGGTGGCCGGGCCGAGGGCCAGCACGTTATCCAGTGTCTGGCGCATCAGCGGCCCGAGCACGGCGTTTGTCGCATCGGCATCCAGCCCGGCCTGGCCGGCGAGTCGTTGCGCCAGGGCAGCCAGTGTGACCAGATAGTTCGACGCCACCACCGTCGCCGCGTGGTACGCCGCTTTGCCACCGGGCGCCAGGCGGAACGGCAGCCCGCCCAACGCGTGCGCCAGGGCTTCCAGTCGCGGTAGCGCGGCGGCGGCACCTTCCAGCGCACAGGCCGTGCCCGGCAGGCTGGCCAGCGCGCGTTGCGGGTCGGCAAAGCTCAGGGCGGGATGCAGGCTGCCGCAATCCACACCGCGATCCGCCAAGGGCGCGAGCACGCCGGCATCCAGTGCGCCGCTGGCGTGGAACACCAGATCGCCCGCCCGCGGCCGCCCGGTTTGCGCCAGCATGGCCGCTATCTGCGCGATGGCGCCGTCCGGTGTGGCGATCAACCACAGCTCGGCGGCGGGCAGGGCGTTCAACGCGATCGTGGGCTGGCCGGCGCCGATGAACGCCACCGCCGCCCGTGCATGGGCAACGTCGCGACACAGCACCGCGCCGATCTCGCAATACCCCGCATCGCGCCAGGCGCGTACCAGAGTCCGGCCAAGACGGCCGCCGCCGATCAGGTTAAGCAACATGAGGTGGGTGGGGAGGGAGGGCATTCGAAATCTTAAACCCCAAACCTTAAAACACAGAGAGCACAGAGAACACAGAACCTCACAGAGAAAACCGGAAGATCGAGAGAAACAAATGGGCGCCGCCCGAGGTGGCCCAGTCAGCGGCAGGCTGTTTCTGCCTGCTGGGCTGCTGAGGTAGGCCGCGTCGTTTTTTCTCTCTGTTTTTCTCTGCGAAACTCCGTGTTCTCCGTGCTCTCTCTGTGTTTCAAGACGTGGGGTCCGAGGTTCGGGCTTTGCTCAGCCCAGCGCCTGTTCCAGGTCGGCCAGGATGTCGTCGATGTGTTCGATGCCGATCGACAGCCGCACCATGTCTTCGCTGACGCCGGCTTTTTTCAGTTCGTCCGGCGACAACTGGCGGTGGGTGGTGCTGGCGGGGTGGCAGGCCAGGCTCTTGGCGTCGCCGATGTTGACCAGGCGGGTTACCAGTTGCAGCTTGTCCTGAAAGCGTGCGCCGGCTTCGCGGCCGCCCTTGACGCCGAAGGTGAGCAGGCCGGATGCCTTGCCGCCGAAGTATTTGTCCACCAGCGGGCGCGATTCGTGGTCGGGCAGGCCGGCGTAGTTCACCCAGGCCACATGGGGATGGCCTTGCAGGAACTGCGCCACTTTCAGCGCGTTTTCCACGTGGCGTTCCATGCGCAGCGCCAGCGTTTCCAGCCCTTGCAGGATCAGGAACGAGTTGAACGGGCTGATCGCGGCGCCCATATTGCGCAGCGGTACCACGCGGGCGCGGGCGATGAAGGCGGCGGCGCCCAGTGCTTCGGTGTAGACCACGCCGTGATAGCTGACGTCCGGCTCGTTCAGGCGGCGGAAGCGCGTCTTGTGCTCGGCCCAGGGGAACTTGCCCGAATCGACGATGATGCCGCCGATGCTGGTGCCGTGGCTGCCCATGTATTTGGTCAGCGAGTGCACCACGATGTCGGCGCCGTGCTCGAACGGGCGGGTGAGATAGGGCGAAGGCACGGTGTTGTCGACGATCAGCGGAATGCCGCCGGCGTGCGCCACATCGGCGAAGGCGGCGAAGTCCACCACGTTGCCCAGCGGGTTGCCGATCGATTCGCAGTAGATCGCCTTGGTGCGGTCGTCGATCAGGCTGGCGGCCGATTGCGGATCGCGGTGATCGACGAAGCGTACTTCGATACCGTATTGCGGCAAGGTGTGCGCGAACAGGTTATAGGTGCCGCCATACAGGGTGCTGGTGGCGATGATGTTGTCGCCGGCTTCGGCGATGGTGAGGATGGCATAGGTGATCGCCGCCTGGCCCGACGCCAGCGCCAGCCCGCCGATGCCGCCTTCCAGCGCCGCCACGCGCTGTTCCAGCACGGCGGTGGTGGGGTTCATGATGCGGGTGTAGATGTTGCCCTGCACTTTCAGGTCGAACAGGTCGGCGCCGTGCTGGGTATCGTCGAAGGCGTAGCTGGTGGTCTGGTAGATCGGTACCGCCACCGCCTTGGTGGTGGGATCGGGGCCATAACCGGCGTGAATCGCGAGCGTATCGAACTTCATCTACATCCTCCTGTGGGACAGCGGAATCGTGCGGGGCAATCTAACATCGCACAATATGCCGTACAAGCGGGGTAAATTTGTTCTTTTAGATTGATTTGTTATTTATCAATCGCCCAATGCGCCAGATTGGTGCGCGCTCAGGCGGCGGCGGCCTGCGGGGCCGTGTCGGCAAAGGCGATGGGGCCTTTCTTTTCCTGCGAGATGCGCTTGAGCGCCACGCGGTACAGCGTGTCGAAATCGGTACCGTCGGTGCCGAAACCGGCCATGCTGGCGCTGGCGGAAAAGCGAATCAGCAGCTCCTCGTGTTCCACTTCCAGCTCGCGCACTGCCTGCCGTACCCGGGCCAGCAACTGTTCCAGCGCGTCCCCGGTCAGGCCGGGGGCGAGGATGCAGAACTCCTCTCCGCCGACACGGCCGAAATATTCGCCCCGCCCCATCTGCTCCCGCACGGCGTCGGCGCAGGCGCGCAGTGCCACGTCGCCGGCGCCGTGGCCGTAGCGGGCGTTCAGCGTGCGGAAGCGGTCGAGATCGATCAGCACCAGCCCCAGTTGTCCCTGATGCTTGCGGACGCGGTGCAACTCGCGCAAAGCGATTTCCTCCACCCCGCGCCGATTCAGCGCTCCGGTCAGCGCGTCGAAGCGCGCCAGCCGCGAAATGCGCGACCGCAGCCGCTGCCCCACCAGTTGTGGCCAGGCCATGCCAGAGACCAGCAGCATCAGTCCCAGCGGGATATAGGCGGCCGGCAGATGCGCCCAGGCGCCGGGCGACCCGATCAGCCACGCCAGCGCCACCGCCAGCCAGTACGACGCATGCAGGATGTGCGCCACCGCGAACAACTGGCGCGGTGCCGCCCAGCGTTCCTCGACCACCTGCGGGATCAGCGAACTTACGTGCATCGGCGCCAGCGGCAGGATGGACAGCGCGAAGGAAAGAATATGCAGAGACGATCCTGGCGTGCCACCGCTGTAAGCAAATACGCCAATCGCCAGCAGGGGCCACGGAAGTGTCGTCAGATAGCGCGGGGCTTGTCCCAGGTAGAATCGGCCACCGATCAGTAGCAGGGCATCGGTACCCACCCACAGGGCCAGCGCAGGAATGTCCAGCCCCACAGCCATGGCGCCGCAGGCAGCCAGGCCGGCCAAGCCGCCGCAGGCCAGCATGCACTGGCCGCGTTCCCGATGGCCGAGCGCCAGCAGGGCCAGGCTGATCGTGGCCAGCAAGGCCAGCGCGGCGAGGGACAGTGCGATGGAAAGGGTTGGAGAAGGCCACATAGGCTTATTATTGTAAGATTTGAGACAACAACGAGCTTAACATGGTCGTAAATGGCTGGCCGCGTGGAAGGAGCATGCGGTCGCCGGCTCTGACGAGTGGCATAATCTCGCATCCAAAAAATCAAGGACGCTGGCATGAGCACGTTGATCTGCGGATCGATGGCGTACGACACCATCATGGTGTTTCCCGATCGATTCAAGCACCACATCCTTCCCGAGCAGATCCATATGCTGTCCATTTCCTTCCTGGTGCCGGAAATGCGGCGGGAGTTCGGTGGCTGCGCAGGCAATATCGCTTATACGCTCAAGGCCTTGGGTGACGATCCGCTGATCCTGGCCACGGTGGGTAGCGATTTCGGCCCCTACGCGGCGCGGCTGGACCGACTGGGTATTTCGCGCGACGGCCTGCGCGAGGTACCGGAACAATTCACCGGGCAGTGCTTCATCACCACCGATCTGGACGACAACCAGATCAACGCCTTTCACCCGGGGGCGATGAATTTCGCGCATTTCGCCCGCCTGGCCGAGTTGCAGGCGTCGCCGCAACTGGCGATCGTCGCACCGGACGGTAAGCAAGGCATGCAGGAACACTGTGCCGAACTGGCCGCCGCCGGTATTCCTTTCATCTTCGATCCGGGTCAGGGCCTGCCGATGTTCAGCGGCGACGAACTGATGCCGATGATCGACGCCGCCGACTACCTGGCCTGCAATGACTACGAGGCCCAGATGCTGATCCAGAAAACCGGCATGACGCTGGAAGGGCTGGCGGCGCGCGTGCGAGCGCTGGTCGTTACGCTGGGGGGGGAAGGCTCGCATATCTACGCCGATGGCGTGCGCCACGATATCCCGGCGGTGCCCGCCGCTACGCTGGCCGATCCGACAGGGTGCGGCGACGCATTTCGCGCTGGCCTGCTCTATGGCATCAAGCGTGGCTGGGATTGGCCCACCACCGGCCGGCTGGCCTCGCTACTTGGGTCGATCAAGATCGCGCAGCGGGGCCCGCAGAACCACGAAATCAGCGCGGCATCGGTGGCGGAGCGGTTCCAGCAGGCTTTCGGCTACGCCATGCACTGAGCGTGCCGGCACAACGAAAAAGGCCACGCATCGCGTGGCCTTTTTCGTTGCTGGCGTGCCTTATTGCTTGGCGACTGCGTGCCCGCCGAAGGCGTTGCGCATCATCGACAGCAGCTTCATCGCGAAATCGTCGTTGCCACGGCTGGAGAAGCGCGAGAACAGCGCCTGGGTGATAACCGGCGTGGGTACGCCCAGCTCGATCGATTCCAGCACCGTCCAGCGGCCCTCGCCCGAATCGGGCACGAAGGCGGCGAGGCCGGCCAGGTCGGTATCCTCGGCCAGTGTGCCGGCAATCAGGTCCAGCAGCCACGAGCGGATCACCGAGCCATGGCGCCACACTTCGCTGATCTCGGCGATGTCGAGGTTGAAGTCTTCCTTGGCCTTGAGCAGCGCGAAACCTTCGGCAAAGGCCTGCATCATCCCGTACTCGATGCCGTTGTGGACCATCTTGGTGTAGTGGCCCGAGCCCGCGGGGCCACAGTGGATCCAGCCGCGATCCGGCGCCGGCGCCAGCAGTTTGACGAAGCGCTCCACCTGCGCGATGGCATCCTTTTCGCCACCCAGCATGATGGTGTAGCCGTTGGCAAGGCCCCACACGCCGCCCGATACGCCGGCATCGACGAACTTGAGGCCGCTTTCGGCCAGCTCGGCCGCGTGGCGCTGGCTGTCCTTGTACATGGCGTTGGCGCCATCCACCACCAGATCGCCCTGGGCCAGCAGGGTCTTCAACTCGGCAAAGGTGTTTTCGCTGATTTCGCCCGCTGGCAGCATCAGCCAGACCACGCGCGGCTTGGGCAGCGAGGCCACCAGCTTGGCCACCGAATCAAAGCCCTGGAAATTGGGTTCGTCGGCGGCGAGCTTGGCGCGCGTTTCGGCGCTGAGATCGAAACCAAACACCTTGGCGCCGCCGCGCGCCAGGCGCCGCGCCATGTTGCCACCCATCTTGCCCAGGCCAATGATTGCGATATTCATGCTGGTTTCCTTGTCTGATCACGTTTGCGCGGCAGCGGCCCCTGGCCGCTCCATTCTTGATTGCAGGCAAGCTTGTCCCAAGGATCGCTTGCCAGCCAATAGGGGATTATGGCATCGCTGTGGCCACGTAGTGGAAAACACATGCCTACGGTGAGTGCGCGAAGTCGCGCTTTGATCCGCCGCAAAGTTCATCTTCCGGCATCCCCCTAAGCTCCCGCGATACTTCCCGGGGAGCGTGTCGTGGCAGTTCTGCCCAAGCTTGTTTGCCCCGCGGGCAGCCTGCCCGCATTGAAGTCCGCCGTCGATCATGGCGCGGACGCTGTCTATATCGGTTTTCGTAATGCCACCAATGCCCGCAATTTCGCCGGGCTCAATTTCAACGATGCCCAGGTGCGGGAAGGCGTTCGCTATGCGCAACAGCGTGGGCGCGAACTGCTGGTGGCCATCAACACTTATGCCCGCGCCGGTGAAACCGCCATCTGGCGCAGCGCTGTCGATCGCGCCGCCGAGCTGGGCGCGGATGCCGTCATCCTGGCCGACATCGGCCTGATGGAATACGCCCACCGTACCCACCCCAACCTGCGGTTGCATCTGTCGGTGCAAGGCTCGGCCACCAATGCCGCGGCGATCACCATGGCGCATGAGTGCTTCGGTGTGCGCCGGGCCGTGTTGCCCCGCGTACTCACCTTGCCGCAGGTCTCCCACGTGATCCAGTCGCTGCGGCAGGCCGACGTGCCGGTGGAGATCGAGGTGTTCGGCTTCGGCAGCCTGTGCGTCATGGCCGAGGGGCGCTGCCTGCTGTCCAGCTACGCCACCGGCGAAGCGCCGAATGTCCACGGTGTCTGCTCGCCGGCATCGTTCGTGCGCTGGGAGAACGAACGCGGCACCACGCGTGCGCGGCTGAACGGCATTCTGATCGACAGCTTCGCGCCGGACGAGCCCGCCGGTTATCCCACCCTGTGCAAGGGGCGCTTCAAGGTCGAAGGTGCCACCTACTACGCGCTGGAGGAACCCACCAGCCTGAACACGCTGGCGATCCTGCCCGAGTTGATGAAGGTGGGTGTCGCGGCGATCAAGGTGGAAGGGCGCCAGCGCAGCCCTGCCTATGTCAGCGCCGTCACCGCCACGTTGCGTGCCGCGCTCGATGCCGCGGCGGGGCCGGGCTACTCGGTGAAGTCGGCCTGGACCAGCGCGCTGGAGCGCGTGTCCGAAGGCCATCAGCAAACGCTGGGCGCCTACAGCAGGCCGTGGCGATGAGCTTGTCGCGCCTGGCCGCGGCGCTATTCGTCGACCGTGCGTGCCGTGTCGCCCCAGATCGATTCCATGCGGACATATGCCGAGAACCCGTTGGGATCGACGGTTTCGCGGATGGTGTACAGATCGATCGACGTATCGCGGCGCAGTACCAGCGACAGTGGCGCGCCGCGCGGGCCGATCAGGCTGGCGACCACCGGACAGTTGGGCTTGCTGCCGTGTTTGACCACGATGCCGATCTCGCCATTGGCCAGTCGCACCATCAGCCCGGGCGGATACACGCCCAGCGTCTTGATGAAGTGTCCCGCCACGACCGGATCGATGCCCTTGCCGCGCTCCAGCAGGATGCCGCGCAGCGCGACATTGGACGACACTGCGGGGCGGTAGGCGCGGGATGTGACGCGGGCACAGAACAGGTCGGCCAGCGCCAGCACCTGCGCGCCCAGCACGATGGCGCCGTCGGTGAGACGGCCGGGGTAGCCGCTGCCGTCGATGTGTTCATGGTGTTGCAGCACCGAATCCAGCCACAGCGGCTCGTTGACGCCGGCGCGCAGCAACAGGTCGCGCGCTTCGCGTGGGTGCCGTTCCATTTCCTCGCGCTGCTGCGCGGTCAGCGGCTCGGTCTGCCGCTGCATGGCGTCCTGCAACGCGACCTTGGTCAGATTCATGGTGAGTGCCGCGCAGACCACCGCGCGCACATCGTCGGGCGTCATGTCCATCGACACGGCCACCAATCGCGACACGACCGCCACGTTCACCATCTGCCGCGTGGCGTAACGGCCTTCCTGGCGCAGGATCACCATCGCCAGCGCAACGTTCGGCTCGCCGCGGCTGGCGTTCTCCACCATCGCCGCCAGCCCTCTGATTTCGTCGCCCAGCGTCTGCTCGCTCACCAGCGTGGCCAGGTGGTTCACCACATGGTCCAGCCGTTTGCGCACCTGCTCCAGCATGGCGACGACCGACGGTGGCCGCGCGGAACCGGTGACAGTCCTTGCGCGCGGCGCCTCGTTGCGGGTGCGCGTCAGCAGGGCGGTTTCGGCGAACACCCCGATTTCCAACAACCGTTCCAACTGCGTATCGGTGCTCACCGTCTGGCCACGCGACAGCAACAGCGTGCCTTTGCCATCGAAGACATCCCAGGGCAGGGCGTGGCCGATCTGTATATCGGCTGGACGGATTCTTAAAAACGACATCGCACTCTCCGTGGTAAGCGTGACCTTTATGTTTTGCCTTCCATTCAATTAATCGGTCATTTTTCTTACATGATATGCCCGAGTGATAAGAAATAAACAGCGGCCGATAACAATCGGTGATGTCTCGTGCAAAAAGGCCGACACCCGGTGGGGTTGCGGTGCCAAAAAACAGGAGTTGAATCGTGAAACTGACCCTGGGTCCTTTGCTCTACTACTGGCCGCGTTCGCAGACGCTGGCCTTTTACGAAGCCGCCCTGCAATGGCCGGTGGACATCGTTTATCTGGGCGAAACGGTCTGCGCGCGGCGTCATGAATTGCGTACCGCCGACTGGCTGGCGCTGGCCGAGCAGTTTCGCGATGCCGGCAAGACGCCCGTGCTTTCAAGCCAGGCGCTGCTTGAATCCGCGAGCGACAGTTCCGGCCTGGTGCGGCTGGCCGGATCGGGGTTCCTGGTCGAGGCCAACGACCTGGGCGCGGTGAAGATCGCGCGCGATGCCGGCGTCGGCTTCGTCGCCGGCCCGCACCTCAACATCTACAACGGTCCGATGCTCGACTGGATGGCTGCGGCGGGCGCCGTCTGCTGGCTGCCGCCGCTGGAAATGGGGCGCGACGCCATCGCCGCCGTGCTGGCGGAAAAGACCCGTGAAATACAGACCGAAGTGTTCGCACACGGCCGCCTGCCGCTGGCTTTTTCCGCCCGTTGCTTTACGGCGAGGCATTACGGGTTGAATAAGGATGCCTGCGAGTTCAAGTGCATCGAGCATCCGGACGGCATGCTGATGGAAACCCAGGACGGCCACCCCTTCCTGCGCCTGAACGGTATCCAGACCCAATCGGCCGCCTGCCATACGCTGTGGGAACACCTGGACAGCGTGCGTGAACTGGGCGTGGCGGCATTGCGCATCAGCCCGCAGGCTGAATACACCGCCGAGATCATCGCCGCCTTTGCCGCGAAGCTGGCGGGGAATGAAGTGGAGGCGGACTGGGCGACCTGGAATCGGGAAGGGCTGGTGGATGGTTACTGGCGGGGCACGGCGGGGATCGCCGATCCGCAGGGGGTGGAAGCATGATCCCGCCGCGCGCCCTGCTGGCGCTGCTGGAACAATTGCCCGAGGCGCCGCCGGCGCAGGTCACCGCCAGCGCGCTCAACATCGCGCGGCCGATCCTGTGGCCGGACGAATCGTTCGACTGGCTCACCGGCCGCACGCTGCGCCTGGAAGTCCTGCAATTGAACGTCGGCGTCACACTGGCGCACGATGGCCGTCGCTTCATTGCCAGCAGTGGCCCGGGGGATGTCCGCTTTGCCGCCACCATTGCCGACTATTGGGTGATGGCGCGCCGCATGGAAGACCCAGACACGCTGTTCTTCCAGCGCCGCCTGCGGATCGAAGGCGACACCGAACTGGGCCTGCAACTGAAAAACCTGCTCGACGCCACGGACTGGGAACTGCTGCTCAACCGTTTACCGGAGCCGGTGGCGAATCATTTTCGGCAGTAGGTTTGTTGAACCCAGATATTGGACCAAGAGAAAACCCAAGGCTGAGAGAGTGGTTTTGGAAGGCACTCTTTCAGAGTGCAATGCCCGTGCAGGTAGGCCATCCTCACGCTCAAGCCTTGCTCTGTGTCCTCAGTGGTTCAATATCCGGGGCAGCCTTCTTACTCCGCCACCCCGAACGCCGTGAGGATATAGTCGTAGCGATCCGTATCCATCTGTTCGGCCACATACGGTTGCAAGCGCGCGATCCGGGGGGCGTCCAGCATGTACGACAGCTTCATGTCGGGGTCCGGTTTGTCCTGTTCATCCTTGAACAATTCGTAGAGAAACACCGACGACACGGTGTCGGCGACGGGCAAGTGGCCGATGAAGGCGCCGCCCAGGTCTTTCTCCCAGACTTCGATGGCGCGGACGATTTTCATGGCGGTTCCTGAGGGTGATTTCCGGGGATTATATCGCCGTGCTCACGACCGCCCCGAGTAGCAGCAGCGTTTCCACGATTTCGATGCCCGTGCCCAGGCAATCGCCCGATACGCCGCCCAGCCGGCGTGCCAGCCAGCTCCGGTACAGCCAGACCGCCACGGGCGCCAGTAACAACGCGGGGGCCAGCCAGAGCGAGAGCGCGCCCAGCGTCAGTGCCCAGCCCCACGGCGCCAGCGGCGCGCGCCGCCAGCCGAAGCGCTCGGCCAGGCCCGGGGCCAGCGGCGGCAGCGTTTGCCAGCCGAACACGCCCCAGCGTGCCCATGCCGGCGCCAGCAACAGCACCACCCAATGGCCAGCGCGCGCCAGCAGCATCACCAGGATCAGTTTAGCCGCCACCTGCCCCAGCAGGGCCAGCACGCCGAAGCTGCCCAGGTGCGGGTCTTTCATCACGGCCAGCAGGCGCTCGGGATCGCGATGCGCCGCGCCCAGCGCGTCGGCCACATCGGCCAGCCCATCCAGGTGCAGGCCGCCGGTTATCCAGATCCAGCCCAGCGTCGCGAGCAATGCCGCGAGCCAGGGATCGACCTGTGCACCAGCCCAGGCGATGGTGGCAAGCAAGGTGCCCAGCAGCAGGCCCACGGCCGGAAACCAACGTGCCGCGCCGGCCAGCATCTCCGGCTGGAAATCGCGCACTTGCGGGGTGGGCAGACGGGTGAGGAACTGGATCGCCAGGATCGGCTCGCGCCAGTCCGGGCGGGAATATCGTCTTGTCACGGTTGAAGAATCGGCTATTGCAGGGCGTCGTTGACGGGGGTGTTGTCGATGCCCATCAGGATCGGCGGATAGTTGTCATCCCACCACAGGCTGACGCTGGCGGCGTAGTTCAGCCAGAACTGGGCGTGGCGTGTCGAGGGTACGTCCAGCCAGTGGGAGAGCAGCGCCCGCATCACGCCGCCATGGGTGATCAGCACGCGATGTCCGCCTTCGCCGCTGGCCAGCCATTGCTCGGTGGCCATGACCGCGCGCGTCTGGAATGCCTGCCAGGTTTCGCCGCCGGGCAAGGGGTTGTGCTGGGGATCGCGCTGCCAGGCCTGAAGGGCATTGGCTTCCTCGACGTTGTAACTCTCGTGCAGCCGGCCATCCAGTGCCCCGAAATCGCATTCGCGCCAGCGCGCATCCAGATGCAGCGGCAGCGACAGCATCTGTGCACGCTCCTTGGCGAAGCTGGCGCAGCGCAGCAGGTCGGAACTGCCCAGTGACGTGACGCGGTGGCGCTCGATCTGTCGCCAGCGGCCGCGCATCTGGTGCCAGCCCTCCGCCGTCAGACCGGGATCGGAATGGCCCAGCAGCCGACGGGCGCTGTCCACCGCCTCGCCATGGCGCATCAAGGTCACTCGGAAAGCAGTCATTGCACTTCCTTTTTACTGGTTGGCCACGCCGGCCTCGGCGAACGTCGCCATGCTCCGATGCAATGCCAGCGCTGCCTGCAATAACGGCAGCGCGATGGCGGCACCGCTGGCCTCCCCCAGGCGCAGACCCAGGTCCAGTAAGGGCGACAGGCCCAGCACCGCCAGGGCGTGACGGTGGCCTGCTTCGGCGGAGGCATGCGCGGCCAGCAGCCAGTGCGCGGTCGCGGGCTGGTGGCGTACCGCGACCAGTGCTGCGACGGTGCTGATGAATCCATCCAGCAGCACCGGAACGCGTTGCCGCCCCGCTTCTTCATAAAAGCCGGCCAGCGCGGCGATTTCCAGCCCACCGAGCTGGGCCAGCCAAGCGTGCGGCGTATCGGTACCGGCGGCCTGGGCACGCGCCAGCGCCCGACGTACCACGTCGGTCTTGTGTGCGTGGCGCGCGTCGTCGATGCCGGTGCCACGCCCCACTGCGTGTTCCGGCGCGATATCCCCCAATGCGCACAACAGCGCAGCGGCGGCGGTGGTGTTGGCAATGCCCATTTCGCCGCCGATCAGCAGCGTATGGCCTTGTGCGACCAGTTGCCGCGCCACTTCGGCGCCGGCTTGCCACGCGACCTGGCATTCGTCGGCCCGCATCGCCGCTTCGCACAGCAGGTTGCGGCTGCCGGCGCGTATCGGCCGGACCACCAGCGCGGCGCCGGCTCCGGGGGGCACGGGCACCGGGTGTGCCACGCCGACATCGATGACGCGCAATGTGGCCTGGTGTTCCGCCGCCAGCACGCTGATTGCCGCGCCGCCGGCGACGAAGTTGGCCACCATCTGCCCGGTGACTTCCATTGGAAAGGCGGAAACATCCTCGACGGCGACGCCGTGGTCGGCGGCGAATACAGCGATGGCGGGCACCAGCCGGGCCGGCGTTGCTTCACCCAGGCGATCGGCCAGCCACACCGCCAGATCCTCCAACTGACCCAGGCTGCCCGGCGGCTTGGTCAGTTGTGACTGGCGCCGCTGTGCCGCATGGCCGGCGGGCGTGGTGGGGGCGAAGCGAAAGGGGGCGGTCATGACGGTAGCGCACTGGGCGTCGGAACGAGGGCGGACACTGTATTACGAAACGGCGCGCCTTGCGCAATGGCCCCGACGGCATGCCGGTAAGCAGCCCTGCACGGTGCTACAATCGCGCGCTTCGTCGAGGTGCCCATCAGCCGCTGCCGGCTGCATGGGTGAAACAGGGAACCAGGTTCATGGCGTTTTGAGCCATTCAATCCTGGGCTGCCCCCGCAACGGTAGGTCGCATCGAAGGTATCCGTGACGCTGGCTGAGAGCCGGCGTCGGCCACTCTTCCATCAGGTTCGCCCAGGCGAAGGGAAGGGGAAGGCGGGTACTGGAGCGGCAAGCCCGGAGACCGGCCTCGCGATTTCGTAGCGAAAGCCCGGGGTGCGGCTTGTCGCCGCGGACAATCCGTTTTCGGCGGTTCGTGCCTGCCGCATGGCGCATACCGCCGCTTCGCGCTTCCCATCGGGAACGTCTCGCCGGTTTTTGTTCGCGGCTCCGTCACGCCATCGGGCTTTCGCGTGTGTTTGCACATTCGCGCTCGCGTGGGGCGAGCGCGTGGAGACCCCGATGATTCCCTTTCCTTCGCGGCGCCTGCCGCTGATCCTGGCCGCGCTGGTCGCCGCTTCCGTCCAGGCCGCACCCGATACCACGCTCGATCCGGTGGTCGTCACCGCCACCCGCACCGCCGAAGCGCGTTCTTCGTTGTCGAGTGATGTCTCGGTCATCGAAGGCGACACATTGCGCGCCAGCGGCGCCCAGACCATGGGCGAGGCGCTGGGCCGCCTGCCGGGCGTGCAGTTCAACCGCGTCGGCGGCCCTGGCCAGCCGGCATCGCTTTACCTGCGCGGCGCCAATTCCAATCACACGCTGGTGTTGATCGATGGCCAGCGCCTGGCGCCCGGGCCCGATGGCGGCGCGGCCTTCGATACCATCCCGCTGGCCATGATCGAGCGCGTGGAAATCGTGCGCGGCTCGGCGTCCGGCCTGTATGGCGCCGATGCGGTGGGCGGTGTGGTGCAGATATTCACCAAGGCGGGCGATGGCAAGCCGAGTGGCAGTGCCAGCATCGATTACGGTAGCCATCGCACCGTGGGCGGCAGCGCCGGCTATGGTGGCGCCGTGGGCGACACCCGTTTTTCCATCACAGTGGATGCCCGCAACAGCGACGGTTACGACATCACCCGCCCCGAAAGCATGTACGCGGAGGACGACGACGATGCCTGGCGCCAGCGCAGCGCGACGCTCAGCCTGTCGCACCGGTTCGATGAGCGCCACGAAGTGGGCTTGCGCGGCTTTTATGTGCAAACCGATGCCGACTACGATGGCGGCAGCTATGACCTCGATCCTCACAGCCGGCGCAAACAGAGCAGCATTTCCGCCTACAGCAACAATCGCTTCACCGAGAACTGGCAGAGCGACCTGTTGATCGGCCAGGGGCGGGATCGCTACGTCACCGACAGTGCATATCCCAGCCGCAGCCTGATCATCCAGGACCAGGCGCAATGGACCAACACCCTGCAAAGCGACGCCGGGCAGTGGCTGCTGGGGCTGGAGTACCTGCGCGAACGGCTGGACAGCGACACCGACTACAGCGAAACCCGTCGCAACAACCGCGCCGCGCTGGCCGGCTGGCAGCACGACTTCGGCGCACATCACCTCCAGGCCAATCTGCGCTACGACGATAACAGCCAGTTCGGTGGCGCCACCACCGGCGGTCTGGGCTACGCCTGGCGATTCACCCAGGGCTGGCAATTGTTCGCCAACGGCGGCACCAGCTTCCACGCACCGTCGTTCGTCGATCTCTACTTTCCGTCGTGGCCCGGCTTCCCGCCGGCCGCCAACCCCAATCTGGTTCCCGAAAAAGGCCGTTCCCTCGACGGCGGCCTGCGCTGGCAAGGGAATGGCTCGCTGGTCGATGCCACGTTGTTCTACAACCGCATCCGCAACCTGATCGTGCTGGACGAAAACTACACGCCGCAGAACCTGGCCGAAGCGCGCATTCGCGGCCTGACCCTGAACGGCAGTACTCGCCTGGGTAGCCTGGAGTTCAATGCCAACGCTACCTGGCAGGATCCGGAAGACGAAGAAACCGGCAAGGTCCTGCCGCGTCGGGCTCGTGTATATGGTGCGGCCGGGGTGGCGCAGACGCTGGGCGACTGGCGCTGGCAGGCCAATCTGGCCGCCGTCGGCAAGCGCTACGACCAACGCGATGCTCAAGGCCGGATGGGGGGCTATGGCCTGGTCGATCTGGGGCTGGATTACCGTATCGCGCGCGACTGGCAAACCCAGCTACGCGTGAACAACGTGTTCGACCGTGAATACCAGCAAGGTCTGGGTTATGCCAGCGACGGCCGTACCGCGTTCATCAAGCTGGTATACGAAGGGCATTGATAAGCTGGGTGTCCTACCTTGCCTGCCCGCGACACCCCCGGTATACCCGGGGGTGTTTTTCATTTTCCGGCGACTTTCATGGCCCATCTGATCACCGGCGGCGCACGCTCCGGCAAAAGCACCTACGCCGAAGCGCTGGCCCTGGCGCATGCCGGCCCGGTACGTTACCTGGCTACTGCCGCGCCGCATCCCGCCGATGCCGAGTTCGCCGCGCGCATTGCGCAGCATCGCGCGCGGCGGCCGGCGCACTGGCAGGTGCTGGAAGCGGGCGAGGATCTGGCCGGCGCGTTGCGCGGCAGTGCTGCGCCTGACACCCTGCTGCTGGTCGATTGCCTGACGCTGTGGCTGGCACGCTTCGGCGATGGCGAAACGATGCGCGAGGCCGAGTTCGCCGTCGCGCGTGCCGCGCTGCTCGATGCCTTGCCCGGGTTGCCGGGCGATCTCGTACTGGTCACCAATGAAATCGGCTGGGGTGTTGTGCCGATGGGGGCCGGTACGCGCTGGTTCGTCGATGAACTGGGGCGATTGAACCAGGCCGTGGCCGCGCGGTGCATGCGGGTGACGCTGGTGGCGTGCGGGCTGCCGCTGGCCTTGAAAGGCGGATAAGGGCAACGCTGGCTGCGGTGGCGCCCGTGGCGGATCAGGCGGTTTCGTTTTCCCTGCGTCGCTCGATGGCACGCTTCAGCGAGCCGTCGGCGGCCAGCAGCAGGTCTTCGGCGTCTTCCACCTCGCTGGCCAGCTCGGCCATGCCCACGGTCACCCGTACCGTAAAGCGACGTCCATCCTCCAGGACCACCTGATGAGCCGCGACGGTCTCGATAATGCGTTCGGCCACGCTGCGGGCGCCTTCCAGCCGCGTATCGGGCAACAGAATGGCGACCTCCTCGCTGGAGAAACGCCCGAGCACGTCGAAATCGCGCACGAGCGTCCGGCAGACCGTGCCCACATGACGCAATGCCAGATCGCCACCGTGGTGGCCGTAGTGCGCATTCAGCGCACGCATATCGTCGATATCGACCAGCAACACCGACAACGCATGGCCGGCGCGCTGGCTGCGATTGACTTCGTGCTCTGCCTGCGCAAGAAACGCCGAGCGATGCGCCAGCCCGGTCAGCAGATCGATGCCGAGCCGCTGTTCGATGGCGGTGCGCAATTGCCGGCGCGCCAGTTTTTCGCGCCGCCAGCCGATGATGGCCAGGATGGTCATCAGCCAGCCTAGCGCGGCGATCCACACGGCAAGGGCGATGGAATGGAGCATGGCGATTTCTTGGTGTCGATTGATTGGTTTATAACGCCTGGCGCCCGTGTTTGCTGGCTCACGCAGTATGGGCCGGGTGGGTTGCTGTCAATGGCCTTTCCCTGAAATAAACATCCGTTTCATCTTTCCAGACGGATGTGGATGTGAGGGGACGGCTGGCGATGCAGCGGATAGAATGCCGCCCATGAACTCCGCCAGCCTCGGGAACCGGTCCGGGTCGCGCGCCGTTGCGGCGCTTCGCTCCGGCGCCGCCGGCCCTTGCCATCGCCAGCCATGACTGCTCCACGCATCCTGCTCGTGCGCCTGTCCTCGATGGGCGACGTGATCCACGCCATGCCCGCCGTGACGGACATCGCCCGTGCCTTGCCTGGTGCACGCATCGACTGGGTGGTCGAAGAGGGCTTCGCCGAACTGCCCGCGCTGCATCCGGCGGTGCATCGTGTCATACCGTTCGCATTGCGCCGCTGGCGGCGCCATGGCGGAGCGCTGCGTGAGTTCACCGCTTTTCGCCGCGCATTGCGCGAGGAACGCTACGATCTGATCCTGGATGTCCAGGGGCTGGTGAAAAGCGCTCTGGTGGCCCGATTGGCGCGCGGCCGGATAGCGGGCTACGACTTTTCCAGCGCGCGGGAAGGGCTGGCTACCGTGTTCTACGGCAAGCACTACGCCGTGCCGCGCCAGCGCCACGCCATCCTGCGGGTCCGTGAGCTGGCGACCGCCGCGCTCGGTTATCCGCCGTCCGCCACACTCGACTACGGCCTGCCCCGCCCGGATGTAGCCCTGCCCTGGCTGCCAGCCGGTGGCCACGCCGTATTGCTGACCGCCACCAGCCGCGCCGACAAGGAATGGCCGGAGCGTGACTGGCTGGAGCTGGGTGAACGGCTGGCCGAACATGGACTGGCCTGTGTCCTGCCCTGGGGCAGCCCGGCCGAGCGCGTGCGCGCCCAACGGCTGGCCCACGGTATCCGTGGCGCCGTGGTCGCGCCCAGGTTGTCGCTGACCGAGGCCGCCGCCTTGCTGGCAGGGGCGCACGTCGCCGTCGGCGTCGATACCGGCCTGGTGCATCTGGCCGCTGCCATGGCCGTACCAACCGTGGCGATCTTCTCCGCCTCCGACCCGGATCGCACCGGCGTGCTGGCTTCCAGTTATGCCGTCAACCTCGGCACGCGCGGCGCGGCACCGGACGTGGACACCGTCTGGCGCACCGTGACCACGGGCATGCGCCGGTGATCGCGCGCTGGCTGTATTCGTTATGCCTCTACCTGCTGACGCCGGTGGCGATGCTGTATCTGCTCAAGCGCGCGCGGCGCCAGCCCGACTATCGGCAACACTGGGATGAGCGCTGGGCGCGCTATGACACGCCGCGTCCCGCCGACGGCGAAGCGCCGATCTGGCTGCACGCGGCATCGGTGGGCGAAACCCGCGCCGCGCTGCCACTGGTGCGCGCGCTGCGCGAGCGTCATCCCGGCCGCCGCTTCCTGATCACCTGCATCACCCCCACCGGCCGCGCCACCGCGCGTGAATTGCTGGGCGATGCGGTGGAAATCGTCTATCTGCCCTACGACTACCCGGATGCGGTGGCGCGTTTTCTGGCGCGTTACCGGCCGGAATTTGGCCTGGTGCTGGAAACGGAAGTCTGGCCGAACCTGATCGCGGCCTGCCGTCGCCGGCATCTGCCGCTGTTCCTGGTCAATGCGCGGCTGTCCGATAAATCGTTTCGTGGCTACTCCCGCTTGCGCCCGCTGATGTCCCCCGCATTCGCTGGCTTTGCCGGCATCCTGGCGCAGCATCAGGAAGACGCCGATCGTCTGACCCGACTGGGCGCGCGCGACGTGGTGGTCACCGGCAACCTCAAGTTCGACAACGTTCCCCCGGCCGACGTGGTGCAGCGTGGCTACGACTGGCGCCGCGCGCTGGGCGACCGCCCGGTGCTGTTGCTGGCCTCCAGCCGCGATGGCGAAGAGGCGCTGTGGCTGGAGGCGCTGGCGCGGCAGACGTTGCCCGAGAACCTGTTGCTGGTGATCGTGCCGCGCCATCCACAACGTTTCGACCAGGTTGCCACCCTGCTGGCCGAGCGCGGCCTGCCGACAGTGCGACGCAGCGGCTGGAATGGTCATACGCTCGACCCTGCCACTCGCGTTGTGCTGGGCGACAGCATGGGCGAGATGGCCGCGTGGTACGCGCTGGCCGACGTCGCCGTGATGGGTGGTTCGCTGCTGGAGTTCGGCTGCCAGAACCTGATCGAAGCCTGCGCGGTCGGTACGCCGGTGCTGGTCGGGCCTTCCACTTTCAATTTCGCCGAAGTGGTGCGCGCCGCGCTGGAGGTCAATGCGGCGTGGCAGGGCAAGGATGTGGACGCTGTGGCGGCGCGTGCCTTGCGCCTGCTGCGCGATGCCACCCGCCGCGGCCGCATGCGCGCGGCCGGGCTGGCGTTCGCCGGCATCCATCGCGGTGCGACGCAGCGGGTGCTGGCGGTATTGGAAAGCCGGCTGGGAACGGAACAGCCAGGTCGATAAAAAAAGCCCGCGTTTGGCGGGCTTTTTCAATGACATGCCGTTCAAAGATAGGTCACGACGAAACCTTCTTCTTCCGAGAACCTGACCTTCAGTTTTTTACCGCTTGCTTCCTCGACTGGATAGTGGGGGGCCAGGTTTGGGGTGGCGTCATAAAAAACCCATATGGCTTTTAGCGTTCAGGGGGCTGTTATCAGTTGGCCAGCCTTTCTCATTTTTTCTGCTTGTTTTCAAACAAAAGAATTCTTGGGAATCGGAAATTCGATCACAACCATAAAAATGGGTGGGGTAATGCAAAAGGCGGGAATCAAGATTTGGCGGCCGTGAGTTGCATTACAGCGTCGCGGGGGAAGCGAAGCTCTAGGTGGCTGGAACGATCTGTTGTATCAGCCGCGCCAATGCCTTAGCGTATGGCGCTGGTGCAGCACCAGTCCCGCCAGGATCAACGCGGTGCCGGCCATCATACGGCCGGTGACCGTTTCATCGTTCAGTGCGTGGCCCAGCCACAGCGCGCTGGCGGGGGAGAGCAACGACAATACCGCTACCTGCCCGGGACGGCATTCGCGGATCAGCCAGTAGTACAGGCTGAACGCCAGCACCGATCCAACCAGCGCCAGATAGACCACCGCGCCCAGCGTGCGGGGTGGGGCTTCCCAGGGGGGCGGCGCGCCGTGCGCCAGCCACAGCATGCCAGTGACCACGGCACAGACCAGGAGCGCGCCCGCGTTCACCGCCAGCGCGGGCAACCCTTGCCCGTAGGGTTTCAGCCGCACCGCGGCGCCCGATTGCAGCGCGACCGCCAGCAATAGCACCAGCAGGGCCGGCAAGCCGTCCGGTGCCAGCGACAGGCGCTCGCCGAAGACAACGACCAGCCCGGCTACGCCCAGCCCGATGCCCACCAGTTCATGCCGCGCCAGCTTTTCGTCGAGCCAGAGTCGGGCGAACAGTGCGGTGGAAAGCGGGATCAGACCGAACAGCACGGCGACAAGGCCCGAGGACACATGGCGCGATGCCCAGTAGGTGCACAGCATGGACAGCGACGTGCCCAGGCCGGCGGTGAGATAGGCGCGCCAGGCCGCACCGCCCGGCAGGCGCTTGCGATACAGCGCGAACATCAACGCCAGCGCCACTACTGCCGCCAGGGAGAAACGCCCGAACAGCGCGGCGGGATATGCCAGCCCCTGCACGCTCCAGTTGATGGCCAGCGCGGTGGTGGACCACACCGCGATCAGGATCAGCGCGGCGAGGAACTGCATGGAGCAAATACTGGATGGTGGGGAGCGAGACGGCGCGGCATCGTGGGCGGGCGGAAGGCGGGCGCACAGCATACCCCGCCGTGCCGGGGCGGCCCAGCCTGCAACCGCTGGTGTTCTCGCCGGGGGGCGGCGAGTGCGGGTGTGGCATCGAACAGGAAAACGCCGAGGTGAGCGGCCCTTCCATCAGGAAAAGCATTGCCTCGTCAGGTGCGGCTTCCTGTAATCATCACTTCCAGCGAGGCGGGAATCGCGTTCTGGCGGGTGATTTTCACGCCTGGTAATAACAGGTCGCTCCGCGCCGCCTATGGTGAAAACCTCGTGGTTTTGCCCTGGAGGCACGCAAATGAAGACATGGCATGCAAAGTTGGGTGGTTTTGCGCTGCTGGGCGGCTTGATTTCGGGGGCCGTCGTGGCGGCGCCGGTGATCTATCCCGCTAAGGGCCAGAGTGCCTCGCAACAGGCCAAGGACGATGGCGAATGCTACGCCTGGGCCAAGCAGAATACCGGGGTCGATCCGGCTCAGCCGCCGGTGGCGGCCACGGTGACGCCGCAGCCAGCACCGATCCATCACGGTCAGCGGGTGCGTGGTGCGGCACGGGGTGCGGCGGCTGGCGCGGTGATCGGCGAAGTGGCCAATGACGATGCCGGACATGGCGCGGCGGTGGGTGCGACGGCTGGCGTGGTGGCCGGCGGCGTCGCCACGCGTCAGGAACGCCGTGCCCGCAATGCCCAGGCCCAGGCGCAGGCGACGCAGCAGGCGCAGGTCAGCCAGGAGTCGCTGGCGTTATATGAACGCGCTTATGGCGCTTGCATGGAAGGGCGAGGGTATACGTTGAAGTAGGGGGTGGGGTGGTTGCAACTGCACCTGCTTGAACACCTGTTAGCGCCTGCGGCGCGGGTTGATTGACGCCCTTAGCGGCCGGGCGGGCCGGTTCATTTCTTTTGCTCCGCCAAAAGAAATGAACCGGCCCGCCCGGCTGCGAGGGGTATCAATTAATCTGCGCCGCAGGCGCCAGGGATTTCAGGCTTTGACGTAGCTGTTGGCTTCAGGTGGAGATCGAACGCATCAATCAACTCGCGAATCCCACCATGCTCCTGGCGTGGCTTGGCCCCGTCCTGCCCGGCTTCAGCTATAGCCAGCCCTTGCGCTTGAAGAACCAGTACGGTGCGATGCCCGAGATCACCATCAGCGCAATGGCGAAGGGATAGCCCACCTTCCACTGCAGTTCCGGCATCAGGTCGAAGTTCATGCCGTAGATACTGGCGATCATCGTCGGGGGCAGGAACACCACCGATGCGATGGAGAAGATCTTGATGATCTTGTTCTGGGCCAGATTGATCAGACCCATCATCGCGTCCATCAGGAAGTTGATCTTTTCGAACAGGAACCCGGTGTGATTGTTCAGCGATTCCAGGTCACGCAGGATTTCGCGCAGATCGCTTTCCTGTTCGCGATTCATCACGCGGCTACGCAGCAGGAACGATAGCGCGCGGCGGGTATCCATCAGGTCCAGCCGCACCTTGCCGTTCACGTCTTCCTGCTGCGCGATCAAGGCCAGCGTCTCGCCCATCTTTTCGTCGCTGATTTCGTCCGAGCGCTTGAGTACGCCCTGGCTCACGCGTTCCAGCGCGGTATAGATGCCTTCCAGCACATCGGCGTCGTATTCCACCGAGATCGCGTAGATCGACAGCAGGATGTCCTCGGCGGTGCTGACGAAGCCGTGCTGCACCCGCGCACGCAGGCGGAACAGGCGGAACACGGCCAGTTCTTCCTGGCGCATGGTCAGCAGGCGGCCGCGATTCAGGTGGAACGCCACCGTCACGTTATCGGCGCCATCGCTGTCCTGGTGCAGGAAATAGGAATTGATGTGCACACCGGCGTGATCGACATAGCAGCGCGCCGATTCCTCGATATCCTCGAGGTCTTCGTCCTCGGGCAGTTCGACGCGGAATACACCCTGCACGAAATCACGCTCGGCATCGGTGGGATCGACCAGATCCACCCAGACCACCTGCGGCTGCGCGAGATCGGCTGCCGTTTCCACCTGGATCTGGCGCAGACGGCCATCGGCGAGGACGAAAGCAGAGAGCATGGGGCACCTCGGGCGTCTGGGTTGTGGGCGGGCGCGATTATAAGGGAACTCTGGTCCCTTGCCGTGTAAGCGCCTGTCTCGTTTTTTTGCACGCCTGGATTTCGTGGCGCCAGTTGGATACGAACGCATTCTGCCAACGTCGTTCGCAAGGTGGCGCATCGTACTCCGCCGATCGGCCAGGCGCATAAAGTGAACACCTTTTAAGTCGCCGTTCACGATGGTGCGCCGATGCCAGGTACCGGTCGATCGATCACGGTTTCACCGTGACAACAAGACACTGTCACAAGCATGCGGTAGGCTGCCAACGCCCCGCCGGGCCCACTCCGCCTTCGTCGCAAGGACGCCATGACCGACGTCAGCCGCAAAACCCAGGAAAGCCTTCAGGACACCCTGCTCCAGGTGCAGCGCCTGTTGGCGCGTCACAAGCTGGTGGAAGGCATGGTCCATCGCCAGGACATGCCGCGCCATGACCTGGTGGAAAAGCTGGTGCACAAGCAACACCTGGCCGAGCTGTCGGTCAAGCTGGAGCGCCTGCACGCCGCCGACATCGCCAAGATACTGGAAGCCTTGCCGCAGCCCGAGCGGCTGACCGTCTGGGAACTGGTGCGCGCCGAGCGCGACGGCGACATCCTGCTCGAAGTGTCCGATGCGGTGCGCGAATCGCTGCTCGAACACATGGATAGCCACGAGATCGTTGCCGCGGCCGGCCGGCTGGATGCCGACGAGCTGGCCGACCTGGCGCCCGACCTGCCCGAGCATGTGCTGTCCGAGGTGATGAGCGGGCTGGGCGAGGACGAGCGCGCCCAGGTGCAGAGCGCACTGTCGTACCGCGAGAACGAAGTCGGCTCGCTGATGGACTTCGACATGGTCACCATCCGCGCCGACGTCACCCTGGCCACGGTGCTGCGCTACCTGCGGCGCTTCCAGAACCTGCCAAAGAACACCGACAAGCTGTTCGTCGTCGATCGCAACCGCAGCCTGAAGGGCGTGCTGTCGCTGAAACGGTTGATCCTGAACGCGCCGCAACGGTCGGTTGGCGAAGTGATGGCGCGCGAGATGGTCACCTTCAGCGCCGACGACCACGTGGACGATGCGGCCAATGCCTTCGAGCGCTATGACCTGGTTTCGGCGCCGGTGCTCGACAGCAACCAGCGCGTGATTGGCCGGCTGACCGTGGACGACATGGTCGATGTGATCCGCGACGAATCGGACGCGCTGACGCTGGCTGGGCTGATGAAGGGCGAGGATCTGTTCTCGAGTATCTGGAAGTCCGCCAAGAACCGTGGCCCGTGGCTGGCGCTCAATATCTGCACGGCGTTTCTCGCCAGCCGCGTGATCGGTGCCTTCGAGGCCACCATCGCCCACCTGGTGGCGCTGGCCACGCTGATGCCCATTGTCTCGGGCATCGGCGGCAACACTGGCACCCAGACCATGACGCTGATCATCCGTGGCATTGCGCTGGGGCAGATCACCGGCGCCAACGCCAAGCGGCTGATCCTGAAGGAACTGGGTATCGCCCTGCTCAATGGCTTGCTGTGGGGTAGCGTGTTGGGGCTGATCGCGTGGTTGCTGTACCACCAGGTGCCGCTGGGCCTGGTGATGATGAGCGCCATGGTACTCAACCTCCAGGTTGCCGCGCTGGTGGGCATCCTGGTACCGCTGACGATGCAGCGGCTGGGCCGTGATCCGGCCTATGGTTCGTCGGTGCTGCTCACCGCTTCCACCGATAGCATGGGGTTTTTCATATTCCTCGGACTGGCGACGATCTTCCTTACGTAAACGTGGCGCGCCGCTGGCCTGGCCCAGCCTTGGCGATGTGGGGGGGCGCAGGAGACCCCGGCCAAGCCGGGTGCGTGAGAGGGTTGGCATGCCGGCAATGGCGCTTCCCCGGTTGATTCGCTGCCGCGAGGGGGCTTTGCGTTGGTAGAGGCTATACGCGGTGGATTCGGTGCTGTTGGGTTCTCACCCAAGTGGTGGATGGGGCTGTTTCGAATCGCGCAATCTGGAGATGAAGCGACGATTTATTCCTTTGGGGACTTAGGGCGTGTCGTCACCTGTTTCACGACAGCGTTCGGTGCAGTTCGGGATGCCGCGCCAGGAGCTGGACGCGCGGCGGTATGGATACCGCAAGCGGCCTGCGACACCGCGCGGCGCCCGAAATGCACCGAACCCGCAGGGCTGGGCCGAAAAAACACCATCCACTGCGTTGCGCTCCTTGCCAATAACCGGTTATTGGCTGCGTCGCGCGCCTGATGGCTGGTGCTTTTTCGGCCCAGCGCTGCCGCGAAACAGGTGACGACACGCCCTAGGTTTTGTTCTGGCATGGCGGTTGCTTATAAGGGTGCTTCCCGCCACGGCGGGTCGCATGGCGCGATTGCTTGCGCCTTCCGTACTCACCGCGCACCGCGCGGCACCAGACCAGGAGTTCCCAGATGAGCCAGACCGATTCCATCGCGCTGCCCGCCGGCGTCACCATCCACCCCGTTGCCGGTCGCATCGGCGCCGAGATTCGTGGCGTGAAACTGTCGCCCGATCTACCCGAGAACATCCGCGATGTCGTTCGCCAGGCCTGGCTGAAGTACAAGGTGATCTTCTTCCGTGGCCAGACCCACCTGGACGACGCCAGCCAGGAGCAACTGGTCACCCTGTTCGGCGAAAAGGCCGTGCCGCATCCCACCGCGCATCTCAAGCAGGGCACCAGCTACGTGCTGGAACTGGATTCGCAGCAGGGCGGCCGGGCCAATAGCTGGCATACCGACGTCACCTTCGTCGATGCCTATCCGCTGGCATCCATCCTGCGCGGCGTGACCATCCCGGAGGCCGGCGGCGATACGGTGTGGGCCAACACGCACACCGCCTATCTCGATCTTTCGCCCGAGCTGCGCGACCTGGCCGATAAGCTGTGGGCTGTACACAGCAATGAGTACGACTATGCCGCACGCAAGCCGAACGCATCGAGCGAAGCGCTCAAGCGCTACCACGAGGTGTTCACCTCCACCGTCTACGAAACCGAGCACCCGGTGGTACACGTGCACCCGGAAACCGGTGAACGCAACCTGCTGCTGGGTCACTTTGTGAAACGTATCCTCGGCGTGCCGACGCGGGACAGCCAGCACCTGTTCGACTTGCTGCAAGGCCAGGTTACCCGCCTGGAGAACACCGTGCGCTGGCGCTGGCAGCCGGGTGACGTGGCGGTCTGGGATAACCGCGCCACCCAGCACTACGCGGTGGATGACTACGGCGATGCGCACCGCGTGGTGCGCCGCGTGACGGTGGATGGCACGGTGCCGGTGGCGGTGGACGGTCGTCGCAGCACCACCCGCAGCAAGATCGCGCGGCAGGAGCAGGGCGCTGCCAACGAAGCCGCGCCGACCCGGGAAAGTGCCGCGGCCTGAGCTTCATCCGCCCGCCCGGCTCGCCCGGCGCCGACCAACCCGGCGTTGTCGCGACCGACGGGCTGCTTTCTCCTTGTTTGCACTGTCGTGCCGGTGGTTCTCCCCGTGGGGGCGGGGTGATCACCGGCCTTTTTTTTGCTCAAATTGCCTCGTTCCCGCCGAAGGCAAGCCGGGAAAATTTCCGGACTATGCTGATTGACTAAGGTCAATAGGGTGTTTCACGTAGAAGTCAAAGCTGATCGCACGGGGGAACCGCCTAAGGAGTCGAGGGATGAAAACGAGCAAACTGGTTTTGGCATTCATATTGTCGCTGGGCTTGCATGGCACCGCTCAGGCGGCAGAGAGCAAGGCCGCGCCCGCCCGCCCGGTCTACACCGAAGTGACCGTGCCCGCGCCTTCGCTGCGCGGCAACCTGCTGGGCATCAAGGATCAGCAGGGCATCGTGGTCTACCTGCCGCCCGGCTACGGCAAGGACACCGCCAAGCGCTACCCGACGGTGTACTTCCTGCCCGGCTATGGCGACAGCCATCTTGCCTACGGCTCGGCGCTGGCGGGCGCCATGGGCGAGCTGATTGCGGCCGGCAAGATCCAGGAAATGATCGTCGTCAGCGTTGAGGGCAACTATCGCTACGGCGGATCGTTCTATGTGAATTCGCCGGTCAGCGGCAACTGGCAGGATTTCGTGGTCAAGGATGTGATCGGCTATGTGGACAAGCACTACCGCACCGTTCCCCGTGCCTATGCGCGCGGGCTGGCCGGGCATTCGATGGGCGGGTTCGGCGTGCTGCACCTGGGGCTGAACACCAGCGGCGTGTTCGGTGCGCTGTACTCGATGAGCCCCGGCGTGTTCAAGCCCGGCGACCTAGAGCGCACCCCGCTGTCGTTCTCCACGACCCGCTACGCCGAGGACTTCTACGGCAAGCTTAAACCCGCCGAATACCTGGAGCGCATCCACAGCATCTCGTGGCCGGGTAACTTCACCTACACCTACGCCTTCTCGTTCGCCTACCGTAGCGACGGCAAGCCGCCGTTCTTCGACACCCCGGCCGAGAACAAGGATGGCGACGTGCAGCACGACGCGGTCTGGCAGCGCTATGAGGCTGGCTACGGTGGCTGGGAGGCCAAGCTCGATCAGGGCGGCGTCAACCTGAAAGCGCTCAAGGGCTTCGTGGTCGATTACGGCAAGAGCGACGAGTTCTCGTGGATTGTCGACGGCAGCAAGTACCTGTCGGCCGAAATGAAGAAGCGTGGCATCGACCATCAACTGGTCGAGTACGACGGCGATCACCAATCCAAGGTGAACGACCGGCTGAAGAGCGACGTGCTACCGTTTTTCGCCAAGACGCTCAGCGCCAAATAATACGTTCCTCCCCCCATGGGCCGGCGGCAGGCCGGGTCGCCGGCCTTTTTCATACGGGTGCTGGAGTCGTTACTTGCCCAACTGCGCCGGCAGCCCGGCCACCAGTGCGTCGATGGCCGCGCGGGTACGCGGCGGCAGATAGGGGCTGTGTGGCCAGATGGCGTGGATGTCATGGCCGATCACCCGCTCGGCATCCATCACCAGCACCAGCTCACCGCGCTGCACGTAAGGCGCGACCAGCCAGCACGGCAGCCACGCCAGCCCCGCGCCGGCCACCGTGGCATCGACGATGGCTTGCAGATCGTCCAGCCGCAGCCGGATGTCGCGCTCCACCTCCCGCACCAGGCCGTCGCCATCACGCACCCGCCACACGCTGTCCCGTCCGCCGTGGCTGTAGACGATGCCGGCGTGCCCAGCCATCTGCGCCACGCTGGCGGGCGTGCCGCGCTCGGCCAGGTAGCACGGTGCGGCACAGATCGCCATATGCTGGCTGCCCAGCCGCCGCGCCGCCAGGTTGGGCGTGTCGGTCAGCGGCCCGATGCGGATCGCCAGATCGAAGCCTTCCGCCACCAGATCCACCGGGCGGTCATTGAACGACAGATCGATGGCCAGGCGCGGCCAACTGCGTAACAGCGGCGTGAGCAACGGCGCCACACACTGGCGGCCGAGCAGCACCGGCGCGCTTACCCGCAGCCGGCCCGATGGCTCGCGCTGGCCGGCATCCAGCATCGCCGCGCCGGCATCCAGCTCCGCCAGTGCGCGCACGCAGCGCTCGTAGTAGGCATGGCCGGCATCGGTCAGGCTCTGCCGACGCGTGGTGCGCTGGAACAACCGCACCCCCAGCCGCTGCTCCAGCCGCGCGATGGTCTTGCCCACCGCCGAGCGGGACAGATGCATGCGGTCAGCCGCCAGCGCAAAGCTGCCGGCCTCCACCGCGTGGACGAAAGTGACCACGCCGTTCAGGCGATCGCTCATCGATTGGTGCTCTCAGGGCTACATATTGAAGAAAATGTGCCGGCACTGGTGCGCAGCAAGAAACGATATCTTAGACCGTATCGACCATCACGCGCGGGCTGCATCGACCGCGGATCGGCTGGGGCGATGCGGCGCGGCACGGTGCATTAGTTTTTCCTTGCACCCGCCCGTATCGTCTCGATGCCGCGCCGTAGCTTGCCCGAAGGTTGCGGGGAAATGCTTGCGCCTGGCACGGCCTTCGCATCCCGTGTTCGACGTCGATCACCAGCCCACCGGCTGCCGTAGCGCAGTCCAGCCATCACAGGAGCCACTCATGCAGGTCTATCGTCTTCAACCCGGCAGCGACATCGCTGGCCTCGAACTTCGCGACGAAGCCGCGCCGTCGCTCGCTCCGCATCAGGTGCGGGTACGCGTACGCGCGGTGGCGCTCAACTTCCGCGACCTGATGGTGGCGCGCGGCACCTACCTGGCGTCGGACGGGCAGTCACTGATCCCGGGGTCCGATGCCGCTGGCGAGGTCATCGAGATCGGTGCGGCGGTCACCCGCTGGCGCGTTGGCGACCGCGTCGCCAGCACCTTCTTCCCGTACTGGCAGGATGGTGCGCCGACTGCAGCCAAGACCCGTGCCGCGCCGGGCGCCGCGGCCGACGGTGTGCTGGCGGAACAGATTGTCTGGGGCGAAGACCAGTTGGTCGGCGTGCCCACGCACCTGGATTGGCACGAAGCCGCCACGCTGACCTGCGCCGGCGTCACCGCGTGGAATGCGCTGTTCGTCGAAGGGCGTCTCAAGCCCGGCGCCAGCGTGCTGCTGCTGGGCACGGGCGGGGTGTCGATCTGGGGGCTGCAACTGGCGCACGCCGCTGGCGTGCGCACTATCGTGACCTCGTCCAGTGACGCCAAGCTGGAGCGCGCGCGGCAACTGGGCGCCAGCGCCACCATCAACTATCGGGCCACGCCCGAATGGCAGGAGGAAGTGCTGCGCCTGACCAACGGCGCCGGCGTGGACGCCGTGCTGGAAGTGGGCGGGCAGGGCACGTTGACGCGCTCGGTGGCATCCACCGGTATGGGCGGCACCGTGGCCATCATCGGCGGCGTCAGCGGCTTCGGCGGCGAACTGGAACCCTTTGCGCTGATCGGCGGCGCGCGTCGCCTGTCGGGCATCTTCGTCGGCTCGCATGCCATGCACCACGATCTGAACCGGCTGGTAACGCAGGCAGACATCCACCCCGTGATCGACCGGGTGTTCGCCTTCGATCAGGCCCGTGAAGCCTATGCCCACCTGGCGTCGGGCGCGCACTTCGGCAAAGTGGTGATTGGGGTGTGAGGGAAGAGCAACACCGAACTTCTTGACCCGCTTCTTGAAACACCGAGCAGCCGTCCGCTCAACCTTGACTCTCAAGACGGTTGCTTGTGTTTCAAGATGTGGGGTTTAAAGGGTTTCATGCCTCACCGGCCGGCTTGCCTTGATGCCGTTTCACGTCAAAATGCTTCGTTCAACTGGAAGTAAAGACCCGTGGTGTCGCGTCCCATGCCCAGGTCAAGGCGGATGTTGACGCGGGGTTTGAACTCGAAGCGATAGCCCACGCCCGCCGTGGGCAGCCAGGGCGCATCGTCGCCCAGGTCGCCCACCCGATCGGCGATGGTGCCGAAGCCGCCCCAGAACACGATGCCGTGCCGGCCGACGAGGTGATGTCGGTATTCGAGCTGCGCCGCCACCATGTTCTTGTCGCGATACTGCCCCAGGAAATAACCACGCATGCGGTTGCCGTTTCCCATCTGCGACATCATGGTCCAGGGCACGTCGCCCCAGGACAGGTGGCTGTAGAGATCCAGCGCCAGTACGTCGTCACCCAGGGGGTGGTAGTAGTCGTAGATCGTTTCCAGTGTCTGGAAGCGGTTGTCGCTGCCCAGGCCCGGTGCATAGAAGCCCGCGTTCATCTGTAGCGTCTGGCCATGCGCGGGGTTGGGGATGAAGTCGCGCGTGTCGTAGGAAAAATGCGCGGTGAGGCCCGAGGCAAAGACCGAGTCGCCGTCCGGGTCGTCGAGGATGGCGCTACCGTCCTCGATATCCTTGGCATGCGTCTGTTGCAGGCTCCAGCCGATACCGGCGTAGGTATTGGGCGCCACCCGCCGCAGGATGCGCGGCGACAGCGTGAACTCCTCCTTGGTGTAGTCGCGCTTGTTGGCGTTCTGGTGAGCGGCATCGTAACCCACCCCCCAGTACGAGGTGGGCAGGCGCACCAGCGAGCCACCGGCATAGAAGCGCCAGCCGTCGTCGCCAAAGAAGGTGTTGTTATCGAAGCCGATGCCCAGTGCACCCACCGAGCTGACGAAACCGCGCAGCGTCAGCGTGGACAACTGGGTATCGGGCAGCGCGTTGTCGGGCTTGTACAGCCCCACTGCCGCCACACCGATGCCGGCGCCCATTTCGGGGTTGTAGAACGGGCCGGGCAGCACGCCCCAGTCGATGCCTTTGCTGAGGTCCACCTGCTTGGAGGCGCCCAGCCGTGTCAGCAGGCGATCCAGCCAGCCCTGGTCGTCGTCGGCGTGTACCGGGGCGGCCAGCAGGAGTGCGCACAGGGTGAGGAGCGGCTGCTTCATGAATGGGAGACCGTCATGGGTTGGGCGAATGCCGGGCCGTGGTGCAACATCGATGGTGCCCGTACACGTCGGGTTCAGAACCTGTAGAACGTACTGAGGATGTAGCCCTGGCGCTGGCCAAAGCCGACCTCGCCCAGCAGACTGATATTGCGGTTCACCATCCAGTGAAAGCCCGCCAGCCCGTTCCACGGCGCGGCGATCTTTTCGTCGATGCTGAAGTTCAGGTCCACGTCGCGCCCGATATCAGTCTGCGCGGTGGGCATGGTCACGCTGCCGGTGATGGTCACGTCGGTGTGCAGCCAGGTGGCGCCGACATAGGTCATCACCGTGCCCCAGCCGCCCAGGCTCCAGTTCAGCCCCACGCGCGGTGCGATGTTCCAGGTCTTGGCATCGGTGTCGGACATGCTCACGTCGGAGATGGTGTAGGTCACCGGCAATGAGAAGTAGAACTGCCGCACGTTGCCCGCCAGGGTGAAGCCGGCGCCGTACGAGTAGCCGTGGTAGTTGGCGCGCGCGGTGGCGGACAGGGTCTTGCCGCACCAGTCCGGCTTGATGCGTCGCGCGCACGGATCCTGCCCGGTGACGAAACGCACCATGTCGTCCGCCGACATCGAGATGCCGATGTCACCACCGCCCTTGATGTGCCCGGCGATGGCATAGACGTTGAGAAACGGAAACAGCCAGGCGCCCACCTGCACCTGCTCGGAGCGGTTTTCCAGCGTGCTGGTCGGGAACTGCACGAAGCCGGCGTTGCGCAGCGCCCGGTCGCCGAGCGAGACCTCCAGGTTGCTCAGCAGCATGTTTTGCTTGCTGTAATAGTACGACAGGCCCAGATCGTAGGGATTGGGCAGGTCGTAGCCCTTGTCGATCACCCTTTGGGCGAAGAAGGGCAGCGCGTGATCCCATTTGCGCGGTGGTGGCTTGCTGCCGTCCTGGCCGGGCACGGCCTGGATCGATTGCTCCGGCAGCGGTGTGACGCGGCCTTCATAGCCCAGGTCGAATACGGTGTCACTGCGCGGCGAGGGGGCCGCCTCGGCGGCGCTGGCGTTGGCGGGAACAGGTTCGGTGGCTGGATCGGGCTGTGCGGCGCAGGCCAGAGGAGCGGCCAGCGCCCACGGCAGCAGGCAAGGCAGGAGCAGATTGGATTTCACGGATCGATGGGCCTCGGGCGAAGGGGCGCGGTCATCGTAGCGGTCTGCGCCACCACGGGCACGACTGGAATTCACAGCGTGCCGTTGCCTAGTGTAGACAGCCGGCGGTTATTCCGCTGTCACCCCCATGGGGCCGGCCTCCGTGCCGGCCGGCCCCGGGGATGGCCTCAATGGCAGCCGCACGCGCCGTGCTGCGCGGTGGCGGGCTGCGCGCCCGCATCGATCAGCAGCGCACGGCCCTCGGCCAGTGCCGCACGCGCTTCGCGGGTGGCATCCAGCATGTTGCGCAGCGCGGCTTCGGTTTCGGGCCAGCCGCGGGTTTTAAGGCCGCAATCGGGGTTGATCCACAGCCGTTCGGCCGGCACCACATCCAGCGCCTTGGCGATCAGCCGCAGCATCTCGCCGACTGGTGGCACGCGCGGGCTGTGAATGTCGTAAACGCCCGGACCGATCTCGTTCGGATAGCGGAAGCTGCCGAATGCCTCCAGCAGCTCCATGTCGGAGCGGCTGGTCTCGATGGTGATCACGTCGGCGTCCATGGCCGCGATGGCGGGCAGGATGTCGTTGAACTCCGAATAGCACATGTGGGTGTGGATCTGCGTCGCATCGGCCACGCCGCTGGCCGAGACGCGGAACGCGCGGCCGGCCCATTCCAGGTAGCGATCCCAGTCGCCACGCTTGAGCGGCAGCCCCTCGCGGAATGCCGGCTCGTCGATCTGGATCACGCGGATGCCGGCGGTTTCCAGATCGACCACCTCGTCGCGGATCGCCAGCGCGATTTGCAGGCAGGTGCGTTCACGTGGCTGGTCGTCGCGTACGAACGACCATTGCAGGATGGTCACCGGCCCGGTGAGCATGCCCTTCATCGGGCGCGTGGTCAGCGACTGCGCATAGCGGCTCCACTCGACCGTCATCGGCGTCGGGCGACTCACATCGCCGAAAATGATCGGCGGCTTGACGCAACGGCTGCCGTAGCTCTGCACCCAGCCGAAGCGGGTAAAGGCAAAGCCGGACAACTGCTCGCCAAAGTATTCGACCATATCGTTGCGCTCGGCTTCGCCATGCACCGGCACATCCAGGCCCAGTGCTTCCTGCTTTTCGACCACCAGCCGGATTTCGGCCTGCATCGCGGCCATGTATTGTGCCTGCGGCAGCTCGCCGCGCTTGAACGCGGCACGCGCGGCGCGGATTTCGCGAGTCTGCGGAAAGCTGCCGATGGTGGTGGTGGGCAATAGCGGCAGTTTCAGCCATGCCCGTTGTTGTTCGGCCCGCTGCGCGTACGGCTGCGCGCGGCAGGCATCGGCCGGTGTCAGCGCGGCCACGCGCTCGCCCACGGCTGGATCATGGATGCGCCGGGAGGTCCGGCGCGATGCGGCGGCGGCATCGCTGCGCGCCAGTTCACCGGCCACGGCGTCGCGCCCCTGTTCCAGCGCGCGTTTGAGCATGGCCACTTCGCCCAGCTTCTGGCGGGCGAATGCCAGCCAGCCTTTCAGTTCCGCGTCCAGCCCGTCCTCCTGTTCCAGATCGACCGGCGTGTGCAACAGCGAGCAACTGCTGCCCACCCACAACCGGTCACCCAGGTGCGCCGCCAGGGGCGCCAGGGTTTCCAGCCGCGCCGACAGGTCTGCTGCCCAGATATTGCGGCCGTCGATCACGCCGGCGGACAGCACGCGCCCGGTGGGCCAGTCGACCAGCAACGCATCCAGTTGTTCCGGCGCGCGCACCAGATCCACATGCACCCCGGCCAGCGGCAGTCGGTGCAGCAGCGCGGCATGATCGGCGACGCTATCGAAGTAGGTGGCCAGCAGCAGCTTCACGCCGTGCTGATCCAGTGCGCGGTAGGCCCGCTCGAAAGCAGCCAGCCAGTCGCCCGGTAGTTCCAGCGCCAGGATAGGTTCGTCGATCTGCACCCACTGCACGCCTTGTACCGCCAGCTTGTTCAGGATGCGCTGGTAGGCCGCGATCAGGTCCGGCAGCAACGCCAGCTTGTCCAGCCCCGCCAACTTTGCCTTGGCCAGATAGAGGAACGACAGCGGCCCCAGCAGCACCGGCTTTACTGCGTGACCTTGCGAGCGTGCTTCTTCGATTTCGTAGAATAGCCAGTCCACGCCGCCGTCGAAGCGGGTGTCGGCGTCCAGTTCCGGCACCAGGTAGTGGTAGTTGGTATCGAACCACTTGGTCATTTCCAGTGCAGGCTGCGCTGCGTTGCCGCGCGCCAGCTCGAAGTACTGCTTCAGGCTGAGCGTGGACGGGTCGAAACCGAAGCGCGCCGGCAGCGCACCCAGCAGGGCGGCGGTGTTCAGAACCTGGTCGTACCAGGCGAAATCGCCGACCGCCACCCAGTCCAGTCCCGCATCCTTCTGCCACGCCCAATGGCGGCGGCGAAGCTGGCTGCCCACGGCGGCCAGTTCGGTCTCGTCGATGGCGCCTTGCCAGAATCCTTCCAGCGCGAACTTCAGTTCACGTTGTGCGCCGATGCGCGGAAAGCCCAGAACATGAGCAGTAGTCATTGCAAACCTCGGTATCCATGAATGTGGTTTGCATCATCCGCGTCAGCTAATTATGATTCAAACTCATTCTTTTCACGAAAACCATGAGAATTGCTAATGCAGTCGTTACTGGAGTTGCGCCACCTGAAAACCCTGCTGGCGATCCGCGAGGCCGGCAGCCTCACGCGCGCCGCCGAGCGTCTGTTCCTCACCCAGTCCGCGTTATCGCACCAGATACGGCTGCTGGAGGATCACTACGGTCTGCCGCTGTTCGCGCGCAAGCAGGCGCCGCTGAAGTTCACCCCGGCCGGCGAAAAGCTGGTGGCGCTGGCCGCCGAAACGCTGCCGCGCGTGGCCGCCGCCGAGCGTGATATCGCCAAGCTGCGCGAAGGCGAGGCGGGGCAGTTGCGCATAGCCGTGGAATGCCACACCTGCTTCGACTGGCTGATGCCGGCGATGGATTCGTTCCGCGAGCGCTGGCCCGAAGTCGAGCTGGATATCGTATCCGGCTTTCATGCCGACCCGGTGGGCCTGATCTTCGAGGACCGCGCCGACCTTGCCATCGTCTCCGAGCGCGACCCCGAAGCGCGTATCGCGCACTTTCCGCTGTTCTCGTTCGACATGGTGGCGCTGGTGGCCAAGGATCATCCGCTGGCCGACAAGCCCATGCTGGAAGCCACCGACTTCGCCGACGAAACCCTCATCACCTACCCGGTGCCGGACGACATGCTCGACCTGATGCGCAAGTTGCTCAAACCCGCTGGCATCAACCCGCGCCGGCGCACCAGCGAGTTGACGGTGGCCATCCTGCAATTGGTTGCCAGCCGCCGCGGCATCGCCGCGCTGCCGCACTGGAGCGTGCAGCACTACCTGGATCGCGGCTATGTGGTGGCCAAACCGATCACCGCCACTGGCCTGCAAGCCGAACTTCATGCCGCCGTGCCGTTGGAGCGCGCTGACACCGCTTATCTGCGCGAATTTATTGCGATTGTGCGCGAGGTAAGCGTGGCAAACCTGCCGGGGATCGTGCTGGGGGAGGACTAGACAGCAGCCAGCACCGTCGGGAAGTAGCCTGGGCAATGCATTGAGCCGTAGGAGACGTTTCCTGGTGCTGACCGAAAATTTCAATGTGTATGTTGACTGTTGTTGAGTGCAGTCAAAAACATTTATTTGAAACTTATAAAGCAAGTAAATTTATCGCGGTCGATGCTAAGGTCCAGCGTGTGCTTTTAAAAACACACTTGAATGTATGTATGTTGTTAACAAATACTTAATGGACACCATCATGACTGGAACACCAACAATGTGGCGCCATACAAAGGTGCTGGCCGCAGCCTTGGCGATCGCGCTAAGCGCATGTGGCGGAAGCGGAGAGGATGCCATCACCGAGAACGGCAGTGCCAGTGTGGGCAATGCCGTGAAAGTGGAACGCGAGTACGCTCACACTTTCGATTTCTCGAAGCTTAATAAATCGGTATTGAAGGGTGGGGTAGAAGTGACCACCGAACCAGCGGCCTGGCAGGTGGCGCAGATGAGCAGCGCATCCCGCTCCATCTCTCCGCCTTCGCTCCAGGTCGCCGAACTGAGTGCGCTGCTCAGGAACCCTGAGGACATACCCGGCAGAGCGCTTCTTCCTGTATCCGGAAACAAACTGGGCGCAGGCAGTGCGCCCGCCGACATCCCCCCGCCGATTGCCAACTGCGCGGAAATCGACCCCGGCTATATCTATGCCGCAAGCACCCCGCCTGCTGGCTATTACGCCTGCTACCAGTTCACGGTCGAGGCGTTGGCCAAGCTGGATGCCCAGGCACTGCTGCCCGCCGGGTTGAATGGCGTCATCGCGCTGTATGAAGTCGACCCGGTCAGTGGTCAGCTTGCAACCCTGCTGGATAGCGATGGCGGCACGGGGGCCCTATTGCTGGCGCAAACGGTGAATCAATACGCCCGCATTGCCCTGCTGGTACAGGCCAACAATGGCAGTGGTGGCCAAGCCTACCAACTGGGCGTGTTTCCCCGGTCGGGCTTCGACAGCAGCGAACCGAACGACAAGCCGGTACGGCCCACCCAGACGTCGATGAACAAAGCCATCACGGCCAATATCGACATGGCTGGCAACGACGTCGACTATTACTTCTACCCCCTGAAACAAGGCCAGGTGGCGGCGGTGATCAAAGTTGGCTTCAACGCCAACCAGCAAGTCGGTGTGCGGCTGGCACAACAAACCCCGCAGGGCATGCTGTGGGCGCTGGATGAGGAGGAAATGCAAATCCCCCTCAGCGCGGCAGGGCAAAACGTATTGCTCAACGGACTGCCCAACAATCCACCCGGTGCGACGGCACCCCATGGCTTGCTCATCCGGGTACAAGGCATCAATCCCGACGGGCCGGCTGCGGAAGGGTATTCGTTGCGTGTGGGGGTGGCGACCGCCTATATCACCGGGGCATCGAACTGGAATAACGAAAACCTTAGTCGCTGGTATCCGCAGTGGGATGGAAGTGGCCTGCAAACGCACAGCTATATTGGGTTGAGTGCTGCCGTCAAGGATCATCTAGAGCAACCCGTTGAAGGGGAGGAGGTTCGGTTCGGGGTAAGTTGGAACCGCGAGGACCCGAACGCGGAGGTGACCAGCTCTGTCGTGACCGATCAGTTCGGCAATGCCTACTACACCGCGGAGTTTCCATCAGGATGTATGGGGGATACCGAGTTTCGTACTGGCTACGGCCCTATTGGTAGCCCGGTCGATCATTGGAGCGGTACGGCCCAGCTGGGAGGATGGCAGACTTGGTTGCCTGGGCAGAACCCTAATTCAGCTACCAGTAGCAGGCTCTTTTATCGGATTTGCAGTGAGACCTATTTGGGTAATTACTAAATGAAGAAAGGCATGACAGTTACTGTCATGCCTTTCCTTTTGGCTTTTTAGGAGGCATGAAATGAGTATTGATCCGGTAAATATGGGAGGCACTTTTTCTCAAACAGCAAGCCAGGGAGTGGAGGTAAAAGTTCCGAAGCAAAAGAGCCCCGAAGAAAGGGCGATCCCGGGTGTGTCGGTGGAGATTTTCAGCTCCGAGGAACGCAGTAAGGAAATATGGGGGCAGACACATAAATACTATTTTGAGCCACGAGTTAAAGCTGATAAATCGATGGGGGGCTTGGATAGGGAGATCAGCAGCTTCATTGAAGAACTCACGAAAAAGGCACCCTGGCTCGACCAGCAGTGGGATTTTACCCTGGAGGATGGTGCCATCCGAGTGATTGGCGAAGACCTTTCCACGGAGCAGAAGGCTTGGCTGGAAAATCAGTTGAGTGAAGATAGGGTAATCGTTGATCTGGTGACTCGACTCAAAGAGGCCGCTGTGACGTACTTTCAGGATGAGCCGGGAAGGCTGACGAATCCATGCATTAGCAGCACAGGATTCAATGAAGTAATCAAATATAAGGATGTTGAAAAACAATTGAATGGAGTCATCCGCTTTAGGGAGCTGCTGGACGGTGTGGCCTTCGGAAATCGGGGCGGGATGCCTGAAAGATCACTTACCTCGGAAAAGGGCAGACCCCGAGTGCCGGCAATGGACTTCTTTGCGCAATATCTGACGCCATATTCCATCAGCAGCAGGGTTTGATGGGTGCGGGGAGGCTCAATGGTGCCTATTGGGTGTGCGAAAAAAAGGTGCCATACCTTTTCACTTCTGAGTGGGGTGCTCAAGGTGGCCACTGGGCGGGGTCGACGTTGCATGATGGTCCCGGATTTTGGGTACAGCCCATCACCCCTGGCGCCCATGCGGCACGCTGCTACCCGCGCAGGCCGAATCAGACTTATCCAATGTCCCCCGCCCATTCGATTGCCGACACTGGCATCGAGGGTAAGGCCCCCCTCCCGACTCAATTCGAGCGCAATGCGCAGCGCATTGCAGTGACCACGGGCCGGAGGACGTACAGATGGGATGGCTGATCGAGCCCAAGAAGCTCTTGGGATTAAGTATCGGGGTTTCCGTTGGATTCGCGATATTGGCGACGTGCGCCATGACCCTGTTTGCCGGCAGTGCCGCCACAGACCTGATCTGGCAGACCTATGTCTTTGCGCTACTGGTTTCCATGGCGTTCGGAGCCCTGTTTTTCGTGTTCTTCGGCGTGTTCGTGCCCGCATTCCGCCCGGCGCGCAATTCCCTGGGGCAGATGATTCCGATGGGCAAGCCTTATCAGGATGACTACGACGCCAACCGTCATTGATGAGGCGATCCGGCGAACCACCGCCTGGCCGATGTTATCGGCAGGTGCCATGCGAGCCCGACCCGATGGTCGGGTTTTTTATTGCGTGGCAGGCGGCGTTGCGAGGGCCGCAGCCTGAAGCGGCCTCCGTTTGTCTCGCGGTGGCTGATGGCCAGTTTTTCCCAGGCACACGTTCTGCCCCGCCTAGCACAATCGGCGTGGTAATACCTATCTGGGCAGCCACAGGGTGGCGACCAGGCCGAGTTCACCGTTGGCCAGTGCCACGTCGCCACCGTGCGCACGCGCGATGCTGCGGGCGATGGATAACCCCAGGCCGGTACCGCCGGTATCGCGATTGCGTGAGGAATCCAGTCGGTAGAATGGTTCGAACACCCGTTCGTGCATGGTTTCGGGCACGCCAGGGCCGTGGTCCCGCAGAATGATTTGCAGGCGCTGCATGCTGTCCACCACCATGATTTCTACTTCGCCGCCGCCGTATTTCAGCCCGTTGTGCAGCAGGTTCTCCACGCAGCGCTTCAATGCCAGGGGTTGCGCGGGGTAGGGTAGGCGCGCCTGGCCGCTCAGGGTGACGCGGCCGGCGCTGGTGGCGGTGGCATCGTCGGTCAGCGCGGCCAGCAGGGCATTGATATCCACTGGCACTGTGGCTTCGCGCCATGATTCGCCGCGCAGGAAGTCGAGCGTGGAATCGAGCATGGTTTCCATCTCGGACAGGTCGCGCACGATCTTGTCGCGCTGTGTTTCGTCCTCGACGCTTTCGGCGCGCAACCGCAGGCGGGTGAGGGGGGTTTTCAAGTCGTGCGAAACGGCGGCAAGGATGCGGGTCTGTTCGTCCATCACCCGCTTCAGGCGCGCCTGCATCTGGTTGAAGGCGCGCGCGGCATGCCGGACTTCGGCCGGGCCGGCCTCCGTCAGCGGCGGGGTTTGCAGGTTGCGGCCGATGCGTTCAGCGGCGGCCGACAGCGCGGTCAGCGGTCGCGACAGCCAGCGCACCGCCCACAGCGCCAGGATCATCACCACCGCCGAGCGGGAGAGAAAATCGAGCAGCACTGGCCACGGCAGGCGCAATCCCGCCGGGCCGGCCATGCCCGGCGGCGGACCGGGCGGGCGGGTGTTCTGGCGGAAGGTGACCACCTGCCCGTCGGGCAGTTGCAGGCGCGCGGTCAGGTAGCCGGGTGCGCGGTAAACGGCGATGCGGCTGGCCAGCACCTGTTGCGCCAGTTGAGAGCCGGCCGGCGCGGCGGCCAGCAGTTCGCGATGCAATGCCGCGTCGTTGGGCACATTGTGTGCGGCATTGAGCAGGGCAAAGCCGCGTGCAGCCAGCAGGCGCGGGTCCTGCCCTTCCAGCGTGCCCGGCTGGGCGATGGCCAGCAGGTCGAGGCTGCGCTCGATCACCAATCGCGTGGCGCGTTCCTGGTCGAACTGCACCCGCTGATGGCTGAACAGCAGAAAGCCCGGCAACTGCATGGCGATCAGGCCCACCACCACCAGCAGTGCCATGCGCCCGGACAGCGTGCCGGGCAGCCAGCGCTCGATCAGCGCTCCGATTGAACGGCGCTGCATAACATATAGCCTTCGTTGCGGACGGTGCGGATCAATGCGGGATTGCGCGGGTCGTCGGATAGCCGCTGGCGTAGCCGACTGATCAGCATGTCCACGCTGCGGTCGAACGGCACCGCCTCGCGGCCGCGCGTGTAGTCGAGCAACTGATCGCGGTTGAGCACGCGGTTGGCGTGTTCCAGCAGCACTTTCAGCAGGCGGTATTCAGCAAGGCTGAGTGGAATGGCAAGCCCATCGGGCGAGATCAACTGGCGCCCCGAGTGTTGCAACTGCCAGCCGGAAAAGTGGGTCACGCGTGGCTCAGTGGCGACTGGCGTGCGCCGGGTGCGGCGCAGGATGACGCGGATGCGCGCCAGCAGCTCGCGCGGGCTGAACGGCTTGGTCACGTAATCGTCGGCGCCCAACTCCAGCCCGACGATGCGATCGGTCTCGTCGTTGAGCGCGGTCAGCATCACCACCGGAACCTCGCCCTCGGCGCGTAGCGCGCGGCACAGCGCCAGCCCGTCCTCGCCCGGCAGCATCACGTCCAGCACCACCAGCTTCGCCGGATTGGCCGCCAGCGCGCGGCGCATCGCCGCGCCGTCGGCTGCCGTGCTGACGCGAAAGCCATTCTTTTCCAGGTAATCCTGCAACAGCACGCGGATCTCGTCGTCGTCGTCGACCACCAGCAGATGTTCTTTTTCCATGTTCTGCATGGTAGCGCCGGCATGGCGGATCACGATCCGCCAGTTGTAACGGGCATGTAAACGGTTGCGCGGGCAATGACCAAACGCCGACAAAATAGCGGGCGACGGACATGCCGCGCTTACGTGTCGCGGTTCCAATACGGCAACGTACCCGCACCGTCTGTGCCGCGGGTGCCGGCGCCCTGGCGCCAACGCAACCCGGGCCACGCTATAGGCGGGCCGGCTTCGAGGAGCAAGAGACATGGTCAGTAGCATCAGCGGGAGCAGCGCGTGGGCCGGCATCGCCCAGACCTACGCCCAGCGACCCGACCCCAAGGAGCGTTTCAAGGACCTGGACGTGGACGGCAGCGGCGGCCTGTCGCTGGACGAGTTCAAGGCCGGTGCGCCGCAAGGCGACACCAGTCGCGCCGAGGCACTGTTCGCCAAGATCGATAGCGATGGCGACGGCACCGTCAGCCAGGATGAATCGGACACTTTCGCCAAACAGATGGAAGCGCAGTTGCAGCAGGCGGCGCAGCAGTTCCGCAGTGGCCAGGCCGGCGGTGGCAGCCTGGCCGAACTGCTGGGCAAGCTCGATGAGGATGAGGACGGAGCACTTAGCCTGGACGAATTCAAGGTCGGCGCGCCCAAGGGCACCGACGAAGCCAAGTCGGCCGAGCTGTTCCAGCGCGTCGACAGCAACGGCGACGGCAGCCTGAGTGCCGATGAGCTGACGCAGGCCGACCAGGCTCGTCCGCAGGGTGGCATGCCTCCGCCCCCGCCCCCACAGCAGGGCGCATCCAGCGAGGATGATGAGGACAGCACGCAATCGCTGATCCAGAGCCTGATCGCCCAGCTGGCGACCCGCTACGCCAATGGCGGCGATCAAGACGACACTTACGCCGCATTGCTGGCTGGCGTGACCGCCTGACCAGAGCCGTGCCCGGCCCGTGCCGGATGGACATCCCTCTTGCGCCGCCTTTCCGGGCGGCGTTTTTTTGGGTGGGCACTTCGATGGGGACGGCACTGCAATGAATTGAGCAGCCAGTAAGGCTGGTGCGGCAACTGGCCCTAAGTCATTGATCGAACAAGTATGCCAGTGCGCTGTCGCACCTCAGCGACAGAAATTTTCCTATTTCTTTCATGGGGTTGTGTGTTTGCTGGCTGTATCTGTCGTCGATTGACGACAAGTTGCCAGCCTCTCAACAGCCTGGCACAGCATTTTCAATGAATCAATTTTCTTAACTCGTTGATTTTAAAGTAAATGATAGGAGCTGGCACGGAGCCTGCTATATCCCTCTCGTGGCTCAGCCCACCCATCGTTTTCTTAACTGGAGTAAAACCGATGCAAGTTCGCCAAATCATCGCCAAGTTCGCCGCCATCGCTGCCCTGTCCGCCTTCACCCTGGGCGTTGCCCACGCTGCTGACGAGCCGGCTGCCGATCAGGCCAGCGCTCCGAAGGCTGAGCAAACCAAGTAAGCGCGGCTAACAAAACCCTCCTGGCGGCGTCGCGCTTACTGGTCGTACTAAATGTACTGCCTGCGTTTCGCGCTTCTTGCCAGGATCGCTACGCTGGGTTTTGTTAACCGCTCTGACTTGCAGGACCCCATCGGAACCGTCTCCCCGCCCCCTGTAGACGGTTCCAGTGGCACGAACGGCGCCTTTTGGCGCCGTTTTTTTTGCACGGGCGGAGTGCAGGGTGTCAGTCCGGCTGGCGGGTCGGCACCACTTGGGCGGTGGCTTCGATGCGCTTGATGAGCGAGGTCGGCTCGGGCGTGCCGACGGCTAGTGCCAGTTCGATCTCGCCGCGCAGGCCGATATGCGCGCCGGCCACCAGCCAGTCGCGGTTACCCAGACGCACGCTGCTGTTCTCCAGGCGCGCCAGCCAGGCGGCCGGTCGGTACAACCGCATCGCCAGCGGGCCGGCACCGGGAGCGACCAGTTCCACCACATCGATTTCCGAAAGTCGCGCCAGCACGGCACCCAGCGCGTCGCCGAGCAGGGTGGCGGAGGCGGCATTGCTTTCCGCCCAGGCGCTGAGTAGCAGCTCGCCCCGTGCCGACATGCGTTCGACATAGCCACGCGCTCGCTCGCCGCGCAGCCGTGCCAGCACCGGCGACAGTGGCGGGCTGAGGAAGCGCAGCGTTGCGCCGTCCTGGGTGTAGTGGTCGGCGGCATTGAGCAGGCGACCGGGCGGCGCCTGCACATCGACCACGGTCTGGCCGGCGGGCAGGGTGAAGTTGCCGGGCTGCTTGGCGATCGGTGTCAGCGTCTGCGAGCGCAGCAGGTGGGCGCTGCCGCGACCGACGCGGCCGGGGTCGTCGCCGGGGTCGGTATCCAGGCTGGCGGCGTTGAGCCAGACGGCGGCCTTGCCCGCCTGCGGCGCCGGGGCGACGGCACCCAGCGTCAGCGCGGCGCGGTCGCCCAGCGCTTGCTGGAGGTCGGTTTGAAGCAGGGTTTCCAGGGCTTGCAACATGGTCGATCCGTCAGGGTTGCGTCACGGGCACGGCGAATCCGGGCGGGTGATGCCGGGGTGGATGTTGACGATCTTGCGATGGAAGCGGCTGCCCGGGCGTACCAGT